>NZ_JALGRV010000003.1:0-764283 GCF_022815495.1 Rathayibacter sp. VKM Ac-2929
GATCACAAGACCCGGACGGGGTTATAAATTTGGCATTGAACATAGTGCACGCTGTTGAGTTCTCAAGAATCGGACACATCCCGCCTCCACACCTGAAGAGGTGCTTCACAACGGAAGTGATCGAAGATGTTGCCGTAGTCGGAAGACTTCGCTAAGCTGGAGAAGTTGTTCTCTCAGCCGCCGTGGCAACTTGACTAACTTAGCACATCCGCAGACCGTGTCAAATCCGGCTTCTTCGCGATGCCGTTGCGCTCGTAGGCGCTCCGACGTTGCTCGGTTCCGGACCTGAGTCCGTCGCCGGGCGGCGAAGTTGCTGGATCCGAGGGATCCTGCGAAGGCTTTACATCCGTGCGGCAGACGTGACCCGAAGGACTGTCTTGCCGAGTGGATGGTGCCGAATGAGGCCGGGACGTCGAACCGTGCTCCCGGAGGAGCCCTGTTCTTCCGTTTCCCTGCGGCCTGTGTGGCGACTTGGAATAAGTTACGGCCCGATCCCGGCACTGTCAAACCGGGCCCCCGAAATCGCTCATCCCGGGCGTGTCGCGCTGGGGGTCCTCCCCAGGGCGCGGATGTCCGGACTCTCCACCGACCGCGTGGTCGGCCCTCCGCCGCCCCGGCACTGCTGGCCACAATGGGCCCATGCCTCTCCCCGACCAGCCCCGACCCGTGCTCGCCTCCCTCGAGGAGGCTGTCGCCGTGATCCGCGCGGCGGCGTCGGACCGGCGTCTCCTGCTGGTGGGAGTCAACGGATCACCGGGCGCCGGCAAGTCCACGATCGCCGAGCGGCTGCGTGCTCGCCTTCCCGGCGCGCTCGTCCTCCCGCTCGACGGGTACCACCTGCCCCAGCAGCGGCTGCGCGAACTCGGCCGACGTGAGCGGATGGGAGCGCCGGACACCTTCGATGTCGTCGGATTCCTCGGGGCCTTGCAGAGTCTGCGGACCGCGCAGCCGGGCGACACCGTGCGGGTCGCCTCCTTCGATCGCGCGATCGAGGAGCCGGTGCCGGACTCGCTCGCCCTCCCCGTGGGTGAGCGGACCGTCGTCCTGGTCGAGGGCAACTACCTGCTGCTCGAGGACGACGGCTGGGGTGAGGTCGCCGGCCTCCTCGATCTGACGCTGCACCTGCGGGTCGAGCCGACCCTGCGCCGGCGGCGACTGGTCGCGCGGCACCTCCGCTTCGGCAAGACCCTCGAGGAGGCGATCGCCTGGACCGACGGGCCCGACGAGCGGAACGCGGAGCGGATCGAGGCGGCGGGAGCGCGGGCCGACGCGATCCTCGAGGAGGCCGCTCCCCGTGCCGTGCGGATCCTGCACCTCTCGGACACGCACCTGCTCGCCGACCCCGCCGCCCGCTACAACCGCGTCGTCGATCCGCGCGCCGCACTCGACGCGGTGCTCGCCGCCCACTCCGCCGTCGCCGACCTCGACGCCGTCGTGGTGTCCGGCGACCTGACCGATGACGGCGATGCCGGGTCCTACCGGGTTCTGCGCGCGAGGCTCGAGGAGTGGTGCGCCGAGCGGGATGCCGCGCTCGTGCTCGCCCTCGGCAATCACGACGACCGCGAGGGCTTCGGCTCCGACGGGGCCTGGAACACCGAGGTCGTCGTGCGCGGGGTGCGGATCCTCGTGCTCGACTCCTCCGTTCCGGGCGGAGCGTCCTGGGGACTCCTCGCCGAGCCGACGCTGGCGTGGCTGCGGAATCGAGTGGCCGAGGACCCGGTGACGCCGACGGTCGTGGTGCTGCACCACCCGCCGATCGAGGCGGTCACCCCGCTGCACCGGGGGATGGGACTCGCGAATCCGCACGACTTCTGGGAGGCGGTCGAGGGATCGACGCTCCTGGCGGTGCTCGCCGGGCACTGGCACCACGCCTTCGTCGACACGACCCACCCGGCTCCAGTGGTGGTCGCTCCCGGTGCCGCGAATCGGACCGACGTCCTCGCCGGGCCGCAGCACGAGCGGTCGATCGCCGCATCGGGCTCCGCGATCGTGGAGATCCTGCCGAACGGGGTGCGCGTGACGAGCACCGAGATCGATGCTCCGCACCGGGGCAGCGAGCTCTTCGACGTCACCGGGGAGGTGCTCGCCGACTGGCAGCGACGCCTCGGTTTCCCGGGATGACGCCGTCGCACCGAGGGGTGACGCCCGTCGGACGGGGAAGCGGACGGCGCGGGGCCGCATGCGACAGCCCGCGCCGCCCGCTGCTCGGGGGCGCTCGGTCCGGGGGACCGGGCGGAGGTGCGCGGCACCGGGATCAGCCGGTACCGCGCACCAGGGGGTCAGGCGTGGATGCCGACCTCTTCCGGCGAGACGTCCGCGCCGGGGGCGGAGGGCTCGAGGGCCTCGGCGACGCGCTGCGATAGCGAGCTGTCCACGTTCGCCCAGTACTGGAGCACGCGCTGGCGCAGCTCCGGGCGGGTCACCTTGGAGACGTGGCCGGCGATGTTCGCGACCAGTCGCGCCTTGGCGTCGTCGTCGAGGACGTCGCGGTAGAGCGTGCCGGCCTGGCCGAAGTCGTCGTCCTCGGGGTGCAGGGTCGCCGCGGCCCGCGTGAGCGCGCCGTCGGTCTCCCAGCCGGGGCCCTCCGCCGCGCGGGCGGGGTCGGCGTGCGCGCCGCCCATCGTGTTCGGCGCGTAGACGGGCACCTCGGAGCGCTGGAAGTCGAAGCGCATCGCGCCGTCCTTCGAGTACGAGTGCACCGGCGATTTCGCGGCGTTGACCGGCAGCTGCGCGTGGTTGGTGCCCACGCGGTAGCGGTGCGCATCGGCGTAGCTGAAGATGCGCGCGAGCAGCATCTTGTCGGGGCTGGCCTCGATCCCGGGCACGAAGTTCGAGGGGGCGAAGGTCGCCTGCTCGATCTGCGCGAAGTAGTTCTCCGGGTTGCGGTCGAGGGTCATCGTGCCGACCTCGATCAGGGGGTAGTCCGCGTGCGGCCAGACCTTGGTGAGGTCGAACGGGTTGAACCGGTAGGACTCGGCGTCGGCGTACGGCATGACCTGGACGGAGAGGGTCCACGAGGGGTGGTCGCCGCGGTCGATCGCAGCGGACAGGTCGCGGATGTGGAAGTCCGCGTCCTCGCCGGCGATCTGGTCGGCCTGCTCCTGGCTGAGGATCTCGATGCCCTGGTTCGTCTTGAAGTGGTACTTCACCCAGAAGCGCTCGCCGGCGGCGTTGACCCACTGGTAGGTGTGCGAGCCGAAGCCGTCCATGTGCCGCCACGAGCTCGGCAGACCGCGGTCGCCCATCAGCCAGGTGACCTGGTGCGCCGACTCGGGCGAGAGGGTCCAGAAGTCCCACTGCATGTCGTGGTCGCGGAGGTGGGTGCCGGGCAGGCGCTTCTGCGAGCGGATGAAGTCGGGGAACTTGATGCCGTCGCGGAGGAAGAACACCGGGGTGTTGTTGCCGACGAGGTCGTAGTTGCCCTCGCTCGTGTAGAACTTCAGCGCGAAGCCGCGCGGGTCGCGCCAGGTGTCGGGCGAACCCTGCTCGCCGGCGACGGTGGAGAAGCGGGCGAGCATCTCGGTCTCGACGCCGGGCTGGAAGAGCGCGGCGCGGGTGTACGCGCTGACGTCGCCGGTGGTGACGAAGCGGCCGAAGGCGCCGCCGCCCTTGGCGTGGACGACGCGCTCCGGGATGCGCTCGCGGTTGAACTGCGCGAGCTTCTCGAGGAGGTAGTGGTCGTGGAGCGCGATGGGGCCGTCGGCTCCGACGCTGAGCGAGTGCTCGTCGCTGGCGACGGGGGCTCCGGCATCGGTCGTCGTGAATCGTTCCTCGGTCATGAGTCCTCCTGTCGGCGGAGCGCTGTCTCGCCCTCCGCAGCGGTGATGGCGGGCGCCGGCCGGGTCTCGGCCTGCGCCAGGCAGTCGGGGCAGGTGCCCCAGAACGTGATGTCGGCCGTGTCGATGGCGAAGCCGCTCGACGACGACGGATGCAGGCAGGGCGCCTGGCCGACGACGCAGTCCACGTCGGCGACGGCGCCGCAGCTGCGGCAGACGACGTGGTGGTGGTTGTCGCCGACCCGGAGCTCGAAGCGGCGGGCGTGGCCCTCCGGCTCGATGCGGCGGGTGAGGCCGGCCTCGGTGAAGGCGGCGAGGACGCCGTACACGGCCTGGGCCGAGGCGTCGGGCAGGTCGACGCGCACCCGCGCGAGGATCTGATCGACGTCGGAGTGCGGGTGGCCCTCGAGCGCCTGCAGGACGGCCCGCCGGGTCGCGGTGGCCTTGAGCCCGGAGGCTCTCAGCCGGTCGTCCGTCATCGTCATGAGGACAAGGCTACCGAGTTGTGTTGAATAGTTCAAAACAACGGCGCGTCGCGGTGGGTGTGCCGGCGCCGCGTGCGCGTGCTGGCGGGGCGGGTCTCGATACGCCGCTCCGCGGCTACTCGACCAGCATGCGCGGTGCGCTCGCGTCCCTCGCCTTCATGCTGATCGAGCAGCCCGCGCAGCGGGCGTATCGAGATCCACCTGCGTCAGCACGCGCGTCTGCAGACCGACCTGCTGGGCGCGGTGGGTCTCGATACGCCGCTCCGCGGCTACTCGATCAGCATGCTTCTCGCTGATGGACGAGCCCGCGAAGCGGACCGCTCCTAGGCGACCGGGCCCTCGACGAGGGTGACGGTCGCGGACTGCGAGGTGCCGGCGGCGGTGGTCCAGGTGAGGGTGACCGATTCGCCGGGCTCGCGCTGGGCCAGGTCCGCGGAGAGGGCGTCGCCCGAGGTGACGGCCGTGCCGTCGACCGCGGTGACGACGTCGCCCGCGACGAGACCGGCGGCGGCAGCGGGGGTGCCCTCGATCACGCCGGCGATGACGGCGCCCGCCGCGGTGCTCGCGCCCGAGACGGCTCCGGAGGCGGTGCCCGCCGTCGTGCCGGACGGCAGCGAGACGCCGAGGAAGGCCGGGTAGCCGATCGCGACGGTCGACGTGTCGGCGCCCGCCTCGATCGTCGCGACGATGTCGAGGGCCTTCGAGATCGGGATGGCGAAGCCGGTGATGTCCGCGGTTCCACTGGAGGCGGCGGTGTCGATGCCGACGACCTTCCCGGCCGCGTCGACCAGCGGGCCGCCCGAGTCGCCCGCGACGATGTCCGCGTCGACCTGGATCAGGCCGGTGAGCTTCTCGCCGGTGATGCCGGTCTCGGCCTGGGTGGTGATGCTCTGCCCGAGGGCTTCGACCGTGCCGGCCGCGGCGACCAGATTGCCGGTGCCCTTCGCGTTGCCGACGGCGGTCACGGCGTCGCCGACCGCGACTCCGTCGGTGTCGAGGGTCGCCGGGGTGAGGCCCGACGCGTTCTCGAGCTGGAGCACGGCGACGTCGTTGGTCTTGTCGGTGCCGACGACGCGGGCGGTGTAGGCCTGCCCGGTGCTCTCGACCGTGACGGTGATGCTGGTGGAGCCCTCGACGACGTGGTTGTTGGTGAGGATCATGCCGTCGGAGGTGAGGATGACGCCGGTGCCGGCGGAGGTCGCGCCCTCGTAGGTGAGGTCGGAGGTGATCGTGACGACGCCGGCGGTCTGCGCGGTGCTCGCGGGGACGGCGTCGGTCGCCGTGGACGTCGACGTGGAGCCGGAGGTCCCCGCGCCGGTACCGCCCGAGCCGTACCCGTACACCGACCCGCTGCCGGAGCCGTATCCCGAGGAGGACCCGCCCGAGTACGGCAGCACGATGATGCCGCCGCCGAAGGAGCCGCGGGAGCCGCCGGGGTAGACGATGGTGCTGGCGGCGCTCGACGAGGCGGCCGAGGCGGACTCGGAGCGGCCGGCGAGCGAGACGCCGCCCGCGGTGACGCCGATCAGCAGGGCGAGCCCGGCACCGCCGGCGATCAGGGCGCGACGGCGACGGCGGCGGTCGTCGGTCCGGAGCGCCTGGCGCTCCTCGGCGCCGGTGGGGTCCGTCGCGGTGGCAGCGGGCTCGCGCTCGGCGCCGTGGGATTCGGGTGACTCGTTCATGATGCGTCCTCGTGGCCGGGGCCGCCCCTGACGGCGACCGGAGTCCATTCGACGACCCGCCGCATCGCGCGGGCTGGACGCTGCCTATGGCGATCCTATGAACCCGGCGGCGCCCCCTCCTTCGACTTCCTCTCGCCAGGAAATAGTTGTGGCTACAACTGAGTTGGACCTAGCATGACCGGCATGACCACCTCCTCCCCCGACCTGCTCGCCCCCGACACCGTGATGGGGGCGGTCACCCTGCGCGTCGCCGATATCGACGCGATGGTCACCTACTACCGCGACGCCGTCCTGCTCGATCTGCTCTCGCAGGACGGCTCGGTCGCGGTGCTCGGCCGCGGCGGCGTCCCGGCGGTGATCCTCCAGCACGCGCCGGAGCTGCGGCACGCGGCCCCGCGCAGCGCCGGCCTGTTCCACACCGCGATCCTCTTCGAGTCGGAGGCGGCGCTCGCCGCCGCCGTGCACAGCGTCGCGACCCGGCACCCCGGCTCCTTCACCGGCAGCTCCGACCACCTGGTGAGCAAGGCGTTCTACTTCGACGACCCGGAGCACAACGGCGTCGAGCTCTACTGGGATCGCGACCGCAGCCAGTGGTCCTGGACGCACGGGCGGATCGAGATGTCGACGCTCTTCCTCGACCCCAACGCGTTCCTCCGGGAGCACCTGACCGAGGAGGCGATCGCGCAGCCGCGGCTCGGCGGCGCCTCGGTCGGCCACGTGCACCTGAGCGTCGGCGACGTCGCGACGGCGAAGGAGTTCTACGTCGACCGGCTCGGCTTCGAGACGACGATCGCCTACGGCGGGCAGGCGCTGTTCGTCTCGGCCGGCGGCTACCACCACCACATGGCGATGAACACCTGGAACTCGCTCGGCGCCGGGCGGCGGCAGCTCGCGCTCGGGCTGGGGCAGGTCGAGATCGTCGTGCCGGCGGCGGACGATCTGGGCGCGCTCGGCGAGCGCCTGCGCAGCGCGAAGGTCGCGACCGCGGACGACGGGCGGACGCTGTCCTTCGAGGACCCGTGGGCGAACACCCTGCGGGTGACCGCGGCGGCCTGAGCGGAGGGCCCGTCGAGACCGGCGATCGCGGGACGGATCGCCGGAAAGCCGGGCGGGTACGATGGGCGCGCGGAGATCCGCACAGCCCCTCGAGACTCCGGAGAACACGGTGCCCACGATCGTCGTTGAAGTCATGCCCAAGGCCGAGCTGCTCGATCCGCAGGGGAAGGCCGTCGCCGGCGCGCTCTCGCGCCTCGGCCACTCCGCCGTCACGGGCGTGCGGGTGGGCAAGCGCTTCGAGATCACCGTCGACGAGGTGACCGACGAGGTCCGCGCCTCGATCGCCGCCCTGGCGGACGACATGCTGTCGAACTCGGTGATCGAGGACGTCGTCGGCATCCACTACCCGGAGGCGTGATCATGCGGATCGGCGTCATCACCTTCCCCGGTTCGCTCGACGACCGCGACGCCCAGCGCGCGGTCCGCTTCGCCGGCGCGGAGCCCGTCGCCCTCTGGCACGGCGATCACGACCTCGACGGCGTCGACGCGATCGTGCTGCCCGGCGGCTTCTCCTACGGCGACTACCTGCGCTGCGGCGCCATCGCCTCGCACTCGCCGATCATGCGCGAGGTGATCGACGCGGCGAACGCCGGAACCCCCGTCCTCGGCATCTGCAACGGCTTCCAGATGCTGACCGAGGCGCACCTGCTGCCCGGCGGCCTGATCCGCAACGACGTCGGCTCCTTCGTCTGCCGAGACCAGCGGCTCGTCGTCGAGAACGCCGCCACCGTCTGGACCAGCGACTTCGAGGCCGGCCAGGAGATCACCATCCCGCTGAAGAACGGCGAGGGCGGCTACATCGCCTCGGCCGAGACGCTCGCGGAGCTCGAGGGCGAGGGCCGCGTGGTCTTCCGCTACCTCGGCGCCAACCCGAACGGCTCGATGAACGACATCGCCGGAGTCGCGAACGCGCGCGGCAACGTCGTCGGCCTGATGCCGCACCCCGAGCACGCGGTCGAGCCGGGCTTCGGCCCGGACACCCCGGCCGCGATGCGCTCGGGCGTGGACGGGCTCGCGTTCTTCACCTCCGCGGTGCGCGCGCTGGTCGCCACGGCCTGACGCCCGGCCGCGCTACTCCTGCGCGGCGCGCAGACCCGCGATCTCGCGCGCTGCGCCGTAGAGCGCGAGGACGGCCGCGGCGTGCGCCTCGGGCGCGAAATCGGTGAAGGCGTCCCGTGCCGCCGCGGCCGCCGCGTGGACCGGGGCGCGGTCGCGGCAGAGCCGCTCCAGGTACTCGGCGAAGGCGGTCGGCTCGACGGGCGCGAGAAGTCCCGGGCCGTCGAGGCCCTCCGTGAGGGCCGGGTCGACGTAGAGGACTCCGCGGCCGCCCCGCAGCGCCTCGACCACCACCATCGGCTGGTTGTCGAAGCCGGACGAGGTCAGGGCGACGAGGTCGGAGCGGCGGACGGCGTCGCCGATGAGGCGGTTCTCGACGAAGCCGCGGAACACGACGGCCGGAGACCCCCCCCCCCCCCGCGAGCCGGACCGCGGGGGCGAGCGAGGGACCGGTGCCGATGATCTCGACGCGGAGGGCGTCCGGGTCGCGGGCGAGGACCGCGAGGCAGGCCTCGACGAAGGGGACGAGCCGCTTCTCCGGTGCGCACCGGCCGACCCAGAGCAGGCGGAGCGGACCGGAGCCGTCCGGCGCGACATCGCCGGCGCCGCGTTCCCGGGGGATCACGGTGTTGGGCAGCACCGCCACCCGCGGCAGGCCGGCGCGACGGAGCGCCTCGGCCTGGTGGGCCGAGGGGGAGATCACGAGATCGGGCCGGGCGGCGGCGCTCCGGGTGACGTCGCGGAGGAGCTCGCCGAGGAGGTCGCCACCGCCGCGTCGCGGGCGCGGGCGGCGGCCGGTCACGGCGGCGACGTAGGCCGCGGCGACCGGCGCCAGCAGGCGGCCGGCGCGACCGGGCACCCCGCGCCAGAAGAAGGTGTGCACGGTGGCGACCGAGGGGAGCGACAGCGCCGCGGCGACCTCCAGCGCGGCGACCGCGAGGCCGAACTCGGAGTGGACGTGGACCGCGCCGATCCCCTCCTCGCGGAGCAGCCGCTCGAGCAGGGCCCGGGTGCGACGGGAGTTCCGGACGACCGGCAGCTGCGCGACCGGGATCCGGGGTGCCGGGATCGGGCGCACGTCGATGCCGTCGAGCGGCAGCGTCGTGGCGGAGCGGGGGACGACCAGCAGGACGCGGACGACCGCCTCCACGAGGCTCCGGCACTCCGCGACCATCGCCGTCTGCGCGCCGCCGGTGTAGTCGAGCGCGTAGTCACTGACGACCGCGACGGTCGACTGCGCCGCCGAGGGAAACCGAGTACTGCTCATGACCATCGGGCGACGCTATCAGCGGCCGGCGGGGCGGCTCCGCGGAGGCGCGTCGGGCGGCGCTGGGTGCGGGCGGGCGACACGGGAGGCGCGATGCGCGCTGCGCGCTGCGTGCTGCGTGCTGCGTGCTGCGTGCTGCGTGCTGCGTGCTGCGCAGCATGCTGGTCGAGTAGCCCCGAAGGGGCGTATCGAGACCCCGCGTGCAGGCGGTGGTGGATCTCGATACGCCCGCTGCGCGGGCTACTCGATCAGCATGGACGGCGCCCGCTCCGTGGACCGGTGTCTCGAAGAGGGCGCGCGGCGCAGCCGCTCGATCAGTGAAGAACGGAGTGCGGCGCAGCCGCTTCATCGCGAGGAGGGGCTACGGACCCGTCAGCACCTCGGGCTCCGGGGTCATCGAGATGGTGGGGATGGAGGCGGTGATCACGGTGCCGTCCGAGCGGCGAGTGCCCTCGATGTCGGAGGTGGTCGGCGCTCCGGTGAGGCGGGGGCCCTGGTGGCCGAGGCCGACGCGGACCGGGTTGCCGGACTCGACGTGCACGCGCTCGCCGCGGACGGTGATCGCCGCGGCGTCGCCGTCCTCGACGGTCAGCAGCACCGCCTCCTGGGTCACCTCGACCCGCACCCGCGTGCCGTGCAGCGCGATGCGGAAGGTCAGGCGGTCCCAGTCGTCGGGGAGGCGCGGGTCGAGCGTGATCCGCCCGCCGTGGTCGCGCATCCCGCCGAAGCCGTAGACCAGGGCGGACCAGACGCCGCCGGTCGAGGCGACGTGGATGCCGTCGGCGGTGTTGCGGTGCAGGTCGGCGAGGTCGACGAACAGCGCCGAGAGGAAGTAGTGCCGGGACAGCTCGCTGTAGCCGACCTCGGCCGCGATGATCGACTGCACGACCGCCGAGAGCGTCGAGTCGCCGGTGGTCAGCGCGTCGTAGTACTCGAAGTCGGCGCGCTTCTGCTCCGCCGTGAACTCGTTGCCCTGCAGCAGGAGCGCGAGCACGACGTCGGCCTGCTTGAGCACCTGGAAGCGGTAGATCACCAGCGGGTGGAAGTGCAGCAGCAGCGGCCGCTTGGACGCCGGGGTGTTCTCGAGGTCCCACAGCTCCTTCTCGAGGAACGCCGCGTCCTGCGGGTGGATGCCGGCGCGCGCGTCGAAGGGGATGTGCATCTTGTCGGCCGCGCGGGCCCACTCGATGACCTCGTCCTCGTCCAGCAGCAGGCGGGCGACCATCCGCTCGTAGGCCGACGGCTCGACGGCCTTGAGCAGCTCGACGGCGCGGGCGGCCGCGCGCAGGTTCGAGCGGGCCATCACGTTCGTGTACAGGTTGTCGTTGACGACGGTCGTGTACTCGTCCGGCCCGGTGACGCCGTGGATGTGGAAGTGGTCGTCGCCGTTGCTGCGCCAGAAGCCCAGGTCGGCCCACATCCGCGCGGTCTCGACCAGGATGTCGATCGCGCCACGGGCGAGGAAGTCGTCGTCGCCGGTCGCGCCCACGTACTGCATCAGCGCATAGGAGATGTCGGCGTCGATGTGGTACTGCGCGGTACCGGCGGCGTAGTAGGCCGACGACTCCTGGCCGTTGATGGTGCGCCAGGGGAAGAGCGCGCCGCGCTGGTTGAGTTCGGCCGCGCGCGAGCGGGCCGCCTCGAGCATGTTCTGGCGGAAGCGCAGGGCGTTCCGCGCCACGAGCGGCGCCGTGTAGCTGAGGAACGGGAGGACGTAGACCTCGGTGTCCCAGAAGTAGTGGCCGCCGTAGCCGGAGCCCGAGACGCCCTTGGCCGCGACGCCGCCGCCGTCCGTGCGGGCGGTGGACTGCGCGAGCTGGAAGAGGTTCCACCGGGTGGCCTGCTGGATCGCCGGCTGGCCGTCGATCTGCACGTCGGAGCGGACCCAGAAGTCGTCGAGCCACTCGCGCTGCTTGACGAACTGCTCCTCCACCGGGGTCTCGCGGGCGCGGTCGAGCGTGCGGTCGCAGCGGTCGGCGAGCTCGCGCACGGGGACGCCGCGCGACGTGTGGTAGGTCAACGTCTTCACCAGGCGCACCGGGACGCCGGCCTTCGCCTTCACCCGGTAGACGTGCTTGGCGAGGTCGTCGTCGATCTGGGAGGTCTGGTCCCACTCGTTCTCGGTCTCGAGCACGTGCTCGGCACCGCAGGCGACGGTCATCCGGGAGTTGGTGGTGCGGTAGCCGAGCAGATAGCGCGTGCCGCTGACCCGCTTGAGCTGCGGCTGCAGCACCCGGTCCTCGAACGACTCGGCCTTGCGCGGGTCGAAGCCGGCGGCCTCGCTGCCCGAGGGCGCGTGGTACTCGTCGACGCCGTCCTGGCGGTTGAGGATCTGACTCGAGATCAGCACCGAGGCGTCGTGGTCGAGCATCTCGACCTCGTAGTCGAGGATCGCGAGGTGCCGGTCGGTGAAGGAGACCAGGCGGCGCGAGCGGATCAGCACGCGCTTGCCCGAGGGGGTGCGCCACTCCAGCTCGCGGGTGAGCACGCCGTTCGCGAAGTCGAGGCGGCGCGTGTAGGCGAGGACGTCGGCCTCGCTCAGCACGAACGGCTCGTCGTCGACGTAGAGGCGGATGATCTTCGCGTCCGGCACGTTGACGATGGTCTGGCCGACGCGGGCGAAGCCGAACGCCTCCTCCGCGTGCCGGATGGGCCAGGTCTCGTGGAAGCCGTTGATGAAGGTGCCGTAGGCGTAGCCGTCGCGGCCCTCCTCCACGTTGCCGCGCAGGCCCAGGTAGCCGTTGCCGGTCGCGAAGAGCGTCTCGGTGCGCCCCTGCAGCTCGGTGGCGAACTCGGTCTCGATCAGCGACCACTCGTCGACCGGGAACCGGTTGCGGTCGAGCGGGTCGGAGGTGATGGGGTTCATGCGGCGTCCTCGGGGGCGGGGGCGGAGGGGAGGAAGGGGAGCAGCTCGGCCAGGTCGTCGACGACGATGTCGGCGCCGTGCTCGAGGAGGGTGTCGCGGCCGACGCCGCGGTCGACGCCGACGACGAGGCCGAAGGCGCCCGCGCGGCCGGCGGCGACTCCGGAGTGCGCGTCCTCGACGACCACGCACTCGGCGGCGGTGAACCCGAGCAGCTGCGCGGCGTGCAGATAGGTGTCCGGCGCGGGCTTGCCGGCGATCGCGTCGCGGGCGGCGAGGAGGCCGTCGACGACGACCTCGAAGCGGTCGCGGATCCCCGCGGCCTCGAGCACCGGCACGCCGTTGCGGGAGGAGGTGACGACGGCCACCTCGACGCCCGCGGCGATCGCGGCGTCGACGAGGGCGAGCGAGCCGGGGTACGGGGCGACGCCGTTCTCGGCGAGGGTCTGGTTGAAGGCGTCGTTCTTGCGGTTGCCGAGTCCGCAGACGGTCTCGAGGGCGGGGTCGTCGCTCGGCGAGCCCTCGGGGAGGGTGATGCCGCGCGAGGCGAGCAGCGCGCGGACGCCGTCGTAGCGGGGGCGGCCGTCGATGTACCGGAAGTAGTCGGCGTCGGTGTAGCCCTCGGCGATGCCGCGCGACTCGAGGTACGGCGCGAAGAGACGGGCCCAGGCCTGCATGTGCACGTCGGCGGTGGGGGTGAGCACCCCGTCGAGGTCGAAGAGCAGCGCCTTCGCCCGGCCGAGGGCGGAGGCGTCGGGGCGCGTCGGTGAAGCAGTCACAGCGGGGAGGACCTCTGGTCGGGGCACGGGTGCGGTGGGCTCCGCCGTCGACAGGCCGTCCGCGCGGACACCGGGTATCGTATACGCCCCCCGGTCGCCGTCTGGAACCGTTTACACGTCCGACATCTGCGGGCCCCGGACGGTCTGCGCGGCGTGTGCGCGCCGGTGCGCGCGGAGTCGTCCGCGGAACGAAGGCCGGACGACCGGATCCGCGCGTTCGCGGGCGATCCCGGGCGCTCGGCCTTCGTTGCGCGGCTCGTCAGGCAGTGTCTGCGAGGGCGCCCCCCGCATCGGGGGTGGCCGCGAGCTGCGAGACGCGGGCGGGGCTGATCCGCAGGGCGGCCGCGACGGCCTCGACGGTGTAGCCGTCGGCGCGGAGGGTGCGGACGGCCTCGCGGCGGAGCGCGCCGGCGTGCCGCAGGGCGGCGCGGGCCGCCTCCTCGGCGCGGGCGCCCTCGTCCCAGATCGCGAGGACCTCGGGCGGAGCCTCGACGCTCACCCGCACGTCCACCTCGGCGATGCCGACGTCGAGGTGCACCGCGGCGAGCTCGCGGGCGGCGGCCGGGATGCCGCGGGTCGAGACCGCGCCTCCGGTCGCGACGATCTCGACGCCGTTCGGCGCGGTCGAGGTCAGCTCGGGGATCTCGATGGTCCACCAGGGAGTGCCGTCCCGGTAGGCGCGGGCCGCGAGGACCCGGGGTCCGCTCGTCATGGTCGGTTCCAATCGCTCGGGGTGTCCGCGAAGACCGCCTGCAGCTGGCGGACGACGCCGGGCGAGACCTCGCCCCGGTGCTGCACGAGGGTGACGGTCGCCCCGCCCTCGGCGGGGCTCCACGTCTCGTGGCTCCCTCTCTGCCGGGTGCGGTTCCACCCTTTCGAGCGGAGGAACCTCGTGACGTCGCGGTACTTCTGCGGCCTGGTCATCAGGGTATTCCAGCCCACCCTGCTGCTCAAGAGTCAGGGTGGGCTTGAACTTCGTGGAGAACGGAGGGATCTCGCGCCTGGGGAGGAGATCCGCGGCGGGCGGTCAGCCGAGGGGCTGCAGGTCGGCCTCGCCCGGGCCGGCGGTGAGGCGGTGCCGGCCGAGCGGGAGCATCAGCGGGGTGCCGGAGGTGGGATCGGTGATGATCCGGCTGTCCAGGCCGAAGACGGCGCGGACCGTGTCCTCGGTCAGGACCTCGGCGGGGGTGCCGGCGGCGTGCACGGTGCCGCCGGCGAGGGCGACGAGGTGGTCGGCGTAGCGGGCCGCGAGGTTGAGGTCGTGCAGGACCATCACGACGGTCGTTCCGCGGTTGCGGTTGAGGTCGACGAGGAGGTCGAGCACCTCGACCTGGTGGCTGACGTCGAGGAAGGTGGTCGGCTCGTCCAGCAGCAGCAGGTCGGTCTCCTGAGCGAGGGCCATCGCGATCCAGACCCGCTGGCGCTGGCCGCCGCTCAGCTCGTCGACGGCGCGGTCGGCGAGGGCCGCGGTGTCGGTCGCGTCGAGCGCCGTCGCGACGGCCTCGTCGTCGTGCGCGTTCCAGCGGCTGAGGATGCCCTGGTGCGGATGGCGGCCGCGGCCGACGAGATCGGCGACGGTGATCCCCTCCGGAGCGATCGGCGACTGCGGCAGGAGGCCCAGGGTGCGGGCGAGCTGCTTCGCGGGCGTCCTGTGCACGGCCTTGCCGTCGAGCAGCACGGTGCCTGCGCGCGGCGCCAGCAGCCGCGACATCGAGCGCAGGAGGGTCGACTTGCCGCAGGCGTTCGCGCCGACGATGGCGGTGATCCGGCCGGGCGGGACGACGAGGTCGAGGCCCTCGACGACGGTGCGGTCGCCGTAGCCCAGGGTGAGCGCGTCGACGGTGAGGGTGTGCTCGGCGGTCACAGGGACCCTCCCGATCGGTTGCTGCGGACGATGAGGTAGATCAGGTAGGGCGCGCCGAGCACGCCGGTGACGACGCCGACCGGGTAGCGCAGGCCCAGCGCGTACTGCCCGACGAAGTCGGCGACGAGCACGAGCAGCGCGCCGACCAGTGCGGACGGGATCAGCAGCGAGCGGCCGGGGCCGACCAGCCGCGCAGCGATCGGGCCGGAGAGGAAGGCGACGAACGCGATCGGGCCGGCCGCGGCGGTCGCGAAGGCGATCAGGCCGACGGCGGCGACGATCACGACGAGACGGGTGCGGTTCACCCGGATGCCCAGCGCGGAGGCGGTGTCGTCGCCGAGCTGCGTGCCGGAGAGGTCGCGCGAGCGGGCGAGCAGCACCGGGGTGAGGACGACCACGGCGATCAGCACCGGCACGACCTCGCTCCAGCGGGCGCCGTTGAGGCTGCCGGTGAGCCAGCGGCTGGCCTCCTGGAAGTCGAAGGCGGCGGCACGGGAGAGCACGTAGGCGGTGACGCTGTCGAGCATCGCGGCGACGCCGATCCCGATCAGGATCAGCCGGGTGCCGGCCACGCCGCTCCGGTAGGAGAGGGCGTAGACGACGAGCGCGACCAGGAGGCCGGCCGCGATGGCGAGGACCGAGACCTGCGTCGCTCCGAGCGAGAGCGTGACGATGGCGAAGGCCGCGGCGGCGCTCGCTCCGGCGCTGATGCCGATGATGTCGGGGCTGGCCAGCGGATTGCGCAGCATGGTCTGGAAGGCGACGCCGCCGAGGCCGAAGCAGAGGCCGACGAGCACGCCGAGGATCGCGCGCGGCAGGCGCAGGCGCCCGACCGTGAAGGAGGCGCCGGGGACCTGCTCGCCGAGGATCACCCGGACGACCTCGGCCGGCGAGTAGATCGTCTGCCCGACGATCAGGGAGACGGCGAAGACGACGACGAGCAGCGCGACGAGCACGGCGATGACGGCGCGCCGGCGGGCCCCGCGGCGACGGCGGCCGGCCGCGACGGCCAGCGCCGTGGCGGAGAGCGCGGCGGAGCGGGCCGCGGGCCGGGACTGCACGGCGGTCACAGCTCGCGCACCTTCTGCCGGCGGACGATCGCGATGAAGACGGGGGCGCCGATCAGCGCGGTGATGATGCCGACGTCGATCTCGCTCGGGCGCGCGACGATCCGGCCGACGACGTCCGCGCCGATGAGGAGGACCGCGCCGGCGACTGCGGAGAACGGGAGCAGCCAGCGGTGGTCGACGCCGACGATCAGCCGGCAGGCGTGCGGGACGACCAGCCCGACGAAGCCGATCGGCCCGGTGACCGCGGTGGTCGCTCCGCAGAGGACGACGGCGCCGAGGGCCGCCGCGCCGCGGGCCAGCGCCACGCGCTCGCCGAGGCCGGCCGCCAGCTCGTCGCCGAGGGCCAGCGTGTTGAGGCTCTTCGCCGAGAGCACGCAGAGCGCGAGTCCGACGGCGAGGAAGGGCAGGACCTGGCCGATGCTCGCGAAGGTGCCGCCGCCGACGCCGCCGATCTGCCAGGAGCGGATGCCGCCCGAGAGGTCGGCGCGCGGCAGGACGATGGCGCTGATCACCGAGACGAGCGCGGCGGAGGTGGCGGCGCCGGCCAACGCGAGCTTGAGCGGCGTCGCTCCCCCGCGGCCGAGCGAGCCGACCACGTAGACGAAGACGGCGGCGACGGCCGCGCCGCCGATCGCGACCCAGATGAAGCCGGTCGCGGTGGAGAGGCCGAAGAAGACGATGCCGGTGACGACCGCGAGCGAGGCGCCGGTGTTGACGCCGAGGATCCCCGGGTCGGCGAGCGGATTGCGGGTGACGCCCTGCATCAGCACGCCGGCGACCCCGAGCGCGGCACCCGCGACCGCGGCGAGGACCGTGCGCGGGAGGCGCTTCGCGACCGCGGCCTGCCCGAAGCCGTCGGTGGAGCCGCCGAACGCGGCGACCACGTCGCTCCAGGCCACGTCGCGCGAGCCGATCATCACCGACACCACTGCGACACCGGCCAGCACCAGCAGCGAGACGAGCAGCCAGAGGGCGCGCAGACGCCTCGGGCGCCGCACGGCGGCGGCACCCGAGACGGGAGGTGCGGTGCGGGTCACGCGGTCGGAGCTCACGCAGTCGGCCGGGAGTGGGTCACGCCGCCTTGTCCGCGGCCTCGGCCAGCATGGCGAGGTAGTCGTCGAGCACGTACGAGATCGACAGCGGGGTCGGGTTCGCGGCGGTGCCGAGCGGCGTGGAGGGCAGGCGCACGATGGCGTCGTTCGCGACGGCCGGGATCTGCGAGAGCAGCGGGTCGGCCTTGAGGGTGTTCACGAGCTCGTCGTCGCCGTAGGTGACGATGACGTCGACGTCGTTGAACGCGTCGGCCTGCTCGGCGCTCTGAGTGAGCGAGAACGCGTCGGTAGTGGCCGAGGCGGTCGCGATGCTCTCGGGCGTGGTCAGGCCGAGGTCCTCGAAGAAGGCCGGGCGGGTGTCGTGCGTCGTGTAGAAGCTGACCTGGCTGAGGTCGGTCGGGTCGACGTGGGTGAGGAACATCGCCGAGGCGCCGGCGAGCTGCGGGTGCGCGGCGACCTTCTCCTCGATCTCGGTCTCGAGCTCGCCGATCAGCGCGGCGCCCTCGTCGGCCATGCCCATCGCCTCGCTGTTGAAGGTGATGGTGTCGCGCCAGGAGGTGCCCCAGGCGGTCTCGGGGTAGGCGACGACGGGCGCGATCTCGGTCAGCGTGTCGTAGTCCTCCTGCGTGAGGCCGGAGTAGGCGGCGAGGATCACGTCGGGCTGCGTGTCGGCGACGGCCTCGAAGTCGATGCCGTCGGTCTCGTCGAAGAGGACGGGGGTCTCGCCGCCGAGCTCCTCGAGCTTCTCGGACACCCAGGGGAGCAGTCCGTCGCCGTCGTCGTCGCCGAAGTTCGCGGCGGCCATGCCGACCGGGACCACGCCGAGCGCGAGCGGGACCTCGTGGTTGGCCCAGTTGACGGTCGCGACGCGCTCCGGCTGCGACTCGATGGTCGTGGTGCCGAGGGCGTGCTCGATGGTGATCGGCTCGAAGCCGGAGTCGGCGGTGTCGGAGCCGGCCGCGGCGGACGAGCAGCCGGCGAGGCCGACGGTGAGCAGGGCGGTCGCGACGAGCGCGAGCGACTTGGTGGCGCGGGGCATTGTTCCCTTTCGGAAGGCTGTGGTCGTGGCGCGCAACGAGCGACGGACGCCATGCACTAAGGACAGCCTAACCAAAGAATGTGCAGGTTCTCAGCCGGAAAGGGCTGGGGCGTCCTTACCTCAGGCCGTGACGAGCTTCTCCACGGTGCGGAGGTTCCGTGTCGTCGTGGTCGAGCGGAAGACGGCGCGAGCCAGGATCTTGGCGGCCGGAGTGTCGGTGGAGGAGCCCTTCGGGCAGCGCCAGTAGAGGACGCCGTCGCCGCGGGCGAGCAGCTCGACGGCCGGGTCGGTCGCGCCGACCGCGGACTCGGCCGCGTCCAGGGCGGCGGAGTCGGAGCCGAAGACGACGTAGGGGTGCGCGGTCTCGTCGATCCGCTCGAACGGGTACGCGGCGGCGGCCGCGGCGAGCGCCTCCTGCGTGACGAGGACGATCCAGGCGTCGTAGCCGAAGCGCTCGCCGAGGGCCGCCTCCAGCGCGGGCTTCAGCTCGGCGGGGTCGCGGTCGGAGTCGAAGGCGGCGTTGCCGCTGGCGAGCACGGTGCGGACGGCCGCGCCGCCGACGCTCTCGACGGTGGCGGCGAGGTCCGCGCTGCGGACGGTGCGGCCGTTGACGTTCACTCCGCGGAGGAGGGCGACGAGGCGGGTCATGCCGCCGACGGTAGCGTGGCGGGATGGCGCGCGGTGGACGGATCTTCGGGGGCGGTGCGGGGCGGGCGGGATCGGACACGGGCTCGGACACGCTCGAGGCGGCGATCCTGCGCGCGAGCGCCCGTGGGCCCGGCGCGCGGACCCGGGCGGAGATCGTCCCGCCGTCGGGGCGGCACCTCGTGCTGCCGTCGACCTCGGGGACCGTGCTCGCCGTGGACGTCGACGCGCTGGTGGCGCTGGCCGCCTCGGAGGACCTGCTGATCGCGCTGGAGCGGCGGCCCGGCGACTTCGCCGTGGCGGCGACTCCGCTGCTCTCGTGGTGGTCGGCGGACGAGACGGTGCCGGACGAGGAGACGGAGCGACGGCTCGACGCGCGCGCGCTCGCCGCGGTGACGCTCGGGCCGGGTCCCGGGACGGATGTGGAGTCGCGGCTGCGCGGGCTCGTCGCGCGGGCGGACATCGACGGGCTGGCCGCGGCGCTCGCGCTGCTGGCCCGGGTGCCGGATCCGCCGGCCGCGTTCCAGGACGCCGACGGGTTCTGGCGGCTGATGGTGCCGGAGGCGGCGTTCGAGCGGCGGCTGCTGCTGGCGCCGGCGGTCGAGGCTCCGGCCGAGCGGGTGCTCCTGCTGCTGCGCGACTGCGCCTTCACGGCGACGCTGCCGCGGCGACGCGCGGTGATCGCGGCGGCCTGCGCGCGGATCGTGGCGGCGGCGCCGGACCCCGCGGCGCTCGCCGCACTGGCGGAGGCCGTCGACGACGCGCTGGAGAAGCGCTGGCGCGCGCTCTGACCCACCTCGGGCACGCATCGAGCGACCGCCGCTCCGACCCCCGGAGCACCTGCGCAGGCCGGGTGCCTAAGCTGGACGGATGTCCCTTCCCGGTCTCGAATTCCGTCGCTTCCCCGCCGCCCTGACCGCCGAGGGCGGACCCGACGCCGCCACGGCCGCCTGGGGCACCGCGATCAACGCGGGCTTCCACGAGAAGGAGTACACGCCGGAGCAGTGGCGCGACTGGGCCGAGCACATGGTCGCCGACCAGCGCGAGCTGACCGCGGTGCACGACTCCGCCTCCCCCGAGGGCATCGACGGCGAGTCCGTCCCCGTCGCCACCTACGCCGCGTTCCCCGGCTCGCTGCAGGTCGGCCGCGGGCGCGAGCTCGCCGCGCACCTCGTCTCGCAGGTCACCGTCCGGGCCACGCACCGCCGACGCGGGATCCTCCGCGCCATGATCACCGACGACCTGCGCCTGGCCCGCGAATCGGGCGCCGCGGTCGCCGTGCTCACCGCGAGCGAGGCCTCGATCTACCGCCGGTTCGGCTTCGGCCGCTCGGCCTTCACCCGCTCGATCCGCGTCGACACCGGCCCGCGCTTCGCCCTCCAGGTCGAGCCGGCCGGCCGCGTCGAGGTCGTCGCGACGACCTGGCTGCAGTCGCGGGTGGAGGAGGTCTTCCGCGCCTTCCACGCGCGCACCCCCGGCTCGCTGACCCGCCAGTCGCGCTACGCCGCGAACGCCGTCGGCACCGAGCCCGGCGAGACCGCGCCGGGCCGCGCCGTCCGCTCCGCCGTGCACCTCGACGCCGACGGACAGCTCGACGGCTACGTCACCTACAAGGCCGTCGGGCCGGACGAGGACGACCGCACCCTCGAGGTCGTCGACCTCGTCGCCGCGACCGCCGACGCCTACCTCGGGCTCTGGGGCTTCCTCGGTGCCGTCGACCTCGCCTCGACCGTCACCTGGGACATGGCGCCCGTCGACGACCCGCTGACCTGGGCCCTGCGCGACGCGCGCGTCGTGGAGGTGACGAAGGTCGCCGACCTGATCTGGACCCGCGTGCTCGACGTGGCGGCGGCGTTCGGCGCGCGGCCGTGGACGAGCGACGGCACGCTGGTGCTCGCGGTCCGCGACGAGCTCGGCCTCGTCGACGGCACCTACCGCATCACTGCCGAGGGCGGCGAGGGCCGCGTGGAGCGCAGCGACGACGCGGCGACCCTGTCGCTGGACGTCGCCGACCTCGGCACGCTGCTGCTCGGCTCCGCCCGCCCGTCCACGCTGGCGCGGGCCGGCGCGGTGACGCTGGCGGAAGCGGACCACGAGGGCGTCGACCGCTTCTTCTCGCCGATCGCGGCGCCGTACTGCATCTCCTTCTTCTAGGCCGCTCGCAGGGGGAAGCCCTGCTGATCAAGCAGCCCGTGAAGCGGGCGCATCGAGATCAACCAGCGCCGGAAGGGGGGTCTGCAGACCTGCCCTTCTGAGGACGGCGGGTCTCGATACGCCCCTGCGGGGCTACTCGACCAGCATGCAAGCGGGCATCTCTGCCGAATGGATCCGCACATCATGCTGATCGAGTAGCCCGCGAAGCGGGCGTATCGAGATCCATCAGCGTCGGAACGGGGGTCTGCAGGCCTGCCCTTCTGAGGACGACGGGTCTCGATACGCCCCTGCGGGGCTACTCGACCAGCATGTGGCGGCGCGGCCGCGTCCTTTCGACCAGCATGCAGAGTCCGGGACTCGCAGGCTCCTCCGGGTGTCCCCGCAACCGCGGTCGGTCATGCTGGAGGATCCCGACCCGCGAGGAGTTCCGCATGGGCGCATCCGTGATCGTCGACGCCGTCGTCGTGCTGAGCCTCATCGGCGCGCTCGTCGACGGCCTGCGCCGCGGCTTCCTCCGCACGCTCGGCGGCCTGGCGGGCGTGGTCGCCGGGGCGATCGCCGCCTCCTTCGCCGTTCCCGCGGTCTCCGCCTGGGCGGCCGGCAGCGAGTGGCGGCTGCTCGCCGTGATCGGCACCGCGGTGCTGCTGCTCGGCGTCGGCTACGCGATCGGCGCGACCATCGGCGCTGTCTTCGGCCGCGGCGCCGACAAGGTGAAGCTCGGCCTCCTCGACCGCCTCGCCGGAGGGGTCGCCGGCGTCGCCATCACCGGGCTCGTCTGGATCGCCGTCACCTCGGCGGTCTCGCTGCTCGGCGTGCCGCTGGTCACGACCTCCGTCGCGGGCTCCACCGTCATCCGCACCATCGACGACCTCACGCCCGACCCGGTCCGCGGCTTCCTCGCCCAGCTCCAGTCGACCGTCGTCGACGAGGGCACCTCCTGGATCGTCGAGGCCCTCGACGCCCCGACCGAGGCGCCCGTCATCCCCAACGTCGCGACGGACGACCCCGAGGTCGCGACCGCCACCGATTCGGTCGTGCGCGTCTCCGGCACCGCCTGGGCCTGCGACGTCGGCGTCACGGGCAGCGGCTTCGTCGTCTCGGACGACCGGGTGGTCACCAACGCGCACGTGGTGGCCGGAGTCTCGCAGCCCGTGGTCGAGGCGCCGAACGAGCCGCCGCGCACCGGCCGCGTCGTCTACCTCGACACCGCCGCCGACCTCGCGGTCATCGCCGTCGACGGGCTCTCCGCCGCGCCGCTCGCCCTCGACGACGCGGTCCTGGCCGGCGACGACGGCGTGGTGGCGGGCTACCCGTTCGGCGGACCGCTGACCCTCGGCGCCGCGCAGATCTCCTCCGACGCCACCGTCTCGCTGATGGTCGACGGCGCGCCGACCTCGCGCGAGGTGCTGACGCTCGCGGCCCTCGTCAACCAGGGCAACTCCGGCGGACCGCTGCTCTCGCTCGACGGCACCGTCTCGGGCGTGGTGTTCGGCAAGGCCGCCTCGGTCGACAACGTCGGCTACGCGATCCCGCTCTCGGTGCTCGGACCGGTGGCCGCCGAGGCGCCGTCGCTGACCGCGACCGTCGACTCCGGGCCCTGCCGCTCCGCCTGAGCGCGCACTCCCGCGCACAACATCAGCTGAGAAGGGGGTCCCTCGCCCCACAGCGGAGGCACCCCCTTCTCGGCTGATGTTGTGCAGCGCATCCGCGCACACCACGGTCACTCCGCCGGCAGCGGCCCGTCCGTCAGCACCAGCCGCAGCTCGTCGAGCTGCACCACGGTCGGATCGGTCGCCAGGTACTCCTCGACCCGCGGATCCAGCGGGAAGCGCGCCGACTCCTCGATCGCGATCGCGACGATCCCCTCCGACGCCGGATCCGTCGTGTACCGATCGCCGATGTAGGGCACGTAGACCCCCGACGACATCCCCTGCACCAGCACCAGCCCGCCGTCGAGCCCGCGCTCGTGCAGCGCGCCCGCCACCCGCGCGATCCCGGTCGGCCGCTCCTGCGCGATGCCGACGGAGGTCGCCGCCGCGATCACCAGCGAGGCCACCAGCAGCAGGACGCCGACCGGCCGCGCGATCCGCCACGGCAGCGCGAGCCCGTCGCGCAGCGCCTCGGCGATCCCCACCCCCGCGAGTACACAGAGCAGCCACGCCCACGCCACGTAGTAGTGCGGCAGCGCGACCGCGCTGATCAGCAGGTGGAAGACCAGCAGGAGCAGTGTCGAGCCCGCCAGGTACAGCACCAGCGCCCGCCGCCGCGGCGCGAGCAGCGCCAGCAGTCCGCCGAGCACGAGCACGGCGAGCGCCGCCGGTCCGACGCCCGACAGCATGAACCAGAGGTTCGCCCACCACGGCGGAAAGCGGTACGGCGCCCCCGCGACGTCGATCATGTGCCCGCTCGCGTTGTGCTCGCTCTGGAAGTCGAGCAGGTAGCGGATCGCCTCGACCGGGTGCACCGGCAGGTAGGCGAGCACCGCGGTCACGAGGAAGGCGAGCGCGAAGGCCGCGAAGCCCCGGAGCGCCCGGCGGCGGTCGCCGATCAGCAGCAGCGGCACGAGGAACACCGGCGCGAGCGCCAGGGTCGTCAGCTTCGAGGTGACCGACAGCGCGAAGAGGACGCCGGCGAGTCCGATCAGCCCGCCAGTGCGCTCCCCCGCCGCCCCGCGTCGCGCCCAGGCCCAGGCGGCGGCCATCGCGGCGACCGCGAAGAGCACCATGAACGGCTCCAGGAGCGCGAGCCGGTCGATCCGGGTGCCGCCGGTCGCGGTGGTCCGCGGGAAGAGGAGGAACAGGCCGGCCGGGATCAGCGCGAGGACGGTGCCGAGCTCGCGCTTCAGCCAGAACCAGAGGATGACGCCGGTGAGGAGGGTCGCCGCGCCGGCCGCGATCCGCCCCGCGAGCAGGCCCTCGCCGAGCAGGACCTGCGCGAGTCCGATCAGGTACTTCGCGGTCGGCGGGTGCTCGAGATTGGGCGCCATGTCGCCGCGCAGATAGCTCCAGCCGGCGGAGAGGTAGACGGGCTCGTCCGAGGAGGTGTTCGCGGCGCCGAGGTTGCCGAAGCACTGCCAGAGCGCCCAGAGGAGGGTCACGAGGACGGCCGCGGCCCTCGCCGTGCCGGTTCCGCGTGTCGTGCCGACGGCCCGCGCCGTCTCGCTTCCGCGCGCCGTGCCGATCCCCCGCTCCACCCGGCCGATCCTAGGCGGTGCCCGATCGATGGGCAGGACGCCCGGAGGCCGCCCCCGAGCGCCGAGCGCCCGCCCCGGTAGGATCGTCGCGCATCCCCACCCTCTCTCCTGGAGCCTCCAGCACATGGCAGACAGCCGCACCGCAGACGCCCGCATCGCCGTTCCCGACACCACCGCGAACGCGGCCGTCACTCCCGAGAAGGAGCAGCCCTACGCGGCGCTGGGGCTGAAGCCCGACGAGTACGCGAGCATCCGCGAGATCCTCGGCCGGCGCCCCACGAGCGGCGAGCTGGCGATGTACTCGGTGATGTGGAGCGAGCACTGCTCCTACAAGTCGTCCAAGATGTACCTCCGCCAGTTCGGGCAGAAGGTCTCGCCCGCCATGAAGAAGAACCTCATGGTCGGCATGGGCGAGAACGCCGGAGTGGTCGACGTGGGCGAGGGCTGGGCCGTCACCTTCAAGATCGAGAGCCACAACCACCCCAGCTACATCGAGCCGTTCCAGGGCGCGGCCACCGGCGTCGGCGGCATCGTCCGCGACATCATCTCGATGGGCGCCCGCCCCGTCGCCGTGATGGACGCCCTGCGCTTCGGCGACATCGACGATCCGGACACCGCGCGCGTCGTGCACGGCGTGGTCGCCGGGATCTCCTTCTACGCGAACTGCCTCGGCCTGCCGAACATCGGCGGCGAGACGTACTTCGACTCCGTCTACCAGGGCAACCCGCTCGTCAACGCGCTCGCGGTGGGCGTCCTCCGCCACGAGGACCTGCACCTCGCCAACGCCCGCGGCGTCGGCAACAAGGTCGTGCTCTTCGGGGCGCGCACCGGCGGCGACGGCATCGGCGGCGCGTCGATCCTCGCCTCCGACAGCTTCGCCGACGGCGGCCCGACCAAGCGGCCCGCCGTGCAGGTCGGCGACCCGTTCGCCGAGAAGGTGCTCATCGAGTGCTGCCTCGAGCTGTTCCGCAAGGACCTCGTCGAGGGCATCCAGGACCTCGGCGCGGCCGGCATCTCCTGCGCCACCTCCGAGCTCGCCTCCAACGGCGACGGCGGCATGTTCATCGAGCTCGACTCGGTGCTGCTGCGCGACCCCTCGCTGACGGCCGAGGAGATCCTGATGTCGGAGTCGCAGGAGCGGATGATGGCGGTCGTCCGCCCCGAGAAGCTCGACGCGTTCCTCGAGGTCGTCCGCAAGTGGGACGTCGAGACCAGCGTGCTCGGCGAGGTCACCGACTCCGGCCGGCTCATCATCAACTGGCACGGCGAGGAGATCGTCAACGTCGACCCGCGCACCGTCGCCGTCGACGGCCCGGTCTACGAGCGCCCGATCGCCTACCCCGCCTGGCTCGACGCCCTGCAGGCCGACTCCTCCTCGCGACTGCCGCGCTCGAGTGACGGCGATGCCCTCCGCGCCGAGACCCTCGCGCTGCTCGGCTCCGCGAACCTCGCCGACAAGAGCTGGATCACCTCGCAGTACGACCGCTACGTGCTCGGCAACACCGCGCTGAGCTACCCCGACGACGGCGGCATGGTCCGCGTCGACGAGGAGTCCGGCCTGGGCTTCGCCGTCGCAACCGACGCCAACGGCCGCTGGTGCCAGCTCGACCCCGCGCAGGGCGCGCGCCTCGCGCTCGCCGAGGCGTTCCGCAACGTCGCCGTCACCGGAGCGACGCCCGTCGCCGTCTCCGACTGCCTCAACTTCGGCAGCCCCGAGAACCCCGAGGTCATGTGGCAGTTCCGCGAGGCCGTCGGCGCGCTCGCCGACGCCTGCCTCGAGCTCGAGATCCCCGTCACCGGCGGCAACGTCTCCTTCTACAACCAGACCGGCGACGTGCCGATCTTCCCGACCCCCGTCGTCGGCGTGCTCGGCGTGATCGACGACGTCGGCCGCCGCATCCCCTCCGGCTGGCAGGACGAGGGCGACAACGTCTACCTCCTCGGCGTCACCCGCGACGAGCTCGACGGGTCCGCCTGGGCGGGCACCGTGCACGACCACCTCGGCGGGCGTCCCCCGCAGCTCGACCTCGCCGCCGAGAAGTCGCTGGCCGAGCTGATCGCGGCCGGCTCGACCGAGTCGCTGATCGCCTCCGCGCACGACCTCGCCGACGGCGGACTCGTCGTCGCGCTGGCCGAGTCCGCGATGCGCTTCGGCGTCGGGGTGCGGATCTGGCTCGACGAGCTGATGGAGCGCGACGGCGTCGACGCCACCGCCGCCCTCTTCTCGGAGTCGACCGGCCGCGTGCTGGTGTCCGTGCCGCGCGAGGACGACGTGAAGTTCCGCGGGCTCTGCGAGGGCCGCGGCTACCCCGTGCTCCGGATCGGCGTCACCGACGCCGAGTCCCCCGTCGTCGAGGTCCAGGGCCTCTTCACGGTGCCGCTCGAGGAGCTGCGCACCGTGAACGGCGCCGTGCTGCCGTCCCGCTTCGCCTGACGCCGGGCGGCTCCGCTCCGGAGCCCACCCCACCCTCCAAAAGTTGCGGTAGTCGCGCGCCGCTACCGCAACTTCGGAGGACTCGCCCGCACCACCCGCCGGGGCCTCCGGCCGAGCCTCCAGAAGTTGCGGTAGTCGCGCGCCGCTACCGCAACTTTCGAGGAGTCGCCCGCGCCACCACCCGGCTCGCTCGGGCGACTCTCCAGAAGTTGCGGTAGTCGCGCGCCGCTACCGCAACTTTTGAGGAGTGGGGCGGGCGAGTCTCCGCGGGTGCGTCGCGGGTGCGCAGAAGTTGTCGTGCTCGGGAAGCGCGTACGACAACTCTTGAGGAGTGGGCACGCGGGAGTAGCGCCGGGATTCCGGGATTACGGACTGTTTGCAATAGTGGAGGCATGACCTCCGAACGTGATCTCGCCGGCGAGCTCGACGAGCTGCGGGAGCGGGTGGCGCGGCTCGAGGGGGCCGCGCTCGGCGCGACGCCCGGCAGCACCGCGGCCGCCCCGGCGCAGGACGACCCGGTCTGGGCGCTCACCGCGCTCAAGGAGCGGCTGCCCTCGCCGGGCGGGGTCGTCTTCGCGGGTGCCGTCGCCACTCCGGCCGGGCCGGTCGAGTGGCAGTACGGCCTCAGCACCGACGCGTTCTTCGAGCGCGACTGGGGGTCGAGCCCGGGCCCGGCGGCGCTGGCCGCGCTGGGCAGCCCGGTGCGCCTGCGCTTCCTGCAGGCCGTCGCGGGCGGAGTCGAGACGGTCGCGCAGCTCGCCGAGAGCGAGGGTGCCGGCACGACCGGCCAGATCTACCACCACGTCAACCAGCTGGTCGCGGCGGGCTGGCTCGAGGCGCGAGGGCGCGGGCGCTACGGCATCCCGCCCGAGCGGCTGGTGCCCCTGCTGACGATCCTTCTCGCCGCAGGAGGTCCCCGATGAGAACCCGAACCCGCGTGATCGCCGCCGCCGCGGCCGTCGCCGTGCTCGGCGGCGGGGTGCTGCTGCGCCCGCCGGCACCCCGGCTCTCGGACGAGCGCACCGGCGACGCCGCGATCGCGCAGTGGCTGTCCGACCAGGCCGACGGCACGCGCGACCGGCTCGTCGCCGCGGTCGTCACTCCCGACGGCGTCCGCTTCGCCGGCCTCGGCGCCGACGAGAGCATGGAGGTCGAGATCGGCTCGGTGACCAAGACGATGACGGCGCTGCTCCTCGCGCAGAGCGCCGACACCGGGACGGTCGCCCTCACCGATCGCGCCGGCGACCACGCGGAGCTGGGCGGCTTCGACGGCACGCTGGAGGAGCTGGCGAGCCATCGCTCCGGGCTCCCGCGCCTGTCCTCGGCCCCGCTGGACCTGGTGGCGACGCTCGTCGCGCAGCTGCGCGGCGTCGATCCGTACACGACCTTCTCGCCGGACGACGTCCTGCGCCAGGCGGCGAGCGCCGGCGGCGGAACGGACGAGGTCGCGTACTCCAACCTGGGTGTCGCCGTCCTGGGGCAGACCCTCGCCCGGGCGGAGGGAGCCGACTACGCGGATCTGGTCCGGGAGCGGATCTTCACGCCGCTCGGGATGACCGGCAGCTCGGTCCCCGTCTCGGCGGACGCCCTCGCGCCGGACGCGCCCACGGGCTACTCCGAGAGCGGCCGCGCGGTCGGCCCGTGGACGCTCGAGGGCTACGCGCCGGCGGGAGGCGTCCGCTCGACCGCCGCGGACATGGCGCGGTATGCGAGCGCCCTGCTCACCGACGACCCCGCACTCGGCGTTCCGGCCGCGACCGCTCTCGAGCCGCGCTTCGACGCCGGCGACGGCGACCGCATCGGCCTCACCTGGTTCACCTCCCCGGTGGACGACGGCGGCTCGACGACCTGGCACAACGGCGGCACCGCCGGCTACGCGACCATGCTCGCGCTGGATCGGGAGCGCGGCGTCGCCGTCTTCGTCAACTCGAGCACCGCGACCTCGGTCGACGCGCTCGGCCTCGACCTGCTCGCCCACGTCCTGGAGGAGGAGGCATGATCCTCGCCACGCTGATCGCCCTCGCCGTCGCGGTCTTCACCGTCGGCCGCTTCGCGCTCGGGAGCATCCCCTCGCGCCGCACCGCTGCGCATCTCGACCGCGACCGCCTGCGCGTGCTCACCCGCGGCGTCGAGTCGGCGCTCGTGCTGCTGCTGGTGCGGGTGCTCGCCGACTGGACGCTGGTGACCCTCGTGCCGTGGTTCGCGCTCGTGGCGCTGGCGGCGGCCGGGGCAGCGGGCGCCGTCGTGCGCTGGAAGGCCCTCCCCTGGCTCGAGGACCCGTCGAAGCGCCGCGCCCGGACCACCGGCTTCGCCGGCACGGTCGCCCTCTCGGCCGTGCTCGTCGGCGCGATCGGGCTCTGACCGACGCGCCGCCCATGGTGGTCGAGCAGCCCCGCAGGGGCGTATCGAGACCCACCACCGCCAGCAGGGCGGGACTGCAGACCCGACTCCCGGTGACGCGGGATCTCGATACGCCCGCTCCGCGGGCTACTCGATCAGCATGAGTCGGCAGCCGCCTCGATCAGCATGAGTCGGCAGCCGCCTCGATCAGCAGGATCATGCGGGCGCCTGCGCCCCATGCTGGTCGAGTAGCCCCGCAGGGGCGTATCGAGACCAACGGCCGGCAGGACGACCGGCTCAGCCGGCCTGGGTCGGCAGCGGCTCGGGCTCGGCGTTGTCGAGGACGCGGCCGTTCTGGTCGCCGACGGTCAGGACCGTCGACGGGCTGAGGTTGAGGGTGTCGCCGCCGAAGAGGCTGCTCAGGGTGACGCCGTCGCGGCGGACGGAGTTCAGGGCGTCGAGGTAGTCGGCGCTGACGCAGAAGCGGTCGGCGATGCGGGCGGGATTGTCCCCGGCCGCGACGACGTACGCGGCGGGCATGCCGTCGGTCGCCGTGCGCACCGTCCCGGCCGCGCCCTCGCGGGTCCCCCGGTCGCGCACGACCTCGAGGTCGACGTCGCCGATCGAGCCGCCGCCGGCGAGGTCGGAGATCACGCACCCGCCGGTCGCGGCGACGGGCACCGGCGCGAGCGAGACGCTCGGCACGGGACGCGGACCGGCGTCGACGCTCGGCGCGGTCGTGGCGGTCGCGGAGCTCGCCGCACCGGCCTCGGCGGTCGGCGCCGCGTCCGGGATGTCGGCCGCCGACGTGCAGCCGGCGAGCAGGAGGGTGCTCGCGAGCACGATCACGATGCGCTGAGTCGTCTTCGATGCCACTCCCAGACTCTAACCCGCAGCGCGATTGACCTCCTCCCCCGCTGAATCCCATCGCCGACGCCTGTTGGACACCGGGCCCGCGACGGCGTCAACTGGAGGCATGCAGTACACGAATCTCGGCCGCACCGGTCTGTCCGTCTCCCGCGCCGTCCTGGGCACCATGAACTTCGGCCCGGAGACGAGCGAGCCCGACTCGTTCGCGATCATGGACCGCGCGCACGAGCTCGGCGTCAACTTCTTCGACACCGCGAACGTCTACGGCGGCGAGGGCGGACGCGGCGCGACGGAGGAGATCGTCGGCCGCTGGTTCGCGCAGGGCGGCGAGCGCCGCGAGCGCACCGTCCTCGCGACCAAGCTCTACGGCGACATGGAGCAGCACGCCGCTCCCGGCGCCGAGCGCGGTCGCGACTCCTGGCCCAACGGCGGGCGCCTCTCCGCGCTCAACATCCGCCGCGCGCTCGACGACAGCCTGCGCCGCCTGCAGACCGACCACATCGACCTGTACCAGTTCCACCACGTCGACCGCACGACGCCGTGGGACGAGATCTGGCAGGCGATGGAGGTCGCCGTGCAGCAGGGCAAGGTCCTCTACGTCGGCTCGAGCAACTTCGCCGGCTGGCACATCGCGCAGGCGCAGGAGGCGGCGCGCGACCGCCGCTTCACCGGCCTCTCCTCCGAGCAGTCCATCTACAACCTGCTCGTCCGCGACATCGAGCGCGAGGTCCTGCCCGCCGCCCAGCACTACGGGCTCGGCGTCATCCCCTGGTCGCCGCTGCAGGGCGGGCTGCTCGGCGGCGTGATCGAGAAGACGGAGTCCGGCAGCCGTCGCGCCTCCGCCCGCTCGCTCGAGGCGATCGAGAAGAACCGCCCCGCGCTGGAGCAGTACGAGGCCTTCGCCCGCGAGCGCGGCATCGCGCCGGGGGAGCTCGCGCTCGCCTGGCTGCTGCACCAGCCGGGCGTCACCGGTCCGATCACCGGGCCGCGCACGATGGAGCAGCTCGAGAGCGCCGTCGCGGCCGTCGACATCGCGCTCGAGCCCGCGGATCTCGCCCGCCTCGACGAGATCTTCCCCGGGCACCGCACGGCGCCGGAGGACTACGCCTGGTGAGCCTCCCGCCCCGCTGATCGAGCGGGGCGCTCCCCTTCCATGCTGATCGAGCAGCCTGCGCACCGTGCGCATTTCATGCTGATCGAGCAGCGCACGCAGTGGGCGTATCGAGATCCACCACCGCCGGAACTCGAGTCTGCAGACCCGCCCCTCCGACAACGGTGGTCTCGATACGCCCCTCCGGGGCTACTCGACCAGCATGACGATCTCCCGTCCCATGACACCCCTACCCGGAAAGAGACCCCATGAAGCAGCGCAGCATCGGCGACATCAGCGTCGGCAGCATCGGACTCGGCGGCATGCCGATGTCGATCGAGGGCCGCCCCGACCGCGAGCGGTCGATCGCCACGATCCACGCCGCCCTCGACGCCGGCGTCACCCTCATCGACACGGCGGACGCCTACCACCAGGGCGGCGACGCCGACCTCGGCCACAACGAGCTGCTCATCGCGGAGGCGCTCCGCGGCTACGGCGGCGACACCTCCGGGGTGCTCGTCGCCACCAAGGGCGGGCACCTCCGCCCCGAGCCGGGAGTCTGGACGCAGGACGGCCGCCCCGAGTACCTCAAGGAGGCGGCCCGCGCCTCCGCGCAGCGCCTCGGCGTCGACGCGATCGGCCTCTACCAGTACCACCGCCCCGACCCGGAGGTGCCCTACGCCGACTCGATCGGCGCGCTCGCCGAGCTGCTCGACGAGGGAGTGATCCTCCGCGCCGGCATCTCGAACGCCGACCCGGACCAGATCCGCGAGGCACACGGGATCCTCGGCGAACGCCTGGTCTCCGTGCAGAACCAGTTCTCGCCGAAGTTCCGCTCCAGCGAGCCGGAGCTCGAGCTCTGCGCCGAGCTGGGCCTCGCCTTCCTGCCGTGGAGCCCGCTGGGCGGCATCACCTCGGCCGCCGAGCTGGGCACGTCGTTCGCGGCGTTCGCCACCGTCGCCGAGGCGCACGACGTGTCGCCGCAGGTCGTCTGCCTGGCTTGGGAGCTGGCGAAGTCGCCGACCGTCCTCCCGATCCCCGGATCCTCGCGCCCCGAGAGCATCCGCGACTCGGCCACAGCGGCCGACCTCGAGCTGACGGCGGAGGAGCTCGCCTCGCTCGACTGAGCGATCACTTCATGCTGGTCGAGTAGCGCGCAGCGCGTATCGAGACCCACGCTCCGGACGACGGTGGATCTCGATACGCCCGCTCCGCGGGCTACTCGATCAGCATGAAGGGGCGGCTCCGAGGGCTGCTCGATCAGCATTGCAGGGGCCCCGCGCGGGCTGTCGATCAGCGCGCGGCGGCGGCCGGCAGGGCCGCGACGAAGGCGCGGGCCGCGGCCGTCGGCCGCTCGGGGAGGGCCACCATCGTGCGCCAGACGAGCAGCGGGTCCTCCAGCGGCACCGCGCGCAGGCCGGCCGGACGCTTCTCGGCGAAGTGCGCCGGCACGACGGCCACGCCCATGCCGTACTCGACGAGGTCGAGCAGGGTGTGCACGTCGTTCACCTCGAGCTCCACCTCGAACGCCAGGCCGTGCGCGGCGAACGCCTGGGCCGCGAGGTGGCTCGCGCCCCAGTGCTCCTGCAGGCCGACGATCGTCTGCCCCTCGAGGTCCGGGATCCGGCAGACCGGCCGGTCGGCCAGCGGATGCTCCGGATGCGCGAGCACCGCGAAGCCCTCACTGGCGAGCGGCCGCGTGACCACTCCCGCCGGCACCGCGCCGATGTCGGCGACCAGCGCGAGATCCAGCCGCCCGCTGCCCACCGCGTCCAGCAGCGTGCCGGACCCGTCATGGGTCAACCGCAGCCCGACGCCCGGGTGCTGCTCCCGGAAGGTCGCGAGCTCGCGCGGCAGGTGCACGCCGCCCAGGCACTCCTCGGTGCCGACCGCGAGACTTCCCCGCAGCACGCCCTGCACTGCCAGCACGGCGTCGCGGGCGGCGAGCGCGCTGGCGACCGACTGCTCCGACTCCGCCAGCATCGCGCGGCCGGCCGGCGTCAGCTCGACCCGGCGGGTGCTCCGGGTGAACAGCGGGCTGCCCAGCTCGCTCTCGAGCGCCCGGATCGACGCCGACAGGCCCGACTGCGAGATCTGCAGGGCGCTCGCCGCGCGGGTGAAGTGCTGCTCCTTCGCGACGGCGAGGAAGTGTTCGAGCTGGCGCAGTTCCATGGGTCCATCCTCCTCGCGCGCGGGCACCACCGGGACCGGTTGCGCCGGCGGCTCAGCGCCCCACGACCCAGCGCCCGGTGGCTCCGCGCCCGACGACCCAGCACCCGACGGCTCCGCGCCCGACGACCCAGCACCCGACGGCTCCGCGCTCGGCGGACCGGCCCACCCGGCCTAGCGCTCCGCCGAGATCGCCAGCACCACGTCGGTGAGCGTCGCCCGGAGCCGCTCGAGCGCGGCCTCCTCCGAGTCGCCCTCGAGGATCGAGGTCTTCACCGCGTCGTCGTAGCTCGCGATCAGCAGGCGGACGGCCGTGGTCGGCGCCAGCGAGAAGTCGCGGTGCACCTGCTGCAGCGCCCCCCGCACGATGTCGACGAGGGTCGCGTCGAAGCCCGCCCGGAAGGCGCTGTACTGCGGAGCGATCGCCGCGTCGCGCAGCGCGAGCAGCTCGAACTCGGACTGCACGACGCACCAGCGCCGGCTGTCGGTGAACGGCCCCTGCAGGAAGTCGAGGATGACGACCGCGAGCGTCTCGGGGGTGAGCGGCTCGTCCGATTCGGCGACCTTGGGGATCGTGCGCCCCATCTGCTCGACCAGCCCGTCCAGGCGGGCGCCGTTCTCCCGCTGCATCAGCGCGAAGAACAGCTCCTCCTTCGTGGAGAAGTTGGAGTAGAAGGCGCCGCGGCTGAACCCCGCGCGCTCGCAGATCTGCTCGACCGAGGCGGTGTGCACGCCGGTCTCGGCGAAGACGTCGTACGCGGCGTCGAGGAGCCGCTCGCGCGTCCGACCCCGGCGGGAGGTCTCGACGGAGTCGGTCATCCTGAGTCCTTCCCGGGCGGGCGTCGGCGGTATTGAGATACATCACTGTATCGGATACATTCGCGTATCGGATACGTTCGTGTATCGAGCACGGTCGTGCATCGAACACGTCGCCTCCCGCGCGTTCGTGCTGACGGCACGACCGCGCTCTCCGAGCACAGAGTCGTGTCCCTTTCCGCTCCCCCGTCGTCAGGAGACACGCGTGTCGTCGATGCTCTACCGACTCGGCCGCTGGGTGTTCCGCGCCCACCGGCTGGTCGCCGTCCTCTGGCTCGCCGTCGTCGTCCTCGCGGGCGGCGGCGCGCTGCTGCTCAACCAGGGCACGGACAACACCTTCTCGATCCCCGGCACGCAGTCGCAGACCGCGCTGGACCAGCTCGAGCGCACCTTCCCGCAGGTCAGCGGCACCTCGGCGCGCTACGTCGTCGTCGCGCCCGACGGCGGCAGCGTCGAGGACGCGGACATCAGCGGCCCGGTCGGCGAGGCGGTCACCGCGCTGGAGGCGATCGACGGCGTCGCGGCGGTCACCGACCCCTACTCCGACACCGTCGAGGGCACGATCTCCGAGGCCGGCAACGCGCTCGTCATCACCACGCAGATGGACGGCTCCGCCACCACGACCTCCGAGGCGTCGCGGGACGCGCTCCAGGCCGAGGCCACCACCCTCCAGGACGCGCTCCCCGCGGGCGCCGTGGTCTCGCTCGGCGGCGACCTCTTCTCCCAGAGCCTGCCCGGCGTCACCGTCACCGAGGGGATCGGCCTCCTCGTGGCGCTGGTCGTCCTGGTGCTCACCTTCGGCTCGTTCCTCGCCGCCGGCATGCCGCTGGTGACCGCGCTGCTCGGCGTCGCGCTCTCGATGTCCGCGATCTTCATCGCGACCCGCTTCGCCTCGATCTCCTCCACCACGCCACTGCTGGCGCTGATGCTCGGCCTCGCGGTCGGCATCGACTACGCGCTCTTCATCATCAGCCGGCACCAGGACCAGCTGAAGCAGGGCATGGCGCCGGAGGAGTCGACCGCCCGCGCGACCGCGACCGCCGGCTCCGCGGTCGTCTTCGCCGGCCTGACCGTCATCATCGCGCTCGCCGGCCTCTCGGTCGCGGGCATCCCGTTCCTCACCACGATGGGCATCGCGGCGGCGGGCGGAGTCGCCATCGCGGTGGTCATCGCCCTCACGCTCACCCCCGCGCTGCTCGGCTTCGCCGGCGAGCGCCTCCGGCCGAAGGAGCGGAAGGCGAAGAAGGCCGCCGCGAAGCAGGCTGCCGCGACCTCCGGCGCCGAGAAGGCCGCCGTCACCACCGGCGCCCACACCGACCCCGACGCCGCCGAGGACGCGACCGCCCCCTCCCCCGGCTCGCACGTGCACGCCGAGGTCCCGCGCGGCTTCTTCCGCGGCTGGGTGCGCGTCGTCACCCGCTTCCCGATCCTCACGATCATCGCCGTCCTCGGCGTGCTCGGCATGGCGTCGATCCCGGCGCTGAGCCTCCGCCTCGCGCTGCCCGACGCCGGCTATCAGGCCGAGGGCACCCCCGCGCGCGACACCTACGACCTGCTCGCCGAGAACTTCGGCCCCGGCTACAACGGCCCGCTCATCGTCACCGGCACGATCATCGGATCGACCGACCCGCTCGGCCTGATGGCCGACCTCAAGACCGAGATCGAGGGCCTGGACGGCGTCGCCTCGGTGCCGCTCGCCACCCCGAACGAGACCGCGGACACCGGGATCATCCAGGTGATCCCCGAGGGCGGCCCGGACTCCGAGGCCACCAAGGCGCTCGTCGCCGAGATCCGCGACAAGCACGACTACTTCGAGGAGACCTACGGGGTCGACCTCGCGGTCACCGGGCAGACCGCGGTCGGCATCGACATCTCCGACACCCTGGCGAACGCGCTGCTGCCGTTCGGCCTGCTGGTCGTCGGGCTCTCGCTGGTGCTGCTGACGATGGTCTTCCGCTCGCTCTGGGTGCCGCTCAAGGCGACGCTCGGCTACCTGCTCTCGGTCGGCGCGTCCTTCGGCGCCGTCGCGGCGGTCTTCGAGTGGGGCTGGTTCGCCGACGCCCTGCACGTGGACAAGACCGGCCCGATCATCAGCTTCATGCCGATCATCCTGATGGGCGTGCTCTTCGGACTGGCGATGGACTACGAGGTGTTCCTCGTCTCGCGGATGCGCGAGGACTACGTGCACGGCCGTCCGGCCCGCGCGGCGGTCGAGTCGGGCTTCGTCGGCTCGGCGAAGGTCGTCACCGCGGCCGCGATCATCATGTTCTCCGTCTTCGCCGCGTTCGTTCCCGAGGGCGACACCAACATCAAGCCGATCGCGCTCGGCCTGGCGGTGGGCGTCTTCGTCGACGCCTTCATCGTCCGGATGACGCTCGTGCCGGCGGTGCTGCATCTCCTCGGCGACCGCGCCTGGCACATGCCGCGCTGGCTCGACCGAGTGCTCCCCTCCTTCGACGTGGAGGGCGAGGGCCTGACCAAGGAGCTCGCTCTCGCCGACTGGCCCGAGCCCGGCGCCAGCGACGCGGTCGCGGCCGAGGGGCTGTGCCTCGACGGTCCCGACGGCCCGGTGTATCGCGACGTCGACGTGCGGGTGCCCGCGGGCGGCGCACTCGTCGTGCACGGCCCGCACCGCTCGGGCCGCACCGCGCTGCTGCTGACGATCGCGGGGCGCCTCGCCCCCGACGCCGGCCGGCTCAAGGTCGACGGCCTCGTCGTGCCGATCCGCTCCTCCGCGGTCCGCGGGCGCGTCGGACTCGTCCGGCTCGCCGGCGCGGTCGATCCGGTGGCCGAGGTGCGCGCGGCGCTCGAGACGGCTCCGCCGCTGCTCGTGCTCGACGACCTCGACACCGTCACCGACCCGCAGCTGCGCGACGGCATCCGCGCCGAGCTCGACCGGGCCCGCGCGAAGGCCGCGCAGAAGGAGCACTCCTTCACGGTGATCGCCTCCTCCGTCGACGCGGACGCGCTCGACGACCTCCTCCCCACCGACCGCGGCGAGCTCGCGGTCTCCCCCGCGGCCGAGCGCCGCGCTATCGCGAAGGTCCGCTGACAGATGGCTCTCTTCTCCCTCGAACGCCCCCGCGGCGTCAAGAAGGTGTCCTGGGTGACCCTTCTCGGCATCGTCCTCGTCCCGCTGGTCATCGGCGGCCTGCTCGTCTGGGCGCTGTGGAACCCGACCGAGCGCCTCGACACCATCACGGCCGCGGTCGTGAACGAGGACACCCCCGTCGAGCTCAACGGGCAGACCGTGCCGCTCGGCCGCCAGCTCGCGGCCGGGCTCGTCACCGGCGGGGAGACGGACGCGGCGACGCCCGCGCCCTCCGCGTCCGGCACTCCCTCCCCCTCCTCGAGCCCCGCGGCGAACGTCTCGGGCTCCGACTCGACCGGCAACTTCACCTGGGTCCTCACCGACAAGGACGACGCGGCGAAGGGCCTCGCCGACGGCAGCTACGCGACCGTCGTCACCATCCCGTCCTCGTTCTCCGCTGCCGCGACCTCCTACGCCGGAGACGCCGCCGCCGCGACGAAGGCCACGATCGACATCACCACCAGCGAGAAGGCGAAGCTCGTCGACGACGCCATCTCGGCGACGGTCACCAGCACGGCGACGGCGCTGCTGAACACGCAGCTGACCACCGCCTACCTCGAGAACATCTACGTCGGCTTCAACACCCTGAACGAGCAGATCGGCCAGGCCGCCGACGGCGCGGGCACGCTCGCGGACGGCGCCGACCAGCTCGGCACCGGCGCCTCGACGCTCGCCGACGGCACCAGCACGCTCGCGGACGGCATCGACGACCTCGCCACCGGCGCCTCCGGCCTCTCGGACGGAGTGGCGCAGCTCGGCACCGGCGCGTCCTCCCTGGCGGACGGCGTCGCGCAGGTCGGCACCGGCGCCTCCGACCTCTCGGGCGGGGTCTCGCAGCTCGCGACCGGCGCGCAGCAGTCGGCCGACGGCGCGACGCAGCTCGCGACCGGCGCGGGCTCGCTCGCGGACGGCCTCGACGGGCTCGCCGCGGGAGTCTCGGCGCTGGGCGACACCGCCGCGACCGCCTCCGGGCTCGCCGCCCAGTCCGCGACCACCACCGGCACCTCGCTCGGCACCATCGCCGCGCTCGCGCAGTCCTGCGCCGCGACCGACCCCGTCTGCGCCGCCATCCTCGCGGAAGCCGGCAGCCAGCTCGACACCACGAACCAGGCCGGCGCGCTCTACCAGGCGGGCGCGACCGCTCAGTACGCCGCGGGCATCTCGGCCGGCATCACCGACGGAGTGAACGGTCAGCCGTCGCTCGTCGCCGGGACCGCGCAGTCGGCCGCCGGAGCGCGCGGCGTCGCCGACGGAGCGACCGCCCTCGCGGGCGGCCTGGGCCAGCTCTCGACCGGCGCCGCGACGGCCGCCGGCGGAGCGTCGCAGCTCGCCACCGGCGCCGCCTCCGCCGCCGACGGCGCCCGCCAGCTGGCGACCGGCGCGACCTCGGCCGCGGACGGAGCCGCGCAGCTCTCGACCGGCGCCTCCTCGGCGGCCGACGGAGCACGACAGCTCGCCGACGGCGCGGGCGGAGTCTCGGACGGCGCCCTCCAGCTCGCCGACGGCACCCGCTCGCTCGCGACCGGCCTCGACGCCGCGGTGGCCCAGCTGCCGACGTACACGGAGTCGGAGTCGCAGAACCTCGCCGACGTCGTCTCCGACCCGGTCGAGAACTCGAGCGGCAACACCACGGACCTCTTCGGAGCGTCGAGCGTGCCGTTCTTCGCGACGATCGCGCTCTGGCTCGGTGCCCTGGCGACCTTCCTCGTCCTCGCCGCGTTCTCGCACCGCGCGCTCTCCTCGACCCGCTCCTCCGCGGCGCTGGCGCTGTCCTCCTACGTGCCGGCCCTCGTGATCGGACTCGTGCAGGGCCTCGCCGTCGCGATCGTGATGAGCGCGGTCGCGAGCCTGGACCTCGTGACCTGGTTCGGCTTCGCCGCGCTGGCGATGCTCGCGGGGGCCTCGTTCGCCGCCGTGAACCAGGGACTGGTCGCGCTGCTCGGCGGGCTCGGCCGGTTCCTCTCGATGGTCGCCGCGGTGATCGGCCTCGGCGCCGGCATCATCTCGACCGTCCCGGGCGTCTTCGACGACGCCCTCGCCTTCCTGCCGCTCTCGGCCGCGCAGAACGCGCTGGCCGGCGTGGTCGAGGGCACCGGCGGCGCCGGCGCCGCGGTGGTCGGCCTGCTGATCTGGCTGCTCTTCGGCCTCCTGCTGACGGTCGCCGCCATCGCCCGCCGCCGCGTCACCTCGGTCCGCGCCCTGACCCGCCCCGTCGAGGCCTGACCCCTCCCCTCCGCGAGATGCCACTTGTGCACGCGACACGCCGTGTCGAGCGTGCACAAGTGGCATCTCGCGGAAGGGGTCAGGACGTCCAGCATCACGGAGCGGCCGCCGCAGGCGCCTCCCATGCTGGTCGAGCAGCCGCCGGAGGCGGCGTATCGAGACCCGCCGTCGTCAGCAGGCCGGGTCCGCAGACTCCACTTCTGACGCTGGTGGATCTCGATACGCCCGCTGCGCGGGCTACTCGATCAGCATGAAGCGGGGGCCGCTCGGTGAGCGGCCGCCCAGCATGTCGGGCGGGCGCCCATCCATGCTGGTCGGGTAACCGCCGCAGGCCCGCACCCATGCTGGTCGAGTAGCCGCCGGAGGCGGCGTATCGAGACCCGCAGGCAAGCCCGCCGGGCCGCCCTCAGTCCGCCGCGCCGCTCGCGATCTGCTCGTGGTGGTGGATGACCTCGGCGACGATGAAGCCGAGGAACTTCTCCGCGAAGGCCGGGTCGAGGTGCGCGTCCTCCGCCAGCGCCCGCAGCCGCGCGATCTGGCGCGACTCGCGGTCGAGGTCGGCGGGCGGCAGGCCGTGCGCCGCCTTCAGCCGCCCGACCTTCTGGGTGAACTTGAAGCGCTCGGCGAGCAGGTGGATCAGCGCCGCGTCGATGTTGTCGATGCTCTGACGGATCTGCTCGAGCTCGGCCAGCGCCTCGGCGTCCGACCCCTCGCGCGACGGTTCCTCGATCATGCCTCCGACCCTAACGGACGGGCACGACGCACTCCTGCCGTGGCAGACCTCCGGCTCGCGGAGGCACCTCCGGCACGCCGAAAGCCGCAGTTCCCGCGAGCCCGACCCGTAATCACGAGCCCGAGCTCGACCCCCGCCAAGCTCCGGCACGCAGAAACACCCCGGGCACGCGAAATCTCGCGATTTCCACGAGCCCCAGCCAGAATCACGAGCCGAAGCTCGACCCCACCGACCCCCGGCACGCACAAACGCTTCCGGCACGTCGAATCCCGCGATTCCCGCGAGCCGGAGCCGGAATCACGAGCCGAAGGCGGCGGCACGTCGAAGGCCCCCGCCCGTCACCGGGCAGGGGCCTTCGAGGAGAGGCGGCGTCAGTCGACGATGTTGAGGACGACGTCCACGTTGCCGCGGGTCGCGTTCGAGTACGGGCACATGGTGTGCGCCTTCTCGGCGACGGCGTGCGCGTCCTCCGAGCTCGCCTTGGGGACATAGATGTCGAGCTCGACCGCGAGGCCGAAGCCGCCGTCGTCGTTCTTGCCGATCGAGACGCTCGCCGACACCTGCGCGTCGGTGGTGTCGATCGAGAGCGCCTTGCCGGAGCCGTGCAGCGCGCTGAGGAAGCAGGCCGCGAAGCCGGCGGCGAAGAGCTGCTCGGGGTTCGTGCCCTCGCCGGAGCCGCCGAGCTCCTGGGGCGGGCGGGTGTCGAGGTCGAGCCGGTCGTCCTCGGTGCGGACGTGGCCGTCGCGTCCTCCACCGGAGGCGTGGGCGATGGCGGTGTAGAGAGCATCCATCCCTCCATCACACCACTGCGCGGCCGGGAGCGGGGTGAGCGTCGGGTGCACGTCCTCTCGACATCGCCGGCGCTCGGCACGGCCCTCACCCGGGAAGAGCCTCCGAACCGCGCCGTCCGGCCGTCAACCCCCTCGCGACTCCGCGCCGCCGGGTGTGGCCTGGAGAGGTACCCGGCGAGCGCCGGAGAACCACCGGCGTCAGCGCCGGGAGAAGGAGGAAGCATGCGCGCACTCACGTGGCAGGGCGTCGAGAAGGTCTCGGTCGAGACGGTTCCCGATCCCCGCATCCAGCAGCCGACGGACGCCATCGTCCGGATCACCTCGACCGCCATCTGCGGCTCCGACCTGCACCTTTACCGCCTGCTCGGCCCGTACCTCGACAAGGGCGACATCCTCGGCCACGAGCCGATGGGCGTCGTCGAGGAGGTCGGCGCGGGCATCACCAAGCTCAAGGTCGGCGACCGCGTCGTCGTCCCGTTCAACATCTCCTGCGGCGAGTGCTTCATGTGCCGTCGCGGCCTGCAGTCGCAGTGCGAGACCACCCAGGTGACCGAGTACGGCTCCGGAGCCTCGCTCTTCGGCTACACGAAGATGTACGGCCAGGTCCCCGGCGGCCAGGCGGAGTTCCTCCGCGTGCCGCTCGCCGACTACAACACCGTCGTCGTCGACACCGTCCTGCCGGACGAGAACTACCTCTTCCTCAGCGACATCGTGCCGACGGCCTGGCAGGGCGTCGAGTACGCGAACGTGCCCGACGGCGGCTCGCTCGTCGTCTTCGGCCTCGGCCCGGTCGGCCAGTTCGCCGCCCGCATCGGCGCGCACAAGGGCTACCGCGTGCTCGCGGTCGACCCGGTCGCCGAGCGCCGCGCGATGGCCGCCCGTCACGGCATCGAGGTCTTCGACTTCACGGACGACATCAACGACCAGTTGCGCGACCTCACCGAGGGCCGCGGCCCCGACTCCGTCGTCGACGCGGTCGGCATGGAGGCGCACGGCTCGCCGATGGGCTCGTTCGCGCAGACCGTCGCCGGGCTGCTCCCCGACCCGATCGCGCGGAAGGCGATGGACACGGTCGGCGTCGACCGGCTCGCCGCGGTCGTCTCCTCGCTCGACCTGGTGCGCCGCGGCGGCACGGTCTCGCTGAGCGGTGTCTACGGCGGCGAGGCGGACCCGCTGCCGCTGAAGTCGATGTTCGACAAGCAGATCACCCTGACGATGGGCCAGTGCAACGTGAAGCGCTGGATCGACGACCTGCTGCCGCTGGTCGAGGACTCGAGCGACCCGCTGGGCGTCAACGACCTCGTCACCCACCGCGCCCCCCTCGAGGACGCCCCCGGCCTCTACGAGACCTTCCAGAAGAAGGAGGACGGCTGCATCAAGGTCGTCCTGCAGCCGTAGCGGGCGGCGTGGGGTCTCGATATGCGCCTCCGGCGATACTCGACCAGCATGGGCCGCTCATGCTGATCGAGTAGCCGCGGGACGCGGCGTATCGAGATCCCTCCGCCGGGACACGACGAAGGCGGCGTCCCCGAGGGGGCGCCGCCTGAGTCGTGGTGCGGGGTAGACCTACTTGAAGACGTCCTTGATGTCCTCGCCGGTCTGCTTCGCGGAGGCCGAGGCCTGGTCCTTCTGGCCCTCGGCCTTCAGGCTGTCGTCGTTCTTGTGGTCGCCCAGGGCTTCCTTCGCCTTGCCGGCGATGTCCTGAGCGGCGTTCTTGATCTTGTCATCGAGCCCCATAGTGGTGCCTCCTTCGTGATCGTCGTGCGCTGAACTGTCACCCGAAGGTAGGAGCCGTTTCTGCTCGTCGGCTGGGAGCCGGAAGGGGCTTGCCCGGACGATCGCCGAGGTGCCACGATCGTCGGTTGCCCGCTCCCGGCGGGGTCACATGACGGGCGTCGCGGTGTCCGACGGCGCGGTCTGCGTCGGCTCCATCGTGGGCGTGCGGGTCGAGCCGTCATCGGCGCTGGTGGGCACGGCGCTCCCGGACTGGTTCGGGGTCTGCGCGTCGCCGGTGCAGCCCGCGAGCAGGCCGATGGTCAGGGCGGAGGCGCCGAGCGCGCCGAGGACGCGCACGGTGCGGGACGGTCGAGTGCTGAGCATGGGGTGCCTTTCCGGAAGCGGAGACGGGGCGGTCGTGCCCCCGTCCCCGTCGACGCTAGGCAGCGCTCTTCGCCGACGAGAAGGGCTTGACGCGCCGGTCCACCGGATCCGGAGCCGACGTCCAGGAAGCGCCGCCCGGGCGTCAGAGCACGGATGCGCGGGATCGTACGCCCTCACGCCTTCTGTCCGCTACGCCCTATCTCGGTGCGCGGCGCACTGCCCAGACTGGCGACGCCGGCACGCAGACCACCATTTCTCGATCCTGGAAGGGACAGACGATGTCGAACATCGATCCCGCTTCACCTCCGTTCGGAGACGGCGCGGCGAACGCCCGCGCCGCCGACCCCTCGTACGACAGCACCGACAGCACCTACGGAGCACCGCTCACCTCCGAGCCGTACTCGTCGGACACGACGACCACGGACACGACCTCCAGCGCGCACAGCGTCGGCGGGGGCACCTCGGGCAGCGTCTCGGACGCCGCCGGCTCCGCCAAGGAGAAGGCCGCCGAGACCGCGGGCGCTGCGAAGGAGCAGGCCGGCGCCGTCGCCGGCGACGCCAAGCAGGCCGCGGGCGACGTGCTCGCCACCGGCAAGGAGGAGGCCGCCAACGTCGCCCAGGAGGCGAAGGTGCAGGTCAAGGACCTCCTCGACCAGAGCCGCACCCAGCTCACCGAGCAGGCGCACGCCCAGAAGGAGAACGCCGCCAAGGGCGCCCGCGCCTTCAGCGACGACCTCACCGCACTCGCGAACGGCGAGGGCGGCGACGACAACGCGGCGTCGAAGCTCGTCTCGCAGGCCGCCGAGCGCGTCCAGGGCGTCGCCTCGTGGCTCGAGAACCGCGACCCCTCCGAGCTGCTGGACGACGTCCGGTCGTTCGCGCGCCGCCGTCCGGGTGCGTTCATCCTGATCGCCGCCGCGACCGGCCTGGTCGCCGGACGCCTCGTCCGCGCGCTGACCGCCGAGGCGAAGGACGAGAAGGCCGCGACCGCGGACACCTCCGGACCCGAGTTCGCCGCTCCCGCCGCCGCGGACTACTCCGGTGGCGCGACCACGACGACCGCGTTCGACGAGCGCGGCGATTTCGCGCCGACCGAGCCGGTCGCCGACCCGCTGAGCACGCCGATCACGCCCGGCTACGACGCCTTCCCGAACGGAACCCGGCCGTGAGCGATCCGCTGGGCGCGCATCGCGCCTCCGCCGAGCCGACGCCCGGAGAGCGCGCGGGCTCGACCTCCCTGGGCGATCTGCTCGGCGAGGTCTCCCGCGACCTCTCGACGCTGATCCGCCAGGAGATGGCGCTGGCGAAGGCCGAGATCAAGGAGTCGGCCGGCAAGGCCGGGAAGGGCGCCGGACTCCTCGGCGGTGCGGGCTACGCGGCGCTGATGGCCGTGCTCTTCCTCTCGATCGCCCTCTGGTGGGCGCTCGGGACACTGGTCGGCAACGGCTGGTCGGGTGTGATCGTCGCCGTGATCTGGGGCGTCGTCGCGGCGATCCTCTTCGCCGTCGGCCGCAAGAGCCTCAAGCAGGTCGACGGAGTCCCCGAGACGGTCGACACCCTCAAGCAGATTCCCGAAACCCTCAAGCCGAACGGGGCAGGACGATGACGTACGACGCAGGACAGAGCAAGACTCCGGAGGAGATCCGGGCCGACATCGAGCGCACGCGGCTCGAGCTCGGCGGAGACGTGGACGCGCTGGCCGAGAAGGTCAGCCCGAGCGCGATCGTCGACCGCCAGACCGACAAGGTCAAGGCAGCCGTCGGCTCCGTGCGCGACCGGGTGATGGGCTCGGCGCACGACGCCGGCGACTCGCTCTCCGGCACGGCCGGAGCGGTGAAGAGCAAGGCGAACGGCAACCCCTTCGCTGTGGGCCTGATGGCCTTCGGCGCCGGGCTCCTGATCGCCTCGCTCATCCCCGCCTCGGACGCCGAGAAGGACGCGGCCGGCAAGGTCAAGGAGCAGGCGCAGCCCGTCGTCGACTCCGTGACCGGTGCCGCGAAGGACGTCGCGAACGAGCTGCGCGAGCCGGCGCAGCAGGCGTTCGCCTCGGTGAAGGACACCGCGACCGACGCCGCGCAGAACGTCAAGGAGGCGGGTGGATCCGCCGCCGAGGACGTCAAGGACTCCGCCCGCGAGGCCAAGCACGCGGTGCAGGAGAACGTGACGCAGGACAGCGACCGCTCGTAACTCCCCCTCTCCGCGAGATGCCACTTGTGTACGCCTTTCACGGCGTGTCGCGTACACAAGTGGCATCTCGCTGTCTGGGACGGGGTGCGCGGGAATAGGGGGCGGCTCGCGGGGCTTCTGGGTCGTATGCGATCCATCGTCTACTCCCGCTCCGGTTCCTCCTCCGTCCTCTCGCTCGTCGACCGGGAGGCCGGCACGCCGGGCGCCGGCGAGGTGCGCGTGCGCGTCCTCGTCTCGGGCGTCAATCCGACCGACTGGAAGGCGCGCGCCGGTGGCGAGCCGCCCTTCGACGAGGTCGTCCCCAATCAGGACGGCGCCGGCGTGATCGACGCCGTCGGCGAGGGCGTCGACGGGTTCGCGGTCGGCGACCGCGTCTGGTTCTACCTCGCCGCCCACCAGCGGCCGACCGGCTCCGCGCAGGAGTCGACCGTCCTCGCCGCCGAGCACGTCGTGCGCCTGCCCGAGGGCATCGGCGCCGAGCTCGGAGCGAGCCTCGGCGTCCCCGCGATGACCGCGCACCGCGCCCTCACCGTGCACGAGGAGGGGCCCGTCCGCCTCTCCCCCGGCGCGCTCGCCGGCCGCACCGTCCTGGTGCAGGGCGGCGCGGGAGCGGTCGGTCACGCCGCCATCCAGCTCGCGGTCTGGGCCGGAGCGACCGTCATCGCCACCGTGAGCAGCGACGCGAAGGCGCGTCTCGCGACGGCCGCCGGCGCGCAGCACGTCCTGCAGTACCCGGACGAGCAGCTCGCGGAGAGGATCCTCGAGATCGCTCCCGACGGCGTCCAGCAGATCGTCGAGGTGGCGCCGACGCAGAACGCCGCCCTCGATGTCGAGGTGCTCGCGAACCACGGCAGCATCGGCTACTACGCGAACAACAACGGCGACGAGTTCACCATCCCGATCGTGCCGAGCTTCGCCAAGAACGCCCGCTGGCAGGGTCTGCTGCTCTACACGGTCGGCGAGGCGCCGCTCCAGGCCGCGGCGGAGGACATCACCGCGGCCCTGCGCGACGGCGCCCTCCCCGTCGGCGAGGAGGCCGGCCTGCCGCTGACCTGGTTCCCGCTCGAGGAGACCGCCGCCGCCCACGACGCCGTCGAGAGCGGAGTGACGGGCAAGGTGCTCATCCGCGTCGCCGCGGAGTAGGCCTGCTGATGCCGAGCGAGCAGCCCTCGCGCGGTTCCTGCTGATCGAGTAGCCCTCGCAGAGGGCGTATCGAGATCCACCGTCATCCGGTGGGCGGGTCTCGATACGCCGCTGCGCGGCTACTCGACCAGCATGAAGGGCGCTGCGCGCTCCTCGACCAGCATGGAACGCGCGTGCCCGCCCACGCCGTGCAGCGCGTTCGAGCCTTTCTTCGCATGCTCGCGCCGGAGGGCCTCTTCCTGCTGATCGAGTAGCCCTCGCAGAGGGCGTATCGAGATCCGCGGTCAGCCGCGCAGCGGCGGCGAGCCGGCGACCGTCGCGCGGTCGGCGAGGCCGTCGAGCAGCTCGCGCAGCGCCTCCTCGGCGGTGGTCGTCGGCTCCCAGCCGAGGACGGTGCGCGCCTTCTCCGTCGACATGACCGGCGTGTTCGTCGCGATGTCGAGCCAGCCCGCGTCGGTGCGCTGCAGCCGCAGCCGCCAGGTCGCGGTGACGATCGAGCGGAGCAACCCCACCGGCACCGTCACGAGCCGCGCGCCGACGACGTCCGCGATCCGCTGCGGCGTGAGCACCGGCTCCGCGGCGATGTTGAAGGCCCCGCCCGCCCGGCGGTCGAGCGCGCGCCAGAACGCGTCCGCGACGTCGTCGGCGTGCACGCCCTGGAAGATCAGCGTCCGCGGCAGCGGCAGCACCGGCGGCCGGACCGCCCGCAGCCAGCGCGTCGGGTACCGCGGGCCGGCGAAGAGCCCGGCGATCTCGGTCGCCGCCCCGCGCTGGAAGACCAGCCCCGGCCGCAGCCGGGTGAGCACCACCTCCGGGTGCTCCGTCTCGAAGGCGTCCATCGCACGCTCGTTCGCCGCCTTGTGCCGGCTGTAGGTCGAGGTGTGCAATCCGCCGGTCGGCCAGCTCTCGTCGACGCGCAGGCTCTTCGGCGCCGCGCTGTAGGCGCCGACGGACGACGCCACCGCGACCTGGCCGACTCCGCTCGCCGCCGCGGCCGCCAGCACCGCCGCGGTCCCGCCGACGTCGACCAGACGCTGGAACGGCTCGTCGTGGCTCGGCTGCAGCGCCCAGGCCAGGTGCACGACCGCGTCCACGCCGGTGAACGCCTCCCGCAGCTGCCGCTCGGCGTCGCTCGAGGCCACGTCGACCTCGTGCCAGCGCACGTCGCGGTACTCGTCCGCTCCGGGTCGCGGCTCGCGCCGGGCGATCCCGACGATCTCCGTCACCGCGTCCTCCCGCTGGAGGCGCCTCAGCAGGGCCGTGCCCAGGTTGCCCGTCGCTCCGACGATCGCGATCCGCATGATGTCCCTCCGCGGGCGGCGTCCGCCGTCCTGCTCCGAGGCTAGGCACCGCTCCCCCGCCGCAGCAGCCGCTTGACACTCCCCGCCCAGCCGACCGCCCCGCCCGACCGCCTAGCCCACCCGACCACCGCGGCGCATCCCCGCGCGGCGGACCGCACGCCTGCCTAGCCTGGAGGGCATGTCCCGCCCCTCGCCCGTCGTCCGCCACCGGATCGACGGGATCGAGCTCCGGACCCTCGCGACCGGTCGCGCCGACGCCGAGCGCACCTTCGTCCTGATCCACGGCATCGGGATGTCGCACCACACCTTCTCGACCCTCGCCGTCACCCTCCGCGCGCACGGCCGCGTCGTCGCCGTCGACCTCGCCGGCTTCGGCGCCAACCGCTCGCCCCGCCGCCGCGTCGGCATCGCCGACCACGCCCGCCTGGTCGAGAGAGCGCTGGCGGAGCGCGGCGTCACCCGGGCGGTCGTCGTCGGCCACTCGATGGGCGCCCAGGTGGCGGTCGAGCTCGCCGCCCGCGCGCCCGGCCTCGTCGCGGGCGCGGTCCTGATCGGCCCGGTCGTCGATCCGCAGCGCCCCGGTGCCGTCCGGCAGGGCCTCGCGCTCGCCCGCGACTGCCTGGGCGAGCCGCTCGGCGTCGACGCCCTGCTCTTCGCCGACTACGTCCGCGGCGGTCTCGGCTGGTACCTGCGCCAGCTGCCCGAGATGCTGCACTACCCGATCCAGCGGCGGCTGGCCGCGGTCAGCGCGCCCGTGCTGATCGCGCGCGGACGGGACGATCCGATCGCCACCCGCGACTGGTGCGAGCGCCTCCTCGCCCACGCCGCCGACGGGCGCCTCCTCGAATTCGCCGGCTCCCGCCACGTGGTCCCGCGCACGCAGCCGGAGTCGCTCGCGCTCGCCCTGGCGTCCTTCGCCGCCGACATCGCCCGCGCGCCCGACGCCGCCCCTGCGCCCGACGCCGCCCCCGCGCCCGACGCCGACCCGTCCCCGGTGCCCGCATGACGCACCTCGTCCGCGACGCCGTCTGGTGGATCCGCGACTACGCCTACGCCGTCGCCTGGCAGGTCCGCGCCTTCGTCTCCCGCCGCGCCCCCGACGACTACCTCGACGGCACGGAGCGGCCGATCGTGGTCCTGCCCGGGATCTGGGAGACCTGGGCCTTCCTCCGACCGATCATCGACCCGCTGCACCACCGCGGCCACCCGATGCACGTGCTCACCAGCCTCGGCTGGAACGGCCGCCCGGTCGCCCGCACCGCGGAGGACGTGGCCGCCTACCTCGCCGAGCACGACCTCCGCGACGTGGTGATCGTCGCGCACAGCAAGGGCGGCCTGATCGGCAAGTACGTGATGACCGAGCTCGACCCCGACGGCCGCGTCGACCGGATGGTGGCGGTCGCCACGCCGTTCGGCGGCTCGCGCTACGCGCCCTACCTGCTGCTGAAGAGCCTCCGCTCGTTCTCGCCCCGAGACGCGACGACCCTGCTGCTCTCCAGCCGGGCGGGCGCGAACGCGCGGATCACCTCGGTCTTCGGCCTCTTCGACCCGCACATCCCCGAGGGCAGCATGCTCGAGGGCGCGGTCAACGTGCGGATCGAGACCGGCGGGCACTTCCGCATCCTCAGCGACCCGGAGACGCTCGCGGCGGTCGTCGCCGCGGTGGACGCGCCTACTCGGCCGGCGGAGTGATCGTCTCGGCGTCGGCCGGGCACTCGATGACCGCCACGCCTCCGCCGTCGGCGTCGTCGACCACGGCACCCGCCGCGGCGAACGGCGCGCGGAAGCAGTAGGCCTCCGGCAGATCGGCCACGTCCGGGAAGGCCGCGGCGTCGACCGGTGTGCGGAACGACAGCGCCCCGAACTCGCCGCCCTCGCTGAGAGCGTCGTAGGACTCGATCCCGATCAGGTCCACGCCCTCGACGGCCTGGTCGCTCGCGAGCCGGGCGTAGCCGAAGGCGTCGTCCTGCGGCCCGGCGAGGGAGGAGACGAGCGCGAGCACGCGGTCGCGCGACTCCTCGCGGGGCGCCACGTCGTTCGACACGACCACGTCCGGCGCGGGAGCGGTGCAGCCGGCGAGCGCGAGCACCGCCAGGGCCGCGCCGATCAGCAGGGCCGGCGGGGTCGCGCGGGCCGGGGAGGTCGTCGGGGCCGGTCGCGTCCGCATCAGCTTCACCCGACCGACCCTAGCCGCGTAGCAACTGCTCCGCACCGCGCGGAACCCCCTCGGCCGGGCGGGCGCCGGAGCGGAGCATGGAGTGATGAGCTCCTCCACCAGCCCCGGCCCGCGCACCTCCGGCCCCACCGAGCTCCTCCTCGTGCGCCACGGCGAGAGCGTCGCCAACATCGCGGCGAGCGCCGCCGAGGCGGAGGGCGCCCACGACATCGCCGTCGACCGGCGCGACCCCGACGTCGAGCTGTCCCCGGCCGGCCGCGAGCAGGCCCGCGCGCTCGGCCGCTGGCTCGCCGACGGCAACGCCCCGGTCGCCGCCTGGTCCTCGCCGTACCTGCGCGCGTCCTCGACAGCGCAGCTGGCCTTCGAGGAGGCGGGCCTCGACCTCGTGCCCCGCCTCGACGAGCGGCTCCGCGACCGCGATCTCGGCATCGCCGACCGCCTGACCACCGCGGGCTTCCGCGCGCGATTCCCCGAGGAGGCGGCGCGGCGGGACTGGCTCGGCAAGTTCTACTACCGCCCGCCGGGCGGCGAGTCCTGGACCGACCTCGCCCAGCGGGTGCGCTCGTTCCTCGACCACCTCGACGTCGTCGCGCCGGCCGGACCGGTCGCGCTGTTCTGCCACGACGCCGTCGTCCTGATCATCCGCTCGGTCTGCGAGGGCCTCACCGAGCGCGAGCTGCTCGACATCGGCCGGGCGACCCCGGTCGCGAACGCCTCCGTCACCCGGCTCGTCCGCGACGGCGACGCCTGGACGCTCGAGCGCTTCAACGAGACCGCGCACCTCGAGGAGTCGAGCGCGCCGGTCACCCGCCACGACACCGGCGAGGACACCGCCGTCGACACCGCCGTCGACGACCCGCGAGGAAGGACCGGCTCATGAGCGAGACCCGGCACAGGAGCGAGACCGCGCACAGGAGCGCCGTCGTCGACCGCGCCCTGCTCGAACGGCGCTGGCCGCTGCCCGACCCGGCGGGATCGAAGCACGCCCGCGGTGACGTGGTCGTGGTCGGCGGCGCCCGCAAGACGCCCGGAGCGGCGATCCTCGCCGGGATCGCGGCCCTCCGGGTCGGCGCCGGCCGGATCACCCTCTGCGTCGCCGAGTCCGTCGCCTCCGCCACCGCCGTCGCGCTGCCCGAGTGCGGCGTCGTGCCGCTGGAGGAGACCCGCGGCGGCTCGATCTCGGGCCGTGGGCTCTCCGCGCTGGAAGGCGAGCTGGGCTCCGCCGACGTCGCGCTGATCGGCCCCGGACTCGACGACCCGAAGGCGACCGCCGCGACGCTGCGCGCGATCGCTCCGCTGCTCGCCGACGTCCCCGCTGTGCACCTCGACGCCTTCCCGCTCGGCGTGCTGCCGGGCCAGCGGCGCGTCGCCCGCGCCCTCGCCGGCCGCCTGCTCCTGACGCCGAACACGGAGGAGGCCGCGCGGCTGCTCGGCGCGGAGGTGGACGACGTGGAGGCCGCCGCGATCGCCGTCGCGCAGCGCTACGGAGCGGTCGTCAGCCTCTTCAACGTGATCGCGGCGCCCGACGGCGACGCCGTCCGCATCGAGGGCGAGCACCCCGGCCTCGCGACGGCGGGCAGCGGCGACGTCCTCGCCGGCGCGACGGCCGGGCTCCGCGCACGGGGCCTCGACCCGCAGGGCGCCGCGGCGTGGGGTGCCTTCCTGCACACCGAGGCCGACTCGGTCCTCGTGCGCAGGCTCGGCCCGGCCGGCTACCTCGCGCGCGAGATCCCGGGCGAGTTCCCGGCGCTGCTCACAGGCTGACGCGGGAGCGGTCCGGGACGGCGGCCCGGAACGTGCGCCTCAGGACGCGCCGGTCAGGATCAGTGGTCAGGATCGGCGGCTCAGCCGGCGGCGGTCAGTGCGCGACGTCGGCGACGGAGAAGGCCACTCCCGGCGTGATCAGGATCGACGTCTCGCGGGGCTGGCCCTCGCCCTGGTTGACGGTCAGCCAGCGCGAGGCGGTGCCGTCGAGCGCCTCCTCGACGCTCGCACGGACCTCCGCGGCGGTGGTGTCGTGCAGGCTGTAGGGGGTGCCGCCGTAGATCAGCTCGACGCGCTTCACAGCAGGCCCTCCTCGCTCTGGCGGGCTCCGCCGTGCGGCTCCTCGCTGATGCGCAGGCCGTGGGCGCTGTGCGAATCGGCCAGGAGCTGGCGGATCCAGTCGGGGTTGATGGCCGGCGCGCGGCCGCCGTGGTACTTGAAGCGCAGCGGGATCGCCGGGTGCAGCCAGATCGACGTGCGACCGTCGCCGACGGACTGCGAGTCCTTCCACGAGAGGTAGAAGGACTCGTTGCGCGACAGCTTCGAGCCGATGACGATCTGCAGATGGGCGAGCAGTCGGTCGTCGAAGTCGGCTTCGAGAGTCGAGTCGTAGATCAATCGGCCCATGAGGGCGGTCTCCGTTCGCAGTGCAGTCCAGCCGGCGGGGGCACGGCCGGACGGTACGGGGCGATTCTAACCGCCCCGGGTCCGACGCTCAGCGTCGATCGTCATCCGAATCGAAGTGCGGGATCTCGAGGTCGGACAGGTGCGGCGAGGACGAGTCGCCCTCCTCGGCCAGCGGCTGGGACACTCCGAGCCGCGCCGTCTCCTTCGCGAGCCTCTCGACCAGGGCCGCGTCCACGATCTCCTCGCCGCCGTCGTCCTCGGTCTCCGAGAAGAGCTGGCTGGCCGGACCGATCAGCAGGGTCGCCCGGCCGAGCTCGCCGGTGGAGCGCCGGATCGGGATGTCGACCGACATCGCGCCCTTGCGCAGCGCGAGGGCCTCCGCGTAGCCGACGAGCGAGTGCGCGATCCGGCTGCCGGTGAGCACCGAGCTGCCGGCGTAGTGGATGCGTTCCATGCGTCCTTCCTACCGCTCAGCGCCCGATCGGAGCATCCGGGTTGCGCGGCGGGACCGGGCTTGATAGCGCCTCGATCCTCCGCTCGAGCCCCTCGCGGACCGCCGGCCACTCCTCCACCAGGATCGAGTGCACCGCCGTGTCGCGCCAGGAGCCGTCCGCCCGCCGCTGGTCGTGCCGCAGCACGCCCTCGAAGACCGCGCCGAGGCGGAGGATCGCCGCGCGGGAGCGCGCGTTCGCCGCGTCCGCCTGCAGCTTCACCCGCGAGAAGCCGCTGTCGAAGGCCAGGCCGAGCAGGAGGAGCTTGGTCTCGGGGTTCACGGCCGTGCCCCAGACCTCGGGGGCGTAGGCGGTCCAGCCGAGGTGCGCCGCCTCCCGCCGCTCGTCGAAGTCGGTCAGCGAGGAGGTGCCGACGACCCGGCCGTCGACGAGCACGGCGGAGGGATTGCCGGTCTCCCACGGGTAGTAGCGCCGGGCGAAGGCGCGGAACGCCTCGGCGCCGTCGGGGAGGCCCGAGGGCCCGCCGCCGTAGCCCGCGGCGAACACCTCGGGGCGGCCGATCGCGGCCCGGAGCGGCTCCAGGTGCTCCTCGGTGAGCGGCTCGAGGACGACGAGGCGGCCGGTCAGCACCGCGGGCGCCGGGCGGACAGGACGGCCGGGACGATCGGGCGAGGCGGGGCTGCTCATCCGGACATTCTGGGGCCACTGCGGCCCGCTGAGGAGTCCAGGACGCGTGCCAGCATGAGGTCCATGGAGAGCACCGCGATGTTCGCCGCCTCGGCCGGCGCCCTGCTCCGCCTGGTCGAGCGGATCGGGGACGAGCAGTGGGCGCTGCCAGGGCTGGGCGTCTGGGACGTCCGCGGCCTGACCGGGCACGCCTCGCGGGCGATCACGACGGTCGAGACGTACCTGCTCGCGGAGGAGCCGGCCGCCGCGACCGTGCCCGACGCGCTCGGCTACTACGCGGCCCTGGCCGGCGGACGCGCCGACCCCGCGGCCGTGGCGCGGCGGGGCGTCGAGACCGGGGCGCTGCTCGGCGAGCACCCGGCCGAGGTGATCGCGTCGTCGCTGCAGCGCGCCCTCGCGCTGCTGGCGCAGCAGCCGTCCGGGCGCCTCGTCGCGATCGGCGAGCACGCCCTGGCCCTGGACGAGTACCTGCGGACCCGCGTGCTCGAGCTGGTCGTGCACACCCTCGACCTGTCGCGGGCGACGGGCCTCGCGCACGAGATCCCGCCCGAGGCGGTCGAGGCCTGCTCCGCCTTGGCGGGGGCGCTCGCCGCTCGGGCGGGACGGGGCGAGGAGCTCCTGCTCGCGCTGAGCGGGCGGGAGCGCCTCGCGGACGGCTTCTCGGTGGTGTGAGCGGCCCGGTGGCGTGAGCGGCCGGGTGGTTCGAGCCGCTCGCGAGCCGAGCGGCCGGCGCGCTCAGGCGACGGCGAGCGCCTCCACCGGCGGCACCCGGGTCGCGCGGCGGGCCGGCAGGACCGCGGAGACGGCGGTGAGGACGATGCTGACCAGGACGACGGCGACCAGGATCCCGACCGGGATCGTCGGCGGCACCAGTCCGATGCCCGGCAGCGAGCCGAAGATCGCGACCGCGCCGGCCCAGCCGTAGAACGCGCCGAGGACGAGACCCAGCAGCGCCGCGGCGATCACCATCTGCGCCGCCTCGACGACGACCATCCAGCGCACCTGCGAGCCCGTGAAGCCGAGCGCGCGGAGCAGTCCCAGCTCGCGGCGGCGCTGCAGCACGCTCAGCGAGAGCGTGTTGACCATGCCGACGGCCGCGAGCAGCACAGAGAAGCCGAGCAGCACGCTCATGATCGCCGTGCTGACCGCGACGAACTGGTCGAGCGCCGCGAAGATCTCCGGGCTCATCTCGCTCGAGGCGCGAATGATCGACGAGAAGGTCGCAGCGGCCACCGCGAACATCGTGACGAGCGTCACTCCGATCACGAGGCCGATGACGGCACGCGCGCTCCTGGCGGGGTTGCGGGTGGCGTTCGCGGAGGCGAGGCGCGCGACGGGGCCGCCGCCGAAGGCCCGGCCGACCAGCGAGATCAGCGGCGGGAGCAGGACCGGCGCTCCGAGGACCACCCCGGTGAAGGAGAGCATGCCGCCGGCGAGGCCGATCAGGACGCCGAGCGGGCTGACCAGCCCGACCACGACGCCGATCACGAGGAGCAGGACGCCGACCACGAGGAGGACGAGCGCCAGGACGTTCCGGCCCGTGCGGCCGCGGAGCTCGTCGTAGCGGGGCTCGGCGGCGGAGCCGGCGGCCTGCGACGGCGCGACCGAGAGCACCCGGCGGGATCCGGCCCAGGAGGCGACGACGGTCGAGACGATCACGGCGAGGCCCGGCAGCAGCAGTCCCGGCGAGGCGAGCGGCACGGCGATGCGCGTGAAGGTCCCGGTGCTGAAGGCGATCTCGGCGCCCACGGCCACCAGGACGACGGCGGCGACGAGGCCGAGGGCCGCGCCGATCAGCCCCTGGACGAGGCCGGTCCGCACCACCTCGGCGCGGAGCGAGCGTCCGGAGGCGCCCAGCAGGCGCAGCAGCGCGATCTCGCGGGTGCGGCCGGCGATCACCGTCGACACCGCGTTGGAGGTGACGATCGCGCCGACGAAGACGGCGATGCCGAAGAAGACGCCGCCGACCACGCCCAGCGTCGTCGCGGCCTGCGCGATGCCGTCGAGACCGGCGGCGTCGAACGCCGCCACCATGTCGGCGATGACCATCACCAGGACTCCGCCGAACGCGGCCGAGAGCGCGGCGACCGTGATGATCGCGCCGCCGCCCTGCCCCGAGGCGGCCCGCAGGCCGGTGCGGGCGCTCACGACGCTCCCTCCATCGAGAGCATGGCGCGCGAGATCTCCTCGGCGCTCATCCCGCGGCGGTCGTCGACGACGGCCCCGTCGCGGAGGAAGACGATGCGGTCGGCGAAGGCCGCGGCGATCGGGTCGTGGGTGACCATCGCGATCGACTGGCCGTACTCGCGGGTCGAGGCGCGGAGGAGGCTGAGCACCTCGCGGCCGGTGCGCGAGTCGAGGTTGCCGGTCGGCTCGTCGGCGAAGATCAGCTGCGGGCGGGTGGCCAGGGCGCGGGCGATGGCGACGCGCTGCTGCTGGCCGCCGGAGAGCTCGTGCGGGCGGTGGGTGAGGCGCTCGCGGAGACCGAGCGACTCGATCAGACGGGCGATCCACTCCTCCTCCTCGGCCGTGACGCGGCGGCCGTCGAGCTCGAACGGGAGGCGGATGTTGCCGCGCACGTCGAGGGTCGGGACGAGGTTGAAGGCCTGGAAGACGAAGCCGACGCTGCGCCGGCGGAGCACGGTGAGCTCGGCGTCGCCCATCGCGGTGATCTCGACGTCGCCGAGGAAGACGCGGCCGGCCGAGGCGGTGTCGAGGCCGGCGAGCACGTGCATCAGCGTCGACTTGCCGGAGCCGCTGGGGCCCATCACCGCGGTGAACTCGCCGCGCTCGATCGAGAGGGTGACGTCGTCGAGGGCGACGACGGGCGGCGTGCTGCCGTAGAGCTTGCGCACGCCCTCGACGCGCGCCACGACGGAGGAGGTCTGGTTCTGCATGTCTCCGACGCTACGGAGCCGCCTCTGTCGCGGGCGTCGCCCCGGGTGGCCGCCGCCGTCATCCTCCCGGGTGACCCGTGCTGGTCCCTGCGGCCCCCGCGAGATGCCACTTATGAGCGGGATCCACGGCGTGTCGTGCTCATAAGTGGCATCTCGCGGCGGGGATCGGCGCGCGCGTCAGGGGGCGGCGTCAGGGGCGGAGGCCGGCTCGGCGGAGGGTGAGGGCGGAGAGGGCGGCGGTGGCGGCGGGGTCGCCGGCGCGCCAGGCGGGGACGGCGGCCGGGTGGGCGGCGAGGATCTCGCGCGGGGTCGCCTCGGTGAGGGCGCGGAGGGCCAGCAGCTCGGCGCCGCCGGGGGTCGTGCCGAGGGCACGCAGCTCGGCGGTGCGGCGGGCGAAGCGCAGGCGCGGGCGGAGCCAGACCACGGCGAGCAGGAGCAGCGGCAGCCCGCCGATCGCGAGGCCGGCCACGATCGCCAGCGCGCTCGCGAGCTGCTGCTGGTCGCGGCCGGCCGCGGCGAGCACCGCTCCGGCGCCGCTGGCCTCGTCGAACGGCGCGCGCACGGCGTCGCCGAGCAGCGGGATGCCGCCGAGCGTCGAGCCGGCGTCGCTCATGGTCGAGCCGAAGCCGCTGCCCGCGCTCTCGAGGCGGCGGCCGATCTCGGCGAGGCCCGCGATCAGCGAGCCGACGGCGATCCCGGCCGCGATCGCGATCACCGCGACGGCGAGCGCGAGGGCGTCGGCCGTGATCTGGCGGGCGCGGACGGCGGGGAGGTCGGCGTAGATCTGCACCAGCCGATCATCCCCCGCCCGCGGCCGTCGTGCGCGTCGCTGCCGGAGCGGACGGGTCTCGAAGCGGGTCGACCCCGTCGCGCCTCAGTCGAGGAGGTCGTGCAGGACGACGACCTGCTCGCGCTCCGGCCCGACGCCGATCGCGGAGAAGCGGGCGCCGCTCATCGCCTCGAGGGCGCGGACGTAGTCCTGCGCGGCCTGCGGCAGGTCGGCGAACTCGCGGCAGCCGGTGATGTCCTCCTGCCATCCGGGGAACTCCTCGTAGATCGGCTTCGCGTGGTGGAAGTCGCTCTGCGAGACGGGGACCTCGTCGTGGCGCACGCCGTCGACCTCGTAGGCGACGCAGACCGGGATGGTCTCCAGGCCCGAGAGCACGTCGAGCTTGGTCAGCACGAAGTCGGTGACGCCGTTGATCCGCGCGGAGTAGCGGGCGATCGGGGCGTCGTACCAGCCGCAGCGGCGCGGGCGGCCGGTGGTGGTGCCGAACTCGAAGCCCTGCTTGCGCAGGTACTCGCCCCACTCGTCGAACAGCTCGGTCGGGAACGGGCCGGCGCCGACGCGGGTCGTGTACGCCTTGATGACCGCGATGACGCGCTCGATCCGGTTGGGCGCCACTCCGGAGCCGGTGGCCGCGCCGCCCGAGGTCGCGTTGGAGGAGGTGACGAACGGGTAGGTGCCGTGGTCGACGTCGAGCATCGTGGCCTGGCCGGCCTCGAAGAGGACCGTCTTGCCGGCGTCGAGGGCCCGGGCGAGGACCAGCGAGGTGTCCGCGACCATCGGGCGCAGGCGCTCCGTGTACTGCAGCAGGTCCTCCATGACCTGCTCGACCAGGATCGCGCGGCGGTTGTAGACCTTCACCAGCAGGTGGTTCTTCTGGTCGAGGGCGCCCTCGATCTTCTGCCGGAGGATGTTCTCGTCGAAGAGGTCCTGGATCCGGATGCCGACCCGGTTGATCTTGTCGGCGTAGGCCGGGCCGATGCCGCGGCCGGTGGTGCCGATCTGGCGCTTGCCGAGGAAGCGCTCCGTCACCTTGTCGAGGGTGCGGTGGTAGCTGGTGATCACATGCGCGTTGGCGCTGACGAGCAGCTTCGAGACGTCGACGCCGCGGGCGCTCAGCGCCTCGAGCTCGTGGAAGAGCACCTCGATGTCGACGACGACGCCGTTCGCGATGACGGGGACGACGCCCGGCGTGAGGATGCCCGAGGGCAGCAGGTGCAGCGCGTACTTCTCGTCGCCCACGACGACCGTGTGCCCGGCGTTGTTGCCGCCGTTGAACTTGACGACGTAGTCGACGCGGCTGCCGAGCAGGTCGGTCGCGCGTCCCTTGCCCTCGTCGCCCCACTGGGCGCCGGTGATGACGATTGCTGGCATGGCGTGTCCTTCGCTGTGCGAAACGGCAGTACCCGGAGACGCCGGGTGCGGGGCCGGCCGTGCGACGGAGGAGTCGCGACAGGGCGACCAGCCCGAGCCAGTTTACGGGAGGGCCGCCGCCACTCCCCCGATCACTACCGTCTCACTCGGACGCGGCGGAGGCCCTTCCTGCTGGTCGAGCAGCCCCGCAGGGGCGTCCCCATGCTGGTCGAGCAGCCCCGCAGGGGCGTATCGAGACCCGCCCTCATCAGCAGGGCGGATCTGCAGACTCGTCCTTCTGACGCTGGTGGATCTCGATACGCCCGCTCCGCGGGCTACTCGATCAGCATGGACGTCCCGACACCGACAGGGTGATCTGCCTCCGAGCACGAAGACCCTTCCGAGCACCCGCAGCCTCCGCTCCGCGCCGAGGATCGGATCGCGGACGAGCCCGCGCCGGCGACGGACCGCCCACACCACCGGCTCGGCGACCGACGCTTCAGGGACGTCGTCGCGAAGGAGGCAGAACGCCGTGCGGTGCACTCCGGAGATCGCCGCGACGTGCATCGACCGACTCGCCGACGCGACGACGGCGGCCGACAGTCCGCCTCCGCTGAGGGAGGCCACCCGCAGCAGCCGCCCGTCCCGCTCCACCGCGACGAGGCGACCCTCGCGCGCCAGCAGCGTTCCGAGCCGAGTCACCGAGTCCATAGATCAGGACTCGCTTCCCGTGTTGCTCTCACCGCTGTTCGTCTCGAAGCGTCTCCAGGGGTGCAGGGCATAGATCGGCTCCTCACCCGCGTCATTGAACGGACTCCTCACGACGAATTCGATGGCGGCCGCCTCCATGAGAGGCGGACCGACCTCGACGTCGAACTCCTCGACCAGAGCCGCGAGCCAGGCGCGGACGTTCTCCTCACGCCCCCACTTGACGACGACATCGGTCCGCACATCTCCGAGCTGGACGAACTCCCGGCTGAACGTGAGCTCGATGCACTTCTCGTCCGCCGGCGATGAGCACGGGCTGCACAGGACGTAGAAGGCCTCGACTCCGGCCGAGCCGGTGAAACCGACACCTCCGCGATCGAGCAGCCGGTCGATCCCCTCGTCGCCAGGCATCATTCCAACTCAGCGCGAGAGTCGTCCAGCAGGGCGTTGCGGCCGAACTCTCGCTGCGCTCTCCCGTTCTTCCTCTCCTCGGGCGCGTGGGTTCGAGCGAGGATCGCGCGGGTGGTCACGGTGAGCACGGCCGCCCCGGCGAAAATCGACGCCTCGATCCACGCGTGGGCCGCGAGAAGGAGCCCGAAGAGCGGAACGGACACCAGCACGGGAACCAGCAGGCCCTCGACGCCACCGCCGCGAGGGGAAGCACCAGACACCATCACCGACGCCCTTCCCTTCGAGTCCAGTCCTCCGCAGCATGATGCCGAGCTCCGCACGGGGGCGCGGACGACGATTCCCTGAGGGTGACGTCCTGCCACGTGTCCGCCGCAGCCTAGTTGACATACCCTCAGCATTGAGAGGGAGTGCACAAAGGGGACGCGATCCGCCCCGTCCGACCGATAGCCGAGCGATGCTCTCGAACCCGTAACGACGCGTTCACACCCGGCGCATAGATTCGAAGGCGTTCACACTCCACCGATCACGCGAACAGGAAACCGATGCGCACACTCCGCGCCGCAAGCCTCCTCGCCGTCATCGCGCTCGGGGCGGCCACCGCCGCTCCCCTCGCGAGCGCGGCCACCCTCGACGACGGCGTCGAGCTCACCCTGGTGTCGACGACCGACACGCACGGGCACGTCTACAACTGGGACTACTTCGCGAACGCGCCCTACGAGGGCGAGGACACGCTCGGCCTCACCCGCGTCGCGACCGAGGTCGACCGCCTCCGCGCCGAGAAGGGCGACGACTCCGTCCTCGTCTTCGACAACGGCGACGCGATCCAGGGCACGCCCCTCACCTACTACTACGGCCTCGGCGACGGCGCCGCGGGCGTCCTCTCGGGCGAGACGACGCACCCGATGGCCACCGCGTTCAACACCATCGGCTACGACGCGCAGGTCGTCGGCAACCACGAGTTCAACTACGGCCTCGACATGCTGAGCGCCTACGAGGGCGATCTGAACGCCCCGCTGCTCGGCGCGAACGTCGTCGACGTCGCGACCGGCGAGCCGTACCAGAAGCCGTACACCGTGATCGAGCGCGAGATCGACGGCGAGACCGTGCGGGTCGGCGTGCTCGGCCTGGTCACCCCGGGCGTCCGCGTCTGGGACAAGCAGTACGTCGACGGCGTGCTCGAGTTCCGCGACATGGTCGAGACCGCGAAGGAGTGGGTCCCGAAGGTCGAGGCCGAGGCCGACGTGGTCGTCGTCCTCGCGCACACCGGCCAGGGCACCGTCCCGGACGCCGAGTACGACCCGGCCGACCTCAACGAGGACGTCGTCAACAACATCGCGACGCAGGTCCCCGGCATCGACGTGGTCGTCGCCGGCCACAGCCACCAGGACGTCCCCGAGACGCTCTACACGAACGTCGCCGGCGAGCAGGTCCTCGTCACCCAGCCGTACTTCTGGGCGCAGGGGCTCACCGAGGTGACCCTGAACCTGGTGAAGGACGCCGCGGGCGACCTGCAGGTCGACTGGACCGAGGGCAGCGCTCCCGTCGTCACCCCGGTCTACGCGCGCGACATCGCCGAGGAGTCGACCGCCGTGGTCGACGCCCTCGCCGAGCCGCACGCGACCACGATCGAGTACGTGAACACCCCCGTGGCCGAGTCGCTCGAGGAGCTCTCGGCCGAGACCTCGCGCTACGAGGACACCCCGATCATCGACTTCATCAACAACGTCCAGGCCGAGACGGTCGACGCCGCGCTCGAGGGCACGGAGTGGGCCGACGTCCCGGTCATCTCGCAGGCGTCGCCGTTCTCGCGCACCGCGGTCTTCCCGAAGGGGCAGGTCACGATCCGCGACATCGCCGGTCTCTACATCTACGAGAACACCCTCCGGGGCGTCGAGATGACGGGCGCGGAGGTGCGCGACTACCTCGAGTACTCGGCGCGCTACTTCAACCAGGTCGCCCCGGGCGCTCCGTTCGACCCGGCCACCGGCACGAACGCGATCACCGCGGACCGCCCCACGGGCATCCCGGACTACAACTACGACGCGCTCTCGGGCCTCGACTACGTCATCGACATCTCGCAGCCGGCCGGCTCCCGGATCCGCGACCTGACGCAGCTCGACGGCACCCCCGTCGCCGACGACGACCGCTTCGTGATGGCCGTCAACAACTACCGGCAGAGCGGTGGCGGGGCCTACCCGGCCGTCGCCGCGGCTCCCCTCGTCTACGACGAGCGGCTCGAGATCCGGCAGCTGCTGATCGACTGGGCGAGCGCGCGCGGCGTGATCGACCAGGCGGACTTCTTCGACCAGAACTGGTCGCTGACGTCGGTCGCGGCCGAGGTCCCGGCCGAGCCCGGCACGCCCGGCACGCCCGGCCAGCCCGGCACGCCCGCGCCCGGCCAGCCTGAGCCCGGCCAGCCCGAGCCGACCGAGCAGCCGACGGCCACCCCGGTGCCGCTGCCCTCCGCCACGCCCGTCCCCGTCGCCGGGGGCTCGCACTCCGGACCGCTCGCGAACACCGGCGTCGACGCGGCCTCCTCCGCAGGAGGCGCGGCTCTGCTGCTGCTCGCCGGCATCGCGCTGACGGTGCTCCGCCGCCGCCGCTCCGCCTCGCACTCGGAGTAGCCGCCCGCACCACCCGCACGACCGGACGGCGCCGCCCTCACTCCCGAGGGCGGCGCCGTCTCGCGTTCCAGGCGGCGAGCACGCCCGTCGACCACAGCGCCCAGAGCACGAGCAGCGGCTGGAAGACCAGCCGGATCGCCCGGGCAGCGTCGGTCTCGAGGCCGAAGGCCGGAGTCCGGGTGACGAGCTGCGAGACGTTCCCGGGGAACACCGCGACGAAGAAGGCGGCGACGACGATCCCCACCAGCACCCGCCGGCGCCGCAGCAGCAGGAGCGCGAGCCCGAGCGCGATCTCGACGACACCGGATGCCAGGACGACGAAGTCCGCATCGAACGGCAGCCACGGCGGAACCTGCGCCTGGAAGGACCGCCGCGCGAAGGTCAGGTGCCCCGTCCCCGCGAACACGAGCACGAGGCCCAGGAGGATGCGGGCGATCGTGCGCGGGAGGCTCATCGCCCCAGTCTGCGCCCGCGGTTCCCGCGCTCCGGCTGCACCGCCCCGTATCCTCGATACCGCGCGCGCCGCGCCACCCCGTCATTACCGCCCTGTCCGCAGACCGTGAAACGAGTTCCATGAGCACCCTGCCCCGCCTGATGGCCTTCGACCTCGACGACACCCTCGCCGCCTCGAAGTCCCCCGTGGACCCGGTGATGGCCGACCTCTTCGTCAAGCTGCTGCAGGCGACGGAGGTGTGCATCATCTCCGGCGGCCAGATCGGCCAGTTCCGGATGCAGGTGCTCGACCGCCTCGAGGGCGCCGACCCCGCCGTGCTGGCGAAGCTGCACCTGATGCCCACCTGCGGCACGCAGTACTACCGCTACGAGAACGGCGACTGGGCGCAGATCTACGCCGAGAACCTCACCGACGACGAGAAGTCCCGCGCGCTCGCCGCCGTCGAGGAGAAGGCCAAGGAGCTCGGCTACTGGGAGTCCGAGACCTGGGGCCCGATCCTCGAGGACCGTGACTCGCAGATCACCTTCTCCGCGCTCGGCCAGGCCGCTCCGGTGCCGGTGAAGCAGGCCTGGGACCCGACCGGCGAGAAGAAGAACACCCTCCGCGAGGCCGTCCAGGCCGTGCTGCCCGACCTCGAGGTCCGCTCCGGCGGCTCCACCTCGGTCGACATCACCCGCAAGGGCATCGACAAGGCCTACGGGATGAACAAGCTCACCGAGCTCACCGGCATCCCCCTCGACGAGATGATCTTCGTCGGCGACCGCCTCGACCCCGACGGCAACGACTACCCCGTCAAGGCGATGGGCGTCGAGACCTTCGCCGTCGAGGGCTGGCACGACACCGCCGCCTACCTCCGCTCCTACGGCCTGTAGGTCTCTGCGAGCCCGGTCCTCCCCCGCGAGATGCCACTTGTGCGCGCGACACGCCGCGAAAGTCCGTCACAAGTGGCATCTCGCGGGGAGGGCCGGGCTCGGGTCAGGCGTCCTCGCTGAGGGAGCCGGTGGCGGTGCCGTCGAGGGCGAGGCGGAGGCGGCGCGGCAGCTTCGCGACGATGATCGCGTGCGACTCCGCGAGCAGCTCCTGGACGAGGCCCTCCTCGACCCGGCCGCCCGCGTCGACGGTCACCCAGTGCTTCTTGTTGAGGTGGTAGCCGGGCTCGATGCCGTCGACGCCCGCGACGAGGTGCACGACGTTCTCGGGCAGCGCTTTGACGCTGACGACGGGCCGGCCGAACCGCTCCATCTCGAGCGCGAAGACCTTGCCCTCGACCTTCCACACCCGCGTCTCCGGGCCGAAGGGGAAGCTCGCGCCTGCGCCCGGCAGGTCGGCGAGGAAGGACTCGAGCGCGGCGGTGTCCATGCGTCCATCATGCCCGCAGAGGTGCCGCCCGCGTAGGCTCGTCCTGTCGTCCGTCCAGCCAGTGGAGCAGTCTCCGCCGTCGGAACGACCGGAATCGGATCCGACCATGCCAGACCCCACGACCACCTCGACCTCCGCTCTGAGCCGTGCGACCGGGAGTTACGCGCGGGCGTTCGCCCTCCCGGGGTCGCTCGCCTTCTCCTCGGCCGGCTGGCTCGGCCGCTTCCCCAAGGGCAGCCTCGCGATCGGGGTGCTCGTCCTCGTGTCTGCGCAGTCGGGCAGCTACGCGCTCGGCGGCGCGGTCTCCGGCGCGCTGACCCTCGCCCTCGCCGTGACCGGGCCGCTCTGGTCGCGGGTGATGGACCGCTGGGGGCAGCGCCGGGCGCTCGCCCTGTCGCTCCCGGTCCTCGTCGCCGCCTCGCTCGGGCTCGTCGCCGCCGTGCTGCTGGGCGCTCCCGTCTGGACCTGGTTCGCGCTCGGGATCCTCGCCGGCGCGGCCGTCCTCGACGTCGGCTCGGCCGTCCGCTCGCGCTGGAGCGCCGCGACCTCGGACCCGGGGCTGCGGCACACCGCGTACTCGGTCGAGTCGGTGGCGGACGAGGCGGCCTTCGTGGTCGCGCCGCCGATCGTCACCCTGCTGGCCTCGCTCGTGCACCCGGCGGCCGGCGTCCTGGTCGGCCTCGGGATCGGCGTGGCCGGCGGTGTCGCGCTGCTCGTGCAGACGGGGACGCAGCCGGCGCTCGCTCCGGTGCGCTCGGCCGCGTCGCCCGCGCGGGAGCGGCTGCCGCTCGGTCTCGTCGGCATCGTGGCGGTCTTCGCGACCATCGGCGGGGTCTTCGGCTCGTTCAACGTCGCGGCGATCGCGACCGCGGAGGCGTCCGGGGCGGGAGCCGCCTCGGGGCTGCTGCTCTCGGCGTACAGCATCGGCAGCGTGCTCACCGGGGTGGTCGTGGGTGCCGCGCGCCTGCCCGGCGGTCCGCGCTCGAGGTTCCTGGTGGCGGGCGCCGTCTTCGGAGTGGTGGTGCCGGTGCTCGTGCTCGCCGGGTCGCTGCCCGTGCTGATCGCGCTGGCCTTCGTCGCCGGCCTCGCGACGTCGCCGCTGCTGATCACCGGCTCGAGCCTCGTCGAGTCGATCGCCCCGCGCAGCCGCCTCACCGAAGCCCTCGCCTGGCCGCCGACCGGCATCGCCCTCGGCGCCACCGCCGGCTCCACCCTGAGCGGCCTGGCCGTCGAGGCCCTCGGCCCGCAGTCCGGCTTCCTGGTCACCGCCGGCGCGGCGGCGCTGGGCGCCCTGCTGACCCTCGCGACGGTCCTGCTCCTCCGCCGCCGCGCCGCCCCTGCGGCGACGCACTCGTCCCGCTGACCGAACACCCAGCCGAGGAGCCCGCACAGCGGGCACACTTCTGCCGCGTCGAGCGGCCCGCGAAGAGGGCCCCGCTTCATGCTGATCTCGTAGCCCGCGCAGCGGGCGTATCGAGATCCACCCACCGAACGACGGTGGGTCTCGATACGCCCCTGCGGGGCTACTCGACCAGCATGCGGCGGGGACGGCAATCCTGCACCGCCTCAGCCTGATCGTCGTCCGGTCGCGGTGATCGCAAGGCGGAGGAGGGAGGCGTAGCGGAGCTACGGCGACCGACGACAACGCCGCGAGCGCCGCGGCCGGGCGGCGATCAGTCCGCGCCGAGGATGACGATGGCGGCCGTGGGGGGCAGCGCGTCCTCGTGGTAGCGCTCGATCTCGGGGATCGCGGCGGGGTCGGCCTGCTCGAGGAAGCCGGTGAGGCGCGCGACCTCGTCGGTCTCGCCGATCGACTCGGCGGCGCGGCGGAGGGCGTAGAGGGAGAGCAGGAAGCCGCGGTTGGGACCGTGGCGCCACGGGATGGGGCCCTGGCCGCGCCAGCCGGCGGTGCGGAGCAGGTCGAGGCCGCGGTGATAGCCGACGCGCGCGTAGGCGTAGGACGGCAGCGCCGCGTCGATCCCCCACACGCTGTCCGCGAGGAGAGCCCAGGCCAGCGGTGAGCGCGGGTGGGCCGCCGCGAGCGCGGCGAACTCGACGGCTCCCGGGTTCGCGTGCTTGGCGAGGGCCGCGGTGATCGCGGGCTCGTCCGGGAGGAGGGTCGGTTCGGGGCCCAGCAGGTTCTCGCCATTCATGTCCTCAGGGTAACCCGCTCCCGCTGTGCCCCTCCGGGGCAGCCCGTCGACTCCCCCGTCCGGGCTGCGCCGATAGCATCGACCCCATGGCGACGAAGCGCAGCGAGGTCGAGGCCTGGCTCACGGACATGGACGGCGTGCTGGTGCACGAGAACCAGGCGCTCCCCGGCGCGCCCGAGCTCATCCAGGAGTGGACGGACGCGGGCACCCCGTTCCTGGTGCTCACGAACAACTCGATCTTCACCCCGCGCGATCTCGCGGCGCGGTTGCGGGCGTCGGGGCTGCACGTGCCCGAGGAGCGGATCTGGACGAGCGCCCTCGCGACCGCCGACTTCTGCGCCTCGCAGATGCCGGGTGGCAGCGCCTTCGTGATCGGCGAGGCCGGCATCACCACGGCCCTGCACGAGGCGGGCTTCATCATGACCGAGACCGCGCCGGACTACGTCGTCGTCGGCGAGACCCGCAACTACAGCTTCGAGGCGATCACGAAGGCGATCCGCCTGATCGTCGGGGGCGCCCGCTTCATCGTGACCAACCCCGACGCGACCGGCCCGAGCGCCGAGGGCGTCATGCCCGCGACGGGCGCGATCGCCGCCCTGATCACGAAGGCCACCGGCAAGGACCCGTACGTGGTCGGCAAGCCGAACCCGATGATGTTCCGCTCGGCGATGAACAAGATCGGCGCGCACAGCGAGAACACCGGCATGATCGGCGACCGGATGGACACCGACATCGTCGCCGGCATCGAGGCCGGCCTGCACACCGTCCTCGTCCTCACCGGCATCAGCGACCGCGCCGAGATGGACCGCTACCCGTTCCGCCCCGACGAGGTGCTGACCGGCGTGCACGAGCTGCTCTCGACCGACCCGTACGAGACCGAGTTCCCGCCGGACGACCAGATCCTCTGACCGCCGCCCCGGCCCGCCGCTCCTCACCCCCGACCTGCCGACACTCCAGAAGCTGCGGTAGTCGCCCACTCCGACTCCTCCGAAGTCGCGGTAGTCGAGCGCGAGTACCGCAACTCTTGGAGAGTGGGAGGGGGAAGGGGGCGCCCGGCTGCTCAGAAGCGGACGTGCTGGAGGATCCAGGCGTGCATCGCCACGGCGGCGGCGGCCGAGGCGTTGATCGAGCGGGTCGAGCCGAACTGCGAGATCTCGAGCACGGCGACGGAGGCGGCGATCGCCTCCTCCGAGAGGCCCGGCCCCTCCTGCCCGAACAGCAGCACGCAGCGCTCCGGCAGCGCGAACGTCTCGATCGGCACGCAGCCGGGCACGTTGTCGATCGCGAGCAGCGGGACGTCCTCCGCCTCGGCCCAGCGGGCGAGGTCGGCGACGGTCTCGTGGTGCTGCACGTGCTGGTAGCGGTCGGTGACCATCGCGCCGCGCTTGTTCCAGCGCCGGCGCCCGACGATGTGCACGCTCTCGGCGCCGAACGCATTGGCGCTGCGCACGATCGAGCCGATGTTCATGTCGTGCTGCCAGTTCTCGATGGCGACGTGGAAGGGGTGCCGCGACGCGTCGAGCTCGGCGACGATCGCGTCCATCCGCCAATAGCGGAAGCGGTCGATCACGTTGCGGGAATCACCGCGCTCGAGCAGCTCGGGATCGAGGCGGTCGTCGTCGGGTCGCGGACCGACCCACGGCCCCACGCCGTTCGTCGTCGCCTCGGGGGAGGCGGAGGGCCCGGCCTCGTCCACGTGTCGCGCCGCCCGGCCTAGGCCGACGGGGTGCCGTCGACCGAGCCGAGCATGTCGCCGCCGCCGGCGCGGTCGACGAAGCAGTAGTAGCTGCGCTCGCCGGCGTCCCACTGCTCCTGGGTCACGGGGTAGGAGGCGGACACCTGCACGTCGCCGTACGCCTCGGCACCCGCGATGTCGACGACGCCCTGCGCCTGGCAGAGCGAGGAGACCGAGACGGCCAGCGCGTCCTGGCCCGGGAAGGTCGCGTCGGTCAGCTCACCGGTCGCGACCATCTCGCCGGTGTGGGCGGTGGCGCAGTCGACGACCGTGAACTGCTCGGCCCAGACCGTGTCGAACGGCTGGAGGCACTCCCCGCCCAGCAGCGCCGTCCAGGCGTAGCTGCCGGCCGGCAGCGGGCCGACGGTGGGCAGGGCGGCGGTGGGCGTCGCACTCGGCTCGGACGGAGCGGCGGTCGTCGCGGCCGGGGCCGGCGCGGCCTCCTGGTCGCCGTTCGAGCCGACGGCGATCCCGATGGCGAGGATCGCGCCGAGCAGGAGCACGACGCCGACGGCGATCAGGCCGATCAGCAGGCGCCGCCGGCTTCGGGCGCGGTCGGGGCCGGGCGCGCCGACGCTCGTGACGGAGGGGACGGGAGCGGGGGCCGGTGACTTCGCGGGCTTCTCGGCGCGGGGCTTCTCGGCGCGGGGCTTGCGGGTCGAGCGCTTGGCGGCGTTGACGTGCGCGCGAGCGGGAGTGCTGAACGGCGCGACGGCCGGGGCGGCGGACTCGTCCTCGCCGGACGTCCCCTCCGCATCGGTGGTCGCCTCGCCGGTCGGCTCGCCGGAGGCGGTGCCGTCGTCGTCCGGCTCGAGGTTCCAGGCGTAGGCGCCGGCGGTCTCGCGCCAGAGCTCCTCGTCGCCGCCGTCGTCCTCGGGCTCGTCGCGCGGGGCGACGACGTCCTCCCACACCGGCGGCTCGTCCCAGCCGCCGCGGGGGTCGGGCCACTGGTACACGCTGGGCGCCGCGGGCTCGCGCGGCTCGGGCTCGGTCGCACCCTCGGGTCGGTCGCGGCGCGCCTCGGAGCGGCGCCCTCGCTCGCGGAGCGCCGGGGGCGCGGTCGGCAGATCGTCGACCGGCGGTGCCGCGGGCAGGACGGGCGCGGCGGGCGCGGGCTCGGCCTGCGCGACGGGCGACTCCGGCGCGGGAGCCGCGACGGGGCCCGGGGCGGCCGGCGACTGCGGGAGCACCGGGCCGAGCGGGAAGCGCGGCGAGGGCGTGACCGGTCGCTCGGGAGCGGACTCCGCGGTGGTCGAGTCGTCCGCTGCGGGCCTCGACCGGGGAGCGGTGAAGGCGGCCCAGATGTCGCGGCGCGCGGAGGCGGCGTCGGCCTCCGGATCGGACGCGGGCTCCACGGGCGTCTGCGCGTCGTCCTCCGCGGGCGCCGCGTCCGTGGTCGGCGGTGCGGGGGCGGGGTCCGGCTGGACGACGGTCTCAGGAGCGGAGCCGGGCTCGGGCTCGACGGGCCGCACGGCATCGACCGGCTGCTCGACGTCGGCCTGCTGCTCGGGATCGACCCGCTGCTCGGAATCGAAGCGCTGCTCGGAATCGACGCGCTGCTCGGAATCGACGGGACGCTCGGCAGCGACGGGGCGCTCGTCCTCGACGGGGCGCTCGTCCTCGACGGGGCGCTCGTCCTCGACGGACTGCTCGGCAGCGACGGGGCGCTCGAACGGGCCGTCCTGCTCGGTCTCACCGGCCTGCTCGATCGGGCCGGCCTGCTCGGCCTCATCGGCCCGCTCGGTCCCGTCGGCCTGCTCGATGCTGACGGCCGGTTCGGACCCGGCGCGGCGCTCGACGTCCGCCGACTGCTCGACGACCGACTGCTCGACGACGGACTGCTCGCCCGCGACGGACCGCTCAGCGTCGATGGCGCGCCCCACCTCGGCAGGCTGCTCCACCTCGGTGGAGTTTCGCGTCTCCGCGGGCTGCCCGGCCTCGGTCGGGTCCTGCGTCTCCGTGGGCTGCTCCTCCTTGGCGGGCGCCGCCTCGGTCGCGGGCGCAGGCTCGGGTGCGGCCTCGGGCGCAGGGCTGCGCGGGGCGTCGAAGATGCTCTTCAGGCGGCCGCCGCTCAGCTGCTCGAGGAGCCACTCGCTGCCGCCGGCGCGGCGCTCGGGCTCGGGCTGCTCGTCGCGCCCGCCGTCAGGCTGGTCGCCGCGCTCGCGGCCGTCGTCGTCCACCATCAGCTCAGCCCGAGGTCGGCCAGCCCGATCGCGGCGAAGTAGGGGTAGCCGGCGCCCTCGATGATCTCGCGGGCCCCGGTCGCGCGGTCGACGACGACGGCGACTCCGGCGATCTCGGCGCCGACCTTCAGCAGGGCCTCGATCGCAGCGAGCGGGGAGCCGCCGGTGGTGGAGGTGTCCTCGACGACGACGACGCGCTTGCCGGCGAGGTCCGGGCCCTCGACCTGGCGGCCGCGGCCGTGGTCCTTGGGTGCCTTGCGCACGACGAAGGCGTCGTACTCGAGTCCGCGGAGGACGCCGCGGTGCAGGATCGCGGACGCGATCGGGTCGGCGCCCATCGTCAGACCGCCGACGGCGTCGACCCGCTCGATCGGGGCGATGAGGTCGAGCATGACGTCGCCGATGAGCGGGGCGACCCGGTGGTCCAGGCTGACGCGCCGCAGGTCGACGTAGTAGCTCGCCTTCTTGCCGCTCGTCAGGGTGAAGTCCCCGTGGAAGACGGCGTCGGAGCCGATGTACTCGATGAGCTGCTGGCGTGCGTCGGTCACGCGCCTACTCTACGGGGCACGCCTACGGCGCGGACTCGGCCCCGCCCGCGCGCGTCGCACCGGCCTTCTCGCCCTGTCCCTCCTCGGCTCCCCCGCGGAACTGGGTCATGTAGAGGTCGTAGTACGCGCCGCGGCGCTGGAGCAGCGCCTCGTGAGCGCCCTGCTCGACGATGCGGCCGGCCTCCATCACCAGGATCGTGTCGGCGTCCCGGATCGTGGAGAGGCGGTGCGCGATGACGAACGAGGTGCGGTCGGTGCGCAGCGCCGCCATCGCGTGCTGGACGAGCAGCTCGGTGCGGGTGTCGACCGAGGAGGTCGCCTCGTCGAGGATGAGCAGCGACGGGTTGGCGAGGAACGCGCGGGCGATCGTGATCAGCTGGCGCTCACCGGCCGAGACGCTGCCGCCCTCGGCGTCGAGCACCGTGTCGTAGCCGTCGGGGAGCTGCTGCACGAAGCGGTCGACCATCGTCGCCCGGGCGGCGTCGACGATCTCCTCGTCGGTCGCGTCGAGGCGGCCGTAGCGGATGTTCTCGCGGATCGTGCCCTGGAACAGCCAGGCGTCCTGGAGCACCATGCCGACCCGCGAGCGCAGGTCGCCGCGGCCGATCCGGGTGATGTCGACGCCGTCGAGCAGGATCCGCCCGCCCGTGAGCTCGTAGAAGCGCATCACCAGGTTGACCAGCGTGGTCTTGCCGGCGCCGGTCGGACCGACGATCGCGACCGTCTGGCCCGGCTGGGCCGAGAAGGTCAGTCCCTCGATCAGCGGCTGCTCCGGGTCGTAGGAGAAGGAGACGTCCTGGAACTCGACGTGGCCGTCGGTGCGCTCGGGCAGCGAGTCGACCGCGGTCTCCGGCTCCTGCTCGTCGGCGTCGAGCAGCTCGAAGGTGCGCTCGGCCGAGGCGACGCCCGACTGCAGCATGTTCGCCATGCTCGCGAGCTGGGTCACCGGCTGGGTGAACTCGCGCGAGTACTGGATGAACGCGGTCGCGTCGCCGAGGGTCAGCTGACCCGAGGCGACCCGGAGCCCGCCGACGACGGCGATCAGCACGTAGGAGAGGTAGGACACGAAGGTCATCGCCGGCATGATCATGCCCGAGACGAACTGGGCGCCGAACGAGGCCGAGTAGAGCGCGTCGTTCCGGCGGTCGAACTCCTCGAGCATCTCGCGGTCGCGGCCGAAGGTGCGGACGATCTCGAGGCCGGAGAAGGTCTCCTCGATGTGGCCGTTCAGCGCGCCGGTGTTCTTCCACTGCGCGGCGAAGAGCTTCTGCGAGCGGGCGCCGATGACGCCGGCGATCACGGCGGACAGCGGGATCGAGACCAGCGCGATCAGCGCGAGCTGCCAGGAGACGATGAACATCATCACGGCGATCCCGATGATGGTGAGCACCGACTGCACGAGCTGCGAGAACGCCTGCTGCAGCGCCGTCTGGATGTTGTCCACGTCGTTGGTCACCCGCGACATCACGTCGCCGCGCTGCCGGGTGTCGAAGTAGCGCAGCGGGAGGCGGTTGATCTTCGCCTCGATGTCCTGGCGCAGGCCGAAGACGACCCTCATCACGAGGCCGTTGAGGATGTAGCCCTGGGCCCACATCAGCACCGACGCGACGACGTACATCAGCAGCACGATGATGATCAGGCGCCCGAGGACGGTGAAGTCGATGCCCTCGCCGGGCACGATCGCGGTCTTGGAGAGCATGTCGGCGAAGGTGCCGTTGCCCTCGGCCCGCTGCTGCTCGATGATCTGCTCGAGCGGGACGCCGGCCGGCAGCTGCGAGCCGATGACGCCGTTGAAGATGGTGTCCATCGCCTGGCCGAGGATCTTCGGCGCGATGACGGTGAGGACGACCGACGCGGACACGAGCGCGACGACCAGGATCATCCGGGCGCGCTCGGGGCCGAGCAGGCTGAACAGCCGCTTGGCGGAGGGCCAGAAGTTCTGCGCCTTCCGGGCGGGCGGGCCGTCGCCGAACATGCCGCCGTCGCCCTCGCCGGGCTCGAACTCGGGCTCGAGCTCGGAGGACTCGGCGACCGGCGCCGTCTGGGCCTCGGTGTCGCGTGCGCGTGCCATCTCAGGCCACCCCTTCCACGCTCAGCTGGGATTCGACGATCTCGCGGTAGGTCGCGTTCGTCTCGAGGAGCTCGTCGTGCGTGCCGCGGCCGACGATGCGGCCCGCGTCGAGCACGACGATCTGGTCGGCGTTCCGGATCGTCGACACGCGCTGGGCGACGATGATCACGGTCGCGTCGGTGGTCGCCTCGGCGAGGGACTCGCGCAGGCGCGCGTCGGTCGCGACGTCGAGTGCCGAGAACGAGTCGTCGAAGAGGTAGACGCGCGGCTTCGCGACGAGCGCCCGCGCGATGCAGAGCCGCTGCCGCTGCCCGCCGGAGACGTTGGTGCCGCCCTGCGAGACCGGCTCGTCGAGCCCGCGCTCCTTCGCCCGGACGAAGTCCTCGCCCTGGGCGATGCGCAGCGCCTCCCAGAGCTCCGCGTCGGTCGCGTCGGGCCGGCCGAAGCGGAGGTTGGAGGCGATGGTGCCCGAGAAGAGGTAGGGCCGCTGCGGGACGAGCCCGACGACCTTCGCGAGCTGCGCGCGGTCGAGCGAGGAGACGGGCACGCCGTCGATGGCGACCGAGCCCTCCTGCGGGTCGAACAGCCGCGGCACGAGGCCGAGCAGCGTCGTCTTGCCCGCACCGGTCGAGCCGACGATGGCCGTCGTCCGGCCCGGCTCGGCGACGAGATCGAGCTGCGAGAGCACGGGGCGCTCGGCGCCCGGGTAGCCGAAGACCACGCCGGAGAACTCGACGCGGCCGCCGGTCGGCGCCTCGACGCCGCCGGTCGGCGTGGTGAGGCTGGTCCGGGTGTCGAGGACCTCCTGGATGCGCTCGGAGCAGACCACGGCGCGCGGGATCATCATCACCATGAAGACGCCCATCATCACGGCGGTGAGGATCTGCAGCAGGTACTGGAGGAACGCGGTCAGCGAGCCGATCTGCATCTGACCCGCGTCGACCCGGTGCCCGCCGAACCAGAGCACGGCGGCCGTGGCGAGGTGCAGGATCATCATGATCGCCGGGAACATCAGCACGAAGATGTTGCCGACCTTGATCGACACCTCGGTGATCGCCTCGTTCGAGCGGCGGTAGCGCTCCGACTCGAAGGGCTCGCGGACGAAGGCGCGGACCACGCGGATGCCGGTGATCTGCTCGCGCAGCACCCCGTTGATCCCGTCGATGCGGTCCTGCATCAGGCGGAACAGCGGCAGCAGCAGGAAGACCAGCACGCCGACGACGACGAAGAGCACGGGCACCGAGACCCAGACCAGCCAGGAGAGCCCGGCGTCCTCGCGCAGGGCGAAGACGATCCCGCCGATGCACATGATCGGCGTCGAGACCATGAAGTTGAGCGTCATCAGCACGAGCATCTGCACCTGCTGCACGTCGTTCGTGCCGCGGGTGATCAGGGTGGCGGTGCCGAAGCGGCCGACCTCGAGCCCGCTCAGCGAGTCGACCCGGCGGTAGACGTCGCGGCGCAGGTCGCGGCCGACGGCCATCGCGGTGCGCGCACCGAAGTAGACGCCGCCGATCGCCGCGGCGACCTGGACCAGGCAGACCATGAGCATCGTCATGCCGGTGGCCCAGATGAAGTCGGTGTCCCCCTGGCCGATGCCCTGGTCGATGATCTCGGCGTTGAGGCTCGGCAGGTAGAGCGCCGCGAGGGTCGCGATCAGCTGGAGCACCACGACCGCCGCGATCGACCGGGAGTAGGGCTTCGCGTACGAGGACGCGAGACGGAGCAGGATCATGGGTCCTCCGGTCGGGGCGGGGCGGGAGAGGGCGGCCGGATCAACGAGAGGCGGATCGGCCGAGCACGGGGACGGTCGGAGCTTCGGGGCTCGGGCCGAGCGGCGCGGAGGAGCGGCCGCTTCAGGGACGGCGCAAGACAACCATCGACCACCGACACCGGTTCCGCAATCGGTCGGCAGGAGGAGACCGCGCGCGCCCGGCCCCCGTGCGGGGAAGCTGTCGGCGGCGGCTCCTAGACTTCCGGAATGCGCATCGCCACCTGGAACGTGAACTCCATCCGGGCCCGCACCGGCCGCGTCGTCGACTGGCTCGTGCGCGAGGACGTCGACGTGCTCGCCATGCAGGAGCTCAAGTGCAAGCCCGAGCAGTTCCCGCACGAGGCCTTCGCCCAGGCGGGCTACCACGTCGAGATGGTCGGCCTCAGCCAGTGGAACGGCGTCGGCATCGCCTCCCGCCTGCCGATGGAGGAAGTCCAGGTCGGGTTCCCCGGGATGCCCGGCTTCGCCAAGGAGCCCGCGGCGGACGGCTCCTTCCCGCTCGAAGCGCGCGCGATCGGCGCGACCGTCGACGGCGTGCGGGTCTGGAGCCTCTACGTCCCCAACGGCCGCGCGGTCGGCGACCCGCACTGGCACTACAAGCTCGAGTGGTTCGCGGCCCTCGAGGCGAGTACCCGCGCCTGGCTCGCGGCCGAGCCCGACCTGCCGCTCGCGCTGGTCGGCGACTGGAACGTCGCCCCGCTCGACAGCGACGTCGGCGACCCGACGCTCGGCCCCGGCTCCACCCACGTCTCCCCCGAGGAGCGCGCGGCCTTCGAGGCCTTCACCGCCGCCGGCCTGCACGACGTCGTGCGCCCGCTCGTCCCCGAGGGCTACACCTACTGGGACTACAAGCAGCTGCGCTTCCCGCGCAACGAGGGCCTGCGGATCGACTTCGTGCTCGGCTCGCGCGCCTTCGGCGACCTGGTGACCGGCGCCTCCATCCACCGGAACGAGCGCAAGGGCGACGCCCCGAGCGACCACGTCCCCGTGGTGGTCGATCTCGACCTCGACACCTCGCTCGACGACGACCGCCCGATGATCTTCTGACCGTGGCGTCCTCGAAGAAGAAGCGCGCCCGCGCCGAGCAGCCCTCGAGCGCCCAGCGCCCCTCCACGACACAGCGCTCCTCCACCGCCCAGCGCGCCGCCGCGAGCCGCCCCGCCGTGGCCCGCGCGCACGACGAGCTCCGCGCCGACGCCTACCGCTCCGTCCGCGAGACCTTCGCCGCCGGGAAGCCGCTGCGCCGCCGCTGGGACCTGGTGCTCTCGATCCTCGGCTGCCTCGCGCTCGGGCTGCTCTGCGTGGTGCTCGGCTACCTCGCCGCGATCCTCGCCGTCTTCCCCGGCCAGTGCGAGGGGCAGAACATCGCCTGCGACTACGACCGGATCGACTGGGGCGTCTCGCTCGCCCTGATCGGCCCGCCGATCCTGACGCTGATCGCCGTGGGCGTGACGATCATCCGCTACCTCGTCGGCCGCCGGGTGTTCTGGATCCCGATCGTCGCCTTCGTGCTCTGCGTCGGCACCGCGTTCCTCGCGTCCTGGCTCGTCACCAGCTCGATCCCCGGCTCCGCGCTGGCCTGAGCGGAGCGGCCGTCCACCGGCCGCCCCGCTCTCAGCCGGCGCAGGTCGGGTCGTCGGCGAGCGTCACCTCGGTCTTGTTGATCATCGGGGTGACCCGGACGGCCTGCTCGCCGAAGGTCGCGGCGGGGTCCGCGGCGGTGAAGCCGATCGTCACCGTCGTGGACTCGCCGGGAGCGAGCTGCACCGAGACGCGCGCGACCGGCCGGCCGAGGTCGTCGGTCGGGTCGAAGATCCGGGCCGCCTCACCGAGCGGGTCGGACCAGGACGCCTGCGCCTGCGAGGTCGTCGTGCCGGGAGGGCCGTAGACGTAGACGTTGGTGACGAAGTCGCCGAGCGGGAAGCGGTTCCCGCCGTTCGCCGCCACGTACTTGGGCAGCGTGCGCGCGACCTTCTCGGTGATGGTGTTGGTCAGCGTCACCTGCGTCGAGAAGCTGGTGCCGCCGGCGGCGCAGCGGTTCGTGCTCGACTGGGTCACCGCGGTGTCGAGGTAGTAGTCCATCTTCGAGCCGACCGACGCGTCCTGGAAGAACACGCCCGTGGTCGAGGTGTCGTCGTTGTCCGTCGGCAGGACGCCCGCGATCGGGGTCGGCGCCAGCAGAGCCTGCTCCTCCGGATCGGTGCTGTAGGCGAGGATCCGGCTCTCGCCGACGGCCTTCACCACGGCCGGGAGCATCTTCGACGGCTCCATGTCGCCGCCGAGGATCTTGCCGAGGACGGTGGCGCTGGCCTCCGAGAAGAACGCGTCGGTCGCGTCGGCGACCGTGGCGTCCGAGTAGCGGAAGTACACCTTGTTGAGCAGCGTCGAGACCGTGTTCTCGCTGGTCAGCTCGGTGCCGTCGGTGAGCGTCACCGGGCCGGTGGAGGCGAGCAGGTACTGCAGCGCCATCGGGTCGATCGCGAGCACGCCGTCGATCTTCTGCTCCGGGAACTTCTGCGCCCAGAACTGCGTCGCGATCGAGGACGCGGTCGGGAAGTCGGGGCGGCTGGTCGACACGTTGAACGTGGTCGCGAGGTTGCCGCCGAAGGTGTCGAGCGCGCTCTGGTCGACCGTGACCGGCTGCAGCCCGCGGAAGTCCTGGCTCGACTGCTGCGTCCCCACCGTGATCGCGCCGCCGTCCACGTTCAGCTGCATCACCGAGGAGGCGCCGCCGCCCAGGGCCTGCGCCTCGGCGAGGTTCTGGAAGAGCACGAGGTAGCTGCGCGGTCCGCTGGCGCCCAGGGCGTCGGAGAGGATCGCGGTGATCGGCTGGACCTGGTCCATCGCACTGGTCGCCGTCTCGAGCTGCGGGGCGAACGCGTCGAGCGCGGACGCGACCTGCGGCACGAGCGCGCCCCGGTCGATCCCCTCGACGCGGGCCTGCGCCTCGTCGACGACGCCCTTGGCGACGGTGATCTTGTCGGAGAGGGCGGTGATCGCGGCGATGTCGACCTTGCCGTCGACCGGCTTGAGGACGTCGAGCGAGGTGGAGGAGAGCGGGGTGACGATCTTGCCCGAGACGTCGTCGGCGATCTCGGTCGCGGCGCGCACGGCGGAGAGGTTCGGGCCGAGGAACGGCACGATCTCCATCACCCGCCACACCGGGTCGTCGGTCTCGTCGCGCGCCTCGCCGGTGAGGGTGGCGATCTGGCCGGCGGTCGACTCCGCTCCCGCCGTGTCGAAGCCGGTGAGCTGGTCGGCGACCTGGGAGACCAGCGGGATGGCGGAGGTGAGCTTGGCGCGCACCGTCATCGCCTTCTCGTAGGTCTGCACCGCGAGGAAGGCGGCGACGACCGCGCCGATCACGAGGACCAGCAGGACGGTCAGGGTGATCCAGAGGCCCCGTCTGCTGCGGCGAGGGGTGCCGGAGGCGCGGCGAGAGGAGGTCGTCGTGGTGCTCATTCGAGAGAGCCTAAGCGACGCCCGCCCGCGCACGGCGGTCGATCCGCGCCGTCGTCAACCCAGGAGGAGGGACACGGCGATGAGCACGGGCACCGCCGTGACGGTGGTCACCAGGGCCGTGTCGCGCGCCACGGCGACGCCGCGGTCGTAGCGGGAGGCGAAGTTGAAGATGTTCTGCGCGGTCGGCAGCGCCGCCGTCACGGTCACCGCGAAGAGGTGCTCCGCGTCGAGCGCGAAGGCGAAGCGGCCGAGCAGATAGGCGGTCGCGGGCATCACCAGCGTCTTGAGCAGCGAGGCGACGGCGACCTCGATCCGCCCGGGCCCCGGCTCCAGCGGCCGCTGCCCGCGCAGCGACATCCCGAACGCCATCAGCACGAGCGGGATCGACGCGTTGCCGATGATCGAGAACGGCTCGAGCAGCGGTGCCGGCAGCTGCACCCCGGTGACGGAGACGACCAGGCCGAGCGCCGAGGCGATGATCATCGGGTTCCGCAGCGGCTGAGTGAGGATGCCCGTGACGGAGGCGCGCCCGCTCGTCGAGACGTCGAGCACGGTGAGGATCGTCGGCGCGAGCAGCAGCAGCTGGAGGAGCAGCGTCGGCGCGACCCACTGCGGATCGCCGAGCACGTAGATCGCGACCGGCAGGCCGATGTTGTTGGCGTTCACGTAGGAGGAGGCAGCGGTGCCGATCACCGTCTCCGGCACGGGCCGGCGGAAGAACAGCCGCGACGCGACCAGATAGAGGACCGCCACGATCGCGACCGTGATCAGCGACACCAGGAGGAAGGAGGAGAACAGCACCGTCACGTCGGCGCGGGCGAGCACCGTGAACAGCAGCGCCGGCGTCGTGACGAAGAAGGCGATGCGGGTGAGGACGGCGCGACCCTCGGGCGGCACCAGGCCGAACCGGGCGATCAGGTAGCCGACCGCGATGACCGTCCCGATGATCGCGAACCCGGTGAGCACTCCCTCCACGGCGTCCTCCGTCTCGTCGGCGGAGCCGGGCGGCTCGCGGGCTGGGATCGTCGGCGCGGGTCGGCGCACCGCGTCCAGCCTAGGAGGCGCCGCCCGTTGCCCCGTCGCGAGGCCGGGCCTACGGTGGGCGCATGCCGCATCTCGAGGTCCCCGGAGCGACCCTGCACTGGGAGGCGGACGGCCCCGCCTCCGCCCCCGCCCTCCTGCTCGTGCACGCGGGCATCACCGATCTGCGGATGTGGGACCCGGTCGTCCCCGCGCTCGCGGAGGACCACCTGGTCATCCGCTACGACACCCGCGGCTTCGGCGAGACCCGGACGGACGACGTCGAGTTCGACCCGCGGCAGGACGCCCTCGACGTGCTCGAGCACCTCGGCGTCGAGCGCGCGACGGTGATCGGCTGCTCCCGCGGCGGCTCGCTCGTCCTCGACCTGACGCTCGAGCACCCCGACCGCGTCACCGGCCTGGTACTGATCGCCCCCGGCGTCGGCGGCTTCCCCTACCCGGACCTCACCGAGGAGGAGGACCGCCGCTTCGACGAGATCGACGCGGTGCTGACCGCTGGCGACCACGAGCGCGTCGCGCGGATGGAGGCGGAGCTGTGGGCGTTCGGCCCCGACCGCGACCCCGCCTCGCTCGATCCCGCGTTCGTCGAGACCGTGCGCGAACTCGCCCGCGGCCGCGCCGGCCACGAGGGCGAGAAGCCGCGGCCGACCGCGATCGAGCCGCCCGCCTACGACCGCGTCGTCGACATCGCCGTGCCCACGCTGGCGATGGTCGGCGCGCACGACGTCTCCGAGTCGCTCCCCGTGCACGCCTTCCTCTCGGCGACCGTGCCGGGCGCCGACGCCAAAGTCTTCGATGACGCGGCCCACCTCCCCAGCGTCGAGCGGCCCGACGAGTTCCTCGCGGTCCTCCGCCCCTGGCTGGCGACCCACGGCCTCTGACACGAGCCGCGACGGCGGACGCGCCCACGACGGCGCACACTCATGCTGGTCGAGCAGCCCCGCAGGGGCGTATGGAGACCCACCGACTTCAGCACGCCGGCTCTGCAGACTCGACGTCCGACGCTGGTGGATCTCGATACGCCCGCTGCGCGGGCTACTCGATCAGCATGGACGGGCCCACTGCGGCGGAGAAGCGTAAACATCCCCGCACACCTGCTGGTTGCGCAGCGCGCAGGGAACGGGCGCGCCAGCGCGCAATGTGGTCGCGGAGCGCGCAGGGAACGGGCGCGACAGCGCGCCATCATGCTGGTCGAGTAGCGCGCAGCGCGTATCGAGACCCCACGCCCTGCAGGAGGGTGGATCTCGATACACCCGCTGTGCGGGCTACTCGATCAGCATGGTGGGCCGAGACTACGCGACGTCGGCGAGGTCGAACGCCCAGTCGGCGTAGAGGACGGGCGGGTCGCCGGCCTCCACGACGTCGACGCGGTCGAAGCCGGCCTCGACGCAGATCGCGCTGTCCTCGGCGTCGTCCGCGGGGACGTACGCGTGCACGAAGCGCGGCAGTGGGAACGCCGCGGCCTCCTCGAGGAGCAGGCGCACCGAGCGCGCCACGACGCCGCGATCACGGGCAGCGGGAGCGATGCTCCAGCCCGTCTCGTAGGCGAGCGCGCCACGCGAGTGGCCGTACCAATAGCCGATGGAGCCGACGCAGTGCCCGTCGAGCTCGATCGCGTAGAAGAATCCGCTCCCCTCGGCCCAACCGCGCAGGTAGCGGTCGTGCCGGTCGAGGAACTCGTCTTCCGTCTCGAGACGCTCTCCGGACTCCGCGAGATCGCTGCGGAGTGCGGTGACGTCCGCCTGCGGCCAGGGCAGGAGGCGGAGGGTCTCGGAGTGCTGATCGATGCTGACTGTTCTGTGGTCGCTTCCGGGTTCGGGTCCCGTCACGCGATCCGATCCTTCCTCTTGAAGGTGGACCGACGCCCTGCCGCTCCGCCAGGTGTTCGGAGTCGCAGGTCGATCGGATGGCCGCCGGGTGTGTGCAGCCGAGATGTCCGCCCTATCTTCGACCCCTTGGAGGAGCCTTGGCAGGAACCTTGCGAATCTAGCCCCGGACGGGGGGTGCTACCTGCGAAAAGGCTGGTCGCGGCCTGATATCGTGCGCCGATTCCCCCGTCGATCCGCGCAGAGAGGGCCGTTTCGGCGGAGTCGTGCGCCGTGATCGCCGACCTCGCGGATTCGCTCCGGGCCCACGCAAGAAAAGCGCGCGCCGCGGCCCATACGCTCGGGGATGGGCCGGATCCGGCCCGAACCACCCGGTTATACGAGCGTGAGGAGGATCACCATGTCGCAATTCGTGCAGAGCACCGTCGTCGGAGAACCCGAGGTCGTCGAGGACCGCATCGAGACCTCCGGCGCCTGGCTCCGCCTCAAGGCCGCGGCCACCGCACTGCAGCCGCTTCAGGCGCAGGACGGCTCGCTGGCCGACCCGGACCGCCTGGACGACGCCCGCGCCGAGATCGACCGCCTCGTCGACGCGATCCGCACCCTCGCGCCCGCCTTCCCGCACGACGCCGCCTACCTCGAGGCGCTCGTCGTCGACTTCGAGCGCTGGAGCGCCGAGGGCCTCGGCGTCCCGGACTTCCTCGACTCGCTGCAGGCGTTCCAGCCGCAGCTCGACCGGATCGACGGACTGCGCCACCTGGTCGTCTTCCCGATGCTCACGCAGAACGGCAGCCGCGACCGCCACGTCGAGGCGGTGCTCGTCGAGGTCGTCTGGCCGCGCTTCGTCGCCGAGCTCGAGGCGGGGGACTACTCGAACGCGCTGTTCGTGCCCGTGCGCTTCGTCGACTTCACCGCCGGCTACGACACCGACAGCGCCGTGCTCTTCCCCGAGACCGTCGCGATGCGCGCCGTCCCCGCCTTCACCTGGGGCGCGATCTTCGCCGACCGCGAGGCCGCGCGCTTCCGCCGCGTCGTCTCCGCCGCCGCGGAGATCACGCGGCTCGAGCTGCCGGAGGACGCCCGCCGGATGCTCGAGGACCAGCACACCGCGGAGGAGGCCTTCGTGATGTGGGACCTCATCCACGACCGCACTCACATGCGCGGCGACCTGCCGTTCGACCCGTTCATGATCAAGCAGCGGATGCCGTTCTTCCTCTACTCCCTCGAGGAGCTGCGCTGCGATCTGACCGCCTTCCGCGAGTCCGTCGCGATCGAGCGGCGCCTGGCCGGCCAGGAGCACCGCGACGGCGAGGAGGAGGCGCTCGCGGCGCGGGCGCGCACGGTCCAGTACGCCATCCTCTTCGACCGGCTGTTCCGCTTCCCGCTGACCGGCTCGCGGGTGCGCAACTACGACGGGCTCGGCGGCCAGCTGCTCTTCGCCTGGCTGCACCAGCACGGCGTGCTGCACTGGACCGACACCCGGCTCGCCTTCGAGTGGGACAGCGTCGCGGACGTCGTCGTCGCGCTCTCGGACGCCATCGACGAGCTCTACTGGCGCTCGATCGACCGGCCGAAGACCGCGCACTGGCTCGCCGCCTACGCGCTGGTCGCGGCGACCGTGACGCCGCACCCCGCCTCCGCCTGGGCGCGCGGGCTGCCGGACGAGGTGCTCCTCGGCGCTCCGCGCGGGCTGACCGACGCGGTGCTGGACGACGAGTTCCCGCTCTCGATGTTCTACGAGGCCCTCGGCAAGAAGATGGGCGACGTGATCGCGTCGACCGCGGGCATCACCGGGCGCGACTGACCGCGCGGGCGGGCCGCGCAGCGGGCACCATCATGCCGATCGAGTAGCCCGCACAGCGGCCCCGCCCCTGCTGATCGAGTGGCCCGCGCAGCGGCCCCGCCCCTGCCGATCGAGCAGCCCACGCAGCGGCCCCGCCCCTGCTGATCGAGTAGCCCGCGCAGCGGGCGTATCGAGATCCACCGTCCCCAGCACGCCGGGTCTCGATACGCCGCCTCCGGCGGCTACTCGACCAGCATGGGGACGTGCACGACCGATTCGAATGGAGCGTCATGCGGCGACTCAGGCGGCAGCCTGCCCGACCGTCGTCGGTTAGCGTGGGGCGCATGCCTCCTGGCGCCGTCGCTGCCGACCCCTTCGATGCGGGCTGGACTCGGCGAGCGCCGACCCGTTCCGCCTACGTCCGCGACGCCGTCGCCGCCGGCGTCCTGCTGGTGGCGACCCTCGTCTCCGTCGCCCTCTACGCCTCGGCGGGCTTCACGGACGCCGCGCACCCCGCCGTGAGCACGCTCTGGGCGCTCGCGATGACCCTCCCGCTCGCCCTCCGCAGGCGCTTCCCGTCGACCGTGGCGGTCGCGCTCACCGCTGTCTACGCGCTCGGGCTGATCCTCCAGGTGCCGGAGTCGCTGTTCAACCAGATCTGCCTCTACCTCGCCCTCTACACGGTCGGCGCGTGGAGCCGCGACCGGCGCCTGGCGCTCGTCGTGCGCACGGTCATCGCCGTCGGCATGCTGGGCTGGCTGATCGTCACCCTCGCCACCGGCGCCCCCGTGAGCAGCCCGCTCCCGGCGGAGGAGTCGGCCGGGCTGCTCCCGCCCTACGTCGCGGAGTCGGCGCTGGCCGTCGTCGCGAACCTGCTCTACTTCGGCAGCGCCTACGTCTTCGGCGACGCGTCCTGGCAGTCGGCGCGGCGGCTCGAGGCGCTCGAGGCGCGCACCGCCGAGCTCGACGACGAGCGGGAGCGCTCCTCGCGCCAGGCGGTGTCGTCCGAGCGGCTGCGCATCGCCCGCGAGCTGCACGACGTCGTCGCCCACCACGTCAGCGTGATGGGCGTGCAGGCGGGCGCTGCTCGGCGGGTGCTCGCGCGCGATCCGGAGCGGGCGGCCACGGCGCTCAGCGCGATCGAGAGCGATGCGCGCTCGGCGATCGAGGAGCTGCACCGCATCCTGATCGCCCTCCGCGCTGAGGACACGGCCCTCGACCCGCTCACCGACGCCGCCTCGACCAGGGGGGTCGCGCAGCTCGAGGAGCTCGTCCTCGCCGCGGCCGGCTCCGGTCTGCCCGCCGTGTTCCTCACCGTCGGCGAACCCCGGGACATCCCGGCGACGGTCGGTCTCAGCCTCTACCGGATCGCGCAGGAGTCGCTCACCAATGTGCGCAAGCACGCCGGCCGCGGCGCCACCGCCGAGGTGCGGCTGCGCTACCTCGACGACGCGGTCGAGCTCGAGGTCTCCGACGACGGCGGCGAGGGCGCGCATCCCGTCGCCGCGACGTCCTGCGGGCTCGGGCACACCGGCATGAGCGAGCGCGCCGCGGTCGTCGGCGGCACGGTCGAGACCGGCCCGAGCGGCTCCGGCTACCTGGTGCGTGCCCGCGTCCCTCTGACGAGCGTCCGCGCGGGGTCCGGAGAGCCGGTAGCGTCGTCCGAGGTGTCGTGGGGGCGCCGGGAGCGAGCGAGCGGGGGGCGCGCATGACGGCCGATGTCCGGGTGCTGCTGGTCGACGACCAGGAGCTCGTCCGCGCCGGCTTCCGCACCATCCTCGAGTCCGAGCCCGGGATCGTCGTCGTCGGCGAGGCCCGCACCGGGATCGAGGCGATCGAGCGGGCCTCCGACCTGTGCCCGGACGTCATCTGCATGGACGTGCAGATGCCCGGGATGGACGGCCTGGCCGCTACCCGCGAGATCGTCAAGGATCCGCGGCTGTGCTCCAGCGTCCTCATCCTGACCACCTTCGACCGCGACGACTACCTCTTCGAGGCGCTGTCCTCCGGCGCGAGCGGCTTCCTGCTGAAGAACGCGTCGCCGGAGGAGCTGGTCGAGGCCGTGCAGGTCGTGGCCCGCGGCGACGCGATGCTCGCACCCGACGTGACGCGCCGCGTGCTCGAGCGCTTCGCGACGGCGCCGGCCCGCGCCGAGGTCCACCCCGGCATCGAGGAGCTCACCGACCGCGAGCGCGAGGTGCTCGTGCACCTGGCCCGCGGCTCGTCCAACGCCGAGATCGCCGCCGAGCTCTACGTCGGCGAGGCCACCGTGAAGACCCACGTGTCCAAGATCCTGATGAAGCTGCGCGTCCGCGACCGCATCCAGGCCGTCGTCTTCGCCTACGAGCACGGGATCGCGGTGCCGGGGCGGTCCTGACCGTTCCGGTCCGCGCGCCGGCCCGATCGCGCCCGTCACCGGGCGCTCGTGCCCGTTCGGGCGTCAGCGCCGAGGCTGGGCCGGAGCCGGACGTGGCGGGATTCGACGGACGAACTCCATGCGGATGTCGGGGACGATCTTCCTGTCGAGCACGACGGTCATGTAGCGGCCGTCGACCCGGGCGCCGATGGCGACCACGTCGGGGTCGGTGTCGACGCGGTAGCCGCGCAGCGCCTCGCCGTCGACGACGACCGGGACGCCGCGCACGACGTCCTCGTCGCGCAGGGCGGCGGCGACGACCGGCATGCCGCCGCGGCGGGTGCGGACGCGGCCGGGGAAGGTGTTCCTCAGCACGTCGCCCATGTGCGCGGCGAGGCGCGACTCGAGCGGGCGGCTGCGCTCGGCGGGGATCGGCACGGAGGTGCGCACCGCCTCCCACAGCACGGGGTAGCGCATCCGCGTGACCTGATCGACCATCCACGGCGGGAGGTGGTCGTTCTCGGCGCGCTCGATCGCGCGCTTCTGCTCGGGGGTGAGCGGGACGTGGTTGACCGGGTCGGCGCGGTTGCGCGGATTCTTGAAGAACGAGTAGGAGAGGGAGATCTCGACGAAGCGTCCGAGCGCCATGGTCTGCGCCGCCGCGAACTCCTCGAGGCGGGGCTGCGGGGCGAACGCGAGGACGGGGTCGCCGAAGCGTGCCGCGATCTCGTCCACCCCGGGAGGGGCGGGCATGTCGCGGACCGCCCCCGAAGTGTCCATGCGCATAGGACAAGAGTGGCCTGCCTCCCACGCGATACCAACTTCTTGACGGCAATCGGCTTTCAGGGGATGGTCCGTTCACATGCCGGAAACACAGGGAGCGGCGGCGCCCGCCACCAGGATCGATCCGCGGCGGGCTGCGAGGATGGGGGGATGAGCGCTCTGCACGATCCCGACCTCCGCGGCTTCGCCTCCGACAACTACTCCGGCGTGCACGAGGAGGTGCTCGCCGCGATCGCCGCGGCGAACGGCGCCCACCAGGTCGCCTACGGCGAGGACGTCTACACCGCGGAGCTGCAGCGCGTCTTCCGCCGCGAGTTCGGCGAGCAGGCCGAGGCCTTCCCCGTCTTCAACGGAACCGGGGCGAACGTGACCGGTCTGCAGTCGATGCTGCCCCGCTGGGGGGCGGTCGTCTCGGCCGGAACCGCGCACATCAACTCGGACGAGGGCGGGGCCCCCGAGAAGGTCGGCGGGATCAAGATCCTCACCGTCGAGAGCCCCGACGGCAAGCTCACGCCCGCGCTCGTGGACGAGCAGGCCTGGGGCTTCGGCGACGAGCACCGCGCCCAGCCGCTGGTCGTCTCGATCACGCAGTCGACCGAGCTCGGCACGGTCTACACGCCGGAGGAGGTCCGCGCGCTGGCCGACCAGGCCCACGAACGGGGGATGCGGCTCCACATGGACGGAGCGCGGATCGCGAACGCCGGAGCGGCCCTCGGGCTGCCCCTGCGCGCCTTCACCAGCGACGCCGGAGTCGACGTCCTGTCCTTCGGCGGCACCAAGAACGGCATGCTGCTCGGCGAGGCGATCGTCGTGCTCGACCCCGAGGCGTCCAGCGGGCTGACGTTCCTCCGCAAGACCAACATGCAGCTGTCCTCGAAGATGCGCTTCCTCTCGGCGCAGCTGCTCGCGATGCTCGGCGAGGACGGCGAGGCGGAGCCGCTCTGGCTGCGCTCGGCCCGGCACGCGAACGCGATGGCGGCGCGGCTGCGCTCGCAGCTGGACGAGGCCATGGCCGCCGGGCGGATCACCGGACTCGCCTTCACCCAGCCGACGCAGGCGAACGCGGTGTTCGCGACCCTGCCGGCGGGGGTCGCGGACCGGCTGCGCGCCGCCTACCGCTTCTACGACTGGAACCCGGCGACCGGCGAGGTGCGCTGGGTCTGCTCGTTCGACACGAGCGAGGACGACATCGACGCGTTCACGGCGGCGATCGAGCGCGAGCTGGCCGCGTGAGGGCGCGCGCCGTCGGGACCGGGGCGGCGCTGCTCGTCGCGGCCGGCCTGCTCGCGGGCTGCACGGCCGCCGAGCCGGAGGCGAGCGGGACGGCGTCCGCGACGGCCTCTGCGACTCCTCCTGCCTCCACGTCCGCGTCGCCGACCCCGAGCCGCTCCTCCGCCGCCCGGCTCGGCTGCGACGCCCTGCTGCCGGTCGCACGCGCGTCGAGCGCCCTCGGGGTCGCGGCCGGCTCGCTCGAGGGCACGCGGGACGAGACGGTGCGCTCCTCGGCCGAGCTGATCCGCGAGTCGGCGCAGGAGAACGGCGGGCTGCTGACCTGCGCCTGGTACGAGGAGGACGGCACGGCGTCGATCACCGCCTCGGCCGCCGAGGACGCCGCGGACGCGTTCGCCGCGGCCGGTCTCTCCGGGGGAACGCGACTCGCGACCGACGTCGAGGCCTACAGCGCCTGCTCGGTCGAGATCTGCTCCGTCGATCTGCTCACCGGCTCGACCTGGGTGACGCTCGCGCTGACCGGCTCGCCGGCCGACGCCGACCTCGCGGCCCTCGCCACGGCGACCGCCGCGGCGGCCGGCGGTCGGCTCGACGAGCCGGTGACCGCGACCGCACCCGCCTGCGCCGAGGTGCTGACCGGCGAGCAGCTGGCCGCGACGGCCGGGCTCGTGGACGCGACCCCGGGGAGCGGGACCGAGGGCGTCGCGCCGTCGACCGCCTCCGGAGCGGCCGCCGCCCGCGCGGGCTACGCCTCGTGCACCTGGACCGACGCGACCAGCAGCAGCTACGCGGGTCTGAGCGTCGACGTGCTCCCGAACGGCGAGGACGGCTGGCGCAATCTGTCTCTGACGACGGGGCTCGCCGTCACCCTGACTCCGCTCGACGGCCTCGGCGACCGCGCGCTCTCGGGCTGCGGCGGCGGCTCGTGCGAGGTCGACGTGCTGGCCGACGACACGTGGTGGCGCGTGCTCGTCACGGGCGACGCGGCCCGAGCCGAGTCCGTGGCGCGCGCGGTCATCGCCGGCTGATCCCCCGCCGCGAGATGCCACTTGTGCACGCGTTCCACGGCGTGTCGCGTGCACAAGTGGCATCTCGCGGGAGGGAGGGGGACGGTCAGCGGCGCCAGTACTCGTAGTGCGAGGACTCGCGGCAGCCGAGGGACGCGTAGAGGCGGCGGGCGGCGGCGTTGTCGGCGAGCACCTGGATCCACAGGCGGTCGACGCCTCGGGCGGCGGCCTGCTCGAGCAGGGCGCGGAGGAGCGTGGCGGCGTGGCCGCGGCGGCGCGCGTCCGGGCGCGTGGCCAGCGCGAAGAGACCGCACCAGGACTCGCCGTCCTCGGCGGTCGCCCAGGAGAGCCGGCCGCAGGCGGCGGGGCCGCTCCCGTCCCGCAGCAGGGCGTAGGCGGAGTCGCAGCCCGCGAGGATCCGCTCGGCGATCCCGCGCTCGGCGTCGCCGCCGCGGCCGTCGACCGACCACCAGAGCGACAGCCACTCCTCACCGGGCGCCTCCGTCGTCTCGACCTGCTCCGCGTCCTCCGGGGCGGCGGGACCGAGCGCGGCGAGCGCCTCCGTCACGGAGCCGGTGAGGACGAGGGTGCGCTCGTGCCCGGCGTAGCCGCGGCGGGCGAGCCGCTCGGGCAGGTCGGCGGGGAGCGTCGCGGGGCCGAGCTGGAAGAGCGGCGGGATCCCCTGCTCGCGCGCGAACTCCTCCGCTGCGGTGATCGCCTGGTCCACGTCCTCGACGGGACCGGAGGTGAGCACCGAGTTGGCGCGCTTCGTGACGCCGCCGGCCGCGCGCAGCCGCCAGCCGCCGAGCACGCGGCGCTCGAGGGGCGGCCAGGCGTCGGCGGCGAGTCGGTCGAGGAGTCGCGGATCCATCCGTCCACGCTAGCGGCGGCCCCGAGCCGGGCTCGTCGAGACGCGATACGGCTCGGGACGGGATCTCCGGCTCGCGGAAACAGCTCCGGCCCGCAGGATCCACGCGATCGGACGAGCTGAGGCGGATCCTGCGAGCCGGAGCAGGTGCGGCCGCGAGCCGGGGCGCGCGGTGCAGGTGGTGCGGGGAGCTACATGTTGATCATGTGGCCCTTGAGGCCGTGGAAGCCCTCCTGGAGCGCCTCCGACAGCGTCGGGTGGGTGTGCACGTTGCGAGCCAGCTCGGTCGCGGTGAGGTCCCACTTCTGCGCGAGCGTGAGCTCGGGGAGCAGCTCGGACACGTCCGGGCCGATCATGTGGGCGCCGAGGAGCTCGCCGTACTGCTTGCTCGCGATGAGCTTGACGAAGCCGGTCGGCTCGCCGAGGCCGTGCGCCTTGCCGTTGGCCATGAACGGGAAGGTCGAGACGGTGATCTCGTGGCCCTCGTCCGTCGCCTGCTTCTCGGTGAGGCCGAAGGAGGCGATCTGCGGCTGGCAGAACGTGGCGCGCGGCATCATCCGGTAGTCGCCGAGGGTCTGCGTCTCGGCCCCGGCGATGGTCTCGGCGGCGACGACGCCCTGCGCCTCCGCGACGTGCGCGAGCTGCAGCTTGGCGGTGACGTCGCCGATCGCGTAGATGTGCGGGACGTTGGTGCGCATGTACTCGTCGATGCCGATGGCGCCGCGCTCGGTGACCTCGACGCCCGTCTTCTCGAGGCCGAAGCCCTCGACGCGGGGGACCCAGCCGATCGACATGAGGACCTTGTCGACCTCGAGGGTCGACTGCGTGCCGTCCTTGCCGGTGTAGGTGACGGTGACGTAGCCGTCCTTGTCGACGACCGACTCGACCTTGGTCGAGGTGAGGATCTCGACGCCGAGCTTCTTGTACTGCTTCTGGATCTCCTTGGAGACGTCCGGGTCCTCGTTGGGGAGGGCGCGGTCCATGAACTCGATGATCGTCACGTCGACGCCGTAGTTCTTCAGGACGTAGGCGAACTCCATGCCGATCGCGCCGGCGCCCACGATGGCCATCGTGTCGGGCAGCTCGCGGGTCATGATCTGGGTCTCGTAGGTGACGACGTTCTCGGAGAGCTCGACGCCGGGGAGGAGGCGGACGCTCGCGCCGGTCGCGATAATCGCGTCGTCGAAGGTCAGCGACTCGGAGCCGCCCTTGGTGAGCTGCACGTCGAGGCCCTGCGGGCCGGTGAAGGAGCCGGTGCCGTCGAACTCGGTGATCTTGTTCTTCTTCATCAGGAAGTGGACGCCCTTGGTGCGTCCGTCCGCGACGGTGCGGCTGCGGTCGAAGGCCACGCCGAAGTCGAAGGAGACGTCGCCCGAGATGCCGAACTGCTTCGCCTGCGCGTGGAAGATGTGGGCGAGCTCCGCGTTGCGCAGCAGCGCCTTGGAGGGGATGCAGCCCACGTTGAGGCAGACACCGCCCCAGTACTTCTTCTCGACGATGGCGACGGACTTGCCGAGCTGGGCGGCACGGATCGCGGCCACGTATCCACCGGGGCCTGCCCCCAGGACGACGACGTCGAAGTGCTGGGCCATGGATGATCCTCCATCAGAGTGGTGAGTTGTCGCGCGCGGGGAAGCACGCCGCTCTCCAGGGTACCGTTCCGCACCGACAGGACCCCGTGCTCCTCCGTGGGCGAACGGCCGGTCGGCGCGACGAGCGGGAATGCCGGCGGAGCTCCTGCGGTTGGGTCCCTCGGGCGACGAGGCCCGCCCTGTTCAGCCATCTCCGGAGAGAAGCACCCCATGACCGACACCGCCACCCGTACCGCCTCGACCAGCGCCCCGATCCTGGACGTCCTCGCCGAGCGCTGGAGCCCCCGCTCCTACGACGCCTCCGCGGCGATCGCGGACGAGACGCTGACCGCGCTGCTCGAGGCCGCCCGCTGGTCCCCCTCGGCCGGCAACTCGCAGCCGTCGCGCTTCATCGTCGCGCGCCGCGGCACTCCGGAGTTCGACAGCATCGTCGGCACCCTCGTCGGCTTCAACGCCGCCTGGGCCGGCTCGGCCGCCGCGCTGATCGTCGCGCTCGCCGAGACGGTCGACGAGAAGGGCGAGGCGCGCCCGTGGGCCGTCTACGACCTCGGCCAGGCCGTCGCCCACCTCAGCGTGCAGGCGCACCACGAGGGGCTGCACGTGCACCAGATGGCCGGCTTCGACAAGGACGGGATCCGCACGGCGTTCGGCGTCGACGCGCGCTTCGACCCGGTGACCGTCGCCGCCGTGGGCGTGCTCGCCAGCCCCGACGCGCTCGAGAACGACGTGCTCCGCGAGCGCGAGACCGCTCCCCGCACGCGCCTGCCGCTCGAGGAGCTCGTGCTCGTCCAGGCGTAGTCCGCTCCCCCGAGGCCCCGTCGGCCGCCGCTGCGCGGTGCCGGCGGGGCCTTCGTCGTGCACCCTGTGTTACTCCGCGTTTCATCACGGAATCGGAGGAGTCGGCGCTCGTCCGTACGATCGGACGGTCCGCCCGCCCGCCCCGCCTCGGAGCCCTCATGACCGGAACCCCCGCCCGCACGAGCCTGGCCTTCGACGCCGCGCTCGGCCAGTCGGCGTTCCCGGTGCGCTTCGACGGGGTCGGCCGCACCTTCGCCCCGGGCGCCCCCGTGCTCGCCGACGTCTCGCTCGACGTGCGCGCCGGCGAGGTGATCGCGATCCTCGGCCCGAGCGGCTGCGGCAAGTCGACGCTGCTGCGGATCGCCGCCGGCCTCGACACGGCGAGCGCCGGCAGCGTGCTGATCGACGACTCGCCGGTGTCGGGCATCGATCCGCGCTGCGCGGTGGCGTTCCAGGAGCCGCGGCTGCTGCCCTGGCGCTCCCTCGCGGCGAACGTGGCGCTCGGGCTCCCGCGCGGCACCTCGCGCGAGGCCGGCCGCACGGCGGTCGACGAGCTGCTCTCGCTGGTCGGGCTGACCGCGCACGCCGGCTCCCGGCCGCGCGAGGTCTCCGGAGGCATGGCGCAGCGCGCCTCGCTCGCGCGCGCCCTGGCCCGCAACCCCGGTGTGCTGCTGCTGGACGAGCCGTTCGGCGCGCTCGACGCGCTGACCCGCCTGCGGATGCAGGACCTGCTGCTCGAGGTGCACGCGGCTGCCCCCGCGACCATCCTGCTCGTCACCCACGACGTGGACGAGGCGCTGCAGCTGGCCGACCGCATCGTGCTGCTCGGCCGCGACGAGCCGGGCGGCGTCTCGCGCATCCGGCAGATCATGACGGTCCCCGGTGCGCGGCCCCGCGACCGCGGCTCCGCCGAGCTCGCCGAGCGGCGGGTCGAGCTGCTCGAGGGGCTCGGGATCGAGCGGCACTAGGCCGCTGCGCCCCTCCTTCCTCTCCTCCCCAGGCGCCGATCCCGCCCTCCGTCCACGGATCCCACCGCTCGCGGACATCCCGTCCGTCCGCTCCCGCACACTCGTCCCACTCCCGCCACCGCACCGAAGTCGAGGCCCCCATGTCGTTCCCGTCGTTCAGCACCTCCCCGCTCACCCGCCGCACCGCGCTCGCGGGCCTGCTCACCGCCGCCGCGGTCCCGCTCCTCGCGGGCTGCGTCCAGGGCGAGGGCGGCGGCGGCGCGGCCGCGGCGCCCGCCGCCTCCGACGGCTCGACCGCGAAGACCCAGGGCGGCACGCTGACGCTCGACTTCGCGACCTACAATCCGCTGAGTCTGGTCATCAAGGAGAAGGGCTGGCTCGAGGCAGCCCTCGCCGAGCAGGACGTCACGGTCACCTGGGTGCAGTCGGCCGGCTCGAACAAGGCCAACGAGGCCCTGCGCGCCGGGGCGATCGACGTCGGCTCCACGGCCGGCTCGGCCGCGCTGCTCGCGCGCTCGAACGGCTCGCCGATCAGGACGATCGACATCTTCTCCCAGCCGGAGTGGTCCGCCCTCGTCGTGCCCGCCGGCTCGGCGATCACCAGCGTCGAGCAGCTCGCCGGCAAGCAGATCGCGGCCACCAGCGGCACCGACCCCTACTTCTTCCTGGTGCAGGCGCTCGAGGCCGCCGGCCTGAGCATCGACGACGTCACCGTGCAGAACCTGCAGCACGCCGACGGCTGGGCCGCGCTGCAGAACGGCTCGGTCGACGCCTGGGCCGGACTCGACCCGATCATGGCGGGCGCGGAGGCGGCCGGCGCGACCCTGCTCTACCGCAACGTCGACTTCAACTCCTACGGGCTGCTCAACGCCACCGAGAGCTTCCTCGCGGCCAAGCCCGACCTCGCGCAGACCGTCGTGAACGCCTACGAGCACGCCCGCGCCTGGGCCCTGGAGAACCAGGAGGAGACGGCGAGCATCCTCGCGTCCGTCGCCGGGCTCGACGTCGCCGTGGCCACCACGGTGATCTCCGAGCGCAGCAACCTCGACGTCGACAACGTCCCCGGCTCGGCCCAGACCGACGTGCTCGCCATCATCGGCCCGATCTTCGTCGCGAACGGCGACGTCGCCACGCAGGAGCAGGTCGACGCGGCCCTCGACTCGCTGATCGACGACAGCTACGCGTCGGCGGCGGACCCGTCCGCGATCGCCTGACGGCGCTCCTGACGCCCGCACGACCGCAGCACGACAGCACCGACCCGGGACAGACCGACCCGCGACAGCACTGACCGCGACACCGACCGAGGAGACGACGATGGCGACACGCGACGACGAGACCGTGACCGACGCCGACCTCGTGCGCCGGAGCACCGGGCTCGTGCAGGCGCCGGGTGCGGTCGGCACCGCCGTGGTCGGTCCGAGCGTCGAGGCGTCGCAGAAGCGGCTCCGCGACGACGAGGCGGCGCACGCCCGGCCGCTCACCTCGCGGCGCTGGTTCCTGGTCGTGGGCGGGGCGATCCTCCCGGTGCTGCTGCTCGCGGCCTGGCAGATCGTCACGACCACCGGGATGGTGTCGGTCTCGGTGTTCCCGTCGCCGGCGATGGTCTGGGCGGCGGCGGTCGATCTCGCGCAGCGCGGCGACCTCGGGCAGGACGTCGCGATCTCGACCCAGCGGGTGCTGATCGGCTTCGGCCTGGGCTCCGCGCTGGGGCTGCTGGTCGGCGCGCTCTTCGGGCTCTCCCGGGTCTGGGAGGTCGTGCTGGCACCGACGCTCGGCGCGATCCGCGCGGTGCCGTCGCTGGCCTGGGTGCCGCTGCTGCTGCTCTGGATGGGGATCGGCGAGGAGTCGAAGATCACGCTGATCACGATCGGCGCGTTCTTCCCCGTCTTCACCACCGTGGCGACCGCCCTCGGCCACGTCGACCGGCAGCTCGTCGAGGCGGGCCGGGCGTTCGGGCTCTCGGGGGTGCGGCTGTTCACCGCGGTGCAGCTGCCGGCCGTGATCCCCTCGGTGATCGCCGGGCTGCGCCTGGCGCTCGCGCAGTCGTGGCTGTTCCTGGTCGCCGCCGAGCTGATCGCCTCGTCGATGGGCCTGGGCTTCCGCCTGACCGACAGTCAGAGCAACGGGCGCATCGACCGCGTCTTCCTCGCGATCATCCTGCTGGCGGTGCTGGGCAAGCTGACCGACTCGATCGTCGGCGTGTTCCAGCGCTACGCGATCCGGAAGTGGGCGTGAGGATGACCGGCACGGCGCGTCCCACGACCGGCACGACGACCGGCACGACGACCACGGAGGCCCGCCGATGAGCGAGACGATCGCGAACCTGCTCGAGGAGTCCCGCCGCTTCCCGGCGCCCGAGGCCTTCGCCGCGCAGGCGAACGTCGGCCCCGGCGAGCACGCCCGCGCCGCCGCCGACCCGGTGGCGTTCTGGGAGGAGGCCGCCCGGCGCCTCGACTGGGTCGAGCCCTGGCACACCGCGCACCGCTGGGAGCCGGCTGTCCCGCAGGAGGACGGCACGCTGTCCGTCCCGCGCGCGACCTGGTTCGAGGGCGGCACGCTCAACGTCGCCGTCAACTGCGTCGACCGGCACGTCGACGCGGGCCGCGGAGACAAGATCGCCCTGCACTTCGAGGGCGAGCGCGGCGACCGGCGCTCGATCAGCTACGCCGAGCTGCAGCGCGAGGTGGCCCGCGCCGCGCACGCGCTCACCGCGCTCGGCGTCGGGAAGGGCGACCGCGTCGTCGTCTACCTCCCGGTGATCCCCGAGACCGTCGTGATCACTCTCGCGATCGCGCGGATCGGCGCGATCCACTCCCTCGTCTTCGGCGGCTTCTCCGCCGAGGCGGTGCGCTTCCGCGTCGAGGACACCGGCGCGAAGCTGCTCGTCACCACCGACGGCCAGTTCCGGCGCGGTCTCGCCGTCCCGGTGAAGGCGAACGCCGATCACGCGGTCGCCGGCGTCGCATCGATCGAGCACGTGCTCGTCGTCCGCCGCACCGGCGACGAGACGCCGGACCTCCCGTGGACCGAGGGCCGCGACGTCTGGTGGCACGACGTCGTCGACGGGCAGAGCGACGTGCACGAGGCCGAGGCCTTCGACGCGGAGACGCCGCTGTTCATCATCTACACCTCGGGCACGACCGGGAAGCCGAAGGGCCTCGTGCACACCAGCGGCGGCTACCTGACCCAGGCGTCCTGGACGCACTGGGCCGTCTTCGACGCGAAGCCGGACGACGTGCACTGGTGCACCGCCGACCTGGCCTGGGTCACGGCGCACACCTACGAGATCTACGGTCCGCTCTCGAACGGGCTCACCCAGGTCATCTACGAGGGCACGCCGAACACCCCGCACACCGCGCGGCACTTCGAGATCATCGAGCGCTACGGCGTCACCGTCTACTACACGGCGCCGACCCTGATCCGGACGCTGATGACCTGGTTCCCGGAGGGCGTGCCGTCCGAGTACGACCTCTCCAGCCTCCGACTGCTGGGCACGGTCGGCGAGTCGATCAACCCCGAGGCCTGGGTGTGGTTCCACGAGCGGATCGGCGGCGGACGCTGCCCGATCGTCGACACCTGGTGGCAGTCCGAGACGGGCGCGGCCGTGATGTGCCCGCTGCCGGGCGTCTCGACCCTCAAGCCCGGCTCCTCGCTGGGCGCCCTGCCGGGCCTCGGCGCCCTCGTCGTCGACGAGGCGGGCGAGCGGGTGCCGAACGGCTCCGGCGGCTACCTCGTGGTCGACCGCACCGGCCCGGCCCTCGCCCGGACGGTCTGGGGGAACCCGGAGCGGTACCGCGACTCCTACTGGGCCCGCTACGCCGACCGCGGCTACTTCTTCTCCGGCGACGGCGCGAAGTACGACGCCGACGGCGACATCTGGGTGCTCGGCCGGGTCGACGACGTCATCAACGTCTCGGGGCACCGGCTCTCGACCATCGAGATCGAGTCCGCCCTGGTGGCGCACCCGGCAGTCGGCGAGGCCGGCGTGGTCGGCGTCGAGGACGCGACGACCGGTCAGGCGATCGCGGCGTTCGTGATCCCCTCCGACGAGGCGATCGACCGCGCCGAGGAGGATCCCGCCTACTGGACGGCGCTCGAGGCCGACCTGTCGCAGGCGCTGCGCGAGCACGTCGCGACGGCGATCGGCCCGATCGCGAAGCCGCGCGACGTGGTCGTCGTCCCCGACCTGCCGAAGACCCGCTCGGGCAAGATCATGCGCCGCCTCCTCGGCGACATCCGCGACGGCCGCGCCCTCGGCGACGTCACGAGCCTCCAGGACGACACGGTCCCGGAGCGGATCGCCCGCATCGTCGCCGCGCGCGGCTGAGACGCGCGGGCGCCGCGTCCAGCAGGGTGGGTCTCGATACGCCGCCTCCGGCGGCTACTCGACCAGCATGGGGCGCCGCCTCCGGCGGCTACTCGACCAGCATGGGGCGCCGGACGCGCCGGAGGCGGGTCGGCGAGCGGACCCGCGAAGGGGTCCGGTAGCTGTGGAGAGCCCGATGTGCGTCCACTCGCGCAGGTCGGCACCGTCGAGTGGACGTGTGCGGGGGCCTGTCTCGAACAGGAGGCCCCTCGCGGGTCCGTCCGAGGATCTCCCGGATCAGCAGCCCGCGCGGCGGGCCCCCGGCATGCTGATCGAGTAGCCCGCGCAGCGGGCGCATCGAGATCCACCGTCATCAGAAGGGCGAGTCTGCAGACCTGCCGTGCTGGTGACGGCGGGTCTCGATACGCCCCTGCGGGGCTACTCGACCAGCAAGGGGGTGTGCGGGCGGGGCTGCTCGACCCGGCACGTGCGCGCCCGGACGGGGCCACCCGACCTGCAGGACGATGTGCGCCGCCTGAGGCTCGCGGTCGGCTCCGAAGCGGGGCGGGGCGGCGGCATCGGGAGTAGCGTTGGATCGTGCGCGATGTCCAGCAGCGAATCATCTCCGAGCTCCACGTCTCCCCCACCGTCGACCCGGCCGCCGAGGTCGAGCGGCGCAGCGGCTTCCTCGCCGACTACCTCCGGCACACCGGGGCCAAGGGCCTCGTGCTCGGCATCAGCGGCGGGCAGGACTCGAGCCTGGCCGGCCGGCTCTGCCAGCTCGCGGTCGAGCAGGTGCGCGCGGAGGGCGGCGACGCCTCCTTCATCGCGGTGCGGCTGCCCTACCGGGTGCAGGCCGACGAGGAGGACGCGCAGCTCGCGCTGACCTTCATCCGGCCGGACCGCCAGGTGACCTTCGACATCCACGCCGGGGTCGACGGCATCGCCTCCGCGTTCGGCGACGCCGTCGGAGAGCCGATCTCGGACTTCGTCAAGGGCAACGTCAAGGCGCGTGCCCGGATGGTCGCGCAGTACGCGATCGCCGGCCAGGCGGGCATGCTCGTCGTCGGCACCGACCACGCGGCGGAGGCGGTGACCGGCTTCTTCACCAAGTTCGGCGACGGCGGCGCTGACGTCCTGCCGCTGACCGGCCTCACGAAGCGCCAGGGCCGCTCGCTGCTCGAGCACCTCGACGCCCCGACCCGCCTCTACGAGAAGGCGCCGACCGCCGACCTGCTCGACGAGAACCCCGGTCAGACGGACGAGTCGAACCTCGGCCTCGTGTACGCCGACCTCGACACCTACCTCGAGGGCGGCGACGTCGCGACCGAGGTCGCCGAGGCGATCGAGGCCCGGTACCAGGCGACCGAGCACAAGCGGCAGGTGCCGCTGTCGATGTTCGACGACTGGTGGCGCGCCTCCGCCGTGTACACGCCCGGCAACCACTGACGCCACGAGCGGGCCGACAGCACGAGCCCACTGACACGACGAGCCGCCCCCGGGATCCCTCGGGGCGGCTCGCTCGTTCAGGGCGCGGGGCTCAGTCCGCGGCGCGCGCGTTGTAGACGAGCACCTCGCCCGCGTCGACGTGCGCGCGGTAGGCGCGGAAGACCTCGAGCGCCTCGTCGCGGAGCACGCCGTCGACGACCTCGATGCCGCGCGCCTCGAACTGGGCGGCCCAGTCCTCGCGCATCGGACCCTCGTCGAACGTGGAGATCTCCTCCAGCTCCGGACCCGACCCGGCGACCACCAGGCGCCGCACGCCCGACCACAGCGTCGCTCCGTAGCACTGCACGCACGGCCGCCAGTTGACGACCAGCTCGTGCGCCGGCAGGCCCTCGCCACCGAGATCCCACGAGCCGAGCGCGGTCTGCGCGAGACCGAGCGCGGTGACCTCCGCGTGGCCGGAGGAGACTCCGCTGCCCAGAACGACGTTCACGCCGACCGAGACCACGCGGCCGGAGTCGCGCTCGACGACGATCGCGGCGAACGGGCCGCCGTTGCCCTCGCGGAAGTTGCGGTCGGCCAGGGCGTGCACGAGGGCCATGCGGTCCTCGCGCTCGGGCAGGAACTCGGGGACGTCGCGCACGGCGTCCTCGATCCAGGCGGGCAGGGCGATCTCGTAGCGGGTGGCGAGGCGGTCGATGTCCATGCGTCCATGCTCCCATCCGGCGCAGCGGCCCCTCGCACGGCCCGACCCGCCGTCCGGTCCGGCCCGGATCGCAGGCCCTCAGACCCCCAGTGCCCTCCCGAGAGCGGCGGCCTTCGCCGCCCAGAAGCGCTTCGCCACGCCGGTGCGGGAGAAGAGGGCGTCGAAGCCGTGGAACGCGCCGTCGACGATCTCGAGCTCGCAGGGCACCCCGGCCGCGCGCAGGCGCTCGGCGTAGCGGACGTCCTCGTCGTGGAAGAGGTCGAGGGTGCCGACACCGATCCAGGCCGGCGGGAGGCCCGAGAGGTCGTCGCGGCGGGCGGGCGCGGCGTACGGCGAGACGTCGGGGCCGCCGGGCTCGGCGCCGAGGTAGGAGGTCCAGCCGAAGCGGTTGCTGCCCGGCGTCCAGACGCGGACGCCGCGGGGAACCGGTCCGGGTCGGGTGACGGTGCGATCGTCCAGCATCGGGTAGACGAGCAGCTGGAACGCGGGCTGCGCTCCCCCGCGGTCGTGGGCGAGGAGGGTCGCCCCCGCGGCCAGGCCGGCGCCCGCGCTCGCGCCGCCCAGCGCGATCCGTTCGGGATCGACTCCCCGCTCCTCGGCGTGCGCGGCGAGCCAGCGGAACGCGGCCAGCACGTCCTCGAGGGCGGCCGGCGCCGGATGGGCGGGCGCGAGCCGGTAGCCGACCGAGAGGACGGTGATGCCGAGCGTGCGGGCGAAGGCGATGTTCGACGACTCGTCGTCGAAGCGGCTGCCGAGCACCATGCCGCCGCCGTGCACCCAGACCAGCGCGGGCGCGGCGCGGCGGAGGGTGCGCGGACGGTAGCTGCGGACCGGGACCGGGTGCCCGTCCGGCCCCGGGATCTCGAGGTCCTCGACGAGCAGGTCCGGCGGCGCCTCCCCGCCGACGGCGGTGCGACGGGTGGCGAGGCGGAGCAGCCGCGGTCCGAGCACGATCGGCGGGACGAGGCGGCCGAGCGCGAGGTCGGGGTGGAAGCGCGGTGCGGCGCCGCGCGCGGACCCGCTCATGCCCGCGGGTCCGTGACGAGCGGCAGCACGTCGTCGTAGTGGCCGGGCACGACCGCCGGCTCGACGTCGTAGACGCGCACCGCGTCTCCCTCCGCGCCGTGCGCCGGCGGCCAGGGCAGCTCCTCGCCCCGGACGAAGGCCACCAGCTCGCCGTGCATCACCGTGGCGAGCGCCGCGGGCGGGTCCTCGCCCAGGACCCGGGTGGTCGCCTCGGCGTCGAGGTGGTCGAAGAAGAACGGCAGGTCGAGGCAGTGCGACGCGCCGCCGGTCGCGGGCGAGAGCCGGTCGAAGGCGTAGAGCCAGGTCGGCGCCGGTCCTGCGGCACGGTTCCGCGCCGCCTGCAGCACCGCGCGGCGGAACAGCAGGTCGGTCGTGCGGGGCACCGCCCCGGGCTCGCGCTCGAGGCGCGGGCTGTCGAACTCGTCGGCGGTGGACCCGATCAGGAGCGGCTTGTCGAGGCCGGTCGTCGCGGTCGCCTCGGACACGGGCAGGGGCAGGAGCGCGTCGCCCGAGACCGGCGCGAAGACGATCGCGTGACCTGAGCCGGGCATCATCGTGAGGGCGGCGGTCTCGGAGAGCCCGTCCTCGTCGAGCGAGGCGAGCGCGGCGCGGGTGGGCTCGACGCCGAGGGCGTGCGCGAAGGCGGTGAGCTGCTCCTCCGCCTCCTCGATAGGGACGCTGCGATCGGTCGGCGAGATCGCGACGGCGCGCGCGAAGAGCGGCTGCGCCTCGGCGCAGCCGAGCAGGGCGAGCACGGCGCCGCCGCCTGCGGACTGGCCCGCGATCGTGACCCGGCCGGGGTCGCCGCCGAACGCGCCGATGCTCTCGCGGACCCACTCGAGGGCGGCCAGCCAGTCGCGGACCCCGCGGTTCGCGTCGCCCTCGACGACGCCGAAGCCGTCGACCCCCAGCCGGTAGGCGGCGGTCACGACGATCACACCGTCGCGCGCGAACGCCGAGCCGTCGTGCCAGTCGCTCGAGGCCGCTCCGGTGACGTAGCCGCCGCCGTGCAGGTAGACCAGCACGGGGAGCGAGCCGGCCGGCTCGGAAGGGGCGAACACGTTCAGGGTCAGCGTGTCCTCACCCGGGATCGAGTGCTCGGGGATGGTCGTGAACTCGAACGGGCGGCCGCGCTGAGGCGTCGCCCCGTACACGTCCGCCTCGAAGACGCCGTCGAACGGCGCCCGCGGCTCGGGCGCGCGGAACCGGCGATCGCCCACCGGCGCCGCGGCGAAGGGGACGCCGAGGAACCGGGCGACGCCGTCCTCCGCGACCCCGGCGACGACGCCACGGGACGTCTCGACCTCGATGCGCACGACCGGCTCCCGCTACGGCCGCACGAGGGTCTTGATCGCGCGGCGCTCGTCCATCGCGGCGTACGCCTCGGCGATCTCCTCGAGCGGCAGCTCCAGGTCGAAGACGAGGCCCGGCTCGATCGCGCCGCTGAGCACGTCGGGCAGCAGCTCCGCCATGTAGCCGCGGACCGGCGCGACGCCGCCGTTGACGCCGACGTTCGAGCCGAACATCTGGCGCACGGGCAGCTCCGGGCCGCCGTTGGGGACGCCGACGTAGCCGACCATGCCGCCGGGGCGGGCCGAGTCGAGCGCCTGCTGCATCGACTCCTTGGTGCCCACGCACTCCAGGACGCAGTCGGCGCCGATGCCGTCGGTGAGCTCGCGGACGCGGGCCACGCCCTCGTCGCCGCGGGTGTCGACGATGTGGGTCGCGCCGAAGCGGGTGGCGAGCGCCTGGCGGGACTCGTGCCGCGACATCGCGATGATCGTCGTCGCGCCGAGGCGCTTGGCCGCCAGCACGGCGCAGAGGCCGACCGCGCCGTCACCGACGACCGCGACGGTGGAGCCCGCGGTGACGCCGGCCGAGACGGCGGCGTGGTGACCGGTGCCCATCACGTCGGCGAGGGTGAGCAGGCTCGGGATCAGCGTCGGGTCGACGTCGGTGCCGACCGGGAAGAGCGTGCCGTCGGCGAGCGGGACGCGGACCTTCTCGCCCTGCGCGCCGTCGGCGAAGCCCTGCTCGCCGACCTCGGCGCCCCACCAGCCGCCGGTGAGGCAGGAGGTCGAGACGCCGTTCGCGCAGTTGGCGCAGGTGCCGTCGCAGACGTAGAAGGGGGCGATCACGAAGTCGCCGACCGCGATGTCGTGCACGTCGTCGCCGATCTCCTCGACGACGCCGACGAACTCGTGGCCGATCCGGTGCGCCTCCTTCGTCGGGGTGACGCCGCGGTACGGCCAGAGGTCGGAGCCGCAGACGCACGCGGCGGTGACGCGCACGATCGCGTCGCGCCCGGTCGAGAGCACGGGGTCGGGCACCTCCTCGAGTCGGACGTCGCGCTCGCCGTGGATGATCGTTGCTCGCATGGGGACTCCTGATCGAGAGGGGGTGGGGGCTCGTCCACGGTACGCCGCCGTCGCGGGGCGGAAGGGTGGCCGGCCAGGGGCTTGCATGAACGCCCGCGGCTGCTACGGCGGCGCCTCCCGCCAGCCGTCGGCGCCGACGACGACGTGCGCGACGAAGCGCAGCCCGCAGGCCGCGCACGCCTCGGCCAGCGCCCGGGTCGCGGCGAGGTCGGAGGAGAGGACGTCCGCCGCGCCGGCGTGGCTGTGCGCGAGGCCGACGCCGGCCGCACCGCGCGCCAGGACCTCGGCGAGGATCTCGGCCACCGGCACCTCCGCGTGGGTGGGCGGTCCGTCGGCGAGCGCGATCACGTCGCGGACGGCCCCGGCGGCGGTCAGCGCGACGGCGAGCACGGTCTCGGTCGGCCGTGCGGCGAGCAGCGGCGTCACCAGCTCGGCGAGGCCGGCCGCGTCGACGACGCGCGCGGTCCGCCCGGCGCGGTTCATCCTCCGCCGCAGCTCGAAGGACGCGACGATGCGGCAGGCGGCGACCTCGCCGACGCCGCGCTGGCGGACCAGGTCGGCGACGCCCGCCCGCGACACCGCGTCGATGCCGCCGAAGCGTGCGAGCAGGCGCTGCGCGACGACCGTCGCGTTCGCCCCGCGGACCCCGCTGCCGATCAGCACGGCGAGCGTCTCGGCGTCGGTCAGCGCCTCGGGACCGCGGGCGCGGAGCCGCTCGCGCGGCCGCTCCTCGGGCGCGAGGTCGGCCATGCGGGCGCCGGCGGCGGGAGACGGGGAGTTCATGGGCGGGACGCTACCCGCCGACGCGACCCCGGCGAGGCGCCCGGGCTGCGTCTGTGGACGGCCCGTCCGCGATCACCCCCTGTGGAGGAGCCCCCGCCCCGAACCGCCCGTTCCATCCTCCAAAAGTTGCGGTAGTGGCGCGCGACTACCGCAACTTTTGAGGAATGGGAGAGGAGGGTCGGGGCGGGACGGGGGCGACAGGCGGGGCGGACCGGCCCGAGCTACGGCGTCGCGAGGCCCGCGGAGACCAGCAGGCCGTCCGGGCCCGCGTCGACGAGCACCACGTCGCCGTCGCGGATGGAGCCGTCGAGGAGGGCCGTCGCCAGCCGGTCGTCGATCTCCTGCTGCATCAGGCGGCGCAGCGGCCGGGCGCCGTACTGCGGGTCGTAGCCGCGCTCGGCCAGCCAGCCGCGGGCGGCGGGCGTCACGGCGAGGTCGAGACGTCGCTCCGCCAGCCGGCGCGAGAGGCGGTCGACGTAGAGCGAGACGATCTCGCCGAGCTCGGTGCGGTCGAGCGCCTCGAACACGACGATGTCGTCGAGCCGGTTCACGAACTCGGGCTTGAAGGCCTGGCGCACCATCTGCTGCACGGCCTCGACCTTCTGCGGGCGGGTCAGGGACTGGTCCACCAGGAACTGCGAGCCGAGGTTCGAGGTGAGGATGAGGATCGTGTTGCGGAAGTCGACCGTCCGCCCCTGGCCGTCGGTGAGCCGGCCGTCGTCGAGCACCTGCAGCAGCACGTCGAAGACCTCGGGGTGCGCCTTCTCGATCTCGTCGAGCAGCACGACCGAGTACGGCCGGCGGCGCACCGCCTCCGTCAGCTGGCCGCCCTGCTCGTAGCCGATGTAGCCGGGAGGGGCGCCGACCAGCCGCGAGACGGCGAACTTCTCGCCGTACTCCGACATGTCGATCCGCACCATCGCCTTCTCGTCGTCGAAGAGGTGGTCGGCGAGCGCCTTCGCCAGCTCGGTCTTGCCGACGCCGGTCGGTCCGAGGAAGAGGAAGGAGCCGGTGGGCCGGTCGGGGTCGGAGACGCCGGCGCGGGTGCGGCGGACGGCGCCGGCGACGGCCGAGACCGCCTCGTTCTGGCCGATGAGGCGCCGGTGCAGCTCGGTCTCGAGGTGCAGCAGCTTCTCGGTCTCGCCCTGCATCAGCCGGCCGACGGGGATGCCGGTCCAGGCGGCGATGACCGCGGCGATGTCGTCCGAGGTGACCTGCTCGTTGACCATGCGGCCCTCGGCCGGCTGCTCCTCCTGCTCGGCGGCCGCGAGCTCGCTCTCGGCGGCGGGGATGTCGCCGTAGAGCAGGCGGGAGGCGCGCTCGAGGTTGCCCTCGCGCTGGGCCCGCTCGGCCGCGATCCGCAGCGCGTCGAGCCGGTTCTTGAGATCGCCGATGCGGTTGAGGGAGGCGCGCTCGCGCTCCCAGCGCTGCTGCAGCTCGGCGAGGTGGGCGCCGCGGCGGGCGAGGTCCTCGCGCAGCGTCTCCAGCCGCGCCTTCGAGGCCTCGTCCTTCTCCTTCTTCAGCGCGAGCTCCTCGAGCTTCAGCCGGTCGACGGAGCGGCGCAGCTCGTCGATCTCGACCGGCGCGGAGTCGATCTCCATCCGCAGGCGCGAGGCGGCCTCGTCGATCAGGTCGATGGCCTTGTCCGGCAGCTGGCGGGCGGTGATGTAGCGGTTGGACAGCGAGGCGGCGGCGATCAGCGCGGAGTCGGCGATCGCGACCTTGTGGTGGGCCTCGTAGCGCTCCTTCAGCCCGCGGAGGATCGCGACCGTGTCCTCGACGGTCGGCTCGCCGACGAACACCTGCTGGAAGCGGCGCTCGAGGGCCGCGTCCTTCTCGATGTACTGGCGGTACTCGTCGAGCGTCGTGGCGCCGATCATCCGCAGCTCGCCGCGGGCCAGCATCGGCTTCAGCATGTTCGCCGCCGCCACAGAGCCCTCGCCACCGCCGGCGCCCATCAGCGTGTGCAGCTCGTCGATGAAGGTGATGATGCGGCCGCCGGAGTCGTTGATCTCGGCGAGGACGGCCTTCAGCCGCTCCTCGAACTCGCCGCGGTACTTCGCCCCCGCGATCAGCGCGGAGAGGTCGAGGCTGACGAGCCGCTTGCCCTTGAGGCTGTCGGCGACGTCGCCCGCGACGATCCGCTGCGCGAGCCCCTCGACGACCGCCGTCTTGCCGACGCCGGGCTCGCCGATGAGCACCGGGTTGTTCTTGGTGCGACGCGTGAGCACCTGGCTGACGCGGCGGATCTCGGCGTCCCGTCCGATGACCGGGTCGAGCTTGCCGCTCGCCGCGATCGCGGTCAGGTCGACGCCGTACTGCGCGAGAGCGGACGACTCGTCCTGCTGGGGTGTCCGACCGGCCTGCATCTGCATCTCCTCCTTGCGGTTCGAAAGTTGAGTTCGGGTGACTCAAGTTTACGCCCGTCGGAGCCGCCGCGGGGGAGGCGGCGAGTTCTCGAGGAGACGGCGCCGCAGATCAGGCGGTGAGGCGCCCGTCGCCGAGGCCGCCGCGGAGGGAGCCGAGCGCGTCGCGGAGGACCGCGCGCAGCCGCGACTCGCGGACGCCCGTGAGCGCGGCGATCTCGGGCTGGGAGTAGCGGCCGGCCACGGCGAGCAGCAGCAGCTCGCGGTCCGGGCAGGCCAGTGCGAGGAGCCCCTCGGCGAGCGGGCGGCGCGAGCCCTCCCGGGAGGAGCCGAGCGTCTCGCAGAGCACCTCGAGCAGCCAGAGCACCGGCTCCGGGGCGCTGGCGCCCTCCCGGGCACGGCGCCAGACGGCGGCGAAGGCCTCGGTGCAGAGCCGGTCGCGCGTGGAGGCGTCGGCGTGCACCGTGGCGATCGAGGCGGAGAAGAGCCCGCCGAAGCGGTCGAACAGCTCGGCGAACGCGGCGCGGTCACCGGTCGCGACGGCCCGGAGCAGGCGCGCGGCCGTCTCGGCCAGGGCAGGGCGGACCCGCTCCGCACTCGCGTCGTCGCCACCTGCATGCATCTGCACAGAGTGTCACTGGAAGCCGGACCTCGGCACTGCTTGCGATCACACCCGTCAGGGGGTATCGGCCCCGCGCCGCGCTCGCCTGTCACGGCTCCGCGCTCTCCGGCGGCGTCCTTCCGGGGATCAGGAGCCCGGCGACGGCGCAGATCGGGAGGGCGGCGTGGTGCGGATCCGGCGCGCATGGGCGGGCTCCGCGACGGCTATCGCGCCGAGCCCTCCCGCCGGCGCGACGTCGGTGCCCCGGCGGCCCTCCTCAGAGCTTCGGCCAGCGCGCCCGGGCGAAGCAGAACGCGCCGTAGGCGATCAGCCCGACGGCGACGACGCCGAGCAGCACCACGCCGAACGGCAGCTCGGTCAGCGTCTTCAGCGCCTCGTCCAGGCCGCCCGCCTGCGCCGGGTCGTGCGTGACGGCGGCGATGATCACGAGGATCCCGAGCACGCCGAGCACGACGCCCTTCGCGACGTAGCCCGCGATGCCGAGACCGGTGACGACGCGGCCGGCCGTCCCGCCCGGCAGTGCGACGTTCTCGAGGAACTTCTTCGACGCGCCCCGGTAGACGAAGACGCCGCCGACCGCGAGGATCGCGAGCCCGGCGATCACGAGCAGCACCACTCCGCCGGGAGCGGCGAGGACCTGCGCGCTCGCGCTCTCGGACGTCTCGGACGAGTCGGAGCTGCCGCCCAGCGCGAAGCGGAGGGTCGTGATGCCGAGCGCGAGGTAGACGACGGCCTTCGCCGCCTCCTTGAGGCGGCTGCCCCAGCGCGACGCCGCGCTGTCGCCGCCCGCCACGAGGAACGCTTCGAGCGCGCCCCAGAGCGCGAGACCGAAGAGCCCGATCGCGCAGACCCAGAGCACGACCAGTCCGCCGGGCTGCGCGGCGAGCGAGCCGAGCGCGCCGGACTGGTCCGCCTCGCCCTGGCCGCCGGTCGCGATCTGCAGGGCGATGACGCCGATGAGGACGTGGACGAGGCCGTTCGCGGCGTAGCCCCCGCGGGCGAGGGTGCGCACCGCGGTCGAGTCCTGAGCGTCGTCGGCGGCGCGCTTGGCCTGGGTTCCTGAAGGAGTGTTCACGGTCCGGACGGTACGCGGTTCCGCCCCCCGGCGTCGAACCGGGAGCCTGATCCCCCGTTCCAGGGGCGCGGGTTCACCGACCGGACACCTCGCGTTTCCACACCCTCTGCTCGGCCGGATCCGCTGCGGGACGGGCGATCCGCGGCGGCGGGCACCGGCGAGGACGCCCGTTCTCCACATCTCTCCACAGGTTTGTCCACAGCTGTGGAGATCTCTCGATCCTCTAGCGGAAAGGCCTGGCCGCGACCGTCGCGATCACACGTCGATCGCGCGGACCAGGCCGTCCTGGACGCTGCCGAGCCAGTCGTAGACCGCGCGGATCGCCTGGCCGGTCTCGCCGTCGGGCTCGACGTCGTCGGTGTCGACGATGCCGAGGCGGGCGGCGAGGGCGAGGCGCATGTCGGTGAGCCCGCGGAGCCAGGACAGCGCCTGCGGCGGCTCGAGCCGGACGGCGACCTCGCCGAGACCGGCGAAGACGCGGGCGTGGCCGGAGCCCTCGCCCGCGTCGAGCGCAGCGGTGATCGCGCGGGCGTCGTCCATCTTGCGGCCGGCCAGATCCGGGGCGGTGAAGCGGCGGAACTCGGCGGCGGCCTCGTCGTCGTCGCGGTAGGCGTCGGGCAGCAGCCGCGCCAGCGCCGGGTCGTTGCGCGCGTCCTCGCTCGTCCCGCGGTCGAGCAGCTCGAGCATCTCGCCGGCGAGGTGGCGGAGGATCCCGGCCTCCTCGCGGTCGAAGCGGGCGACGGCGGCACCGGAGGAGTCGCGGCGGAAGGAGCGCATCAGGGCCTGCCCGCCGTGAGTCGAGCGGTCATGCGTCGGCCTTCTGCAGTGTCGCCCACAGGCCGTAGCCGTGCATCGCCTCCACGTGCCGCTCCATCTCCTCGCGGTTGCCGGTCGCGACCACAGCGCGCCCCTCCGTGTGCACCTGGAGCATGAGCCGCTCGGCCTCGGCCCGGCCGAAGCCGAAGTAGCTGCGGAACACGTAGGACACGTACGACATCAGGTTGACCGGGTCGTCCCAGACGAGCACGACCCACGGCAGCTCGGCGGCCGAGCGGGTCGCCAGCCGCTCGTCGGCGCGCTCGATCGTGTCCACCATCCCTCCAGCCTAGGTCGCAGCGACGGGCGTCTCCCTGCCTGCGGCCTCGCTGGTCGAGCAGCCCTCTCCATGCTGGTCGGGTAGACGCCTCCGGCGGCGTCTCGAGACCCGGCCTCTGCGAAACGGTGGATCTCGATACGCCCGCTCCGCGGGCTACTCGATCGGCATGAGGGGAGGCTCAGGCCGACAGGCGCGGCAGCACCTCGCGGGCGAAGAAGTCGAGGTGGTCGAGGTCCTGGAGGTCCATGAACTGGAGGTAGACGCGCTCGGCGCCGCCCTCGCGCAGGGACTCGAGGCGGTCGACGGTCTCGTCGACGCCGCCGGCGACGCCGTGCTCGCGCAGCTCGGCGGGCTCGCGGCCGATCGCCGCGGCGCGCCGGACGAACTCCGCCTCGTCCGCTCCGCCGACCGCGATCAGCGCGACCGAGTGCACGAGCGAGGACGGCTCGCGCCCGATCGCGACGCAGGCCTCGTCGACGCGCTCGAACGCGCCGGGGATCGCGTCGAACTCGGGGAAGGGCAGGTTGAACTCGCTGGCGAAGCGGGCCGCGAGCCGCGGGGTCCGCTTGGGTCCTCCTCCCCCGACGATCACCGGCAGCGGCAGGCGCGCGGGCTTGGGCAGCGCGGGCGAGTCGGTCAGCGTGTAGTGCTCGCCCGCGAACGAGTAGCGCTCGCCGACCGGCGTCGACCAGAGGCCGGTGACGATCTCGAGCTGCTCCTCGAGCAGGTCGAAGCGACGCGGCGGGAAGTCGATGCCGTACGCGGCGTGCTCCTCCTCGAACCAGCCGGTGCCGAGCCCGAGCTCGACGCGGCCGCCCGACATCGCGTCGACCTGGGCGACCTGGATGGCGAGGATCCCCGGCGGCCGGTAGGTGACGGAGGAGACGAGGGTGCCGAGCGCGATCCGCTCGGTCTCGCGCGCGAGGCCCGCGAGGGTCGTCCAGGCGTCGGTCGGGCCGGGGCCGGGATCGCCGTCGCCCATCCGGAGATAGTGGTCGGAGCGGAAGAAGCCGTCGTAGCCGAGGGCTTCGGTGGCCTGCGCGACCGCGAGGAGATCCTCGTAGCTCGCGCCCTGCTGGGGTTCGGTGAAGACTCTGAACTGCACGGGTCCAGCCTGCCGCACCGACCCGAGCGCACGCTCCGCCTGCGCCCGCGCCGCGGCCCCCGTGTACGGTGGAGCTTTTGCCGTCGACGAGAGGCCCGCGCAATGCCCGAGCAGAAGACGTCCGAGAGGCCCCCGCAGCGCCTCGCCCGCTGGGTGTTCTGGCCGGCCGCGGTGATCACGCTCTCGATCGCCGCGTTCGCGATCCTCGCCCCCGAGGTCGCCACCGAGGTCTTCGCCTCCCTGCAGACCACCGTCGTCAACACCTTCAGCTGGTACTACGTGCTGATCGCCGCGGTCTTCGTCGCCTTCGCGATCTGGATGGGCGTCAGCCGCTTCGGCGACATCACGCTCGGCGCCGACGACGACGAGCCCGAGTTCTCGATGCTCTCCTGGATCTCGCTGCTCTTCGCCGCCGGGATGGGCATCGGCCTCGTCTTCTACGGCGTCGCGGAGCCGCTCACCCACTTCGCCACCCCGCGCCCCGGCGTCACCGGCACCGAGACGGAGCTCGCGCAGAGCGCCATCTCGCAGACCTATCTGCACTGGGGCGTGCACGCCTGGTCGATCTACGTCGTCGTCGGCCTCGCCCTCGCCTACGCGATCCACCGCCGCAAGCGCCCGGTGTCGATCCGCTGGGCGCTCGAGCCGCTGCTGGGCCGTCGCGTCCGCGGCGGCTGGGGCAACGCCATCGACGTGGTCGCCCTCGTCGGCACGATGTTCGGCGTCGCCACCTCGCTCGGCCTCGGCGTCACGCAGATCTCCGCGGGACTGGAGGCGAGCGGCATCGTCGACTCCTCGCTCACGGTGCAGATCATCGTGATCGCGGTCGTGACGGCGCTCACCGTGTTCTCGCTCGTCTCCGGTGTGGGCAAGGGCATGAAGTGGCTCTCGACCGGCAACCTGCTGCTCGCCGCCGCGCTGCTCGTGTTCGTGCTGGTCGCCGGCCCGACCCAGTTCCTGCTGCGCGAGTTCGTGCAGTCGCTCGGCAATTACCTGCAGAACTTCATCGGCCTCACCTTCACGGTCAGCGCCTACGCCGGCCAGGAGGGCGAGGCCTGGCAGGCGACCTGGACGACGTTCTACTGGGGCTGGTGGATGTCGTGGGCGCCGTTCGTCGGCATCTTCATCGCCCGGGTCTCGAAGGGCCGCACCGTCCGCGAGTTCGTCGCGGGCGTGCTGCTGGTGCCGACCATCATGACCTTCCTCTGGTTCAGCGTGCTCGGCGGCACCGCGCTCTACCGCGAGCTGTACGGCGACGGCGGGCTCGTCGGCGCCGACGGCTCGGTCAGCACCGACGCGGCGCTCTTCTCGATGCTGCAGGGCCTGCCCGCGGGCTCGGTGCTCACGGTCGGCGCGATCGTCCTGATCGGCATCTTCTTCGTCACCTCCGCCGACTCCGGCGCCCTGGTGATGGCGATGATCGCCACCGGCGGCGAGGCGGAGCCGCGCAACGGCATCCGCATCTTCTTCGCGCTCGCGACGGCGCTGCTCGCGCTCTCGCTGCTGATCGCCGGCGGACTCGACGCCCTGCAGACGGCCGCGATCCTCTCGGCGCTGCCGTTCAGCGTGGTGATGATCCTGATGTGCGTCGCGACGGTGATCGCCTTCCGGAGGGAGATCCGCGCCTACGACCGCGCCCGCCGGGCCGCTTTCGTCGGCGACATCGGCTCGTTCTACGGCCTCGAGGTGGAGGAGCCGCTCGAGCGCGAGCCGGCGCACCCGCTGAAGCGGCTGGCGCAGCGGATCAAGCCGGGGCCGACCCCGCGGGAGTAGGCGGACGATCATGCTGGTCGAGTAGCCGCCGCAGGCGGCGTATCGAGACCCGGCGACGCCGCTCGCGTCGTGCCCGGCGCGCTCACCGTACGATCGCCTCGCACGAGACCGACGTCCGCACCCGCGTCCTCAGGAGCACCCGCATGACCGATCCCCGCCCGCTGCTCTTCAACGCGTTCGTGATGAACACGCCGTCGCACATCCACCACGGCCAGTGGCGGCGGCCCGGGGCGCGGCCCGGCGCGTTCGAGGACCTGGGGCACTGGATCGAGGTCGCGAGGACGCTCGAGCGCGGGGTGTTCGACGCGATCTTCTTCGCGGACGTCGTGGGCACCTACGGGGCGGTCGGCGCTCCGCTCGAGGTGAACGCGCGCGAGGGACTGCAGCTGCCGAACAACGACCCGTCGATCCTGCTCGCCGCGCTGATCGGCTCGACCGAGCACCTGGGACTGGCGATGACGAGCTCGATCCTGCAGGCGCACCCGTTCGAGTTCGCGCGGCGGATGTCGACGCTCGACCACCTCTCGAAGGGCCGGGTCGCCTGGAACATCGTCACCAGCTACCAGGAGAACGCGGCCCGCAACTTCGGCCTCGACCGCCTGACCGAGCACGACGACCGCTACGCGCAGGCCGAGGAGTACCTCGACGTCGTCTACAAGCTGTGGGAAGGGTCGTGGGACGACGACGCCTCGGTCCGCGACCAGGCCGGCGCGTACTCCCGTCCGGAGTCGGTGCACCGCATCGACCACGCCGGCGCGAGCTACCGGGTCGAGGGCCCGCACCTCTCGGCGCCGTCGCCCCAGCGCACGCCGTTCCTCTTCCAGGCCGGCTCCTCCCCCGCAGGGCGGGCCTTCGCGGCCCGGCACGCGGAGGCGCAGTTCGTCGGCGGCTCGACGACGGAGCAGACCCGCGAGCTGATCGCCTCGACGCGGGCGCTCACGGAGGCGGCGGGGCGCCGGGGCGACGACGTGCTGTTCTTCTCACCCCTGTCGGTGATCGTGGGCAGCACCGAGCGCGAGGCCCGGGAGCGCGAGGCCGAGCTCGACGAGTACAGCAGCGTCGACGCCCACCTGCTGCACGCGGGGCTGAGCGTCGACCAGGCCGACGGGACGCCCTTCCCGCCCGAGACGAGGCTGCGCGACATCGTCACCAACGGGAATCGCAGCACGCTCGAGTCGATGATCCGGCTGCTGCCCGACCGGGACGCGACCGTCGCGGACCTGGCGCGACTCACCGTCGGCCGGCACCAGCGCGTCGTCGGGACGCCCGAGCAGATCGCCGACCGGCTGTCGGAGCTGCGCGACGCGGGCGTCGACGGCATCAACCTCGCGCACTGGACGCTGCCCGACAGCTACGTCGAGTTCGTCGACGAGGTGATGCCGGTGCTGCGGGCGCGCGGCCTCGCCCGCTCGGAGTACGCGCCCGGCGGGCTGCGCGAGCGGCTGACCGGCGCCGCGCGGCTGAACCCGCGGCACCCGGCGGCGCGCCACCGCGGGGCGTTCCGCGGCTGACGAGGGTCGGCCGCCTCGTCACTGGCCGCCCGCAGCGACGTCAGCCGTCGAGCGTGTGCACAGCTCAGGCCGGCAGCGGCGGATCGTGTTTTCGGACCGATCCGGCCCTTCCAGCCTCAGTTGTGCACGCGCCGGGCCGGAGCCCGGTCCGTCGCTCAGCTGGGCGAGGGGACGAAGGGGTGCTCCGGCGGGTCCTGGTCGTCGTCGAGGCGCGCATCGTCGTCGAGACGGGAGTCGGCTCCCTCGTCGGTCGCCTCTCCGGTCGCCTCCGTGTCGTCGACCTCGGCCGGGTCCTCCGGGGGGACCGGCAGGGAGTCGGCGTCGGGACGGGTGGTGTCGGTGACGTCCTCGGGGGCGTCGAAGCCGAAGCTGCTCATGGTGTCCTCTCCGCGGCGCACCGGGAGGCGGCGCCGCTGCGGGCAGCCTAGGTCGCGCCTCCGGGCCCGGTCACCTGCTTGACGACGCCGCCCACTGCGAGAACCTTCGGCACGCGGATCCGACCTCGGCACGCGGGATCGCGCGATTCCGGCAGCCGGACGATGTTCCACGAGCCGGAGGTCGGCGAGCGCGGACCGCAGGGGAGCGAGCGGAAGCACGCGGCCGCTGCGACCGTCAGTGCACGTACTCCAGCAGGTCGACGCCCAGCGTGCGCATGCCGTCGAGCACCGCGAGGCGGTAGCGCAGGCTCGAGTCGTCGAACTGCGTGATGACGGCGTAGGCGACGCCGGCGCGCGGGCCGCGGAGCACGCCGACCTCGGCGCGGACGCCCACGTCGGTGCCGGTCCGGTTGACGAGCAGGACGCCGTGGTCGGGCTGCCGGTGCGAGAGCGCGTCGAGGCCGAAGGCGGAGGCGACCATCGACAGGTCGCTGTTCAGCGAGAGCCAGCCGATGACGCGCGAGCTGACCGCGGGGTCGACGACCTCGCCGTTCGCGAGGGTCGCGAGCAGCCAGGTCAGCTCGCTGGCCGAGCCGATGGAGAGCTGCGGAGCGTCGTCCGGACCGCGCTCGTCGCGGACGACGTCGAGCAGAGCGGTGCGCGAGAGGCCGAGCGCCTCGGCCCGCTCGCGGACGGCGTCGAGTCCGACCCGGCGCAGGAGGACGTTGGTGGCCAGGTTGTCGCTGGTCGCGCCGACGAGGGCGGCGAGATCCGCGATCGGCATCGACGGGATCTGCAGGTGCTGCCAGATCCCCGTGCCGGTGACGGCGTCGGCGGCGGTGCGGTCGACGAGGCGCAGGTTCTCCTGCGGGTCGGTGGCGAGCCGCGCCGCGACCTCGACCAGGAGCACGATCGTGCCGACGGACGCCGTCGGCATGGAGACGGAGTCGTCGACCGCGAAGAGGGCGCGGCCGGTGCCGAGGTCGACCGCGCGGGCCGACACCACGACGCCGTCCAGGGCGAGCCGGCCGAGCGCGTCGAAGCCGCGCTGGAAGTCGTCGTGGTCGTAGTCGCCCTTGTGGCGGCCGCGGCGGGCGCGACGACTCTCGCGACGGGTCTCGTGGGCGGGGATCACCACGGCTGCGGCCTCTCTCCGGGTCGGTGGAACGGTCGGTGCGGAGGGGAGGAGCGGGGTCCACCGCGACGACGCGTCGGTGGACGGACGGCGCGGAAGGCATCGGTCGGCTCTCGATGCCCGCCGCTCGCCCGTGGTGCGGGACGGCAGTCGGCGGCGACTACCAGATGGCGACGCGCTCGCTCGGCGGGAGCCAGAGGGAGTCGCCTTCGGTGACGTCAAAAGTAGCGTAGAACTCGTCCAGGTTCCGGACGATCTGGTTGCAGCGGAACTCCGACGGCGAGTGCGGGTCGATGGCGAGCAGGCGGATCGTCTCCTCGTCGCGCGCCTTCTGCTGCCAGGCCTGCGCCCAGGAGAGGAAGAAGCGCTGCGCGCCGGTCAGGCCGTCGATCACGGGCGACTCCTCGCCGTCGAGCGAGAGCAGGTAGGCCTTCCACGCGATGCCGAGACCGCCGAGGTCGCCGATGTTCTCGCCGATGGTGAGCGCGCCGTTGACGTGGTGGCCGGGCGTCGTCGCGGGAGCGAGGGCGTCGTACTGCGCGATGAGGGCCTTCGTGCGCTCCTCGAACGCGGCCCGGTCGTCCTCGGTCCACCAGTCGGTCAGGCGGCCGTCGCCGTCGAAGCGCGAGCCCTGGTCGTCGAAGCCGTGGCCGATCTCGTGGCCGATCACCGCGCCGATCGCGCCGTAGTTGGCCGCGGCGTCGCGGGACTCGTCGAAGAAGGGGAACTGCAGGATCGCGGCGGGGAAGACGATCTCGTTGAAGCCGGGGTTGTAGTACGCGTTGATGGTCTGGGGCGTCATGAACCACTCGTCGCGGTCCAGCGGCTTGCCGATCTTGCCGAGCTCGCGGTCGAACTCGAAGGCGGCGACGCGGCGGGCGTTGCCGACCAGGTCGGCCGGGTCGATCGAGAGAGCGGAGTAGTCGCGCCAGCGGACCGGGTAGCCGATCTTCGGCGTGAACTTCGCGAGCTTCTCCAGCGCGCGCTCGCGGGTGTCGGCGCCCATCCACTCGAGATCCACGATCGAGCGGCGGTAGGCCTCGATCAGGTTCGCGACGAGGACGTCCATCGCGGCCTTCGCCGTCTCGGGGAAGTGCCGCTCGACGTAGATCCGGCCGACGGCCTCGCCGAGCGAGCCCTCGACGAGCGAGACGGCGCGCTTCCAGCGCTCGCGCTTCTGCGGCGTGCCGGTGAGCGTGCGGCCGTAGAAGTCGAAGTTGGCGTCGACGAAGTCGCTGGAGAGGTACGCCGCGGCGCCGCGGATCACCTGCCAGGACAGCCAGTCGCGCCAGGCGGGGAGGCGGTCGTCGGTCAGCAGGCCGGCGAGCCCCTCGAGGAAGCTCGGCTGGCGCACGACGACCTCGGCGAGCGCCCCCTCCGGCGCGCCCATCGCGGTCAGCCAGACGTCGAGGTCGATGCCGGCGGCGAGCTCGGTGACCTCGGCCCAGGAGCGGAGGTTGTAGGTGGCCTGGCTGTCGCGGCTGCGCACCTTGTCCCAGTGCACGGCGGCGAGGTCGGTCTCGAGCGCGACGATGCGCTCGGCGCGCGACTCCGGCGAGTCGATGCCGGCGAACCCGAGCATCCGGGCGACGAAGGGCAGGTACGCCTCGCGGACGGAGGCGAACTCCTCCTCGCGGTAGTAGCTCTCGTCGGGCAGGCCGAGGCCGCCCTGGTTGACGAACACGAGGTAGCGCTCGGGGTCGCCCGGGTCGTTGTCGACGAAGAGGCCGAAGAGGCCGGGGACGCCTGCGCGCTCGAAGGTGCCGACGGCCTGCAGCAGCGCGGCGATCGAGTCGACGCGCTGCACGGCCGCGAGGTCGTCGGCGAGCGGGGCGGCGCCGAGCTCCTCGGCGCGCGCCTCGTCGAGGAAGGAGGTGTAGAGGTCGCCGAACATGCGCGCCTCGGTGCCCTGCGGGGCGGACTGCGCCTCGACGATGATGTCGCGGACCGCCTTCTCCGCCTCCTCCTGGAGCACGTGGAAGGAGCCGTAGCGCGCTTTGTCGCTCGGGATCTCGGTGCGGTCGATCCACAGCCCGTTGACGTGGCGGTAGAGGTCGTCCTGCGGACGCGTCGCCGGGTCGAGTTCGGAGAGGTCGATACCGGAGCGAGGCGTCGTCGAGGTCATGGCGTCAAGCCTACGTCGGGGGTCGGACACCGCGGCCCCGGGGCGCGGGTCCGGCTCGCCGAACCGCCCCCGGCACGCGGGAACCGGCCGATTCGACGAGCCGGAGCCGATTCTGCGTGCCCGAGGTGCTTCAGTCAGCGGCTCCGGCACGCGCGAGCGCCTCCGGCACGCGAGAACCGGACGATCCGGCGAGCCGGAGCGGATTCCGCGAGCCGGAGGTCAGCCACCGGCCGCAGGACGCGGCTCAGCCGGCGAGCTGCTCCTCGACGTAGGCGCGGATCGGGGTGGTCGGGCGGCCGATCAGGCGGGCGAGCGAGCCGTCGGTCTCGCCGAGGAGGCCGTCGGCGATGTTCGCGTCGAGGCCGACGACGAAGCCGACGCCGCCCTCGGGGACGCCGGCCTCGGTGAGGATGCGGGTGTGCTCGGCGGAGTCGACGTGCGTGATCGCGGCGTCGCGGCCGGCGACCTCGCCGACGAGGGCGGCGAGCTCGTCGAAGGTCCAGGCGGTGTCGCCGGAGAGCTCGTGCACCGAGCCGACGAGGGAGGCGTCGAGCAGGGCGACGGCGGCCGCCTCGGCGTAGTCGGTGCGGGCAGCGCTGGAGACGCGGCCGTCGCCGGCGCTGGAGAGGGTGGTGCCGGTCGAGGCGAGCTCGGCGACGGTCTGCGCGTAGTTCTCGTTGTACCAGCCGTTGCGGAGGATCACGGCGGGGAGGCCCGCGGCGGCGATCGCCTCCTCCGTCGCCTTGTGCTCGGGGGCCAGGATCAGAGGGCTGGTCGTCGCCTTCGGCGCACTCGTGTAGACCAGGCGCGCGCCGGCGCGGGCGGCGGCCTCGATCGCGGCGGTGTGCTGCGCGACGCGCTTGCCCACCTCCGAGCCGGAGACGAGCAGCACGGCCTCGGCGCCGGAGAAGGCGGCGTCGAGCGAGGCCGGGTCCTCGAAGTCGGCGACGGCGGTGCGGACACCGAGGTCGGCGGCGAGCGCCTCGAGCTTGGCGGCGGCGCGGCCGGTGGCGACGATGTCGGAGGCGGCGGTGCCGCGGGCGAGCAGGTGCTCGACGGCGAGACGGCCGAGGTGGCCGGTGGCTCCGGTGACGACGAGGGTCATGGGGGTGGTCCTTCCGTTCGGGAGACGGCGGGTGGGGCGCCGTCGGAGAGGGGAACCGGGCCGCACCGCCAGAACTTCCCGGAATGCAGTACCCACTATTTGGTTAGTACTCCTGTGACCATCATCGAGAGCCCTCTCCTCACCGGCGACGTCTACTCCGCCGACTGCCCGAGCCGCGAGGTCTTCGGCCACGTCACGAGCAAGTGGGGCGTGCTCGTCCTCGCCGCCCTGGCCGAGCGCGGCCTGCGCTGGGGCGAGCTGCGGCGGCGGATCGGCGGCATCAGCGAGAAGATGCTGGCGCAGACCCTCCGCACCCTCGAGGAGGACGGCTTCGTGCACCGGGAGGCGCACGCCGTCATCCCGCCGCGGGTCGACTACGCGCTGACCCCGCTCGGGGCCGAGCTGGCCGAGCGGCTGCTGCCGGTGGTCGAGTGGATCGCGGACAACGTCGGCGCGGTGCTGGCCGCCCGGGACGCCCGCCGGAGCGACGAAGGATAGCCTCACCTTCTTGTGAGAACGTTCATATTCCGTTCAGGGAGAGGCCTCCGCTGAGCGGGATGCGCGTCCCCTCGCACTGGTCCACTCGATCGCACTGCCTGCCGATCGAAGGACCTCGCATGACCGACACCGCCCGCCGCCCGCTCGTCCTCCCCATGGCGGGGCACGTGCGCGGCAAGCGCAGCCCCGTCACCTGCGCCCTGAAGTGCGCCAACGCGTGCTCGACCGCCGCCTGCAACACCTCGCACAACAGCTCGTTCCGCGACATCGTCGCCCGGCAGATCTCGCGCCGCAGCGCCCTCGGCCTGGGCCTGGCCGGCGCGGTCACCGTCGCCGTCGCCTCGGCCGGCGGCGCCCTCACCGCGGAGGCCGCCGTCGCCGGCGCCGCGGTCGGCGGGTCCCCGCTCGCCTTCACCCCGATCGCCCCGGTGCCGTACACGGTCGATGAGTTCACCGTCCCCGAGGGCTTCGCCTGGCAGCCGATCATCCGCTGGGGCGACCCGCTCTTCGCCGACAGCCCCGCCTTCGACATCCGGAACCAGACGGAGTCGGCCCAGGCCGCGCAGTTCGGCTACAACAACGACTACACCGACATCGTCGAGATCCCCGGCTCGAAGCGCCTGCGCGCCCTGCTGGTCGTGAACCACGAGTACACGAACGAGTCGATCATGTTCCCGGCCGCGCAGCTCGAGGCCGAGCCCGAGCGCGTACGCGCCGTCGGCCGCGCCGCCCACGGACTCAGCGTCGTCGAGCTGGTCCGCACCGCCGTCGACCGCCCCTGGGCGTACGTCCAGGGCGGCGAGCACAACCGCCGCTACCTGCTGGACACCCCCTACGAGGCCACCGGCGCCGCGGCCGGCTCGGCGCTGCTGAAGACCGCCGCCGACCCGACGGGACGCTCCGTCCTCGGCACGCTCGGCAACTGCTCCGGCGGCACCACGCCGTGGGGCACGATCCTCTCGGGCGAGGAGAACTTCAACGGCTACTTCCGCGCGACCGCGACCAGCGACGCCGAGAAGCGCTACGGCCTCACCGACGCCGAGACCGCCCGCCTCTGGGAGCTCGACGACCCGCGCTTCGACGCCCGCACGCCCGGCTACGAGAACGAGCCCAACCGCTTCGGCTGGATCGTCGAGTTCGACCCCTTCGAGCCGGAGTCGACCCCGAAGAAGCACACCGCGCTCGGCCGCCTCAAGCACGAGGGCGCGAACGTCATCGTCGCCCCCGACGGCCGCGTGGTCGCCTACCAGGGCGACGACGAGCGCTTCGACTACCTCTACAAGTTCGTCTCGAAGAAGCGCTACATCGAGGGCGACCGCGCGCACAACAAGACCCTGCTGGAGGAGGGCGACCTCTTCGTCGCGAGCTTCACCGGCGACTCCCCCGTCGCCGAGATCACCGGCACCGGCGCGGTCCCCTCGGACGGCGGCTTCGACGGCATCGGCGCCTGGCTGCCCCTGGTCCTCGACGGCGCGTCGATGATCGCCGGCATGAGCGTCGAGGAGGTGCTCGTGCACACCCGCATGGCCGCCGACATCGCCGGCGCGACCAAGATGGACCGCTGCGAGGACGTCCAGCCGAGCCTGGTCAGCGGCCGGATCTACGTGGCCTGCACCAACAACTCCAACCGCGGCACCGAGGGCAAGGAGGGGCCGACCGAGGTCAATCCGCGCACCGAGAACCGCGACGGCCACATCGTCGAGATCATCGAGGACGGCGGCGACCAGACCGGCCGCACCTTCACCTGGAACCTGCTGATGCTGTGCGGCGACGTCGCGCAGGGCGACACGGTGTACTTCTCGGGCTTCCCGGTCGACCAGGTCTCGCCGATCTCCTGCCCGGACAACCTCGCCTTCGACTCCGTCGGGAATCTCTGGATCTCGACCGACGGGGCCCCCAGCGGCATCGGCTACAACGACGGCCTCTTCAAGGTGGCGCTCGAGGGCGCCGAGCGCGGCCGGGTGGAGCAGTTCCTCTCGGTCCCGCGCGACGCCGAGACCTGCGGGCCGATCGTGCACGACCAGGACCAGCACGTGTTCGTGGCCGTCCAGCACCCGGGCGAGGAGGGCACCTTCGAGGCGCCGAGCTCGTACTTCCCGGACTTCGCTTCTGCGGGAGTCGTCGCCGCGGGTGCCGTCGCGGCGCCGCGCCCGGCGATCGTGCAGATCCTGCCGGCGTCGCAGCTCGTGACGCCGACGCCCACGCCGACCGCGGGGCCGACCACGGCGCCGACGGCGACTCCGACGGCCGGACCGACCGCGGTGCCGACCGCCGCGCCCACCGCCGGGCCGACCGCCGGGCCGACCGCCGGGCCGACCGCGGTTCCGACCGTCGCGCCGACCGGCACGCCCGTCCCCCTGCCCGTGGGCGGCGGCGGCGGACTCGCCTCGACCGGTGTCGAGAGCGTGGGCCTCGTCGCCGGCGCCGCCGCCCTGCTGACCGCGGGTGCGGCCGCACTGGGTCTGGGTGCGCGCCGCCGCGCGGCCGCCACGGAGGCCGAGCCCGAGGCCTGAGCGGGGACGCAGGTCCGTTGTGCAGGCGATCCGACGCTCGGCGGCGCACTCGACGCGGTGGAAAGTGTCTTCCGCCGCCCGGTCGCCTGCACAACGGTCGGACACCTGCACAACGGACGGGCGCCTGCACAACGGGGGCCTGAGGGGTGCGCTAGGTTGAGCGCGATGTCGACCCTCCGGAGCCGCGAGTCCGCGGTCATCGTCGCCGTGCAGCGCTCGCCGCTGGCACCGCCCCTGCGCCCGATCGCCCGCTGGCTCAGCTTCTTCGGCGAGCACGCCGCGGGCTGGCTGCTGCTGGGCGTGGTCGGTGCGTTCGCCGATCCGTCGCGCTTCTGGGCGTGGGCGCTCTGCGACGTCGCGATCGTCGTGGCGCACGGGCTGTCGATCGTGATCAAGCGCGTCGTCCGGCGGCCGCGGCCCCTCGGCGAGGGCGTCGAGGTGCGGGGGACGGCGCCGAGCAAGCTCAGCTTCCCGAGCTCGCACGCGTCCTCGACCACCGCGGCGGCGATCGTGTTCGCGGTGATGCTGCCCGCGCTCTGGCCGCTCGCCGTCCTCGTGGTGCTGGTGATGCTGCTGTCACGCATCGTGCTCGGGATGCACTTCCCGACCGACGTGCTCGCGGGCGCGGCGCTCGGCACGCTCGCGGCGCTGGCCGCGCTGCCGTTCCTCCCACTGCTCTCGTTCTAGCTTCCGGCGCGGGGGCGTCTGCCGTCCGTTGTCCGATCTGCAGGTGATCCGCGCGTCTGTCTTCCGCGCCTCGCTGTGGAAGGCGCCTTCCACAGCGGATCGCCTGCAGATCAGACGGGAGGCTCAGAGGAGGCGGCGGGCCGAGGCCCAAGCGGTCAGCTCGTAGCGGGAGGAGAGCTGGAGCTTGCGGAGCACTGCGGAGACGTGGGACTCGACGGTCTTCACCGAGATGAAGAGCTCGGCGGCGGCCTCCTTGTAGGCGTAGCCGCGGGCGATGAGGCGCATCACCTCGCGCTCGCGGGCCGAGAGGCGGTCGAGCTCGTCGACGGACTCCGCCTGCTCACCGCTGAGGGCGCCGAACGCGTCGAGGACGAAGCCGGCCAACCGCGGCGAGAACACGGCGTCACCGCCCGCCACCGCGAGGACCGCCCGGCTGACCTCGGCGCCGGAGCTCGCCTTGGTGATGTAGCCGCGAGCGCCGGCGCGGATGACGCCGACGACGTCCTCCGCCGCGTCCGAGACGCTCAGCGCCAGGAAGCGCACCGCGTCGAGGTGCGCGGCGCTGCGGCGCAGGACCTCGGCACCGCCGCCACCCGCGCCGCCGGGCAGGTGCACGTCGAGCAGCACCACGTCCGGACGCTCGGCCGCGACCAGCGCGACCGCGGAGTCGACGTCGGCCGCCTCGCCCACGACGTCGAGCTCGGGGGCGAGATCGGCGCGCAGGCCGGAGCGGAAGATGGAGTGGTCGTCGACCAGCACGACGCGGGTCACCGCTCGGCCCCCGCCGGCAGGCGCAGGTGGACCTCGGTGCCCGAGCCGCCCGCTCCGGGCCGCACGGTCGCACTGCCGCCGGCGCGCGCCATCCGGCCGACGATCGACTCGCGGATGCCGAGGCGGTCGCCGGGGAGCGCGCCGAGGTCGACTCCGGGGCCGCGGTCGCGCACGAACACGTCCACCCCGGTGGCCGACGACTCCACGTAGACCGAGACCTCGCCGCCGGCGTGCCGAGCGGCGTTGAGCATCGCCTCGCGGGTCGCAGCGAGCACGGGGGCGGCGCCCGGCACCGAGGCCCCGACCGCGACGACCTCGAGCGTCGCCGGCCAGTCGAGCTCGATCGCGGCGGCGATGGCGCGGATCTCGGCCGCCAGGTCGTTCGCGACCGGGACGTCGCGCTCGAAGAGCCAGTCGCGCAGCTCCCGCTCCTGCGCGCGGGCGATGCGGGCGACCTCGCTCGAGGCGCCCGCCCGGTTCTGGATCAGCGCGAGGGTCTGCAGCACGGAGTCGTGCAGGTGCGCGGCGATCTCGGCGCGCTGCTCCTCGCGCACCCGCGCCGCGCGCTCGCCCATCAGCTCGGTCCACAGCGTGACGACCCGGGGCGCGGCGAGCACGCCCGCGGCGACCAGGAGGACGCCGACGGCGAGGACCGCGTTGACCGCGCTCGGGCGGGCCGTGAGCACGGCGGCCCCGGCGACGACGAGCACGGCGCAGGCGGCGAGGCGGACCAGGGCGGAGGAGCGCGCCGAGCGCGACGGATCGCCGCGGTCGAGTCCGAGACTCCAGGCGACGGCGCCGCCCGAGAGCACCGCGACGGCGGCGAGCGCCCGGGTGACGTCGGCGTCGTCGCCCCCGCGCAGTGCGACCACGACCGAGAGCGTCGCGGCCCCGGCGACGCCGACGAGCAGCACCGCGACCGGAACGGACCGCCGCACACCGCCGGTCTGCGCACCGGAGTCCGGGCCCGCGTCGCGCAGGGGCACCAGCGCCCACAGCCACAGGTAGAGCAGCGCGCCGCCGCCGCCCAGCAGCGTCGCGACGATCATGAGGAAGCGCACCGTCCCCGGGCGCAGGCCCAGGTGCTCGGCGAGCGCCGCGCACACGCCGCCGAGGACCATCCGGCGCGGGCGGCGCAGCGGAGGCCGGGCCGAGGCGGGCCGGCCCGCGGACGATCGGCCCGGGGACGGCCGACGCCGCGGCGGGTGCGCCGCGGTGCTCGGGAGGGTGGGTGTGCTCACCCCTGCATCCAAACAGGTCGTCGGGGTCGCCGGGGCGGGAGTCGGGGTCGGATCAGGGGTTCCCCCGATGGTCGGCGCCTGTGGAGGAGCGTCACACTCGAGCCATGACAGCAGCGAGCACGACCCCGCCGGACCCGGCGCAGGAGACGGCGGGCGACCCACCGGCTCCGGACCCGACGCCGGGAGCCGGCGATCCCGGGAACGGCACTCCCGGGACCGGCACCTCCGGCCCCGGCGCCGCACCCGGCCCCTCCGCACCCGGCCCCTCCTCCGAGAACCGCTTCCTCCTCTGGCTGCGCCCCCTCGATCTCGCCCGCCGGCCCGGCTGGGTGGGCGGCGTCTGCTCCGGCATCGCCGATCGCCTCGGCATCGATCCGCTGATCGTGCGCGGGATCTTCGTCGTGGTCGCGGTCCTCGGCGGCCCGGCCTTCCTCTTCTACGCGGCGGCCTGGCTGCTGCTGCCCGACGAGGACGGCGTGCTGCCGGTCGAGGAGATGCTCCGCGGTCGCCTGACCCGCGTCCACGCCGGCATCGGCGCCCTGGTGCTCGCCTCGATGCTCCCGGTCGCGCAGGGCTTCTGGTCGCTCGGCGGCGCGTACACCGGGGCGGTGCCCTGGGCGCCCGCCACCGGCCGCGCCCTCTGGACGGTCGTCGTCCTGGTGCTCATCGTGGTCTTCGTGGTCTGGATCGCCCGCCGCTCGGGCCGCACCGACCCGGCGCCGCCGCCGTACGGCAGCCCCGAGGGACCCGGCGCCTCGGCCGCCGGCTACCCCGCCCCCACCGGCGAGCCCACAAGCGGCGCTCCCCTCCTCCCTCCGCAGCGCCCGACCGAGCCGCGGCCGAGCACCCCCGAGGATCTCGCGCTGTGGCGCGAGCGCCAGGAGGAGTGGAAGGCCGAGCGGGAGGCGTTCCGCGCCCAGGAGAGCGCGACCGCCCGCGAGACGGCCCGGGCCCGAGCGGAGGAGTCGCGCCTGCGGGCCGCCGCGATCACCGCGGCGCGCCTCGAGCGGCGTCGGCTGCACCGCGAGGCGAACCCGCGGCTGCGGAGGAGCGTCACGCTGCTCGTGCTCGGCCTGGCCGCCGTCGCCGGCGCGATCGCGTCGCTCACCGTCTCCGGCTCGACCGCGACCGTTGTCGGCTTCAGCGTCGCGACCCTGGTGCTCGGACTCGCGATCGTGGCGGCCGGGCTGCTCCGCCGGCGCGCCATCCTCCTGATCGCGGTCTCGGTGGTCACGGTGCTGACGGCCTCGACGGCGTCGCTCGTCCCGCCGGAGCGGCAGCTGCTGCCCCTCCTGAGCTCGTACGGCGTCTCGAACGCGACTCCCGGCAGCTACGCGATGCTGGCGGGCGACCTGCAGATCACGATCGACCCGTCGCTGGGTGCTCCGGGGGAGGTGATCGACGTCTGGCAGGGCGCCGGGAACATCACCGTCATGCCGATGGCCGGAGCGGCGGTCCGCCTCGAGGCGTCCACGGCGAACGGCTACTACTGGCTGACCACCGCCTTCGCCGACGGTGACGTGGGGTCCGACCCGGAGGACGTCGAGTACAGCCGCGACGGAGCCACTTGGACGCAGACCTTCGGCGACCCGGACGCCGAGCCGGTCGTCGTCCGGATCGCGCAGGGCCGCGGCGGAGTCACCGTCTACGACCGGACCGCCGAGGACTCGACCAGCGGCGCCGCACTCGACCCGGACGGCACGGCGACCGCGGAGCCGACCTCGGAGGCGACCGCTGCCGCGACCGACCTCCCGACCCCGACGGACACCGGCGCCCCGACGGACACCGGCGCCCCGACGGACACCGGCGCCCCGACGGACCCCGCCACCCCGACAGACCCCGGCAGCACGACCGGGACCGACAGCACGACCGGGACCGGCAGCACGACCGGGACCGACAGCACGACCCCGACGGAGGCAGGACGATGACCGCGCAGAGCACCACCACCACGCAGACCAGCACCGCCCCCGAGACCGCTCAGCGGCCGAGGATCCGCGCCGGCGCGGTCGTCTGGGGACTGGTCCAGGCCGTCGTCGCCGTCCTCCTGCTCCTCGTCGCCGCCGACGCCGGGCTGCGGACCGCCGTCGTCGACTGGGCGCTCTCGCTCGGTCCGGCCGGAGCCGCCGCGATCGCGATCGCCGCGCTCGGCACGATCGCCCTCCTGATCGGCCTCGTCCGGGTCCTCGACCGGCGCTGACGAGCGGCAGCACCGCGCCCGCCGCCCGGAAGCGCGCAGAACATCAGCCAGGAGTGCCCCTCGTCGCCCGTCAGCGATGAGACCGCCTCCTGGCTGATGTCCGTGCACGCCCCGCGCCCGGAGCGACCGGCGCGCCCACCCGCAACCCCCTAGGCCGAGGCCGGACACGAGCGCAGACTCGCAGTCCGGCCTCGACCGCGCGCGCGAGCGCCCGCGCACGGACAGGCGCCTCCCCCTCCCCGAATCGAGACCGCCGATGCCCGACGCCGCCCGCAGGACGCTCTGATGGAGCTCGGCATCGCCGCCGTCATCGGCGTCGCGGTCCTGGTCGGCGTCGCCGCGTTCGCCCGCCGTCTCGGCGTCGCCGCGCCCATCGCCCTGGTGCTCGCCGGCGTCGGACTGTCCTTCCTCCCCGGCGTCCCCGAGGTCGTCGTGCCGCACGAGTGGGTGCTCGACGGCGTCCTTCCGCCGCTGCTCTACGCCGCGGCGATCAGCGTGCCGTTCGTCGACTTCCGCCGGAACATCGCCACGATCAGCGGCCTCTCGGTGGTGCTCGTGCTGATCTCGGCCGCCGGGATCGGCGCGCTGCTCTTCGTCCTGCTGCCCGAGCTGGGCCTGCCGCTCGCCATCGCGGTGGGCGCGATCATCAGCCCGCCCGACGCGGTCGCCGCCACGAGCGTGGGCCGTCGCCTCGGCCTGCCGCCCCGGCTGCTCACCCTGCTCGAGGGCGAGGGCCTGATCAACGACGCGACGGCGCTGGTGCTGCTGCGCTCGGCGCTGGCCGCCGCGGCCGGCACCCTCGCGACGCCGTGGGCGGCGATCGGCGACTTCCTCTACGCCGTGGTGGTCGCCGTGGTCGTCGGCCTGGTCGCCAGCATCGTGACGGTCTTCGTCCGCTCCCGCCTCGAGGACCCGGTGCTCAACACCGTCGTCTCCTTCGTCGTGCCGTTCGTCGCGTTCATCCCTGCGGAGACCCTGGGCGCCTCGGGCGTGCTCGCCGTCGTCGTCGCCGGCCTGCACACCGGGCACGCCTCCTCCCGCGCCTTCACCGCGCAGTCGCGCGTCAACGACCGCATCAACTGGCGCACCGTGCAGTTCCTCCTCGAGAACGGCGTGTTCCTCCTGATCGGGCTCGAGATCCGCAGCCTGATCCAGGACGCCGACCGCGCCGCCCTGACGATCCCCGCCGCGGTCGGCATCGGGCTGGTCGCCACCGCCGGGCTGATCGTGGTCCGCTTCGCCTGGGTCGGGCCGGTGCTCCTCGGCGAGCGCTGGCAGACCCGCCGGGCCGAGCGGCGGGCGCGCGAGCAGAAGGAGCTGCTCGAGTCGACGGACGGCGTGCGGCCGCCGCGCGAGGAGCTCGGCCGGGCCAAGCGCCGCTACCAGCTGCGCCGCTCCGACTACCGCCACTTCAGCAGCAACGGCCTGGGCTGGCGCGGCGGTCTCGTGCTGGGCTGGTCGGGCATGCGCGGAGTGGTGACCCTCGCCGCCGCGCAGTCGCTGCCGGAGGACATCCCGTACCGCCCGCAGCTCGTGCTGATCGCCTTCACCGTGGCGGTGTCGACGCTGCTGATCCAGGGCAGCACCCTGCCGCTGCTCATCCGCGCCACCGGGATCCGCGGGGTCGACGTGCTCGAGGACCAGCGCGAGCTCGCGGGCCTGCTCGACGAGATCACGGAGAAGGGGCTTTCGGTCCTCGAGAAGCCCGGCGAGGTGGTCGAGGGCGTCGACGACGTCGACCCCGACGTGCTCGAGCGCGTGCGCCAGACCTCCTTCCTCCGCTCGGAGGCGGCCTGGGAGCGGTCGCGCGGCTCCCAGCGCGACACCGCCGACACTCCGCACCGCCTCTACCGGGCGCTGCGGCTCGCCGTCGTCTCGGCCGAGCGCGAGGCCCTGCTCGACGCCCGCTCCCGCCGCGCCTACCCGCAGCGGATCCTCGGCCAGGCTCAGGCGCTGCTGGATCTCGAGGAGACCCGGCTGCGGCTGCGGCGCGGATCGACGTCGTAGCGGCGGACCCGGACGAGGCCCGACCCGCGACCTCAGCCCGTGGTCGTCCGCGTCATGATCGCGACGACGAACAGCCCCGCCCACAGCGCGCCGCAGACCAGCAGCCGCAGGTTGCCGAGCACGATGTCCTCCGGCGCCGACGCCCGCCCGCGCTCGATGTCGAGGGCGTAGAGGAACAGCGCCGCGCCGAACGGCACCACCGACGCCATCGACCAGAGCGAGTTCTCGCCGTTGATGAACAGTGCCCAGAGCGCGTAGGAGATCATCGTCAGCGACGCGGCGACCGACCAGATGAAGCGCAGGTACCCCGGCGTGTAGACCTTGAGGGTCGAGCGGGTGTGGCTCTCCTCCTTGCCCTCGCTCTGCAGCTTCTCGGAGTAGCGCTTGCCCGCGACCATGAACAGCGAGCCCGAGGACACCGCGAGCAGGAACCACTGCGTCAGCGGGATGTCCGCGATGGCCGCGCCCGAGATCGCGCGGAGCACGAAGCCGCCCGCCACGATCAGGATGTCGATCACCGGCTCGTGCTTGAGCCAGAGGCAGTACGAGATCTGCATCACCAGGTAGGCGGCGAGCGTCGCCGCGAACCAGGTGAAGCCGAGGAGGAAGGTGACCAGCACCGGCACGATCATCAGCACGAACGCGGCCGGCCAGGCGACCTTCAGCGGCAGCGCGCCGGAAGCGATCGCGCGGAAGCGCTTCTTCGGGTGCACTCGGTCCGACTCGACGTCGAGGAGGTCGTTCAGCAGGTAGCCGCCGGAGGAGGCGAGGCTGAACGCGATCACCCCGATGACGGTCGCGACGAGGATCTCGGGCTCGAGGATGCGCGCGGCGGCGACCGGAGCGGCCAGCACCAGGACGTTCTTCAGCCACTGGCGCGGACGCATGGCGGCGACGAGTGCGCGGGCGGTGTTCACGACGTCTCCCTCTCGGGGAACAGGGCCTGGAGCGGCCGGATCGGGCGGGATCGGGGTGACGCGGGCCCAACCTACAATCGGGGGTGAACGCGCTCCATCCGCCCGGATCCGCAGCGCTCACGACCGGAGCACCACGGAGGGAAGCGCATGCGGACGGCCGCGCTGTACGTCGTCTTCGCGATCCTTGCAACGGCGGTGAATCTGGGCACTCAGATGCTCGTCGAGCTCGCCGTCGACGCGGAGTGGGCCACGATCGCCGCCGTGCTCGCGGGCACCCTGACGGGGGTGATCGCCAAGTACGTGCTCGACAAGCGCTTCATCTTCAAGCACGAGACGATGAATGCGGCGCACGGGCTGAGGACGTTCCTCCTCTACGGCGTGATGAGCGGCGTGACGACCCTGATCTTCTGGGGCTTCGAGTTCGGCTTCGACTATCTGTTCGGCACGGACTTCGCCCGCTACACCGGCGCCGTCATCGGCCTGGCCATCGGCTACGTCGCCAAGTACCACCTCGACAAGAACGTCACGTTCTCCGGCCCACGAGAGGAGCCCGCATGACCACCCCCGTCTCCTCCTGGGGCCTGCTCTCGCGCGACGAGCACCGCGTCACCCGGATCACGAGCATCGAGCAGGCGCAGGCCGCGCTCGCCGCGGGCGACAGCGGCATCGCCTACGGGCTCGGCCGCAGCTACGGCGACGTCGCGCTCAACGGCGGCGGGCGCATCTGGGACTTCAGCGGCTTCGACCGCCTGCTGGCCTTCGACGACGAGACCGGCGTGCTGCGGGCCGAGCCGGGCGTGCTGCTGCGCGACGTGCAGGCCGTCTTCTCCCCGCGAGGCTGGATGCTGCCGGTCACTCCCGGGACCAAGAACGTCACCCTCGCCGGCGCGATCGCGAACGACGTGCACGGCAAGAACCACGCCTCCGCCGGCACGATCGGCCGGCACGTGCGCTCCTTCACGCTCCTGCGCAGCGACGGGTCGTCCTCGCGCTGCACGCCCACCGAGAACGTCGAGCTGTTCCAGGCGACGATCGGCGGCCTCGGGCTCACCGGGCTGATCGTCGAGGTCGAGCTCGAGCTCGCCCGCGTCCCCGGGCCGTGGCTCGTCAGCGAGGACGTGCCCTTCCAGACCCTCGACGGGTACCTCGATCTCGTGCACGAGTCGATGGACGTCTTCGAGCACACCGTCGCCTGGATCGACGTCACCACGGGCGGCGGGCGTCGGGGGGTCTACTCCCGCGCGGACAGCACGGCCGCCCCGGAGCTGCCGGAGACCCGGCCGGGCTCGCTGAAGGTGCCCTTCGCCTTCCCGCTCTCGGTCGTCAACCGCGCCACGCTGCCGCTGCTCAACCGCGCCTACTACCGCCTGAAGGCGACCCGCGCCCGCCGCTCCGTGCAGCACTACGAGCAGTTCAACTACCCGCTCGACGCGATCGAGGGCTGGAACACGATGTACGGTCCGCGCGGCTTCTACCAGTACCAGAGCACCGTGCCGTGGGAGGGGGCGCTCGAGACGACCCGCGAGATGCTCGCCCTGATCGCGGCCTCGGGCACCGGCTCCTTCCTCGGCGTGCTGAAGACCTTCGGGGCGCTGGAGTCGCCGGGGCTGCTGAGCTTCCCGGCGCCCGGGGTCTGCTTCGCGCTCGACTTCCCGAACACGCCCGTCGCGCTGCCGCTGTTCGAGCGCCTCGACGCGCTGGTGCTCGCCGCGGGCGGCCGACTGTACCCGGCGAAGGACGCGCGCATGACGCGCGAGATGTTCGAGGCCGGCTTCCCGCGCCTCGCCGAATTCGCCCTCCAGCGCGACCCGGGGATCTCCTCCGGCTTCTCGCGCCGAGTCCTCGGGAGCTGACGTGAGCACTGGTACCCCCTCCAAGATCGTCGTGGTCGGAGCGACCTCCGCCATCGCCGAGCACACGCTGCGGCTGTGGCTGGGCACGGGCGCGCGCTCGGCGCTGCTGGTGGGCCGCGACGCCGGCCGGCTGGAGGCGCTGGCGACGGATCTGCGGGTGCGCTTCCCCGCGGCCGCGCTGTCGGTGGCCGCCGTCGACCTCACCGACCCGGCCGCGATCTCCTCGGTCGTCGCGACCTCGCTCGAGGGCGGCGCCCCCGACACCGTGCTGATCGCCCACGGCGCGATGACGACCCAGGACGAGGCGTCCGCCGACCTCGCCGTCGCCCGCGACGTGCTCGTCGTCACCGGCGTCTCGGTGGCCCTCTGGATGGAGGCGTACGCGAACGCGCTGACCTCCGGCAGCATCGGCGTGATCGGCTCCGTCGCCGGTGACCGCGGCCGCAAGACCAACTACGTCTACGGCTCCGCCAAGGGCCTCGTCGAGCGCTTCGCCCAGGGCCTGCAGCACCGCCTGGCCGGCTCGCGCCTGTCCGTCGTGCTGATCAAGCCCGGCCCGACCGACACCCCGATGACCGCCTCGCTCAAGCAGAGCGGAGCCTCGCTGGCCCCGGTCGACTCCGTCGCGAAGGACGTCGCCGCCGCGATGGCCTCCGGCCGCGCCGTCGCCTACGCCCCGGCCAAGTGGCGCGTCATCATGACGGTCATCCGCCTGCTGCCGTCCCCGATCTTCAACCGCCTGAACATCTGACGCGGACGGCTGCCGGGACCCCGGCGGCGGGGTCTCGATACGCCCCTGCGGGGCTACTCGACCAGCATGGATGGTCAGCGGCACGCCGCCTCATGCTGATCGAGCAGCCCGCGGAGCGCGGCGTATCAAGATCCACCGGAGCCAGAGGTACGGACGGCCCCGTCGCGCACAACCGCCTGCTCTCGAAGTTATACTTCGGCCCGATGTATAACATCGAGCGAGAGGTGAGATCGTGGCACTGAGTCCCTACACACCGGGTTCTGTCCCCATGAAGCTGCCGGGCCGAACCGAGACGCTGCAACAGTTCCGGCAGGCCGCACAGCGGATCGCGTCCGAGGGACGATTCGTCCCGCGGGTCCACGTCGACCACGGCCCCCGCGGCGTCGGGAAGACTTCTCTCCTCCGCGAGGCCCAGCGCATCTTCCGCGGCTACGACATCAGGACCGTCCTGATCACCGCCGACCCCGGCGAGGACCTCGTACGCTCGCTCCTCGCCGAACTCCGACTCGCCGTCGGCACCGGGCCTCGTCTTCGCCAGACGGCCCGCGACGCGATCGACTCCGCGACACTGTCGCTCGGCGCTCCCGGACTCGCGAGCGCGACGGTGACCGTCGCACCTCCCGAGGCGCGGGCAGCAGCCTCGGCCAAGGAGTTCCAGCGCGCACTCCGAGCAGCTCTCGACGCGGTCGTCGGCGACGGAGACGCCGGCCTCGTCCTTCTGATCGACGAGATCCAGGAGGCGGACGCCACGAGCCTGCGCACCATCGCCTACGCCTGGCAGGAGATGAACCCACTCGACGTGTCGGACCAGGGCCAGCCGCGCACCGCGCTCTTCGCGGTCGGGCTCCCGGGCGCACCGAGCACGATCACTCGTGCCGTCACCTTCAGCGAGCGCTTCAGCTTCCAGCCGCTCCACGGTCTGTCGGAGGCCGGTGCCCGCGAAGCACTGGAATCGACGGCGACCGACGTCGGTGTGCGCTGGGAGCGGGCCGCGCTCGATCGAGGTGTCACGGAATCAGCTGGATACCCCTACAAGGTCCAGCTCATCGGCGACCTCGCCTGGCGGGCCGCGGAGAGGCGCCTCGAATCGGACGGCCTCGGCCCCACCGATGTCATCACCCTCGACGACGTCCGCGCGGCCCTGCCCGGAGTCGACGCCGAGATGCTCACCCTCTTCCGCTCACGCTGGCGCAGTGCTTCGGCGAAACAGCGGGAGATGCTCGTCGGCATCGCACAGCTCGGCGGGGAGGACGTCCGACGCGGCGTGCTCGCAGACACCCTCGGAGCGACCACTCGATCGATCTCCGTCACCCGGCAGCGGCTGCTCGACAAGGGTCTCGTCGACGCCAACAAGCACGGACACCTGTCGTTCACGGTTCCCGGTTTCACCGCGTTCGTGCTCGATCAGGTCGAGAACGAGTAGGACGACGACACGCGGATTCCCGTCCGCAGCAGGACCGCCATCGCCCACGACCTCGTGTTGCTCGCACGCCGCGGGTTCATACTGGTCTGATGAGAATCGTCATGGTCACCGACGCACACGAGGGCCTGACTCTCGCCTCCGACAGAGCAACGACGCTGACGCAGACTCGTTCCGATGGATCGAGTGACGCAGGCGATGTCTCCGACGACACCGACACACTCTTCCGCCCGCACATGAGCAGTCAGAGCTTCCCGGACAGCAACGTCTACCGTTCGCAGAGTCAAGGCGCTGCAGTCGGCGCCGCACGAGCCACGTCGGGGTCGTACGATCCGCGTCCGAGCCAGGGTACGAAGACACCGCCGCAGAGGATCGTCCTCCATCCGGGCGGTACCTCCGCTCGATAGCCCTCCGCGGCTGCTCGACCGGCACATGCTGATCGGGTAGCCCGCAGGGCGGCCGCATCGAGACTCGTGTCTCCCCGTGGAATCACCTCCGGAAGGGGGATCTGCAAGGGGGTTCGCCGCAGACGGCCGCGTTCTACGCTCGGCGCATGCCCCTCCGCAGTGCTGCGAGCGCCCCAGCCGTCCTTCCGCAGATCGCCGCGCCCAGCGCTCGGCAGCGGGCCGCGGCCGAGGTGCTCGGGCACGTCGTGGTGGCTCTCGCGGTCGGGTCGGCGCTGCTGCTGCTGGCGTCGGCGAGCGTCGCGGGGCTGCCGTTCCTGCCCGGCGGGGGCCGCGTGCCGCCGTTCGAGGCGTGGTCGCTGATGCGGACGTCGGCGACGGTGCAGATCGGCGACGCGGTGCTCGCCGCCGGCCTCGCCGCGCTCGCCCGCGCGGGCGGCTGCCGCGTCCGCGCCGACCGCTGGTGCCTCGTCGCGGCCCTCAGCGCCGCCGCCGGCGCCGTGCTGCTGGCGGCGCCGCCGCTCTGACGCGTCCGGCCCCCTGCATGCTGATCGAGTAGCCCGCGCAGCGGGCGTATCGAGATCCACCGTCGCCCGAAGGCGAGTCTGCAGACCCGCCGGCTGGTGACGGCGGGTCTCGATACGCCCCTGCGGGGCTACTCGACCAGCATGCAAAGGGCGGCCTCACCAGCCCCTACGCCGGCGCGCCGATCGTGGAGTCCTCGTAGTCCTCCGTCAGGCCGTGGGGGGTCTTCTCCCACTTGTGCGGGCTGAAGACGATCTGCCAGGCCGCGCGCCAGGCCGAGATGGAGTGCAGCACCCAGTAGACGGGGTTCAGGATCGCGAACGCCGCGACCCGCCAGTTGTAGCGCTTCCACGCCGCGATCCCCGAGACGACGATCATCAGCGTGTTCGAGAAGAGCATGTTGGTCGTCCCCGCGACGATCAGCCACTCCGGCAGATCGAGCCCCAGGAACTGCACGCCGATGTAGGTGATCACGGTGAAGCCGAGCACCAGCGGGTAGAGCAGGAAGGCGACCGGCGTCCCCATGATCAGCGCCACCAGGCTCAGCGAGCCGAGCACCCCGTTCACCTTGAACCAGCGGATCGGGTGCCGCGTGTTCACGCCAGCGGTCATCATGTAGCCCTTGATCCAGCGGGTGCGCTGCTTGATCCACGCGGGGACCTCGGCGCACGCCTCCTCCCAGGTGTTGGAGTCGACGACGCCCACGCGGTAGCCGTGCGCGGCCACGCGCAGGCCGAGGTCGGCGTCCTCCGTCACGTTGTACGGGTCCCAGGCGCCGAGCTCGCGCAGCACGCGCGTCTCGAAGTGGTTCGAGGTGCCGCCGAGCGGGATCGGCAGGTGCGACTGGTCCAGGCCCGGCAGCATCGCGCCGAACCAGTGCGCGTACTCGACCGCGAACATCCGGGTGAGCACGTTGTAGTCGGCGTTGAAGTAGCTCAGCGCCCCCTGCAGGCAGACGAGCTGCTTCTGCTCCGGATCCACGTGCTCGCGCTCGAACGCGTCCTCGCGGAACAGCCGCACGCACTTGCGCAGCTGGTCGGGGTCGGGCCGGTCCTCGGCGTCGTAGATCACCACGAACTCGCCGCGGGCGAAGCTGAGCCCGTAGTTGCAGGCGCGCGGCTTGGTCTGCGGGCCGCCCGGGGGCACGATCACCATCCGCACGTACTCCGGCGGGCTCATCCGGCGCACCGCCGAGATCGTCTCGTCGTCGTCGGCCTCGAGCAGCACGAGCACCTCGAGCTTGGCCTTCGGGTAGTCGAGGGCGCCGATGTTCACCAGCAGCTTGCTGATGATGTTGGCCTCTTTATAAGCGGGGATCAGGATCGTGTAGATCGGCAGCTCGTCGTCCGTCATCCGCGGCGGCGAGACGTCCAGCCCGCGGCGGCCGCGCTCGAGCGCCACCTCCTCCTCCCACGCCTTCACCGAGCTCTGGTTGAGCGGCGCGCGCAGGCCGGCCAGCGCCTTGAAGGCGATGTTCATCAGGAAGAGCAGGTTCGCCGAGGCGAGCACGATCACGAAGGTGAGACTCGGCGCCAGCACCGCTCCGACGATCACGATCGCGGCGACGACGAGCGGAGTGATCACCTGCCAGCGGCGCAGCCCCGACTTGGCCGACTCGTCACCGCTCTGCACCGCGAGCGAGTCGGCCGCGCCGAAGAGCAGCGCGGCGCGGCAGGCGCTCTCGACCGCCTGGAAGATGTCCCAGTCGGTCGTGGTGCGCACGGTGACCACGTCGACCTCGAGCATCTCCCGCGCCTCGGCGAGCATCGCCTCGGTCGGCGGGACGGAGGTCGCGATGACGCCGGTCCCGTCGGGCAGCACCCGCCAGGGCACCCAGCCCGCGCCGACCAGGGTGGAGGCGCCGATGCGGGCCAGCAGCGCGGCTCCCGGCGGCTCCTCGACCAGGTCGAGCATCGGCGCGTCCCACTGCTCCGCGAGCGCGCCGTACATCTCGCGCCGGGTGACGGCGCCGTCGATGACGAGGTGCCGTCCGAGCAGACCGCCCTCGCGCTCCTGGCGGCGCAGAGCCTCGTCGAGCTGCTCGGCCGTGATCAGTCCGCGGGAGAGCAGGATCTCGCCCACCCGGGGCGTCGTCGTCGCCATGGTCAGCCTCCGAGCCGCTCGTAGATGACGTAGATCCCCTGCGCGAACACCGGCCGGTAGCGGGTGTCGAAGGAGGAGTCGCGGGTGATCGCGTCGTAGACGAGGTCGGCGACGCCGGTCTCGCTCAGCTCGGGGGCGTCCGCGGTGGTCACGAAGACCCACTTCGCGTGCGTGTACGGGGCGGCGAGCGCCTCGTCGAACAGCTCGCCGGCCGAGCGGTTGTAGTACTCGGCGAGCGGCACGCCGATCTCGGGCAGCAGCGCGTTGCCGGCCGCGCTCTCGTCGATCAGGATGCCGCCGCCGTCGTAGTTCTCGCTCAGGAACCGGGCCGCAGCGGTCGCGCCCGACGCCTCCTTGATCGAGACGTAGCCGGTCGCCTCCGCGATGACCGCGTTGCGGTCCAGGTCCTGCACCCACCAGGCCGTCTGCGCGCCGAGCAGCACCAGCACGAGGCCGAGCGCGCCCGCGCCGATCCGGGGAACCCGCCGCAGCGCGTCGACCAGCACGGCACCGAGCACCGCGAGGAACGGCAGCACCGACAGCGCGTAGCGGTTGTTCCACCAGTTCGTCGGCAGGGTCTGGTCGTTGTTCATGTGCGTCTGGCCGAGGTAGAGGCTCAGCAGCGAGAAGGCGTAGGAGACGATCATCAGCCAGATCACGAGCGCGTCGTCCGAGATCCCGCGCCGCCAGGCCAGCACCAGCGCGCCGGCCAGGCCGAGCGCGACCGTCAGCAGGCCCGAGGTCTCGAGCACCGCCCAGTTGTACGACCAGAGCGTGAGCCCCGCGTTGCCCTGGTAGGCGAGCAGCCCCGCGTCGGCGACCGCCTTCTGCAGGTTCGCGGCCGAGTACTGGCCGTTCATGAACTCGAGCGGGTTGCTGTAGACCGCGAAGTTGTAGACCAGCCACCAGACGATCGCGATCAGCGGCAGGATCCCGAACGCGCTCGCCATTTTGATCGCGTAGAAGAAGGAGCGCTTCTTCCGCCAGGCGACGATCAGCACCACGAAGGTGCCGCCGAACACGAGCACCCAGCCCTCGTAGCGCGAGAGCGTCGCGGCCGCCGCAGGCAGGCCGGAGAAGACCATCATCTCGCCGGCGCTGAGGTTGCGCCGGCTGGTGACCCAGTGCGCCAGCCCGGAGAAGCAGCCGACCATCGTGACGATCAGCACCGGCTCCGTCATCGCCGTCGAGAAGGCGTAGAGCACGCCGGGATTCGCCAGCACCAGCAGCACCGCGGTGAGCCGGCCGGCGCGCAGGTGGCCCACCCGCGCCGAGATCCGGTAGACGCCGCAGGCCGTGCCGGCCAGGCAGATCATCCCGAGCAGCCCGGCGGCCCAGCCCGTGTGCCAGAGCCAGAGCGACTGCACGAACGGGATCAGGATCAGGCTCGGCACCGGCAGCCAGACCGTGCCGAGCTGGGTGAAGCCGGGCGCCTTCGAGTCGAAGATGCGCCGCGAGATCGAGAGGTGGCTCTGGGTGTCGGCGTAGGCGAGGTTGATCCCGGAGGAGGTGGTCACCAGGCAGGCCGCGAAGCCGACCAGCAGCGAGACCACCAGGATCACGACCGTGCCGGGCACCTGCCGCCCGGTGACCGGCCGGCCGAGGCGCTCCCACGCCTCCCGCCACCAGGGGAGGCGGGCGGGCGCGCCGGCCACCGGCGACGGGGCGGCGATCGTGCTGGTCATCCGCTCGTCAGTCGGTCGAGGAGTGGCGCGCGGCGGGGTGGTCGCCCTCCGCGGCAGGCGCGGAGGCGGGTGTGGCGGCGGAGTCGGGGTCGACGGCCGCGGGCTCGCCGGCCGCCCGCTCCTGCGCGTCGACGTAGGCGGCGACCTTCCGCGACCGGCGGCGGCGCGCCAGCCAGCCGAGGAGGATCAGCAGGCCGATCACCACGACCGCGATCACGAACCAGATCGCGTAGGAGGAGTAGTCGTCCTTCACCTCGTCCTGCGGGGTGATCTCGTTGCTGTCGATCAGGACCGGATCGGCCTCGGCCGAGCCGGAGACGGCGAGGTTCCCGGACAGCGAGGTCCAGCCCTCCTCCGCCGCCCAGCCGGCGATCGAGGACTGCAGCCCGGAGGACGCCGTCGCGTCGCCGTCGGCGCTCCAGCCGCCCAGCAGCACGATCTCGCGGCCGTCCGTGGTGAAGGCCTCGAGGGCCGCGTACGGCGCCTCGGTGCCGACGCCGTAGCTGAGGCGCGAGGCGTCGATCGCGGTGAAGGAGGCGAGGCGCAGCGGCGTCCTCAGCGCCTCGGCCTCGTCGGTCCCCGCGCCGACGACGACCCCGGAGCGATCCGAGTCGAGGAAGTCGTCGACGCCGACGACCGAGACGGCGAGGGGGTCGGCGTCGACCCGCTGCAGCGCGGTGACCAGGTCGCCGGCGCTGCGCAGCGCGTCGGCGCCGCTCGCGGAGCCGCCGAACGCGACGGCGAGCTCACCGCCGAACGCCTGCGGGAAGCGGCCGAAGCCGGGGGCCGCGGACTCGCCCCGGACGCCGGTGACACTCGAGCCCGCGCCGTCGACGAAGAACTCGATCGGCACGGAGTCGGCCGAGCCGATGCAGGCGCCGTCGCTCTCGCGCACGGCCGAGAGCGTCACCGACAGGCCGTTGGACGCGCTGAGCTGCCCGGTCGGCACCGGCAGCGTCATCGCGACGTCGGTGTCCTGACCCAGCACCGTCGAGCCGATCAGGAAGTCGTTCCAGTAGACGTTGGCGGTCGCGGTGATCCCCTCGGGGACGGCGGAGTGCGTGCCGACCAGGTCCACCTCGACGCTCGAGACGGGTCCGCCGAACGCGGACTGCGTGATGGTCGTGTAGCTCGTCGACGCCCCGGTGCTGCCGAGGGCGATGCGCTCGGTGCCGAAGTCGGCCAGCGTGTGGTCGAGCGAGCTCGAGGGGACGACCTTCTGCGCGAGACCGGTGGTGGTCGCGCTCGAGGCGAGTCCGGCGTACTCGCTGCCGAGCGCCGCGCCGGCCGCGGCAAGGTCCGCCTCCGCCCCGGTGAGGGTGAGCTCGGGCACCCCGCCGGCGTCGCCGATCGCGCTGACGACGTCGCCGTCCCCCGCCGCGAAGCGCACGATGCGGCCCTGCGCGGCGTCGAGCGCCGGGCGGCCCTCGGTCGCGCTCTCCTCCGACACGGTGATCGCGGTTCCGGAGGAGTAGCGCGAGGCCAGCGAGGCAGCGGCTGAGAGGCCCGCGGCGCGCAGGGCGTCGTCGGCGCCGTCGGGCACGACGATCGAGACGCCGGTGACCGCGTCCGGGAAGAAGTCGCCGACGGTGGTCGGCGCGGTCGGGGTGCCGTCGACGACGACGCCCAGGCCGGAGACGCTCAGCACCTCGCTCCCGACCTCGCAGAGCGCGCCGGCCGAGTCGCCCGAGCCGCCGAGCTGGACGCCGACGGCGAGCACGCCGTCCACGACGTCGGAGGCCTGGACCGGCGCGTCGATCGCGGTCGCGGTGGCGGCGTCGAGCGTCTGCACGACCCGGCCCGACACGATGACCGAGAGCGTGCCGGTGAGCGGCTCGAGCGGTGCGAGCGACGCGATCACGCGGGTCGGCACGACCCCGTCGGCGACCGGGACGGTGACGAACTGCGGCGCGGAGCCGGCCGCGACCGAGACGACGGCGTCGCTCTCGAGCCCCTGGACGACGCCGCCGGTGACCGGATCGACGAGGTCGGCGGCGGACGCGGAGGTCGCGGCGCCGAGGACGAGACCGAGGCAGAGGACCGGGACGAAGGCCGGGACGAGGGCGCGTCGAGGCAGGAGCGAAGGAGCCATGGGGCGGGGTTCCGATCGGCATACGGGAGCCCGGGAGGTCCGGCGCTCGAGGATGGAGAGTGGAACGGTCGTGCACGAGGAGCGGCGGGAGACCGCGGAAGTGCGGGAGAGGACGCCCCGTTCTGGCGTCAGTCTAGGCAGTCGCCGACAGCCGATCCGGTGGTGAGCAACCGCTGCTCCGCCCCCGTCCGAGTGTCAGGCCGGCCGTAGACGAACCCCTGCACATCGGTCACTCCGAGCTCGCGCAGCACCGCGACCGTCTCCTCGTCCTCCGCCCCCTCGACGATCATCCGCACCCCGACCGCGACCGCGAACGACTGCATCGCCCGGACGATCTCGCGCTGCCGCAGCTCGGTCGTCAGATCGGCGATCAGGGCGCGGTCGAGCTTCACCACGTCGAGGGGGAACGTCGCCACGGCGAGTGCCGAGGAGCCCTCCGTGCCGAAGTCGTCCAGCGCCAGCAGCACGCCCGCGTCGCGCAGGAGCTGGGCCTGCGCGCGCAGCTCGTCCGTCGCCGCCGCGAGCGACCCCTCGCTGAGCTCGAGGCAGAACCGCAGGCCCGGGAACCGCTCGGGCACGGCCGCGAAGTACGGGCCGAGCCGCTCGGCGGCGAGCTGCTCCAGGTCCGCGTTGACGCTCATGCACTCCACCCCGGCGCCGGAGTCGCGGAAGCAGGCGGCGGCGGACATCGCCTTCTCCACCACCTGGACGGTCAGCTCGTCGAGCAGGCCGGCGTGCCGCACCGTCCGGATCAGCAGGGACGGGTCGATCCGCCCGAGCACCGGGTCCTCCAGCCGCACGAGCGCCTCGTAGGCCCAGATCCGGTCGGTGCCGAGATCGACGACGGGCTGGAAGGCGAGGTCGAGGGTGCGGTCGCGGAGGGCGCGCGACGCCACCTCGCGCACCGGGTCGGTCAGCACCGAGGTGACGTCGAGGCTGCTCGAGCGCCCTCGGCCGCTGCGGCCCCGCCCGCGCTTGAGCGCGAGCATGCTGCGGTCGGCCTCGATCACGATGGTCGTCGGGTCCGTCTCCTCGTGCGCCGAGAACGCGACGCCGACGGTCACGACCGGGGCGAGGGTGTCGCCGTCGACGGTCGCCGGCTCGCTCACCCGCTCGACCAGGGCCTGCACCCGCCGCCGCGCGTCCTCGGCCGAGTCGAGTCCGCGCAGGACCAGCGCGAACTCGTCGCCGCCGACCCGCGCGGCGACTCCGCCCTCGTCGGCCACCTCCGCGAGTCGCTCCCCGACCAGGCGCAGCATCTTGTCGCCGACGTGATGCCCGCGGCCGTCGTTGAGGTCCTTGAAGTCGTCCAGATCGAGGAAGAGCACCGCGATGCCCTCGAACGGCCGCCGGTCGCGGTTGGCGGCGGCGAGCGCCGACTGGAACACCCGCTGGTTCGGCAGCCCGGTCAGCGCGTCGTGGTCCACGGAGCGCCGCAGCGACTCGACGTCGTAGCGGGTGCTCAGCGTGTCCGCGCCCATGTGCGCGAGGGCGTCGAGGATCTGCTCGTCGTCGTCGTTGAAGGGGATCGCGCTCACCCGCTTCGATGCGACGACGTACCGGGTCCGGCCGTCGGGCAGGAGCATGGCGGAGGCGATCTCCCGCCCGGAGGCGGGCTCGTCGCGCACCTCGATCGCGTCCGCCTCGATCGAGGTCAGCGCGTGGCGGACGATCTTGCGCTCCGCCTGCTCCACCGTCCCCCAGGGCAGCGCGAGTGCCGCGTCGAGCACGCCGGCGAGCCGACGCCGCACGCCGCGCACCTCGATCCGCTTCGCCACGCCGAAGACCAGCGCGCCGACCACCAGGACGACCATCGGGCTCTGCTCGATGGCGGGGTCCCCGGCCATCGCCGGCACGACCACGGCGTCGAGGAACCAGACGGCCGTGCTCAGCAGCCAGACCAGGAGGAGGTAGAAGCCGACCCGCTTGGGCGACAGGGCGCCGAAGCCCCGCTCCCACTGCATCCCCCAGCGGCCGCGCTGGCGGAGGAGGTCGACGAGCAGGATGACGGCGAGGAAGAGCGCGCTCGCCGCGAGCAGCGCGATCGGCGGCGTCAGCACAGCCCTCCCCGCCTGGAAGACGATGACGTAGAGGAGCGCGGCGAGGGACCCCAGTCCCGTGACGTAGCCCGCGACCGCGAGGTTCCGGGTCTGCAGCAGCTGGGTGACCAGGCTCGCCGCCGTCCAGACGCCGAGCAGGCGGAACGGGTCGGCCTCCGGCTGCATGATCACGAGGAGCGTGACCGTCAGGCCCGCGACCGGCATGCCCGAGCGGCGGCCGAGGGCGATCCGGAAGGCCGCGGTGAGCGCGACGGCCACGCCGAACGCGGCGACGAACGCCCAGCTGACCGGCGGCGTGATGATGAGCAGGGCCGTCGCACGGGCGATGAGCACGAGCGCGAAGAGGCTCAGCACGCCCGCGATCGCCAGATCCAGGAGGCTCAGCTCGCGCGTACGGGGCATGGTGGCATGCTAGGCCGTGGGTCGTTCCGCGCCGCCTCCGCCGGACTGTCGACGATCCCTGCGGCCCCAACGCCCCACTTCGGAGGTCGGCACCGCCTCCTCGACCCGTCGACTGTGAGCGGATGCCCCCTCTCACCGCACTGACCGCCGACCTCACCCGTCGCAGTCTCCTCGCCTCCCCCCTGGGCGCCGCCGCGGCCGGCACCGCCCCCTCCGACCCCGTCCTGCACTCCGAGATCGCCTCCCCGGGCGGAGTCGCCGGCCTCGACTCCACCGCCACCGTCCCCGTCGCGCAGCTGCCCGAGGCGGTGCGCACCGTCTCCGGCGAGCGCCCCGTCGCGAAGGGCGAGCTCGTCTACAACGTCCAGGACTACGGCGCGACGGGCGACGGCAGCACCGACGACCTCCCCGCCATCGACGCCGCGATCGACGCGGCCGTCGCCAGCTACGGCGGAACGGTCTACTTCCCGCGCGGCATCTACCGCATCGCCGGATCGATCGGCCGCGCCGAGGGCCTGGCGAGCATCGCCTTCCGCGGCGCGGGCGAGCTGTCCACCCGGATCCGCTCGCTGACGAACGCCCCCGTCGTCACCGGCGCCTTCTCCGCCTGCCGCTTCGACAACCTGATCCTCGACGCGAACGGCCTCGGCTCGCCCTGCGTCTCCGCGCACCTGGACAAGACGGTGCTCGACTCGCTGCAGCTCTACGGCTGGACCGACTACGGCATGCGCCTGAACGACGGCACCTTCGGCGACCTCGGCCTGCTCAACCGCATCCAGCGCTGCAGCATCGACCAGTGCACCGGCACCGGCATCTGGACCGGCTACCGGATGATCGACTCCTGGATCGTGGAGAACAACATCGGCGCGAGCTACGCCGACCTCTCGATCGAGGGCGGCCCGATCCGGATCCTCGGCAATCACCTCGACGGCTCGCCGCAGATCAACATCGAGCTCCGCGGCAACCGCCGCATCACCATCGCGAACAACATCATGGAGGGGGCGCGCCGGCAGTCCCTCGTCTACACGATGCCGCCGTGGCTGACCGAGGACCTCGCGCAGATCCAGATCGTCGGCAACGCGATCAGCAACGGGGGCAAGGCCGCCGCGAACACCTACCCCGCCATCGCCATCCTCGGCGTCTCGCCGACCGCCCGCACCGTCGGCTTCAGCATCACCGGCAACATCTTCGCCTGCGAGGACGCCGGCTCCGGCTGGACCCACTGCGTCGAGGCCCTCAACGCCCGCGCCGTCTCCGTCCTCGGCAACCAGTGGGCGACCGGCCACGTCAACGCCAAGCCCGTCCGCGCCGTCGGCAGCACCGCCTACGAGGTCATCGGCAACCACGGCGACAACGCGGTGAAGACCACGTAGCCGCCGATCGAGCGGACCCGCCGCACGGGATGCTCGGCATGCCGGTCGAGCAGCCCCGCAGGGGCGTATCGAGACCCACCCGCCTGAGCAGAACTGAGTCTGCAGACCCGTCCGCCGACGCTGGTGGATCTCGATACGCCCGCAGGGCGGCTACTCGATCAGCATGCAGGCGCCCCGCCCGAGCCGTGGGCGGCCGCGCTCCATGCTGGTCGAGTAGCCCCGAAGGGGCGTATCGAGACCCACCCACCCCCGAACCTCTGCCACCGTGTCCCCATGCCCCGACTCGACGCCTCCACCACCGCGCACGTCGACGCGATGCACCACCCGCGCCGCGAGCAGATCGAGCGCACGCGCGAGGCGGTCCTCGCCGCCGACGAGCGCCTGGTCGAGTCGGTGAAGTGGAACGCCCCGAGCTACGCGATCGGCGCCCACCTGGTGACCCTCCGCCTCCGCCCCGGCGACCGCGTCGAGGTGATCCTGCACCGCGGCACCGCGCCCCTCCCGGACCGCCGCCTCGCCGACGCGCTGTCCGACCCGGACGGCCGCCTCGACTGGCGCGCCCCCGACCGCGCCGTCCTGGCACTCGCCCCCGGCGAGGACCCGTCCTGGCTCACCCCCCTCGTCGCACAGTGGCTGGCGGCCGTCTCCCCGCGCTGACCCGCTCGCCCCTCTCCCGACCGCCGACCCCCGGCACCACCTCCGGCACGCCGGAACCGCCCGATCCCACGAGCCGAACCCCGATTCCGCGAGCCCGAGGTCACCCGAGCCGCGCACCCGCCCCGCGCGTCAGCGCCAGGCCAGCGCCGACCGCTCGGCCCAGTACTCCCCCGGATCCTGCGCCGGCAGCCCCTCCGGCAGCGCGCCGGCCCGCGCGCGCACGTTCTCCCGCAGCTGCTCCGGAGTCGCCGCCCCGCTGAGCACCGCGTCGGCCCACGACTGCCCGAGCGCCGCACCGAGCGCGAGCTCCTCGGGAACCCCCTGCAGCCCCCGCAGCACCTCCGGCGCCCGGTCGCCGACCAGCCGCCCGTTCGCGAGCGCCTCCTTCACCACCACGGTCCACCCCGCGTCGTGCGCCTCGGCGAGCGCCGCCCCGGCCGAGCGCTCGAGCAGGTTCCAGGTCGTCTGAACCGTGCTGAACGGCGAGTCCGGGATCGCCAGGGCGAGCCGGATCGTCCGCGCCTGCTCCGGCCCGCTCGTCGACAGCCCGACCGCGACGCCCGACCCGGCGAGCCCGCGCAGCCGGTCGAGCAGCGCCCGGTCCACGAGCGCCGGGCTCTCCGGCGTGATCGAGTGCACGAGGTAGCGGTCCGGCGCGCTCCCCAGCGCCGCGAGGGTCGCCGACCACTGGCGCTCGAGCATCGCGACCGAGTGCTCCTTGCGCTCGTGCACCTCAGCGTCCATCGCCCAGCCGCCGACGTACTCGTAGCCCCACTTCGACTCGACCGTCAGCTCGGCGCGCCGCTCCGGATGCTCCGCCAGCCACGCGCCGAGGAACTCCTCCGCGCGCCCGTACGACCGAGCGACATCGAAGAAGCGGACGCCGAGACCCCACGCGGTGTCGAGCAGCTCGTGCGACCGCGCGCGGAGGGCGTCGACGCTGCGCCCCTCCGGCGGCCCGAGATCGCCGTCGCGCCCCGCGGTGATGTAGGCCGGTCGCCCGACGGCGGCCAGGCCGAGGCCGAGGCGGGGAGTGCGGGATGCCATGGTGCTCGTTCCGTCCGGGGGTGCCTCCACCGTAGCTACCGCCCGCCCACACCGCCCGCGCATCCCGCCCGCCCCGCTACCGTCGAGCGGTGACCACCACCGACCGCCGCACCCTCGACCGCAGCATCCTGCGGCTCGCCGTGCCTGCGCTCGGGGCGCTGATCGCCGAGCCGCTGTTCCTGCTCACCGACTCCGCCCTCGTCGGCCACCTCGGCGCCGTGCCGCTCGCCGGCCTCGCCCTCGGCGGAGCGGTGCTGCAGACGATCGTCGGCCTGATGGTGTTCCTCGCCTACAGCACCACTCCCCGGGTCGGCCGCGCGCTCGGCGAGGGCGACGAGCGCCGTGCCGTCGCGGCCGGCATCGACGGCGGCTGGCTCGCGCTCGCCCTCGGCGCGGTCATCGCGGTCGCCGGAGCCATCGCCGCCCCCGCCCTGATCGGCCTCTTCGGCGCGGAGCCCGCCGTCGCCGACGCGGGCGTCCGCTACCTCTCGGTGAGCATGGCCGGCATCCCCGCGATGCTCGGCGTCTTCGCCCTGACCGGCCTGCTCCGCGGCTTCCAGGACACCCGCACTCCGCTGATCATCGCGGGCGGCGGATTCGTGGTGAACGCGGCCCTGAACGCCGTGCTGATCTACCCCGCCGGCCTGGGGATAACCGGGTCCGCCCTGGGGACGGTGATCGCCCAGTGGGGCATGTTCGGCGCCTACGCGGTGATCGCCCTGCGGCTCGCCAGCCGCGTCGGAGCGCCGCTGCGCCCGCACCCGGCCGGGCTGCGCGCCTCCGCCGGCTCGGGCGGCTGGCTGCTGCTGCGCACCGCCTCGCTGCGCGCCGCCATCCTGCTCGCGGTCGCGGTCGCCGGCTCGCTCGGCGCGGAGGAGCTCGGCGCGTTCCAGGTCGCGATGACGCTGTTCTCCACGGTGGCCTTCGCCCTCGACGCCGTCGCGATCGCGGCGCAGGCGCTGCTCGGCCGCCTCCTCGGCGAGGGCGACCCGGCGCGCGCCCGAGCGGTCGCGAAACGCTGTGTGACCTGGGGAATCGGCGCCGGAGTCGCCCTCGGAGCGGTCATCTTCGCGACCAGCGGAGTGCTCCCGTTCGTCTTCTCGAGCGACCCCGACGTGCTCCGCCTGCTCCCCGCCGCCCTCGTCGTGGTCGGCCTGACGGCTCCGCTCGGCGGCTTCGTGTTCGTCCTGGACGGCGTGCTGATCGGCGCCGGCGACGGCCGCTACCTCGCCCTGAGCGGCCTCGTGAACCTCGCCGTCCTCGCCCCGCTGGCCCTCCTCGCGCCCCTCGCGCCCGAGGACTGGCGCCTCCTGGCCCTCTGGATCGCCTACGCCGCGGGCTTCCTCGGCGCCCGCGCGCTCACCCTCGGCCTCCGCTTCCGCGGCGACGTCTGGCTCCGCTGACCCTCGAAGAAAGTTTCGAACACCCTGTGGACAACCCTGTGCACAACTCCGGGTGACCCCCGCGTCCACCCCCTCCCGCGAGATGCCACTTATGAGCCCGACACGCCGCAGAATCCGCTCACAAGTGGCATCTCGCGGAGGGAGTCAGCGCGGCGGCGCGCTCGTGGTGCCGAGATGGAAGACGGAGGTGAAGCGCACCGGCTCGGCCTCGTCGCCGGCGATCAGCGCGAGGACGGCGCGGGCCGCGGCCCGGCCCTTCTCGACCGCGGGCTGCACCATCGTCGTCAGGTCGTACTCGGCCGCGAGCCCCGGCACCTGCACTCCGTCGAAGCCGACCACCGACACCTCGGCCGGTACCCGCAGCCCGAGCTGCTCGGCCGCGAGGACGACCCCGGCCGCCAGCAGATCGCTCTGCGCGATCACGGCCGTCGGCGGCTGGGCGGCATCGAGCAGCACCCGCCCGGCGGCGACCCCCTCGTCGACCGTGCTCGCCCCCGCCGCCACAACCTCCAGGTCGCCGAACACGTCCTGCGCCCCCAGCAGTCGCTCGACCGCCGTGATGCTCGGACTCGAGCGCCAGTCCGCCGGGATCGGGCCGCGGCGGCGGTCCTTCGCGAAGGGCAGCGAGACGACGGCGACGCGCTCGTGCCCGAGGTCCCGCAGATGCTCGGCCAGCGTCCGGGTCGCCTCCCGGTTGTCGAGGGAGACGACCGCAGCGCCGAGGTCGGAGACCCCCTCGACCACCACGACCGGCACGCCGCGGCGCCGCAGCACCGCCACGGAGTCGTCGACGGAGGGACTGCAGCCGACCAGGATCATCGCGTCCACCGGCGCCGTCGCCAGCAGCCCCGAGCCGCCCTCGGTCTCGGTGAGCAGCAGGATGCCCGCGCCGGCCCCGCCGAGCACGTCGGCGATGCCGTCGAGCATCGCGATCTTGATCGGGTCGCGGAAGGCGTGCAGCACGCGCTCGTCGACGACGACCCCGACGATCCCCGAGCGCCCACGCCGGAGCGACTGCGCCCGCGGATCCGGTCCGGCGTAGTCGAGCTCGGCGGCGGCCTGCAGCACCCGCTCGCGGGTCGACGCCGCGACCGGTCCGGAGCCGCTGAACACGAGCGACGCCGTCGACGGCGACACGCCCGCCCGGCTCGCGACCCGCGCGAGGGTCGGGCGCGACGTCGGCGATCCGCCGCTCTTCGACTCCACGGCCTTGCTCGACTCCACGGTGCTCCTCGTCCCCGACCCGGAGGGCCGGCGCCGGGCGACCCGTCCTTGACCGGTCCCGGCGTTCCGGATAGCTTAGACCGGCCCGCATCGAATCGATTCGATCATCGTCGATCAGGCCCCCACGACCGCCCCGCGATCAGCCAGGACCCCGCATGCCCTCGACCTCCGCCCTCAGCCGCCCGCAGCTCATCGCGTGGCGCAACGCCGTCTTCACGATCTTCGTGCTGAGCGGCCTCTCGATCGCGACCTGGGTCTCGCGCACCCCCGCCATCCGCGACGAGCTGCAGCTCCCCACCTCCGGCGTGGGCCTCCTGATCCTCTCGATGTCGATCGGCGCGATCGTCGGCCTCAGCCTCTCCACCGCGATCATGTCGGCCCTCGGCGCCCGCCGCGGCATGGTCGCCGGACTCGTCGTCTGCTCCTCCGGTCTCGCGCTCCTGGGCCTCGCGGCGGACGCGTTCGGCGCACTCCCCCTCGCCTTCGCGGGCATGGTCCTGCTGGGCTTCGGCAACGGCGCGGTCGACGTGATGATGAACGTCGAGGGCTCTGCGAACGAGAAGGCCTTCGGCAAGACCCTGCTCCCGCTCTTCCACGCCTTCTTCAGCCTCGGCACCGTCCTCGGCGCGATCCTCGGCGCCGCCGCCTCCGCGCTCGCCGTGCCGGTCGCCGCGCACCTCTCGGGCGTCGCCGTCGTCGTGGTGATCACCGTCTCCGTCGCGATCCGCTTCGTCCCCGTGCGCGACGAGCTCGACACCTCCGGGGTCGCCGTCGTCGCGAAGGCGCCGGTCCGCGAGCGCGTCGCCGCCTCGCTCGGCGTCTGGCGCGACCGCCGCCTGGTGCTGATCGGCCTGATCATGCTGGGCATGGCCTTCGCGGAGGGATCAGCCAACGACTGGCTGACCCTCGCCATGGTGGACGGCCACGGCACCGACAAGACCACCGCCGCCGTCGTCTTCGGTGTCTTCGTCGCGGCGATGACCGTCGGCCGCGTGCTCGGCGGCCCCGTGCTCGACCGCTTCGGCCGCGTGCCCGTGCTCCGCGCGTCCGCCGGCCTGGCGATCGTCGGCATCCTGCTCTTCATCCTCGCGCCGGTCGACGGCCTCGTGATCGCCGGAGCGGTCGCCTGGGGGCTGGGCTGCTCGCTCGGCTTCCCGGTCGGCATGTCCGCCGCGGCCGAGGGCCCGCATTCTGCGGCCCGGGTCAGTGCCGTCGCGATGCTCGGCTACGTCGCCTTCCTGGTCGGCCCGCCCGCGATCGGCTTCCTCGGCGAGCACTTCGGCCTCCTCAACGCGCTGTTCCTGGTGCTCGCGCTCGTCGTCCTCGCCGGGCTCGCCTCGCCCGCCGCCCGCCCGCAGAAGGAGCCCGCGGAGCGCGTGCAGGACGGCGCGCGAGCATGAGCGCCCCCGGCCTCGAGCCCTGCCGCGTCGCCGTCGTCACCGGGGCGAACCACGGCATCGGCGCCGCGATCGCCGAGCGCCTCGCCGCCGACGGTCTGTCCGTGCTGGTCGCCTTCCTCGCCGAGGAGCTGCCGGAGTACGAGCCGGAGCGCCAGCGTCTCGCCCACCGCACCGACGGCGAGCAGGTCGCCGAGCGGATCCGCGCCGCCGGCGGCCGCGCCCGCGCCGTCTCCGCCGACCTGCGCGACGCCGCCTCCGCCGCCCTGCTCCTCGACGCCGCGGAGGAGTCGCTCGGCCCGGTCGACGTCCTCGTGCACAACGCCACCGGCTCCGTCATCGACACCTTCCGCACCCGCCCGAACGACTGGATGGGCCGCCCCCAGCGCCGCGTCGACGCCGCGAGCATCGACCGGGTGCTCGACATCGACGCCCGCGCCGGCGCACTGCTGATCGCCGAGCTCGCCGAGCGGCTGGAGCGCCGCGGCGGCCACGGCGGCCGGATCGTCACGCTCACCTCGGGCGGCGAGCGCGGCTTCCCCGGCGAGGTCTCCTACGGCGCCGCCAAGGCCGCCCTCGTGAACTACACGATCTCCGCCTCGCTCGAGCTCAGCCCGCTCGGCGTCGCCGCCAACGCGGTCCACCCGCCCGTCACCGACACCGGCTGGGTCACCGACGACGTCCACGCCGCCGTCGCCGCGAACGACGCCTTCTTCGACGTCGCCCGCCCCGACGAGGTCGCCGACCTCGTCTCCTACCTCGTCTCCCCCGCCGGCCGCCGCGTCACCGGCAACGTCCTCCGCATGGCCTGACGCGCGCCGACCCCGGAGGGGCCCGCTTCATGCTGGTCGAGCAGCCCCGCAGGGGCGTATCGAGACCCACCGCCCCAGCACGACGAGCCTGCACTCCGCCCTGCCGACATCGCCGGATCTCGATACGCCCTCTGCGAGGGCTACTCGATCAGCATGAATCCACTTCATGCTTGTCGCCCAGCTCCGCAACCGGACCCTCTCATGTTGGTCGAGCAGCCCCGCAGGGGCGTATCGAGACCCACCCGTCCGACCGCTCCCGACCGCCCCCGTCTATCCTCGACGGGTGCGTCTCGTCATCGCGCGCTGCTCCGTCGACTACACCGGCCGTCTCAGCGCCCACCTCCCCCTCGCCACCCGACTGCTGCTGGTCAAAGCCGACGGCAGCGTCCTCGTGCACTCGGACGGCGGCTCCTACAAGCCGCTGAACTGGATGAGCCCCCCGTGCATCCTCAGCACCGGCGAGCCCGACGAGGACGCCCGGGCGGCCGGCGTCCACGAGCAGTGGACGGTCACGCACCGCAAGACCGGCGACGCCCTGGTCGTCTCGATCCACGAGGTCCTGCACGATTCGGCGCACGAGCTCGGCGTCGATCCCGGCCTGATCAAGGACGGCGTCGAGGCGCACCTGCAGCGCCTGCTGGCCGAGCAGATCGATCTGCTCGGCGAGGGCCACACCCTCGTCCGGCGCGAGTACATGACGGCGATCGGACCGGTCGACATCCTCGCCCGCGATTCGAGCGGCGCCTCCGTGGCGGTCGAGATCAAGCGCCGAGGAGAGATCGACGGCGTCGAGCAGCTGACCCGCTATCTCGAGCTGATGAATCGCGATCCGCACCTCTCTCCGGTCACCGGAGTCTTCGCGGCGCAGGAGATCAAGCCGCAGGCGAGGACCCTCGCGCAAGACCGCGGAATCCGCTGCGTCGTGCTCGATTACGAGTCGATGCGCGGCGTCGACGATTCGCACACGCGCCTCTTCTAGCGCTCGCGTCCCCCTTTCCAGGGGCTCTGCGAGAATCCACGAGCGGTCGCGGAGAACAGCACGCGAAAGGCCCCGTCGACGGATCGACGGGGCCTTTCGACGATGCGGGCGCGACCTCTCGGTGCGCCCGGCGCGGCTCTACTTGTGAGCGGCGGCGTAGGCCGCCTGGACCTCGGCGGGGATGCGACCGCGGTCGGACACCTGGTGTCCGTTGGCGTTCGCCCACTCGCGGACGGCCTTCAGCTGCTTGGGGTCGCTCTTCGACGCCGAGGCGACCGACGTGGCGGCAGCGGGGCGCGAGCCGACGCGGCGGCCGTTCGAGACGAACTTCTCGAGCACGGAGTGCAGCTCGGCGATGTTGTCCGGACCGAGGTCGATCTCGTAGTTGGCTCCGTCGATGCTGAAGCGGACGGTGCCGCCGTCCCCGGAGTCGATAGGGGTTCCGTCGATATCGTCGACAAGCGTGATCTTCTGGGCCACTTTTCCTCCTGGATGTCACTGACAGGAGGAGACATTACCCCCTCCTGTCGGCGGTCGAGCACTTATCGGCGCCATTCGTCCGATTCTCCGTCGTCATCTGCGCCGATACTCAGGATAAGCGTCGCAATCGGCCTGAGAATCGGCTCATCTCCCCGGCATCCGTCGTATAGCGCACTCGGACATCGAATGCGCGCGATTGTCGCGACAGATTCGAGAGATGGCGCGAACCCGGATACCGTGAAGACATGCCCCGGAGGAACGGACCCCCTGCCCGCCCGTCGCGACCCGGCCCGTACCGCAACACGGCGGCCCGCGAAGCGCTCGAGGCACTGGTCGCCGACGCGACCGCGGAGGGGGTCGAGCGCCTCCTGGCCGCCTGCCTCGAGGGCTCGCTCGTCGTCGATGTGACCGGCTCGCAGCCCGGTGGCGTGCCGCACGTGCGCGTGGTCGCGACGACCACCGGCGAGCAGGTGCTCCCGCTGTTCACCTCGACCGACGAGCTGCGCGCCGCCGTCCCCCGGCAGCAGCACCCGCGCGTGCAGATGCTGGTCCTGCCCGGCCGCGAGGCGTTCGCACTGATCCGCACCGCCGACTTCGTCGCCGTCCAGCTCGACGCCGGCTCGATCGCCCAGGTCGTCGCCCGGTCGTTCATCGAGCAGTCCCTCGACGCCCCGGCACCGTAGAGTGTTCCCCCCGACGGGGCACACCGCCGGGATCACGACGTCCCTCCGAGGGCAGGAGCCCGCCATGTCCGACACCACTCTCGCGCCCGACGCGCAGCCCGGCATCGAGGCGACCTGGAGCTGCATCCTCTTCGATCTCGACGGCACGATCACCGACTCGGCGCCCGGCATCACCGGCACCCTCGTCGACACCTTCGTCGAGCTCGGCCGCCCGGTGCCCACGCCCGTCGAGCTGCTCGCCTACGTCGGACCGCCGCTGCTCGACGCGTTCCTCGAGCTCGGCGGGATGAGCGTCGACGAGGCGCAGGCCGCCCTCGTCGTCTACCGCCGTCGCTACAACGCGGGCGGCCTCTTCGACTCCAGCGTCTACCCCGGTCTGCCGGAGCTGCTGGCGGGCATCGCCGCCGCCGGCATCCCGCTCTCGCTCGCCACCTCGAAGCCGGAGTCCGCCGCGCGCCGGGTCCTCGAGCACTACGGCCTCGCGCAGCACTTCACGATCATCTGCGGCGCCTCCGAGGACGAGGTCCGCAGCGCGAAGGCGGACGTCGTCGAGGAGGCGCTGCGCCGCCTCCGCGAGATCGGCGTCGACCTCTCGACGCCCGTCATGGTCGGCGACCGCGAGCACGACGTGCACGGTGCCGCCGCGCACGGGGTGCCGACGATCATGGTCGAGTGGGGCTACGGCTCCCCGCTCGAGGCGGTCGGCACGATCGCGGTGGCCTCCGGCGCGGACGAGCTGCGAGCGCTCCTGCTGCCCTGAGGCCGGGCGCCCTTCGCGCCCCGCGCCCCGTACGATGAGGGCATGACTGGTCTGGGCGTCGTCCTCTCTTTCGTGCTGTTCCTCGGCGGCATCCTGGTGCTCGGCAACTCGTTCCTGCTGCCCGATCTCGCCGGCTTCCTCTTCTTCGGCGGGATCCTGATGATCTCGGCGTCGCTCGCGCTCGCCTTCCACCTGCTGCCGAAGTCGGAGTAGCGCCCGGCGCCCCGCCGGCGATCGGACCGGCGCCGGCGGTCAGCCCAGGTAGTTCGCGTCGAGGTTGATGACGTTGCCGATGTAGACCGCCTCGCCCGCCCCCGCGACCCCGGGGTTCATCCGCAGGAGCTGCTGCACGGGGATCCCGAAGCGCTGGGCGATGTCGAAGAACGAGTCGCCCTCGACCACGGTGTAGGTCACGATGTCCCCCGCGGCGTTCGTCGTCGGCTCCCCGCTCGCTCCCGGGATCGCGCCGTTGTCGACGGCGAACGCCGTCTCGGGGATCACGGGCACGTCGTTCGGGGTGAAGGTGACGGTCGCCTCCGGCACCGGCACGAACACCGTGGCGGTCGACTGCGGAAGGGCGGCCGTGACGGTCGGATCGGGAGTCGGCGTCGCCGTGGCGTAGACCGTCACCGTGGGCGCCGGAGCCGGCGCCGAGCAGCCGGCGAGCACCCCCGCGGCCACCAGCGCGAGCAGTGCGCCTCCCAGAACTCGTGCGCGCATGTGCTCCCCCTCGTCGCGCCCACCCCCGGGCGCACGGATCCACCCTAGGAGACGTGCAGGGCGCGGCGATGCCGGACGACGCTCGGAAGCAGGCGTGCGGCGCGGATCAGGCGTGCGGCTCGGGCAGCAGCCGCAGCCCGCCGCCGCCGTTCGCCGCGTCCATCAGCACCTCGACCCAGGACGGGTTGATCGTGGGCTGGCGGCTACCGGCGAAGTGGAACTGCAGCGCGATGTTCGGGTTCATCCAGAACGAGTGGCGACCGCGCGCCCCCTCGGGCATCGAGTCGAGGGTGAGGCTGAAGCGCTCGTCGCGCCGGAACTTCGCGTAGACGACGATCTGCAGGTGGGCGAGGGTGCGGTCCTCGATCTCGATCACGGCCGGCGGTGTGCCGTAGAGGAATTGACCCATGACGCCAGCCTATCCCTAGTCCGGCTCTTTACTAGAAGGTCTAGCTACTTCTCGAGTTCGTCGTCTGCGGCGGCGTCGATCTCGTCGACCGCGGCGCCCATCCGGCGGAGGAAGTTGACGACGACCTCGGCCTCGCCCGCGTCGAGGTCCTCCGCGATCTCGAGCATCCGGCGGTGCATCTCCTGCAGCGTCTCGCGGACCTCCTGATCGCTGTCGACCGTCGCCTCGACGACGATGCCGCGGCGGTCGCTCGGGTGCGGCTTCCGCACCAGGTGCCCGCTGCGAACGAGCCGGTCGATCAGCACGGTGGTCGACGCGGAGGAGATCGAGAGGTGCGCGGCGAGATCCTTGGCGCTGACGAGGTCGCCCTCGCGCTGGCGCCGCAGCAGGAACTGGATCGCGATCAGGTCGGTCTCGCCCATCGCCATCTTCTCGCGGGTGCGGCGGCGCATCGCCACCTCGGAGACGCGGTACCTGCGCATCGCGCTGAGCACCTCGACGGCACGTCGCGTCGAGGACTCGTCCGGGTACCAGTAGCCGGCGCCGCCCCGGACCGTCGTCTCGCTCATCCGGCCATCCTAGACTCGCGTGCAATCAGAGCGTCTAGCGATCGGGGGCCGGTGCCGGCGGCCCGCCCGCCTACGCTGGACCGGTGACCGCCACCCTCGTCGCCAAGGGCCTCTCCGGAGGCTATGCGCACCGCACCCTGTTCGACCGCCTCGACCTCACGGTCGCCCCGGGCGACGTCGTCGGCGTCGTCGGCGCGAACGGAGCGGGCAAGTCCACCCTCCTGCGCATCCTCGCAGGCGAGACCGCCCCGCTCGAGGGCAGCGTCGTGCTCGCGCCCGGCGACGCGTTCGTCGGCTGGCTCCCGCAGGAGCACGAGCGCCGCGAGGGCGAGACCGTCGCCGGCTACATCGCCCGGCGCACCGGCGCCGCGGAGACCTCGGCCGAGCTCGATGCGGCCGCCTCCGCGCTGGCCGAGCCCGACCCCGACGGTCGGATCGCCGACCGCTACGCGCTCGCCCTCGACCGCTGGCTGGCGAGCGGCGCCGCCGACCTCGACGAGCGGACCCCGGTCGTCCTCGCCGACCTCGGCCTCGCCCTCGACCCGACGGGCCGCACCGGCGGCGTCTCCGCCGACTCCCTGATGACCTCGCTCTCCGGTGGCCAGGCGGCCCGCGTCGGCCTCGCCGCTCTCCTGCTCTCCCGCTTCGACGTCGTGCTGCTCGACGAGCCCACCAACGACCTCGACCTCGACGGCCTCGAGCGGCTCGAGGCGTTCGTCCGCGGCCTGCGCGGCGGAGTGGTGCTCGTCAGCCACGACCGGGAGTTCCTCGCCCGCAGCGTCACCCGCGTGCTCGAGCTCGACCTCGCGCAGAGCACCACCACCGTCTACGGCGGCGGCTACGACGCCTTCCTGGAGGAGCGCGAGACCGCCCGCCGCCAGCGCCGCGAGAAGTACGAGGACTTCGCGGACAAGAAGGAGGACCTCGTCTCGCGCGCCCGCACCCAGCGGGAGTGGTCGAGCCAGGGCGTCCGCAACGCGATGAAGAAGGCGCCCGACAACGACAAGATCCGCCGCAAGGCCTCGGCCGAGTCGAGCGAGAAGCAGGCCCAGAAGGTCCGCCAGATGGAGAGCCGCATCGCCCGGCTCGAGGAGGTGGAGGAGCCGCGCAAGGAGTGGCAGCTCGCCTTCACGATCGGCAGCGCCCCGCGCTCGAGCTCGGTCGTCTCGACCCTGAACGCAGCGGTGGCCCGCCGCGGCACCTTCACCCTCGGCCCCGTCTCGCTGCAGGTCGACGCCGGCGACCGGATCGGCATCACCGGCCCCAACGGCGCCGGCAAGTCGACGCTCCTGTCACTGCTGCTGGGCCGCTCCGCTCCGGAGGAGGGCGGCGCCTCGCTGGGCGCGAGCGTCGCCATCGGCGAGATCGACCAGGCGCGTGCGATGCTCGCCTCGGACGTCCCGCTCGCCGACGCCTTCGAGGCGCTGGTGCCGGAGTGGCCGACCGCCGAGGTGCGCACCCTCCTGGCCAAGTTCGGCCTCAAGGCCGACCACGTCTCGCGCCCCGTCGGCGAGCTCTCGCCCGGCGAGCGCACCCGCGCCGCCCTGGCGCTGCTGCAGGCGCGCGGCACGAACCTCCTCGTGCTGGACGAGCCGACCAACCACCTCGACCTCGCCGCGATCGAGCAGCTGGAGCAGGCGCTCGAGGCCTACGAGGGCACGCTGCTGCTGGTCACCCACGACCGCCGCATGCTCCAGACCGTGCAGCTGACCCGCCACTGGCACGTCGAGGCGGGCGTCGTCACCGAGCGCTGACCCGCGCGCCCGGGACGCCCCTCCGCTCCCTCACTCCCTGCACTCTCCAGAAGTTGTCGTACTCGACCACCCGCGACGACAACTTTCGGACCGCGGGTGCACCCCCGACTCCCGTCACTTCTTCCGCTCTCCGAGAGTTGTCGTACTCGACCACCCGCTACGACAACTTCTGAGGAGTCGGGGCGCCGGAGTCAGAGCGACGCGGCGCGCGCCAGCAGCAGGGCGCGGGTGCGCTCGTTGCCGGCCAGCGCGGCGGCGACGGCGAGCTCGGCGGCGACGGCGAGCTCGGCGCGCGCCTCCTCCCGCCGGCCGAGGCGCGCGAGCAGCTCGCCCCGCACGCTCGGCAGCAGGTGCGAGGCCCGCAGAGCACCCTCGGACGCGAGCCGGTCGACGATCAGCAGCGCGGAGGCGGGACCGGTCGCCATCGACACCGCGGCGGCGCGGTTCAGCTCGACGACCGGGCTCGGCGACACCCGCCCGAGGATCTCGTACAGCAGCACGATGCGCTCCCAGTCGGTCGCGGCGACGCTCGGCGCGATCGCGTGGCACTCGGCGATCGCCGCCTGCAGCCCGTAGGACCCGCGGCCCTTGCCCACGCGGTCGGCGCGGCGCAGCGCCTCCCGGCCGCGCTCGATCTGCCCGCGGTCCCAGCGGGTGCGGTCCTGGTCCTCGAGCAGCACCGGCGAGCCGTCGGGCGCCGTCCGCGCCGCGAACCGCGAGGCCTGCAGCTCCATCAGGGCGAGCAGCCCCTGCACCTCGGGCTCGCGCGGGAGCAGCGCGGCGAGCACGCGCCCGAGCCGCAGCGCCTCCCCCGCCACCTCCGTGCGGAGCCAGCGATCGCCCGACGTCGCGGCGTAGCCCTCCGTGAAGATCAGGTAGACGACCCCGAGCACCGCGTCGAGCCGTGCCCGCCACTCCGCCGGGTCCGGCACCTCGAACGGCACGCCCGACGCCGCGAGCGACTTCTTCGCCCGGACGATCCGCTGCTGCACGGTCGCGACCGGCACCAGGAACAGCCGGGCGATCGCCTCCGTGCCGAGCCCGCCGACGAGCCGCAGCGTGAGCGCGATGCTCGCCTCCCGCGAGAGGACGGGGTGGCAGGCGGTGAAGACCAGCCGGAGCACGTCGTCCTCGATCGGCCGCCACTCGTCGTCGACGCTCTCCTCGAGGGTGCGGGCGAGGAGGCGGTAGCGGTCGTCGAGCGCCGTCCGCCGCCGCCAGCCGTCGATCGCCCGCCGCTTCGCCACGGCCGTCAGCCAGGCCCCGGCGTTGCGCGGGACGCCGGTCGTGGGCCACTGCTCGAGCGCCTCGACCAGGGCCTCCTGCGCCAGGTCCTCGGCCAGGCCGACGTCGCCCGTCACCCGCGCGAGCGTCCCGACGATGCGCGCGCTCTCGATCCGCCAGACGGCGTCGACCCGCGCCCGGATCTCCTCCCCGGGAGGCGCCGGCGTCATGTCAGCCGTTCTCGGCGCGGGCCTTCTCGTCCTCGCGCCAGCCGGCCTCCTTCTGGAGGTACTCGTTGTCGGCGAAGTCCGCGAAGTCGCTCTCGTCGGTGACGCGGCGCACCTCCAGCGTGTTGCCGGGGACGAGCGGGCAGCGCAGCGCCCACTCCTTCGCCTCCTCCTTCGAGGAGACCCGGATGATCCAGAAGCCGTTGAACAGCTCGTGCGTCTCGCCGTAGGGGCCGTCGGTGATCGCGGCGGGCTCGGAGGAGAAGTCGACGACGAACCCGGAGGTCGCGACGTCGTCGGAGAGGCCCTCGCCGGCGAGCAGGACGCCGGCGGTGATCATCGCCTCGTTGTACTGCCCCATCCGGGTGATGATCTCGTCGAACGGGATCGCCTCGTAGGCGGCCTTCGCGGCATCGGTCGCGCGCATGATCAGCATGTACTTCACGGTGGTCTCCTCGGGATTCGCGGGCGCCCTCTGCGCCCTCCTACTATCCCGTCGAACGGCGCCCGCCGATATCGACATCCCCGTGAAAGAGATCCGAACGAGTCGCTGCCCCCGTGCTGATCGAGCAGCCCCGCAGTGCTGTCATCACACTGGTCGGCGTCTCGTCCGTGAGGGAGAGGACGCGCGGCATTCCGTTCATGCTGGTCGAGTAGCCCCGAAGGGGCGTATCGAGACCCACCACCCCCGGCACACCGGCTCCGCGGACCGCCCCGCGCCGCGGATCACCCCACCGCGTCCAGCAGCGCCCGCACCACGGCCGCCGAGCGGTCCGCCGCGTCGTCCACGTGCGCCTCGAACGACCCGGGCTCGCAGAGGTCCGAGATGCCGCGCACCGACACGAACGGCAGCCCGTGCACGTACGCGGTCTGCGCGAGCGAGACCGACTCCATGTCCGTCGCCAGCGCCCCGTCGTACAGTCCGCGCACCCGCGCGACGTGATCGCCCGAGACGAAGACGTCGCCCGAGACGATCAGCCCGCGCCGCACCGTGATCGCCGCGCCGTCCGGCATCGCCGCGTCGAGATCGACGGCGAGCGCCGGCGCGTGCCCGGAGTAGCGCGCCGGCATCCCCGGCACCTGCCCCATCGCGTAGCCGAACGCCTGCGCGTCCGCATCGGTCTGCACGTACTCGTCGCCGACGACCACGTCGCCGACGCGCACCTCGGCTCCGAGCCCGCCCGCCGACCCGGCGCTGATCACCAGCGGCGCGCCACCGATCCGGAGGACCGCCGCCGTCAGCCCGCCGGCCGCGTTCACGAGCCCCACGCCGGTGCGCACGAGCAGCACCGGGTGGCCGCCGACCTCGATCGACCACTGCAGGGCGTTGCCCACGGCGACGGGCTCCGGGGCGCCGCCCGCCGCCGCGAGGAACGGCTCGGCCTCCTCGTCCATCGCGACGAGGACGATCGCCTCGACCGCGCTCACGCGGTGACCTGCTCCCACTGGTCGCGCTCCGCGAGGAACGTGCGCGCCGCGTCCTGGGCGCCCTCGAGCGAGTGGTTCGCGCCCCAGCCGCACTGCGTCTCGTTGGCGGCGGGGACCTCGGTGGCCTCGGTGATGTCGCGGAGGGTCGACTCGACCAGGTCGAGCACCTCGGTGAGCTCGGGCTCGCCCTGCAGGATCAGGTAGAAGCCGGTCTGGCAGCCCATCGGCGAGAAGTCGACGACGCGGTCGGAGTGGTTGCGCGACTTCTCCGCGAACAGGTGCTCGAGCGAGTGCACGGTCGGCATCTCGAGGTGGCCGTGGTTGGGCTGGGTGAAGCGCACGTCGTACTTGACGAGGTGGTCCCCGGCCGGAAGCGTCTTCGCGTCGGCCAGGCGCACGTAGGGCGCGGCGACGGTGCGGTGATCGAGGTTGAACGACTCGACGTTCATGCGCGGCTGATCCACGGTGGTCTCCTTCTCCTGGGGTCCCTCCATTGTCCCCCGCGCCTCCGACAGCAGCCCGAGCGCCCTGCACGCTGATCGAGCAGCCCGCCCAGCGGGCGTCTCGTGATCCACCGTCACGCCTACCGACGGTGGACGGGTCTCGATGCGCCCCCGCGATCCATGCTGATCGAGTAGCCCGCGCAGCGGGCGTATCGAGATCCGCCGTCACCGAGAGCTCGTTCCGCAGCCCCGGCAGGGCCGACGGCGCCGGGTTGTGCATCGCGGCCGACCGGTGTCCGTCTGCGCGCCTACCGCGCCGCCGCGTCCTCGCCCGGCACGAAGCGGTAGCCCATCCCCGCCTCCGTCAGCAGGAACCGCGGGTGCGCGGGATCGGGCTCGAGCTTCTTGCGGAGCTGCGCGAGGTAGAGCCGGAGGTAGCCGGTGTCGGTCACGTGGGTCGGCCCCCAGATCTCGTCGAGCAGTGAGCGCCGGGTGACCAGCTTGCCCGCGTTCCGCACGAGGATCTCCAGCACCTGCCACTCCGTCGGCGTGAGCCGCACCGCTGCGCCGTCGCGCATCGCGCTCTTCGCCGCGAGGTCGACGGTCACGTCGCCGATCCTGACCGTCGGCTCGCCCTCGGCCGGCTGCACGCGCCGCGACAGGGCCCGGATGCGCGCGAGCACCTCGTCCATCGAGAACGGCTTGGTCACGTAGTCGTCGGCCCCCGCGTCGAGGGCACCGACCTTGTCCGCCGACCCGGTGCGCCCCGAGACGACCAGCACCGGCGCGCTCGTCCAGCCGCGCAGCGCCTGGATCACCTCGACCCCGTCGAGCCGCGGCATGCCGAGGTCGATCATGTAGACGTCCGGCCGCTCGTCGATGGCGCGGTTGATCGCCTCGGTCCCGTCGCCCGCGGTGACCACGTCGTAGCCGCGGGCGGTCAGGGTGATCCGCAGCGCGCGCAGGATCTGCGGGTCGTCGTCGGCGATCAGGATCTTCATGCGGCTCCTCCCGAAGCATCGGCTCCCGCGGCGCGCCGCTCGGCGGCATCGGTCTGGGCGGCATCGGTCTCGGCGGCATCGGTCCGGGCGGCCGCGTCGTCCGCCGCCACCGGCAGCGTCACCACCATCGTCAGCCCGCCGCCCGGGGTGTCCTCGGCCTCGAGCGTCCCGCCCATCCCCTCGGTGAACCCCTTCGACAGCGCGAGCCCCAGCCCCAGCCCGGTCATGTTGTCGTCGTCACCCAGGCGCTGGAACGGCACGAAGACCTCCTCCCGGCGCTCGGGCGCGATCCCGGGGCCGTGGTCGACGATCCGGAGCTGCGCCGTGCCGCCGAAGACGCTGGTCGACACCCGCACCCGCGTCCCCTGCGGCGCGTAGCGCACCGCGTTCGCCAGGAGGTTCACCACGACCCGCTGCAGCAGCACGCCGTCGGCGAGCAGCTCCGGCCCGGCCGGATCCAGGTCGAGGTCGACCTCCCCCGGGCCGAGCCCCAGCTCGTCGAGAGCGGGCAGCACGACATCGGCCGCGTCCAGCGGCGCGAGCGACACGGCGAGCACTCCCGCCTCGAGCCGGGTCACGTCGAGCAGGTCGGTGACCAGCGCGCCCAGGGTGGTGAGGCTCTCGTCCGCGGTCGCGAGCAGCTCCGCCCGGTCGCCCTCGCTCCACTCCACGTCGCGCGAGCGCAGCCCCGAGACGGCGGCGGTGGCGGCCGCCAGCGGCCGGCGCAGGTCGTGGCTGACCGCCGAGAGCAGGGCGCTGCGCATCCGATCGGTCTCGGCCAGCGGAGCCAGCGAGCTCGCCGTCTCGCTCAGCGCCTCCCGCTCGAGCGCGGAGTCGAGCTGCGCGGCGACCACCTGCAGCAGCCGCCGCTCGCTGCCCTCCAGCTCGCGGCCGTGCAGCTCGAGCTCCGCCTGCGCGCCCACCGGGATCCGCACGGGCTCACCCGCGGCCGTCGGCTCGCCGTCCGCGGCGACCACCGTGCCGTCCCGCACCAGCCGGACGCCGGTGAGGCCGAACGCCTCGCGCGCGCGCTCGAGGATCGCCTGCAGCGCACCCTGGCCGCGGATCACCCCGCCCGCGATCGTCGCGAGCAGCTCCGCCTCGGCTCCGGACCGCTTCGCCGCGCGGGAGCGCCGGGCCGCCCTGTCCACCACGGCGCTGACCAGCACGGCGTTCAGGACGTAGAGCGCGAGCGCGAGCTCGTGCAGCGGCTCGTCGACGGAGACGGTGTAGAGCGGATCGACGAAGAAGTAGTCGAGGGTCAGCCCTGAGAGGACGGCCGCGAACAGCGCGGGCCAGAGCCCGCCGACCAGCGCGACGAGCACGACGAGCAGCTGGTACGAGAGCACGTCGCTGGTGATCGACTCGTCGCTCCGCAGGCTCGCCATCAGCCAGGTGACCAGCGGCCCGCCGACCAGCGCGAGGGCCGTGCCGAGCAGCCGGCGCCGCAGCGTCAGCGCTCCGCCGAGGCGCGGCAGCACCGCCGCGCGACCGGCGGCCGAATGGCTGACGATGTGGACGTCGATGTCGCCCGACTCGCGGATCACGGTCGCGCCGATCCCCGGAGTGAGCGCCGCGGCGAGGCGGCTGCGCCGGCTCACGCCGAGCACCAGCTGCGTGGCGTCCACGGAGCGGGCGAACGCGACGAGCGTGCGCGGCACGTCCTCGCCGACCACCTGGTGGTAGCTGCCGCCGAGCGACTCGACGAGCGCGCGCTGCGCCGCGAGCACCTCGGGCCGCGGCGTCCGCAGTCCGTCCGGCGTCAGCACGTGCACGGCCAGCAGGTCGCCGCCGGAGGCGCGCGCGGCGATCCGCGCACCGCGGCGCAGCAGAGTCTCGCCCTCCGAGCCGCCGGTCAGCGTCACGACCACGCGCTCGCGGGCGGCCCAGGTGCTGTCGATGCCGTGCTCGCCGCGGTAGTCGCGGAGCGCACTGTCCACCTCGTCCGCGAGCCAGAGCAGTGCCAGCTCGCGCAGCGCGGTGAGCGTGCCGAGGCGGAAGCGGTGCGAGAGCTCGGCGTCGATCCGCTCGGGCGGGAAGACGCGGCCCGCGGCGAGCCGGTCGCGCAGCGCCTGCGGAGCGAGGTCGACGAGCTCGATCCGGTCGGCGGCGCGGAGCACGGCGTCGGGGATCGTCTCGTGCGGCCGCGCCCCGGTGATCGCCTCGACGACGTCGTTCAGCGAGGCGATGTGCTGGATGTCGACGGTCGTGAGCACGGTGATACCGGCGTCGAGGAGCTCCGCCACGTCCTCCCAGCGCTTCCGGTGCGACGAGCCGGGAGCGTTGGTGTGCGCGAGCTCGTCGACCAGCGCGATGTCCGGTCGGCGGGCGAGCACCGCCGCCGGGTCCATCTCCTCGAGTCGCGCACCGCGGTGCAGGACCGCGCGCCGCGGGACGACCTCGAGGCCCGCGATCCTCGCGGCGGTCTCGGCGCGGCCGTGCGTCTCGACGACCGCGATCACGACGTCGCGGCCCTCGGCGGCGAGCCGGCCGCCCTCCTCGAGCATCGTGGACGTCGTGCCGACGCCGGGCGCCGCTCCCAGCAGCACGCGCAGGCGGCCCTTCGTCATGCTCCGGCCCCCACCCTCGGCTCGCGAGATCGGCTCCGGCACGCACGATCGCGGCGTTCCGGCGAGCCGAGGGTGATTCTACGAGCCCGAGGTGCGCCGCGAGCCTCAGCGCAGGCGGTACGCCTTCCAGAACTGGCGCATGGTCAGGCCGTACTCCTTGCGGAACAGCCGGGCGGCGGTCACGTACTCGTGCAGTCCGCACCGTGCGGCGAGCACCTCGAAGCCGTCCGGGTTGTCGGCCGCGCTGATCTCCGCGGCGAGTGCCGTCAGGCGACTGGTCCGGATGTACTCGGAGAGGGTCGGTCCGTCGCTCGCGAAGAGCCGGTGGATCGTGCGGGGACTGGTGTGGAAGACCTCGGCCAGGGTGCCGACGGTGAGATCGCGCTGGGCGAGGTGGTCGCGCACGTAGCCCTCGACGTGCTCCCGGGAGAGCTTGATCCGATCGAGGTCGCCGACGGCGAGGTGCGACCGGTTCGCGAGCGACGCCTCGATCAACCCGGTCAGCTGCGCGAGCTGCGCGCGGAACGCGTCCGGCGAGATCGAGTCCTGCGAGGCGAGCTCGTGCGAGAGGGTCTGGAACAGGCGCATCAGTCGCGGCGGCGAGATCACCTCCAGCCCGTAGAGCGGGACGGAGGCCCGCAAGCGCTCGCTCAGCTGATCGACCGGAATGCTGATGAAGATGCACTCGGTCACGTCGTAGGTCTCCGAGGACACCGGCTCACCGCCGCCCGCGATGGCGATGGAGCCCCGCGTGAGGCGATAGCGCTGAGTGCCGACGGAGATGAAGCACTCGCCCTCGATCAGCGCCACGATCTCGATGCGATTGCTTCTCGGGAATCCGAGGGAACTCGAATCCGGTGAGGTGAAGTAATTGGCGCGCGCGGTCATCCGCTGAGCACTCACCTGATCGATGACCACTCGCTCCGACTCCGCCTCGAACGCCTCTCGACTGCGCGGATGGAATTCACCGACTCCCATCCACTCGCTGATCGCCTTCTCGGCGCCCGGACCGCTGAAGCGCTGGCGATCGATGCGGCAGGGCGAGCTCGGCCTGAGGGGGGAGTCCGTGGACGGGAGGGTCTCTTTCATCACTGCAGTTCCATCTCGAGGATCGGCTACGAGCGCCCGGAACGGGATCCACTCGCCACACGTCCGCGACGGCAGGACATGTGAATTCTCAAAGCCACAACCTGCTCATCCGCACGGTGAACGGGGACTGCTGCGGGGTGACCGAGCGGTGAGTGTAACAGGAGAGAGGGCGCCGAATTCAAGTCCGGCGCCAATTGAGTGATTCCCCGCCGGATCAGCTGATCTCCGCCATCTTCGATTCCCCGTCTTTCCGCGGATGGATGTCTTTCTATACGCAAGCATCGACCTTTATATACGTCCTCATGAACGAAGAGCACTTTCAGGTTCCGGACATGGATCACTGAGCCTCATCAGCCGTTCCCGCCACCTCCAATGATCCGTGCCAGAGATTTCGGGACGCCGCGCGGTCGGCTCACCATCGATGTCGACCCCGCGAAAACCGCTCTGCCGCCCACGAGGCCGGTTCAGATCGTCGTCCGCCGCGACCATCGCTCGCCCTCCCCACCCACGAAAGGGACACCCGAGAATGAGACCACGACTCCGCCGCCTCCTGGCCGCCGCCGCCCTCGCCGCCGCTGTCGCCGTTCCGAGCGCCGTCGCCGTGGGCGGTGCCGCACCGGCCGCCGTCGCCGACACCGCGAGCCCCGTCCCCGACCTCCGCGTCTCCTACCTCCAGCTCGGAGCGACCGGCTCGCTGGCGCAGATCGATCCGGCCGGCATCGCCGCCTCGAACGTGATCGTGTTCGCCTTCGCCGACCCGGCGAGCAGCACGGCCGATCCCGCGACCCTCGCGGCGATGCAGAAGGTCATCGACCAGGAGGCGAAGGGCACGGTGAACCTGCTCAGCCTCGGCGGGCAGACCGTCACCCGGGACACCGTGAACGCCGGCACGGCGAGCGCCGTCGGCTCCCGGCTGCTCGCGCAGATCGAGGACTACAACGCGAAGCTCAGCGGCGGGAGCATCACGGGCGTCGACCTCGACCTCGAGAACGGCATCGACGCTCCGACGATCAGCGCCCTCGGCGCGACCGTGAAGGGCGCGGGCCTCTCCCTCGCCGTCGCACCGCAGGTCTACCTGAGCAGCGGGACCGAGGTGGACCCGGCCGCGCCCACCAACCTGACCCTCACCTCCGGTGTCCACGACGGCGCGAACGACCAGTTCGGTCCGCTCCTGAAGAGCGGCACGGTCGACTACCTGCTCGCCCAGACCTACAACACCGGCGGCTGGACGGTCGGCGGCGCCGCCGAGAAGGACCCCGGCTTCTTCAGCACGATCGCCCGCGCGCTGAACAGCGCGGTGCGGTCCGACTGCTCCGCCGCCACCTCGCTGTGCATCGGCGAGGGCACGAGGATCGTGATCGGCCAGGTCAGCAACGCCGGCGCCAGCGGCACCGCGAACAACGTCTTCGGCGGATCCGGCGCCGCCGCCTACGACCAGGCCGCGGTGCTCGCCGACCTCGCCGCGCAGTGGAAGGCGATGAAGGCGAAGCCCGAGCTCTACGGTCACGTGACCGGCGTGATGCAGTGGTCGCTCAACAACGACTACGCGCCCGCGGCCTGGGGAGACACCTCGGCCGTCCCCGGCGCCTTCAGCGTCGCGCTCTTCGGGGCGGCCGCGCCGGCACCGGCTCCGTACTTCCTCCTCCAGGTGAGCAACACCGGCCCGGACAGCCCCGACTCGGGCGCCTACGCCTCGGCCACGCTCGTGGTCGACGGTCAGTACTGGATCTTCGGCAACAAGTGGGGCTCTGCACTGAGCCCGGGCGCCAACGAGTCGTTCGGCACCTCGGCGTCCGCCAAGAACCCCGCGACCCCGTACGTGATCAACAGCAGCAGCCTCGACTCGATCTTCAGCGGCGGGAAGAAGTCCTTCACCACCTCGCAGGTGCTGATCAACGGCTACTCCGCGCAGAGCGACGTCGCCTCACCGGGTGAGCAGTACGCCTGCCCGGTCGGATCGGGCTACACGTTCGAGGCCGGGCACTCCTACAACGTGCAAGTCAACGCGAACTCGGGCTTCAAGTCCTGCGCCATCTCGAAGGTCAACTGACCCTTCCCGCACTCCTCGGGCGGGCCGCGCCGTTCCCACACTCCGCTGCGGCCCGCCCGAGGTCGCGACCGGCTCCCCTCCGGTCGCCCTTCCGCTCTCCCGGTCACCCCGACCCGGAGAGCCAGAACGAGAGGAACACCCCATGTCCCGTCACCTGCTCCCCAAGGCGATCGCCGGAGTCGTCCTCGTGGCCGGCGTCCTGACCGGCTGCGCGCCGGCCACCGGAACCGCCTCGCAGTCGTCCACGAGCTCCAGCTCCGCCGCCGCGAAGACCACGGCGCCGTCGACGGTCGCGCCGGCCGGCGAGAGCCGCGAAGGCGCGTTCGAGGGCCTCAACGGCAAGAAGGTCACCGGCACCGCGACCGTGTCGGGAAAGACGGTCGACCTCAGCGGCTTCTCCTCCGACGAGGGCCCGGACCTGCACCTCTACCTGACGAACGGGACCGACGAGAAGGCCGTGAGCGCCGGAGTCGAGCTGGGCCCGGTCTCCTACGACACGAAGACCCAGAGCTTCGACGTGGGCGACGCCGCCGACTACACCTACGTGGTCGTGCACTGCGACAAGGCGAAGGCCGTCTTCGGCGCGGCGAAGCTCTCGTGACGCGGCCCGGGTGGCGCTGGGCGGCCGCGGCCCTGGGCACCGCCGTCCGCGTCGCCCTGGGCCTGCTCTGGATCAACGAGGGCGCGATCAAGCTGCGATCCGGATTCGGAGCCTCCGACATCCTCCTCGTCGCCGACGGCGCCGCGGAGAACGGGCGAGTGCCCGACTACTTCCAGCTCTTCGCGTCGACGATCCTGCACGATCAGGCCGGTCTCTTCGGCTTCGTCACCCCGCTCGTCGAGATCGGGCTGGGCGTCGCGCTGATCGCGGGGATCCTCACCGCGCCGGCCGCGCTCGCCTCGCTCGCGACGCTGCTGATGTACTGGTCGGCCGATCAGCTCATCGACGAGTACCCGGTGATGGCGCTGCTCTCGGGCCTCGTCCTCGCCTTCGCGGCGACCTGCTCGCAGATCTCCGCGACCGGTCTCCTCGTCCGCATCATGCGGACCCGGAACCGCACCCTGGCCGGCGTCCTGGAGCGGCCGGGCCTGCGCCGCTGGCTCTGACGACGGCGCTGAAGAACACGGGGACCCCGGAACGAGCTCGGCTCGTGCCCGGGGTCCCCGCTTTCATGTCGCCTCCTGAGAGCGGTCTCACCCAGCGCTGGCGCGGAGACACCGGTGGAAGGTCACGGTTCGGCAACGCCGCGGATCGATCTCCCGTCGCGCTTTACAGACCGGTGCACGCGCAATATGTTGTCTCCGTGGACAAAGCCCCTCGGGGCTCCCCGCCCCTCCCGGGCGACGACACGACGACGTGCTCCCACCTGCACGCTCTCGCGCCGTCCTCATCCTCGGACACTGCTTTCAGAGAGGAATGCACTCCATGAAGTTCTCCCGCAGCATCACCACGCTGGCCGCCGCCGGCATCATCTCCCTCGGCCTCGCCGCCTGCTCCGCCAGCCCCGCCAACTCGGGCGGCGCCGCTGCCGGCGCGGGCGCCGAAGGCGACTGCACCGTCGGCATCTCGATGCCCACCCGCAGCCTCGAGCGCTGGATCAACGACGGCGAGGGCCTCCAGTCCCAGCTCGAGGGCGACGGCTGCACCGTCGACCTGCAGTACGCCGACAACAAGACCGACCAGCAGATCTCGCAGATCCAGAACCAGATCGCCGGCGGCTCGAAGATCCTCGTCGTCGCGGCCATCGACGGCGAGGCGCTCGCCCCCGTCCTCGCCGAGGCGAAGAAGCAGAACGCGACCGTCATCGCCTACGACCGCCTGATCAACGGCACCGCCGACGTCGACTACTACGCGACGTTCGACAACTACAAGGTCGGCCAGCTCCAGGGCCAGTACATCGAGTCGACCCTCGACCTCGCCAACGCCGCGGGTCCCTTCACCCTCGAGCCCTTCGCCGGCAGCCCCGACGACAACAACGCCAAGTTCTTCTTCTCCGGCGCCTGGGACGTCCTGCAGCCCTACATCGAGAGCGGCAAGCTCGTCGTGCCGTCCGGCAAGTCGCCCGCCTCGGACGACGACTGGGCCTCCATCGGCATCCAGGGCTGGGCCTCGGACAAGGCGCAGTCCGAGATGGACAACCGCCTCTCCTCCTTCTACACCGGTGACCAGAAGGTCGACGTGGTGCTCTCCCCCAACGACAGCCTGGCGATCGGCATCGAGGCCTCGCTGAAGTCCGCCGGCTACGCGCCCGGCGCCGACTACCCGATCATCACCGGGCAGGACGCCGACAAGGCCAACGTCAAGGCGATCCTCGCCGACGAGCAGTCGATGACGGTCTGGAAGGACACCCGCACCCTCGGCGACCGCGTCTTCCAGATGGTGCAGTCGATCGTCGCGGGCGAGGAGCCCGAGGTCAACGACACCGAGACGTACGACAACGGCGAGAAGGTCGTCCCGTCCTACCTCCTCGAGCCGCAGGTCGTCGTCAAGGACGACGTGCAGTCGGTCCTCGTCGACTCCGGCTTCCTCACGGCCGGCGACGTCGGACTCTGATCGGTCGGGCGGGGCAGGGGAGGAGTGATCCTCCCCCACCCCGCCCCTCTCCCCCTTCTTCCCCTCGAAGCCCATCCTCTGCACAACGAAGTGAGGCCCTGTTGGCCAGTCCCATCCTCATCATGCGCGACATCGTCAAGGAGTTCGGCGGCGGCGTCCGCGCCCTCGACGGCGTCTCGCTCTCGGTCCAGCCGGGCGAGGTCCACGCCATCTGCGGCGAGAACGGCGCCGGCAAGTCGACGCTCATGAAGGTCCTCTCGGGCGTCTACCCCGTCGGCAGCTTCGAGGGCTCGATCGAGTTCGAGGGCCGCCAGGCGCAGTACCGCTCGATCAACGACAGCGAGGCCGACGGCGTCGTCATCATCCACCAGGAGCTCGCTCTGAGCCCCTACCTGTCGATCGCCGAGAACATCTTCCTCGGCAACGAGAAGTCCACCCGCGGCGTCATCAACTGGAACGCCACCAACGCGGAGGCGGCCAAGCTGCTCGCCCGCGTGGGCCTCGCCGAGAGCCCGGCGACGAAGATCCTCGAGCTGGGCGTCGGCAAGCAGCAGCTCGTCGAGATCGCCAAGGCGCTCGCGAAGGAGGTGAAGCTCCTCATCCTCGACGAGCCCACCGCCGCGCTCAACGACGAGGACAGCGACCACCTGCTCGGCCTGATCGACCAGCTGCGCCGCCAGGGCATCACCTGCATCATCATCAGCCACAAGCTGAAGGAGATCCGCGCCATCGCGGACACGGTGACGATCATCCGCGACGGCCGCACCATCGAGAGCTTCGCGATGGCCGGCGAGGACGCCTCCGAGAGCCGGATCATCCGCGCGATGGTCGGCCGCGACCTCAACAGCATGTTCCCGCCGCGCGATCCGCAGATCGGCGAGGAGAAGCTCCGCGTCGAGAACTGGACGGTCCACCACCCGGTCGACATCAATCGCGTGGTCGTCGAGGACGCCTCCTTCACCGTGCGGGCCGGCGAGATCGTCGGCTTCGCGGGGCTGATGGGCGCCGGGCGCACCGAGCTCGCGATGAGCATCTTCGGCCGCAGCTACGGCACCGGCATCTCGGGCCGCGTCTTCAAGGACGGCAAGGAGATCCAGACGCGCACCGTCGAGGAGGCGATCCGCAACGGCCTCGCCTACGCGACCGAGGACCGCAAGCGCTACGGCCTCAACCTCATCGGCGACATCACCGTCAACGTGTCGGCCGCGGCGCTCTCGCGGCTCGCCCGCCTCGGCGTGATCGACAAGCACCGCGAGTACAAGGTCGCCGACTCGTACCGCTCGAAGATGAACATCAAGGCCCCGAGCGTCTCCGCCGTCACCGGCAAGCTCTCGGGCGGCAACCAGCAGAAGGTCGTCCTCTCGAAGTGGATCTTCTCGGGCCCGGACGTGCTGATCCTCGACGAGCCCACCCGCGGCATCGACGTGGGAGCCAAGTACGAGATCTACGGCATCATCAACGAGCTCGCGGCCCAGGGCAAGGCGGTCGTCGTCATCTCGTCCGAGCTGCCCGAGCTGATCGGGCTGGCCGATCGGATCTACACCATCTCCGAGGGGCGCATCACGGGCGAGATCGACCGTGCCGACGCCACCCAGGAACACCTCATGCACTACATGACCGCCGGAAAGGAACAGGCCCGATGAGCGCCACGACCACGACAGCCCCGAGCGGCACGCCGGCGAGCACGCCGTCGACGCCGCCCAAGCGGGCGCGCCGACTGAACATCAACCTCCGCCAGTACGGCATCCTCGCCGCGCTCGCGATCATCATCCTGCTCTTCCAGGTCCTGACGAACGGCCGCCTGCTGCTGCCGGGCAACGTCAACAACCTGATCCAGCAGAACGCCTACGTGCTGATCCTCGCGATCGGCATGGTGATGGTGATCATCGCCGGCCACATCGACCTCTCGGTCGGCTCGGTCGTCGCCATGGTCGGTGCCATCTCCGCGATCGCGATGAACAACTGGGGCCTGCCCTGGTGGGCCGCCGTGATCGTCGCCCTGGTCACCGGTGCCGCCGTCGGCGCCTGGCAGGGCTTCTGGGTCGCCTTCGTCGGCATACCGGCGTTCATCGTGACCCTCGCGGGCATGCTGATCTTCCGCGGCTTCACCCTGGTCCTGCTCACCGGCGGCACGATCAACGGCCTGCCGACCGAGTTCACCGCGATCGGCGCGGGCTGGCTGCCGGGCGTGCTCGGCGGCATCGCCGGCCGCGACGCGCTCACCCTCGTGCTGGGGCTGCTCGTCTGCGTCGCCCTCGTCGTGCAGCAGGTGCGCACCCGCGCCACGCTGCGCCGTCTCGAGCTCCCGCGCGAGCCGATCGCCTCCTTCTACGTGAAGGCGGTCGTCGCGGTCGTCGCGATCATGGCCCTCGCCTGGCTGCTCGCGGGCTACAGCGGCACGCCGATCATCCTGATCGTGCTCGCCGTGCTGATCCTCGCCTACAGCTTCGTGCTCGGGCGGACGGTCTTCGGCCGCCACATCTACGCGATGGGCGGCAACCTGTTCGCCGCGATGATGTCGGGCGTGAAGACGAAGTGGGTCAACTTCTTCATCTTCGTCAACATGGGCGCGCTGGCCGGTGTCGCCGGCATCGTCAGCACGGCCCGCGCGGGCGGCGCCGTCGCCTCCGCCGGTCAGAACTACGAGCTCGACGCGATCGCCGCGGTCTTCATCGGCGGCGCGGCCGTCCAGGGCGGCGTCGGCACGGTGGTCGGCGCGGTCATCGGCGGTCTCGTGATGGGCGTGCTCAACATGGGCCTGTCGATCCTCTCCGTCGACGCCGCGTGGCAGATGGCGATCAAGGGCTTCGTGCTCCTGCTGGCCGTCGCGTTCGACATCTTCAACAAGAGGAGGGCGGGCGGGCGCTAGCCTTCTCTCCTCCCTGCACCGTGCTCGGGCGCGTGCTCTCTCCACGGAGGGCCCGCGCCCGAGCGCATCCCCGGACCGGTGCCCCATCGCGCCGACGAGAGGCTGAGCAGCATGGCAGGAGCAGTCGGAGCATCGAGCAACGCTCTGCTCCGTCGGCACAACCTCGCCGCCATCGCGACCCTGGTGCACCGCTCCGGACCGATCAGCCGCGCCGAGCTGGGCCGCCTGACCGGCCTGAACCGCTCGGCGGTCGCCAACCTCGTCGGCGAGCTGAGCGAGCTCGGCTGGGTGGAGGAGGAGACCACCGCCTCCGACGGCCGCATCGGCCGCCCGAGCGCGACGGTCGTCCCCGGCCGCACCTTCGCGGTCGTCGGCGTCCACCTCGACACCGACGCGATCATCGTCGGCCTGGTCGGCCTGCACGGCGACCTCCTCCGCCGCGTCCGCTTCGACACCCCGAAGCCGGCGAGCCCGGCGACCGTCGTCCGCGTAGTCAGCGGCATCGTGGCCGGCTTCCGCGCCGAGCGGGAGACCCATCGCGTCCTCCTCGGCGCCGGCGTCGCCGTGCCGGGCCTCGTGCAGGCCGACTCGGGCTTCGTGCACCGCGCGCCGCACCTCGGCTGGCGCGACGTCGACCTCGCGTCGCAGCTCAGCCGCGCGCTCGACCTCCCCGTCTCGGTCGGCAACGACGCGACGCTCGGCGCGATCGGCGAGTCGCTGTTCGGGGCCGCGCGGGGCGTCGCCGACGTCGTCTACGTGACCGGCGGCGCCAGCGGCATCGGCGGCGGCGTGATCATCGGCGGCGTCCCCCTGCAGGGCTCCTCCGGGTTCGCGGCGGAGCTCGGCCACACCCTCGTCGCCGCGAACGGCCGCCTCTGCGGCTGCGGGCGGCACGGCTGCCTCGAGGCGGAGGTCCGGATGCGCTCGCTCCTCGACGTGCTCGGCGCCCGAGTGCTCGACCAGGACGAGCTCGACATCGCGCTGGGCACCTCCCGCGACCCCGCCGTCCTCGGGGAGGTGGCCCGCCAGGTCGACCTGCTCGCCGAGGGCCTCTCGACCTACATCAACCTCTTCAACCCGACCGCGGTCGTCCTCGGCGGCTTCCTCGGCTCGCTGCTCACCGTCGACCGCGAGCGCCTGGCGGCCCGCGTCTCGGCGCGCGCCCTCAGCGACCTCGCCCGCGGCGTCCGGATCGAGCGCGCGGCCCTGCGCTCGAGGCTGGAGCTGGTGGGGGCCGCGGAGCTACCCTGGCGTCGCGCGCTCGCGGATCCCGCGGCGGCGGTCGGCGGCTCGGAGCCGCCTCCCGCGTCCGGCCCCGGCTCGCGGACGGACGCCCTCGGCGCCCGCGCCTGACACCGACGTCGAGGAGCACGAGCATGGCCGACTTCAACGAGCAGATCATCGCGGAGTTCCGCGCGAACGGCGGGACGGTGACGACCGCGGGCTTCGGCCGCAGCCTCGTCCTCGTGCACCACACCGGCGCGCGCTCCGGCGAGGAGCGCATCGCCCCGCTGATGGGCCTGCACCCCTCCGACGACGTCTGGCTGATCGCCGCCTCCGCCGCCGGCGCCCCGAAGCACCCCGCCTGGTTCCACAACCTCGAGGCGAACCCCGACACCGTGATCGAGACCCCCGACGACGGCACCGTCCCCGTCCGCGCCCGCGTCCTCGAGGGCGCCGAGCGCGACGCCGGCTGGAAGCGCTTCACCGACGCCTCCGAAGGCTTCAAGGGCTACGAGGCCAAGACCACCCGCACCATCCCGGTCGTAGAGCTGACCCGCCGCTGACCCCCGCCCCCCTCTCCCCCTCCGCGAGATGCCACTTGTGCACGCGACACGCCGTGAAAGGCGTGTACAAGTGGCATCTCGCGTGAGGCGCCGGGCGTCAGCGGAAGGGGACGGGGACCGCGTCGGGGGTCGACCAGCGGAGGGCGAGCCGCTCGCGGAAGCCGTCGCGCCGCAGCTCCGCCTCGAGAGCGTCGATGACGATCGGCAGCAGCGCCCGCCGCTCCACCAGCACGTCGAGCACGAGCTCGGCGCCGTCCGTGAGGAGCACCGAGCCCACCTCGGGCAGCACCGCGATCCACTGACGCGCGCCCACCTGCACGTGCCGGTGCCTGCGGAGTCGGCGGAGCAGCTCGGGCAGCGCCCGCGAGTCGAGGCCGCCGACGTCGGCGCGGAGAGCGATCATGCGCCGACAGTGCCCGCCCGCGGCGTCCGCCCGGTGAACACGCGCCCCTCCCCCTGTGTCCCGGCGTCGGCGAACGGCTCGGGAACGACACGGCCGGGAACAGCACGGCCGGGAACAGCACGGCCGGGAACAGCTCGACCGGGAACAGCACAGCCCCCGACCGGATTCCGATCGGGGGCTGTGTCTCTGGTGCGCGAGGGGGGAGTTGAACCCCCACGCCCTTTCGGGCACACGGACCTGAACCGTGCGCGTCTGCCTATTCCGCCACTCGCGCTCACCAACGGCACCGAAGCACCGACGAGAAAGACTAGCACCCCCACGGCCGACACCGGAAACCGGGCCCCGCGACCACGGGAGTCGCGTGCCACCTCGGGCTCGCAGAACGGTCCTCGGCTCGCGAGATCGGCGCATTCGAGCGTGCCGGACGACGTTCCGCGAGCCGGAGCCCCGCGTCCGGACGGGTGCGGTCCGCACTCCGAATCCCGCTCGGGGAGGCCGTATCCAGAGCATCCCAGTAACATGCCCGTAGCCGTGCGCGGCGCAGACACGAGATCGGAAGCGGACCGGGCGCGCAGACACCTCGATCCCAACGCGACCGCCGAGAGGCGAAGAAACGGAAGATCGGAAGACTGTGGGCATTCTGGACAACTTCGAGAAGGGACTCGAGCGCGTCGTCAACGGCGCTTTCGCTCGGACCTTCAAGTCGGGTCTGCAGCCGGTCGAGCTCGCCTCCGCTCTCCGCCGCGAGCTCGACACCACGGCGGCCGTGGTCACCCGCGACCGCATCCTCGTGCCCAATCAGCTGACCCTGCGCATGTCCGCCGCCGACCTCGACCGGATGGAGCGGATGGGCCCGACGCTGATCGACGAGCTCATCGCGGTCGCCACCGAGCACGCCAAGAAGCAGGGCTTCCGCTTCTCCGGCCCGATCGACATCTCCCTCGCCGCCGACGAGTCGCTCAGCGCCGGGATGGTCGAGGTCGACTCCCGCAGCGTCAAGGGCGTCGTCGCCTCCACGCCCGCGCTCGAGATCGACGGCAAGCGCTACCCGATCACGAAGTCCAGGACGGTCATCGGGCGCGGCAGCGACGCCGACATCACGGTCGACGACTCCGGCACCTCCCGCAAGCACGTCGAGATCCTCTGGGACGGCGTCCGCGCCCAGGTCCACGACCTCGGCTCCACCAACGGATCCAAGCTCGACGGCAAGCCCGTCACCCAGGCGCCGCTCTCGCCCGGGCAGACCATCTCGATCGGACGCACGCGGATCGTCTTCCGCGTCGTCCAGGGCGCCGCACCCGCGCGCGCCGACCGCTCGCCGTCCGGTCCGTCCGGGCGCTCCTCCGAGGGATTCTGGGACGACCGGCTATGAGCGAGCTCACTCTCTTCCTCCTGCGCATCGCGTTCCTCGCGCTGCTGTGGTTCTTCGTGTTCGGCATCGTCTACGCGCTGCGCTCCGACCTGTTCGGCCAGCGGGTGCGCAAGCTGCCCGCCGGCCAGCAGCCCGCGGCCGCGCAGGACGCCGCTCCGTTCGTCACCGCCGCGCAGCCCGTCGTGGCCGCCGCGGCCGCCGCCCCCGCACCCCAGCCGTCGGCCCCCTCCGCTCGGCGCCCCCGCGAGGAGCGCACCGACTCCGGCGGCGTCGCCACCGTGCACACCGCGCAGCGCCTCGTCATCACCTCGGGCCCCAAGCGCGGCACCGAGCTCGAGCTCAACGGCGAGCCGCTCACGATCGGCCGCTCCTCGGAGTCGGCGCTGGTGATCCGCGACGACTACACCTCGACGCACCACGCGCGCCTGCTGATCTGGAACGACGAGTGGATGATCCAGGACCTCGACTCCACCAACGGAACGTTCCTCGACGGCCGTCGCGTCGGCGCTCCCACCAAGGTGCCGCTGAACACCCCGGTCAAGGTCGGCACGACGACCTTCGAGCTGCGGCGGTCGTAGCGCGTGGCAGCCACACCCGACAGCGCCGCGGAGACGGGCGTCACGCGCGAGAGCGCCGCCGTCTCGCACGTCGGCCGCATCCGCTCCAACAACCAGGACTCCGGCTACGCGGGCCGGCAGCTCTTCGTCGTCGCCGACGGGATGGGCGGGCACGCGGGCGGCGACGTCGCCTCCTCCATCGCGATCAAGCGCATCGCGCAGGCCGACCGCACCTACGCCTCCACCTACGAGGCCGAGGACGAGCTCAAGCGCACCCTCCTCGCCGCGAACACGATGCTGGCCGACGCCGTCGTCGACCACCCCGAGCTCACCGGCATGGGCACCACCGTCAGCGCCATCGTCCGCGTCGGCGAGTCGGTCGCCATCGCGCACATCGGCGACTCCCGGATCTACGTGCTGCGCGACGGCAAGCTCGAGCAGGTCACCACCGACCACACCTTCGTCCAGCGACTCGTCGACTCCGGCCGCATCACCGAGGAGGAGGCGATGACGCACCCGCGCCGCTCCGTCCTCATGCGGGTCCTCGGCGACGTGCACACGAACCCCGAGATCGACACCCTCACCCTCGAGACCGAGCCGAACGACCGCTGGCTGATCTGCTCCGACGGCCTCTCCGGCGTCGTCCCGCACGACGAGATCCAGAAGGAGCTCTCCCGGGACGAGACGGCGCAGCAGGTCGCCGACCGCCTGATCCGCGACAGCCTCTCGCACGGCGCACCGGACAACGTGACCGTCGTCATCCTCGACGTCCCGGGCGCCGGCGACACCGCGCAGATCCTCGCGCCGACGGCCGAGCCCGTGATCGTCGGCTCCGCCGCAGCGCCCACGCCGCTCAGCACCGACGACTCGCAGAACCGGATCCGCATCCCCGGCCTCCGCCTGCACACCCGCGCCCCGGCCGCCCAGGGCCCGACCCACTTCGAGCCCGCGTCCGAGGACTACCTCGACGAGCTGATCGAGGAGGACCGCCGCCGGCACCTGCGCCGCCGGATCACCTGGCTGGTCGGCCTCTCGCTGGTGCTGATCGCCGGCTTCCTCGGCGTCCTGCTCGCCTACGACTGGACGCAGTCGCGCTTCTACGTCGGCACCGACGGCCAGAACGTGATCATCTACCAGGGCATCCAGCAGTCGGTCGGCCCGCTCTCGCTCTCCGGAGTGAAGGAGGACACGGGGATCCCCCTCGACTCCCTCCGCGACTACGACGTCGAGCAGCTCGAGCAGACGATCAGCGCCGACTCCTACGCCGGCGCCGTCGACATCGTCGAGCGCCTGACGGACGCGAACGGAGCACCGTGACCGCCACCGCCACTGCCCCCGCCACCCGGGAGCGCCCGCGCTTCCTCCGCCAGCGCCTGCGCAACCTCGAGCTGCTGCTGCTGATCGGCGCGTGCCTGATCGACGCGTCGGCGATCGTCCTGGTCCAGCTCGGCGCCCTCGGCGCGGTCGACACCACCCTCGTCTCGCTCGGCGCCGGCCTCTCCGGGCTCGTGCTGGTCGTCCACGTCGTGCTGCGCTTCGCGGCGCCCGAGGCCGACCCCTTCCTCCTCCCGATCGCCACCGTCCTCAACGGGCTCGGCGTCGCCGAGATCTACCGGATCGACATCGCCGACGGCGCGACCGGCTGGGAGTCGGTCGCCGTCCGGCAGATCATCTGGAGCGGCCTGGCGATCGTCGCCGCGATCGTCGTCCTGCTGGTGATCCGCAACCACCGCGTCCTCTTCCGCTACACCTACGTGGCCGGATTCGCGGCGATCGTGCTGCTCCTGCTCCCCCTCCTGCCGTTCATCGGCAAGGAGGTCAGCGGCGCCCGCGTCTGGATCGGCATCGGCGACTTCTTCAGCTTCCAGCCCGGCGAGATCGCCAAGATCGCGCTCGCGGTCTTCTTCGCCGGCTACCTCGTCCGCAACCGCGACTCGCTCTCGATGGTCGGCAAGACCTTCCTGAAGATGCGCTTCCCGCGGCTGCGCGACCTCGGTCCGATCCTCGTGGTCTGGGCCGTGACGATGGGCGTCATCGTCTTCCAGCGCGACCTCGGCACCGCGCTGCTCTACTTCGGCCTCTTCCTCGTGATGCTCTACGTGGCGACCGGCCGCACCAGCTGGGTGCTCATCGGCGTCGGCCTCTTCCTCGGCGGCGCGATCCTCGCCAGCCAGACCCTCGGCTACGTCGGCAACCGCTTCGCGAACTGGCTCGACGCCTTCAGCTCCGACCGCTACGGCGCCGACCCCGGCGGCAGCTACCAGCTCGTGCAGGGACTGTTCGGCCTCGCGCACGGCGGCCTGCTCGGCACCGGCCTCGGCCAGGGCATGCCCGACATCACCCCGGTCCCGCAGTCGGACTACATCATCGCGAGCCTGGGCGAGGAGCTCGGCCTCGCCGGCCTCTTCGCGATCTTCGGCCTCTACCTCCTGCTGGTCTCGCGCGGCTTCCGGATCGGCTTCGCCGGCCAGGACGACTTCGGCAGGCTCCTCGGCGTCGGGCTCTCGTTCGTGATCGCCCTGCAGTGCTTCATCGTCATCGGCGGTGTCACCCGCGTCATCCCGCTCACCGGCCTCACCACGCCGTTCCTCGCCGCCGGTGGCTCGTCGCTCGTCGCGAACTGGATGATCGTCGCCGTCCTGCTCCGCCTGTCCGACACAGTGCGCAATCAGCCGCGTCTGGTGGTGTGACTCCCCGATGAACCGAGAACTCAAGCGCGTGAGCTTCGTCGTCCTGGCGATGTTCGTGGCCCTCTTCGTGTCCACCTCCACCATCCAGGTCCTCCAGGCCGACACCCTCTCCGAGGACTCCCGGAACACCCGGACGCTGTACGAGAGCTTCTCGACGGAGCGCGGCGTCATCCTCGCCGGCGGGGAGCCCATCGCCTCCTCGACGCCGTCGGACGACATCTACAAGTTCCAGCGCCAGTACGCGAACGGCCCGCTCTACTCGGCGGTGACCGGCTACTTCACCCTGAACCAGGGCACCACCGGCATCGAGCGCTCGCTGAACGACTACCTCTCCGGCACTTCGAACTCGCAGTTCTTCGACGAGATCAACAACCTCGTCACCGGCCAGGATCCGAAGGGCGCCTCGGTCGAGCTCTCGATCGACCCGGTCGCGCAGCAGGCCGCGTTCGACGCCCTCGGCGACTACACCGGAGCGGTCGTCGTCACCGAGCCGGCCACCGGCCGCGTCCTCGCGATGGTCTCGAAGCCGACCTTCGATCCGACCGCCCTGGCGTCACACGACACCGACGACGTCCTCGCGGCGTACCGCGCGCTGAACGACGACCCGACCGATCCGCTCATCAACCGCGCCATCGGCGGCTCGCTCAACCCGCCCGGCTCGGTCTTCAAGCTCGTCGTCGCCTCGGCCGCCCTCGAGTCCGGCCGCTTCACGCCGGACTCCAGCTTCCCGAACGTCCAGGCGTACACACTGCCGGGCTCGAGCTCGCAGGTGACCAACTCCGGCGGCGGTCTCTGCGGCTCCGGAGACACGGTGACCCTCGCCACGGCGGTCTCGCTCTCCTGCAACGTGCCGATGGCCGAGATGGGCGTGCAGCTGGGCGCCGCCGCGATCCGCGCCCAGGCGGAGAAGTTCGGCTTCGACACCGAGCTCGAGATCCCGATGTCGGTCGAGGCGAGCACCTACCCGCAGACCACCGACGACGCGCAGACGGCGCTGACCGCCTTCGGCCAGTACGAGGTGCGCGCGACCCCGCTGCAGATCGCGATGGTCTCCGCGGCGATCGCGAACGGCGGCGAGGTGATGCAGCCGAACCTGGTGGACGTCATCCGCTCGCAGGACCTCAGCGTGCTGCAGCGCTTCGAGGAGAAGTCGCTCGGGCGGGCCGTGAGCACCGAGACGGCGGACGCCGTGAAGGCCATGATGGTCGCCAGCGTCCAGGGCGGCGCGGCGACGAATGCAACAATAGGTGGCGTCACGGTGGCCGGTAAGACCGGCACCGCTGAGAACGGCGGGGACGACCCGTACACCCTCTGGTTCACCGGATTCGCTCCTGCGGACGATCCGCAGTACGCCATCACCGTCCTCGTGGAGGACGGCGGGGGGCTCGGCCAGACCGGGTACGGCAACCTGATCGCCGCACCCATCGCACAACAGGTACTAGAGGCGGTGCTGAACAAATGAGACCCACATCAGGCCTCACCTTCGGGGGACGCTACGAACTGCAGTCCCGGATCGCCATCGGCGGCATGGGAGAGGTGTGGCAGGCGACGGATCTCGTCATCGGCCGCACGATCGCGATCAAGATCCTCAAGGACGAGTACCTCGGCGACCCCGGGTTCCTCGAGCGCTTCCGCGCCGAGGCCCGGCACGCCGCGCTCGTCAACCACGAGGGCATCGCCAACGTCTACGACTACGGCGAGGAGGACGGCTCGGCCTACCTCGTGATGGAGCTGGTGCCCGGCGAGGCTCTCTCCACGGTCCTCGAGCGCGAGCGCGTGCTGTCGACCGACAAGGTCCTCGACATCGTCGCGCAGACCGCGCTGGCCCTGCACGCAGCACACGCCGCGGGCCTGGTGCACCGCGACGTGAAGCCCGGCAATCTCCTGATCACGCCCGACGGCCGCGTGAAGATCACCGACTTCGGCATCGCCCGCATCGCCGACCAGGTCCCGCTCACCGCGACCGGCCAGGTCATGGGCACCGTTCAGTACCTCTCCCCGGAGCAGGCGAGCGGCCAGCCCGCCTCCCCTGCGACGGACATCTACTCGCTGGGCATCGTCGCGTACGAGTGCCTGGCGGGCCGCCGGCCGTTCACCGGCGAGTCGCAGGTCGCCATCGCGATGGCCCAGATCAACGACACCCCGCCGGAGCTGCCGGTCACGGTCGCGGAGCCCGTGCGCAACCTGGTCTACTCCTGCATCGCGAAGAAGCCGGTCGACCGGCCGGCGACCGCCGCGCACCTCGCCCGCGCCGCGCAGGCCCTGCGCTCCGGCGACGTCCGCGGCGCCGCGCTCGCGGTGCCGGCCGTCGCCGCCGACCTGCCCAACACCCAGGCCACGACCGTCCTGCCCTCCGCGGCGGGCAACGCGACCCAGGCGACGACGATTCTCGGCGCCGGAGCGACGACCGCCTTCGCGGCGAACCCGCCGACGGGCGCCCTGGACGAGACGATCGAGGCCGAGGAGCCGCGCAAGCGCAGCCCCTGGACCTGGCCGCTCGTGGCCCTGATCGTGATCCTCGCCGTGGTGATCGGCGGCACGATCTTCGCGCTGACCAGCAACGGCGGCACCGAGGCCGAGCCGACGCCGAGCCAGACGGTCAGCCAGACCCCGTCGCAGGCGCCGTCCCCCTCGCAGACGCCGTCGGCGACGCCGAGCTCGAACATCGTCGTCATCAACTCCTCCGACTACGTCGGCCGCCCCTTCGACGAGGTCGAGGCCGAGCTCACCGAGCTCGGGATGGGCGTCCAGCGCGAGGAGGGCTCCAGCGCCCCCAGCTCGGACCAGGTCGGCGCGGTCGAGGAGGTCAATCCGACCGCCAACGTGATCAAGGGCACCACGATCGTCGTCACGACCTACACCGAGGTCGCCGTCCCCGGTGCCCCGACCGCCGTCCCGACGGTCACTCCCGCCGCGTCGAGCGTCGAGCCCGGCGACACGTTCAACGTCACCTGGAGCAACTACAACCAGTGCCCGAGCGGAACCTCCGTGACCGGTTACCGGGTGACCGTCGCCGGCGAGGGCGCGACCGTGACGAGCACCAACCCGTCGACGTCGACCACCGCGACGATCCAGGCCGGCGAGTCCGCGGGCACGATCGACATCACCTACACGGTCCTCTGCGGCGAACCCGAATCCCCCGCCTCGCCGACCCTGTCGGTCCCCGTCGTGGCCCCGACCCCGACGCAGACCCCGACGTCGACGGCCACCCCGACCTCGTCGGCGCCGGCCTCGAACGCCCCCGACGAGCGCTGACCCTCCCCGCTCGAACGAGCCCGCCCTCCGACCGCGACCGCGGCACCGGAGGGCGGGCTCCTCGCTTTCAGCGGCCTTCCGGTCTGCGCATCGAGGACCCGGCGTCGCGCGCCGGGCTGCCAGGAGGCGCCCGGGTACACTTGCCGTGGCTCCCCGGGGGCCGTGCCACACGGAAGTACAGGGCGGGAGCGTGCGCGTGACGGATGAGGGACGCCTGATCGCAGGACGGTACCAGGTCGGGCCCCGGCTCGGTCGCGGAGGGATGTCCGAGGTCTACCTCGGCACCGACACCCGCCTGGGGCGCACGGTCGCGATCAAGGAGCTCAAGCTCTCACTGTCCTCCGACTCCGCGTTCCGCCTGCGCTTCCGGCAGGAGGCGCAGTCCGCGTCCCGCATGTCGCACCCGACAATCGTCCGCGTGTTCGACGCCGGCGAGGAGGTCTCGCTCGACGACACCGGTGCGGAGTCGCGCCGTCCGTTCATCGTGATGGAGCACATCGAGGGGCGCCTGCTGAAGGACGTCATCGCGGAGGGACCGGTCGAGGTCGACGAGGCCGTCCGCATCACCGAGGGCATCCTCACCGCGCTCGAGTACTCCCACCGCGCGGGGGTCGTCCACCGCGACATCAAGCCCGGCAACATCATGCTGACCCCCTCGGGCCAGGTGAAGGTGATGGACTTCGGGATCGCCCGCGCCGTCTCCGACTCCGCCGCGACCGTGGCGCAGACCACCGCCATCCTCGGCACCGCCGCCTACTTCTCGCCGGAGCAGGCGAAGGGCGAGCAGGTCGACGCCCGCAGCGACCTCTACTCCGCCGGCATCGTCCTCTTCGAGCTGCTCACCGGCCGCGCTCCCTTCCGCGGGGACACCCCGGTGGCCGTCGCCTACCAGCACGTCAGCGAGACGCCCCCGGCGCCCAGCTCGATCAACCCCGCCGTCTCGCCCGCCCTCGACGGCGTCGTCGCCCGAGCGCTGTCGAAGGATCGCTACGAGCGCTTCCAGGGAGCCGCCGAGTTCCGCGACGACCTGCGCGACGCCGCGGCCGGCCGCCTCCCCGACCACCGCCCGATCGACGAGCTGACCACGTCTCTCTTCGCCGCGCGCAGCGGCGGCGGCATGAACGACTCCGAGCTCGCCCTGCGCCAGCTCGCCGAGGACAACTCGATCGTCCGCACCCAGCGCCGCCCGCCGGTGCTCTGGATCTGGTCGTCGATCGTCGTGCTCGCCGTCATCGTGGCGGCGCTGGTGATCTGGGTGCTCACGCTCCAGCCGACGACCACCCTGCCCTCGCAATCGCGCGAGGTCCCCGTGCTGACGGGCACCAGCTACGACAGCGCGCAGTCGACGCTCACCGAGCTCGACCTGGTGGCGAGTCAGCTCGCCGAGTTCAGCGACACGGTCCCGGCCGGCGAGGTGATCCGCACCGATCCCGGCTCCGGCACCATCGTCGCGCCCGAGACGGTCATCCGGGTCTACGTCTCTCAGGGCGCCCAGCCGGTGGCCGTTCCCGAGACGGCGGGGTCGACCCTCGAGGAGGCGATCGCCGCCCTCACCGGGGCCGGCTTCTCGGAGGGATCGCAGACGCGTCAGAACTCACCCACCGTGCCGGGCGACGTGGTGCTCTCCAGCACTCCTGCCGGCGGCCAGCAGCTCGCCCCGGGAACGCCGATCGACCTCGTCGTCTCCTCGGGCCAGGTGACCCTGCCCGACCTCGTCGGCCAGACGCTGAGCACCGCCCTCGCCACCCTGGCGTCCGAGCAGCTCCAGCTGATCGGCGAGGAGGCTCCCGACGAGACCTGCGACTCCGTCCGGGCCAACCCCCCGATCACCACCCAGTCGATCGCCCCGGGCGACGTCCCCCAGGGCTCGACCGTCGAGCTCGGCTTCTGCGCCGGCTGACCCTCGCCCCCTGAGGGGCGCATCGAGACGCTGCGTCGCCAGAAGGGAAGGTCTTCTGACTCGTCCTCCCGGCGCTGGTGGATCTCGACACGCCCGCGGCGCGGGCTACTCGATCAGCATGGACGACACCCGCTGCTCTACGCGCGCCGGGCAGCGTCGGCGAGCGGCGGCGCGAGCCGCAGCACCCCGTCGTCCGGCGAGCCGGCCTCCATCGACGTCCCCACCCTTCCGCGGATGTCGCTCGGAGTGAGACCCTCGCGGCGCTTCAGCGCCCGGCGGAGGTGATCGGCGGACGAGAAGCCCGACGCCGCAGCGATGGCCTCGAGCGGCACCTCGCGCGGTCGGCGCCGGAGCAGCTCGACGGCGCTGGCGACCCGCGCGCGCTCGATCTCGCTCGCCACCGTCGTCCCCGCGTCCTCGAAGAGCCGCTGCAGCGACCGCGTGGACACGTTGACCGCGTCCGCGACCGCCTCCGGGGTGCACCGCGGGGTCCGGTGAGTCCGGTCGATCACGGTCCGCGCTCGGCCGAGGGTCGCCGCGCGCACGCTCGTCGTCCCGGGCTGAGAGCCGGCCGAGGCGAGGAAGGCGCTCACGAGCAGCTGCTTGACCACGTGCCCGAAGCCGTCGACCTCGTGGTCGGACGGGAGTCCCGTGCCCGACTCCGCCGCGAGCGCGAACGCCGTCGTGAAGGCGAAGGCCGCACGGGTGGACCGGGCGTCCGGATCGAGCGCGTAGACGTTCGAGCCGAGATCGAAGCCGTAGCGGCGCATCTCGTCCGCGCGGATCGTGATCTGGAGGGAGGTGACGGGCATCGTCGACTCGGTGGTGAAGGTGGTCGTCCCCGGCTGGTAGGCGATCGAGCCGGGCCGCAGGAGCACTGTCCGATCCGGCCCGACGAGCCGGACCGCGCCCTCGATCAGGAAGCTGAAGCTCAGCATCGACGTGTCGTCGGCGCCCCAGGTCCCCCGGAGGACCCGCAGCGGCGAGGTCGTCAGGAGGACGACGCTGATGCCGGCCGCGGTGAAACCGGAGCCCGCCATGCGCGGAACAGTGCCCGGCTTGACGACGATGCGCGGGCCCAGTGTCTCGAGCTCGCGAATTCCGGAATAAGCCCAAGAAATCGATTCCACCATGTGATGCCTCGGAATTCTCTTCTCGACGGCACCGGTCCCCTAACCGGCGCCCTCCGATTATGCCCGTCGAGCCCCCCGCATCATCCGCCAGGGCTCCGTCAAATCACGCCACCCGCTCGGGGGGATCGCGGAAGCACGCGAGCGGGACTTCCCTGTTGTGGCGCGGATCCCGGAACGAGTGCGCGCTCTCATAGCGCGTCGATGGCGCGGATCGCACCCCTTCTGACGCCCAGGTGGGCCCCCCATCAGGGGGCCGCAAGTACGGGTGATTTCTCGGACCGCACGCTGCGAATGGTGCGTCGATAAGCGGTGAATGGGCCTGCTCGGTCGGTTCGATAAGCGGCGCCCGAGCGTTCGCAACGACTGGGCTCCGCATTCCGCTCCGCGCCTATCGGGTCGGACGGGGCCGCTCCGTCTCGACGAGCCAGTTCGAGATCAGCCGACGACCGCCCTCGGTGAGAACGGATTCGGGGTGGAACTGGACGCCGACCGCGGGCGCGGTCCGATGGCGCAGCGCCATCACGACCCCCTCGGCGGTCCCCGCGATGACGGCGAGCTCCGCAGGCAGTGTCGAGCGCTGGACGGCGAGCGAGTGGTAGCGCATCGCCGTGAACCCCGACGGGATCCCGGAGAACAGCGGATCGCCGTCGTGCACGACCGCCGAGGTCCGGCCGTGCATCAGCTCCGGAGCCTCGCGGACGCGGGCACCGAGGGCGTGAGCGAGAACCTGGTGCCCGAGGCAGACCCCCAGGAGCGGCTGCGCCTCGGCCAGGGCGTGCCGCGCGAGCGCCACCGATGTGGGGACCTCCTCCGGTCGGCCCGGCCCGGGCGACAGCACGATCCCGTCGCTCCCCGCCGCGCGCTCGATCGCGTCGCGGGGAGCCAGCTCCGCTCCCTCGACGACGTCGACCTCCGCCCCCGCCTCGCGCAGGTAGGCGACGAGCGTGAAGACGAAGCTGTCGTAGTTGTCGACGACCAGGATCCGCGTCATCGCGGCGACCGCCTCGGGGGCCCGCTCACGTCCCGACGGTGACGTTCTGATCGAGCACGAGCGACTGCACCCAGGGGAAGACCCACTCGGCGAGTGCGGCGAGCACCGCCACCACCAGGACGATCACGAGGAGCAGCCGGAGCCACCAGGGTCCGGGCAGGACCCGCCAGAGTGCCGCGTACACGGTCAGCCCTCCTGCGCGAGAGACGCGGCGATCTCGGCCGGCGCACCCGCGGAGCGCGGATGCCAGGACTCGAAGACGCCGTAGGCGATGATCCGCTCGGCGGTGGAGTAGAGCGGATTGCAACTCGTGAGGGTGATCAGCCGGTCGGTCGGCGTCACTCCCGTCGTCCACGGGACGGGATCGATGACCTGGATCTCCGAGGGCTGCACGTACTCGAGGTTCCGGAATCGGTAGGTGTACCAGCCGTCCGCCGTCTCGATGTAGATCGCGTCGCCGAGCTGGAGCTCGTCGATCAGGTGCATGCCGCCGCCGTAGGCGCTGCGGTGCGCCGCGAGGGCGAAGTTTCCCGCCTCGCCCGGCATCTGCGTGCCCGGGTAGTGGCCGATGCTGCCCTCGTCGAGGACGTTCTCGGCGTCCACGCCCTCCGCGATGGTGCGGACCCAGCCCTCGCCGTAGCGCGGGATGTAGAGGTTGCCGAAGGAGGTGTCGAGTGCCGCCACCGGAGCGATCACCGGATCGCCGAAGCCGGCGGGGGTCTCGCTCGGCGCCGTCGAGGGCTCCGGTGCGGGGGCGGCATCACCCCAGCTCTGCCGGAGCTCCGCGGCCTCGGAGGTCTGCTGGCCGGCGATCACCGCGTCGTTCCACCAGAGCTGCCAGCCCAGGTAGAGCAGGACGAGCGCTCCGGCCGTCATGAGCAACTCGCCGAGGACGCCGAAGAACGTCAGGCGGCGGCGCGGTCGCCGTGTGCGCTCTCGTCGGTCGCGCGGTCGCAGCGGTGCGGCGGCGGGCGACGGGGCGGTCATGCGACGAGTCTAGGCGCGGGGCGCGCACGTCCCACGGGCTCCGCGGCCCCTGGCGCGTTCCGCACAGCCGCTCCTGCGCGCCTGCACGGCATCCCCGCGGCCTCGCGCTCCCGGTCGGCGGCCGTCTCCCGGTACAGTGGAAGGCATGGCACGAGCGACGAAGAGCCCGAAGCCCGAGCGCGACGAGGCCCGGACCGGTGAGGACGCACCCAATCCCGTGTGGTTCAAGCCCGTCATGTTCGGGTTCATGCTGCTGGGCCTCGCGTGGATCATCGTCTTCTACGTGAGCCAGGGCACGCTCCCCGTGCCGGATCTCGGCAACGCGAACATCCTCATCGGCTTCGGGATCGCCTTCATCGGCTTCCTCATGACGACCCGCTGGCGCTGATCACACCAGCATGAACGACGCCCCGTCCGGTCCGCCGACGGGGCGTTCGTCGTCCCCGGGGGCGGGTCTCCCGCCGGCCCTCGCATCGTCCGTCGCGCGCCTGCGTGCGGCGGGCTGCGTCTTCGCGGAGGAGGAGGCGGAGCTCCTGCACGAGGCGGCGGCCGGCTCCGACCGCCTCGACGCGCTCCTGCGGCTCCGTGAGGCCGGGGAGCCGCTCGAGCAGATCCTCGGCTGGGTCGCCTTCCGCGGGCTGCGCGTCCCGGTCTCCCCCGGCGTCTTCGTCCCCCGACGGCGCACCGAGGCCGTCGTCGACGCGGCGCTCGAACTGCTGGACGGGAGAGGGCCCGCGACCGTCCTCGACCTCTGCTGCGGTGTCGGAGCGATCGGGCGGGCCCTTCTCGAGGAGCGCGACAGCCTCACCCTCCACGCGGCCGACCTCTCCCCCGCCGCGGTCGCCTGCGCCCGGCGGACCCTGGCGGGACTCGCCACGGTCCACCGAGGCGACCTGTTCGCCGCCCTTCCCGAGGATCTCCGAGGCCGGATCGACCTCGTCGTGGTCAATGCGCCCTACGTGCCGACCGCGGCGATCGCTCTGATGCCGCCGGAGGCCCGCCTGCACGAGCCGGCGTCGACCCTCGACGGCGGGGCTGACGGCCTCGCGCTGCACCGCCGGATCGCGGCGGGGGTCCTGCCCTGGTTGAGCGACGACGGCGCGGTCGTCATCGAGACCAGCCGAGAGCAGGCGGAGCGGACGGCGGCACTCTTCGCGGACGTGGGATTCGACCCGTCGATCCTCCTCGACGAGGACCTCGACGCCACGGTCGTCTCCGCCCCGCGACGGCGAACTACACGCGTGTAATTATCCCCAGGTGTTGAAACTCCTGTGGACAACTCCGGACCTCGCGCCAGTCCGCGGATGCGGAGCCTGATCGGGCACGCATCGGCGGCGTGACAGGGCAGGATCGCCGATCAGGAGGCCGTCCCACCGGCTGCTCCGAATGACAGCGGCGTAGTTCTCCCCAGTGTTAACAACTCTGTGGATAACTTCGTCCCCAGCTGTGGACGGATGCTGTGGACAGTCTTGGACGCCCTGTGGACGAGCTCGTGGGGCGGCGCCGAGGCGGCTCAGGCCAGGACGTACGCCCCGACGGTGACCGCCACGAGGCCGACGCCGATCAGCCCGACGAGAAGGTTCTGAGTGCGCCGCTGCGAGCGCTGCCGCGTCCGCGTGAAGACCAGCCCGATGAGAGCACCGGCCACCAGGCCGCCGACGTGCGCCTGCCAGGCGACGTTCATCCCGGGCAGGAAGCCGATCACGAGGTTGAGCCCGACCAGCACCAGCAGCTGCGAGGCCTGCCCGCCGAGGTGGCGGAGGATCACGAGGTACGCGCCCATCAGCCCGAAGATGGCGCCCGAGGCGCCGATCACCGGGGTGAGCGGGCTGGAGAGGAGCAGGACGCCGACCGAGCCGGCGAAGCCGCTGAGGAGGAACAGCGTCAGGTAGCGCCCGCGGCCGAGCATCCGCTCGAGCGCCATGCCGAAGACCCACAGCGTGTACATGTTCAGCAGGAGGTGGAACGGCACCACGAAGAAGAGGGACGTGCTGTGCGCGAAGATCGACGTGATCATCCGCCACGGCTCGAAGCCCGCGCCGAAGCCGGGCAGCGTGTACGCGGGGAAGTAGGCGATCGCGTTGAGCACGGTGTTCCCGATGAAGGGGAGCACCTCGAGGATCCAGACCAGGACGCAGAGCGCGATGATCGCGTAGGTGACGGTCGGCTGGTCGGCCCGTGTCATCGCCCGGACCCGCGACACGAGCGGTCCGCGGACGCGCGGGGCCTCGCTGCGCTGCTGCGCCATGTCGTCCGGGCAGATGACACCGACCGGAGCCGGGGTCTGGCACTCGCCGCAGATCGTGCGACCGCACCGCTGGCAGCGCACGAAGCTCTGGCGATCGGGGTGGCGGTAGCAGGTGTAGGTGCTGCTGCTCGGCGGGACCTGGGTCACGGACGTTCCTCCGGGAGAGAGAGAACGAGGGCCGGGCCCAGATGGACCCGACCCTCGATGAGTGGTGGAGAGGCGCTCAGACCTCGGTGATCTCGACGCTCTCGATGACGACGTCCTCGAGGGGCTTGTCGCGACCGTCGGTCGCCACGGCCGACAGCGCGTCGACGACCTTCTTGGACTCGTCGTCGGCGACGGCGCCGAAGATGGTGTGCTTGCCCTGGAGCCAGGTGGTCGGCGCGACGGTGATGAAGAACTGCGAGCCGTTGGTGCCGCGCCCCGCCTGCTTGCCGGCGTTCGCCATCGCGAGGATGTAGGGCTGGGTGAAGTCGAGCTCCGAGTTGATCTCGTCGTCGAACTGGTAGCCCGGGCCGCCGATGCCCTGGCCGAGCGGGTCGCCGCCCTGGAGCATGAAGTCGGGGATGATGCGGTGGAAGACGGTGCCGTTGTAGAGCGGCTCCTTCGTCTTCGCACCGGTCGCCGGGTGGGTCCATTCGATGTCGCCGGTCGCGAGACCGACGAAGTTGCGGACCGTCTTCGGCGCGTGGTTGCCGTAGAGGTTGACGACGATGTCGCCCTTGGTCGTGTGGAACGTCGCGACTGCGGTGTGCAAAGGCATGGGGGGATTCTCGCACAGCGGCTCTGTAGGGCTCCGCAACGCCGGGTGTCAATGCGCTGGGTGCGCGATGCGCGGGCCGCGGGATGAGTGGCAGTATTGAGCCGTTGTTCGCCGCTCGTAGCCGATGGAGGACCAAGTGGGTCTGTCACGTAAGCACAAGAAGGATCTCAAGCGCCTCCGCAAGAACGCCGAGGCGGTCTGGAGTGAGCAGCAGGAGGTGCTGGCGCACGCCGCCTCCGTTCTCGAGAAGAGCCGCCGCCACGCGACCACGTACGCGAAGAAGGAGGTCGTGCCGGCCGTCAAGGACGCCTACTCGAGCCGGGTGAAGCCCGTCTACGACAACGGGGTCTCCGCCGTCGAGGGCACGTACTCCTCCGCACGCGACGCCTACAAGCACAAGGTGCTCCCGACCTTCGCCGCTGTCGGCGGCACCGCCGCGGCCGCGTTCGAGGCCGCCAAGGACTCGAAGAACCGCGCGAAGCTCGCCGAGATCTCGAAGGCGCGCTGGGAGGAGCTCACCACTCCCCCGAAGAAGAAGAACAAGGTCGGCACGGTCTTCGCGATCGGCGCCGCTCTCGTCGCCGTCGGAGGCATCGGCTACGCCGTCTGGCAGACGTTCCGCGCCGACGACGAGCTGTGGGTCGCCGAGGACGAGCCGGCCAGCGCCGCGCAGTCGCCGGCGTCGACCGCTTCCTGAGTCGCCGCGTGAGGCCCGGACACCGCACGCGGGTCCGGGCCTCACGCGTGTCCGGTGGTGCGCGGTCCGCGGTTAGGCTGCTGAGGTGGACATCCGGGTCGCCGCGTACGGCGTGATCATCGACGGCGAGCGCATGCTCCTCGCGCACTGGAGCCAGGGGCCCTGGGAGGCGTGGACGCTTCCCGGCGGCGGGATCGACGAGGGCGAGTCGCCCGCGGACGCTGCCGTCAGGGAGATACTCGAGGAGACCGGCTACCACGCCGAGCTCGAGGGGCTGATCGGCGTCGACTCGCACGTGATCCCCGCGCATCGCCGCAGCGACCCCCAGGCCGGACCCCTGCACGCCATCCGCGTCGTCTACCGCGCCCGCGTCACCGGCGGTGAGCTGACCCACGAGGTCGACGGCTCGACCGACGCCGCCGCGTGGTTCCCGCTGGCCGAGGTCGAGGGCCTCGAGCGCGTCGAGCTGATCGACGTCGCCCTGACGATGAACGAGGCCTGGACGCTGCGCTGACGACGGGTCTCGATACGCCCCTGCGGGGCTACTCGACCAGCATGCAGCGCCGGCCGGCCGTGCTGCATCGCCGACGGACTGCGATCCTCCTCCGCGTCAGCCTCGGTCCGCCGCGGTCCGGCCGCTCCATGCTGATCGAGTAGCCCGCGTAGCGGGCGTATCGAGATCCGCCTCCCGAGGAATCGTCTGATGCCCGCCGGTGTTGTCGTTCCTGTGATCGTCGAGCTCTACACGTCCGCGTTCTGCGGCGCCTGCAACGCGGCCCGCAGCGTGCTCGAGCGCGCGGCGGAGCTGGTCCCCGCTGCGGAGATCCGCGAGTTCGACGTCGCCTTCGCGCCCGAGGCAGCGGAAGCCGCGGACATCCGCTCCACCCCGACGGTCGTGGTCCGCGACGCCGACGGCCGCGCGGTGTTCCGTGCGGAGGGAGCGCCCTCGCTCCCCCAGGCGCTCTCCGCGCTCGCCCTCGCCGTAGGGTGACCTCGTGCCGCATCGTCGTCGAGTCGCCAGCGTCGCGGTCGTGCTGGCGGCCACGGCCTCGCTGACGCTGTCCGGCTGCGCCACGGAGCCCGTCTCAGAGGCGACCGTCGGCATCGGCCGCGGCGGGCAGCGCGCCGAGGTGCTCGGCGTCGTCGTCGTCTGCTCCGGAGCCGTCGACGGCCTCGACCTCGCCGTCGAGGACACCGCTCCGCTGCTGATCGGCGATCGCGCGCGGAGGATCACCCGCTGGGTCGCCCCGGAGCCCGTCGACGACATCGGCGCGACCGACCTCGCCGGCCGCACCGTCTGGCCCGCCGACCGGGAGATCGAGAGGTTCCCCCTCGGCGTCGACCTCACCCTCGGCGCCTACTCGGTCGACGGCTCGGTCATCGGGCGCCCCGTGGTCTTCACCGCCGAGCAGTTCGACACCCTGTCCGTCGGCGAGATCATCGTCGGCGACATCCGCGACGGCACCTCCGAGACCCTCTCCGTCGAGAACTTCCTCGGCCTGGCCTGCCAGCCCCGCTGACCCCGCCGCCGCCCGCCAGAGGACGAGTTGCTCGTAGCCCGATGCTCAGGTCGGCACCCTCACCGCGCCCTTCGCCTCCATCCTGCTGCGGACCGAGAGCGCATCGAGCTCCGAGGTCGAGCAGCTCACCGCGAGTGCCAAGCAGGTCGCGCTCGCCGAGCTCGGCGATTCCACGTCGACGAACGCTCAGCTGGTCGTCCGCAACATCGCCGCGATGGAAGCGGCGATCGCGCTGTCCGACGAGCTGGACACCGATACCGTGCTCACCACGCATCGCATCCTGCTGGGGAGCACGGCCCCCGACATCGTCGGGCACTGGCGCGACCAGCAGGTGTGGATCGGCGGAGGCGGGGTGTCCCCGCACGGAGCGCTCTTCGTTCCTCCGCATCACGAGCGCGTCCCGGCGCTGATGCTCGATGTCATGGAGTTCGCGCGCCGGGTCGACGTCCCCGTCCTCGCGCAGGTGGCGATCGTGCATGCGCAGTTCGAGACCGTCCATCCCTTCCCGGACGGCAACGGCAGGACAGGTCGCGCGCTCGTCCAGGGCATGCTCCGCGCTGCCGGCGTCACGGAGAACGTCACCGTCCCCGTCTCCGCCGGGCTGCTCGGCGACATGAAGCGCTACTTCGACGCGCTGACCGCCTACCGCTCCGGGGATGTCCGCCCGGTCATCGAGACACTCGCCGACGCCGCCTTCGCCGCCGTGCAGAACGGACGGCGACTCGCCGCGGACATCGCGGCGATAGGAGCGCGGTGGGACGTCGGCATCCGCGCGCGGAGCGACTCCTCGGTGCATGCACTGCGGCAGCTGCTGCTCCGTCAGCCCGTGGTCACGATCGCGCTCGTCACCGCCGAGCTCGGGGTGAGCTTCCCGACAGCGGATGCTGCCGTGCAGAAGCTCGTCGACGCCGGAGTCCTCACCCAGCCGCGAGCGGGACGCAGGAACCGATCGTTCGAGGCCGTGGAGGTCCTGGCGGCCCTCGACGAGTTCGCCGCCAGAGCACGCCGACCGCGGTACGGCACGCACAGCGGGTGAGGAGAACCGGCGGAGGGGTTCGAGTGTGGAGCCTAGGAGATTCGAACTCCTGACATCCTGCTTGCAAAGCAGGCGCTCTACCAACTGAGCTAAGGCCCCGGACCGGCGGCGGAAAGCCGACGAGAGTGGAACGGCCCGACACCTCGCGATGTCGGGCCGTTCGGCACGTGGGGGTACCAGGACTTGAACCTGGGACCTCTTCATTATCAGTGAAGCGCTCTAACCGCCTGAGCTATACCCCCGAAATGGCCAGATGTGACTCTACCCGACACCGGGTCAGAATCCCAATCGGCCGCTCCGCCCTACTGGTTGGTGAAGCCGACCAGCAGGCCGCCGGTGATCTTGACGCTGAGGTTGTACAGCAGCGCCACGATCGCCCCGAGTGCGGTGGTGACGATGGTGTTCAGCACTGCGACGACGACCGCGAAGCCCATGATCTGGGGCAGCGAGATGATCGTGTTGAGGTCGAACGCCTCCGCGCCGGCGATGTCCTGGACGAGGCCGTTGACCTCGTCGAAGACGCCGGTCTGCGCGAGCACCGTGTAGACGAGGTAGACGACGACGATCGTGATGATCGCCAACGTCAGACCGAGCAGGAACGACAGCTTGACGGCCGACCAGAAGTCGACGTACACCAGCTTGAGTCTGACCTGCTTCGCCGCCGGGCTCTTCGCGGACTTCTTGGCGAGCTTCTCGGCGACCGTGCTACTCATCGACGGACTCATCCTCCTCCGACACCGCGTCGGACTCGGCCGACGCCGCGGCGTCGGGATCCTCGTCCTGGGCGTCGAGATTGCGTTCGGTGTTCTTGGCGAGTGCGATGATGCGGTCGTCGTCTGCGAATCGTGCGAAGACGACTCCCATGGTGTCGCGACCCTTGGCCGGTACCTCGGCCACGGCAGAGCGTACCACCTTGCCACTGGCGAGGACGACGAGCACCTCGTCGTCCTCCCCCGTGATGATGGCGCCGACCAGGTCGCCGCGCTTCTCCTCGAGCTTGGCCACCTTGATGCCCAGACCGCCGCGGCCCTGGAGCCGGTACTGGTCGACTGCGGTGCGCTTCGCGTAGCCGCCCTCGGTCACGACGAAGACGTAGCCCTCGTCGCTGACGACGTTGGCGTCCAGCAGTCGGTCGTCGCCGCGGAACGACATGCCCATCACTCCGGACGTGGAGCGGCCCATCGGGCGCAGCGCCTGGTCCGAGGCGGTGAAGCGGATCGACATGCCCTTGCGGGAGACGAGCAGCACGTCGCTGTCCTCGTCGACCAGGAGCGCGGAGACGAGCTCGTCGCCCTCGCGGAGCTTGATCGCGATGATGCCGCCGGAGCGGTTGGTGTCGTACTCCATCAGCGCCGTCTTCTTGACGAGGCCGTCGCGGGTGGCGAGGACGAGGTAGCGGGCCGCCTCGTAGTCGCGGATGTCGAGGATCTGCGCGATCTGCTCGCCGGGCTCCAGCGCGAGGAGGTTCGCGATGTGCTGGCCCTTCGCGTCGCGGCTCACCTCCTGCAGCTCGTACGTCTTGGCGCGGTACACGCGGCCGGTGTTCGTGAAGAACAGCAGCCAGTGGTGCGTCGTCGTGACGAAGAAGTGCTCGACGATGTCGTCGGCCTTGAGCTGGGCGCCGCGCACGCCGCGGCCGCCGCGGTGCTGGGCGCGGTACGAGTCGCTCCGGGTGCGCTTGAGGTAGCCGCCGCGGGTGACGGTGACGACCATCTCCTCCTCGGGAATCAGGTCCTCGACGCTCATGTCGCCGTCGAAGCCGAAGAGGATCTCGGTGCGGCGGTCGTCGCCGAAGCGGTCGACGATCTCGTCGAGCTCGTCGGAGATGATCGTCCGCTGGCGCTCCGGGCTCGCGAGGATCGACTTGTAGTCCTCGATCTCGGCCTGGATCCGGTCGTGCTCGTCGATGATCTTCTGGCGCTCGAGGGCGGCGAGCCGGCGCAGCTGCATGTCGAGGATGGCGCGCGACTGCACCTCGTCGATGTCGAGGAGCTCCATCAGGCCGTCGCGGGCCTCCTCCACTGTGGGGGAGCGGCGGATGAGGGCGATGACCTCGTCGAGCGCGTCGAGCGCCTTGAGGTAGCCGCGCAGGATGTGGATCCGCGCCTCGGCCTCGTCGAGCAGGTACTGGGTGCGGCGGACGATGACCTCGACCTGGTGGTCGACCCACGCGCGGATGAAGCCGTCGAGCGAGAGCGTGCGCGGGATGCCGTCGACGATCGCGAGCATGTTCGCGCCGAAGTTCTCCTGCAGCGGGGTGTGCTTGTAGAGGTTGTTCAGCACGACCTTCGCGACCGCGTCGCGCTTGAGCACGACGACGAGGCGCTGGCCGGTGCGGCCCGAGGTCTCGTCGCGGATGTCGGCGATGCCGGAGACGCGGCCGTCCTTGACCAGCTCGGCGATCTTGATCGCGAGGTTGTCCGGGTTCACCTGGTACGGCAGCTCGGTGACCACGAGGCAGGTGCGGCCCTGGATCTCCTCGATCGAGACGACGGCGCGCATCGTGATCGAGCCGCGGCCCGTGCGGTACGCGTCCTGGATGCCGCGGACGCCGAGGATCTGCGCCCCGGTGGGGAAGTCGGGGCCCTTGATGCGCTGCAGCAGCGCCTCGAGCAGCTCCTCGCGCGACGCCTCCGGGTTCTCCAGCGCCCACTTCGCGCCGGCCGCGACCTCGCGGAGGTTGTGCGGCGGGATGTTGGTGGCCATGCCCACCGCGATGCCGACCGAGCCGTTGACGAGCAGGTTGGGGAAGCGCGCGGGGAGGATCGCCGGCTCGCGGGTGCGGCCGTCGTAGTTGTCCTGGAAGTCGACGGTGTTCTTGTCGATGTCGCGGACCATCTCGAGGGCCAGCGGGGCCATCTTGGTCTCGGTGTAGCGGGGGGCCGCCGCGCCGTCGTTGCCGGGGGAGCCGAAGTTGCCCTGGCCCAGCGCCAGCGGGTAGCGGAGGCTCCACGGCTGGACGAGGCGGACGAGGGCGTCGTAGATCGCCGAGTCGCCGTGCGGATGGAACTGGCCCATCACGTCGCCGACGACGCGGGAGCACTTGGAGAACGCCTTGTCGGGGCGGTAGCCGCCGTCGTACATCGCGTAGATCACGCGGCGGTGCACAGGCTTCAGGCCGTCGCGCACCTCGGGCAGCGCGCGGCCCACGATGACGCTCATCGCGTAGTCGAGGTAGGAGCGCTGCATCTCGAGCTGCAGGTCGACCGGCTCGATCTTGTCGTGCCCGTGGATCACGACACCGGTCTCGGTGACGATGTCCTCGCCGTCGTCCGGTCCGGTGGGGGTGTCTGATTCGTCTGCCATGATCTCTGTCTTCTCAGGTGGGTCCCGGCCCCGGGTCGTGACGGGGGCGGGTCGCGCTGGGTGTCAGTTCAGTTGTTGTGATGCGGTGGTGCGGGGTGGTGGGAGGTGGGCGGGTCTCGATACGGCCTGCGGCCTACTCGACCTCGACATTTGTCGGTTATCGCAGCGCGATAACGGATCAAATGTCGAGAAAACGCACGTCCTTGGCGTTTTTTTGAATGAAGGAGCGGCGCGACTCGACGTCCTCGCCCATCAGGGTCGAGAAGATCTCGTCGGCGGCGGCCGCGTCGTCGAGGGTGACCTGGAGGAGGGTCCGCGTGGCGGGGTCCATCGTGGTCTCCCACAGCTCCTTGTAGTCCATCTCGCCGAGACCCTTGTAGCGCTGGATCCCGTTCTCCTTGGGCATGCGCTTGTTCGACGCGGCGCCGTGCGCGAGCAGCGCGTCGCGCTCGCGGTCGCTGTAGACGTACTCGTGCGGCGAGTTCGACCACTTGAGGCGGTAGAGCGGCGGCTGCGCGAGATAGACGTAGCCGAGGTCGATCAGCGGGCGCATGTAGCGGAACAGCAGGGTCAGCAGCAGCGTCGTGATGTGCTGGCCGTCGACATCGGCGTCGGCCATCAGGATGATCTTGTGGTACCGCGCCTTGTCGGGGTTGAAGTCCTCACCGATGCCGGCTCCGAAGGCCGTGATCATCGCCTGGACCTCGTTGTTGCCCAGGGCGCGGTCGAGGCGGGCCTTCTCGACGTTGAGGATCTTGCCGCGGAGGGGGAGGATCGCCTGCGTCTCGGGGTTCCGGCCCTGGACGGCGGAGCCGCCGGCCGAGTCGCCCTCGACGATGAAGATCTCGGAGATCGACGGGTCCTTCGACTGGCAGTCCTTGAGCTTGCCCGGCATGCCGCCGCCCTCGAGCAGGCCCTTGCGACGCGCGGTCTCCCGCGCCTTGCGGGCGGCCATCCGCGCGGAGGCGGCCTGGATCGCCTTCCGGATGATGTCCTTGGCCTGGTTGGGGTTGCGGTCGAACCAGTCCGCGAGCTGCTCGCCGGCGACCCGCTGCACGAACGCCTTGGCCTCGGTGTTGCCGAGCTTGGTCTTGGTCTGGCCCTCGAACTGCGGCTCGCCGAGCTTGATCGACACGACGGCGGTGAGGCCCTCGCGGATGTCGTCGCCCGAGAGGTTCTCGTCCTTGTCCTTGAGCAGGTTGTTCGCGCGCGCGTACTTGTTGACGAGCGTCGTCAGCGCCGCCCGGAACCCCTCCTCGTGCGTGCCGCCCTCGTGCGTGTTGATCGTGTTCGCGTAGGTGTGCACGCTCTCGGTGTACGCCGTCGTCCACTGCATCGCGACCTCGAGGGAGATGCGGCGCTCGGTGTCCTCGGACTCGAAGTCGATGATCTCGGAGTGCACGAGATCGGACTTCTTCAGCGAGTTGATGTACTCGACGTAGTCGACGAGGCCCTTCTCGTAGAGGAAGACGTCGCTGCGCGGGCCGGAGGTCTCGTTCTCCCCCTCGCCGTCGAACTCGATCTCCTTCTCGTCGGTCAGCGCGATGCGGAGGCCCTTGTTGAGGAACGCCATCTGCTGGAACCGGGCGCGGAGGGTCTCGTAGTCGAACTCGACGGTCTCGAAGATCTCGGCGTTCGGCCAGAAGGTGATGGTGGTGCCGGTCTCGTCGCTCGGCCCGCCCTTCGCGAGCGGCGCCTCCGGCACTCCGTCGGCGAAGGTCATGCTGTAGGAGGCGCCCTGGCGCTTCACCTCGACCTCGAGCCGGGTGGAGAGCGCGTTGACGACGGACGAGCCGACGCCGTGCAGACCGCCGGAGACCGCGTAGCCGCCGCCGCCGAACTTGCCGCCGGCGTGCAGCACGGTCAGGACGAGCTCCACGGTGGAGATGCCCTCGGTGGGGTGCATGTCGACCGGGATGCCGCGGCCGTTGTCGACGACGGTCAGGCCGCCGTCAGCGCGCATGACGACCTCGATGTTGTCGCAGTAGCCCGCGAGCGCCTCGTCGACGGCGTTGTCGACGATCTCGTAGACCAGGTGGTGCAGACCGCGCGGGCCCGTCGAGCCGATGTACATGCCGGGGCGCTTGCGGACCGCCTCGAGGCCCTCGAGGACCTGGATCTGGTTCGCGCCGTAGTCGCCGGAGGACTTCGTCGACATGCCGGCGGAGTGCGCGGCCTCCGACGAGGCGGCCTCGGCCGGAGCGGAGGGGCCGGTGGAGCCGTTCGCGTCCAGGTCGTTCGCTGCGGGGGCTGACGTGGAGTCGGTCGGCTCGGGTGTCATAGCTGTGGAGTTCTCCTCTGACGGTCCGTCGCGGCGCGCAGGCGGATCTGGAGATCTCGCGCACGGGGTCGACGCTGCGGTTCGGCGGCCCTCCATTCTATCGCGCGGCGGCCGGTCGCGCGGCGCTCAGTGGCGATCTGACGAACGATTTCTCCGGGGTCGACCGAAAATGCGTCCTCAGCCGTAGGTATCGCGCGGACCACGCCCTGGAATCGACCTGGGGCCCTTTTTCCAGTTCGGGACGTCGGGCCCCTGGAAACGGATCGCGGTGATCCCCGCGTCCGGGTGGTTCACCGCGATGTGGTTCATGATCTCGATCCGCATCAGACGCAGCTGGGTCGACCAGGCCGTCGACTCGCACGCCACCGTGAGCACGCCGTCCACCACGCCGACCGGAGTGGAGTGCTTCGCCGTCTCCTCGCCGGCGATCGCGGTCCAGGACGACATCAGGTCGCCCTGGGCGAGGGGAGCGGTCCAGCCGAGCTTCACCGTGAGAGAGGAGAGCACGTCGCCGAGGTCGTGCGGATCGCGGCCCCCGCCGAACGGGGCGGCGTCGCCCTTGGGCTCGGCCCGGTCGACGGTCTTGCGCACCCGGCGGGGGGCGTCGCCGCCGAAGACCTCCTTGAGGTGCTGGTATACGCGGGCGGCCTCGGAGTCGGGCGCGGGGGAGGGCGCGCCGCGGCGGGGGGAGTCAGCCACGGTCGGGCTCCGGGGAGGGCTCGGAGACGGGCACCGGCTCGGCCGCCGAGTCCGGCTCCGGCTTCTGCTCGAGTCCGGGCTCGGGGTCCGGCTCGGCCGCGGACTCGGGTGCGGCCGTCTCGGGTGCGGCCGTCTCAGGTGCGGCCGTCTCAGGTGCGATCAGGGGCGTCTCCGGGACCACGACCGCGTCGGACTCGACGATGCGGCCCGCCTCGATCCGGACCGTGTGCGCCGCCAGCGCCGCGGGCACGTCGTCGAAGACGGCGGCCGTGATCAGCACCTGCTCGTAGTCGGCGACCACGGCCGCGAGCCGCTCGCGTCGGCGGGCGTCGAGCTCGGCGAAGACGTCGTCGAGCATCAGCACGGGGTCGCCCATGGGGGAGTCGCGCCGGAGCAGCTCGGCCGCGCCGAGCTTGAGCGCCAGAGCGAACGACCAGCTCTCGCCGTGGCTGGCGTAGCCCTTCGCCGGGAGGTCGTTGAGCTCGAACTGGACGTCGTCGCGGTGCGGCCCGACCAGCGAGATCCCGCGGTCGAGCTCGCGTCGGCGCACGGAGAGCAGGGCCGCGGAGAAGGTCGCGGCCAGCTCCGCCGGCGCCGCGGAGGCCTCGGCCGTCGCGACGGGCTCGTCGTCGTCGTCGACCGCTCCCTCGATGCTCAGGCGCGAGCGCAGCACCGGGCGCTGGTCCGCTCCGGCGACCGCCTCGTACGCGGCTCGGACCGGGCCGCTCAGCTCGTCGACCAGGGTCAGCCGCGACTGGATGATCTCGGTGCCGAGGGCGACGAGGCGCTCGTCCCAGATGTCGAGCGTCCCGAGCTTCGCAGGATCGCGGACGCCGCTCGCCCGCGCGGACTTGAGGAGCGAGTTGCGCTGGCGGAGCACCCGCTCGTAGTCCGCCTGCACCGCGCTCATCCGCGGGGAGCGGAGGACGATCAGCTGATCGAGGAAGCGGCGGCGCGCGGACGGGTCGCCGCGGATGAGGAGGAGGTCCTCCGGCGCGAAGAGGACGCTCGAGAAGAAGCGGGGCAGCTCGCGCGGCTTGATGCCGCCGCGGTTGATCTGCGCGCGGTTGGCGGAGGAGCGGTTGATCTGCACCTCGGCGAGCAGGTCGCGGTCGCCGTTGCGCAGCCGTGCGCGGATCACCGCACTGTCCCGACCCGCGCGGATCAGCGCCTGATCGGTGGACACCCGGTGCGAGCCGAGCGTGGAGAGGTAGCCGAGCGACTCGACCAGGTTCGTCTTGCCCTGGCCGTTGCGCCCGACGAAGAGGTTCGGGCCCGGCGCGAGCGCGACGTCCACGGAGGCGTAGTTGCGGAAGTCGCTCAACGCCAGCTGCGTCACCTGCACGCGCTCACCTCCTCCGTGTCCACTCTGCCCGATGCTCCTGCGCCGGGCGCGGGGTCTCGATACGCCGCTGCGCGGCTACTCGACCAGCATGGAACTCCGCCGTCCGCAGGACGCGACCCAGCATGGAACCCCGCCGTCCGCAGGACGCGACCCAGCATGGAACCCCGCCGTCCGCAGGACGCGACCCAGCAAGCCACCGCGTCGTCCGAAGGACGCGCCTCTCCCACCGAGCACAGCAGAAGCGGCCGCGCTCCCAGTGCAAGGTGCAGGCGGCCGAAGGCGCCGCCGCCGCCGTGAGAGCATCCCTGCCTCACGGTGGCGGCGGGCCGCAGGTCGCCGTCCGCGACCGGCTCTGCATGACGCCACAGCTTCGAGAAGCCGACCGCCGTGAGGACTGCCGCAGGCAGTCCGAACCGGTCGACTCAGTCGACCGCTTTGACGGAGTGCCCGCCGAACTGGTTGCGGAGCGCCGCGACCGCCTTCATGGCGGGGGAGTCCTCCTGGCGGGAGACGAACCGCGCGAAGATCGAGGCGCTGATCGTGGGGACGGGGACGGCGTTGTTGATGGCCTCCTCGATCGTCCAGCGGCCCTCGCCGGAGTCCTGGACGTAGCCCTCGATGTGCTCGAACTCCGGGTCCTGCTCGAGTGCGCGGACGAGCAGCTCGAGGAGCCAGGAGCGGACGACCGTGCCGCGCTGCCACGCCTTGAAGGTGCCGGTGACGTCCTTGATGATGTCCTTGCGGGTGTCTAGGAGCTCGTAGCCCTCGGCGAACGCCTGCATGAGCGCGTACTCGATGCCGTTGTGCACCATCTTCGCGTAGTGGCCCGCGCCGACCTCGCCGACGTAAACGAAGCCCTCCTCGCGGGGGCCCTCGGGGCGCAGCGCGTCGAAGACGGGCATCGCGTACTCGACGAGCTCCTTGGGGCCGCCGACCATCAGGCCGTAGCCGTTCTCGAGGCCCCAGACGCCGCCGGAGACGCCGGCGTCGATGTAGTGGACGCCCTTGGGCTTGAGCAGCGCGTCGTGCTTGAAGTCCTCGGTGAAGCGGGAGTTGCCGCCGTCGATGACCAGGTCGCCCTCGCTGAGCTTCTCGGACAGGTCGGTGACGACGGCGTCCGTGATGGCGCCGGCCGGGACCATGACCCAGACGATGCGCGGCGCGGGGAGGGCGGCGATCATCTCGTCGAGCGAGGCGGCGTCCGAGACGTCCGGGTTTCGGTCGTAGCCGGTGACCTCGACGCCCTTCTCCCGCAGGCGGGAGCGCATGTTGTCGCCCATCTTGCCGAGTCCGACGAGTCCGATGTGCATGGTGAACCTTCCTGGGATTCGATGTCCGGCGGGCGGGTGCTCGTCGGGAGCAGGGCGGTCGCGGCGCTGCGATCGGGGAGGAGCGGTCAGCGCAGGAGCAGGTTCGGCTGGAGCAGGTAGCGGTAGCTGTCGCTCCCGGGCTGCTCGCGCGAGGTCTGCGCCGTGATCAGGACCGGTCCGGGCTTGTTGGGGTTCTCGGTCTTCGTGAACGCGATGCGCACGAACTCCGAGTGCACGGCGGCGAGGCCGTCGAGCAGGAACTGCGGCTTCAGCGACACGACGACGTCGACGCCGGTGACGATGGCGTCGATGCTCTCGGACGCCTGAGCCTGCTCGGAGCCGATGGCCTCGAGGGTGAGCCCGTCGCTGCTGAAGCTGAAGCGCAGGGCGGCCTCGCGCTCGAGGACGAGCGAGACGCGGCGGGTGGCCTCGATGAGGTCGCTCGTCGCCATCACCGCGTAGTTCTCGACGGAGGCGGGGAAGAGGCGCTTCACGGGCGGGAAATTGCCCTTGATCAGCAGCGACGTGACGGTCTTGCGATCGGCGGTGAAGGCGATCAGCTCGCGCTCGTCGCGCTGGGTGATCGCGACGGAGACGGTGCCGGAGTGGCTGAAGGTCTTGCCGACCTCCTGCAGGGTGCGCGCGGGGACCAGCGCGGTCAGCGGCTGGCTGGGGGCGGCGTTGTCGCCGTTGTCCCAGTCGATCTCGCGGACGGCGACGCGGTAGCGGTCGGTGGCGACGAGGCCGATGGTGTTCTCGGTGATCTCGAGCTGCACGCCGGTGATCACGGGGGTGACGTCGTCGCGGGAGGCGGCGACGGCGACCTGCGAGATCGCGGCGGAGAAGGCGTCGGCGGGGACGAGGCCGGTGGAGGCGTCGATCTCGGGGATGCTCGGGTACTCCTCCACGGGCATCTGCAGGAGCGTGAAGTGCGCGGAGCCGGCCGAGACCGAGACGCGCGACTCCTCCGTCGCGACGCGCACCGGGGCGTTGGGGAGCCGGTTGGCGATGTCGGCGAGCAGCCGGCCGGAGACGAGGACCGTGCCGGTCTCCTCGACGTCGGCCGCGATCTGCGTCTGCGCGGAGACCTCGTAGTCGAACGAGGAGAGCGTGAGGCCCTCGGCGGTCGCCTCGATGAGGATGCCCGAGAGGATCGGCAGGGTCGTGCGCTGCGGCAGCAGCTTGACCGCGAACGACACCGCCTCGCTGAAGACATCGCGGTTGGCTTGGAACCTCACGAGAACACCCCTGACGAGTCGTGGACGAAGACCGACGCCCATCGTACTCGTCAGCTTCGACGTGCCCGGAAGCACGACCCCCTCCCGGCTCAGCCGAGCCCTGTGGAGAGGTTGCCGGTCCGCCCCTGATTAAAGAGAGAACTGCGTTAACAGTGTTAACACGTGTGGAAACTGTGGAAAACGTCCGGGACCCCTACTCACGACTGCGATGCGGAGGGGGTCGAGCTGTGGACGGAGTGTGAGCGCGGTCGTGGACGGCCTGTGGAGGGATTCGACCGGGTCGTCCGGAGTGCACAGGCGGGTCCTCGGAGCGCACAGATCGAGGGCGGTTGTCCACAGTTATCCACAGGTTGCTCACACGTGTGGAAATCGACCGGAATCGTTCGATGTGGCGAACGACGGCGGGCGTGGCGGGGTGGCGAGGGGGCGTAGTGGGAGACGGCGTCACCGGGAGGGGTGGGTCTCGATACGCCGCTGCGCGGCTACTCGACCAGCATGCAGGGGCCGCTGCGCGGCTACTCGGCCGGCAAGTGGGGGCCGCTGTGCGGCTGCTCGGCCGGCATGGAAGGGCCGCTGCGCGGCTGCTCGGCCGGCATGGAAGGGCCGCTGCGCGGCTGCTCGGCCGGCATGGAAGGGCCGCTGTGCGGCTGCTCGGCCGGCATGCGGCCGCGGCTGCTCGACCAGAGAGAGAGGGAGCAGCCGGCGGCCGGGGGTCAGCGGTTGGTCTTGATGCGGGTGGTCAGCTCGGTGACCTGGTTGTAGATGCTGCGGCGCTCCTTCATGAGCTCCGAGATCTTCTTGTTGGCGTACATGACCGTGGTGTGGTCGCGGTTGCCGAACAGCTGGCCGATCTTGGGCAGCGAGAGGTTGGTCAGCTCGCGGCAGAGGTACATCGCGATCTGACGGGCGGTGGCCACGGCCTGCGAGCGCGACGAGCCGTAGAGGTCGTCGACCGTGAGCTTGAAGTAGTCCGCGGTGTGATTGATGATGTCGACCGGCGAGATGACGTTGTCCTCGTCGAGCGTGATCAGGTCCTTCAGGACCGTCTGCACCAGCGCCATGTCCACCGGGGTGCGGTTGAGGCTCGCGAACGCGGTGACGCGGATCAGCGTCCCCTCCAGCTCGCGGATGTTGCTGGACACCTTCGACGCCATGAACTCGAGGATGTCGTCCGGGACGAGCAGCTTCTCGCTGACGGCCTTCTTGCGGAGGATCGCGATGCGGGTCTCGAGGTCGGGCGCCTGCACGTCGGTGATCAGGCCCCACTCGAACCGCGAGCGCATGCGGTCCTCGAAGCCGGTCAGCGCCTTCGGCGGCAGGTCGGACGTGATCACGACCTGCTTGTTGTGGTCGTGCAGCTGGTTGAAGGTGTGGAAGAACGCCTCCTGCGTCTCCGCCTTCCCCTGCAGGAACTGGATGTCGTCGATGAGGAGGATGTCGACGTTGCGGTACCGGCCGTGGAACGCGTTGCCGCGGTTGTTCGCGATCGAGTTGATGAAGTCGTTGGTGAACTCCTCGCTCGACACGTACCGCACGCGGATGCCCGGGTAGAGGCTCATCGCGTAGTGGCCGATGGCGTGCAGGAGGTGGGTCTTGCCGAGGCCCGAGTCGCCGTAGACGAAGAGCGGGTTGTACGCCTTCGCCGGCGCCTCGGCCACGGCGACCGCGGCGGCGTGCGCGAAGCGGTTGGAGCCGCCGATGACGAAGTTGTCGAAGCTGTACTTCGGGTTCAGCCGGGTGTCGGTCGCCGGCACGGTGCGCAGCTCCTCGACGACGCGCACCGGCGGGGCGACCGTGGCGGAGGAGCCGGTCACCGGCTCGAAGGGGTTCAGCGAGTCGGACGACGGGGAGCTCATCGGCTCGTGCTCGATGTCGGGGTTCACCACGAAGGCGAAGGTCGAGACGCCGAAGGAGTCGTCGAGGGCGCCGATCGCGCTGAGCAGCGGCACGCGGACCCGGTGCTCGAGCATTCCGCGGGTGAACTCGTTCGGGACCTCGAGGTAGAAGGTGCCCGCCATGATGCCCTTGGGCTCCACCAGCGAGACGAAGCCGTACATCGGCGCGGTGATGCGCTCGTCCCGCGACAGCTCGCCGCGGATCACGTTCCACGCGTCGATCATCGACGTGTCGTCAGGCATCTGTCTCCGGTCCTCGGTCGCTCTCGAAATCCTGGCCGCCGCCTCGGGCTGTCGTCCGTCACGGCGGGCCCTCGGTTCCAGCGGAGATCCGGGGCCCGATCCCTGCACAGGCGCTTCCACAGGCCTCGCCCGATCCCCGCGATCACGCGGGAGGGGACGGTTCACGCCTGTGGATAACTGCGGCTCAACACCGTAGCCAACGGAGCCGACGGGAGACAAATCCACCACAGCGACACCCGCGTGTCAATGCGCGGAACACCGCGTCCCGTGTGCAGAATCGAGGTTTCGCCCGGCGCACATTTGACCGGTGGCGGCGGAGGACGTAGTTTAAGTCAGTTGACGCCTGCCCGGCGTCGGGAGCACGGTCCTCGCGGATCGGGCCGATCGGCACCCGGGCACCCCCTCTTCCCGGACGAACCGGAGCCCCCGCCACCGGCGTGGAGCCCCGCTCGCACCGCGGAACCCGTACGTGGAGATCTGACTATGAGCAAGCGAACCTTCCAGCCGAACAACCGTCGTCGCGCCAAGGTGCACGGCTTCCGTCTGCGCATGCGCACGCGCGCCGGTCGCGGCATCCTGAGCGCTCGCCGCGCCAAGGGCCGCACCGAGCTCTCGGCGTAGCGCCTAGCGATTCCGTCCAGCGGTGCTGGCCAGAGCCCATCGCATCGTCCTCGGTGGCGAGTACCGGGCAGTCGTCCGTCGCGGTGTGCGGTCCACGGGACCGCACACCGTCACGTATGTCCGGAGGTCCTCCGGCGACGCACCGGTGCGGTTCGGCTTCATCGTGGCCAAGACGGTCGGGACGGCCGTGAAGCGGAACACCGTGCGGCGCCGGCTCAAGGCCGTCGCCTTCGAGCTCGTGCCGATGCTGGAGTCCGGGACCGACGTGGTCGTCCGGGCACTGCCCGGCAGCGCCGACGCTCCGTGGTCCGCGCTGCGGCAGGACGTGGTCGCCGCCGTCACCCGTGCGCGCGCCGTCCGCACAGGCGAGGCGCTCCGGTGACGGCCGCCCCGTCCACGGCCGCACCGGTCGTCACCGCTCCCGGATCGTCGCCCGCGGCCTCCTGGACCGCCCGCCTGGGCTGGTTCCTCCTCCTGCTGCCGCGCAACATCGGCATCCTGCTGCTCGTCGTGTACCGGGCGGTGATCTCGCCGCTGTACGGCGACGTCTGCCGCTACTACCCGTCGTGCTCCTCCTACGCACTCCAGGCGGTCCAGCTCCACGGGCTCGTCCTCGGGTCCGTCCTCGGCGCCCGCCGACTCCTCCGCTGCCACCCGTGGGCGGCCGGCGGGGTCGACGACGTGCCGACCTCGATCCCCCTGCACCGACCGGCTCCCGGCCGGACCCGCTTCGCCGTGACGCGTCTCGGGTTCGTCGCGGGCCCTCGAAAGGACTGACCCCCTCCCATGGACCTCCTCGGCACGATTCTCTGGCCCCTCAAGTGGGTGGTCGAGCTGCTCCTCGTCGCCTTCCACCAGCTGCTGACCTTCACCGGCCTCGATGCGGCGGCCGGCATCACCTGGGTGCTGTCGATCGTGGGGCTGGTCCTCGTCATCCGCGCCGCGCTCATCCCGATCTTCGTCAAGCAGATCAAGAGCCAGCGCCGCATGATGGAGGTGGCGCCGCAGCTCAAGAAGATCCAGGACAAGTACAAGGGCAAGCGCGACCAGCTGTCCCGCGAGGCGATGTCCCGCGAGACGATGGAGCTCTACAAGAAGACGGGCACCAACCCGCTCGCCTCGTGCCTCCCGCTGCTGATCCAGATGCCGATCTTCTTCAGCCTGTTCTCTGTGCTGAACTCGGCGCAGCACAGCCAGCGCGGCGTCGGTCCGCTGGACGACGTCCTCGCCCGCCAGTTCGGTGAGGCCAACCTCTTCGGCATCGCCCCGCTGCACCAGTCGATCCAGGGTGCGCTCGCGGAGGGCGGCCAGGAGCTCGTCGTCGTCATCGCCGTCGTCATGGTGGTCCTGATGACCGCCTCGCAGTTCATCACCCAGCTGCAGATCGTCTCGAAGAACATGTCGCCCGAGGCCAAGGCCTCGCCGACGTTCAAGCAGCAGCGGATCCTGCTCTACATCCTCCCGCTCGTCTTCGCCTTCTCGGGCTTCGCCTTCCCCCTCGGCGTCATGTTCTACTGGCTGACCTCGAACATCTGGACGATGGTCCAGCAGTTCATCGTCATCCGGAACATGCCGACCCCCGGCAGCGAGGCCGCGAAGGCCCGCGAGGAGCGCCTGCGCCGCAAGGGCAAGCTCGTCGAGGAGACGACCGACGCCGGCACCGTCACGCTCGTCGAGAAGAAGGTCGTGCAGCGCGCGCAGCCCGTCAGCAAGAACCGCTCCAAGAAGCAAGCCGGAAAGAAGTAGGCCCCCAGAATGACCGATTCGACGCAGATGTTCACCGGTGCTCCGGCGGCCCCGGACGCGCAGGCTCCGGCCGACGAGGAGCTCGCTCCGCGGGCGTCCTCCGCCGACGGCGGTGCCGTGCCGACGCTGTCGCAGCTCGAGGAGGAGGGCGACGTCGCCGCGGACTACATCGAGGAGTTCCTCGACATCTGCGACCTCGACGGCGACATCGACATCGAGGTCCGCAACGGCCGCGCCTACCTGTCGGTCACGGCCTCCGGCGACACCAACCTGCGCGTGCTCTCCCGCCCGGACGCGGTCCAGGCGCTGCAGGAGCTCACGCGCCTCGCGGTGCAGACGAGGACGGGCGGCTTCTCGCGGCTCATCCTCGACATCGGCGGTTCCCGGGACGCCCGCGAGGCCGAGCTGGCCCAGCTGGTCGACCGGGCGATCGAGCGCATCGAGGAGGGCGCGACGTCGGCGTCGCTGCCCCCGATGTCGTCCTACGAGCGCAAGCTCGTCCACGACATGGTCGGCGAGCGCGGTTTCGTGTCGGAGTCGCGCGGCGAGGCCCGCGAGCGCCACACCGTCATCACCCGCGGCTGAGCGCCGTGGAGCCGACCCTCGAGCCGGAGCCCGCTGCTGCCGCCGCGATCGCCGGTGAGCGACTGCCCGTCCTGCGGCGCTTCACGGAGGCGCTCGCCCGCGAGGGGGAGGAGCGGGGCCTCATCGGTCCGCTGGAGCTCCCGCGCCTGTGGACGCGGCACGTGCTCAACAGCGCCCTGGTGGCCCCTCTCCTGCGTCCGGGGCTCGTGGGTGATGTCGGCAGTGGTGCCGGCCTCCCCGGCGTCGTGCTGGGCATCGTACGGCCGGACGTCCGCTTCGTGCTGATCGAGCCGATGGAGCGCCGGGTGCTGTGGCTGCAGGAGCAGGTCGACGCGCTCGAACTCGAGAATGTCTCGGTTCTGCGGGCCCGCGCCGAGGAGGTCCGGCTGGCGGAGCCGCTGGATCAGGTCACGGCGCGCGCGGTCAGTGCTCTCTCGAAGCTGATTCCGTTGACGGCACCGCTGCTGCGACCGGGCGGCGAGCTCGTCCTGCTGAAGGGCATCAACGCCGAGAAGGAGATCGAGGCCGCGGCCAAGCAGATCCGTCGCTTCAAGCTCTCCCCGCCCGAGGTCGTCGTGCTCGGCGACGGCGTGCTCTCCGAGGTGACGAGGGTCGTCCGAGCTAAAGTGGGATGATCGCCACGACGTCGCACGCGATCCCCTGAATCCTCGACTGTCGGTTCCTCGGTGCTGCCCCACTTCCACCCGCTGAGCGAAGGTTTCACGTGAAACGATCCGACCCCGCCGGACTGACCGGAGGTTTCGACGCCTCGACCCCGCTCGCCCGCGAGATCGCGGACATGACGCGCCGGCGCGCGCTGCTCAACGCGCAGCCGCTGCCGAAGCCGGAGACGACCCGCGTCATCACGATCTCCAACCAGAAGGGCGGCGTCGGCAAGACCACGACCACCGTCAATCTGGCCGCGGGGCTCGCTCGGGGCGACGCGAAGGTCCTGGTCATCGACCTGGACCCGCAGGGCAATGCCTCGACGGCGCTCGGGATCGAGCACCGGGCCGAGACGGCGAGCGTCTACGACGTGATCGTGAACGACACGCCCCTCGCGGACGTCGTGCAGAAGAGCCCGGAGTTCGCCTCGCTCTACGGGGTTCCGGCGACGATCCATCTTGCCGGCGCCGAGATCGAGCTGGTCTCCCTCGTCGCGCGCGAGCAGCGGCTCCGCCGCGCGCTGGACCGGATGCTCAAGGGGATGGACGAGCCGTTCGACTACGTCTTCATCGACTGCCCGCCGTCGCTCGGGCTGCTGACGATCAACGCGTTCGTCGCGGCGCGCGAGGTGCTGATCCCGATCCAGTGCGAGTACTACGCGCTCGAGGGTCTCAGTCAGCTGCTGAAGAACATCGACCTGATCGAGCGGCACCTCAACCCGAACCTGGCGGTTTCGACGATCCTGCTGACGATGTTCGACGGGCGGACGAACCTGTCCAACCAGGTCGCGGCGGATGTGCGCGAGCACTTCCCGAAGGAGGTGCTGCGCGCCGTGATCCCGCGCAACGTGCGGATCTCGGAGGCGCCGTCCTACGGGCAGAGCGTGATCAGCTACGACCCGCAGTCGTCCGGTTCCCTCGCGTATCTCGAGGCGGCGGCGGAGATCGCGCGCCGAGGCGTACCCAAGACCCCGGCGGCGACGCCCGATGGAGAGGACCGCTGATGGCGACCAAGCGCACAGGACTCGGCCGGGGCATCGGCGCCCTGATCCCGGTCAGCGACGACACCCGCTCGCGGCCCGTCGACGTCTTCTTCCCGGATCAGGTGGGTGCAGCGAACGCCGAGGACGAGCTGCTGCAGGTACCCGGCGCACGGCTGGCGCAGCTGTCGCTGTCGGAGATCGTGCCGAACGCGGCGCAGCCCCGGTCGGTCTTCGACCAGGACGAGCTGGCCGAGCTGGTGCACAGCATCCGCGAGTTCGGGGTGCTGCAGCCGATCGTGGTGCGGCCTGTCACCGGGCGCAAGGGCGCGAAGTACGAGCTGGTGATGGGGGAGCGGCGCTTCCGCGCCTCCAAGGCCGCCGGCCTGAAGACCATCCCCGCGGTGGTCAAGGACACGGCGGACGAGAACATGCTCCGGGACGCGCTCCTGGAGAACCTGCACCGCGCCGAGCTGAACCCGCTCGAAGAGGCCTCTGCGTACCAGCAGCTGCTGAGCGACTTCGGCATCACGCAGGAGGCGCTGGCGACGCGCCTCGGCCGATCGCGCCCGCAGATCTCGAACACGCTGCGACTGTTGCGGCTCCCCGCCGATGTGCAGGCTCGGGTGGCTGCCGGCGTGCTCAGCGCGGGGCACGCGCGTGCGGTGCTGTCCGTGGAGACGCCGGAGCTCATGCGCCGGCTCGCGGACAAGATCGTCAACGAGGACCTGTCGGTGCGGGCCGCTGAGGCTGCTGCTGCGCAGATGAAGGCTCCGAAGACCACCTCGCGCGAGCCGGAGGAGGAGCAGGGCGGTCATGCCGGGCACCTCAGCACGGTGGCGGACCACCTCGGCGACCGGTTGAATACGCGGGTGAAGGTGACGCTGGGAGCCCGCAAGGGGCAGGTGGTCATCGACTTCGCGACCATCCATGATCTGAACCGCATTCTGGCCGAGATCGGTGAGCCGACCGAGGTGTCGCTGGCGCCGTGAGGTGCGCGGCCGTTTCACGTGAAACGGTGTGCGTACGGGGCCGGGTCTTGAGACGCCGTTGACGCGGCTACTCGTCCAGCATGGTGAAGTGGCCAGCTCTTGAGCTGCCTTCGCCTCTTGCGGGTGGAGTGGGTGCAGAGCGCCATATCGAGACCGGCGCGTGCAGTTCTGGAGCGAACCGGGCTGTTGGCGGGTAGGTCTCGATACGCCGCCGGTGGCGGCTACTCGACCAGCATGCTTTGCGGGAGCAAGGCATGAGGGGTGCCTGGCTTCCCTTTGTCCTCCGCATTCGGGACCATGTTGGTCGAGTAGGCGCGCAGCGCCGTATCGAGACCGAGCCCGCCGATGCTGGCGATCGTTGTACTCATGAATGGGGTCTCGATACGCCGCCGTGGGCGGCTACTCGACCAGCATGTTCTGCCGGGACGAGGCCTGTGGAAGAGCCTGGCCCCGTGCGGTACTTCGCAGGCGGCAGCATGTTGGTCGAGTAGGCGCGCAGCGCCGTATCGACACCGGGCCCCCTGCTCCTGGCGGTAGCTGGGGGGAGGCGGGTGGGTCTCGATACGCCGCCGGAGGCGGCTATTCGACCAGCATGGAGCGTTTCACGTGAAACGGAGGTGGGGCTGACGCTCCGCACGACCGGAGCGGCGGGCCCGGATGTTTCACGTGAAACGGGGGGGCTAATGGGTGAGAGCCAGGCGGGCGAGGGTGGAGTAGACGTCGCCGAGGTAGCGGCCGGAGGCCTCGATGGCTTGGGGGACGAGGGAGGTCTCGGTCATGCCGGGGAGGACGTTGGCGTCGAAGAACCAGGGGAGGCCGTCGGGGTCGACGATGAAGTCGATGCGGGAGAGGTGGCGCAGGCCGAGCAGCTCGTGGACGGCGACCGCGACGCGGGAGGCGTCGTCGAGAGCCTCGTCCGGGAGGCGGGCCGGGGTGTAGAAGCGGGTCTCGCCCGCGTTGTAGCGGGCCTCGAAGGTGTAGCGACCCGCAACCGGGGCGATCTCGACCGGGGGGAGAGCGAAGGGGCCGTCACCGAGGTCGAGGACACCGACGGAGACCTCGGTCCCGATGATCTGCTGCTCGATGAGCGCGACCTCGCCGTAGGTGTAGGCGTCGACCATCGCACGCGGAAGCTCGTCGGTCTCCGTCACGATGCTCACGCCCTGGGCGGAGCCGCCCTGCGCCGGCTTGACGACGAGCGGGCCGGGAAGGTGCGCGCGGACCTGATCGAGGATGCCTGCGGCGCCGAGCTCGCGGAACGTCTCGCGGGGGAGGGTGATCGAGCGAGGAGTGGCGATGCCGGCCCGCGCGACGAGCGTCTTCGCGGTCGGCTTGAACCACGCGAGGCGGGCGGCGTCCGTGCGCGAGCCCACGTAGGGGAAGCCGGCCGCCTCGAGCAGGCCGAGCAGAGCACCGTCCTCGCCGCTCGCGCCGTGGACGGCGGGCCAGATCACGTCGGGACGCTGGTCGAGCAGCGCCGCCAGGAGACCGGAATCCGGTTCGCGGTGGGCGACACGGTGCCCCATGGCCGAGAGGCGGTCGGCGACGCGACGGCCGGAGCGCAGGGAGACGTCGCGCTCGTGGCTGATGCCGCCGCTGATCACGACGATGTCGAGGGTGCGGTCGAGGGTGGAGAAATCGGTCATGACCGGGCCTTCTGTCGTTCGTGGATCACGGAGTCAGGAGATCTGGGGCGGGAGGACGGCGTCGCGCTGATCGACGCCGGCGCCTCTCCGCACTCGGGCGTCGGCGAAGGTGGACAGCAGGTCGAGTTCGCCGTTGATGACCGTCGCGAGGCGGCGGATGCCGTCGCCGATGCGCTCGGGAGTCGGGTAGCAGAAGGACAGCCGGATGTTCTGCCGCCCGTCGCCGTTGCCGAAGAAGGCCGTGCCGGGCGTGTAGGCGATCAGCTCCTTGACCGCGCGCGGCAGCATCGCCTTCGAGTCGAGCTCCTCGGGGAGGGTGACCCAGACGTAGAAGCCGCCGTTCGGATTCGTCCAGCTGAGACCGGGGAGGTGCGTCTCGAGCCCGCGGATCATCGCCTCCTTGCGCTCGCGGTAGACACCGCGGAAGGTGTCGATCTGCGCGCGCCAGTCCGCCGTCGCCAGATACTGCGAGATCACGAGCTGACTGAAGGACGACGGGCTGAGCACCGCCGCCTCGTTCGCGAGGATCAGCCGCTCGCGGATGGCGTGCGGCGCCAGCGCCCAGCCGATGCGGAAGCCGGGCGCCAGAGTCTTCGAGAAGGTGCCGAGGTAGATCACGCCGTCCTCCTCGAGGGAGCGCATCGCCTTCGGCGGCACGTCCTCGAAGTAGAGCAGACCGTAGGGGTTGTCCTCGAGCACGAGGATGCCCTCGCTCTTGCAGATCTCGAGGATCTCGACCCGCCGGTCCCAGCTCAGCGTGACTCCCGCCGGGTTGTGGAAGGTGGGGATCGTGTAGAGGAACTTGATCCGCTTGCCGGCGGCGCGCACGTGGGCGATGTGCTCGCGCAGCGCCTCGGGGATCAGTCCGTGCTCGTCCATCGCCACGTGCTCGATCTCGGCCTGGTACGAGCGGAAGATCACCATGGCGGTGACGTAGCTCGGGCCCTCGGAGAGGACGACGTCGCCCGGGTCGAGGAACAGCTTCGAGACGAGCTCGAGGGCGTGCTGCGAGCCGGTGGTCACCACGACGTCGTCCGCGCTGGCCGAGATGCCCTCGAGCGCCATCACCTCGAGGATCTGCTCGCGCAGCACCGGGACGCCCTGACCGGAGCCGTACTGCAGCGCGACGGGTCCCTGCTCGCGCATCACGGTCGCCATCGCGTCGGTGACGAGGTCCTGGGGGAGGGCGGAGACGAACGGCATGCCGCCGGCGAGCGAGACCACCTCGGGGCGGGAGGCGACAGCGAACAGTGCTCGGACCTCGCTGGCCGCGAGGCCGGCCGTGCGCTCCGCGTAGGAGTCGTACCAGGGATCGAGGTTGGTGCCGGCGTTGATCACGGTGATGTCGCTCCGCTCGATGGACAGGGTCTCCGACCGTCAGCCGGATCGATCCAGACTACTCGGCGGGGTTCAGGAGGACAGGGGGAGGGGGACGCCACTGTGCGGGCCGTGGCCTGCCTTCTGCGGCCGTTTCACGTGAAACATGAGGAGCGGCCAGTAACGACGAAGCCCCCGCGTCACAGGGGCGCAGGGGCTTCGTCAGACGGTCGAACCGTCGGGAGTCGAACTCAGAGGAACGCGGCCAGGTCGGCCTCGAGGGCGGGCTTCGGCTTGGCGCCGATGACGGTCTTGACGACCTCGCCCTTCTGGTAGACCTTCATCGCCGGGATCGAGGTGATCTGGTACTTCGCGGCGATCTGCGGGTTCTCGTCGACGTTCAGCTTGACGATCTCGATCTTGTCGCCGTGCTCGGCCGAGATCTGGTCGAGGATCGGGGCGACCATGCGGCAGGGGCCGCACCACTCGGCCCAGAAGTCGACCAGGACGGTCTTCTCGGAGTCGAGGACATCGGCCTGGAACGATGCGTCGGTGACGCTCTTCGCGGTGGACATGACGATTTTCTCCTTCGTGAGCCGGCGGCGCCGACTCGAGTGCGGGTGGTGGGAGGGCTAGAGGGTGAGGAGCTCGGCGGCCGGAGTGCCCTCGGTGCTGGCGATGCCATCGGTGAGGGCGGCGAGGTAGTGCTCGGCGTCGAGGGCGGCGACGGTGCCCGAAGCGGCGGCGGTGACGGCCTGACGGTAGGTCGGGTCGATCACGTCGCCGGCGGCGAAGACGCCCGCCACGGAGGTCTGCGACGAGCGGCCGGTGACGGCGATGGTGCCGTCGGTCGTCAGGTCGAGCTTGCCGTGGACGATGTGGGTGCGCGGGTCGTTGCCGATCGCGATGAAGAGGCCGTCGAGCTCGAGCTTCGACTCGGTGCCGTCGACCGTGTTGCGCAGCTTGACGCCGTTGACGTGGTTCTCACCGGTGATGCCGGTGACCTCGGTGTTCCAGACGAACTCGATCTTCTCGTTGTCGCGGGCGCGCTTCTGCATGACCTTGGAGGCGCGGAGCGAGTCCTTGCGGTGGATGACGTAGACCTTCTCGGCGAACTTGGTGAGGAAGGTCGCCTCCTCCATCGCGGAGTCGCCGCCGCCGACGACAGCGATGGTCTTGCCCTTGAAGAAGAAGCCGTCGCAGGTGGCGCACCATGAGACACCGTGTCCCGAGAGGCGGTCCTCGTCGTGCAGGCCGAGCTTGCGGTACGCGGAGCCGGTCGCGACGACGACGGTCTTCGCCTCGATGCTCTCGCCGGAGCCGAGGTGGATCGTCTTGGTCTCTCCCTCGAGGTCGAGGGAGACGACGTCGTCGTAGAAGGTGTCCGCGCCGAACTTCTCGGCCTGCTTCTGCATGGCCGTCATCAGCTCCGGGCCGAGGACGCCGTCCGGGAAGCCGGGGAAGTTCTCGACGTCGGTGGTGTTCATCAGGTCGCCGCCGATCTCGACGGACGAGGCGACGACCACCGGGTGCAGATCGGCGCGCGCCGCGTAGATGGCGGCCGTCCAGCCTGCGGGGCCGGATCCGATGATGACGATGTCGCGCACGGCAACTCCTCGAGGTCTGTGCTGAGCGGGGCTGATCCGGCGGTCCGCCGGAGGGGGTGGTCTGCCCGGATCCGGTGCTGGGAGCGGATCCGCGGAGCCGGTCCCGCTCGCTCTGTCGTTCCCGGGCTCCAGGGGCTACAACACATCCTAGGCGGGGCCTATTCCGCGGCGTCCGGGGCACTCGGCCCGCGGTCAGGGTCGCCGAACGGCTCTCCGCGAGACGGCTCAGAAAGCCGCGTTGACCGGCTCTTTCTCCGCCGAGCCCGCGGGAGTGCCGCGCTGCCCGATCGACCGGCGCGAGATCAGGACCGTCAGCCAGCCGGCCGAGGCGAAGACCGCCGTCATCGCGACGACGTAGAACACCACCGCGATCATCCCACCGGGGACGATCGGCGGGTCCGCCAGGCGCGGATCGAGGAAGGGGTACGGGTACCAGACCTGCTCGTGCTTCATCTGGTCGTAGACGAGGGGCGCCCGGATGATCGTGTAGACGAACCAGGCGACCGGGAACGCGAGCAGCGCCGGGACGACCGCCCAGGAGAGGCGGCGCCGGCCGGGCGCGAAGAGCCAGTCGAGGATCAGCGCGAGCGGCGCCATGACGTGCATGACCTCGTTGGTCCAGTCCTGACCGGCACCGGCGCCGGTGACCACCGTGCCGCGCAGGAGCAGGTTGTAGACCACTCCGATCACGACCATGTAGGTGACGACTCCGGCCCGCAGCCAGGCGAACCAGCGCGGTTCCGGCAGGGCGCCGCGGGCGAGGACGACGGCGCCGATCAGCAGGACGACGACTGCGAGCAGGCAGACCTCGACGGTGATGTAGCTGAAGAAGTTGGCGGCGAGGGTGGCGCGGTCGCGGAAGCGGGCCTCGACCCAGAAGGCGTGGGAGTCGAGGAAGCTCACCGTGGTCGCGGTGAGGACGGCGGCCGCGACGAGCACGCGGAGCAGGACGAAGGTGGAGCGCATCGCGCCTTCCGGATCGGCGGGAGGGAGGAGGGGGGAGGCGGCTCTGCCGGAGGACGCCCCCACCCTTCCACGTCGCGCCCGGGGGCGCACCACCGGTCCGGTGACGTCCCAGTGTCGCGACGACGGCTCTCAGGAACGCTCGGGCGTCCCGTGCCGCGTCAGCGCCCGAGGCGGCGGAGCAGCGGCGCGGCCATCGCGCGCAGCTCCGGGACGCGGAGGACCCAGAGCACGCCGAAGTAGACGAGGGCCATGACGACGCCGGTGAGCACCATCGAGATGAGGGCCTGCGGCCAGCCGGCGGCCGGGTAGTCGTCGGCCTGGGCGAGGACGAACATCACCAGGACGCCGGCGCCGATCGAGGGGAGGGTCGCGGCGGCGTAGGTGGCGAAGCGGAACACGATGCGCGTCCCGCCCCAGCCGCCGAGCTTCTTCCTGAGCATCAGGCACGCCATCAGCGCCTGGACGGCGACTCCCGCCGAGATCGAGAGCGCGACGAAGAACGCGGTCGAGTCGTCGGGGAGGAGGAAGGCGATCCCGCAGCCGACGACGATGATCGCGGTCTGCACCAGCGTGTAGAGGAACGGCGAACGGCCGTCGTTGAGGGCGTAGAACCCGCGCTGCACGATCGCGAGCGTCGAGAACAGCGGCAGCACGATGACGTAGGCGGTGATGATCATGGCCATCTGCCCGGCGGCGACGGGATCGGTCGGCGCGAAGATCGTCGCGAAGGAGCGGGCGCAGACCACGAGGGCCGCTGTGGCGAAGAACAGGAAGAGCCCGACCACCCGGATCGAGGTGGAGATGTCGCTCCGGAAGTCCTTCATCTCGTTGCGCGAGGCGTGGCCGCTCATCTTGGTGTAGTACGCGGTGGCGATCGAGACGGCGATCACCGAGTGCGGGAGCATGAAGACGAGCCAGGCCTTCTGCAGCGCCGTGGCGGAGGCGTCCTCGCCCGAGGAGGCGCTCACGGTGTTGTTCTCGATGAAGCCTGCAGCGACCGTCAGGAGCAGGGTCGCGAAGGTCCAGACGGCGATCCTCCCGGCGCGGCCGAGGCCGACCCCGCGGACGCTGAAATCGGGGCGGTAGCGCAGACCGACCCGCTTCCAGAAGAAGACGAGCAGCATCGCCTGCAGTGCCACTCCGAGGGTGGCCGAGCCCGCCAGCACAGCGATCATCTCGGGCGACCACTCCGTCGCCGTGCGGAGACCCTTGCCGTCGGAGCCGAAGAGCTGCTGGAAGGCCAGGAGCCCGCCGATGGCGACGACGTTGTTCACGACCGGGGTCCAGGTGAACGGACCGAAGGAGCCGCGCGCGTTGAGCACCTCGCCGAGGATCGTGTACAGCCCGTAGAAGAAGACCTGCGGCAGGCACCAGTAGGCGAAGGTGACGGCGAGGCGGGTCTGCTCCGGCCCGTACTGCGAGGCGTTCAGCTGGATCAGCAGGGGTGCGGCGAGCGTCGCGATCACGGCGGCACCGAGGAGGACGAGGAGCGCGAGGGTCAGCAGCTTGTTGATGTAGCGCTGACCGCCGTCGGCCTGGAGGCCGGCGCGCACGATCTGCGGCACGAGGACCGCGTTGAGCGCACCGCCCGCGATGATCGCGTAGATCGTGTTCGGGAGGCCGTTGGCGACGGTGAAGGCGTCGGCGCCCTGGCCGACGAGGCCGATCGTCTGGGTGAAGACCAGCGACATCACGAAGCCGAGGACCCGCGAGACCATCGTGCCGGAGGCGAGGACGGCGCTCGCGCGACCGAGGGAGAAGCTAGCCACGGGGATCCGTTCGGTCGTCGTCGAGGCCCGGCTGGACGGCGAGCGGGGCGTTGGGGTCCTCCTCGTCCTCCTCGGGGGTGTCGCCGCGGCGGCGCCGGCGGATGTTGCGGAGGATGCCCGCGCCGAAGACGAGGACGAGGAGGATGCCGACGCCCAGGGTGCCGACGGTCTCCCAGTCGGCGCGGACGTTGGTGACGATGCCGGTGGGAGCGCCGATGGGCGTGCCGTCCTGCGACGTCAGCTGCATCCGGAGCTCGGTCTCGCCGTTGCCGACGCGTGCCTTCACGGGAATGAGGACGCGGCCCTGCGAGCGGGCGTCGATCGCCGTCGGCTCGACCGAGGACTCGTCGATGTCGAGGACGGCGTTCGAGGTCGAGGCCTGGATCCGGACCGTCACGGGCCACGGCAGGTCGTTGCGGACGTAGACCGGGATGCTGGAGTCGCGGGAGAGCTGGGTGACGCTGTCGGAGCTCTCGATGGCGACGGAGGAGAGCGTGGTGTCGGCCTGCTCGCGGCTGGCGGTGACCGCCTCCTGCCAGCCCGCCGTGTCCTCGCGCCAGGTCACGGCGAGCAGGGCGAGGAGGTCATTGCGGCGCTTGCCGCTGAGCAGCTCCGGTTCGGTGAGGACGGCCGAGAACGACTCCACGCGGGCGGCCGCGGTCAGCAGGTCGGACACGCCCTCGAGGCGCTGCTCCGACTCCGGGCTGTCGATGATCGTCGCGTCCTCGGTCGCCGGCGAGGTGAGGGCGGCGGCGAGCGATGAGCCCTCGGCCCAGGGCAGGGCGTCGACGGCGTCGAGGGTCTGCGCGAGGCGGACGCCGTCGATCGCCGCGCCGCGGTCGAGCGCGAGGACCACGTCGGGAGACTCGCCCTCCCGCTGCACCTGCGCGAGGTCGGCGGTGAGGTCGGCCGTGCTCGCGCGCCACTCCGAGTCGGTGCTCGCGCTGACCGCACGGTCGAAGGCGCTGGAGAGGGCACTGTCGGCGACGATGACGTCGTGGTCGTCGACGGAGGCTCGGGTCGTCGTGGTGACGCCGTCCGGCAGCTCGAGATTGTCGGAGGAGACGACCGTGCGGGTCATGCCGCCGGTGGCATACACGCCGAGATCCGCCGCGCGGACGGTGCCGTCGTCCGGCCAGGCGATGCGGCCGACCGTCGGCGACCAGTCGAACGCGAGGAGCGACTCGGTCGTCGGGCGCTCGGGGAGGTTCTGAGCAGTCGAGTCGCCGGGAACCGCCGTCGGGGTCGGCGTCCCCGAGCTCGTCGGCGCGAACAGGGTGGGATCGAGCGCGTACTCGAACGAGGTCGGCGCCAGGAGCGTGGACAGGCCGGACTGCGCCTGGGCGGCGACGTCCGCATCCGCGTAGGGCAGGGCGAAGACCTCGTTCGGCACCGACTCGAGCCGGTCCAGCCAGGCGGTCGCCGACTCCGGTGCCGTGTCGCCGAGGACCCGGATCGACGCGAGGATGCGCGGATCCACTCCGATGGTCACGGCGCGGCCGTCGACGGTGTCGAGCTGGCGCGAGAGCGTGCCGGTGGTCTGGGTGTAGTCCTGCAGCGTCTCGGCGGAGAGCATGCCGTCAGCGGTGTCGGGGACCGTGAGCGGCACGAGGACGCTGACGCCGGTCTCCTGCTCGCTGGGGAAGCCGGTCGAGAGCTCGACGACGCCTCGGGCGGTCGCGACGGTGCCACCGGGGCTGCTGACGGTCACCGAGATCGCGTGGGTGCCGAACGCCTCCGGGTCGCGGATCGAGTCGGTGGAGAAGGGGAGCGAGGCCGCGGGGACGGTGACGCCGACCTGGGCGGAGCTGGAGGGGAGCAGTCGCACGTCGGCGCCGTCGCCGGTGCTCGTGCCCTCGTCCTCGGACTCGCCGTCGAGCCACTCGGCGAGCTCGGCCCGGGAGTCGAGGGTGTCCTCGTCGATCGCGACCTCGACGCGCGCGCCGTCGATCGACTCGGTGGTGCCGTTGCGCACGGAGATCGCGAGCTGGAGGTCGTCGCCGGGGAGGAGGACGCCGTCGTTCGCCGCGCCGACCGTCGCCGTGACGGTGGCCTGTCCGGACTCGAGGGCCGTGCGCTCAGCGGCGTGCGCCGCCGCGGGGAGGGCGCCGCCGAGGAGCGCGATCGACAGCGCAGCGGCACCGGCGGAGCGGAGCAGCTGCGGGACCGCTCGCCGGGGGCGGGGGCGATCGGAGGGGGTGAGGTCGCGCCGACGCATCGAACTCACTCGGCCTCCATGCGGGTGATTCTACGGGCAGGCCTCCGGGCAGCCGTCTGCCGGGCCGCGGGATGCGCTGCGGAGTCGCTCAGGAGCCGTAACCGGTCGAGGCGGTTGCACTCCGGCGCGCACCGCGGCCCGGTCACGGCTCCCCGGTAGGATCTGCCGGATGCACAGCGTCCAGACCGCCCTCGAGACCCTCCGAGCTCTCGCGGCGACACCGACGGTGGCCCGGCTCGCGGAGGCTTTCGCCGCGCAGGGCCACGAGCTCGCGCTGGTCGGCGGCCCCGTCCGCGACGCCTTCCTGGGCCACGGCGTGCACGACCTCGACTTCACGACCTCGGCGCGGCCCGACGACATCGTGCGGATCGTCGCTCCGATCGCCGAGGCGCACTGGGACATCGGCCGGGCGTTCGGCACGATCGGCGCGCGGATCGCCGGCGAGACGGTGGAGATCACCACCTACCGCAGCGACAGCTACGACGGGGTCAGCCGCAAGCCCGAAGTCGAGTTCGGCGACAGCCTCGAGGGCGACCTCGTGCGCCGCGACTTCACCGTCAACGCGATGGCGCTGCGGCTGCCCGAGATCGTGCTCGTCGACCCGGCCGGGGGAGTGGAGGACCTGCTCGCGGGCCGGCTGCGCACGCCCGCCGCGGCCGACCTCTCCTTCGGCGACGACCCGCTGCGGATGCTGCGCGGCGCGCGGTTCACCTCACAGCTCGGCTTCCGGACCACCGACGAGGTCGAGTGGGCGATGGCCGAGCTGGCCCCGCGCATCGACGACGTCTCCGCGGAGCGGGTGCAGGAGGAGCTGCGGAAGCTCCTCGCGACCGCCTCGCCGCGGGCCGGACTCGAGCTGCTCGTCGACACCGGTCTGGCAGGTTACTTCCTCCCCGAGCTGCCGGCCCTGCGCCTCGAGCAGGACGAGCACCACCACCACAAGGACGTCTACGTGCACAGCCTCACGGTGCTGGAGCAGGCGATCGCGCTGGAGGGACAGCGGAACCCCGGCGCGGCGCCGGACGTCACCCTCCGCATCGCGGCGCTGCTGCACGACATCGGCAAGCCGGCGACGCGGCGGCTGGAGCCGGGCGGAGCGGTCAGCTTCTACCACCACGACCTCGTCGGCTCGAAGCTGGCGATCAAGCGGCTGCGCTCGCTGAAGTTCGACAAGCAGACCATCGCGGACGTCGCCCGGTTGATCGAGCTGCACCTGCGCTTCTTCGGCTACACCGAGGGTGCCTGGACCGACTCGGCCGTCCGCCGCTACGTCACCGACGCCGGCCCGCTGCTCGAGCGGCTGCACATCCTGACCCGGGCCGACGTGACGACCCGCAACACCCGCAAGGCCGACCGGCTCGCGCACGCCTACGACGACCTGGAGCAGCGGATCGCGGAGCTCGCCGAGAAGGAGGAGCTCGCCTCGAAGCGGCCCGACCTCGACGGCACGCAGATCATGGCGATCCTGGAGCTGCCGCCGGGGCGCGAGGTCGGACTCGCGTACAAGTTCCTGCTCGAGCTGCGACTCGAGGAGGGACCGCTCGGCGAGGAGGAGGCCGCCCGGCGGCTGAAGGAGTGGTGGGCGGCGCGCTGAGCGTCGTCGCGCGGGATCGGGAGCCGATCAGTCCCGGTCCGTGAGAACGGACTGCCAGTCGCGCGGCACCCGGTCCGCCGGTCCGGGCGTCGACTGGTCGGCGGGGTGGCTCTGCGGGTCGGCGAGACGCGGACCGTCGGCGTAGTCGTCCGTCCGGTAGTCCCAGAACCACTCCTCGCCGGGCTCGAAGCTCCGGATGACCGAGTGGCCGGTCTCGTGGAAGTGCGCGGTCGCGTGCCGGTTCAGCGAGTCGTCGCAGCAGCCGATGTGCCCGCAGAGCGCGCAGCGGCGCAGGTGCAGCCACCACGAGCCGGACTGCTCGCACTCGACGCAGCCGGGGCCGCTCGGCGGGACGGAGGGGTCGATCGTCTGCTGCGTCGTCATGCGCTCAGCTTGTCCCTCCGCGCCGTCCGGCACCAGATCCGTCCCGTCCTCCGGACGACCGTCTGAACGGTTCTCGAACTTCGGAGCGATCCCTCCGTGTCGCGACGCGGCAGGCCTATCGTGGAGCCACTTCTCCCCTGCTTCGGGGAGGAGCGCACGCTGACGTCGACTCGGGCGTGCCCCGGGCCGACCCGAGCACGGAGGTACGACCATGCCGTATGTGACCACGGACGACGACGTCGAGATCTACTACAAGGACTGGGGATCCGCGGACGCGCAGCCGATCGTGTTCCACCACGGCTGGCCGCTGTCCTCGGACGACTGGGACGCGCAGCTCCTCTTCTTCCACGCGCACGGCTACCGCGTGATCGCGACCGACCGCCGCGGGCACGGACGGTCGGAGCAGGTCGGCACCGGGCACGACATGGACCACTACGCCAGCGACGTCGACGCCGTGGTGCGGCACCTCGACCTGCACGACGCGGTCCACATCGGCCACTCCACCGGCGGCGGCCAGGTCGCGCGCTACGTCGCGCAGTACGGCCAGCCGCAGGGCCGCGTGGCGAAGGCGGTCCTCGTCTCCTCCGTGCCGCCGCTGATGGTGCAGACGGAGGCGAACCCCGAGGGCACGCCGATGAGCGTCTTCGACGGGTTCCGCGAGGCACTCGCCGCGAACCGCGCCGAGTTCTTCCAGGCCGTCGCGTCGGGTCCGTTCTACGGCTTCAACCGCGACGGCGCGGAGGTCTCGCAGCCGGTGATCGACAACTGGTGGCGCCAGGGGATGACGGGCAGTGCGCTCGCGCACTACGAGGGCATCGAGGCGTTCTCGGAGACGGACCAGACGGAGGACCTGAAGGCGATCACCGTCCCGGTGCTCGTGCTGCAGGGCGACGACGACCAGGTCGTGCCGTACCAGGACGCGGCGCTGAAGCAGCACGAGCTGCTGCAGGACTCGACGCTGAAGATCTACGAGGGCTACCCGCACGGCATGCTGACCACCCACGCCGACGTGCTCAACCCGGACCTGCTGGCGTTCATCCAGCGGTAGCGCGTCCCGGTGACGGCGGGATCCGGCGGGCGACCGCGGATCCCGCCGGATCGGCCCTGGGCTCGGAGTCCCGCGGATGGTAGGGTCGTCAGGTTGTCCATGACCAGACGCACTCGCGTCCGCGGGAGTGGGCAGATGCTACATACCCTCCTGTCACGGAAATACCGTGGCCGTTCAGTCCGAAGGAGGTGGGTTAGTGACGCATCAGTACGAACTCATGGTCATCCTGGATCCCGAGATCGATGAGCGCACCGTCGCTCCGAGTCTCGACAAGTTCCTCAACGTCATCCGCACCGATGGTGGATCCATCGACAAGGTCGACGTCTGGGGCCGCCGTCGTCTGGCGTACGAGATCAACAAGAAGTCCGAGGGCATCTACGCCATCGTCGACTTCACGTCGACCTCGGCCGCCGCGAACGAGCTCGACCGTCAGCTGAAGCTGTCGGAGGCCGTCATGCGCACCAAGGTGCTCCGCGCCGAAGAGGGCATCGCCCAGGTCGCCGCCGCCAAGAAGCTCGCCGACGAGAAGGCCGCCCGCAAGGCTGCCAAGGCTCCGGCCGCTCCCAAGGCGTAACGCTGATGGCCGGCGAGACGATCATCACCGTGGTGGGGAACCTCACCGCCGACCCCGAGCTGCGCTACACGCAGGGCGGGCTCGCGGTCGCGAACTTCACCATCGCCTCCACGCCGCGCACCTTCGACCGTCAGGCGAACGACTGGAAGGACGGCGAAGCGCTGTTCCTCCGGGCCTCCGTCTGGCGCGAGTTCGCCGAGAACGTCGCGGGGACGCTGACCAAGGGAAGCCGTGTCGTCGCGACCGGCCGCCTGAAGCAGCGCTCCTACGAGACGAAGGAAGGCGAGAAGCGCACCAGCATCGAGCTCGAGATCGACGAGATCGGCCCCTCGCTGCGCTACGCGACCGCTCAGGTCACGCGCGCGGCCGGTGGCGGCGGTGGACGCGGTCAGGTCGGCGGCGGCGGTGGCAACCAGGGCGCGAGCCAGGGCGGCTTCGGCGGCGGCAACGGCGGCAACCAGGGGGGCTCCGGCGGAAACGGCGGCGGCAACCGCGGTGGCGGCCAGGCCGAGGAGCCGTGGGCGCCCAGCGCTCCGGCCGGTGGCGACGTGTGGAGCACGCCGGGCAGCTACAACGACGAGACGCCGTTCTGAGCCTCCGGCTCGAGCGCGCCCTCACCTGAATCACGCGTCCCCGCCCCGAGAGGGGTGCGGACGGACGCGAACCAGAATCTAAGGAAACCACTATGGCTGGAAAGAGCAGCGGCGACCGCCGCAAGCCGATCCGCGGCAAGGGCGCGAAGAACGCGGCCCCCGCGAAGTCGGTCCGCGTGGGCGTCATCGACTACAAGGACGTCCCGACCCTTCGCAAGTTCATCTCCGAGCGCGGCAAGATCCGCGCCCGTCGCATCACCGGCGTCTCCGTCCAGGAGCAGCGCCTCATCGCCCGCGCCGTCAAGAACGCCCGTGAGATGGCGCTCCTGCCCTACGCCGGCAGCGGAAGGTAGGTAGAAGATGTCCAAGGTCATCCTGACCCACGAGGTCGACGGACTCGGCTCCGCCGGCGACGTCGTCGACGTGAAGAACGGGTTCGCCCGCAACTACCTCATCCCGCAGGGCTTCGGCGTCGCGTGGACCCGCGGTGGCGAGAAGCAGGTCGAGCAGATCAAGTCGGCGCGAGCCGCTCGTGAGCACAAGACCATCGAGGAGGCTCAGCACACGAAGCAGGTCCTCGAGGCCAACCGCGTGAAGCTGACCGTCAAGGCCGGAAAGGACGGGCGCCTCTTCGGCTCCGTCAAGACCTCCGACATCGCGACTGCGGTGGCGGCGGCCGGCTACGGCGAGCTCGACAAGCGCAAGATCGTGATCTCGAACGCGATCAAGAACGTCGGCGAGCACGAGGCCGTGGTGCGTCTGCGCGACGACATCCAGGCCACCGTGAAGCTGCAGGTGGTCGCGGCCAAGTAAGGCCGCGAGAACGCCGCGGAGGGCGGTGCGACGGGACTTCACGGTCCCCTCGCACCGCCCTTCGTCGTTGCGGTTCTCCACAGCTCCATCCACATACACCCTCGCGGGAGGGCAACCTTCAATGTGGTCTGGAGACTCTTTTCCCCACACACCTGTGGAAAGCGGGAAAGGCCTGGTCAGGCGGCTGAAAAAACTTGTCCGACAGTCGAGTTCCCACAGGGTTCTCCACATGTTGCCCACAGCGGGCGCGGCGTTTCCCGCTCGTTCTCCACAGTTCTCTCCACAGGGTGGTTTGACCCCGGCGGCGGGCGGTCCGTAGTGTGGCGCAGCGCCCCGCGAGGGGAGCGGGGCGGGCGCCGAGCGGCCGCTGTCGGAGGTCGGGCGTAGACCTGTGTCCGGCACTCGCGACAGGCGGCTCGACCGTGTCGCCACCCGTTCCGCGAGGCACCCGACAGGAGGAGGCGAAGGCATGACGATCGCGCACCTGGCGGTTCCCGGCTCGGACGGACGAGACGGGCGGGACTCCCGAGGGGACTCCCCGCGCAGCAACGAGCGCACGCCCCCGCACGACCTGCTCGCGGAGCAGTCGGCGCTCGGCGGCATGCTGCTCTCGAAGGACGCCGTCGCCGACGTCGTGGAGAGCGTCAAGGCGACCGACTTCTACATCCCCAAGCACGAGATCGTCTTCGAGGCGATCCTGGCGCTCTACTCGCACGGCGAGCCGACCGACGTCATCGCCGTCACCGACGAGCTGACCAAGCAGGGCGAGCTGCAGCGCGCCGGCGGCGCCGACTACCTGCACTCGCTCACCGCGATGGTGCCGACCGCGGCGAACGCGGGCTACTACGCGTCGATCGTGGCCGAGCGCGCGCTGCTGCGCCGCCTGGTCGAGGCGGGCACCCGCATCGCGCAGATGGGCTACCAGGGCGAGGGCGAGGTCCTCGACCTCGTCAACACAGCGCAGGCCGAGATCTACAACGTCACCGGGTCGGAGACGGCGGAGGACTACGTCCCGTTGACCGACGCGGTGACCGTCGCCATCGACGAGATCGAGGCCGCGGCGCACAAGGACGGGGCCTTCACCGGCGTGCCGACCGGCTTCGCCGACCTGGACGACCTCACCAACGGCTTCCACCCCGGCCAGATGATCATCGTCGCGGCGCGACCGGCACTCGGAAAGTCGACGCTCGCGCTCGACTTCGCCCGCGCCGCCGCGATCAAGCACAACATGGCGACGATCTTCTTCTCGCTCGAGATGGGGCGCAGCGAGATCGCGATGCGCCTGCTCTCGGCCGAGGCGTCCGTTCCGCTGCAGCACATGCGCAAGGGCACGGTCGACCAGCGCGACTGGACGACCATCGCCTCCACCCGCGGCCGCATCAACGACGCCCCGCTCTACATCGACGACTCGCCGAACCTCACGCTCGTCGAGATCCGCGCGAAGTGCCGCCGGCTCAAGCAGCGCATCGGCCTGAAGATGGTCGTCATCGACTACCTCCAGCTGATGACCTCGGGCAAGAAGGTCGAGAGCCGCCAGCAGGAGGTCTCCGAGTTCTCCCGTGCGCTGAAGCTGCTCGCGAAGGAGCTGCAGGTGCCGGTCATCGCGCTGTCGCAGCTGAACCGTGGACCGGAGCAGCGCGCCGACAAGCTGCCCGCCATCTCCGACCTCCGCGAGTCCGGCTCGATCGAGCAGGACGCCGACATGGTGATCCTGCTGCACCGCGAGAGCGCCTACGAGAAGGACAACCCGCGCGCGGGCGAGGCCGATCTCATCGTCGCCAAGCACCGCAACGGTCCGACCCGGACGGTGACCGTGGGCTTCCACGGCCACTTCTCCCGCTTCGCGGACATCCCGGCGGTCTGACGCTCGTGGCTGCACAGGAACCGGTCGAGGAGGTCGCGCTCGACGGGGAGAGCATCCGGCTCGGGCAGTTCCTGAAGTTCGCGGGGATCCTCGACTCCGGGGGCGAGGTGAAGGAGGCCGTCGCGGACGGCTTCGTCAGCGTGAACGGCGAGGTGGACCGGCGGCGCGGGCGGCAGCTTGTGGTCGGCGACGTCGTGGAGTTCGGCGGGCGACGGTTCCGCGTCGGGGCGTAGGGCTCGTTCGGACGTCTTCTCGTTCGGACGTCTCCTCTTCCCTGTGCCGCGGGTGCGTGGCTAGCATCGGGGCGTGCGACGCCGGGGTCGCACCGGTCAGGAGGCTCCGATGGGGTTCGTCAGCTACGGGATGCTCGTGTCGATCGACGGCTTCGTCGCGGCGGCGGACGGCGACATCTCCGGGTTCCCCGCGCCCGGGCCCGCGCTGCACCGGGTCTTCAACGAGGGGCAGCGGGCCGCCGCCCTGTCGGTCTACGGCAGCCGGATGTGGCGGATGATGGCGTACTGGGGCCGGCCCGACCCGGAGTGGGACGAGGTCGCCGAGGACTTCGCGCAGGCGTGGGTCGCGACTCCGAAGGTCGTCTTCTCGTCGACGGTGACGGAGGTGCCCGAGGGCGTGACGCTGATCGCCTCCGACGCGATCGACGCGTTCCGCCGGATCAAGGCCGAGACCGAGGGTGCGATCGAGGTGAGCGGGCCGACGCTGGCCGCCTCGCTCGGCGCGGCCGGGCTGATCGACGAGTACCGGCTCCACACGCAGCCGTTCGTCCTCGGCGGAGGGACGCCGTACTTCGCCGCCGGGTTCCGACCGGAGCTGCGCTTCCTCGGCAGCGAGCCGCTGCCGGAGGGCGCGGTGCTGACGCGGTACGCGCCGCGCTGACGGGTCCATTGCTGTGGCTGACGCCACTGCTTCGACGTGGCGCACCGGCCCTTCCGGAAAGGACTGCGCGAACCGCAGACCTCCGTCATCACCAGGCCCTCAGCTCATGAGCTTCCGCGCCTCAGCCTGAGGCACGCAGCGCAGTGAGCAGCGAAAGCGCTCAGGGCGCGTGACCGGGTCCGCGCTGCGTGACAGGCTCGGAGGACACTGACGTCAGGAGCGCGCGCATGCAGGTCGGCATTCATTTCATGAACTTCACGCTGCCGGGGGGCAGTGCCGGGATCGCGCCGATCCTGGGGGCCACGGCGCGGACGGCGGAGGACGTCGGCTGCGAGTGGTTCACGCTGATGGACCACTACTTCCAGATGGAGCAGTTCGCGACGAGCGAGGATCCGATGCTCGAGGGGTACACCTCGCTCGGGTTCGTCGCGGGGCGGACGGAGCGGCTGCGGCTGGGACTGCTGGTGACCGGGGTGACCTACCGGCACCCGGGGCTTCTGGCGAAGATCGTGACGACGCTGGACGTGCTGTCGGGCGGGCGGGCGATGCTCGGCATCGGTGCGGCCTGGTACGAGCGGGAGCACCTCGGGCTGGGCGTGCCGTATCCGGCGCTGAAGGAGCGGTTCGAGCGGCTCGAGGAGACGCTGCAGATCTGCAAGCAGATGTGGAGCGAGAACGACGGGCCGTACTCGGGGAAGCACTTCCAGCTGGCCGAGACGCTGAACCACCCGGAGCCGATCCAGCGGCCGGGTCCGCCGATCCTGATCGGGGGCAGCGGCGAGAAGAAGACGCTGCGTCTGGTCGCGGAGTACGGCGACGCCTGCAACCTGTTCGCGATCGGGGCGGAGGGGATCGCGCACAAGCTCGACGTGCTGCGCCGGCACTGCGACGAGCTCGGGCGCGACTACGACGCGATCACGAAGACGATCATCGGCGGCGGGGACCCGGTCGGCGACCCGGACGGGTTCGTGCGGGCGATGGAGGAGTACGCGGCGCTCGGGATCTCGCTGGTCGAGCTCGCGCCGCAGGGGCCGGACCCGGAGGCGTACGTGGCGAAGTTGGGCGAGGGCGTCGTGGGGCGGCTGGCGGCGATCGGCTGAGGGGTGGGTCTCGATACGCCGCTGCGCGGCTGCTCGACCAGCATGAAAGGGCGCCGCGCGGCTGGTCGACCGGCAGGGAAGGGGAGCTGCGCGGTTGGTCGACCGGCAGGGAAGGGGAGCTGCGCATCGGCGGCGGCAGAACGTCAGCTGAGGACGTGTGTCGTCGCCGAGGGGCGCTAAGAGTGACTCCCGGCTGATGTTCTGCGTCCGGATCAGGTGCCGTGGTCTGCAGATCCGAACTGTCGGGCGCACCCCATGCTGATCGAGTAGCCCGTGAAGCGGGCGTATCGAGAGCCGGCAGCGCCGGAAGGACGAGTCTGCAGACCTGGCCTTCATCGGACGGTGGGTCTCGATACGCCGCTGCGCGGCTGCTCGACCAGCATGAGGGGGCCGCTGTGCGGCTGCCCGACCAGCAGGTCTGCGGGCGACTCTTCCCAGTGGATCCGGCGTCAGGGGGCGGGGGTGCAGCCGCAGGTCTCGCCGAGGACGAGGGTGGTCGGCAGGCGGACGTGGCGGACGGGGGCGTCGGCGAGGGTCTCGTCGAGGAGCTCGAAGGCGATGCGGGCCATCTCGCGGACGGGGACGGCGACGGTGGTGACGCGGACGCCGCCGAGCAGTGCCTCGCGGATGCCGTCGAAGCCGACGATCGCGAGCTCGGCCGGGACGCGGATCCCCTCCTGGGAGGCGGCGCGGAGGAGGGCGAGGGCGTGCTCGTCGGTGGTGGCGAAGACAGCCCGCGGGCGCTCGGTGCGCAGGATCGTGCGGAGGGCGGCCTCGGCCGAGACGCGGTCCATCGGCACGCGGTGCACGCGGCCTCCGGCGCCTTCCATCGCCTCCGCCCAGAAGCGGGCGCGGAGGCCCGAGGGGCCGAAGTCGTCGGGGCCGGTGACGCAGTGCACGTCCTCGTGGCCGTGGGAGAGCAGGTGCTCGACCGCGGCTCGCACGCCCTGCTCGTCGTCGAAGACGACGCTCGGCTCGGTGTCGGTGGGAGCCGCGGAGTGCAGGAAGACGCGCGGGGCGGTGTCAGCGGTGCTGGCGGGATCGATGGTGATCAGGAGGATGCCGGCGGTGCGGAGGTCGGCGAAGGTGCGCTCGTAGCCGCGCTCCACCTCCGGGTCGTACTCGGTGTTGCCGAGGAGGGTCAGCAGCGAGCGGCGGCGGGCCTCGTGCTCGATCTCGCGCGCCAGCTCGCCGAAGAAGGCGTTGGAGGAGTCGGGGACGAGCAGACCGACGAGGTTCGAGCGGCCGACGCTGAGCGCCTCGGCGAGGGTGTTGCGGCGGAAGCCGAGCTCGGTGATGGCGGTCTCGACGCGGGCGCGGAGCTCGGGGGAGACGGGGCGCGGGCCGTTGTTGACGACGTAGCTGACGACGGTGGCGGAGGTGCCGGCCGAGCGGGCCACATCGGCGAGGGTGGGGCGCCGGGGGCGGGCTGACATCCGGTCAGCTTATGGGAGGGGGGATCTCGATACGCTCGCTGCGCGGGCTACTCGATCAGCATGATCGGCGCGGGATGCTCGGGATGTGCGATCAGCATGATCGGCGCGGGATGCTCGGTCGGCGTGATCGGTCCAGGCGGCGAATGTTTCACACGGGCGTAATAAACGGGCGGGCGGGGGAAACAGGGCGCGACTATGGTCACGCTAACCGCTTAGAACCGCCGACTCCCCTGGAGCGTCATGCACGCCACCCTCACCCCGTTGCGCCGCGCCGCGCTGCCCGCGACGGCGGCCGACGCGTCCGGTGACTCCCGGGTCGTCCGAGCGCTGACCCGCACCGCGTGGGCGCAGGCCGTGCTGCGCGCGGTCGCCGCGGCCTCGAACCTCTCCTTCGCGCACACCCGCGTCGCCGTGCTCGGGACCGGGCCGCTCGCCGTCGAGCTGGCGACCAGGACCGCCGCGACGGGCGCTCGCGTGATCGTCGTCGGCGACGACCCGCTCGCGCTGGTCGAGATCGCCCAGCTCGGGCTGACGGTGCAGGCGGCGCACTCGGCGGACCTGCGGGATGCGACGATCGCCTTCGCGACGGGAGAGCTGACGAGCCTGGTCACCGCGGCGCTGCTCGGCACCGGCGGTCCGCTGCTCCTGGTCGACGCGGCGGAGGACCACCCGGCGGTCGCCGCGGCCACCGACCCCTCCTCCGGCCGCCCCGGGATCGACCGGATCGCGGACGCCGAGCGCGAGCTCTTCCTCCTCGTGGCGCGCGACGTCGCCGACGGCTCGGCCCGCCGCACTCGGGAGCAGCTGTCCGCGCGCTTCGCGGCCGCTGTCGAGGCCGCCCGGGAGCAGGACCCGTCGCCCGATCTGCACGAGCGCGCCGACCGTGCCCTCGCGCTGGAGCTGCTCCGATGACCGCGCCGATCCGGGACCCCTCGCTCTGGCGGCAGGGCCAGGACAAGATCGACTGGGCCGCGCGCTTCATGCCGGTGACCCGCGGGATCGCCGGACAGCTCCGCGAGAGCGGCACCGTGCGGGGCCTGCGGATCGGGCTGGTGCTCGTGCTCGAGCCCAAGACGGCGACCCTCGCGCTCGAGCTGGCGGCGGCCGGCGCGGACGTCAGCGTGATGTGCGGCGCCTCCAACACCCACGACGACACCGCGGCCGCCCTGCAGCACGCGGGGATCGCGGTCTTCGCCCGCTCGGACGCGAGCGCCGCCGACGACCGGGCGTTCGCGCTCGGGCTGCTCGACCGGCGCCCGGACATCCTGGTCGACGACGGCTCGTCGGTGACCCGGCTCGCGCACACCGACCGGCCCGCGGTCTTCGAGACCCTGCGCGGCGCGACGGAGGAGACCACGAGCGGCCTGCGCCCGCTCCGGGTGATGGAGCGCGAGGGCGCGCTGCGGATCCCGGTGCTCGCGGTCAACGACGCGCGCTGCAAGACCCTCTTCGACAACCGGCACGGCACCGGGCAGTCGACGCTCCTTACCATGCTCGACCTGCTCGCGACTCCGCTCGACAGAGCGCACGTCGTCGTCGCGGGCTTCGGACCTGTCGGCCGCGGGGTCGCCCAGCACGCCCGCGCGCTCGGCGCCCGCGTGACGATCGCGGAGGTCGACCCGGTCCGCGCGCTCGAGGCGGTCTTCGCCGGCTACGACATCGACGCGCTGGAGTCGGCGGCCGAAAGCGCCGACCTGCTGATCTCGGCGACGGGCATCGCGCACACCGTCGACGTGGAGCACCTGCTCGCCCTGCCGGAGGGGGCGGCCGTGGCCGTCTCGGGCGGCGTCGCGCAGGAGATCGCGATCGACGCGGCGCTCGCCGCGGGCGCGACCCGGCAGAGCATCGGCCACGCGCTGGAGAGCTTCACGCTGCCCAACGGCCGTTCGATCGTCGTGCTCGACGACGGCGGCTGCATCAACTGCACCGCCGGTGAGGGGAACCCGATCGAGATCATGGACCTGTCCTTCGGCGTCCAGGTGGCCGCCGTCGACCTGCTCGCGCGGGAGGCGGGGAGCCTCGCTCCCGCTGTGCACCTGCTCCCGCCCGAGGTCGACGACCGGGTCGCCCGCGCCAAGCTCGACGCGCTCGGTCTGCGGATCGACGCGCCGAGCAGCGCGCAGCGCGACTTCCTCGGCAGCTGGACCTCGACCGGCCGCCGGGCCGCGCCGCAGCGGGACGGAGCGCGCTCGTGACCGAGCTGCTGCGCCTGGACGGCGTCGGAGTGACCTACCGCAACGCCGAGCAGCCGTCGCTGGTCGACGCGAGCTTCTCGGTGTCGAGCGGGGAGGTCGTGCTGGTCGCGGGTCCGTCCGGCTGCGGCAAGAGCACGCTGCTGCGGGTGCTGAACGGACTGGTGCCGCGCTCGTACCGCGCCGAGGTGACCGGGCGGATCGAGGTCGAGGGGCGGGACGCGACTCCGCTCGCCCTGCGCGACATCTCGGAGGTCGTCGGCACGCTGCTGCAGGATCCGGGCAAGCAGGTCGTCGGGCACAGTGTGCTCGCCGAGATCGCCTTCGGGCTGGAGAACCGCGGGACGCCTCCCGCCGAGATCCGCGAGCGCGCGCACCGGGTCGCCGAGCGGCTCGGGCTGACCGCGCTGCTGGCGACGCCGCCGCACGAGCTCTCCGGCGGGCAGCTGCAGCTCGTCGCCTTCGCGGGGATCCTCGTGCTCGATCCGCGGGTCATCGTCATCGACGAGCCGCTGGCGAACCTCGATCCCGACGCGGCCGACGTGCTGCTGCGGGCGGTGCGCGCCTACGTCGACGGCGGCGGGGCGGCCGTGATCGTCGAGCACCGCGTCGACGAGGTGCTCGCGCTCGAGCCGGACCGGGTCGTGTACCTGGAGGAGGGGCGGGTCGTCTACTCGGGCGGTGTCGCCGGCTTCCTCGAGGTCGCCTCGCCGGAGTCGGTGAAGCTGCCGTTCGAGGCGCTGCTCGCCGGCGCCGCGGGGGAGGAGTCGCCCGAGGAGGAGGCGCGTCCGGCCCCGGCCGGTGCCGCCCGCCTGCACTTCGACGGCGCCGAGCTCGGCTACGGCGCGCGGACGATCGTGGCCGCCGTGGACCGCCGCTTCCACGCGGGCGAGCGGGTGGCGATCCTCGGCCGCAACGGCGCCGGCAAGTCGACGCTGATGCGCGCGGCCGTCGGGTTGGTCGCGCCGACCCGCGGACGCGTCCTGCTGGACGAGCGGCCGGTGCACGAGCTGACCGCGGCCGAGCTCGTCTCGACCTGCGGCTACCTCTTCCAGAACCCCGGCCAGGCGCTCTTCAGCGAGACGGTCGAGGCGGAGCTGGCCTTCGGGCCGCGCAATCTCGGGGTGCCGGCGGAGGAGATCCCCGCGATCGCCGACGCCGCGCTGCGCGCCGTGTCACTCGACGACGTGCCGGGGATCCTGCAGCGGCCGCCGCGCACGCTCTCCTTCGGGCAGCAGCGCCGGCTCGCCGTCGCGCTCGCCCTCACGCTGCGGCCGCGGACCCTGATCCTCGACGAGCCGACGGCGGGGCAGGACGAGCGCTCCTCCCGCCACTTCCTCGACGCGGTGTGGGCGATCGACGGGATCGACAGCGTGTACTTCATCACCCACGACGTCGACATGGCGCTCGCCCGAGCCGACCGCGTGGTGGTCGTCGACGGCGGCGGGATCGTCGCCGACGCCAGTCCCGCCGAGGTCGTGCACGACACGGCGCTCTGGCACGGCCCGGGCGTCGACCCCGGCCACTCCCGCGCGGTGCTGCGCGAGACCGACTTCGTGCGCGCCGCCCGGCGCCACGGACCCGCGAGCGGTCGCCTCCCGCGCCCGCTCGACCTCGCCCGGCGCCTCCGCCGTGCGCAGCAAGGCCCCGGCAGCACCCCCGACGCCGGACGCACCGCCGATCCCCGCAGCTCCTCTCCCTCCCTCGAAAGGACACACCCGTGACCGCCACCACCTCCACCGCCGCGAAGACCGGCCCCTGGGCCGTCTCCTCCCGCACGATCGTCTTCGGCGCCGTCGGCGCCGCCCTCTACGGCGCGCTCGGCGCCCTGAGCTTCGTGATCCCCGGGACGATGATCTCGATCCGCCCCGCGATCGCGATCATCCCCTTCGTGGGCCTGCGCTTCGGACCGGTCGCCGGATTCTTCACCGGCGCCGTCGGCAACGCGATCGTCGACCAGATCATGGGCTACGGCTTCCTCACCTACTGGAACTGGAGCATCGCGAACGGCCTCGTCGGCCTGCTCGCCGGACTGATCGGCTACTACGCGAAGGAGCCGCGCACCACCGGCCGCCAGCTCGTCTGGGCCGCCGCCATCGCGGTCGCCGCGGTCGTCGTCGGACTGCTCTTCACCGCCACCGACTTCTTGTTCCTCGGCCAGACCTTCCAGTACTGGTTCTTCGGCTCCTACCTCCTGGCGATCCTCGCCACCGGCATCACCGCGGTGATCCTGGTGCCCGTGCTCGACCGGGTCTGGAAGCCGCTGCAGAACCTCGCCGGACGCTGACGGGCGCCCGGGATGGAGGTCTCGCCTCGATACCTCGGCGGTGACTCCTTCCTCGGCCGCCGGGATCCGCGTGTGCTGATCCTGGTGCCGGTGATGTTCGTCGTCACGGCCAGCCAGGTGCGCGATCTGCGCTGGATGGCGGCGCTCGCCGTGGTCGCCTTCGCGTACTACCTCAGCGCGCGGATCCCGTTCCGCGAGGTCCGCTCGAACTGGGCCGTCGTGGCCGTGTTCGTGCTGGTCTTCGCGGGGATCAACGGGCTCATCGTCGGCGCGACCGGCAGCGGCGAGCCGGAGGCCGGCGCGACGCTGTTCACGGTGCCGGTCGTCGGGCTGGCGATCACGGAGGGGGCGGTGTCGTACGCGGTCAACCTGCTGCTGCGCTTCCTCACGCTGGTCGCGGTCGGGTTCCCGCTCGCGTTCGCCATCCGCCCGGGAGACCTCGCGGTCGCGTTCGCGCGGCTCGGGGTGCCGGCGCGCTTCGCCTACGGCATCGACCTCACCTTCAAGTTCCTGCCCAGCGCGGCCTCGAACCTGCAGGAGACGGCCGCGGCCCAGCGGCTGCGCGGCTACGAGCGGACGCAGACCCGCAATCCGATCCGGCGCCTGCGCGAGGTCGCACCGCTGATGGTGCCGGTCACCATCACGTCGTTCGTGGACGCGGAGGACACGGTGGACGCCCTCGATCTGCGCGGCTTCGGGACGCGCAAGCGCACCTGGCTGCGGGAGATCCGGTACACGCCGGTCGACTGGACGGTGACGGGCGCGGCGGTGCTGCTGGCGGTCGCGGCGAGCACGGCGAGTCTCGCGGGACTGATGCCGTCGGCGTGGATCCCGTGAGCGGCGCGGTGTCGCTCGGGCGCGAGAGCGCCGGAAGCTCGACGTCGGTGCTCACCGTGCACAGCGCGCCGTGGGTGCTGCCGGTGGCGGGTGAGCCGGTGCGCGACGGGGCGGTCGCCGTGCGCGGCGAGCGGATCGTCGCGGTCGGGACGCGGGACGAGGTGCTGGAGGGGCTCCGCGACGAGTCGCCCGCGGTGCGGGAGTGGCCGGGCGCGATCGTCCCGGGCCTCGTCAACGCGCACTCGCATCTGCAGTACACGTGCATGTCCGCGGTCGGCCGGGGCCGGTACGCGGGCTTCGAGGACTGGTCGCGCGCCTTCCAGGAGGTCTACGAGCAGCCGCACGACTGGGGCGCCTCCGCCGCCGAGGGGCTCGAGATCGCGGTCTCGACCGGGACGACGGCGATCGCCGACATCGTCACCGACCTCGATGCGCTGCGCGTGCTCGAGGACGGCCGGGTGCACGGGATCGCCTACTGGGAGCTGATGAGCCTCCTCGAGGACGACTGGCGCGGCAGCGGGCGGGCGATCACCGCCGAGCTGGTGCGCACCTCCGGCGTGACCCGGATCGGGCTCTCGCCGCACGCGCCGTACTCGCTGGACACCCCGGTGCTGAGCGACCTGACCGGGCTCTCGCAGGAGCTCGGCGTGCGCCGGCACCTGCACCTGGCCGAGTCGGCCTGGGAGGCGGAGTACACGATGCACGGCCGCGGCGACCTGGCGGAGCAGTGGCGCCGCTGGGGCTACGACGGCTTCCACCTGCTGCGCAACGGCGGCAGCGCGCTGCGGCCGGTGGCGTACGCGGAGACGATCGGGGCGCTCGGCGACGACGTGCACATCGCGCACGGGATCTACGTGGACGCGGACGATCGCGCGACGCTGCGGCGCACCGGCACCTCCGTCGCGCTGTGTCCGCGCTCGAACGCGGTGATCGGGCTCGACGAGGCGCCGGTCGCGGACTACCTGCGCGAGGGGAACGCGATCGCGGTCGGGACGGACTCGCTGTCGTCGACGCCGTCGCTCGACCTGCTCGGGGACGTGGCCGAGCTGTGCCGGATCGCGCGGGCGCAGGGGTACGCGGGGCGCGATCTGCACGCGCGGCTGCTCACGGCGGCGACGCTCGGCGGCGCGGTCGCGATGGGGGCGGCGGAGTCGTTCGGCACGCTGGTGCCGGGGGCGCTCGCCGACCTCGCGGTCCTGGGCGTGTCGGGCTCTTCTTCCGACGACGTGCTCGCCGCCGTCGTCGAAGCCGGTGAGGGGACCGCCCTCGCCACGATCATCTCCGGGGAGGTCCGATGGCAGGCGCGGAGCTGAGCGGGTTCGTCGACCGGCTGAGCGTCGACGGGCGGGTGCTCGAGCGGGTGCGGCGGCCGGCGCTCGCCGAGACGATGGGGCTCGAGCCGCATCCCGAGGGCGGCTGGTACCGGCGGACGTGGGAGTCGCCGGAGCGGCTGACGCTCGTCAGTGCGGACGGCTCGGTGCGGGAGCGGCCGGCGGCGACGCTGATCGTCTTCCTGCTGCCGGCGGGCGAGGCGTCGGCCTGGCACCGGGTGTCCTCGGCGGAGACCTGGATCTGGAACGGGCCCGGCCGGGTGGCGCTGCAGTACGGCGGGCTCGGCGAGGAGCCGGAGGACGGCGAGACCGTGGTGCTCGGCTCCGCGTTCGAGGGGCTGCCGGTGCAGGCGCTGGTGCCGGCCGACGTCTGGCAGCGGACGCTGCCGTCGGCGGAGGACGCGGTGGTGAGCTGCCTGGTGTCGCCGGGCTTCGACTTCGCGGACTTCTCGATGCCGGAGTAGCGGCGGGCGGGGTCTCGAGACGCCGCTGCTGCATGCTCGGGTCTCGATACGCCCCTGCGGGGCTACTCGACCAGCACGGAGGGGGCCACTGCGCGGGCTGCTCGGCCAGCAGGGGCGTGCGCCGCGGCGGCTGGACTGCTCGGGACGTCGACAGGCACGGATCCTGTCAGCAGTGACGTGAACGCGTCATCGTTGTGCTTCAAGCGCCTCGAATTATCCTGACGCGGCGTGAGGGCACCACCCTGGTGTGCAGGTACGCCGTCGCCAACCGTGGCAGCGGTCGTACCTCGACACCACGGGAGACGCACTCATGGCGCACGACGACGATCGGCCGACGACCTCCGACGGTCGAAGCGCGGTGCACCGGCGGACGCTCGTCGCCGGAGGGGTCTGGACGGTGCCCGTCATCGCCCTGGCGACGGCGTCTCCGGCCGCATCGGCGTCTCCTGCGCCCTGCCCGTCGGTCACCGCCCCTGCCCAGTGGCGACGCTACGACAACGGCTACGGCTATCACGGGGTGTCCGGCATCGAGGAGAAGAACGGCGCCGTCTTCTTCTATCAGCAGGCGGACGATTCGGGCTCCGCCGAGGGGTTCAACCTGGAGGTCTGGTGGGGGGCCAGGCTGCCGGTCGTCGCCAGGACCACCTACACCTTCCTCTACCGGGCCGGTGGCTCGTACGCACAGACCGGCGACGACAGGACTCGCGGTCCGCAGTACGCCCGGCTCGAGATCGACGACGTGCCCATCTCGCCGAACTACAGCACCGACACGAGTCAGTACGGCGACGTGCAGCTGACGAAGGACTTCTCGTTCGTCGACTACTCCACCCTGTGGACGGCGAACGCCACGGGATCGGTTCAGCTCATGTGGCACTTCATCGTTCCCGGACGAAAAGGAGTGAGGACCGACGCGAACGACGACATCCGCATCACGCTGCCGATGGTCGCCTGCTCGTAGGGCGCCGAGTGGCCCGTGGGGCGGGCCTCTGCATGCTGATCGAGTAGCCCGCGCAGCGGGCGTATCGAGATCCACCGTGGCCTGAAGGGTGGGTCTCGATACGCCGCGTTCCGCGGCTACTCGACCGGCATAGAGCGCGGGGGCTGTGGCCGGTCGGCCGGGATGGAGTGCGCGGGTAGCGGCTGGTCGGCGGGCAGGAAGCGTGCGTTCCGCGGCTGGTCGACCGGCAGGGGTGCGCGGACCGGGCGGGTATCGTGAGCCGCATCATGCCCGTCGACTCCGCCCTCGAGGCCTCCGGCTCCGGCAGACGCCTGCAGCGCCGGGTCGCCGAGGGGCTCGGGCGGGAGATCGCGTCGGGGGTCCGGGCGGCGGACTCGCAGATCGTGCCCGAGGAGATCGGCCGCCGGTACGACGTGTCGCGCACGGTGGTGCGCGAGGCCTTCCGTGCTCTCGAGGCCCGCGGGATGATCCGCGCTCGCCCGCGTGCGGGGACGCAGGTCCAGCCGGAGAGCTCGTGGAACCTCCTCGATCCGGATGTGATCCAGTGGCGGGCGGCCGGGCCGGCGAGCGAGACGCAGCTGCAGGAGCTCCTCCTGCTGCGCGAGGCGGTCGAGCCCGCCGCGGCCCGGCTCTTCGCGGCGAGCGGCCGGACCGCCCGGCAGCACGAGCTGTCGGCCGCGGCGGCGGAGCTGGCCCTCGCGGCCGAGGCGCGATCGCTGCCCCGTTTCACGAGCGCCGATCAGAGCTTCCACCGGATCCTGGTCGAGGGGTCGGGCAACGCGGTGCTCGCCCAGCTGCTCGGCACCATCGCCGCCGCGCTGGACAGCAGGTACGGCAGCGGCGTTCCGACCTTCACCGCCGCCACCGATCGAGCGGTCGACCAGCATCGGCGGCTGGCGGAGGCGATCGCGGCGGGGGACGCCGATCTCGCGGAGAGCGCGGCGCGCACGCTCGTCCGCGACACCGCTGCGGAGATCCGGGCGACGTCGACCGGCCGAGGGACGGCCTGAGTCGAGGCGGGCAGGGGTGCCCTCAGGCGCCGGCGGGATCACTCCGGGCTCGCGAGGCCCTCGTACGCGCGGCTGGGGATCTGCGTGGCGAGCTTGCCGCCGCTGACGTCGACGAGCGTGCCGGTGATGTAGCTCGCGGCGTCGCTGGAGAGGAAGCAGAGCAGGTCGGCGATGTCGTCGGGTGTGCCCCAGCGGCGCAGGCTCAGCGTGTCGAGGAGCCGTGCCTTCGCCGCCTCCGGCATGTCGGCGAAGCCGTTCATCGCGGTGGGGATCATGCCCGGTGCGTAGGCGTTGACGGTGATGCCCCACGGCCCGAGCTCGCCGGCGAGGACCCGGGTGAACTGCACGACGGCCGCCTTCGAGGCTCCGTAGGCGGCGGCGCCGATGCTCGGGACGATCGCGGCGAACGAGGCGGCGTTGATGATGCGGCCGCGGCCGCGCTCCTTCATCACGGGGATGACGGCCTGCGAGACGAGGAAGGTGCCGCGGACGTTCACGTCGAACGCGGCGTCCCAGCGCGACGGATCGAGGGTCTCGACGGTGCCCTCGACGTTGATGCCGGCGTTGTTCACCAGGACGTCGACGTGGCCGAACCGCTCGACCACCGCGTCGATCGCCGCCCGCACCGACGCCGGGTCCGTGACGTCGCAGACGATCTGCTGCGCGTCGCCCGAGGGGGAGGGGAAGGCCAGGTCGAGGGCGGCGACCCGCGCGCCCTCCGCCAGGAAGCGGTCGACGATCGCGCGGCCGATGCCGCGCCCGCCTCCGGTGACCACGACGACCAGACCGGTGAGATCGATGAGCACGGCAGCCTCCTATTAGTATGATTAATCGATCGTCACCGTAGCATCGAAGGGCTGCCCCATGGACACTGAAGTCGCTCGCAGAGTCGCCTGGATCACGGGAGCCGGCTCCGGGATCGGGGCCGCGTCGGCCGAGCGCCTGGCGGCGTCGGGCTGGACGGTGGCGCTCAGCGGGAGGTCACGCGAGCGCCTCGACGCCGTCGCCGAGCGGATCGGGAGCGCCGGCGGGGACGCCCTCGTCGTCCCCCTCGACGTGAGCGACGGGGAGGCGGTGCCCGCCGCCCGGGACGCGGTGCTGGCGGCGACCGGCCGGATCGACGCGCTGGTCCTCGCGGCCGGGCTGAACTCCCCGCGGCGGACCTGGGGGGACCAGCGGCTGAGCGAGCTCGAGGAGATCGTGCGCACCAACCTGCTGGGGCCGGTGGGCATCATCGACGCGGCGCTGCCCGAGCTGAGGGCGCACGCCGGCGCGGTCGTGCTGGTCTCCTCGTACTCGGCCTGGGCGTTCGCCCCGATCGCGGGGGTCGGCTACAGCGCGAGCAAGAAGGCGCTGGCCGAGGTCGCCCGCACGCTGAACGCGCAGGAGGCCGCCTCCGGGATCCGCGCCTGCCACCTCTGCCCCGGCGACGTCGCGACGGACTTCCTCCGCCACCGGCCGCAGGTCCCGGATGATGAGGCCCGCGCCCGGATGCTCGCGCCGGACGACGTGGCCCGCGCGGTCAAGTTCGTCCTCGACTCGCCGGCCCACGTCCGCATCGACGAGCTGGTGATCTCGCCGGTGTCGCAGCGCTGACGGGCTCCGGGCCTTCGTCGGCGACCGCTCGACGGTCGCGTTCGTGCCGGGCTGTGCCCGCGCGTCCGCGGACGGCCGACCCTGCTACTTCGGAGTCGGCTGCGTCTTCGGCTGGGCGGGAGACGCAGCCGACTTCCCGACGGAAGCACTGCTGCGGGTGACGTACCGGCCAGTGGTCGGGCTGATCCGCGCGCCGCTGACTCGGAAGCCGCCGTTGCCGAGGCTCTGGAACGAGTTGCTGCTGCTGTTCGTCATCGCTGTCTCCTTGTCCTTCGTTGATCGTAGTTGCGCGAGGCGGCTCACACGAGGGAGTCGCTCAGCCGTTCGCTCCACGCGTTCGCGATGTCGAGCACCTGGTCGAACCACATCGCTTTCGACGTGGAGAACGCCTCCGCGGTGCCGGGAAGGCCGACGCTCAGCACCGCGGTCGCGATGTCCGGCAGACCCGCGAACGACACCCTGATCGGAAGGGCGAGCACCGTGCCCCAGCGATTCGTTCCGGCCGGGTCGAGATTCTGGAACACGATGCTCTCCGCACCGAGGGTCCGGCCGGCGACCCAGGCGCTGTCGTGTCCGCTCGGCACGAGGCGGATGTCGGACGCTGCTCGATAGGTCCGGTCCTGGGAGGCGTACCGTCCGACGCTGCCCGCTCCGTCCGCGAGCCACAGGCTGACGCCGAGCTGCTCGACGTCGAAGGCGTCGCGCAGCGTCCGCGCGTCGTCGTCCAGTGCGTCGGAGTACTCCGGCTGGCGGACGTCGAAGCCGTCGACGTGGAGATCCCAGAGCGCGGTCGCCCGCTGCTGCGGCGAGCGGTACCGAGGTCGATGCAGATGACGGAGCTCGCGGATGATCTGCGCGGCATCGGTGAAGTCCTCGAGAAGGATCGGCTGCAGTCCGGCAGCTCTCCACTGCCCGGCGAGGGCGCTCTTGATCTCGTCGAATCGCTCTCTCGAGACGCCGAAGGCCTGGCGCGCGAGAAGCACCAGCGCCGCGTTGCCGTCAGGCGAGTCGGCAAGAGCGACGTGGAGCCAGCGCCGGACGTCCGGATCTCGGTAGGACGTTCCGGCGATGACGATGGCGCCGTCCTGCGCTGCCTTGGTGAGCAAGCGCTGCTGCCAGCAGTCCTGGTCGCCGAGCAGCTCGTTGTAGTCGGACAGGGTCAGGACGACGCCCTCGCTCCGCGAAGGGGAGGCGATTCCGTGCAGGTGGTGCACGACGTACGCGGTCGAGGACTCGTCGTCGTCGACACGACCCTCCGCGGTTCCTTCGATGTCGATGGCGTCCTCGAGGAGGACGTCGAAGTTCAACGTCGCCACCGTGGTCTCGTCGGTTCTCCCGTCGAGGGCGTGGCCGGCAGCCGCGAAATGCAGCGACGAAGGCGACAGATCCTGCAGCCCTTGGTAGAGCGCGGCCCTGACGCGCTGGTCCCACCGGTCCAGAGTGCTCTTCGCGGCTTCAGCGACGAGGAGTGGGTCCTGCCGTTGCACGAGCTCCTGCGCGGCGGACTCCGAGGAGACGGCCCCGCTCTTCAGGAGGAGCCGAGCTCGTCCCACCCGGGCAGCCCCGATGACGTCGACGCACCGGCACCGAGCAGCAGGGTGACATGCCGATCGACGCTGGAGTCTCGGAACGGAGCCAGGACATCCGCGTTCAGGTCGGGGGCGCTCACCAGCGCATGATGCCATGCGGGTCAGCTGCGCCCGGCAGCCAGGCGCAACACGTTCTGATCGGTCGGGGGGCGGGTCTCGATACGCCCCTGCGGGGCTACTCGACCAGCATGAACCGGCCTCATCGACCAGGGTGAACGGGGCTGCTCGACCTGCAGGAAGAGGCCTGCCCGACCGGATGCATGCGGGTCGAGCAGCCGCGGGACGCGGCGTATCGAGACCCGCCCGCCGGGACCATCGCCCGCGGAACCCCCGGCGTCAGCCGGAGGACTCGCGGGGGACGAGGCGCACGGGCATCGAGCGGACGCCGGGCGTCGCGCGGCCGTGGATGGCGTGGGAGAGCTCCTCGGCGGCGGCGCGGCCGAGGGCCTCGAGCTGCATGTCGATGCTGGTGAGCGGGGGGCGGGCGGCCTCGACGAGGAGGTCCCAGTTGTCGAAGCCGACGACGGCGACGTCGCGCGGCACGGGGTGCCCGCTCTCGCGCAGGTGGTCGAGGGCGCCGCGGGCGATCTGGTCGCTCGCGCAGATGATGGCGTCGAGATCGGGGTGCGCGGCGAGCAGCGACTCGGCGCACTGGCGGCCCCAGCTCTCCGACCACTGGCCGTAGAGCACGTCGCCGCCGACCAGCGGGAGGCCCGCCTCCGTCAGCGCGCGCTCGACGCCGCGGGCGCGGTCGTGCGCGGCGGTGTAGCTGGGCTCGCCGTTGATCAGCGCGATGCGGGTGCGACCACGCTCGATCAGGTGGCGGGCCGCGAGCACGCCGGCGAGCGTGTTGTCGGGCGTGAAGGAGGAGTCGCGCTCGTCCTCGGAGGGTGCGTAGGCGTAGACGACCGGGACGGGGATCGTCGCGGTGATCGACGGGCGCGGGTTGGTCGTCCGGCCGAGCACGACGATCCCGTCGACGCGCTTGGCCAGCAGGTTCTTGATGTGGTGCTGCTCGCGGATCGAGTCGCCGCGGGCGTCGCAGAGGAACACCGAGGTGGAGCCGGCGCCGAACGCGTCCTCGGCGCCCAGCAGCACGGGCAGCACGAAGCGGTTGTCGAGGTCGTTGGTGAGCATCCCGATCGTGCCGGTGCGGCGCGAGTTGAGGGCCTGCGCGAACGGGTTCGGGGTGAAGGAGAGCGCGGCGGCGGCGTCGAGCACCTTCTGGCGGGTCTCGGCGCGGACCTGGTCGCGGCCGTTCAGCGCCTTCGACGCGGTGGCGATCGAGACGCCGGCCTCGCGGGCGACGTCGGTCAGCGTGATGGTGCCCGTGGGCTTGCGCGGCGCGATGACGTCCTCCTTCCGCGGGACGCCGGTGCGCCCTGGACGATCCTCGCACAGGATCCCGCGAACCGAAAACACCGAAAACGCGACAACTCTTGACTCGACCTTCCCGCCCTGTCTACTTTGAACCCGCAGAAAGTAGTTTCGGTCCGGCGGTCGCCGAGACCGGCCAGCACCACCCGTCAACGACGAAGGGAACATCCGCGATGAAGAGGAAGCACACTCGGGGCCTCGCCGCCGCCGTCCTGCTCGGGACCGCAGCCGCAGCACTGACCGGCTGCGCGGGAGGCTCGGGAGGCGACTCCTCCGCCGCCGGCGGAACCTACACCTTCTGGGACCCGTACCCCCAGTTCGACGAGTCGTCCGACTGGGCGAAGCTCATCGACTCCTGCGGCACCGAGGCCGGCGTCACCGTCGAGCGCACCGGCTACGACACCACCGACCTGACCAACAAGGCGCTCCTCGCCGGGCAGCAGGGCAGCTCGCCCGACATCCTGCTCGTCGACAACCCGGTCGTCTCCACGCTCGCCGAGTCGGGCATCCTGACCACCACCGCCGAGAACGGCCTCGAGACCGGCGACATCGACGCCAACATCCTGGCCGCGGGCGAGGTCGGCGGCGACACCTTCGGCGTCCCGATCGGCGCGAACACGCTGGCGCTGTACTACAACAAGACCGTGCTGGCCACGGCCGGCGTCGACGTGTCCTCGATCACCGACTGGGCGAGCCTCACCGCCGCGCTCGAGAAGGTCACCGCCTCGGGCGGCAAGGGCATCACGTTCTCGGGCATCGGCACCGAGGAGGGCACCTTCCAGTTCCTGCCCTGGTTCTGGGGCTCCGGCGCCGAGCTGACCGAGCTCGACTCGGACGCCGCCGTGGACGCGGTCTCGCTCTGGACCGACTGGCTGGAGAAGGGCTACGCGCCCAACTCCGTGATCGGCAACACCCAGACCACGAGCTGGCAGGAGTTCGAGACCGGCGAGTACGCCTTCGGCGAGAACGGCACCTGGCAGCTCGCGAACGCCAAGGCCTCCGGCATCGACTACGGCATCCTCACCATCCCCGCGAAGGACGGCGGCTCGGCCCCCGCCCCGACCGGCGGCGAGTTCCTCACCCTGCCCGTGCAGAAGGACGAGGCGCGCTACGAGACGTCGACGGCGATCGCCGAGTGCCTCACCTCGACGGAGAACCTGGTGACGACCGACGACACGCTGTCGTACATCGCCCCGACGGCCGCGGCGCAGGAGGCGCAGGTCGCCGGGAACGCCGACCTCGAGCCCTGGGTCGAGGCCGTCCAGGCCGCGAAGGGCCGCACCTCGGACGACCTCGGGACGAAGTACCCGAAGATCTCCGAGCAGCTCTGGTCCGCGGTGCAGACCGCGCTGAGCGGCTCGCAGTCGCCGGCCGACGCGCTGAAGGCGGCGCAGTCGGCGGCCGAGTCCGCGACGCAGTGATGAGCGGTGTGGAGCCCCTTGCTGATCGAGCAGTCCGCTCTGCGGGCGTCTCGGGATCTGCCGGCGTCGGAGGGGTGGTCTGCAGGCCCGAGGTTCTTGCGGTGGTGGGTCTCGATACGCCCCTGCGGGGCTACTCGACCAGCATGCAGGGCGCGATGCGGGGCTGCTCGACCAGCATGCGGGAGGAACGATGACGACGGCCACTGAGACGGGGCGGCTGCTGCGCCGCGAGGCCGAGCCCGGGGTCGCGGCCGTCGCGGCCCCGGCGCCCAGGCGGCGGCGGCCGGGCGGGCAGCTCGCGGCGTGGGCGTTCCTCGCCCCGCTCGTCGTCTATCTGCTCGTGTTCTACGCCTTCCCGCTCTACCGCAACCTCGAGCTGAGCCTGAAGGACTACACGGTCCGCTCCTTCGTGCAGGGCAACGCCCCGTTCGTCTGGTTCGACAACTACGTGCAGGTCTTCCGCGACCCGACCTTCGGCCCCGCGCTGCTGCACACCGCGGTGTTCACGGGCGTCTCGCTGATCTTCCAGTTCACGCTGGGGCTCGCGCTCGCGGTCTTCTTCTACCGGCGCTTCCCGCTCGCGAGCACCCTCCGGGCGCTGTTCCTGGTGCCGTGGCTGCTGCCCCTGATCGTCTCGGCCTCGACCTGGTCGTGGATGCTGAACAGCGACTCCGGGATCGTCAACGCGTTCCTCGAGTCGTTCGGGATCGGGCAGATCAACTGGCTGACCTCGCCGTCGACCTCGCTGATCGCGGTGCTGATCGCCAACATCTGGATCGGCATCCCGTTCAACCTGGTGATCCTCTACTCCGGGCTGCAGAACATCTCGCAGGACCTCTACGAGGCGGCCTCGCTCGACGGCGCGACCGGCGCCCAGCAGTTCTGGCGGATCACGCTGCCGCTGCTGCGCCCGGTGTCGGCGATCACGATCCTGCTCGGCCTCGTCTACACGCTGAAGGTGTTCGACATCATCTGGATCATGACCAAGGGCGGTCCGGCGGACTCGTCGACGACCCTGGCGACCTGGACCTACCAGCTCGGCTTCGGCTCGATGCTGCCCGACTTCGGCCCCGCGGCGGCGGTCGGCAACCTCCTGATCATCCTCGCCCTGGTCTTCGGCCTGATCTACATCCGCGTCCAGCGGAAGCAGGCCGACGCATGAGCGCCCGGCGCCCCTGGTGGCTCACCCTCGTGGGCGTGCTGCTCACCGCGATCATGCTGTTCCCGGTCTACTGGATGATCAACGTCTCACTGACGCAGACCGGATCGATGCGGAAGGATCCGCCGGACTGGTTCCCGTTCGCGCCCACCTTCTCGGGCTACCAGGCCGTGCTGAGCGAGCAGCTGCCGTACCTCGGCACCAGCCTGATCGTCGGGCTCGGCACGGTGCTGCTGACCGTGGCGATCGCCGCTCCGGCCGCGTACTCGCTCGCGAAGCTGCGGCCGCGCGGCGGGCAGGGGCTCTCCTTCGTCCTCCTGATCGCGCAGATGATCCCGGCGATCATCATGGCGATGGGCTTCTACGCCATCTACCTCAACCTCGGGCTGCTGAACTCGATCCCCGGGCTGATCGTGGCCGACTCGACCATCGCGGTGCCGTTCGGCGTGCTGATCTTCACCGCGTTCATGTCCGGCATCCCCGACGAGCTGACCCAGGCCGCGCGGATGGACGGCGCGAGCGCCTGGCGCACCTTCACCTCGGTGATCATGCCGATCAGCCGCAACTCCGTCGTCACGGTGTCGCTCTTCGCGTTCCTCTGGGCCTGGTCGGACTTCATCTTCGCGTCGACCCTCGACAGCGGCGGGAAGCTCCAGCCGATCACGCTCGGCATCTACAAGTACATCGGCAACAACAACCAGGAGTGGAACTCGATCATGGCGACCGCCGTGGTCGCCTCGCTCCCGGCCGCCCTCCTCCTCGTCGTCGCCCAGCGGTACGTCTCGGCGGGTGTCACCGCCGGTGCCGTCAAGGACTGACCCTCTTCCTCCTAGGAGATCCTCGTGACCCTGACCACCACCGTCGCCCTCGGCGGCCCCGTCGCCCCGACTGCGGGCGCGCTCCGGCCGCTGCGCCAGGACGAGATCCGGCTGACCGGCGGCTTCTGGCAGCACTACCAGCGGCTCGGCGCGGACGCCGTGATCGGCCACTGCCTGAGCTGGATCGAGCGGGTCGGCTGGGCCGGCAACTTCGACCGCGCGGCGAACGGCGCGATCTCCTCGGCGGCCGGCGGCGACCTCCACGCGGGCATCGAGTTCGTCGACTCGGAGGTCTACAAGCTGCTCGAGGCGATGGCGTGGGAGCTGGGCCGCTCCGACGATCCGGCGCTCGCTGCGCAGTACGAGGCGCTGGTGCTGCGGGTCGCGGGGGCCCAGGACGAGGACGGCTACCTGCACACGAGCTTCGGCCGGCCGGGGCAGCGCGCGCGCTACTCCGATCTGGAGTGGGGCCACGAGCTGTACTGCTTCGGCCACCTGATCCAGGCCGCCGTGGCGCGGCTGCGCACCGGGTACGACGACCTGCTGCCGGCCGTCGCGCGGCGTCTCGCCGATCACGTGATCGAGGTGTTCGGGGCGGAGGGGCGCGTCGCGGTCTGCGGGCATCCCGAGATCGAGCCGGCGCTCGCCGAGCTGGCGCGGGCCACCGGCGACGGTCGGTACCTGGAGCAGGCGCGGCTGTTCGTCGAGCGGCGGGGCACTGGGACGCTCGGTCCGATCGCCTTCGGGCCGGAGTACTTCCAGGACGACGTGCCGGTGCGCTCGGCCGAGGTGCTGCGCGGGCACGCGGTGCGGGCGCTGTACCTCTCCGCGGGGGCGCTCGACGTCGCCGTGGAGACGGGCGACGCGGAGCTCGAGGCCGCGGTGGGGAGGCAGTGGGCGGCGACGGTCGCGCGCCGGACCTATCTGACCGGCGGGATGGGCTCGCACCACCAGGACGAGGCGTTCGGCGCCGACTTCGAGCTGCCGCCGGACCGCGCCTACGCCGAGACCTGCGCGGCGATCGCGTCGAACATGCTGTCGTGGCGGCTGCTGCTGCGCTCGGACGACGCGGTCTATGCGGATCTGATGGAGCGGACGCTGCTGAACGCCGTGCTGCCCGCGACTCGCGAGGACGGGCGCGCCTTCTTCTACACGAACACGCTGCAGCAGCGGGTGGACGGGGTGGCGCCGGACGAGAGCGTCGAGACCGACCGGGCGCAGTCGAGCCTGCGGGCGCCGTGGTTCTGGGTGTCCTGCTGTCCGACGAACACGGCGCGGACCCTCGCGAGCGTCGAGCTGAGCTTCGCGACCGCGACGGACGACGGGGTGCAGCTGCACCAGTACGGGGCGTACCGGGTGACGACGGGCGACGTGTCGCTCGAGGTGGAGACCGCGTATCCGGAGGACGGCGAGATCGCGGTGCGGGTCCTCGCGGACGCGGAGTTCGCGCTGACGCTGCGGATCCCGCCGTTCGCGCGCGGGACGGCGCTGCTGGACGGGCAGGCGGTGGACGCGGGGCTGTCGACGGTGACGGTGCGGCGGGCGTTCGCGGCCGGCGACGTGGTGCGGCTGTCGCTGCCGATGCCGGCGCGCTTCGTGACGCCGCACCCGCGGATCGACGCGGTGCGCGGGCAGGTCGCGGTGGAGCGCGGGCCGTTCGTGCTGGCGCTGGAGTCGCTCGAGCTGCCGGACGGCCTCGACACGGAGCACGTGGCGGTGGACGCCGAGGTCTCGCCGGTCGCTGTCGGCGACGGCGCCCGGGTGGCGCTCGTGTGCCGCGACGCCCCGGCGTCCGCGTGGCCGTACTCCGTCTCGGCGGAGCTCGGCGAGCGCTTCACCGCAGAGTTCCACCCCTACTACCGCTGGGCGAACCGCGGCCCCTCCACGATGCGCATCTGGACGCCCACCCTCTGACGCGCCCCCCCGCGAGATGCCACTTGTGCACGCCTTTCACGGCGTGTCGCGTGCACAAGTGGCATCTCGCGACGCACTCACGTCGTCCGTGGAGACGCATGCTGGTCGAGTAGCCCCGGAGGGGCGTATCGAGACCCGGCGTCCCCGGGAGGGCGGGTCTGCAGACCTGTCTGCTGAAGGTGGGGGATCTTGATACGCCCGCTGCGCGGGCTACTCGATCAGCAAAGAGGGGGCGCTGCTCGATCGGCGCGGCGCGCTGCTGCGAGATGCCACTTGTGCATGCCTTTGGCGGCGTGTCGGGTGCACAAGTGGCATCTCGCGGAGGGGGTCAGTGCTCGCGGCGGGAGGGGACGTCGGCCGGGGTCTCCAGGGGGGCGTCCTGGACGGTGGCGCGGTCGGACTTGGAGCGGTCGCCGCGGGTCTTCAGGAGGCTGGCGATCGTGGCGACGGCGATCGTCGAGCCGATGAAGGTGAGCGAGAACCAGATCGGGATCTCGGGGACCCAGAGCAGCGGCTCGCCGCCGTTGATGAAGGGGACCTCGTTGACGTGCAGGGCGTGGAAGACGAGCTTCACGGCGATGAAGCCGAGGATGACGGCAAGGCCCTGGCTGAGGTAGACGAGGCGCTCGAGCAGTCCGCCGATCAGGAAGAACAGCTGGCGCAGGCCCATCAGCGCGAAGGCGTTCGCGGTGAAGACGATGTAGGCCTCGTTGGTCAGGCCGTAGATGGCGGGGATCGAGTCGAGCGCGAAGACGAGGTCGATGAAGCCGATGGCGACGATGGTCAGCAGCATCGGGGTGACGAAGCGGCGGCCGTCCTTCTTCACCGTCAGCTTGTCGCCGTGGTACTCGTCGGTGACGGGGAGGACGCGGCGCACCAGGCGCATGAAGGCGTTGTTCGAGGGGTCGCCGTGGTCGCCCTTGATCTGCTGGTAGGCCAGCACGAAGAGCAGGGCGCCGAAGAGGTAGAAGACCCAGGAGAAGTTCTCGATCAGGGCCGCGCCGACCGCGATGAAGCCGCCGCGCATGATCAGCGCGATGACGATGCCGATCATCAGCACCTTCTGCTGGTAGATCTTCGGCACCGCGAACCCGGTCATGATGATCAGGAAGAGGAAGAGGTTGTCGAGCGACAGCGCCTTTTCGGTGAGATAGCCGGCGAAGTACTCGCCGCCGTAGCGCCAATCGGCGACGAAGCCGATGCCGACGCCGAACAGCAGCGCGAGGCCGATGTAGAAGGCCGACCAGCGGGCGGACTCGCCGATGGTCGGCTCGTGCGGCTTCCGCACGTGCGCGAAGAACTCGTAGACGAAGAAGGCGATCGTCACGGCGATGGTGATCAGCCAGATGACGGGTGTGATCTGCACGGGGGTGCTCCAAGAGGGTCGGTCGATGAGGGACCAAGGTCTCCTCCACTCCGGCCGGGACCTCTCGGAGGTGGTGGCGGAGCCGATGGCCCGGGACGCTCCTTCGCATCCGTCATGACGGGCTCACCGCAGTCGGGAGTACTCCCCTTGCTGTCTGCGATTCTACTCAGGGACAGCGATGGCGAGGCTGGGAGAGTACCGACACGTCGCCTCTGGATCCATCCGGCTCTATATTGGATCCAGCGGCAGCGTGCCGCGCGAGAGGCGGCGCATGGCCATCCAGACGGTCCTCGGCCCGATCGAGGCGGCGGAGCTCGGCGTCGTGTCGATGCACGAGCATCTGCTGACCGACGCGAGCGCGCTGCAGCGGCCCGGCGTCGAGGCGCTCGATCCGGACGCCCCGGTCACCGCCGAGCTCGCGGCCGCCCTGCGCTGGAGCCAGCTCGCGCTCGCCGACAACCTCCGCCTCGACGACGTCGAGCTGCTCGCCGACGAACTCCGCATGGGAGCGTCGGCCGGTCTCACTGCGGCCGTCGACCTCAGCTCGCTCGGCTTCGGACCCGACCACGCCCGACTGCCCGAGCTGTCCGGCCAGGCGGGCGTCGCGATCGTCGCCGGCTACGGCGCCTACCTCCCGCGGCTGCTGCCCGAGTGGTACCTCGCCCTCGATGTCGACGGCCGCACCGAGCTCTTCACCCGCGCGCTGACGGAGGCGATCCCCGGCACGACCTACCGCGCGGGACTGCTCGGCCTGATGGGCACGACCGGCGCCTTCGCGACTCCCGAGGGCGAGCAGGAGCGGATCAGCCTCACCGCCGCGGCCCGCGCGGCCGCCGCCACCGGCTCCGCGATCACCGTCCGGCTCGCCGCCGACGCCCGCAACGGGCTCGAGGTGCTCGCGCACGTCGTCGCCGAGGGAGTGGATCCCTCCCGCGTCGTGTTCAGCACCGTCGACGAGTTCCTCGACCTGCCCTACCTCCGCGACCTCGGCCGGGCCGGCGCCGTGCTCGAGCTCTGCTTCGGCAACGAGGGCGCGCACGTCGGCCGGATCCGCAACGCGAGCGACCCGCAGCGCCTGGATGCGCTGCTGGAGCTGCTCGGCACCGACCCCGGCATCCGCTGGGTGCTCGGCCACAGCACCTGGACGAAGGGCCAGCTGCGCCGCTTCGGCGGGCACGGCTTCGACCACCTCGGCGCGCGCGTCCTGCCGGGGCTCCGCGCGCTCGGCGTCGCGGACGACGTGCTGCGGCGGATGAGCGTCGAGGAGCCCGCTCGCCTGCTCGACCGGCCCTGACCGACCGGCCCTGACCGACCGCCCCGCCCCCTCGGCCCCGACGACTCCGGCCCCGACCCGGCCCCCGATGAGAGAGACGCAGACCCCATGAGAGACACCCTCGCCCCGCTCGCGCCGATCGAGCCCTTCCTCGTCGACGGCGCGTGGCTCGCTCCCGAGGGCGCGGAGCTGCTCGACATCGTCGATCCCGCCACGGAGGAGCTGCTCACCCGCGTCCCGCAGGCCGGCCCCGCCGAGATCGAGGCGGCCGTCACCGCCGCCCGCCGCGCGCACGACGACGCGCGCTGGAGCGGGATGAGCCCGCACGACCGCAGCCGCATCCTGAACCGCGTCGCCGACCTGATCGAGGAGCGTCTCGAGGAGCTCGCGGTGCTCGAGACCCGCGACAACGGCAAGCCGATCGAGCGCTCCCGCGCCGACACGGCGACCTCGGCCCGGGTCTTCCGCTACTACGCCGGCGCGCCGTCGCGGCTGACCGGAACGGTCGTGCCCGTCGACGCGCAGCACCACGTCTACACGACGCTCGAGCCGGTGGGAGTCGCGGCGCTGATCCTGCCGTGGAACTTCCCGATCATGACGGCGAGCTTCAAGCTGGCGCCGGCGCTCGCCGCGGGCTGCACGGTGGTCGTGAAGCCGGCGGAGCAGACTCCGCTGACGATGCTGCGCCTCGCGGCCCTCTGCGAGGAGGCGGGCGTCCCCGCGGGAGTCGTCAACGTGCTCACCGGCGACGGCCGGGTCGGCGCGGCGCTCACCGAGCACCCCCTGGTCAGCAAGGTCTCCTTCACCGGCAGCACCGAGGTCGGCCGGAAGGTGATGCGCGCCGCGAGCGAGGACTTCACCCGCTTGACTCTGGAACTGGGCGGCAAGAGCCCGAACATCGTGTTCGAGGACGCCGACCTGGACGCCGTCGTGCTGACCGCGATGCGGGCGTCGTTCGGCCACTCCGGCCAGATGTGCACGGCGGGCAGCCGGCTGCTGGTGCAGCGCTCGATCCTCGAGGAGACGACGGAGCGGCTGACCGCGGCGGTGCGGAGGGTCGCGCTCGGCGACGGGCTGGCCGGCGGCGTGACCGTCGGGCCGCTCGTGTCCGAGGAGCAGCGGCAGCAGGTGCTCGGCTTTATCGCGCAGGGCGAGGCGGAGGGCGCGGTCGTCGCGGTGGGCGGCGGCGTGCCGGACCGGCCGGGCTACTACGTCGAGCCGACGCTGTTCACGGGCGTCACGAACACGATGACCATCGCGCGCGAGGAGATCTTCGGACCGGTCGTCGGCATCATCCCGTTCGAGGACGAGGACGAGGCGGTGTCTCTCGCCAACGACCAGACCTACGGCCTCGCCGCCGGCGTGTGGACGAACGACCTGGCGCGGGCGCACCGGATGGGGCGGCGACTGCGCGCGGGGACGGTGTGGGTCAACACGTACAACCTGTTCGACCCGGCGCTGTCGTTCGGCGGCGTGGGGGAGTCCGGGATGGGGCGCGACCTGGGCGAGGAGGCGCTGCGCTCGTTCTGCGAGCTGAAGAGCGTGGTCATCGCGCTCTGAGCCCGGCGGTGCCGGTTCGATCTGCAGGCGATCCGCGCGGGAACGCGGTTTCCGCCGCGCCCGTGCGTCTCGTGCCGGTGTGATCGCCTGCACATCGGACAGAACCCCTCCGGAAGGGTGCCGGGCCGGTGTGCAGGTGCTCCTCCGTTGTGCAGGTGCCCGCGCGTTGTGCAGGTGCGCGTCCGTTGTGCAGGTGATTCGGCGCGGAAGCCGTCTACCGGCGCGAGGGCGGGGGCAGGAGGGGCGGATCGCCTGCAGATCGGACAGCAGCCTTCCGCAGTGCAGGTGCGCGTCCGGTGTGCAGGTGTGCGCGCGTTGTGCAGGTGCTCCTCCGTTGTGCAGGTGATTCGGCGGGGAAGCCGCTCACCGGCGCGAGGGCGGGAGGCAGGAGGGGCGGATCGCCTGCGGATCGGACGGGGTAGTGCCGGGCTGAGGCGTCAGATCCAGCCGTTCTCGCGGGCCTCGATCACGGCGCGCTGGCGGGTGTCGACGTCGAGCTTGCGCAGGATCGACGAGACGTGGTTGCGCACGGTGCCCGCGGACAGGTGCAGGGCCCTGCCGATCTCGCCGGTGGTCTCCCCGCGGGAGCCGGCGCTCAGGACGTCCAGCTCGCGGTCGGTGAGCGGGCTGCGCGTGGTCGCGAGGGCGTCGGCCGCGATCTCGGGATCCACGTAGCGGCGGCCCGCTGCCACCTGGCGGATCACCTCCGCCACGTCCTCCACCCGCCGCGACTTGGGCAGGAAGCCACTGACCCCGACGGCCAGCGCGCGGCGCAGCACGCCGGGCCGCGCGTGCCGGGTGACCACGACGACCCGGGTCGCCGAGACGCGGCGCAGGCGTTCGGCCGCCTCGATGCCGTCCATGCCGGGCATCTCGACGTCGAAGAGGCAGACGTCGGGCTCGAGCCGCACGGCCTCGGCGACCGCCTCCGCGCCGTCGCGGCACTCGCCGACGATCTCGAGGTCCGGCTCCAGCCGGAGCAGCGCGGCGAGGGCGGTGCGGATCATGTCCTCGTCGTCGGCGAGGAGCACCCGGATCACGCCGCACCGCCCGGCAGACGCGCGTCGAGCTCGAAGGAGCGGCGCACGGTGCGGGTGCTCAGGGCTACTCGATCAGCATGAACATCTCCGCACTGACCAGGTGATCTTCTTCAAGAGGGACGGGTGCGGTGGTGGCTGTTCATGCTGGTCGAGTAGCCGCGCAGGGGCGTATCGAGACCCGCGGTCGTCAGGAGGGCGGTTCTGCAGACTCTTGTTCTGATGACGGTGGATCTCGATACGCCCGCTGTGCGGGCTACTCGATCAGCATGGAGCTCCCCGCACTGACGAGGTGGCCTTTCCTGGTCAGCATGGAGTTCCCCGCTCACGAGGTGATCTCTGCTCGGAGCCCTCGGCGAGGATTCCGCGCCTGGGTCGGCAGCTCGTGCGGCGATTCCGGCACCCTCGTCACGTCTCCTCGTCGAGGAGGAGAAGAGGAGGGACGGAGCTGTGTGTGTCGAGGACGTCGGACCGGTCGAGGCCGTGTGGGCCTTCGTGAACGCCTACGACGAATGGGCCCAGCGGGGCTACACGCCGAGCATTCCGGAGGAGCTGGTGGAGGCGGTGACCGAGAAGGGGCTTCCGGGCCTCGACTCGGATGCTCGCTGGTACTCGCGGGGCAAGGTGAGGCAGGTCGGGAGCATGGTCGTCTCCGAGGTCGAGCTGCTGTCGAACTCGGGTACCGACGCCGTCGTCGGGGCGCTCCTGGACACGACGGGTATCCGCGTCCTCGCCAACGGCAAGGAGACGTTCCGCAGCACCGAGGAGAAGGACCTGATCCACCGCGTGCGGATCGGCCTGGTCTTCGACGGCCGCTGGCGGATCGACGTGATCGACACAGTGGAGTAGCGGCAGGCGGACGCCTCGGGTGCGCAGAAGTTGTCGTAGTGGGTTCTCGGGTACGACAACTTTCGGAGAGGGAGGGGGTCCGGCGGGCGAGGTCAGGGGGTCGGCGGACAGGACGACGCGGCCAGGCGGCGGACGGCGTCGCGGGGGGCGTGGGTGACGCGGGGCGGCTCCGCGAGGAGGAGGGTCGCGCGGGTGGCGCCGTACTCGGGCCAGTCGGGGCCCGGGGCGCCGGTGGCGGCGAAGGCGGACCAGTGGCGGGTGAGGGCGTCGCGGAGGGACGTGGGGGCGGTGTCGCCGACCTCGGTGCGGGCGAGGTCCGAGTCGTCGAGGTGACGGAAGAGGAACGGCAGCTCGAGGGAGTGGCCGGCGCGGCGCGGTCCGGCGGAGGCGGGCTGCTCCCAGGTGAAGAGGTAGGCGCGGGTCGAGCCGGTGGCGCCGGCGCGGGCGTCGAGGAGGCGCTGGCTGGGCTGCCGGTAGATCGTCTCGGTGAGGCAGGCCTCGAGGAGCTCGGCACCGGACACCTCGCGGCCGAGGTCGGCGCGGAGGGCTGCGGCGAACGCCTCCGTCCGGCTGCCGCGCGACGCGGGCCAGTGCGGCAGGAGCAGCGTCAGCTCGCGCTCGAGGAGCTCCGGGGACGGGTCCGGGCCGCCGGGATCGACGAAGCCGGAGCCCTCGTTCACGTTCGTGCCGACGATCAGATCCACCGTCGAGGACGCCCCGGCGGCGACCGCGTCCACCGGCGCCGCGGGCAGCACGCGGCCGTCGAGGCTCGGCCGGAAGGCGGGCGTCGGGTTCGGGTGGCCGGCCGAGCGGCGCTCGATCAGCCGCTGCTGGGCGGCGACCACGTCCTCCCACGGCAGCGCGAGCAGCCGCGACGGGTCGTCCGCCAGGCCCAGGAGCGCGAGCAGCTCAGCGGTGACGCCCTCGCCGAAGGCCCGCGTGCCGATCCGCTCCGGGTTGCCGCTCTGCAGCACGGCCCGCTGGAAGAGCCCGGCGGCAGCGGGCGCGGCGAGCAGCGCCGAGACGAGCACCGCACCCGCGGACTGCCCGGCGAGGGTCACCCGCGACGCGTCCCCGCCGAACGCGGCGATGCCCGAGCGCAGCCAGCGGAGCGCGGCGATGACGTCCAGCAAGGCGAGGTTCGCGGAGTCGGCGTACTCCGCGCCGAGCAGGTGCTCGAGCGTCAGGAAGCCGAGGGCGCCGAGGCGGTGGTTGACGGAGACGACGACCCTGCGGCCCGCGGCGGCGAGGCGCGCGCCGTCGGAGAGCGGCTCCGCGTTCGATCCGACGAGGTGCAGGCCGCCGTGCACCCAGACGAGCACGGGCAGGTCGCGGGCGGCGGGATCGGGCGTCCAGATGTTCAGGTGCAGGGAGTCCCGCTCGGAGACGGGCGCGTCGGCGAACGGCTGCGGCGCGACAGGCCCGCGCGAGATCGCCGGGCGCACCCCCGTCCACGGCTCCACCGCCGCGCCGGGCCGGAAGCGCTCGGCCACCCGCAGGTACGGCACGCCGAGGAAGGCGTGCACCGCGCCGTCCGGCGTCTCCAGCACCCGGCCGCGCACGATGCCCCCCGGAGTCACGACCTCGGTCATGCGGGCTGGTGCAGCACGGGCCCGTGGCCGGGCGAGAGCGTGCTCTGCAGCACGAGGGAGGAGGCGCCGATCGCCGCGGCGTCGCGCGGATTCGCCGACAGCTCGACGCTGATCGGGTGCGCGCGGCGGGCGAACCGGCGGCCCTCGAGCCGGGAGCGCAGCGCCCGCGTATAGATCGAGCCGGCGATCGCGACTCCGGGGCCGGTGAGGACGAGCGCGTCGAGGTCGAACAGGTTGGCGAGGGTGACGGCGCCGTCGGCGAGGTGCCCGGCGGATCGCTGCAGCAGCGCCTCCGCGGCGGGGTGGCCGTTGATCGCGGCGAGGCTCAGCACGTCGAAGTCGCGGGCGTTCTGCTCCACCTCGAAGGTGAGGTCGAGGTCGGCGAAGGCGGCCCGGTCGACGCTCGCGTCCTCGACGACGACGGAAGGCGCGGCGTAGCGCTCGAGGCAGCCGATGTTGCCGCAGAAGCACTCGCGGCCGCCCGGGGCGATGGTGATGTGGCCGATCTCGGCGGCGTTGGAGCTGGCTCCGCGGAAGAGCGCGCCGTCGAGCACGATGCCGGCGCCGATCCCGGTGCCGACGTAGATGCTGCCGAAGGTCTCGTGCCGCGAGACGCCGCGGCTCCAGAACTCGCCGATGGCGGCGGCCGCCGCGTCGTTGTCGAGCAGGATCGGGATGCCGAAGCCGGTACCGAGCTCCTCGCGCAGGGGGAAGTCGCGCCAGCCCTGCAGGGTGGGCGGGCCGAGGATCCGGCCGGGGGCCTGGTCGATCGGCCCGGGCGCGACGACCGCGACGCCGGCGATGGTGCGGCGGTCGAGGCCGGTGCCGCGGACGAACGCGGCGTAGCCGTCGACGATCCGCCGCGTGACCTCCTCCGGGGCCGCGAGCGCCGCCCCGCGGATCTGCTGGCGCGCGAGCACTCCGCCGCCGGCGTCGGTCGCCACGAAGGTGATCGATTCGAAGCCGAGCTGGACACCGACGCCGATCCGCGCCCGGGTGTTGATCTCGAGCATCTGCCGCGGCTTGCCGCCGCTGGCCGTGGATCCGGTCTCGCGGACGATGCCGTCGGTCAGCAGCTTGCGCACGATCAGCGAGATCGACGGCTGGGTCAGGCCGGTCGCCGAGGTGAGCTCGACGCGGCTGATCGGTCCGGAGGAGCGGATCAGGTCGACGACGAGGGCGCGGCTGCCCGGGGCCGCGGGGGTCGCCTCACGACGCGCCATGCCTGCTCCTCACCGCTCGACCGCCAGCGTACGGGACCGGGCGCCGCGGCCCGCGCCCGCGCCTACGCTGGTACCGCCCGTCCGAGAGAGAGCCGCCATGACCGATCCGAGACCGCCGCGGCCCCTCGGGCTCGCCCTCGTCCGCGCCACCGAGATCATGGGCGCCGAGCCGTACTTCCACGAGTTCATCGCGGGGGTGGAGCACGCGGTCCGCCCGGCCGGGCACTCGGTGCTGCTGAACGTGCTGCCCGACCGCGACGCGGAGATCGAGACCTACCGGCGCTGGGCCCGCGACGGCGAGGTCGACGGCGTCGTGCTCGTCGACCTGGAGGTGGACGACCCGCGGCCGGCGCTGGTGCGCGAGCTCGGGCTGCCCGCGGTGATCGTCGGCCCGCCCTCCGCGGCGCGCGAGCTGCGCGCGGTCTGGACGAACGACGACGACGCGATGCGCGACGCCGTGCAGTTCCTCGCCGACCTCGGCCACGAGCGGATCGCGCACGTCGGCGGTCCGGAGGAGCTGCTGCACACCCAGATCCGGCGCGAGTGCTTCCTCAAGGAGTGCGCCGACCGGGGGATCGAGGCGGTCGAGCGCTCGGGCGACTACTCGCGCGAGTCCGGCGGGCGGGCGCTGCGCTCGCTGACGGAGGAGCCGGAGCGGGCGACCGCGGTGATCCTGGACAGCGACCTGATGGCGATCGGCGCGCTCGACGCGGCGCGGGAGCTCGGGCTCGACGTGCCGGGGGCGATGTCGCTGCTGGCCTGGGACGACTCCGCGCAGTGCCAGCTGAGCGAGCCGCCGCTCTCGGCGGTCTCGCACGACGTGCAGGTGATCGGCATGCTGACCGGCCAGGAGCTGCTGAGCGAGATCGCCGAGTCGGCGAGCGGATCGATCGCCAGCCCGCCGGTCGTGGTGGTGGCGCGCGGCACGACGAGCGCACCCGCGCAGCCCGGGCCCCGCGGAGCCTGAGCCCCCGGGACGGTCGCGTCGACGCTGTTTCGCCATGCCCGATCTTTACATAAATTATTAATCTTTGTACTTGACGCGGGGCAGGAGCATCAGCGACTCTGGGCACGTCGCCGCGGTGATCGACTCCCGATCAGCTGCGGCGCCGAGACACGTCACCGGTCGAAGGAGCCTGGCTAACCCATGACACGTGCCCACCGCACCCCCTCCGCGTTCTCGCGGGTCCCCCTGCGCCGCTCCCTCGCCGGAGCCGCGCTGCTGGCCGTCACGGCCGGCTCGCTGGTCGTCCTCGCGCCGGCCTCGGCGCCGACCGCCTCGGCAGCGGCGACCGCCGTCGACTGGACGAGCGAGAACACCGCCTTCGTGCAGCGCGACGGCAGCGCCCTGACCCTCGACGGCGAGCGGTTCCGCGCGAGCGGCACCAACATCTACTGGCTCGGCCTCGACGAGAACGTCGGCGGCGTCGACTACCCCACCTACTTCCGGATCAAGGACGCCCTCGACACCGCCGCGCAGATGGGCGTCACCGTCGTCCGCTCGCACATGATGACCTCGACCGGGCAGAACGACGAGGACCCGCTGGCCCTGATGCCGCGCCTCGGCAAGTACAACGAGGAGGCGTTCCGCACCATCGACTTCGCCGTCGCCTACGCGGGCACCCTCGGCATCCGCCTGGTGCTGCCCCTCACCGACGAGTGGGCGTACTACCACGGCGGTCACCGCGACTTCACGACCCCGCTCGGGCTGGAGTCGGACGACTTCTACTCCGACCCGGCCGCGATCGCCGCGTACCAGGACTACGTCGACGTGATCCTCGGCCACACCAACACGATCACCGGGACGCGCTTCGTCGACGACCCGACGATCATGGCCTGGGAGCTGGGCAACGAGCTCGAGGGGATGACCCTCGACTGGATCAACGCGCAGGTCGCCCACATCAAGGAGCAGGCCCCGGAGCAGCTCGTCGCCGCCGGCCGCCGCTTCGACATCGACCCGGACACGCTCGCGGCGCCCGACCTCGACATCGTCGACGTGCACTACTACCCGCCGACCGCCGAGCGGGTCTCGGCCGACGCCGCGACGGTCGCCGGCGCGGACAAGGTCTACATCGCGGGCGAGTACGCCTCGACGGCCGCGAGCGAGGACCTCCTCGGCGCGGCCGCGGCCGACCCGAACGTCTCGGGCACCTTCTTCTGGTCGCTGTTCGGCAACAACGACCGCGGCGGCTTCGTGCCGCACGACGACGGCTTCACCCTGCACTACCCCGGCGAGACCCCGCGCGAGCAGGAGAGCGTCGACGCGATCGAGCAGTACGGCACCGCCACGGGCAGCACGCCCGGCGAGCTCGAGCTCGGCGCCCCGCTGATCACCGCGATCGAGCAGGACTACGGGATCAACGAGATCTCCTGGCGCGGCACCGCGGGCGCCACCGGCTACCTGGTGCAGCGCTCGACCGGCGGCGAGTGGAGCGACGTGACGGACGGAGCCGTCTCCGCCTCGGCCTCGCCCGTCACGGACTACGACTCTCCGGCCGCCGCGCGCTACCGCGTCGTCCCGGTGGGCGACGACGACCAGCGCGGTCCCGCCTCCGACGCGGTCGCCGCCGCCGCCGGCGGTGCCGTGCTGGTCGACCCGCTGCAGAGCTGGCTGCTGACCGCCGGCCACGAGAACGCGGAGATCGCCCCGACCCCCGCGGGCGGCGTCGTCAGCGCGACCGGCGACGCGAGCGTCACCTGGCAGCGCGACGGGATCGGCGCGGCGGAGTTCGTCGTCTCGGACCCGTCCGCGATCACCGTGGCGACGAGCAGCGACGGGCGGACCTGGACCGACGCCGCCACCACGGCCACCGAGCGCGACGGCGCGAGCGTCGTCGCCGCGACCGGCCTCTCCGGCGACCGAGTGCGGGTGAGCTGGAGCACCGGCGTGCTGCAGCGGGCGACGATCACGAGCGCCGCCGCGCAGGTCGCGCTCGTCGACCCGCTGGACGACTTCTCCCGGACGGCGGCCCACACCGGCAGCCTCTCCTTCGACACCGGCAATCCCGCGCTCTTCGGCGGCGACGCCTCCCGCATCAAGCGCGACAGCGCCGACCCGGCGAGCCTCGAGTACGCCTTCGACGACATCAGCGGCGCCGACATCACCGCCTGGTACTGGCCCGACCAGCCGGTCGTCCCGCTCGCGGTCGAGGGATCGGCGGACGGCACCAGCTGGACGCCGCTCGCCGTCGAGACGCGCGGCGGCACCGGGAACTGGCGCGAGTACACGTACTCGGTCCGCGACCTGACCGGCGTGAACCGGCTCCGGATCTCCTGGCCGCAGGGCGCGGGCGAGGTCTGGACGCCGCAGATCGGATCGGTGAGCCTCTCCTCCCCGAACGCGGCGCCGTTCGGCCTGCCCGCGGCCTCCGCGCTCGGGGCGCCCGCGGACGGCACGGCGGACGTCACCGCGACGCCGACCTTCTCGTGGGAGCCGGCCGCGGACGCCGCGTACTACCGCTTCGTCCTCTCCGGCTCGAGCGACCTCGCGGACCCGCTGGTCTCCGCCACCGGGCTCTCGGCCACGAGCTACCGGCCCCCGGTCGAGCTCGACCCGGAGACGCCGTACTACTGGCAGGTCTCCGCGGTGAACGGGCTCGGCGCCACGGCGTCGGCGACGCGCACCTTCAGCACGGCGGCGCTGCCGACCGAGCCGGTCGTGGTCGAGGACTTCGACGGCTACGCCGACGACGCCGCGCTGCAGGCCGCCTACGTCCGGAACACCGGCGGCGGCACCATCACGCCGACGCTGGTGCCGAGCCCCGCGAACGACACGAGCGCCGCTCGCTTCGACTACGACACCGGCACGGCCGGTTACGCCGGCACGGTGCGGACCTTCGACGCCGCGCAGAACTGGTGGGGCTACTCCGGCCTGTCACTCACGGTCGACGCCGACCGGGCGGTGCCGCTCGCGGTGCAGTTCGTCGCGAACGGCGCGTACTGGGAGGCGACCGTCACCCCGTCCGCCGACGGCGCGCAGCGGATCGAGATCCCGTTCGAGGACTTCGCGCCGCCCGCCTGGGCGCCGCAGGCCGACCTCGACCTCACCTCGGTCACGCAGTACGCGCTGTACGTGAACGGCTCGGGCGCGGGCTCGCTGGTGCTCGACGACGTCGAGACCGTGGTGGCGGAGGCGAGCACGCCGACGCCGACGCCCACTCCGACCGCTCCGCCCACCGCGACGCCGACGCCGACCGCGACGCCGACGGCCACGCCCACCGCGACCCCGACCGCGACCCCGACCGCGACGCCCACCGCGACTCCCACGGCCACGCCCACCACCCCGCCCATAGCGACCCCGTCGCCCACTCCGACCCCCGCGCCCTCCGTGCCCTCGTGGCTCGAGTCGCTGGTGAAGAAGTACCTGCCGAACCTCTGGCAGTGGTGGCTCGGCCGCCACTAGCCGCGAGCCGCAGCACCCCCCGCACCCTCCATCCGTTCCCTTCACCACTCACCACCTCCCGTCGCCGAAGGCGGCGACGGCCCACCGAGGAGAGACCCAGTGCACCGACCCACCACCCGCCGCCCGACGCCCGCCCGCCGCAGCACGCTGATCGGCCTCGCCGCCGTCGCCGCCTCGGCCTCGCTCGTGCTGTCCGGCTGCTCCGCCGGCGCGAGCAACGACTCCGGCGAGCCCGCCGGCGAGATCACCGTGCTGACCAACCGCACCGACCTGGTGGACACCACGTTCGCCGACTACGCCTCCACCTTCGAGAAGCAGTACCCCGGCACCACTGTGAAGTTCGAGGCGCTCACCGACTACGAGGGCGACACCAAGATCCGCCTGAACTCGAAGGACTACGGCGACGTGCTGCTCATCCCGAGCTCGAACGTCACGAAGGACGACTACGCGAACTACTTCGAGCCGCTCGGCTCGACCGACGAGCTCTCCGAGAAGTACCGCTTCACGAACGAGGGCTCGTTCGACGGCACCGCCTACGGCATCTCGACCTTCGGCTCCGCGATGGGCTACGTCTTCAACCGCGACGTCTGGACCGCGGCCGGTGTCACCGACCCGCCGCAGACGGAGGAGGAGTACCTGGCCGACCTCGAGGCGATCAAGGCGACCGGCGTCACTCCCTATTACACGAACTACAAGGACGGCTGGCCGCTCGCGACCATCGAGGGCAACCTCGGCACGGTGCAGGGCGAGGACGTCCGCACCGAGATGATCGCCGACGACGCGCCCTGGACCGAGGGCAACGACCAGTACAACATCGACGGTCTGCTCTACGACACGGTCGCCGCCGGCCTCAGCGAGGACGACCCGACCACCACGAACTGGGAGGAGTCGAAGGACCTCCTCGCCCAGGGCGAGATCGGCTCGATGGTCCTCGGCTCCTGGGCCGTCTCGCAGATGCAGGACGCCGCCGAGAAGGCCGGCAAGCCGCGCGACACCATCGGCTTCTGGCCGATGCCGTGGGCGCAGGACGGCGCGTTCACCTCGGTGACCGCCTCGGACAAGTTCCTCGCGATCAACAAGAACTCCGACAACAAGGCGACCGCCCGGGCCTGGATCGACTGGTTCACCGAGGACTCCGGCTTCGCCGCCAGCCAGGGCGCGATCAGCCCGGTGATCTCGGACCCGGCGCCCGACACCCTCGCCGACTTCGACGCGCTCGGCGTGACCTACCTCGAGCTCGCTCCGGACCCGGTCGGCAAGGAGGCCGTCATCAACGACATCGCCAACGAGGCCGAGATCGACCTCTTCGGCAACTCCTACCGCCAGAAGCTGATCGACGCGGCCCGCGGCGCCGGCGACGGCGACAAGCAGTCGCTCTTCGACGACCTCAACTCGCGCTGGGCCGCGGCCCGCGCGGACGTCGCGGAGTAGCAGCCGCCCCTCGGGGGCGACCCGCCACTCGCGGGTCGCCCCCCTCCCCACCCCCTCACGACCGCATTCCCCGGGATGCCGAAAGGATCGACATGGCGATCACCGACGCTCCGCCCCTCGAGGTCGGAGCGAGCAAGCGGGCCGGCGGCGGCCGTCGCGGCGACAGGCCCTCCGGCCGCCGCCAGCGGCTGACCGGGCGCCGCAGCACGCCCTGGCTGTTCCTCGCCGTGCCGCTGGCGTTCCTCGTCGTCCTGACCTACATCCCGGTCGCGAACATGTTCTGGTACAGCGTCACCGACTGGGACGGCCTCGACCCGGACAAGACGTTCGTCGGCCTCGAGAACTACGTCGAGATCTTCACCCGGCCCGAGATCTTCCAGGTCTTCTTCGTCAGCCTCTTCTACCTGGCCGGCGCGGTCGCGCAGCTCGGGCTCGCGCTGTTCTTCGCGACGCTGCTGAGCTTCCAGACCCGGTTCCGCAACTTCTTCAAGGGCGTCATCTTCTTCCCGTACCTGATCAACGGGGTCGCGATCGGGCTGATGTTCCTCTACTTCTTCCGCCCCGACGGCACCCTCGACGCGGTGCTCGGCGCCTTCGGCGTGCAGGACACCCCGCAGTGGCTCGGCGACCCGTCGGTCGTCAACGTCTCGCTCGCGGCGACCTCGGTCTGGCGCTACATGGGGCTGAACTTCGTGCTGTTCCTCGGCGCGATCCAGTCGGTGCCGGAGGAGCAGTACGAGGCCGCGGACATCGACGGCGCCACGTCGTTCGACAAGTTCCGCTACATCATCGTGCCCAGCATCCGCCGGATCCTCGGGCTGTCCTTCATCCTCGCGATCGCGGGCGCCCTGTCGGCGTTCGAGATGCCGTACATCATGACCGGCGGCGCCAACGGGTCGGAGACCTTCGTGATCCAGACCGTCGACACCGCGTTCCGCTACTCGAAGGTCGGCCTCGCCTCGGCGATGGCCGTCGTCCTGCTCGCGATCGTGCTGATCATCACCGCGGTGCAGCGCCGCGTGTTCCCCGACGAGAAGGCGGGCCAGGAATGACCACCACGCAGCCCCGCACGGAGGCCGTCACCGGCCTGCCCGTGACTCCCGCCCCGCGAGGCTCCCGCCGGCCCCGCCGCGGCTCGACGCTCGGCGCGATAGGCAAGTACACCTCGCTGATCGTCGCCTGCCTGTTCGCGCTGGTGCCGATCGTGACGATCTTCATGCTCGCCTTCAAGACGTCGACGGAGTACCGCAGCACCGGTCCGCTCGTCCCGCCGAGCAACTGGTTCAACTTCGAGAACTTCGCGATCGCCTTCAGCCAGGGCGGGATGGTGACCGGGTTCCTCAACACCGGCATCATCCTGCTGGTGTCGGTGGCGGGCACGATCCTGATCGGCACCATGGCCGCCTACGCGATCGACCGCTTCCGCTTCCGCGGGCGCCGGCTCGTGACGGGGCTGTTCCTCCTGGCGACCCTCGTGCCGTCGGTGACGACCCAGGTGGCGACCTTCCAGGTGATCAACGCCCTCGACCTCTTCAACACCCGCTGGTCGGCGATCCTGCTCTTCACCGGCACCGACATCGTCGCGATCTACATCTTCCTGCAGTTCATGCAGTCGATCCCGGTCTCGCTCGACGAGGCGGCGATGCTCGACGGCGCCAGCCGCTTCACCGTCTACTGGCGGATCGTGCTGCCGCTGCTGAAGCCGGCGATCGCCACGGTCGTGATCATCAAGGGGATCGCGGTCTACAACGAGTTCTACATCCCCTTCCTCTACATGCCCTCGCAGGATCTCGGGGTCATCTCGACCTCGCTCTTCCGCTTCATGGGCCCCTTCGGAGCACAGTGGGAGGTCATCGCCGCCGGCACGATCCTCGTCATCGTCCCGACGCTCATCGCCTTCCTCTTCCTCCAGCGCTTCATCTACAACGGACTGACCTCAGGAGCCACCAAGTGACCCACCTCAGCACCGAGCGACTCTCGGCCACCCTCCGCCCCCTGCACGACGGCTGGAGCGTGCGCGCGCTCCGCGGCCCGATCCCCGCGGAGATCGCGGGCGCGACGGTCCCGGCGACCGTCCCCGGACTCGTGCACACCGACCTCCTCGCCGCCGGCCTCATCCCCGACCCGTATCTCGACCAGAACGAGAAGAAGGTCACCTGGATCGGCGAGACCGACTGGGAGTACGCGTCGGTCTTCGCCTGGTCGCCCGACGGGCACGACCGGCACGAGCTGGTCTTCGAGGGCCTGGACACGGTCGCGACGATCACATTGAACGGGACCGTCGTCGCGAGCACCCGCAACCAGCACCGCACATACCGCTTCGCTGTCGACGGGCTGCTGGTGGAGGGCGACAACGCGCTCGTCGTCCGCTTCGCCTCGCCGGTCGCGGAGGCCGACCGGGCCAGCCTCGAGATCGGCTACCGCCCGCACACCTACTCGCACCCCTTCAACGCGCTGCGGAAGGCGGCCTGCAACTTCGGCTGGGACTGGGGCCTCGACGCGGCCTCGGTCGGGCTGTGGAAGCCGGTCTCGCTGCACGCCTGGAGCGAGGTGCGGCTCGCCGCGGTCCGCCCGGTCGTGACGGTGGACGGGACGACCGGCCGCGTCGCCGTGCACGTCGACCTGGAGCGGACGACGGAGGACGAGGTGGAGCTGACGGCGAGCGTCGACGGCGTGACCGCCTCCGTCACCGTGCCGGCCGGCGAGCGCTCGGCGGTGCTCGAGCTCTCCGTGGAGGATGCGGCCCTGTGGTGGCCGCGCGGCTTCGGTGAGCAGCCGCTGTCGCTGCTCGACGTCGAGGCGAGCGTCGGCGGCGCCGTCGTCGACGGCCGGACGCTGCGGATCGGCTTCCGCACGATCGAGGTGCAGCTGGACCGCGACGAGGAGGGCACCTCGTTCCGCTTCGTCGTCAACGGCGAGCCGGTCTGGATCCGCGGCGCCAACTGGATCCCCGACGACGCCTTCATCACCCGCGTCGACCGCGCCCGCCTCGCCCACCGGATGGACCAGGCCGAGTTCGCGAACATGAACCTGCTGCGGATCTGGGGCGGCGGCTACTTCGAGTCGGACGACTTCTACGAGCTCTGCGACGAGCGCGGCATCCTCGTCTGGCAGGACTTCCTCTTCGCCTGCGCCTCCTACGCCGAGGAGGAGCCGCTCTGGAGCGAGGTCGAGGCGGAGGTCCGCGACAACGTGACGCGGATCATGCCGCACCCGAGCCTCGCGCTCTGGAACGGCAACAACGAGAACATCTGGGGCTACGAGGAGTGGGGCTGGGAGAAGCGCCTGCAGGGCCGCACCTGGGGCCTGGGCTACTACCTCGACCTGCTGCCGCGCCTGGTCGCCGAGCTCGACCCCGAGCGCTCCTACACGCCGGGCAGTCCCTGGTCCGGCGACACCGCGATCTTCGCGAACGACGTCGACCACGGCTCCGTGCACCTGTGGGAGCTGTGGAACCGGGTCGACTACCCCGCCTACCGCGACGTGCACGCCCGCTTCGTCGCCGAGTTCGGCTGGCAGGGCCCGGCCTCCTGGTCGACGATCCAGCGCTCGATCTCGGACTCGCCGCTGACCCCCGAGTCGCCCGGGATGATCCACCACCAGAAGGCGACCGACGGCAACGACAAGCTGACCGACGGACTGGTCGCGCACCTCCCGCTGCCCGACGACACCGAGGACTGGCACTGGGCGATGTCGCTCAACCAGGCGCTCGCCGTCACGCTGGCGATCGAGCACCAGCGCTCCGAGAGCCCGCGCTGCATGGGCTCGGTGGTCTGGCAGCTGAACGACTGCTGGCCCGTCACCTCGTGGGCGGCGGTCGACGGCGACGGGACGGCGAAGCCGCTGCTCTACGCGCTCAAGCACGTCTACGCGGACCGGCTGCTGACCGTGCAGCCGCGCGCCGAGGGGCTCGCGGTCGTCGCGGTGAACGACAGTGCTCAGGAGTGGGCGGGCGAGGTGGTCGTGCGCCGGGTGCGCTTCGACGGCACGGTGCTCGCGGCGGAGCGGCAGGCGGTGTCGCTGGACGCGCGGTCGGTTGTCACCGTGCCGGTCGGAGTGGGTGCCGCGGACGACGTCGCTGCCGAGCTGCTCGTCGCCGAGCTCGCGGGCGAGCGCGCGTTCTGGTTCTTCGCGGAGTACCGGGAGTCGGCGCTCGAGGCGGCGCGGCTGACGACCTCCGTACGCGCCGTCGACGGCGGGGCGGAGGTGACGGTCACCGCGGAGAACCTCGTGCGCGACCTGACGCTGCTCGTCGACAAGGTCGACCCGGCCGCGGTCGTCGACGACCAGCTGATCACGCTGCTGCCGAGGGAGTCGGTGACGTTCCGGGTGAGCGGGGCCGGGCTCGATCCTGCCGCGCTCGTCTCGCCGAGCGTGCTGCGCACCGCCAACCAGCTCGTCGCCGACTGGGGCTGACGCGCCGCTCTCCGCGGCGCTCTCCGCGGCGATCGACGGAGCCGACCGGGACCGGCGCAGGCCTCCCGGTCGGCTCCTCCGCGCCGTTCGCGACCCGCGCCGGCCACGACCCGCATCGCCCACACCCTTCCGGAGGAAGAGATGACCCCGCAGCTCGCGCTCGCCGTCGACGTCGGCGGCACCAAGATCGAGGCGGCGCTCGTGTGCGCCGACGGAGTGCTCGTGCCGGGCTCGCGCAGCCGGCGGCCGACCGGGCCTGCGCTGACCCCGGCGGAGTTCGGCGCGGCCGTGGAGGGGTGCGTCGTGGAGGCGCTCGCCGCTGCGGGTGCGGGCTCGGTCGTCGGCGCGGGCATCGGCTCCGCCGGCCCGCTCGACCTCGCCGAGGGGCGCATCCGGCCGAAGAACCTGCCGCTGCTGCACGGGTTCGCCCTGCGCGCGGTCGTCGAGCGGCTGCTGCCCGGCCGGCCGGTCGCCCTGCGGCTCGACGGCACCTGCATCGCGCTCGCCGAGCACTGGGTGGGCGCCAACCGCGGCGCCGCGTCCTCGGTGAGCCTGGTGGTGTCGACGGGAGTCGGCGGCGGCGTCGTGCTCGACGGCCGCGCGGTCGCGGGCCGCTCCGGGAACGCCGGGCACATCGGGCAGATCCACGTCGGCGACGCGGACCCGGAGGAGGGGAGCGACGGCACGCTGGAGAGCATCGCCTCCGGACCGAGCAGCGTCGCGTGGGCGCGGCGCCGCGGCTTCGCCGGTGCGACCGGCGAGGACCTGGCGCGGGCGGCCGCGGCCGGCGACCCGGTGGCGCTGGCCGCGGTGGCGCGCTCGGCGGGGGCCGTCGGCACGGCGATCGCCGACGTGGCGACGCTGCTCGACGTCCGCGACTTCGCCGTCGGCGGCGGCTTCTCCGCGGTCACGGCGTCGTACCTCGACCTGGTGCGCCAGGCGGCCTGCGAGCGCGCGGTCTTCGACTACGCCCGCGGCCTGTCGATCCGCGCCTCCGGCCTCGGCGGCGCCGGCCCGCTGATCGGCGCGGCGGCCCTGGTGCACCTGCCGAGCCTGCTCGGCGGCTCCGCTGAGCGGGCGGGTCTCGACGGGTCGGCGCCGGGCGGGGGTGAGGGTCTCGATACGCCCGCCTCCGGCGGCCTACTCGACCAGCATGCAGCGCACGCCAGCGAGCTCCATGCTGATCGAGTAGCCGGCGCAGCCGGCGTATCGAGATCCACCCCCGCAGAGACGGCTGCCGCCGAGCACCCGCCCCATGCCGATGACGAGCGCCCACCCCATGCTGATCGAGTAGCCGGCGCAGCCGGCGTCTCGAGATCCCCGCGCACGCACTCCCGGCCCGGCTCCCGGTGACCGCCGCACCGGCGATCGACGCCGAGCACCCGCTCCGCTCGGCCCTCCGCTCCTCGCGCGGCCGCCTGGTCGTCGCCGCGCTCGCGTTCGCGGTCAAGGACAGCCCGCTGTGGATCCTCCCGCTCGTGACCGCGGCCGTCGTCGACGCCCTCGTCGCCGGCGACCCGCCCGAGGCGCTCCTCGCTCCCGCCGCCGCGGGCGCAGCGACGATCGCCGTCAACATCGCCGCGAACGGCGTCTTCGTGCGGCTGTTCTCCTCCTCCGTGCGCTCGATGGGCGCTCGGCTGCGCGAGGCGCTGGCGGTGCGGCTGCAGCTGCTGTCGTTCGGCTACCACTCCCGCGGCAGCGCGTCGGTGGTCCAGACCAAGATCGTGCGCGACGTGGAGAACCTGGAGCTGATGCTGCAGCAGGCGTTCGGCCCGCTGCTCAACGCGCTGGTGATCCTCGTCGGCGCCGGCGTCGCGACGGCGGTGCGGGTGCCCCAGTTCCTGCCCGTGCTGGCGCTGACCCTGCCGCTCGCCGCCGGGCTGATCCTCTGGCTGCGCTCGCGCACCGCCGCGAGCAACGAGACCTTCCGCCTCGACGTCGAGACCATGTCCTCGGCCGTCGGCGAGATGTCCTCGCTCCAGGAGGTCACCCGCGCGCACGGACTGGAGCAGGTCTCCGTGCGGCGGGTCGTCGAGGCCGCGCACCGGGTCGAGCGGGCGGGCACCCGGCTCGACCGGCTGAACGGGCGCTTCGGCGCGCTGTCCTGGAGCAGCTACCAGGTGATCACCCTGGGCTCGCTCTTCGCTGCGGCGTGGGCGAGCGCGACCGGCGCCCTCCCGATCACCGTCGGCGAGGTGGTGCTGCTCAGCTCGTACTTCGCCCTGCTGACCGGGGCGATCACCGGCGCCTTCCAGACCGCGCCCCTGATCACCCGCGGCCTCGCCTCGCAGCGCTCGATCGCCGGCGTGCTCACCGATCCGGACGTGGAGTGGAACGAGGGCCGCGCCGTCGTCGACGCGCTGGAGGGGAGCCTCGCCTTCGAGGACGTCTCCTTCTCCTATGGCGAGCGGCCGGTGCTGTCGGACGTGAGCCTGCGCGTCGCCGCCGGCGAGACGGTGGCGCTCGTCGGCGCCTCCGGTTCGGGGAAGTCGACGCTGACCCGGCTCGCGCTGGGCTTCCTGCGCCCCTCGGCGGGTCGGGTCCTGCTCGACGGCCGCGACATCGCGACCCTCGACATGCGCACGGTGCGGCGCTTCGTCTCGGTGGTGCCGCAGGAGTCGGTGCTGTTCCGCGGGAGCATCCGCGACAACATCCTCTACGGCGCCGCGGAGCCCGCCCCCGGGGAGTCGGGCGACGACCGGCTCGAGGCGGCGCTGCGGGCGGCGAATGCCGGCTTCGTTCTGGAGCTCCCCGACGGCTGGGACACGACGGTCGGCGAGCGCGGCGCGCAGCTCTCCGGCGGCCAGCGCCAGCGGCTCGCCATCGCCCGCGCGCTGATCCGCGACCCGCGGCTGCTGATCCTCGACGAGGCGACCGCCGCCCTCGACCCGCGCGCCGAGGCCGAGGTGCGCGGCGCCCTCGAGCGGCTGCGCGCCGGCCGGACGACCCTGATCGTCGCGCACCGCCTGAGCACCGTCCGCTCGGCCGACCGCATCGTCGTCCTCGACGCCGGCCGCGTCCTCGAGCAGGGCACCCACGAGGAGCTGCTGGCCGCCGGCGGCCGCTACGCCCGCATGACGGCGGCGTCCTGACGGCCCGCGCCCCCGCTGATCGAGCAGCCGCGGAGCTGCCGCCGACCTGCTGACCGAGCAGCCCGCGCAGCGGGGCCTTCCATGCTGATCGAGCAGCCCGCACCGCGGGTCCCTCATGCTGATCGAGTAGCCCGCGGAGCGGGCGTATCGAGATCCACGGGCGTCAGGACCAGCGCCTGCAGACCCACCTGCTGACGGGGTGGGTCTCGATACGCCGGCCTTCGGCCGGCTACTCGACCAGCATGAACGCCCGCCCGACCGGTCGGCCCGCGCCGGGGTGCTTGCTGACTGCCGATCCCGCGCCGCGGGCCCCTCATGCTGATCGAGTAGCCCGTGGAGCGGGCCACTCATGCTGATCGAGTAGCACGCGGAGCGGGCGTATCGAGATCCACCGTCGTCAGGACCAGGGTCTGCAGACCCACCTGCTGACGGGGGTGGGTCTCGATACGTCGGCCTTCGGCCGGCTACTCGACCAGCATGAATGCACCGACCGGTCGGCCCGCGCCGCGGTCCCTGGCGACCGTGGAGCACCGGCCGCTCAGTTCAGGATCTCGGCGCGCGGGTCGTCGCGGAGCTCGGCGAGGCGCGTGCGCCAGGCCTGCAGCGCCTCCGGAGTCAGCCGCGTCCAGTCGTGCACCTCGCGGACGACGCGGAGCGGCTCGACGCTGCGGTACGAGCGCGTCGGATTCCCCGGGAACTTCTTGTCCGTGACGTTCGGGTCGTCCTCGAACGACCCTGTCGGCTCCACCTCGTAGACCCGCGGCTCCGCCTCCCCGGGCGCGAGCTCGGCCGCGAGCCCCGCGCCGTCCGGCAGCGCCGTGAAGTACACGTGGTTCATCACGATCTCGGGCCGGTAGTTCGAGCGCCGCCCCGCCACCAGCCGATCGCCGACCCGCAGATCCGCCTTCGTCCCGTGGAAGAACGGCCCGCTCTCGTCCGCAGCACTCATGCGCAGGACCCTACTCCCGGCCCCGGCCCCGGCCCCGGCCCCGGCCCCGGCGATCCGTCACGGACGGCTCCCGCTTCGCGCGGGAGGCAGCCGTTCCTGACGGATCGCCGAAGCCGCAGGGTCAGGGGAGCGTCAGCTCGCCCTGGTTGAGGACGCGGGGGTGGAAGTAGGCGCTCTGGATGGCGGCGTTCGTGTTGCTGCCGCGCAGCTGCTCCGACCAGATCATGAAGTACGACCAGCGCGTCTGGCTCTGCAGCAGCGACGCGTCCGGCACCTTCCCCATCTCGGCGATCGCGATCGGCTTGGAGCCGGCGATCGACTGCAGCTGCTGGTAGTCGCCGGAGCTCGGGAAGCCTTTGTACCAGACGTCCAGCGACACGACGTCGACGTAGTTCGCGCCCGGGTAGTAGCCCGCCCAGCCGCCCGCGGGGTTGTCCTGCACGTTCCAGACCCAGATCAGGTTGGTCAGGCCCTGCGAGTCGAAGTAGTCGCGCATCTGCTGGTAGATCTTCGCGCCGCCGTTCGCGCCGGAGCGGCCGCCCCACCAGTTCCAGGTCTCGTTCATCTCGTGGAACGGCCGGAACAGCACGGGCACGCCCGCGTCCTTCAGCTGCCGCAGATACGGGACGACCTCGCTCATCCGCTGCTTCCAGGTCGTGTTGAGCGCCGTGCCGCCGGTGACGATCTGCTGGAACTGCGCGTCCGTGATGCGGCTCTTCACGCCGCCGTCGAACGCGCAGGTGCTCGGCCCGGTCGGCGGGCACGCGTGCCAGGCGAGGGTGACCAGCGAGCCGTTGGCCCACTCCGTCTTCGCCTGGTCGACGACGCGCTGGCGGTTCGCGGCGTCGGCGGCGGTGAAGAACAGGTCGCCGCCCCAGAGCCCCGGGTACTGCCCGGTGATGTCCTTCACCTGCTGCGTGTACTGCGCGGGGGAGCTCGCCGGCTCCTTGTTGTGCTGGCCCGAGATGATGCTCGTCCCGGTGATCGACTGCAGGTACTGCAGGACGGCGGCCTTCGACGTCGCCGGGAACGCCTGCGCCGCGTCGGGCGACGGCGTGACCAGCGGTGCGAGCAGCGCGGCCCCGAGCGCGGCGGCCAGGAGGGTGCGGCGCAGCGGGCTGCGGCGGGCGCGGGATGCGCGGGTGGTGACTCCTCGTCGAGTCATGGTGGTCCTCTCCGCGGGCCCTCGTCGGTGAGCGCCCGCAGGGTCACCCTGAGCCCTCCGCGCAGCCTCGTCAACCCTTACATCGATTACTAATGATATCCGTGAGATCCACTGCGCAGGAGTTGTCGTACCGGGCGGTCGACTACGACAACTTTTGGAGGTGGGACGTCGGCGCCGGATCCGCACCTCCGCCCGCGCCCCGCCGACGGCCCCCGCGCAGGCGCCGCTCGGTACTGTGGAACGGTTCCCCGCACCACCCGCCCCCGCCGAAGGAGCCCCCATGCCCACCACTGTGAGCGGCGTCATCGCCCGGTCGAAGGGGGCTCCCGTCGAGCTCGTCGACATCGTCGTCCCCGACCCCGGACCCGGCGAGGCCGTCGTCGACATCGAGACCTGCGGTGTCTGCCACACCGACTACCACTACCGCGAGGGCGGGATCAGCGACGACTTCCCGTTCCTGCTCGGCCACGAGGCCGCGGGGCGGGTCAGCGCGATCGGCGAGGGCGTCACCCACGTCGCGGTCGGCGACTTCGTCGTGCTCAACTGGCGGGCCGTCTGCGGCGAGTGCCGCGCCTGCGTCCGCGCGGAGCCCTGGTACTGCTTCAACACCTTCAACGCGACGCAGAAGATGACCCTCACTGACGGCACCGAGCTCAGCCCCGCGCTGGGCATCGGCGCCTTCGCCGAGAAGACGCTCGTGCACGCCAAGCAGTGCACGAAGGTCGACCCGGACGCCGACCCCGCCGCCGTCGGCCTGCTCGGCTGCGGCATCATGGCGGGCCTCGGCGCCGCGATGAACACCGGCAACGTCACCCGCGGCGACTCCGTGGCCGTCATCGGCTGCGGCGGAGTCGGCACCGCGGCCGTCGTCGGCGCGAAGCTGGCCGGCGCGAGCACGATCATCGCGATCGACCGCGACCCGAAGAAGCTCGTCAAGGCCGAGGAGCTCGGCGCCACCCACGCGATCGACTCCAGCGGACTCGACGAGGACGGCGTCGTCGCCGCCGTGCAGGCGCTGACCGACGGCTTCGGCGCGGACGTCGTGATCGACGCGGTCGGCCGCCCCGAGACCTGGCGCCAGGCGTTCTACGCCCGCGACCTGGCCGGCACCGTCGTGCTCGTCGGCGTGCCGACTCCGGAGATGACCCTCGAGATCCCGCTGCTGGACGTCTTCGGCCGCGGCGGCTCGCTGAAGTCGAGCTGGTACGGCGACTGCCTGCCCGAGCGCGACTTCCCGATGCTCACCGACCTGTATCTGCAGGGCCGCCTGCCGCTCGACGAGTTCGTGACCGAGCGGATCGGCATCCGCGACATCGAGCAGGCCTTCACCACGATGGCCGGCGGCGACGTGCTCCGCTCAGTGGTGGTGCTCTGATGGGCGCCCGCATCGACCACCTCGTCACCAGCGGCACCTTCGCCCTCGACGGCGGCACCTGGGACGTGGACAACAACGTCTGGATCGTCGGCGACGACTCCGAGTGCGTCGTCATCGACGCGGCGCACGACTCGGAGGCCATCCTCGCGGCCGTCGGCGACCGCACGCTGCGCGCGGTGCTGCTCACGCACGCGCACACCGACCACATCGACGCGGTCGCCGCACTGCTGGAGTCCGTCGACGTGCCGGTGCTGCTGCACGAGGGCGACCGCGTGCTCTGGGACGCGTTCTACCCCGACTCCGCGCCGAGCGGCGCGCTCGAGGACGGCCAGCGGATCAGCGTCGGCGGCACCGAGCTGGAGGTGCGGCACACGCCCGGTCACACGCCGGGCGCCGTCTGCTTCGTCGCGGCCGAGCTGGGTACCGTCTTCACCGGCGACACGCTGTTCCAGGGCGGACCCGGCGCGACCGGCCGCTCCTACAGCTCCTTCCCGACGATCATCGACTCGATCACCGACCGGCTGCTGACCCTGCCGGACGACACGGTCGTCCGCACGGGGCACGGCCCCACGACCACCATCGGCACGGAGAAGCCGGACCGCGAGGCGTGGATCGCGCGCGGTCACTGACGCGGCGCTCGCGCCCGCATGCTGATCGAGCAGCCGGCGTCGCGGGCCCCCGCATGCTGATCGAGCAGCCCGCGGAGCGGGCGTATCGAGATCCGACGCCGTCAGCAGGTGAGTCTGCAGACCCGCCCTGGTGAGAACGGCGGGTCTCGATACGCCGCGTTCCGCGGCTACTCGACCAGCATGTGCTTCCGCGTTCCGCGGCTACTCGACCAGCATGTGCTTCCGCGTTCCGCGGCTACTCGACCAGCATGTGCTTCCGCGGTCAGCGGCGGGCCCGGCGGCGCAGGACGACGCCGAGCGCGGCGAAGGCGGCGGCCATGACGAGGCCGCCGATCAGGAAGGGGGTGCTGCCGATCGCGGCGCCCAGGCGGCGAGGGCCGCCCACAGCGCGGCGAGCACGAACTCGGTCGGGGGAGTCATCGTCGTCCTCATCCGTCGATCCAACTCCCTCCGTCTTGGATTCGCGACGCCGGGCGCCATCGATCCGTCAGGAACGGCGGTGTCCGCGCGAGTCGGGCGACCGTTCGTGACGGGTCGGCGCGGCGCGGCGGTCAGCCGACGGTGACCGGGGCGGCCGAGGGGCGGCGCCCCTCCTTCATCCAGACGAAGAAGCCGAGCAGGGTGAAGGCGCCGTAGAAGACGTACATCAGGCCGGAGGCGTAGTAGCCGGCCGAGAAGAGCAGCGGGACGCCGACGATGTCGACGGCGACCCAGATCAGCCAGAACTCGACCCAGCCCTTGGCCATGCCGTAGGTGGCCAGCAGCGAGCCGACGAAGATCCAGGCGTCGCTCCAGACCGGCTCGTAGGAGCCGAGCGCGCGGAAGACCGGGGTGAGGATCGCGGTGCCGCCGATCATGCCGAGCACCAGCAGCCCGCGCGTGCGCCAGGAGGCCCAGCGCGGCGAGATCAGCGTTGTCGCGTCGCTGGGGCGGTGCGTCCAGCGGTACCAGCCGTAGATGCTGACGATGATGAACATGATCTGGCGGCCGGCCTGGCCGAGCAGGTTCACGGGGTTCGGGGTGTCGAACAGCGCTCCCATGAAGACGGTGAAGAGCAGCGCGTTGCCGACGAGGCCGACGGGCCACGCCCAGACCTTGCGCCGCATGCCGCCGAGGGCGCTCAGCAGGCCGAAGACGTTGCCGATGACCTCGCGCCAGAGCACCGTCTGGTCGCCGATGACGATCTGCGCGTCGAACAGCCAGTCCACGATCTGCACGGGGAGCCTCCATCGGGCGTGTCGGAGCCCACCCGTGCAACCTCCGGCGGGGCACGGTCATTCCGCGTGGCGCCGATTCGATGGTCACCGGTCCGCTGTGCAGGGTGACGTCCGCTGTGCAGGCGATCCGGCACGGGGAGCGCGTGCCGAGTGGGCCTCGGCACGTTCCACGCGCGATCACCTGCAGATCGGACCGGGTCCCGCCCGCCGTGCGCGCTGTGGTCCGTTGTGCAGGTGATCTTGTACCGGGAGCGGCTGCCGGGTGGGCGTCAGCGCGTTGTGGGCGGGATCACCTGCAGATCGGACCTAGGGGCTGCTCGTCGGGAGGGTGGCGGTCCGTTGTGCAGGCGATCCGGCATCGGGAGCGGCTGCCGGGTGGGCGTCAGCGCGTAGTCGGCAGGATCGCCTGCAGATCGGACGGGGGTCGGCAGGTCGGCGGGCTACGCGGCGACGAGCGAGTGCTCCGCCAGCAGCGCGACCGAGCGCAGGCGGGCGGGCGTCGTGAGCGAGGCGTGGGCGACGATGACCTCGTCGGCCTCCGCCGAACGTGCGAACTCGGCCACGTAATCGGCGACCTGCTCGCCGGTGCCGACGCCGGTGTAGTGGGTCATGCTCGCAACGTGCGCGCCGACCGGGGCGGTCAGCAGGTGGTCGAGCTCCTCCTCGGAGAACTGTTGGTCGACGGGGATCTGGCCGCTCTGGCGCAGGAGCATCATCAGGCGCGCGCGCTTCATCTGCGCGAACTGCTCCTGGGCGTCCTCCTCGCTGTCGGCGGCGATGGCGTTCACTCCGGCGATCACGTAGGGGGCGTCGAGCTGCTCCGAGGGGCGGAAGCCGCGGCGGTACTCGGCGACGGCCTGGTGCAGCGCGTCGGGCGCGAAGTGCGAGGCGAAGGCGTAGGGCAGACCGAGAGCGGCGGCCAGCTGGGCGCCGAAGAGCGACGAGCCGAGGATGTAGAGGGGGACGCGGGTGCCGGCGCCGGGCGTCGCGCTGACGCCGGGGATGCGGGACTCGCCGGCGAGGAAGCCCTGCAGCTCGAGGACGTCCTGCGGGAAGCGCTCGGACGAGTCGTGCTCGCGGCGCAGAGCGCGGAAGGTGGCCTGGTCGCTGCCGGGGGCGCGGCCGAGGCCGAGGTCGATGCGGCCCGGGTGCAGCGTCTCGAGGGTGCCGAACTGCTCCGCGATGGTCAGCGGGGAGTGGTTGGGCAGCATGACGCCGCCGGAGCCGAGGCGGATGGTCGAGGTCTGCGAGGCGACGTGGGCGATCAGCACCGAGGTGGCGCTCGATGCGATCGAGGCCATGTTGTGGTGCTCGGCGTACCAGACCCGCCGGTATCCGCTCCGCTCGGCCTGCTGCGCCAGAGCGACGGAGGCGGCGAAGCTGTCGCGCGCGGTCTCTCCGGGCGCGATGGGGGCGAGGTCGAGGATCGAGAGGGGAACGGTCATGAGAGAGCCAACGCGGGCGGCGGCCTCCGTGTTCCCGCGGCGGCGGTATCGGGCGTGTGCGTGTGGGCCGGAGCCGCCCCCGGCTCGCGATTCCTGCTCCGGCTCGCGGGATCTGCAGGCTTCGGCGTGCCGGGGGTGGTTCCACGTGCCGAAGGCGCGGAGGCGGCAGGGGCGGCGGCGCGGGGCTCGCGCAGAACATCAGCTGGGCGACGGTCTCATCTCCCCTCAGCGATGAGACCGGCTCTCAGCTGATGTCGTGCGGAGGACGCGGCCGCACCCCCTCGCGGATCCGCCCGGTCAGCCCTCGATCGGCAGCAGGATGCCCTTCACCGTCTCGTCGGTGGCGAGGAACTCCTGCACGGCCGGGTCCTGGAAGGCGGCGACGAGCTTCTCGATGTTGGCGGTGTCCCTGTACTTCGAGCCGATGGTGAGCTGGCCGGCGAAGTCGTCGGGGGCCTGGGGCGCGAAGATCTGCTTCTCGATCGGGATGTCGGCGGCGAGGTAGTACTCGGTGTAGCCGACGGCCGCGTCGAGGTCGGGCAGGGCGCGGGACTGGGCGGCGAAGTCGAGCAGCGTGAACTGCAGGTTCTTCGGGTTCGAGGCGATGTCGTCCTGGGTCGCGGTGCCGGGCTCCGTGCCCTCCTTCAGCGTGATCAGGCCGGCCGACTGCAGCAGCCAGAGGCCCTGGGCCTCGTTCGCCGGGTCGGAGTAGAGCGAGATCGTGCCGCCGTCGGGGATCTCGGAGACGTCGCCGTACTTGTCGCTCCAGAGGCCGAAGCCCCAGCGGAAGACGGGCGTGGCCGCCTCCTCCTCGAAGTCGGGGTTGGCCTCGAGCACCTGGCCGAGCCAGAGCTTGTGCTGGTAGACCGTCGCGGCGACCTCGCCCTCGCTGACGGCGCGGTTGATCGTGTTGCTGTCCGAGAGGCCCTTGAAGGCGACCGTGATGCCGTAGCGCGGCGCCACCTCCTCCGCCACGAAGTCCACCAGGGCCTGCTCCGAGGCGTTGCCCTCGGCGGTCGCGACGTAGAGGGTCGCACCCTCCTGCTCGTTCGCCGAGACGGCGGGCGACAGCAGCGGCACGGCGACGAGCGCGCCGACGCCGACCACGACGACGGCGGCTCCGGCGATCCAGGGCCAGCGGCGCTTCTTCTTCAGCTCGAAGCCGAGGTCCTCGGGGCCGGGCTTCGCAGGGCCGGACTTCTCGGTGCCGGACTTCTCGGAGCGGGGGTTCTCAGGGCCGTGGTTCTCAGTGGACATGGCAGTGCCTTTCGAGCGGTCGCGGCCGGGCGGCGGCGCGCGGGAGGGACGCCCGGGCGGAGGGCCCGGGGCGGGATCAGGGGGAGGAGCGGCTAGACCGAGACGGCGACGCGCGGGGTGCGCCGGGACCGGGAGGCGCTCGGCGTGGTCGCGCGGACCAGTGCGTCGCCGGTGAGCTGCACGACGGCGACGGTCGCGACGAGGATGACGATGGTCGCGAGCATCACGGTGGTGTCGAAGCGCTGGTAGCCGTAGGTGACGGCGACGTAGCCGATGCCGCCCGCGCCGATCGTGCCGGCGATGGCGGAGTACTCGATCATCGCGATGGTGTTGATGGTGAGGCCGCCGAGGATCTGCGGCACCGCCTCGCTGAGCTGCGCCGAGCGGATCACCTGCAGCCGCGACGCTCCGGAGGCGCGGGCCACCCGGGTCAGCGCGAGCGGCACGCTGCGCAGCGCGTTCTCGACGATGCGGGTGAAGAAGGCGATGCCGGCGATCGACATCGGCACGACGGCCGCCGCGATGCCGATGTTGGTGCCGGTGATCAGCCGGGTGAACGGCATGATCGAGGCCATCAGGATGAGGAACGGCAGCGAGCGGCCGATGCTGATGATCCAGCTGAGGCTCTGGTGCGCGGCGCGGTTCTCGAACAAACCGCCCGGAGCGAGGTTGTGCACGGCGGCGCCGAGAGGGACGCCGACGAGCACGACGATCAGCATCACGATGCCGACCATGATCAGCGTCTCGCCGAGCGCGGGCAGCACGAGCGCGGGGATGTCGGTGAGGGGGACCTTGTTGTCGAGGTGCAGGGCGCCGAGGGCGTGCACAGTGTCGAGGTGCAGCGCACCGAGGGCCGCCGAGGAGATGAGCGCGCTCATGCCGCCGCCTCCTCGACGAGCGCGTCCGACCGGACCGCGCCCCGCCGCACCGACAGCCCGAGAGCGTCGGCGGCGTGCGCGAGCCGGCGCTCCTCGACCGGACCGAGGCCGATCGTCGCGTGGCCGACGGCGCGTCCGTCGACCGTCTCGATCGCCGCGCCGAGCAGCGCGACCGGCCCGACCGCGTCGGACAGCCGCGTCACCCAGTCGGCCGGCACTCCGTCGCGGGCGTAGCCGACGACCCACTCGTCGAGCCCCGCGCCCGGCAGCACTGAGGGGCGCACCGGGTTGAGCGCGAGGCCGAGAGGAGAGGACGCGTCGCGCAGCAGGTCGACGAGGCGCCCCGACTCCACGATGCGGCCCTGATCGAGGCGCGCGACGGAGTCGGCGACCTGGCGGACCGTCTCCATCTCGTGCGTGATGAAGAGGATCGACAGGCCGAGGTCGTCGCGCAGCTCCTTGAGGAGCGTGGTGATCGCGGTGGTCGAGGCGGGGTCGAGGCCCGAGGTCGCCTCGTCCGAGAGCAGGACGGAGGGGCGCAGCGCGAGCGCGCGGGCGATCCCGACGCGCTGGCGCTGACCGCCGGAGAGCTGGTGCGGGTAGTAGCGGGCGCGGTCGCCGAGGCCCACGCGCTCGAGCAGCTCGGCGACGCGGCGCTTCGTCTCGGCCGCGGTCACGCCGAGGTATTCGAGCGGGAGGGCGACGTTCTGCTCCGCGGTCCGGCGGCTGAAGAGGCCGTCCGACTGGAAGACGGTGCCGATGCGGCGGCGGGCGACCCGCAGCTCCCGCTCGGACAGCTGCGAGAGGGCGTCGCCGTTGACGACGACGGAGCCGGAGGTGGGCCGCTCGAGCAGATTGACGCAGGCGGCGAGCGTGCTCTTGCCGGCGCCGCTCGGCCCGACGACGGCGAAGATCTCGCCGGTGCCGACCGAGAAGTCGAGGCGGTCGAGCACGGTCACGGCGTCGGCGCCCTGCCCGTAGACCTTGGTGAGCTGCTCGAGGCGGATCATGGCGTCGGTCCTTCCGGGAGGGTGTGCGGGCGCGCCGGAGAGCGCCCGGTGGGGGTGGGAGAGGGGGCGCGGGGTGCTCGGAGACGGCGTCCGCGTCGGTGTGCTGATGATGATGGCGCGGTGCGGCGAGCGGGCGCGACGGCGGCCGACGCTCGCCGTAACAGAAGGCGCTCGCGGCGCCCGATCGGCGCCGATCCGCGGCTCTTCGCCGACGGGTGTCGGCGAACGAGGGGGCGGAGCGGGGCGGACTCGCGCAGAACATCAGCTGAGAAGGGGAGGCCTCCTCTGTGGGGCGAGGCCCACCCGTCTCAGCTGATGTTGTGCGGCGGCGGCGAGTGGACGGGCTCGCCGAGGGCGCCGTCAGCGCAGTGCGTCGAGGACGGCCCGCTCGTCCCGAGGCTCCAGGCCGGACCGGCGGGGCCGGTCCAGTCCGCGGGCGCGCTCGTCGTCGAGGACGCGGCGCAGCGTCTCCACGGGCGGACGGTGGCGGCCGCCGGCGCGGAGGTACGAGGCGGTGCTGCGCCGGCTGAAGCCGACCGCCTCGGCGGGCAGCCACAGCGGGAGCGACCGCGGGCCGGCCCAGTAGCCGACGCCGTGCGCGAGCAGGGTCTCGTCGTCGGCGGGCACGACGTCGCCGCGGAAGGTGGCGAGCTCGGCGGCGGTCGCGAGGAGGTCGCCCAGGGGCGCGGCCGGGCCGACGGCGTCGACGGCTCCGGTCACTCCCGCCGAGCCCGCCGCGTGCAGCCAGTCGGCGAGGTCGTCGACGTGGATCGCCTGCGCGAAACGGCCGTCGGTCTCGGGCGCCAGGACCGTGCCGCCGCGGGCGAAGCGGGCTGGCCAGTAGCCCAGCCGGTCGCTCGGGTCGCCGGGCCCGGCGATCAGGCCGGGGCGCGCGATCAGCAGCCGGCCGCCGAGGGCGTCGGCGGCGGCGCGCTCGGCCAGGACCTTCGCGTCCGCGTACTGCTCCGGGTCCACCGGCTCGACCAGGGCGGCGGACTCGTCGGCGTCGATCCGCTCCACGTCGGCGTAGACCGACACGGAGGAGACGAGCGTCCAGTGCGCGGCGGCCGGAGCGAGGCGGTCGAGGGCCGGCCCGACGAGCTCGGGAGCGTGGGCGAGCTCGACGACCTCGTCCCACTCGCCGCGCAGTCCGTCGTACGCGTCGCGGTCGCGCCGGTCGACGCGCAGATGCCGCGCGCTGCCCGGAACCGCTCCGGCCTCGCCGCGGGCCACGCAGGTGACCTCGTCCCCCGCCGCGACCGCCCGCTCCGCGAGACGGCGCCCCAGCCATCCGCTGCCACCCAGGATCAGGACTCTGCGCATGCCCCCACTGAACCGGATCACCGCTCCGCTCCGTAGCCGTGTCCGCCGGCAGCGGAACGGTTCAGCACACGAGCAGCGCGAACGTCATCCCTCTGCCTCCCCGTTCATCCAGCAGCGCGACGTTCTGCGCCAGATGAGCCGGTACCTCTCTCCCGTCGTCAGGATTCTCTCCCGAGAGCGCCGATCCGAGGTGCGAAGTCGTGCCATCGAATTCAGCGCCACTTGATGCCGTTGACAAGCGGGGGTAGATTCCATGACCAAGCCGCAGAAGTATCGCGACGTGGCGAAGTTCCTCCGCTCGCAGGGCTGGGAACGGCTCCGCGATGCGAAGGGGTCCCACGAATGGTGGGGAGACCCGGACGGGAAGGGCCGGATCAGCATTCCAGCGCACGGCGAGGTGTCGGCGGGAGTGGTCAGGCAGATCGTCGCCGTCTTCCCCGCGACGCCGCCGAGCTGGCGATGACACGAGAACGAGGAGGTCGGTCGGCATGACCGAGGAGACGATCGCTGCCCACGCACACCGGGAGGGCCGCTGGTGGGTGTTCACGATCCCCGCGCTGACGAGCGCCGGTCCGACTGGAGCGGAGATCGTCGCGATGGGACAGTCGCGCTCACTCAAGGATCTCGACGAGGACGTGCGCGACGTCGCCGCGCTCTGGCTGGATCTCGAGAGCTGGGACGGCGGGGTCGACGTCGTGATCGAACTGCCGGCCGAGGTGTCCGTGCTGCTCTCCGAGGCCGAGTCGGCGGAGCGCGAAGGGCGGGCGTCGATGGCCCGCAGCGCACGCCTCCGCCGGGAGGCCGCCCGGTCCCTGCTCGCCGATCACCGGCTGACGCAAGCGGAGGCGGCACGAGTGCTCCAGATCACCCCGCAGCGGATGAGCCAGCTCGTAGCGCCGCGGAAGACGTCGGACGAGTCCAGACGCTGAAGGCACCTCTGCCGCGGCGACGCTCAGCGCGCGAGGAGCTCGCCGTGGGGCATCGAGAGCCAGCCGTCCTCGTCGCGGGACCAGGCGCGCCAGGCATCGCTGATCGCCTCGAGCTCGGTTTGCGTGGCGAGGCCGCGCTCGAGGGCGACGGTGGCGAAGGAGGAGGAGACCGCCCGGTCCGCCCACATGCCGCCCCACCAGCCGCGGTCCTCCGCGTTCTCGAACACCCAGAGCGACGCGGTGACCTCGACGCTCTCGAAGCCGGCCTCCCGCGCCCAGGCCTTGAGGCGCCGGCCCGCGTCGGGCTCGCCGGCCGAGGCGCGGTGCACCCGCTGGTAGAGCGCGGCCCAGGCCTGCAGGCCCTCCGTGAAGGGGTGGATCAGCACGCCGGCGTAGTCGACGTCGCGCGCGGCGACGAGGCGGCCGACCCGGCCCCACTCGTGCAGCGCGTCGACCGGGCGGGTGAGGTGCTGCAGGACCTGGTGCGCGTGCACGACGTCGAAGGAGTCGTCCGCGAACGGCAGCGCGTAGGCATCGGCGACCGCGAACTCCGCGGGGGAGTCGAGGGACGCCGCCTGCGCGATCACCTCGGCCGAGGCGTCGACCCCGAGCACCCGGCCGGGGGCGACCCGCTCGGCGAGGTCGACGGTGATCGTCCCCGGGCCGCAGCCCACGTCGAGGATCGAGACGCCGGGCGCGAGGTGCGGCAGCAGGTAGGCCGCGGAGTTCTCGACGGTGCGCCAGCGGTGCGAGCGGAGGACGCTCTCGTGGTGGCCGTGCGCGTAGCGGCCGGTCGCGGCCGGGCTGTTCTCGGGGTCCATGCCCGCCATTGTGCCCGCCGGCGCGCTGCCCACGCCGCGGACGCTCCTGCTGGCGAAGGCGAGCAGCGACGCCGCCACGATCACCGCCGCACAGCCCAGCAGAACGGCCCGCGTGCCGACGAGGTCAGCGAGCGGCCCGACGAGCGCCTCGCCGAGCGGAACCGCGAGGAACGAGCCGACCATGTCGTAGGAGTAGACCCGGGCCAGCGCCTCGCGCGGCACGTGGGTCTGCAGCGACTGGTCCCAGGCGATGGCGAACACCTCCAGCGCGACGCCGCCGAGCGCGAAGGCGACGATCAGGGCGGGGAGCGCGGGGACGACGCCGAGGACCGCGACCGGGACGGCGGTGACCGCCATCAGGGCGACGCCGATGGCCAGCGCCCGCCGCGGCCGCCAGCGCAGCGCGATGACGGCGCCGATCGCCAGGCCGACGGTCTGGGCGGCGATCACCAGCCCCCAGGCCGCGCGGCCGAAGGACTCGTCGGCGATCACCGGCCCGAGCACCGTGGTCGCGCCGACGAACGCCGCGTTCAGCACCGTGAACTGGGCCACGACGATCCAGACCCAGCGCCGGCCGGAGAACTCCCGCCAGCCCTCGCGGAGGTCGGCGAGCACCGAGCCGCCGGCGACCGTCCGGGTCGAGGCGGGCAGCCGCAACCCGGAGTAGAGGAGAGCGGCGAGCGCGAACCCGGCCGCGTCGATCGCGAGCCCCCACCCCGGTCCGACGAGCGCGACGACGGCCGCCCCGCCCGACGCGCCCACGATCGTCCCGGCGGTGAGACCGAGGCGGAGCAGCGCGTTCGCGGGGCGCAGCTCGCCCACGGGGACGGTCTCCGGTACCAGGGCGGACGCGGCGGGCAGGCTCACGGCCGCGACGGCGCCGTTCAGCACGCCGAGCACGACGAGGGCGGGGATGCTCGCGGTCCCGCTGATCACCAGGGCGGCGACGACCGCCTGGGTGCCGGCGGCGGCGAGCGAGGTGCCGACCAGGATCACGGAGCGCGGCAGCCGATCGGCGAGGACGCCGCCGAGCAGCAGCACGGCGACGTTGGCGAGCGAGCGCGCGGCGACGACCAGGCCGAGGTCGGTCGCCGAGCCGGTCAGGTCGAGGACGGCGAAGGCCAGGGCGATCGGCGCGACGGCGTTGCCGAGCACGGCGGTCGTCCGGGCGGCGAGCAGTCGGCGGAACGGGCGGTGCGCGAGGGGGCCGGGCCGGGGAGTCCCGCGCGGAGTCACGGCCGCCGCAGCGGGAACAGCGCGGTCGTCATCGACACCGGCACCGTGCCCGGGCTCCGGGGCGGCCGGGCCGCCGCGTGCAGCAGAGCCGACGCCTCGCCGACGTGCCGGACGACCCGCCGCCAGGTCTCCTGGTCGACCCAGAGCTCGGCGTCCGTCGAGAGCTGCGGGCCGTCGGCGCGGGCCGCGGACCGCCGCCGCAGCTCCTCGATCAGCGCCTCCAGGTACAGCTGCCGGTCCTCCGCCGGCCCGGCCTCGACGGTCGCGGTCACGTCGAACGGCCGCCCGGAGGACTCGTGCCGGTAGCGCTTCGCCTCGCCGCCGCGCAGCCGCACCGTCTCGACCACCCGCACCAGCCCGGCCCGCTCGAGCACGCGGAAGTGGTAGCTCGCGGTCGCCTGCGAGAGGCCCAGCTCGCGCGCGGCCTCGGCGGCGCTCGCCGCGGCGCCGGTCACCAGGGACAGCAGCCGGAGCCGGATCGGGTGGGCGGTGGCGCGCAGCTCCTCGAGAGTGGACATGCGGCCATCGTCACGCCCGGCCTTACGAACCGTCAAACGGGTCTTTGGGGGTCGCCGCGCCCCGCGGAGCAGCGAGGGCTACTGCGAGAGCTCCCGGTCGAGCCGGTCGAGGAGCACCTCGAGGGAGATCTCGAACTCCTCGTCGCTGTGGTCCTCGCTGAGCAGGCCGCGGAGCCGCCTCACCTCGGGCGCGACGTCGAGGGAGACGTTCCCGTCGCCCTGCGGGATCGTCGCGTCGCCCTCGTCGAGCGGGAGGTCGGTCGGCGAGGTCTCGGCGCCCTGCACCACGGCCTGCAGCAGCAGCTGGCCGAGCAGGAAGCTGCTGAACGAGCGGTAGGCGCCGACGGCCTGCGCGTCGGTGAGCCCGCTGCCGGTCAGCGAGCGGAGGAAGGTGTTCACGGCCTCGATGCTGCGCAGCGGCGGCCGGAGCCAGGGGGCCGCGGGGTGCCGGGTCGCGACCAGCGGGAAGGCCCTCGGGTGGTCGGTCGCGATGCGCCGGACCTCGTGGGCGGCCGTCTGCAGGAACTCCTGCCAGTGCCGGCTCTCGGCCTCGTCCAGCCGCACGGTGAGCTCGCGCATCAGCAGCGCGATGACGCCCTCGAGGAGGTCCTCCTTGCCGTGCACGTAGCGGTAGAGCGACATCGCCTCGACGCCCAGCTCCTGCGCGAGGGTGCGCATGGAGAGCGCCTCGGGGCCGGTGCGGTCGATCATCGCGAGCGCGGTCTCCACGATGAGGTCCCGGCTGAGCTTGCGGGCGGGGGAGCCGCTCCGCTTCGGCTTCTCGCTGTCGGTCATGCACCGCGCCTTCCTGCAGTGCCCGCCCGCCCGGATACCAGGTGCGGTGCCGCGAAGGCAAGCACCTCCACCGTAACAACGCTTACACCGTAAGCTCCGACCAGGCTTACGCTGTAAGTGTGCCGCTGCCGGACCGTGCTCCCTGCGATCCCCGCGCCGGTCCGCCTCCCCGAGGAGCGCGCACCACCCCGCAGAACCCGCTGCGCCGGTGGCCGCGCCCCGTTTCGCCTCCGCCCCGCACCAGCGACCCCGCGGCACCGTCCCGGGAGAGAAGAGAGAGCACCATGATCGACAGCAGCAGCATCGACAGCCTGATCGGCGCCGACGTGCACGGCAGCGACGACGCCAAGATCGGCACCGTCGGCCAGGTCTACGTCGAGGACAGCACGCAGACCCCGACCTGGGTCACCGTCCGCACCGGCCTGTTCGGCTCCTCGGAGTCGTTCGCGCCCCTCGCGGACGCGAGCTACGAGGGCGGCGTCCTCCGCGTCGGCTACGAGAAGGCCTTCGTCAAGGACGCCCCGCGCATCGAGGACGACGGACAGCTCTCCGCCGACGAGGAGCAGGCCCTCTACTCCTACTACGGGCTCGGCGGCACCGACGCGGCGCCGACCGAGGCGCCCCTCTACGACCAGGACGCCGACCGCGGCGCCGGCACGGACAGTGGGGTCGACCGCACTGCCGACAGCGCCGCCGACCGCGACCGCGGCACCGAGGGCCACGACACCTCGGGCCCGACGACCGACGACGCGATGACCCGCTCCGAGGAGCGCCTGCGCGTCGGCACCGAGCGGGTCGAGGCCGGCCGCGCCCGCCTGCGCAAGCACATCGTCACCGAGCAGGTCTCGAAGACGGTTCCGGTCAGCCACGACGAGGTCACCCTCACCCGCGAGCCGATCACCGAGGCGAACGCCGGCGACGCGCTCGCCGGTCCCGACCTCAGCGAGGAGGAGCACGAGGTGATCCTCACCGAGGAGCGCGTCGTCACCGCGAAGGAGACGGTCCCCGTCGAGCGCGTGTCGCTCGGCACCGAGACCGTGACCGAGCAGCGCACCGTCGACGCCGACGTCTCGCACGAGGAGATCGAGCTCGTCGAGCCCGAGGACACCCGCACCGGCACCCGCTCCGGCGCCGAGGAGACCGTCGTCGACCGCGACGCGCGCTCCTAGCGGGACCCGCGGCGGCCGGTGAGCAGCACCGCTCGCCGGCCGCCGCACCCGCACCACCCCGCACGACCCCCTGCACCACCCTCACCCGTCCTGCTCCGGACCGTGCCCGAAAGGCTCCCCCATGGATCTCCCCGCCGCTCTGCAGAACGGACTGGCCGCGGTCATCGCGTTCGTCCCGCTCGCGCTGCTGTTCCTGCTCATCCTCATCGTCGGCCTGATCGTCGCCAAGCTCATCGAGAAGGGCCTCTCGCGCCTGCTCACCAAGGTCGGCTTCGACCGCGCCGTCGAGCGCGGCGGCATCAAGAAGGCCCTCGCGAACTCGACGCTGGACGCGTCCGACATCGTGTCGAAGATCATCTACTACACGCTCGTGCTCTTCGTGCTGCAGTTCGCCTTCGGTGTCTTCGGCCCCAACCCGGTCAGCGATCTGCTGCAGGGCATCATCGGCTTCCTGCCGAAGATCATCGTGGCGATCATCATCGTCGTCCTCGCCGCCGCGATCGCCGCGGGTGCCAAGGGCCTGATCCAGAACACCCTGGGCGGCCTCTCCTACGGCAAGGCCCTCGGGAACATCGTCGCGGTGTTCATCCTCTTCCTCGGGGTCACCGCGGCCCTGAACCAGATCGAGGTCGCGACGACGGTCACCACGCCGATCCTCGTCGCCGTGCTCGCGATCATCGCGGGCGTCATCATCGTCGGCGCCGGCGGCGGCCTGATCAAGCCGATGCAGCAGCGCTGGGAGGCGATCCTCACGAAGGCCGAGGAGGAGGCGCCGAAGATCCAGCAGGAGGCGCAGAACGCCCCCTCCGTCACCGAGCAGGCGAAGCGCGCCGCCGACCAGGCGAAGCAGGCCGCCCCGGCGACCACCGCGCGCCGCCCCCGCTAGGCGCACGACCGCACCACCCGCACCACCCGCGGCCGGCTCCGCTCGCTCCGAGCAGGGCCGGCCGCGTCCGCAGCAGATCGAGGGGACCGCATGAGCGCGACACCGACCGTGCCGACACCGACCGAGCCGACCGCGTCCGAGCCGGCGCCGACCGCCGAGGTGGTCCTGCACGAGGAGCGCCTCCTCGTCGGCACGCGCAGGCACGCCACCGAGCGCGTCCGGGTCAGGAGGGTCGTCGTGACCGAGCAGCGCACGATCACGGTCGAGATCCGCCGGGAGGAGCTGCGCGTCACCCGCGAGCCGATCGCCGACGGCCCGCCGCTGCCCGACGCGATCGCGGCGGCCCCGCAGGAGCCGATCGTCGTGGTCCTGCACGAGGAGCGGATCGCCCTCACCCGGACCGTCGTCCCCGTCGAGCGCGTGACGGTGCGGGTCGAGTCCGTCGCCGGCGCCCGCGACGTCACCGCGTCGCTGCGCCACGAGGTCGCCGAGGTCGAGTCGTCGACGGCGCGGGAGCAGGAGAGCCCCGACCTGTTCTGATGTCGGCCCCCGCCGCTACGGTCGAGCGATGACCTGGTCTCGCTCCGACTCTCCGGTTCCCGCCGTCGCCGCCGAGGAATGGGCCGAGCTCCGCGAGCGCGTCCGCCGGACCCGCTGGTCGCCCGAGTGGCCGGTCGAGGGCTGGTCGGCGGGAACCGACCAGGCCGAGCTGCGGCGGCTGGCGCGGCGCTGGGCGGAGGAGTTCGACTGGCCGGCACAGGAGCGGCGGATGCGCGCGCTGCCCTGGGCGCAGGCCGATCTCGACGGGACGCCGGTGGCCTATCTCCGCTTCGAGGCGGAGACGTCCGGTCGCCTGCCGATCGTCCTGACCAACGGCTGGCCCAGCACCGCGCTCGAGCTGGTGGCGCTCGCCGAGCGGCTCGCCACGCCGTCGCGGTTCGGCGGCGACCCGGCGGAGGCGGCCACCGTCGTCGTCCCCGCGCTGCCGGGGTTCCCCTTCTCGCCGCAGCGGCCGGGGCTGGACGAGCAGACGCACGAGCTCTGGCACCGGCTGATGACCGAGGAGCTCGGGTTCGCCCGCTACGCCGCGCACGGCGGCGACCTGGGTGCGGGCATCACCTCGCGGCTGGCCGAGAGCCACCCGGAGGCGGTGGCGGGGATCCATCTGCTCGCCGTCGCCTCGCCGCAGCACGTCGAGGACGACTCCCTCACCGCCGAGGAGCGCGAGCACCTCGAGGAGCAGCGCACCTGGTTCGCGGACGAGGGCGCCTACGAGCACCAGCAGCAGACCCGGCCGCTCACCCTCGCGCCCGCGCTGTCGGACTCGCCGGTCGGCCTGCTCGCCTGGATCCTGGAGAAGCACCGGGCCTGGAGCGACTGCAGCGGCGACCTCGCGACCCGCTTCGACGACGACTACCTGCTCACCCTCGCCTCGCTCTACTGGTTCACCGACTCGATCGCCACGTCGCTCCGGCCCTACTGGGAGTACGCGACCGGGCGGACGACGCGGGTGGGCCGGGTCGCGGTGCCCACCGCGCTCGCCGTCTTCCCCTTCGATCTCACGCGCCCGCCGTGCAGCTGGGCGGAGCGCAGCTACGACGTCGTCCGGTACACGCCGATGCCCCGCGGCGGCCACTTCGCGCCACACGAGGAGCCGGACCTGCTCGCCGCCGACATCCGCGCGCTGCTGGCGCTGGTGCAGTAGCGAAGAGACACCCCGCCCTTGCGGCCGCCCCCGCACCGCGCGTACCGTCGACGCGTACCTCGTCGCGAGCCGCGACGTCGGGGCGGCCACCTCACCGGCCGGCCGATCGGCTCGCGGACACGGGGGCTCCCCGCAGGAAAGACGGTCTCGTGCGCACCAGCACCGGTACTGCGTCCACGACGCAGCAGCTGCCCTCGCACTGACGACCCCTGCTCCCGCCCGCTGAACCGGGCGGACGCGCGCTCCCGCCTCGGCGGAGAGCGGTGGTCGTCGTGCGCCGACGCGACCACCGGGAGCACCGTGCCCTTCTCTTCACCGACCCCTCCGTCCCTCGTCCTCACCGACTGCTCGTTCGCCTGGCCGGACGGCTCGATCGTCCTCGACCACGTGACCGCCGCCTTCGGCCGCGGCCGCACCGCCCTCGTCGGAGCGAACGGCGCCGGCAAGTCCACGCTCGTGCGGCTCGTCGCCGGCGACCTCGCGCCGACGGGCGGGACCGTCACCGCGACCGGCGCGGTCGACCTGCTGCCGCAGCGCCTTCCGCGCGGCGCCGACGACACCGTCGCCGATCTGCTCGGGATCCGCGGTCGGCTCGACGCACTGCACGCGATCCTGGCCGGCGACACCGGGGCGGACCGGTTCGAGGCGCTCGCCGACGACTGGGACATCGAGGCCCGGGCCGTCGCCGCGCTGGGCACTGCCGGACTCGACCTCGACGCCGCCGATCTGCTCCGCCCCGTCTCGATGCTCTCCGGCGGGCAGGCGGTCCTCGCGGCCGTGACGGGGGTGGCGCTGCGCGGCCGGCCGATCGCGGTCCTCGACGAGCCGACGAACGACCTCGACCGCCGCTCCCGGCGGCTGCTGCTCGCGCTCGTCGACGGCTGGCGCGGCACCCTCGTCGTCGTCAGCCACGACCGGGAGCTGCTCGAGCACGTCGACGAGATCGCGGAGCTGCGCGACGGCGACCTGCGCACCTCGGCGGGCACGTTCTCCGACTTCGAGGAGCGGCTCGCCGTCGAGCGCGCGGCCGTCGAGCGCGACGTCCGCGTCGCCGAGCAGGTGCTGCGCGCCGAGAAGCGCCAGCGGATCGAGGCGCAGACCACGATCGCCCGGCGCGCGAAGGCGGGCGAGAAGTCGGGGCGGTCGATGCCGAAGGGCGCCTCCGACTTCCGCCGCGGCCGCGCGGAGGGGACCGCGGGCCGACTCCGCTCCGGTCACGCCGAGGCCGAGGCGCGCGCGAAGGACCGGGTCGACGAGGCGTCCGGGCGGCGCCGCGACGACGACGCGGTGCGGCTCGACCTCCCCGACCCGGTTGTGCCCGCGACCCGGCGGCTCGCCGAGCTGACCGTCCGCGGCCGGACCACGGTGCTGCAAGGCCCCGAGCGCCTCGGCCTGATCGGCGCCAACGGCACCGGGAAGACCCTGCTGCTCGAGCGGCTCGTCGGCGCGGAGCCGGACCATCCGCATCCCGTGCCCGGCACGGACGCGCGGGCGCTGACCGACCGCATCGGCTACCTCGCCCAGCACCGCGAGGACATGCTCGACGACGACCGCACCGTGCTCGAGCACGTCGCCCGGGCCGCGCCGGACCTGCCGATCCCGGCCCTGCGCGACGCCCTCGCGCGGCTGCTGCTGCGCGGCGCGATCGTCGACCGGCCCGCGTCGACGCTCTCAGGCGGGGAGCGCTTCCGGGTGGCGCTCGCCGGCGTGGTCCTCGCGCGACCGGTGCCGCAGCTGCTCGTGCTCGACGAGCCGACGAACGACCTCGACCTGGCGACGGCCGACCACCTGGTCGAGGTGCTGCGGGCCTGGCGCGGCGGACTGCTCGTCGTCAGCCACGACGACGCGTTCCTCGACCGGCTCGAGCTGGACGGGCGGGTGGTGCTGGACGCGCCGGGGTCGGTGGACGCGCCGTGAGCTCAGCCGGTGGGGGTGCCGAGGTCGAGGGCGGCGACGACCTCGGCGACCCGGGAACGCGCCGGTGCGTCGAGGCCGCGGATGGGGCGGGGCAGGCAGTCCGGGGCGGCGAGGCCGAGCTGCTCGGCGATCGCGGCGATCACCCGGTAGCTGCCGCCGTGCTCGGCGAAGAGGTTCCAGAGCGGCTGCAGCCGGGCGGACTCGGCCTCGGCGGCGGCGCGGTCGCCGGACCGCGCGGCGCGCGCGATCGTCAGCGCGGGGCCGGGGAGCGTGCCGCCGATCACCGAGTACCAGGCGTCGCAGCCGGCGAGCAGGCCGCGGGCGGCGGACGCGTCGCCGGAGACGCCGATCGTGACGCCCGCGGGCACCTGCGCTCGGATCGCGGCCACCCGGTCTGCCGCGGCGGCCGGATCGGCGGGGACGCCGGGGATCTTGATCGAGGCGACGCGGGGCAGCCGGGCGATCGCGCCGTAGAGCTCATCGGTCATCGTGACGTGCGTGGTGCCGGGGTTGTCGTAGACGACGAGTGGCACGGAGAGCTGGGCGGTGACGTCCTCGTAGAGGCCGAGGACGTCGTCGTCGGTCAGCGGCTGGTAGCTCACCGGAGCGAGGAGCACCGCCGCGGCGCCCGTCTCCTGCGCGTCCTCGGCGAGGGCGAGCACCTGCGAGGTCCGCAGTGCGCTGATCCCGACGACGACCGGCACGGCGCCCGCGTGCCGCACGGCGAGCGAGGTGACCCGGCGCCGCTCCTCGCGGTCGAGGTAGGCGGCGGAGCCGGTCGAGCCGAGCGCCCCGATCGAGTCGACACCGGCCGCGGCGAGGCGCTCGACGAGCGCGGCGAAGGCCGGCTCGTCGACGGCGTCGTCGCGGAGCGGGGTGAGCGGGAAGGCGCTGAGTCCGGTGAGCACGGTGATCCGTCCGAGGGGTCGTCGCGGGAGGGGGCCCGGCCAGTGTGCGTCGAGCGGGCGGGCGCCCGCGACTCCAGAAGCGCGGGCGGGCGCTGGTCCACGCCGGCGCCCGAGGGGCGTGCTCGCGGTGGACTCTGTCGGTAGATTCGGCCGTATGACCGCCCCCACCGTCCTCTTCGTCTGCATCCACAACGCCGGCCGTTCGCAGATGGCCGCCGGCTATCTGAGAGAGCTCTCGGGCGGTGCCGTGCAGGTGCGCTCCGGCGGCTCCGAGCCGGGCGAGAGCATCAACCCGGTCGCGGTCGCGGCGATGGCGGAGGAGGGCATCGACATCTCGCAGGCCGTGCCGCAGCTGATGACGACCGAGCAGGTGCAGGCCTCGGACGTCGTGATCACGATGGGCTGCGGCGACGTCTGCCCGGTCTTCCCCGGCAAGCGCTACGAGGACTGGGACCTCGCCGACCCGAAGGGCCGCCCCCTCGAGGAGGTCCGCCCGATCCGCGACGACATCCGCGCCCGCGTGCAGGCGCTGGTGGCGGAGCTGCTGCCCACGACGCCTGCGGAGTAGCAGCCTCAGGCGGTGCCCCGCATGCTGGTCGAGCAGGCTCCTCCGGCGGTGCCTTCCATGCTGGTCGAGTAGCCGCCTCCGGCGGCGTATCGAGACCCGGCGTGCTGGAGACGGTGGATCTCGATACGCCCGCTGCGCGGGCTACTCGATCAGCATGAAAGGGGCCCGCGATGCGGGCTGCTGGATCGGCATGAGGCCCCGCGATGCGGGCTACTCGATCAGCATGAAGGGGTCCGCGATCCGGGCGCGGGCGCTCCGCAGGGCCTCCGCGCGCTCGGCGGCGTCGAGGCGGGCGGGTGCGTAGGTGACGACGGGCGGCAGGACCTCGTAGCCGACGAACTCGAGCATGCCGCGGTGGATGTGCGCGAGGAAGACGTCCAGCTCGCCGTAGCCGTCGGCCGCGCCGGGCGCGAACGCCGGCTCCCCGCCGCCGGTGGTCAGGAGCAGGACGGCCCGCCGTCCGCGCAGCCCGCCCTCGGCGAAGACGCCGTGCTCGCCGCCGAACGCGGCGCCCATCACGAAGACCCGGTCGATCCAGCCCTTGAGGATCGCCGGCATCGAGAACCACCAGAGCGGGAACGAGAGCACCAGGAGGTCGGCCTCCCGCAGCGCGTCGAGGTGCGACTGCACCGGGTCTCCGAGCGTGCCCGCGGCGACCGCGGCGCTCTGCTCGGCCTGCGGCTTGAAGTACCCGGGTGCGCTCGCGAACTGGTCGCGGTGCAGGACGGGGTCCCAGTCGTCCGCGTAGAGGTCGATCCGGCGGACCTCGATCCCGTCCGTGCGCAGCTGCTCGGCCACCGCGTCGGCCTGGGCGGAGGAGAACGAGCCCGGTTCCGGATGGGCCTGGACGAGGAGGGCGCGGCGCACCGGGGCGGCCGTCGACGAGGTGCTCATGCCGCCATCGTATCGACGATCCTCGAAACGTCGCTACGTCCCGAGCGCTAGAGGGTGTCCTCGAGGCGGTGCAGAAGGTCGTCGACGTCCGCAGCGTTCCGGCGGTAGTGCGTGTACTTCCCCACCCGCGTCGAGCGCACGAGGCCGGCGCGCTCCAGCGACCCCATGTAGGAGGAGATGGTGGACTGCGCGAGGCCGGTCTTCGCGGCGAGATGGGTGACGCACACGCCGAACTCCGCGCGGTCGGCGATGGGCTCGTACTCGCTGAAGGAGGCCTCGGGCGTCCGCAGCCACTCCATGATCTGCAGGCGGGTGGGGTTGCCCAGCGCCTTCAGCACCTCGACGGTCCGCATGTCCACCGGGCCATTCTCCTCCCCGGGCCGGGCGTCAGCGGATGGCGTGGCCCGGGTTCCGCTCGTCGTAGCGGTCGCGGGCCGCGGCGATCGCCGGCCGCTGCTCGAGCGACCAGTCGGCGAGGGCCTTCACGAGGTGGGTGAGGCTGCTGCCGGAGGCGGTGAGGGCATAGGAGACCTGGGCCGGCACGGTCGGGAAGACGGTTCGCTCGACCAGGCCGTCGCGCTCGAGGCGGCGCAGGGTCAGCGTCAGCATGCGCTGCGAGATCCCGTCGATCGCGCGCTGGAGCTCGCGGAACCGCCGGTCGCCGCTCGCGAGCTCGACGATCACGAGCACCGACCAGGTGTCGCCGACCCGCGTCAGGACGTCCCTGATGCCGCAGTCGGGATGATCCTCCCGACCGCAGGGCTCGAGGTCCGCGGTTACTCCGGTGTGCGTGAGTGACACGAGAGTGCCTCCTTGTCGGGGCTGACGGGGCGCAGCACGATCAGAGCGTAGTCATCCCGAAGAACCACGAAAGGTGAGACCGTGATCCTCATCACCGGCGCGACCGGGCAGCTCGGCTCCGCGATCCTCGAGACCCTCCTCCGGCGCGGCGTCCCCGCGATCGGCAGCAGCCGCCAGGAGCGGCCGGGCCTGCGGAGGATCGACCTCGACGATCCGTCGACCGTCTCCTTCGCGGGCGTGGACACCCTCGTCCTCGTGTCGGCGGGGGAGGCGGAGGACGACGTCGTCGTCGCGCGGCACGAGACGGCGCTCGCCGCGGCGGAGCGCGACGGCGTCGGGCACGTCGTCTACACGAGCGTCACCGCGGCCGGCGACCACCTCGCCTTCGCCCTCGCGCACCGCTGGACCGAGCGCCGTCTCGCCCGCGGAGCCGTCCGCTGGACGGTCCTCCGCAACGGCCTCTACGCCGACCTCTTCGGCTCCCTCCTCACCTGGTCCGGGCGGCGGCTCGTCTCGGCGTTCGGCGAGGGAGCGCTGGCCGCCGTCGCCCGCGAGGACCTGGCGGACGTCGCCGCGACGGTGGCCGCGGCGCCGGGGGAGCACGAGGGCCGCGCCTACGACCTGGTCGGACCGGCGATCACGGCGGGCGACGTGGCGGAGCGGCTGGGCGTCCCGCTCGACGACCTCGATCTCGCGGAGCGCCGAGCGTCGTACGGGGCAGCGGGACTGAAGCCGTTCCAGCCCGCGATGCTGATGTCGATCCACTCGGCGGTGCGCCACGGCTTCCTCGGGGAGCCGAGCGGCGACCTGGCCGCGCTCCTCGGCCGGGAGCCGGTCGACACCGTCGGTGTGGCGGCCGCCGCCGCGTTGGCGACGCGGCCGGAGCGTCCTCAGGGGGTCTGAACGCCGTCGAGCACGGCCAGGCCGAGGGCGGCGAGGGTCTCCTCGTTGCGCCGGTAGTGCGACCACGGGCCGATCCGGGTGCAGATGACCAGGCCCGCGCGCTGCAGGGTCGCCATGAACTGCGACGCCGTGGACTGCGACACTTCGGCGCGGGCCTGGATGTGCTTGAGGCACACGCCGACCTCCTCGGCGGGCCGGTCCTGCGCGGGGAAGGACGCGGGCTCCTTCAGCCAGCCGAGGATCGCCAGACGCGTCGGATGCCCGAGCGCCTTGAAGGCCGTCACCAGTTCCTCGTCGCTCAGCTCCGTCATGGCCTCAGCTTATCGCCACATCGCGATATCCCGATGTCTGCTAGAAAGGGCATCGTGAAAACGCGATGTGAAGAGAGAGCCGCATGAACAGGACAGCACTGGTGGTCGGAGCGCGAGGGGTGATCGGGGGGAACCTGATCCGGCATCTCGAGCAGGAGGGCGGCTGGGACGTCGTCGGCGTCTCGCGGCGCGGCGGTGCGGACACCGCCCGCGTCCGGCAGATCGCGGTCGACCTGCTCGACCGGGAGGCGACGGCCGCGGCCCTCGCGGAGGAGGCGGCGGTCACGCACGTCTTCTACGCCGCGTACCAGGACCGGCGACCTGGGCGGAGCTCGTCGCGCCGAACCTGGCGATGCTCACCCACGTCGTCGACGCGATCGAGCCCGTCGCCCCGGGTCTCGAGCACATCTCGCTCATGCAGGGCTACAAGGTCTACGGCGCGCACCTCGGCCCGTTCGCCACGCCCGCGCGGGAGGACGACCCGCCGCACATGCCGCCGGAGTTCAACGTCGATCAGCAGCGGTTCCTCGAGCGGCGGCGGGCGGGCGCCCGGTGGTCGTGGTCCGCGCTGCGTCCCTCGGTGGTCGCCGGCGTCGGCCTCGGCAACCCGATGAACCTCGCGATGGTGATCGCGGTGTACGCCTCGATGAGCCGGGAGCTCGGGATCCCGCTGCGCTTCCCCGGAGCGCCCGGCGCGTACACGAGCCTGATCGAGATGACCGACGCGGATCTCCTCGCGAAGGCCACCGTCTGGGCGGCGACCGACCCCGGCAGCCGCGATCAGGCCTACAACATCACCAACGGCGATCTGTTCCGCTGGTCGTCGATGTGGCCGAGGATCGCCGCCTTCTTCGACCTCGAGGTCGCCCCGCCGCTGCCGATGAGCCTCACCGAGGTGATGGCCGACAAGGGCGCGCTGTGGCAGGCGATGATCGAGCGCCACGGCCTCGTGCCCACCCCGTACGAGGACGTGTCGTCCTGGCGGTTCGGCGACTTCGTCTTCGGCTGGGACTACGACGTCATCGCCGACAGCTCGAAGTCCCGGCGGGCGGGCTTCCACGAGTACGTCGACACCGAGGCGATGTTCCTGCGCCTCTTCCAGGACCTCCGCGACCGGCGGCTGATCCCCTGAGCGGCGCGGGTGGAGCGCGGCCGCCGGAGGCGGCGCGCTGGGAGTCGGCGTGCTGGTCAGGGGGGATCTCGATACGCCCGCTGCGCGGGCTACTCGATCAGCAGGAGTCCTCGAACGGACCCGTGAGGGGCCTCGCGCCCCGAGCAGGCCCCGGTGCGCGTCCAGTCGGAGGCGGTGAGGCGCGCGAGGGGACGCGTATCGGGGTGTGGCCCTGTGTCGGGCCCCGATTCGGGTCCACTCGTGGGCCGACCCATGCTGGTCGAGTAGGCGCCGGAGGCGGCGTATCGAGACCCGGCGTGCTGGGGGTGGGGGATCTCGATACGCCCGCTGCGCGGGCTACTCGATCAGCATGGGGCGGGGCGGGGCCGGCTCCGGGCGGTGGACGCCTCGGGGGCGGTAGCCGAGGGCGTCGGAGGCGCCGAGGAGGTCGGCGAGGTACCAGAGGACGGCGAGCCACATCTCGGTGCCCTGGAGGCCGGCGTCGTCGGCGTGCAGGCGGAAGGCGAAGCCGCGGCCGGGGCGCCACTGGCCGAGGACGTCCGCGAGCAGGGTCCGCGCCAGCGGTTCCACCTCGGCGGCGCGGTAGGTGCTGCCGCGGGTGAGCCAGAGCGGGTGGACGAGGTCGAGGGCGGCGCAGGCGTCGACGCGCTCGGGCCGGAACCAGCGGTCGTCGCGGGCGTGCCGGAGGACGGTGTCGCGGACGGCGTCCGGGTAGGGGAGCGGGCGGCCGTCCTGCACGAAGGTGCCGCGGGTCGCGCGGTACGCGCCGTTCACGAGCAGGAGCAGTCCGCGGTCGGCCGACGCCTCGCCCCACATGCCGCTGCGGGGATCGGCGCGGGTGAGCAGCCAGCCGTAGAGCGCCTCCTCGAGGCCGGTCGGGACCGCGTCGCCGCGGCGGCGCGTCCAGTGCAGCGCGGTGCCGAGCGCGTCGACGTGGTGGCCGGCGTTCCACGGGTCGTCGCGCCAACGCAGCCCGTCGAGCCGCGCGACGAGGCCCTCCGGGGTCTCCTCGGTCACGGCGGTCAGCGGCCGGGCGAACTCCGACCCGAGCAGGTCGAGCGCGTAGCCCGCGCTCAGCACGCGGTACGCGGCCTCCGGATCGGTCCACAGGTCGGCCCCCGGGACCGGCAGCCCGCGGAGCCGCGCGACGACCGCGGCGGGATCGACGCCGGGAGGAGGCGAGCCGAGCAGGAGGTCGGCGAGCTCGACCGCGTCGCCGAGAGCGCGGTCGGTCGGGGCGGCGCCCGGCCGGTCGCGGAAGGCGGGCCCGTCGTGGAGTGCAGGTCCGTCGTGGAGTGCAGGTCCGTCCTGAGGCGCCGGCCCGCCGTCGACGAGTGCACCGCGCAGGATCCCCTCGATCTCCTCGCGCGCCCGGTCCGCCAGGCGCGCGGCGTCCGAGACCTCGGCGGCGACGGGCGGCACCCGCCAGCGCAGCCGCCGCGCGGGGTTGCCGCCGACGACCGCACCGGCCGCCACGTCCTTCGTGACGACCGCACCGGCGGCGAGCACCGCGTGGTCGCCCACCGTCACGCCGTCGAGCACGACCACGTGCGAGCCGATCCAGACGTCGTCGCCGATGCGGATGCCGCGCGAGCTCAGCGGCTGGCGGAACACCTCGGTGCCGGGCTCCATCGAGTGGTTGAAGCCGAGGATCGAGGTGTGCGCGCCGACCCGCACGGCCGAGCCGAGGACGACGCTCCCGCGCACCACCGTGTAGGGGTTGAGCGAGCAGTCGGCGCCGATCTCGACGTCGCCCGTCAGGTACGCGCCGGCGGCGAGGTACGAGCGGTCGCCCAGCACGAGGTGCTCGGGGTCGACCGCGGCCGACTCCGCGACGAAGCAGTCGACGCCGATCGTCCAGCCGGGGTGCGCGGCCAGGAGCTCGCGCTGCAGCTCGAGCTGGCGGAACCGCTGCTCCGGCGAGGCCTCCGCCCAGAACGACCACGGCGAGTGCTCGTGGCGGTCGATCACCGCGCGCCGTCCGGCTGCCCGTCCGCCGGGCGCCCGGGCGCCGCCGTCGAGGCCCGGACGATCAGGCTCGGGTTCAGCTGCACGCGGTGCACGGGCCGCTCCGGGTCCTCGATCCGCTGCACGAGCAGGCGCACCGCGGCCTCGCCGACGCCGGCGCGCGGCGGGCTCACCGCGGTCAGCGCGGGGGTGAAGAGCTGCGCGACCTCGTCGTCGTAGGCGATCACCGAGAGGTCGCCGGGCACCGAGATGCCGCGGTTGAGCGCGAGGTCGACGAAGGCCATCGCCTCCGGGTCGGAGTGGACGAGCAGCGCGGTGACGCCGGTCTCGAGGGCCGTCTCCAGGGCCGCGTTGACCACCTCGGAGAAGTCGGCGCTGCCGCGGTCGGGCAGCGTCTCCTCGAAGTGGTCGGCGGGGGTGAGGCCGAGCGCCTCGCAGGCCGAGAGCCAGCCCGCGGCGATCTTGCGCGAGGTGGGCGAGTTCCGCGACAGGATCAGGCCGACCTTGCGGTGGCCGAGCTCGGCGAGGTGCCGGGCGGCGAGCACGGCGCCGAGCGCGTGGTCGGTGGTGACCGACTCGGCGGGCGTGCCCTCGGGCTCGAGGACCGCGTCGCGCTCGACCAGGACCGACGGGACGCCGCAGTCGGCGAGCCAGCGGAGGACGTCGCCCGAGTGCTCCGTGTCGGTGTTGGGGGCGACGATCAGCCCGCGCACGTCGCCGGAGCGCAGCAGGCGCTCGAGCACGGGGCGCTCGTCCTGCAGCTCGTAGGAGGCGCCGCGCAGGACGACGTCGTAGCCGAGGCTGCGGCCGGTCGCCTCCATCGCGTGCAGCACGCCGGGCCAGTAGTAGTTGAGCGAGGGGACCAGGACGGCGATCGAGCCGAGCTTGACCTCCTCCGGCTCCGGGGCGGGCGCCGTGTGACCGGCCGAGCCGGAGAGCACGACCGCGCCGCCGTGCACGCGGCTGAGCAGGCCCTCGCGCTCCATCTGCACCAGGTCGCGGCGGAGCGTGACCGTCGCCACGCCGAGCGCCTCGGTCAGCTGGGAGATGCGGACGGCGCCGTCGACGCCGAGGGCCGCGAGGATGTGCGCCCGTCGCTCGGCGGCGAGGGGTGGGGACTGGGTCTGGTCGCTCATCGTTGCTCTCCGATCGGTGGGTCCAGGTCTATCGCGATCCGCAGCTCCCTGCGCGCGGTGGCGTCGATCTCCAGCAGCGTCAGCCGCTCGCCCCAGACGCTCGAGAGCATCGGATCGTCCAGCTCCCGGACGACGGTGCGGTGCTCGCAGGACGGATCCCAGGCGATCCGGAGCGGCCGAGCGCCGCCGAGCGGGCGGACCCGGGCGGCTCCGCGCTCGGTCACGACGTCTCCCGCGAGGAGCAGTCGGATCGCGGTGCCGGGCTCATCGTCCTGATCGTCCCACGGGGCGAGGTCCCAGCGGTCCTCGAGGACGACCCTTGCGGACGGGCGGTCGAGGGAGACGGTGCGGCGCCAGGAGCGCAGGCCCGTCCCGGGGTAGGCGGCGGCGAGCTCCGCGGAGAACGCGGCGGACGCGTCGCTCAGCGCGACCGAGACGTCCGCCGCGGCCGCCTCCCGCCCGGGCGGCTGCCCGAGCCCGCGGACGACGGGCAGGTTGTGCCACTCGCTGCGCATCGTCCAGATGCCGTAGCGCTCCGGACCGAAGGTGGCGGCGGTGTAGGTGGGGCGGCCGGCGTCGACGACGACGGGTACGCCGTCGCTCGCCACCTGGAACGCGCCGACGTCGTTGTGGTTGTGGTGCTCGGCGTTGTGCCCGCCCTTGGCGACGAGGGTCAGGCCGGCCGGCGATCCTGCGGTCGTGCGGGCGAGGAGCACCTGGACGGACTCGAGCCAGACCTCGCGGGGGAGCGGCGGGAGCGCCGCGGGGGCCGCGGTCCAGAGCGGGTCGGTCGCTCCGCGCAGCAGGCGGCCGAGTCCCTCCTTCTCGGAGGCGGCGGGTTCGCCGGGGGCGCGCTGCGCCGCGGCGTGCGCCATCGCCGCGGTGTCGCCGACCCGGCGGCCGGCCCGGTGCACCGCGTGCCAGGGCTGGTCGCGCGACTGCAACGCCTGGCCGTCGGCGTGCGCGACGTACCAGTCGCCGCCGAGGTGCGAGCGGTGCGGGAAGGCGACGGTCGCGCGCAGGGCGGGCACGGCCGAGGCATCCCAGGCGCCGCCGGTCGCGTGCGCGAGGACGTCGAGCGCCTCGAGGGCGCGGCCGGCACCGTTCCACCAGTAGGCGTAGCCCTCGTCGATCGCGCCGTCCTCGGGGAGCACGGCGACGTAGCGGTCCAGCGCGGCGACGGCGCGGGTGACGACGGCGGCGCGCTCGTCCTCCTCGCCCGGCGCGTCGAGCAGGCGGAGGGCGGCGACCAGCACGTTGCCGGTGATCCAGGGGTTCCAGTTGTGCACGTCGCCGTCCAGGCCCAGCCAGTGCCAGTCGTCGCGGGCGAGGAACGGGGCGAGCACGCGCTCGCGGGTCTCGCGGCGGATCCTGCGGCGCAGCCCGGGATACCGGTCGTCGAGGCGCTCGCCGAGGACGTGGTCGAGCCAGGCGAGCTGGCCGGCGACCTCGCCCGCGCCGAGGTCGAGGAAGGGGTCGGCGACGTCGGCGAGCACCGAGCCGTGCCGGCTCAGCGCGTCGTCGTGGGCCGGCCAGCACCAGGAGCTCTGCTCGAGGAGCAGCTGCACGCCGTCGGCGACCTGATCGAGCCAGAAGTCTGCTGTGCCGCCGCTCGTGCTCGCGGCCAGCAGCACCGCGCGGCTCAGCCGACGCTGCCGCTCGAACGCCCGCTGCTCCCAGCCGTCCCGGTTCCCGTCGCGGTGCACGCGGACGGCCTGGCTCGCGAGCGGCTGCGGCCACGGCGCGAGCAGGTCGGCGGCGGCGCGCTGGGCGACCGCGGCGAGGGTCGGAGCATCGGCCGCGGCCCAGGCGTCCCGGTCGGCGGCGGTCGGCACCGGCAGCGACTGCTCGGGAGAGAGGAGCACCCCGCGCGCCGAGAGCGGACGGTCGGGCGAGAAGGCGGCCGCGAGCGGGCCGCGGAAGGACTCGATCACGCCCGGCGACGATGCCGGGGCGGGGTGCTGGGGCATGCAACTGATCATAATCAATCATTTTGCTTCAACCAAATTCTTGAGGTGATCGATTTCCGTATGTATAGTCCTGTTCTGTTCAGTGCCGCTCACGTCACGTGGGAGAGAGCGTGGACATCACGATTCAAAGGAGAACCGCCGTGGACGAGGGGAACCTCCGCGCCGACTGGACGCGCGAGCACTGGCTCGCCGTCGCGGACGCGCTCCTCGCCGCGGTGGTCCCCTACGCCAGCGCCGGTCACGGGCGGATCACCCTCCCCGGCGCCGAGGGCGGCTACGGCCGCGCGGTCGACGGCCTCGAGGGCTTCGCCCGCACCTTCCTGCTCGCCGGCTTCCGCATCGCCGGAGCGCGCGGCGAGGGCGTCGACGACCTGATCGACTTCTACCGCCGCGGCGTCGAGACCGGCGTCGACCCCGACGCGGAGGACCGCTGGGTCCGGATCGACGAGCACGCCCAGGCCAAGGTCGAGGCGGCGTCGATCGCGCTGGTGCTCGACCTCACGCGGCCGTGGATCTGGGACCGCCTCGACGCGCGGACCCAGCAGCGCGTCATCGACTACCTCGCCCCCGTCGTCGGCGACGACAGCTACCCGCAGACCAACTGGGTCTGGTTCCGCCTGGTCGTCGAGACCTTCCTCCGCTCGGTCGGCGGCCCGTGGTCCGCGCAGGACGTCGCCGCGGACCTCGCTCGGCACGACTCCTTCGTCCGCGAGGACGGATGGCTCGCCGACGGCGCGGAGCGCGCCTACGACCACTACGTCGGCTGGGCCCTGCACGTGTACCCGGTGCTCTGGGCGCGGATGTCCGGCGCGGCCGAGCTGGCCGCCCCGCGGGCCGCCGCCGACGTCGCCCGGCTCGACCGCTACCTCGACGACGCCCTCGCGCTGGTCGGCGGCGACGGCTCGCCGCTGCTGCAGGGCCGCAGCCTGATCTACCGCTTCGCCGCCGCCGCGCCGTTCTGGGCCGGTGTGATCGCCGAGGTGCCCTCGCACTCCCCGGGCCGGCTCCGCCGCGCCGCGAGCGCGATCGTCGGGCACTTCGCCGAGAACGGCGCTCCCGGCGAGGACGGCCTGCTCTCGATGGGCTGGCACGGCCCGTGGCGCGAGCTCGCGCAGTCCTACTCCGGCCCCGGCTCGCCGTACTGGGCGGTCAAGGGCATGCTCGGCATCCTGCTCCCGGCCGAGCACCCGGTCTGGTCCGCGGCCATCGAGCCGCTCCCGGCCGCCCTGCTCCCGATCGAGCAGGGCGACGACCTCCGCGCGATCGTCTCGCCCGGCTGGATCGTCTCGGGCACGCAGGCCGACGGCATCGTCCGCGTCGTCAACCACGGCACCGACAAGGCGCTGCCCGGCGCGACGACCGGCGACTCCCCGCTCTACGCCCGCCTGGGCTACTCGACCGCCACTGCGCCGCTGCTCGACGAGCGCGGCTGGACGGAGGTGCTCGAGCAGAGCGTCGCGCTGGTCGACGCTGCGGGCGACGCGACCCACCGCACCGGCATGACGCTGACCGAGGTCCGCCTGGACGCGGACGGCCGGGTCGGCGTCGCAGGCTCGAGCTGGGACGCGCACTGGATCACCCCGGAGCGCAGCAGCCACCGCCACGGCGAGGGACTGCGCGGCGCCGTCCGCGTCGCCGGCCGGATCAGCGTGCACTCGCTGGTCCGCGGTCCGTGGGAGCTGCGCCTCGTCCGGATCGACGAGCTCGCCGAGGGCGTGCGGCCGGAGGAGATCGCCCTGCGCATCGGCGGCTGGCCGCTGGCGGGCGCGGAGATCAACGCGGACACGAGCGCCGCGACGGCCACCGCCTCGAACGGCCGCCTCACCAGCACGCTGACCTCCCTCACCCCCGGCGCCGTCCCCGAGGTCGTCGCCCGCGACGGCGCGAGCCCGCTCGGCCCCGCGGTCGGCGTGCCGACGCTCACCCTCCCGGCGGAGGTCGACGCCCTCGTCGTCGCGCTGGTCGGCCTCACCGGTGACGAAGCAGCCGGCTCGGAGGCCCCCGTCGCGGGCCCCGCCGCCGTCGACGTCGCCTCCGTCGATGTCGCCCCCGACGGCGACGCCCTGTCCGTGACGGCGACCTGGCCCGACGGCCTCGTCACCGAGCACCGACTCCCAGATTCCGGACGCGCCGCTCGGCAGCTCCGGTACCCGAGGACCCGAGGTGGAGTCCCGGACGCAGATGCAAAGGAGCAGCACGCATGAAGAGAAGATTCGCCGCAGCCGGAGTGGCCCTGGTCGCCGCCCTGTCCCTCACCGCCTGCTCGGCGGGAGGCGGCGGTGACGCGCCCGCGGCCGACGGCCCGATCACGCTCAGCCTCTCCGGCTGGAGCCTGAGCACGACGCCGGAGTTCCAGGCGCTCGCCGACGCGTTCCACGAGAAGGACCCCGACGTCACGATCGAGGTCAAGGAGTACGACGCGACCAACTACGACACCCTGATGACCGCGGATCTCGCGGCCGGCAGCGGTCCGGACATCGTCACGCAGAAGAACGTCAAGAACGTCGTCACCTACCAGGCCGGCGGCCAGCTCCTCGACGTCTCCGACATCGAGCTGCCCGACGACCTCGGCGGCGTGGAGGCCTACCAGGTCGACGACAAGCAGTGGGCGGCGCCCTACCGCCAGGACTCCTGGGTCCTCTTCTACAACAAGGCCCTCTTCGACCAGGCCGGCGTCGCCTACCCCGACGGCTCCTGGACCTGGGACGACTACGAGGCCACCGCCGAGCAGCTGACCACCGCGCTCGCCGCGGCCGGCAGCAGCGCCGCCGGCACCTACGAGCACAGCTGGCAGTCGACGGTGCAGGGCTTCGCGAGCGCGCAGACCCCGGACATCGACATCCTCGACGCCGATTACGGCTACCTCGAGCCCTACTACGAGCGCGCCCTCGCGCTCCAGGACGCGGGTGCGCAGGCGGAGTACAACACGATCGTCGCGAACAAGCTCACCTACCAGGCCGAGTTCGGCAAGCAGAACGCCGCGATGATGCCGATGGGCACGTGGTTCGTCGCGTCGCTGATCGCCCAGCAGGCGTCCGGCGACTCGGACACCTTCGACTGGGGCTTCGCACCGATCCCGCAGTTCGACGAGTCGACGACCGGCATGGACCAGACCCCCGTGACCTTCGGCGACCCGACCGGCTTCGGCATCAACGCCGGCATCGACTCGGGCAAGCAGGCCGCGGCCAAGGAGTTCCTCGAGTTCGCGTCGAGCGAGGAGGGCGCGGAGGTCGTCGCCTCCCTCGGCATCACCCCGGCCCTGACCAGCGACGCGGTCGCCGAGACCTACTTCGCGGTCGACAGCGCGCCGACCGACGAGGTCTCGAAGTTCGCCTGGTCGTCGCACGACACCAAGCCGGAGAACCCGACCTCGGCCAAGACGGCCGCCGTCCAGAACGTGCTCCTCGACCTGCACACCGCCGTCATGTCGGGCTCGACGAGCCTCGACGACGCCGTGAAGACCGCCGAGGACCGCGTGAAGAACGAAGTCGGCACGAACTGACTCCCCGCGGTGGCCGGCCCCGCACGGGCCGGCCACCGCCCCCTCTTCTTCCCCCCTCGGACCCTGGAGGTCTCATGACGACCCTCGCCGCCGCGGACGCCGGCCCGTCGACTCCGCCGACGCCGTCGCCCCTGCCGCCCCGACGACGACGCTCTGCGTACGCCGTCCGGAACATGCTGATCGGCTGGACCTTCATCCTCCCGAACTTCCTGGGCTTCGCCGCGCTCACGCTCGTGCCGGTGATCACCCTCTTCTACATGTCGATGACCGACTGGAACGTCTTCGGCCAGGCGAACTGGGTCGGCATCGCGAACTTCCAGCGCCTGATCGGCGACGCGAGCTTCCGTATCGCGCTGCTGAACACGCTCTACTACGCCGCGCTGCACATCCCGCTGACGCTGGTCGTCTCGCTCGGGCTCGCGCTGCTGCTCAACAACAAGCTCCGCGGCGTCGCGTTCTTCCGCACCGCCGCGTTCTTCCCCTACATCACCTCGATCGTCGCGATCGCCGTGGTCTGGAACCTGCTCTTCAGCCCGGAGTACGGCCCGATCAACCAGCTGCTCGGCCTGATCGGCATCTCCGACCCGCCCGGCTGGCTGACCTCGTCCGAGTGGGCGATGCCCGCGGTCGTGATCATCAGCACCTGGCGGGACATGGGCTACTACATGATCCTGTTCCTCGCCGGGCTGCAGACCGTGCCGCGCGAGCTGCACGAGGCCGCCCGCGTCGACGGCGCCTCGGTCTGGCAGCGCTTCGTCAACGTGACGATCCCGTGCCTGCGGCCGACCACCTTCTTCGTGACGGTGATGCTCACCATCAACTCGTTCAAGATCTTCGACCTGATCCTCGTGATGACGCAGGGCGGCCCGGGCCAGGCGACCCTCGTGCTCTCGCAGTTCATCTACCAGAAGGGCTTCCAGGAGAACCAGTTCGGCTACGCGTCGGCGGTCTCGGTCGTGCTCTTCCTGCTCTGCATCCTCGTGACGCTGGCCCAGTTCTTCCTCAACCGAAGGAGCGAGTCCCGATGACCGGACTTCTCATCCCCGACGGCGCTCCCACCGTCGTCTGCGTGAACGAGCCGCTGCCGCCGCGCCGCAAGGAGGCCGGCCGCTCCCCGGCGCGCAGGGCGGGCCGCCTCCTCGGCTACGCGGTGATGATCATCGCCGCGGCCGCGCTGCTGCTGCCGTTCTTCTGGATGATCACGAGCTCGGTGAAGACGCCGAACGAGGTCTTCTCGGTGCCGGTGAAGTGGTTCCCGGAGACCTGGGTCTGGAGCAACTACGTCCAGATCTGGACCCAGTCGGGCATGCTCACCTGGATCCGGAACACGCTGCTGCTCGCGGTCGTCGTCACGATCCTGCAGGTGGTCACCGGCTCGTTCGCGGCCTACGGCTTCTCGCGGATGCGCTTCCCCGGCCGCGACGTGCTGTTCCTGGTCTACATCGGCACGATCGCGGTGCCGTGGCAGTCGTACATGATCCCGCAGTTCATCCTGCTGTCGAACCTCAAGGTCTCGAACACCCTCTGGGCGATCATCCTGATCCAGGCCTTCGGCGCCTTCGGCGTGTTCCTGATGAAGCAGTTCTACGAGACGATCCCGGAGGAGCTCTCCGAGGCCGCGCGGATCGACGGCCTGAGCGAGTACGGCATTTGGGCGCGGATCATGGTGCCGCTGTCGATCCCCGCGATCGCGAGCCTCACGCTGCTGACCTTCGTCGCCACCTGGAACGACTACCTCGGGCCGCTGATCTACCTGCGGAACCCGGACCTGTGGACGATCCAGCTGGGACTGCAGAGCTTCGTCAGCACCCTCTACGACGCCAACTACGCGCTGCTGTTCGCGGGCCTGGTCATCTCGGTGGTCCCGATCGCCGTGATCTTCCTCCTCGGCCAGAAGTACTTCGTCGAGGGCATCGCGACCAGCGGACTGAAGGGCTGATCGTGCGCCGCATCCCGAACGGCCTCTACGCCTCGCTCTTCGGCGTCGCCTACCTGATCCTGGTGACGAACGTGCTGCTCCTGGTCGCCTGCCTGCCGCTCGTGCTGCTGCTGGTGACGACGGATCCGGTGCTCTCCTGGCCGCTCCTCGCGGTGGCGCTGCCGCTCTGCGCGCCGGCCCTGATGGGCGCCGCCGCGGTCTTCGCGGCGCACTCGCGCGGCGAGACCGCGGTCGTGCGGACGTTCTGGCGGGCGTGGCGCGCGAGCTGGCGCCGCCCCGTGTGGCTGCTGGCCGCCGCCACCGCGGTCGTCGTGCTGGTGCTCGTCGACGTGCGGTTCCTCGCGCCGACGCAGATCGGCGTGGTCGTCATCCCGTTCCTCGCGGTCATCGCCCTGCTCGTGGTCGGCTGCGTGCCGGTGGCGCTCGTCGCCCTCGCGGAGGCGAGTGGATCGACGCTCCGGCAGGCCGTGAAGGCGGCGGTGTTCCTCGCCGCCCGCCGCTGGCACCTGTCGGTGGTCTCGCTGCTGGTCCTCGCGTTCCAGGCGTACCTCTTCACCGCCTCGCCCGCGCTCGCCCTCGGCGTCTCGGCCGCTCCCGCCCTCTACCTGGTCTGGGCGAACGCCCGGTTCACCCTCCGCCCCGCGCTCGCCGCCGACCAGCCGGTCGCGGCCTGACCTCCCACGAAGGACTCTCCCCATGACGACCACTCCACCCACCACGGGGAGGACGACCACCGAGCAGGCCGTGGCGGACGCCCTCGAGGTCGTCCGCCGGATGATCGGGGCCTTCGGCTCCGCGTACCCCGACGACACCACCACGGACGGCCGCTACCCGATCCGCCCCGCGGCACAGGGCTTCGCGGCCGGCGCCAACCGCGGCTGGACGACCAGCTTCTGGCCGGGCATGCAGTGGATCGCCTGGGAGGCGACCGGCGAGGACGTCTTCCTCGACGCCGCCCGCGGCCACCTGCAGGACTTCGCCCGCCGCGTGCGGGAGGGCGAGGACCTGGAGACCCACGACCTCGGCTTCCTCTACACGCTCTCCTGCGTCGCGCCCTTCCGGCTCCTCGGCGACGAGCTCGGCCGCACCGCGGCGCTCGAGGCCGCCGAGCACTTGATGACGCGGTTCCTGCCGACGGCCGGCATCGTCCAGGCCTGGGGCGACCTCCGCGACCCGAAGCAGCGCGGCCGCACGATCATCGACTCGCTGATGAACATGCCGCTGCTGACCTGGGCCGGCGAGCAGACCGGCGACCCGCGCTACGCCGAGGCCGTCGCGCGCCACATCGAGGCGCTGCGGGTCAACATCCTCCGCCCCGACTCGTCCACCTTCCACACCTTCTACTGGGACGCCGAGACCGGCGAGCCGCTGCGCGGCGGCACCGAGCAGGGCGCGTTCGACGACTCCTGCTGGGCACGCGGGCAGGCCTGGGGCGTCTACGGCTTCGCGATGGGCTTCCGCGTGCTCGGCGACGACGCGCTGCTCGAGGCGTCGCGGGCCTGCGCCGAGTACTTCCTCGCGCACCTGCCGGGCGACCTCGTGCCCTACTGGGACCTCGTCTACGCGGAGGGCAGCGACGCGCCCCGGGACAGCTCGGCGGCGGCGATCGCGGTCTGCGGACTGCTCGAGCTGGCGCTGGTCGAGACCGACGCCGAGTGCGCCGAGCGCTGGCGCGACGCCGCGCACCGGATCCTCGCGGCGCTGATCCGGGACTGCGCTCCCGAGAGCCCCGAGGCCGCGGACACCGTCCTGCTGCACAGCGTCTACGACCTGCCGAAGAACGTGGGCGTCGACGAGGGCACGCTCTGGGGCGACTACTTCTACCTGGAGGCGCTGATGCGCGTCTCGCGACCGGAATGGCGGCCCTACTGGTGAGACTCGTCAGATTCGAGAGCGCCGAGGGCGCTCGGACCGGGGTCGTGCTGGACGGCGACGGCGACGGCGACCGGGTCCTCGACCTGGGTGCCGCGACCGTCACGGAGCTGCTCGCCGACCGCGCGCTGCTGACCGCGGCCCGGGCGGTCGGCACTGCGACCGTGCCGCTGGACTCGCTCCGCCTCCTGCCGCCGGTCGTGCCGGGGAAGATCCTCTGCATCGGCTACAACTACCGCGGGCACGTGCCCGCCGGCGGCGAGGACCGGCCGGTGCCGACGACCCCCGACGTGTTCGTCAAGACGCCGAACACCCTCGGCGCCCCCGGCGACCCGGTGACCCTGCCGCTGACGGCGACCGACGTCGACTACGAGGGCGAGATCGCGCTCGTGATCGGCCGCGGCGGGCGGGACATCCCGCTCGACGAGGCGGCCGGCCACATCGCCGGGTACACCGTGATCAACGACGTCTCCGAGCGCACGTGGCAGGGCCGCTCCAGCCAGTGGACGCTCGGCAAGTGCTCCGACGGCTTCGCCCCGCTGGGCCCGTGGCTCGTGACGCCGGACGAGATCGCGGACACCGGCGACCTCCGCGTCGAGGTGGTCCGCGACGGCGTCGTCACCGTCTCGCAGAGCACCGCCGACCTGGTCTTCAGCATGGCGGCGCTCGTCCACCACCTCAGCGAGGGGATGACCCTCGAGCCGGGCGACGTGATCGCCACGGGCAGCCCGCAGAAGCTGCCGGAGGCGCTCGCGGCGCACCGCCCGCTGGCCGACGGCGACGCGGTGACGATCCGCGTCGACGGGATCGGCTCCCTCACCACGACCTTCCGAAAGGGACGACCATGACCCTGGACGCCTTCACCCTCGACGCCTTCCGGCTCGACGGCCGGGTCGCCGCCGTCACCGGGACCAGCCGGGGCATCGGCCGCGGCGCCGCGCTGGCGCTCGCCGAGGTCGGCGCCGACATCGCGCTGATCGACCGGGGCGACGCGAGCGAGACGGCCGAGCTGATCCGCGGGCTGGGCCGACGGGCGCACCTGATCCGCCGCGACTTCGCCACCGCGACCGCCGCCGAGCTGCACTCCGCGATCGACGAGGTCGTCGGCGAGCTCGGCCGGATCGACGTGCTGGTCAACAACGCCGGCACGATCAAGCGCACCCCCGCGGCCGAGCACAGCGCCGCGGACTGGGACGAGGTGCTGAAGGTGAACCTCGACTCGGTCTTCCACCTCACCCAGGCGGCCGGCCGGCGGATGCTCGCGCAGGGCTCGGGCCGGATCATCACTGTCGCGTCGATGCTGTCCTTCCAGGGCGGGATCACCGTCCCCGGCTACACCGCCTCCAAGCACGCGGTCGCGGGCCTGACCAAGGCGTTCGCCAACGAGTGGGCCGCCTCCGGAGTGACCGTCAACGCGATCGCCCCCGGCTACCTCGCCACCGACAACACCGCGGCGATCCGCGCCGATGAGGCCCGCGAGGCGTCGATCGTCGCGCGCATTCCCGCCGGCCGCTGGGGCACCCCCGCGGACCTGCAGGGCGCCTTCGTGTTCCTCGCGTCGGACGCCGCCGCCTACGTCACGGGGACGATCCTCCCCGTCGACGGCGGCTGGCTCGTGCGCTGACGCCGACCGGCTCCCCGAACCCACCCGACCAGAACCGACCCGACAGGAGTCTCCCCATGGAGCAGCGCTACGCCACCAACCCCTCGCAGATCCCCGGCATGACCACCGAGGACCTGCGCCGGGAGTACCTCGTCCCGGAGGTGTTCGTCGCCGGCGAGATCCGGCTGGTCTACACGCACCACGATCGCATCGTGCTCGGCGGCGCCGTCCCCGCGGGGCAGCGGCTCGAGCTGACCGGCTACGAGGAGATCCGGAGCGACACCTTCCTCGAGCACCGCGAGCTGGGGATCGTCAACGTCGGCGGCACCGGCACGGTGACCGCGGACGGCGAGACGTACACGCTGGTGTCGGGCGCCTGCCTGTACCTGGGGCGCGGGATCGAGGCGGTGGCGTTCGAGGACGCCGGCTCGGGTGCCGTGGTTTCGGGAGACGCGGGCGCCCAGTTCTACCTCTTCTCGGCCCCCGCGCACACCACGTACCCCTCGGTGCTCGTCGCGCCCGGCGAGGGCACCGTCCGCGAGCTCGGCGAGCAGGCGACGAGCAACCGCCGCACGCTCAACCAGTACATCCACGAGAACGGCGTGCGCAGCTGCCAGATCGTGATGGGCGTGACGACCCTGCACGAGGGCTCGATGTGGAACACCATGCCCGCGCACACCCACGACCGCCGCACCGAGTGCTACCTCTACTTCGACCTGCCCGAGGACGCGCGCGTCATCCACCTGCTCGGGGAGCGCCAGGAGACCCGGCACCTCGTCGTGGCCGACCGCCAGGCGATCCTCTCGCCGAGCTGGTCGCTGCACTCCGGCGTCGGCACGGCCGCCTACTCCTTCGTCTGGGCGATGGCGGGCGAGAACCAGGCGTTCGACGACATGGATGCGGCGCCGGTGAAGGACCTGGCGTGACGTCCGGATCCGCTGTCGGCGGCGTGCTGCTGGCCATGGGGGAGACCATGGCCGTGCTGGTGCCCTGCGGCGGCTCCGTCGCCGACGCGGACGACTTCCTGGTGGACGCGGGCGGTGCGGAGTCGAACGTGCTCGCGCACGCGGCGGCGCTCGGCGTCCCCGTGCGCTGGCACAGCCGGCTCGGTGCCGACGCGCTCGGCGAGCGGGTGCTCCGGCAGCTCGCGGCGCGGCGGATCGACGTCTCGCGCGTCGTCCGCGACCCCGGTCATCCCACCGGCGTCTACGTGAAGGACCCCGGCCGCGGAGTCTCCTACTACCGAGCGGGATCGGCCGCCGCGTACCTCGACACCGCCGACGCCGATGCCGCCCCGTTCGACGACGTGGCGCTGGTGCACCTGTCCGGGATCACCGCGGCGCTCTCCGAGCCGGCCGACCGATTCCTCCGGCGCGCCGCCATGCGCGCCCGCGAGCTCGGCGTCCCGGTGAGCCTCGACGTCAACTACCGCGCCGCGCTCTGGAGCGTCGCCGATGCCGCGCCGGTGCTCGCCGAGCTGGTCCGGCTGGCCGACGTGGTCTTCGTCGGCCGCGACGAGGCGGAGACGCTGTGGGGCACCCGCACCGCCGAGGACGTCCGCGCGCAGTTCCCGGACGTCGCCGAGCTGGTCGTCAAGGACGGCCACATCGGCGCGACGGTGTTCTGCGCCGGTGCCGACGCTGCCGGCGGGGTCTTCGAGCCCTCGCACGAGGTGGAGGTGCTCGATGCGGTCGGCGCGGGCGACGCCTTCGCCGGCGGCTACCTGGCCGCCCTGCTCCAGGGCGCCGACCCCGGAGCACGCCTGCGCCGCGGCCACGACCGCGCCGCCCTCACCCTCGCCGTGGCGGGCGACTCCCTCGACGAGAGAACGGCACGACGATGACTGTGTTCACCACCACCCCCGCGACCACCCCGACTGCAAGCCCGACCGCGAGCCCCTTCGACGAGGTCTTCGCAGGCGCCCCGCTGATGGCGATCCTGCGCGGCATGGGCGTGGAGCGCTCGATCGCCCTCGCGACGACCGCCTGGGACCTCGGCATCGACTCGGTCGAGGTGCCGCTGCAGACCGCGGAGGACGAGGTCGCCCTCCGCGAGGTCGCGCGCCTGGGCGCCGAGCGCGGCAAGACCGTCGGAGCGGGCACGATCGTCCGCCCCGAGCAGGTCGCGCTCGCCCGCGAGGCCGGCGCCGGCTACCTCGTCTCGCCGGGCCTCGACCAGCGCATCCTCGCCGCGGCCGGCGCCGTCGATCTCCCGCTGCTGCCCGGAGTCGCGACGCCGTCGGAGGTGCAGCTCGCCGCCTCGCTCGGCCTCACCTGGCTGAAGGCCTTCCCCGCCACCTGGCTCGGCGCCGGCTGGTTCAAGCACATCCGCGGCCCCTTCCCCGGCATCCGCTTCGTCGCGACCGGCGGCCTCGACGCCGCCAACGTCTCCGACTTCCTCGACGCCGGCGTCCGCGTCGCCGCCGTCGGCTCCGCCCTCGAGGACCCGGCCCAGCTCGCCCGCCTCGGCGCCCTCCTCGCCGCCGCCCGCCCCTGACCGCCGCGTCTCGATACGCGCTGCGCGCTACTCGACCAGCATGGGTCGGGGCACGCCGACGCGCTGTGCACCCACTCCATGCTGATCGAGTAGCCCGCTTCGCGGGCGTATCGAGATCCACCACCGTCAGAACGGTGCGGGAACAGTGTCGAAGCGAGGCCCCGGCGGAGGATTCGGCGGCCGCCCGGGCAGAGGTGGTGGCCGGTTGCTGATCCGCCGCCCGGTCGGGCTCGTCCACTCGAGCGTCCCGTCGTCATCGATCCGGTCGTAGCTCCACTGCTCTCCGTGCCGGATGTGGTGGTGGGACGTGCAGAGCATGACGAGGTTCTCGAGGGACGTCTCGCCGCCGTTGCGCCACTCGAGGGTGTGGTCGGCCTCGGCCGTCGCGGCAGTCCGGGTGCAGCCGGGGAAGCGGCAGGTCTGATCGCGGAGCTGGAGGTGCAGGCGCATCTGCGCGGGTGGGACGCGCCAGGTTCGGCCGACGGAGGTGACGGCGCCGGTGTCCGGATCGGTCAGGACCCGGGTGAAAGACGCCGCCGTGCGGATCAGCTCGCGGGCGACGTCGGCGGGCACGGGTCCGTAGCCGTCGAGGTCCGCGGGCGCGTCGTCGAGACCCACGGCGGTCGACGCCGCGAGCGTCAGTCGTACCTCCGCGCGGACACCGGGGACGAAGGTCGGGTCCGGCCGGTGCTCGGCGTTCGGCTTGGTGCCGGCGATGTCGCCGTCGCAGAGCAGATCGACCGCCGCGTCCGCGCTGAGCTGCTGGAGTGTGCGGGGGTCGCCCTCGTCGCGGAGGGTGCGGGCGATGCGGCGCAGCCGGTCGTAGGCGCCCGTCACCGCCGGTGCGGGAGCGTGGACGCAGAGGGTCGCCATTCCGTCGACGTCCGGGGTGACCCAGACCGCGCGGTCCTGGCAGGCGCGGGCGTGGCGCTCGGCGAGGGGCTGCTCGTGCAGCTCCTCGCGCCAGCGACTGAGAGCTCGGCGCAGCTGGGTCGTCGTCATCGTGAGGGCGGCGTCGGCGGCGCGCTCGTCGAGTGCCGCGCGAGAGGCCTCGGGGAGGCTGCTCGCCGCTCTGCAGACGGCCTCGCCGGCCTCCCAGAGGATCCGCGCGTCGCGGAGCAGGGCGCGGGTGAGGGGAAGGTGCTCCATCAGCATCTCCGCGGTCTCGAGCCGCCGGCAGACCTCCCGCTCGGACACGCCGAGCGTTACCGCGAGCTCGGCTCGGATCGAGCGCTCGACGAGATCGCGGGTCTCGCTCCGGGACGCGCCGCGGGCGAACGATTCCGGGACGGTGAGCGCGACGCGGTACCCGCGGTGCATCCGCTCGACCGCCCTCAGGCGCGTCGGAGAGGCGGCGCGCTCGGCGGCCGCGGAGTCGTCGAAGCAGTTGCGCACCTCCGCGAGTGCTGCTGCATTCTCATCTTCTGCCATACCTATATTGAACCAGTGGCCACCGACATCGAAGCGGGGGCAAGGGCCGATCGGGGGAGAGGGCAGGCGGATCGGGGGTTGGGGAGGAGGCTCGTTCCCGGATGTCTCGGTGATGGTGGGTCTCGATACGCCGCCGGAGGCGGCTACTCGACCAGCATGAATCGACCTGCGGCTTGCGCGACCAGCAGGGAGTGCCCTGCGGGCTGCGCGACCGGCATGAGGCGGTCGGGCCAGGCACCCTGGCCGCGGACTGCGCCCCCCATGCTGATCGAGTAGCCCGCGCAGCGGGCGTATCGAGATCCACCCGGGCCGAGACGAGAGCCTGCAGACCACCGTGCCAGCGGTGGTGGGTCTCGATACGCCCCTGCGGGGCTACTCGACCAGCATTCTGCGGGCATCTCTCCCGAGCAGATCCGGGGTCAGCGGCGGCGGCGCAGCAGGGCGTCGACCGAGAGGCGGCCGGGGCCGGTCAGCACGAGCGCCACCGCTCCGGCGGCCAGCACCAGGACGAACTCGATGCCGCCGGTAGCGGCGAAGAAGCCGCTCGGCAGGTGGACGACGACGAGCGCGACGACCGCCGTGATCGCGAGGCCGGCGGCGGCGATCCGGGTCAGCAGGCCGACGATGATCGCGGCGCCGCCGAGCAGCTCGGTGAAGGCGGCGACCGGGGCGAGGACGGCGGCGAACGGGATCCCCATCGCTCCGAAGCCCTCGGTCGTCGCCGCGAGGCCGTCGACGGCGATCTTCTGCCAGCCGTGCGCGAGGAAGACGGCGCCCAGCGCGAGGCGGAGGACGAGCAGTCCGGCGGAGACCCCCGGCAGTGCGCCGCGGCGGGCCGTGGAGGAGGTGGTCGGGCGGTCCAGCGTGGTGGTCATGGCGTGCCTTCCGGTCGGAGCGGATCTCGAGGGGGAGTGCCGCACGCCGTCGTGCTCGTGCTCGACCGTAGGCGGGACCGCCGCCAGCACGCGCTCCGTGGAGTGGACACTGAGAACTCGCACAGGCTCACCCCAGGCTCCAGCCCCCGCACACGCTGGAGCCGGCGCCGCCCTCCTCACGAAGGCGGCGCCGGCTCCCGCACCGCTCCTCAGCAGCTCGCGGCCGGGTACTCCTCGCTCTGCTCCCGCGTCACGTCCTCCCCGTCGACGGTGCCCGTCACGGTCAGGTCGACCGCGTCGGCCGGCACCGTCTTGGCCCGGGTGGTGAAGGAGTGGAACGCGCTCTTCCCGGGCGCGACGGCGGTGAACGCCTTCTCGCCGTAGGCCGTCGTCATCGTGATCCCCACCGGCACGTCGGCCGTGTTGACCGCGGTGACGCCCAGCTGCACCTTGCCCGCGACGCACCGGCTCTGCACCGTCACGTCCAGGTCCGGCAGCGCCGGGGCGGCGGGGGCGACCGCCGCGACTCCGAGCCACGAGATCACCGGCTTCTCGCCGCCCGCGCCCTCGTTCGTCACCCGGTACTCCACCGTGGTCGGCGCAGCGAGGGTGAAGGTCAGCGCCCCGGTCAGCGGCGTGCTCGTGCCCGACAGCGGGATGTTGCCCTTGGCCAGCTCCACGCCCCCGGCCGAGACCGTGTGGTTCATCGTCCGGCTGAGGTTCCACCACTCGGTGAACCCGCCCGTCAGCGTGTACGTCCCGGCGGCCAGCGGCAGCCGGTAGATCAGCTGCGTCGTGTCCTGGTAGAGACCGGTCGAGAACTTGTCGTTGACGTCCGTCCCGGTCTTCACCTTCATGCCCTCGGGCGCGAAGCCCCACTGGTCGGCGGCGGTCGAGGCCCGGTCCGACACGGCGTTGAGCAGCGACGGGACGGCCGCCTGCACCGCGCCGTACTGCGGCGAGGAGGTCGCCGCGGTGCCGGAGTCGATGTAGTAGACGAGCCCCTCGGGAACGATCTCGTAGCGCGCGGTCACCTTCGCGCCGTTCGCGAGCATCCCGCGCAGGGTCACCGGCGCGTAGTCGGTGCGGGTCTGGGCCGCGGAGTCCGCGTCCCAGGTGATGCCGACGGAGGCGCCGTCGACCGTCACAGTGGTCGGCAGCGCGGCGCTCGCGGTGAGCGCGCCCTGGTAGCCGAGGTCGCGGGTCACGCGCTGGACGTAGACCAGCGCGAGCCGCGCGTTGTAGCCGCTCGTCCCGTCGGTCCCGAAGGACACGTCCACGACGCCCGGCGCCGCGAGGGTCACCTGCTGGCGCACCGGCGTGGCCGCCCCGGTCGAGACCGCGGTGGCGCGCTTGGTCGTGCCGGCCGCGGTGACGGTCGAGACGACGTTGGTGGTCAATCCGGCCCGCGGCGCCTGCACGGCGACGACGTCGTAGGTCCCGGCGGGCAGCGTCAGGTGCGTCACGACGGGCTTGCCGAAGTCGGCCGGCACGTACGAGGAGCTCCAGTCCGCGGGGTTGCCGGGCACGACGGCGCCGGTCGACGTGGTCGAGTACCCCCAGGTGCTGCCCGCGGAGACGCCGTCCCACTTGCGGTCGGCGGCGTCGTTGAGGACGCCCGGCTGGCTCGCCTTCACGGCCGCGTAGGCGGATCCGGCGGCGGCTCCGCTCGAACCCGAGTCGACGAAGTAGCGCAGGTCGGCCGGAGTGACGAGCAGCGGCACCGAGAAGCGCTGGAACACCCCGGTCGAGGCGACCTTCTCAGTGGTCCGGCCGGTCAGCCGCACCGTGCCGAGCTCGGCCGTCCCCGCGAGGGCCTGCGCGGCGCCCGCGTCCCAGGTCACGGCGCGGTCGGTGCCCTCGAGGGTCAGGGTCTTCGGCAGTCCGGCGGAGGTGGTCCCGGCGATCAGGCCGAGGTCGCGGACGTCGGTGCTCACGCCCTCGGGCACGAGCTCCGCGGCGGTCCGGCTGAGGCGCGCCACCAGAGCGGCGGCCCCCTCCGCGTCGAGGCCGTAGCCGGCCGGGTCGGCCAGCGCCGATCGGGCGGAACCCACGACGCTCGCGAACGGAGCCCAGGAGGAGGCGCTCCACTCCGCCTCGACGAAGCGCTCGGCCGTCGCCAGCGCCGCCGCGAGGGCGGTGGTGTCGACCGCGGACGAGTCCGCGTTCGCGACGACCACGCCGACCGCATCCACGTTCAGGACGCCGTCGTTCGCCGTCTCCAGCACCACCGTGTGCGCGCCGTCCGCGAGACCGCGGAGCTGGAACGCCGTGCGCTCGCTGCCCGCCGCCCAGGTCGGCGCGTTCGTCGCCACCCGGACGCCGTCCACCGTGACGTTCAGCGTCGCGGCCCCGGTGTTGCTGCCGAGGACGTCGAGTCCGGTCCCGGTGAAGGAGTAGCTCAGCGCCGCGCCCTTGCCGGTGCTCTTCGACGCCGTGCGCTGCCACTCGAACATGCCCTGGCCGTTGATGTGCGTCCACTGCTCGTCGAACTCGAGGATCGGCGTCGAGCCGTCGCTCCAGCTGGTCTGGTGCATGCCGTCGACGACGGTGGAGTAGTAGGGAGTGAAGCCGGGCACCTGCTCGACGACGAGGTCGTCGAACTGCGTGAAGGTGAAGGCCGAGCCGAGCTGCACGCGTCCCGCGGCCTGCGGCGACGGGTCGGCGTACGCGGCGACCTGCACTCCGTTGAGGTAGGCGGTGTACTTGTCGCCCGCCACCTGCACGGCGATCCGGTTCCACACTCCGGTGCCGGTGCGGAACGCCGTGCCGGGGGTGGCGGAGGCGGTGCCGGACGCGACGGAGGTGCCGTAGCGCAGCAGGCTCCAGGCGCCCGTCGCGTCGACCCGCAGCTCGGCCGCGGAGACGTTCTGCCCGTTGGGCGTCCCGCCCTGCTCGCGGGCGCCGAGGGTCGCGTACGGGGTGCCGCCGTTCTCGAAGAGCACGTCGACCGAGGCGCGGTAGTTCGCCCAGCGGTAGTCGCCGATCGTCGTCTTCGGATCGCCGCCGTTCCAGGCGGAGCCGTTCATGCCCGGGCCGACCTGCTGGCGCAGCACGCGGTCGCGCGCGGCGTCGCCGGTGGCCACGGACTCGAAGGCGCCGTTGGTGTCGTTCGTGTAGCGCGGGATCGCGCCGTCGTCCTCCGGCTGCACCGCGGGGGTGCCGGCGGGCTTCGCCTTCGCACCGCGGCTGTCGAGGAACGACTCGCCGGAGTCGCTCAGCGCCCCGGTCGCCGGGTCGTAGGAGCGGATGTCCGCCGCCTCGGCGTAGTCGAAGTCGTCCGCGTAGAGGACGGAGTCGGTCGTGACGCCGTTGACGTCGCCGCTCGCGTCGGTGTCGAGCACGTCGCGGCCGCCGTCGGCGTCGGTGTACTCGGGCGAGGTCGGCAGGGTCGAGCCGTAGCCCTCACGCGGAGTGAGGACACCGCCGGCGCTCGCCGCGTGGTCGAGCGTGGTGGCGGTCGCCGTCGACCAGGGCTTCACGGTCACCGTGTACACGCCGTCCACGTCGGACAGCTCCGACACGGGCACGACGTAGTTCGCGTCGTAGGCCTCGCCGGCGTCGGCCGCGCGGGTCTCCCAGACCTCCATCGTGCGGTCGTCGCCCAGGTCGAGGTCCTCCGTCGAGAGCGCGTAGGTCTTCTCGAACGGACTGTCGTTGACGATCACGGTCGAGAAGTCCGAGCCGTCCGGTGCGGCGAGCGTCGTGTACGACACCGCCCCGGTCGAGGCGCCGCTGGGCGGGTTGCCGCCGCCGAGCGCGCTGCCGGAGGCCTGCGGGATGCCGCGCCAGACGCCCGCGGTGTTGTCCTCGTTCTCCCAGCCGAGCTGCGCGAACTGCGTGTACTGCTCGACCGCGGCCAGGCCGCCGTCGTAGTACAGCCAGCCCGACCACGGGTCCCGGGCGCTGACCAGCTCCTTCGAGGAGTACTGGAAGCCGTCGTAGAAGGAGCCGATAGCCGGCTGGAAGATGTTCAGGGTCCGCAGCGACTTCGCGAAGCCGGAGGTGACCCAGTTGCTCATCTCGAGCGCGCTGTTGGTGCCGCCGAACTCGGTCCCGGTGCCGCCCTGGCCGTCGGGGTTCGTGTTGTTCGGGCGGTCGGCGGAGTTGGAGAAGGTCGCCTGGCCCTCGGAGTTCCAGATCTCCTTGTCGTAGGTCTGCGCGAACCTCTTCAGGTTCCCGTTCGCGTCGTCCGAGGTGGCGTAGTGGAAGCCGACGACGTCGACGGCGTCGCGGAGCGACGGGTCGGTGGTCGAGTTCAGCTGGTCGCCGAAGGAGGTCGGGGGAGTGCCGACCGTGTCCGCCGCGACCGTGCGGATCGCGCGGTAGCGCTCGCCCTCGTCCGCCGAGGCGAAGCCGTTGTTCGGGTCCTGCGCGCTCGCGCCCTCGTAGCCCTTGGTGTCGGTGCGGAGCCAGGTGGAGAACTTCTTGTAGAGCGCGGCGTTCGGGCTCGTGGTCTCGTTGGTGTCCGGGTTGATCGAGTCGACCATGATCCCGTACTCGCGCTCCGCGGCCAGGACGGTGTTCTTGAACCAGATGTACTGGTCCTCGTCGCTGGTCACCCAGGTGGGGCGGCTCCAGCGCAGGATGCTGACGTGCACGTCGCCCTCGGCGACCTTCTGGGCGTCCGCCGCCAGCTGGAAGCCGGGCTCGCGCTGCACGTTCGGGTACTCGTCGCGCGAGCGCATCGTCGCGACGTTCGGCCCGGTCGAGGTGTTGCGGTCGTTGCCCATCTCGATCTTGATGGTGGTCATGATCGGGTGCTCGCCGCCGAAGAGCGTCTCGATCAGCTCCCAGTACTTCTCGGGGTGCTGCGACTTGTAGTCGAGCAGCAGCGCGCTGGTCGAGTTCGCGGAGAGGATGCCGAAGCCCTTGAAGGTCAGCGCGTTGACGCTCTCCGCCGCGGCGGCGACGTCGGCCGCGGTGACGGTGACGGCCTGCACGTCCGACGGCGCGGCCTGCGCGGCCGGCACCTGGGCGAGCCCCGCGGCGAGCAGGGCTCCGAGCGCGGTCGCCACGACGAGGGTCCGTCCCCTCCCCTCCTTCCTGCGGTGCGGCCTGCTGAGCGAGGGGGGCTCGGGCTGCGAGCCTCGAGCGTGCCGGGGAGAGCGGTTGAGCATGAGTGCGCCTCGTCGTCGAGTCGAATGAGATGAGCGATCCGCCAACTCCGATCATTTCAGAACATGAGGAGAGCGCTCGCTGTGGTCACCGTATCCGAGCGGTTTCGCGGGCGCAACGGCTCGAAGCGGCGCCCTAGCAGGGTCTTTCCTCTCGGCGCGACCACGGGATAGTCTGCTCGGCAGCGCGGATCACCTTTCTCTGATGATCGATAATGATCGAACGGGAGGGGCGGGACGCGCGACGACGAGTCGGCGACGAGGCCGGCCGGAGAACGGAGAACCCCTGCCATGACCACCCGCCCCACCCGGATCCGTCCCCTTCTCACCCGCGGCGCCGCCGGTCTCGCCGGGGGCCTGCTCCTGCTCGGCGTCGCCGGCACCGCGTTCGCCGACGAGCAGCAGGGCGCCGACGACGTCGACGTCAACGTGCAGATCGCACCGCTGACCACGCCCGGCTCGCTCTCGATGACGGTCGCGAGCGACTCCACCGCGCTGACCGAGAACGGCTCGACGGGCGTCGTCCGCCAGTTCACCGGCACCCTGCCGACCGTGACGGTGACGGACACCCGCGACGCCGCGGACATCCCGGCCGGGGCCGGCTGGTACGTCCTCGGAACCGCGAGCGACTTCACCTCGTCGACCGGCGACACCATCGGCGCGGAGAACCTCGGCTGGGCCCCGAACCTGATCGACGGCGGCGACTCCGGCCTCGTCGCCGAGGGCGACGTCGTCGACACCGCCCTCGACGGCGGCCCCGACGGCGTCGGCCTCGTCGACCAGGAACTGCTCGCCATCACCAACGACTCCGCCGGCGTCGCCGAGGAGGGCTCTTGGACCGCCAACGCGGCCCTGACCCTCAAGACCCCGACCACCGTCGACGCGGGCGCCTACAGCTCCACCCTCACCCTCTCGCTCTTCGAGTGATCATGGTGGTCGAGTAGCCGCCCCCGGCGACGAGCCTTTCCCTGCTGGTCGAGTAGCCCCCGCAGACGGCGTGTCTTTCATGCTGGTCGAGTAGCCGCCGCAGGCGGCGTATCGAGACCCACCCTCCTGAACCCGATGCGCCCGGTCTGCGGCCTCCTCGATCAGCACGAATCCTCGAGTGGACCCGCGACGGGCCTCGAGTCCCGAGCAGGCCCCTGTACGCGTCCACTCGGCGGGGCCGGCTCGCGCGAGTGGACGCGCGTCGGGCGCTGCGCCCAGGCCGGAGCCCGGTCCGGGTCCACTCGCGCGCCCGCCTCATGCTGGTCGAGTAGACGCCGCAGGCGGCGTATCGAGACCCGGCGTGCTGGGGACGGTGGATCTCGATACGCCCGCTGCGCGGGCTGCTCGATCGGCAAGAAGGGGCTGCTCGATCGGCAGGGGGTCGATGAGGCCGGCGGGTGCGGTGCCCGCGAGCGTTCGGTATCGTGGCGCGCTCCGAGACCCGAGGGGGGCATCGTGGGGCGTCAGCACACCATCGCAGGAGCCGTCGGGATCCTTCTGCTCGCGCTCTCCGGCTGCGCCTCGCCCGCGGATCCCGAGCCGGAGGGGTCCGGCGGCGGGCTCGACCTCGCCGTGTCCGCGGTCTGCGAGGCGGGCGCGGATCCGCAGTGCACCGCGGTCGGCGGCCAGGACGTGCTCGTCGACCCGGCGGCGTTCACCCGGGCGGGTGTCGCCTCGGTCGAGGTGTCCGGCACCGGCGACGCCCAAACCGTCGACGTGCGCTTCGACGAGGACGGCGCCGAGCTCTTCCAGGACGCGACGGCGGAGGCGGCGGACGCCGGCCCGGACGCGCGCCTGCTGCTGCGGGCCGGCGACGTGGTCGTCTCGGCCGTGGCGGTGACGCAGGCGATCGAGGGCGACTCGGTGCAGATCCTCCCCGGCGACGAGGACGCGCGGGAGCTCGCCGACCGCATCCGCGCGGGCTGACCCGGGCGGTCAGGACGCCGGCGGCTCCTCCACGCCGAGCTGCACGGCCAGCTCCATGCAGCGCACGCGGGCGGGGGAGAAGTCGTAGGGCAGGCTCCGGATGACGTCCGCCGCGCTCCGGGCGCGCGCATCGGCCGCGGGGGCGGGCGTCTCGGCGTCCTCGGGCGGGTGCCGCTCGTCCCAGGCGTCGGCGAGAGCGTCGTCCTCCTCCAGCTGACCGGACTCGACGCAGACGCGCAGCAGTTCCGTCTCGAAGGCGTGCCGCTCGGCCGCCACCTGCGCGACGCGGGGGTCGTCGACGGCGACGGTATCGTCCAGGGCCTCCTCGGCGGCGTCGACGCGGTCGGACGCGGCGCGCAGCTCGGGGTGCGCGGCGAGCGCGGCGAAGCGGCCCGCCTGGATGGCGGCGCCGAGCGGGCCGAACACCCGCTCGGTGACCAGCAGGACGTCCAGGTCGTCCTGGCGCAGCGAGCCCTCGGGCGCGCCCTCGAGGCGGCCGGAGACGAGGTCGTCGAGCAGGCCCAGCCGGCTGCCGAGGGAGCGCATGCGCTGCACCGACGCCCGCTGCCGCTGCAGCTCGGCCTCCTGCGCGGCGAGGGTGTCCTCCAGCCGCGCGAGGACGTCCGCGACCTCGTCCGCGCCGTCCGCACTGTCCGGCGCGGCGCCGGCGAAGGCGTCGCGCACGTCGTCGAGGGCGATGCCCGCCTCGGCCATCCGGCGGATCCAGAGCAGCCGGATGATCTCCTCGTAGCCGTACCGGCGGCGCCCGTCGCCGCCGCGCTCGCGCTCGGGGAGCAGGCCGACCTGGTGGTAGTGACGGATCCCCCGGGGAGTGACGCCGACGAACGCCGCGGCGTCGCCGATCAGGACCTCACGGGGCGGGGTCGGGAACGGATGCATGGCGGGCCTTCCGGGTCGGGTCGGGACGTGCTTCGAGCAGACCACATGACGCTGCGGCAGGAGCAAGGCGCTCGACGTGTCCGGCGACGGTGGATCTCGATACGCACGCTGCGCGGGCTACTCGATCAGCATGCGGGGGCCCGCTGCGCGGGCTGCTCGATCAGCATGGACTCGGGCGGCCCTACTCACGGGGGAGGGGACGGTCTGCGCCGCCGTGCATGCTGGTCGAGTAGCCGACGCAGGCGGCGTATCGAGACCCACCCCTCCGGGAGGCGTGCCTCTCCTCGAGCAGCCGGCGGTCAGGCGCGCGGGCGCGGGGCCGCGGCGCTCTCGCGGAGGACGAGCTCCGGGAGCTCGGAGGAGAAGGCGGCGCCCGTGCGGCCCTCCATCGCGGTGAGGAGCAGGCCGAAGCCGCGGCGGCCGAGGCCGGCGAAGTCCTGGCGGACGGTGGTCAGGGCGGGTGTCCACATCCGGGCGAGCGGGTGGTCGTCGAAGCCGACGACGCTGATGTCCTCGGGGACGCGCAGCCCGGCCTCGGTGATGCCCTTGATCACGCCCATCGCGATCTCGTCGTTGCCGCAGAAGACGGCGGTGACGCTGGGGTCCTCGACCAGCCGAGCGGCGAGCAGCCGCCCGGACTCGGGCTCCCAGGTCGCCTCGAACGGGGTCGGCGCCGTGGCCACTCCCGCGGCCTTCAGCGCGCGGCGCCAGCCGGTCGTGCGTCCGTCCTCGCGCCGCGACGGCGGGATGCGGATGTGGTGCACCGTCGCGTGCCCCAGCTCGAGCAGGTGCTCGGTCAGCGCCTGAGCTGCGCGGAGCTCGTCGAGCACCGCCTGCGGCCGCCGCCCGCGGACCCCCGAGAGCGCGACGACCGGCACGGTCTCCGGGATCGCCGCGAGCACGGCCACGCCGGGCGGATCGAACTTGAGGACGACGATCCCGTCGGGGCTCTGGTCGAGCACCGAGGAGAGCGCCCGCTCGACGTGCTCCGGGTCCGCCGACTCGACGACGGTGATGGTGACGGTCCAGCCGCCGGCGCGCGCCTCCTCCTCGATGCCGCGGATCGCCTCGGCGTAGCCGTACTGCGAGGTGTTGCCGGCGACGACGGCGATGGTGCGCGAGCGCCGGGTGACGAGGTTCCGGGCGACGGCGCTGGGCCGGTAGTTGAGCTCCGCGATGGCGGCGAGCACTCGCTCGCGCTTGTCGGGGGCGACCCGCGCGGCGCCGGTCAGCACCCGCGACACGGTCGGGACCGAGACGCCCGCGAGGCGGGCGACGTCGGCGATGACCGGGGCCCTCGTCGACCTGTCGCGCGTCACGCCGTCCCGCTTCCGTCCTCGACCGTCCTGCAAGTGCCCGGCGAGCCACGACGGAGCGAGGGCGACCGGCTCGGTGCCGCGGGCTCCGGCGGTGGTCACTTCACCGCGCCGCTCGTGATGCCGGAGATGATCTTGAGCTGCGCGAAGACGAACACCAGGAGCAGGGGCAGGCTCATCAGGATGATATAGGAGAAGATCAGGTGCCAGTTCTGCAGGTAGAGCCCGGCGCTGGCGACCTGGTAGAGGTTCAGCGGCAGGGTGTCGAGGCGGCCGCCGACCACGAAGAGCGCGTAGAAGACGTCGTTCCAGATGTAGAGGCAGATCAGGATCGTCGCGGTCGCGAGCACCGGCATCAGCAGCGGCAGGATGATCGTGAAGAACACCCGGATCGGCCGCGCGCCGTCGACGCGGGCCGCCTCCTCCAGCTCCGCCGGAATGGTGCGGACGAAGCCGGTGACGAAGAAGATCACGGTCGAGAGGTACATCCCCATGTAGACGCCGACCATGCCGACGGCGGTGCCGGCGAGGCCGAGCTGGCGCAGCAGCAGCACCACGGTGACGACCGCGGGCGGCAGGACGATGCCGCTGATGGCGAGCGCATAGACGACGGCCATCCCGCGACCGGTGCGGCGGCCGAGGATCCAGGCGGCCATCGAGCCGAGCACGAGCACACCGAGCACCGAGGGCACCATCACGAGGACGCTGCCGAGGAACGCGGGGACCATGCGGCCGTCGGTGAAGACGGTCGCGAAGTTCTCGAGCAGCTGCCACTGCGAGGGGGCGGCGAGGTTGGGGTTCAGCGCCTCCGCCTGGGTCTTGCCCGCGGTGCTGACGATCAGCCAGAACGGCACGCCGAGCAGCAGGGCGACGCTGGCGAGGGCGGCGATCGGCTGCAGCAGCGGGCGGCGGGAGCGGCGGACCCGCGACTCCGGGGCGGCGGGAGTGGACGTGACCGGTCGCTCGATGACGGTGCTCACAGGACGTCCTCTCGACGGCGCAGGGTGCGGATGACGGGGAAGGCGAGGACGGCGACGGTGACGAAGAGGATCAGGCTCATCGTCGTCGCCTGCGCGAACAGGCCCTGGCCGAAGGTGCGGAAGATGAAGATGTTGAGCAGCTCGGTCGTGCCGCCGGGGCCGCCCTCGGTGGTGGCCTGGACGATGTCGAAGCCGTTCATCGAGCCCAGCAGCGCGGTGGCGACGTTGAAGGTCAGCGCCGGCGCGATCAGCGGGAAGCGGATGTCGCGGAAGGTCTGCCACCAGGAGGAGCCGTCCAAGCGCGCGGCCTCGAGCACGTCGCCGGAGATCGTCTTGAGCCCGGCCAGGTAGATGAGCATCGACAGGCCCATCCACTTCCAGGAGTGGATCAGGGCGACGACGACGATCGTCCAGGTGGTGTCGCCGAGCCAGGCGATCGAGACCGGCTGCCCGGAGACGAAGGAGAGGATCCCGTTCAGCGCGCCGTCGGGCTTGAGCAGCGCCTGGAAGACGTAGCCGACCGCGAGGGCGGACATGATCACCGGGATGAAGAACATCACCCGGGCGAAGCGGTTGACCCGGGTGTCCTTCTCCAACAGCAGCGCGAGGATCAGGCCGAAGACGTTCTGGAAGACCGCGACGAGCACCGCGTAGACCAGCGTCACCCGCAGCGCCTGGATCAGCGTGCCGCTCTGGAAGAGGTCGACGAAGTTCGCGACGCCGACGAAGCCGATGGCGGCCTTGAAGCTGGACCAGTCGGTGAAGGCGTAGACGAAGTTGAACACCGTCGGCACGAAGAAGAAGACGATCAGGACCAGGAGGGCCGGCACGAGGAAGACCAGCGGGTGGTCGGAGCGGCGTCCGCTCGGCATGCCGCCGGTCTTCACGGCGCGGGCGAGGACCCGGGGTGGCGCGGCGGCTCGGGTGGTGGACACGCGGGGCACTGCCTTTCGAGAGAGGGGGTCGTGCGCGGGAGGGTCCGGGGCCCGCCGTCGTGGCCGGGCCCCGGTGTCGAGCGGCTAGAAGCCGGTGGCGCCCTGCGCCTTCGCGAGCTGCGCGAACTGGTCCTGCGTGGCCTGCGCGACCTGCTCCGGGGTCTTGGTGCCCTGGATCATGTCGGCGAGGTAGATGTACAGGTCGGGGTTCGCGATGGCCTGGGCCTGCATCGAGCCGACCGAGTCGCCGACGGAGTCGCTGACCGAGACGAGCGCGGTGGGCACGGTGTCGGGCGTGGTGACCGAGGGCTGGAGCGAGATGGTGTCCTGCGCGGTGACGAAGTCCGAGTAGCCGTCGCCGAGCCAGTAGGAGAGGAACTGGCGCGAGGCCGCCTCCTTCTTCTCGTCTCCGGTCGCGAAGGCGACGAGCGCGTTCGACTGGTCCGGGATGAAGGTGCCGACGTTGCCCGAGGGCGAGATCGGGAAGAAGCCGATCGTGTCGTTCAGCGTCGCGGTGTCGGACAGCGACTGCAGCTGGCCGAAGAAGGAGTTGACCTGGACGACCATCGCGGCGTCGCCGGCGAGCAGGGCCGCGCCCTGGTCCTCGAAGGTGGCGGTCTTGATATCCTCGTTGAACAGGCCCTCGTCGATCAGACCCTTGTAGGTGTCGATCGTGCCCTGGATCGTCGGGTCGGTGAACTTCTCCTCGCCCGAGTTCACGCGGTCCCAGAGGCCGTCCTTCGCAGCGTCGGCGAGCTGCACCTGCACCCACCACTGGGTGGCCCAGCGGTCGGCACCCATCTCGAAGAACGGCGTCTCGCCGGCGGTCTTGAGCTGGCGGGCGGTCGCGAGGAACGAGTCCCAGTCGGTCGGCGTCTCCGTGATGCCGTTCGCCTCGAAGACCTTCTTGTTGTAGTAGACGCCCTCGACCGCGGGGGTGGTGACCAGCGCGGCGTAGCGGGTGTCGTCGAGCAGGCCGGTGATGTCCTTCAGCGAGGGGTCGACGTCCTCGAGCCAGGGCGCTCCGTCGAGGCTCTGCAGGTTCGTCGACGCGTTCAGCGCGGTGAGCTGCGAGGCGGTGGGCTGCCAGAAGGCGAGATCGGGCTTGTCGCCGGTGGCGACCTTGGTCTGCACGCCCTGCTCGTAGGGGTCCGGGATCGTCTCGACGTCGACGCTGGCGCCGGTGAGCTCCTCGAAGCCCTCGATCACCGACTCCGGGACGGTGTTGGAGTTCTGCGCGGCCCAGATGGTGAGGTCGGTGCCGGACAGATCGGCGTCCTGGGCGGGCCAGGAGGCGGGTGCGGCGTCGCCGCCCGCGGTTCCGCCGCCGGCCCCGGGGTCGCTGCAGCCGGCGAGGAGCAGGGCGGAGGCCGCCGCGAGGACGGCCGCGCTGAGGAGTGACTTCTTCATCGAAATACTCGAGCTTTCTGTGAGGGGAGAGGGTGTGCCGGGACGGGTGGATCCGGCAGGGGTCAGGTGGTGCGGAGGGACAGGCGGAAGGTGCGGGCGGAGGGACCGGAGCCGGTGGGCCGGACGGTGAGGCGGGCAGTGCTGGGCTCCCACTCGACGGGCCACGCCGTCAGCGCGACCGGGAACACGACCGAGACGTCGACGTCCTGCCCGCGCAGCTCCGGGACGCGCAGCACGACGTCGTCGCTGCCGCTGCGGCGCCAGACCGAGACCAGGTGCTCGTCCTCGGTCCGCAGCGCCAGGGCGACCGCGTCGTCCGTCCAGCCCGGCAGCCCGAGCGGCCAGCGCGGGAGGGACGCCGCGATCGGAGCGCGGAGCCGCTTCGCCGCGGCGACGGCCTCGTGCACCAGGGCGAGCTGCGGGTCGGACATCCGGTTGAGGTAGCCCGAGAGGTAGAACCGGCCGAGGAGCCCGGTGACCAGGCAGAACGCGATCTCCTCGTCGTCCATGTCGGCCTGCGGGTACGCCCAGCTGGCGGCCTGCTCCGGGAGGAGCATCATCGGCGCGGCGGCCGCGATCGGCGGGTAGCGGCGGAAGTCCTGCTGGTCGGAGGTCGACTGCATCTGCAGGCGGGACATCACGGCCCAGTCCTGCCGCATCGCGCCCGAGGAGCAGCTCTCGATCACCAGGGTCGGATGCCGCTCGAGCACGCCGTCGAGCCAGGCGAGGTAGGCGCGGTTGTGGCCGAGCAGGCCCGCGCCGATCGAGTCGGCGTCGCGGTCGGTGCCGGGGCCGGCGTCGATGTTGTAGTCGAGCTTGAAGAAGCCGATGCCGAAGTCGGCGATCAGGCGGTCGACCGTCGCGTCGAGGTGCGCGCGCGCCGCGGGGTGGCGCAGGTCGAGGTGGAACCGCTCGTGCTCCTCGATCCGCGCGCCGGCCCGCTGCAGGAACGCGTCGTCCGGGAGCTCGCCGGCCAGGGGGCTGTCCACGCCGATGACCTCGGGCTCGAGCCACAGCCCCGGGACCAGGCCGCGCGCGCGGATCCGCTCGATCACCTCGCAGAGGCCGTCCGGGAAGCGGACCGTGGACGGCTGCCAGGCGCCGACGCTGCTCCACCAGCCGCCGGCGACCCCGCTGTCGTCGTACCAGCCGGCGTCGATGCAGAAGATCTCGGCTCCTGCGGCGGACGCGGCGTCGATCAGCGGCAGCAGCTTCGCGGTGGTCGGGTCGCCGTCGAGGGTGTTCATGTAGTCGTTGAAGACGACGGGCATCGCCGCGTTGTCCGGGTGCGCGCGGCGCCGGGCCCGGCGGCTGAGGGTGAGGGCGTCCGCGGCGGCCGTCGTGTCGGCGCCGACGGCGACCGTGACGGGGACGGAGCGGAACTCCTCGCCGGGCTCGAGCACGCAGAGCCAGCCGTGGTCGAGGTCCGTCGGGCCGGAGAGGGCGATCGAGCCGCCGTCGATGTCCTCGCCGACCTCCCAGCGCCAGGCGCCGTTGTGCTCGATCTGCCAGAGGAGGGCGGCGTCGGGGGCGTGGAGGCCGGCGACCGGGAGCTGCTCTCCGGTGGACCAGCTGCCGGTCGAGACCGCGCCGACCGCGCCGCGCGGGTCGTGCCCGGTGATGTCCTCGCGGAGGGTGACCAGGCCGGCCTCGCGCAGCGGCGTGCTGCTCCAGCGGCCCTCGCCGAGCCAGTCGTTGCGGCCGCGCAGCAGCGACCAGCGGGCGAAGGACTCCTTGCCGGACACCGCCGCGTCATTCACGGTGGCGCCCGGGTCGCAGCTCCAGGAGACGACTGAGCGCAGCACCTGCCGCTCGACCGCGCGGACGACGACCTCGGAGGTGACGGCGGCGACGCCGGGCACCCTCCGGAGCACGGCGGTCGCGACCAGTCCCGGCGCCTCAGCCGTGACCTCCAGCACGTCGAGGCCGTCGACGACGCTCTCGCGGTGCGAGACGTAGCGCAGTGCGGTGCCGAGCTGCGAGTGGGTCAGCCGGCTGCTCGCCGGGGCGTGACCGGCGGCGACGGTGGTGATCTCGAAGAACGGAGCGACGTGCGTCGCCCGGAGCGCGACACCGCGGGCCGTCAGCGCGACCAGCCGGAACGGAGCATCGGCGTCGCAGGCGAACGTCAGCTGCAGGTCCTCGGGGTCTCCCCAGGTCAGGTCGTTCGGCACAGGGGCTCCTCGTCGTCGTGGAGTGGGAAGGGCTCGCTCCCGGTGGAAGCTCGACTGATACTGATACCGATTTCAGTTGAGCGCAAGGGCGAGATGAAACCGTTATCGCTGAGGACGATGGACATGCGATACCGATTTCAGAATTCTCTGGCTCGCCGAGTCTGAAATCGCTATCGTGCTGGCAGCGGCGCCTCGCCGTCCCCTCCCACAGGAAGAGCATTCGATGATGAAAGCCTCCAGAGCACTGGCCTGCGCCGCCGCGATCGGCGTCGCCCTCAGCGGACTCGGCCTCGTCGCGGTCGCCGCCCCCGCGAGCGCGGCGGGCAGCTCCGAGACCCTCGCCGTGGACTTCTCGCGGTCCACCGGCGATTTCCGCGGCGGTGCCACCGGCACCCTCTACGGCTTCGGCGACGAAGGAGCGCCCACGCAGGCGCTCATCGACGGAGCGCACATCACCAACACCTCGCAGAAGGCGCCGTTCGGCACCCAGCACCCGAGCGGTGACGCCCTCAAGGTCGAGGACGGCTTCTTCGCCAAGCACGGCGAGGACATGTACATCTACACGCAGGACTACTACCCCGACTGGGCCTACAACGGCGGTCAGCGCCCGGGCGACACCCGCACCTACGACCAGGCGACCGGCACGTACACGAACACGCCGAACGGAGTGTGGGACTACCTCGAGATCGTCGAGTTCGTCACCGAGGCGGTCGCCACGAAGTCGGACCGCCCGCAGGACTACGTGCACATCCCGTTCAACGAGCCGGACGGCGGCAACTGGTACAACGACTGGGGTGCGCTGAAGGACACCTTCCTCGCCGACTGGAAGGCCTCGTACGACGTCATCCAGAAGGTCTACGCCCGCCACGGCCTGGGCACCGCGCGCGTCGGCGGACCCGGCGACGCCTCCTATCACGCCGATCGCACCGCGGACTTCCTCGACTACGCGAAGTCCACCGGCACGCTCCCGCAGGTCATGATCTGGCACGAGCTCGGCATCGACAATCTCGCCACCTTCCGCTCGCACCTGGAGGACTACCGCGCCCTCGAGGACGCCCGCGGGATCGCCGACATCCCGATCAACATCACCGAGTACGGGATGCTGCGCGACATGGGCACGCCCGGCCAGCTGATCCAGTGGCTCGCGATGTTCGAGGACGAGAAGGTCGACGCGCAGGTCGCCTACTGGAACTACGCCGGCAACCTCTCCGACAACAGCGCCCGCCCCAACGCGGCGAACGCCGGCTGGTGGATGTTCAAGTGGTACGGCGACCTCGACGGCTCGAAGACCGTCGCGGTCACGCCCCCGAAGCTGAACACCGCCGACACCCTGCAGGGCATCGGCGCGGTCGACCCGGTGAACAAGCGCGCGACCGTCCTCTACGGCGGCTCGGGCGCGCAGAACGTCGCCCTCGATCTCGACGGGCTCGACCCGGCCGTCTTCGGCTCGACCGTGGACGTCGAGGTCCGCGAGGCGACCCTCTCCGGCGCCCAGGGCGTGCACGGCACGCCGCGCGTGATCGCCGCCGTCGACGGAGCGGCCCTCGCCGCCGACTCGCTCGATCTGGCGATCCCGAGCTACGACCGCTACGCGGCCTACCAGGTGGTCATCACTCCCGCCCAGGACCGCGTCGTCGGCACCACCGCGAGCTGGCAGACCAGCATCGAGGCCGAGAACACGGCGCTCACCGGCGCCCAGGCCTACACGCAGAACCCCACCGACGGCGGCGGTTGGAAGTTCCTCGCCTCCGGCGGGCGCGACGTCGGATCGTTCAACAACGCCTCCTCGAAGGCCGACTGGACCGTCACCGTCCCGCGCACCGGCAGCTACCGCTTCCAGGTGATCGGATCGACGCCCGGCGTCCCCGGGCGCCACGCCCTCTTCGTCGACGGCGCGAAGAACCAGCTCGTGCAGTACACCGCCGACCTCGCCCTGACGAACACGCAGAAGTGGCAGTACCGCGGCAGCGCCGAGGTGACCGTCGAGCTGACCGCCGGCCAGCACACCCTCTCGCTGCGCGCCAGCGAGAACGGCACGACGGTGCTCCCGAACGCCGACATAACCCTCGACAAATTCCTCCTCACCGACGTCACCGACGGCGAGAAGACCGTGTACCCGGCCTCGACCCTGCGCTACACGGGAGGAGCCAAGGTCGTCTACGACACGGCGGGTGCGCGCGGCTTCGCGAGCATCGCCGGCCAGCAGCGCGCCGACGTCTACGCCAACGCGTGGAAGACCGGCTACTACGACGTCGCGCTCGACTACCGCACGAGCGGAGCGTCGAGCATCGACGTGTCCGTCAACGGCCGCAAGGTCAGCACCGTCAGCGCCGGATCGGCCGGACTCTGGTCCTCGACCACCCGACTGCACCTCGTCGAGGGCATCAACGAGATCGAGCTGCACTCCACCGCCGGCGTGCTGCTCAGCACCGTGACGACGACCCGCGCCGCCGACTCCGACTCCGCCGCGACGACGATCGAGGCCGAGAACGCGACGAAGACGGGTGCGGCGGCGAACGCCTCGCTCGCCGCGAGCACCGGCTCCAACGTGTCGGGCGGGCAGTACGTGGGCTTCGTCGGCAACGGCGCGGCCAACACCCTCGAGATCGCGCGGGCCGCGGGCTTCGACACCGCCGGCGCCTACGACCTCTCGGTGACCTACTCCAACGCCGAGCTCAGCGGTCGCCACGACTACAACCCGCAGGTCGTCGACCGCCGGATCGACGTGACGGAGAAGGGGGTCGCCGGCACCGTCGGCAGCGCCTACTTCCGCTACACGATCTCGTGGAACAGCTTCTGGGAGCGCACCGTCCCCCTGACGCTGACCACCGGGACCGCGCCGATCGTCCTCGGGAACGCCACGGCGTACGCCCCGAACATCGACAAGGTCACCATCGCGCCCGTCGCCGTCGGCACGCCCACCACGGTGTCGATCGCCCCGACACTGCCGACGACCGTCAGCGCGTCGAGCCGCTGCGTCGCCGGCAAGGTCGTGCTCACCGTCAGCGCCCGCAACGACGCGACGGTTCCGACCGACCTGAAGGTCGAGACCAGCCACGGCACGAAGTCGTTCCCGAAGGTCGCGCCGGGCAAGTCCGCCAGCGCCGCCTTTACCGTCCGCGCGACGAGCATGCCGGCCGGAACGGCGACGGTGACCAGCACCGCTACGGTCGGCGGCGCCCCCGCGACGTCCACGACGAGAGCCCCTTACCCGGCGGCCACCTGCTGAGGCCCGCCGCGCGACCAGCAAGCGGAGGGACGCTGCGCGAGCTTCCGGGCGGTTCCATGCTGGTCGGGTAGCCGCGGGAGGCGGCGTATCGAGACCCGCCCTGCTGGAGACGGTGGATCTCGATACGCCCGCTGCGCGGGCTACTCGATCAGCATGCGCGCTACGAGGTGTAACCCGCCTGGATGGTGTCGAGGACCTGGTCGGTGCTCGAGCCGTCGATCCAGTCCACGATGCCCTTGAAGAAGCTGTCGGAGCCGACGGCCTTGGGCATCAGGTCGGAGGCGTCGAAGCGGAACGTGGTGCCCGGGTCCTGCAGGATCGAGATGGAGCTGCGCAGCAGGTCGCTGCTCGCGTTCGCCGGGTCGAGGCCGGTGTTGGCCGAGATGACGCCGCCGAGCTTCACTCGGCTGTTGGCCCAGTCCGCGCTCGCCAGGTACTCCTGCACCTTCGCGGTGTCCGCGTCGTCCGCGAACGCGGCGACGAACTCGCCGCCGCCGGTGACGGCCTGGTCGTCGTCCGCCTTGATCGGCGGGGTGAGGAACGCCCAGACGTCGCCGTCCTCCGCCACGGTCGCGTCGGCTCCGGTGAGGAAGCCTTCGAAGAAGGACGCCTGGTGGGTCAGTGCGCAGGTGCCGTTGGCCATGTTCTGCGCGACGTCACCGAAGGCGGTCGAGTTGATCGAGGACACGTCGCCGTAGCCCGCGTTCACGAGCGTCGGGTCGAGCAGGATCGAGCCGACCGAGTCGAACGCGGCCTTGATCTTCGGGTCGGTGAACGGGGTGTCGCCCGCGACCCACGAGTCGTAGGCGTCCGGACCGGACTCGCGCAGCACCGCATCCTCGATCCAGTCGGTGCCCGGCCAGCCCGACGCGGCGTCGGAGGCGAAACCGGCGCACCAGGACGGTCCGCCCGACTTCTCGGCGATGGTCTTCCCCAGCGCCTCCATCTCGTCCCAGGTCGTCGGGACCGAGACGCCCCACTCCGTGAACTTCGCCGGCGAGTACCAGACGTAGCCCTTCACGCTCGCCATCAGCGGCGCGCCGTACTGGGTGCCGTCGACCTGGCCGTACTTCTGCCAGTCCTCGGACCAGTTCTGCTTCACGTTCGCGAGGGCGCCCTCGGGCAGCTCCTTCACCTTGCCCGAGGCGACGGTGTCGGCGAGCAGTCCCGGCTGCGGGAAGATCGCGAGGTCGGGGACGTCGCCGCCCTGCACCTTGATGCCGATCTGCTGCTCGAAGCCCTTGTCGCCGGTGTACTTGATGTCGATCCCGGACTCCTTCTCCCAGTCCGCCCAGGACTGCTCGAGCAGGGTCGCCTCGTCGCCGTTGATCGTGCCGTAGACGGTGACGGAGCCGTCGCCCGCGGCGCCGCCGGAGCTCGCGCCGCCGTCGGCGTTCGGGTCGTTGGGGTCGCTGCTGCTGGAGCAGCCCGCGAGGGCGATCCCGGCGGCCGCGAGTACGGCGACCGGAAGGGTGAGACGACGGTGCAGAGATGACCGCATGGTTCCTCCTCGTTGAGTGATGGAGCGACGAGGGGGAGTAGCCCCCCCCAGCTGCGCCTGCCCAGAGTACGTCCTGAGAGAGCGCTCTCTCGGTAACGATCCGGCGTCGGATCAGCGACGAGCGGCCTGGAACGTCCCCGCCCCGGTCACGTCGGCATCGGAAGTCCGGAGCCGCACAGCGCATTACCACGAATCGTTGCCGAATCGACCCCCTGGCGCGTTCTGCTTCCGGTACCGTTTTTCTGCTCGGCATTCCCGGTCCACCCGCCCGGCGTCCCCCTCTTCCCCGATCCTGGCGGGGGAGCTGCAGGACCCTCGCGGACCCGGGCTCGGCGCGTCCCCGGACGCGCCCCGTCGCCGGCTCCCGCGTACCCGACGCGGGAACGACCCCCGAAAGGCGTCCCCGATGGACCCCGCCCCCGCTCCGCGCACCCCCCTGACGCCGCGCACCTCCCTTGCGCCGCGCACCCCGCTGACGCCGCGGCTCCTCCCGCCGACCCGCCGAGGCCGCCTCCGCGCGTCGCTCCTCGCGATCGCCGCCGCCGCAGCCCTCGTCGTGGTCGGTCTCGTCGTGCCGACCGCGAGCGCCGACACCGCCTGCGCGCCGGGGCAGAACGCCATCGTCTGCGAGAACGCGAAGCCCGGTACCGACCCGTCGGTCTGGGACATCACCGGAGCCGGCGACCCGTCGATCCAGGGCTACTCCACCGACATCAGCGTCAACGTCGGCCAGCGGATCGACTTCAAGATCGACACCGACGCCGCGGCCTACTCCATCGACGTCTACCGCACCGGCTGGTACGCCGGGAAGGGCGCGCGTCTCATCACCTCGGTGACCCCGACCGCGGCCCTCCCGCAGCTCCAGCCCGAGTGCCTCTCCGACGTCACCACCGAGCTCTACGACTGCGGCACCTGGGCCGTCTCGGCGGGCTGGGACGTGCCGAGCACCGCCGTCTCGGGCGTCTACGTCGCCCTGCTCACCCGCGCCGACACGGGCGGCCGGAGCCAGATCACCTTCGTCGTGCGCGACACCGCCAGCACCTCGGCCGTGCTCTTCCAGACCTCCGACCCCACCTGGCAGGCCTACAACACCTACGGCGGCTCGAACTTCTACAGCGGCGGCGCCAACGGCCGCGCCTACAAGCTCAGCTACAACCGGCCCGTCACCACCCGCGGCGACAACGAGGGCCGCGACTTCTACTTCGCCAACGAGTTCCCGCTGGTGCGCTTCCTCGAGCGCAACGGCTACGACGTCAGCTACTTCAGCGGCGTCGACACCGACCGCTTCGGCTCGGCGCTGAAGCAGCACCGCACCTTCCTCTCCGTCGGCCACGACGAGTACTGGTCCGGCGCCCAGCGCGCGAACGTCACCGCCGCGCGCGACGCCGGCGTGAACCTGCAGTTCCTCTCCGGCAACGAGAACTACTGGCGCACCCGCTACGAGCCCTCGCCGACCGCGGGCGGCCAGGACTACCGGACCGTCGTCACCTACAAGGAGACCTGGGCGAACGCCAAGACCGACCCGTCGCCCGAGTCCACCGGCACCTGGCGCGACCCGCGCTTCGCCTCGGTGGCGAACGGCGGCGGCCGGCCCGAGAACAGCCTCGCGGGCACGCTCTACATGGTGAACTACTCGGATCTGCCGGTGACCGTCAGCGCCGCGGAGGGGAAGCTGCGGCTCTGGCGCAACACCTCGCTCACCGGCCTCGCCACCGGGAGCAGCGCCGCGCTCGCCCCGCACACCATCGGCTACGAGTCCAACGAGGACGTCGACAACGGCGCCCGGCCGCCCGGCCTGATCCGCCTCTCGACGACGACCGGCGCCGTCCCCGAGTACCTGCAGGACTTCGGCACCACCGTCGCCGCGGGCACCACCCGGCACAACCTCACCCTGTACAAGGCGGCGAGCGGCGCGCTCGTCTTCTCGGCAGGCTCCGTGCAGTGGACCTGGGGCCTCGACCAGCAGCACGACGGCAACGGTGCCGCCGCGGACGTCCGGATGCAGCAGGCGCAGGTGAACCTCTTCGCCGACATGGGCGTGCAGCCCACCACGCTGATGAGCGGCCTGGTCGCCGCGACGAAGAGCACCGACACCGCGGGCCCGACCGTCGCGGTCTCGAACCCCTCGGGCGCCACCAGCAAGGCCAACGGCAGCACGGTCTCGGTCTCGGGCACCGCGACCGACGCCTCGGGCAAGGTCGCCGGCGTCGAGGTCTCGACCGACGGCGCCACCTGGCACCCGGCGACCGGCACGACGTCCTGGTCGTACAGCTACGTCCAGCACGGCGCCGGCACCGTCTCGATCCGGGTGCGCGCCGTCGACGACAGCGCCAACATCGGCGCCGTCACGAGCCGCGCCGTCACCATCACCGGCACGGCCACCGTGTTCGGCGCCGAGGTGCCGAAGACCGCCGACTCCGGCGACGTCGATCCGGCCACCCTCGGCCTGCGCTTCACCCCGAGCGCCGACGGCTTCATCCAGGGCGTGCGCTTCTACAAGAGCGCGGCCAACACCGGCCCGCACACCGGCACCCTCTGGAGCGTCGACGGCCGGCAGCTGGCCACCGTCGCCTTCGCGAACGAGTCGGCGAGCGGCTGGCAGACCGCCACGTTCGGCGCGCCCGTCGCCGTCACCGCCGGCACCACCTACGTCGTCTCGTACACGACCACGACCGGCCACTACTCGTCCGCCGACTGGTTCTGGTCGAGCACCGGCTACGCCGCCGCCCCGCTGACGGTCGCCGGCGGCTTCGGCGCGACGCCCGCCGGGGTCTACAGCACCACCGGCGGCTTCCCGACCGACAGCTACCGCGCGAACAACTACTTCGTCGACGCCGTCTACAGCACGGTCGACGCCACGCCGCTGAGCGTCGGGTCGCAGGCGCCGCTGGCCGGCTCCTCGAGCGTCGCGCCGTCGACGAAGGTCTCGGCCGTCTTCTCGAAGGCGGTCACGGCGAGCACCGTCGCGATGACGCTGAAGACCGCCGCCGGCGCGAGCGTCGCGGGCAGCACCTCGTACAACGCCACCACCCGCACCGCCACCTTCACGCCCACCGCCCCGCTCGCCGCGTCGACCGGGTACACCGCGACGCTCGCCGGCACCGCGACCGGCGGCGGCACCGTCACCGCCGGCGGCAGCTGGACCTTCACCACCCAGGCGCCGGACACCGTCGCGGGAGCCTGCCCCTGCCGGCTCTTCGACGACTCGACGACCCCGGGCATCGCGCAGGTCGCCGAGGGCACGCCCGTCACCCTGGGCACGCGCTTCGCCCCGCTGGTCGACGGCACGATCACGTCGCTCCGCTTCTACAAGGGCCCCGGCAACACCGGTACCCACGTCGGCACGCTCTCGAACGCCGACACCGGCGCCGAGATCGGCCGGGCGACCTTCACCGCCGAGAGCACGGCCGGCTGGCAGCAGGTGACGTTCGCCACTCCGGTGGCCGTGACCGGCGGGACCGACTACGTCGCCGCCTACACGACGACCACCGGCAACTACTCCGCCACGATCAACGGCTTCGGCTCCGGATCCACGCGCGGCCCGCTCGTCACCGCGAGCGACTCCGGCGCCTACACCTACTCCGGCGGCTTCGCGGGGCAGCGCTCGACCACGAACTACCTGGTCGACGTCTCGTTCACGCCGTCGGCGACGCCCACGCCCACTCCGACCCCGACGCCGACCACCCCGTCGGGCACGCGCCTCTTCGCGGATGCGACCCCCGCGACCGCCTCCGCTGAGGACTCGTCCTCGGTCGAGGTCGGGATGTCCTTCACCGCGTCGACGGCGGGCAGCGCCACCGGCATCGCCTTCTACAAGGGCTCCCGCAACACCGGCACCCACGTCGGCTCGCTGTGGGACGCCTCCGGCACGCGGATCGCGCAGGTGACATTCACCGGCGAGACCGCGACCGGCTGGCAGAGCGCCGCGTTCGCCTCGCCGGTCGAGCTCGTGCCGGGCGCGCGCTACACGGTGTCGTACCTCGCGCCCGCGGGCTACTACGCCGCCACGGGAGCCGGGCTGGCGTCGCCGGTCACGAACGGCGCGCTGACCTCGGCCTCCGGCGACAACGGCGTCTACCGCTACGGATCCGGCGGGGTCATGCCGTCGTCGTCGTACAACTCCACGAACTACTTCGTGGACGTGTACTTCCAGGCGAAGGGGTAGGGGGCGGCGATGCGGAGGGCCTCGTCATACCGCCGCCGTCGGAGAACTCGGGGGTAAAGTAGGGGTAACGATGCTCTCGAGGAGGGTGCGATGCCAACCGCAGTGACGACAGGTCAGCACGCGAGAACCGCACGCATGGACGTCCATGAGGTCGCTGCCGTGCTCGTTCAGGGTCTGGGCCCGACACTCGTCGCGGCGATGACCGGCTCCAAGGACCGGAAGCTGCCCAGCAAGTGGGCGAAACCCGACGGTCCGCGCCCGTCCGCGGACTTCACGCGCCGGCTGCAGCTCGGCCATCGCGTCTGGGTCGCGCTGTCGGAGTCGGAGTCGGAGCACGTCGCGCGCCAGTGGTTCCTCGGCGGGAACCCCGTGCTCCACGAGGACACGCCCATCACGGCGATCCGCGAAGACCGCGGCAGCGAGGTCATCGAGGCTGTCGAGTCCTTCCTCCGCGGCGATCCGGACGTCTGACGACCGTGGCGTGCCGGAACAGCTTGGGCGGGCTGGTGCGTGAATCAGCTGCCTTCTAGTAGTCAAAAGGAGTAGCGCCCAAGGTGAAGGCGCGCGTCTTTGAGCTTCCGTTCGACGCAGAATCCACTTCCCCCGCCTGACCGGCTGCTCCCGGCGCCATGGCGAACGGTCCGATTCAAGTCCTGTCTGTCACCTCCTCAAACAGGCATCCGGTAGAGTGCGCTGTCCGAATGTCGGTGTAGTTCTTGTGGTGTTGGTCGGCCTGCCCAGCTGGCGCACTGACGGTTCACTGGGGGCGCGACTTGTCGGGCTGTCAGGACCGCAAGATCGAAACGCCATCGCACTCAGGCGCCTGACGTTGAGTGGCTCCGCGCAGGACCACAGGGTGCGTGGCCGGGCAGTTAGCGATAGGTTTATCTCGGGACAGCAGTCGTACGGGGGAATGATGAAGCTTATTAGTGTGTCCATTGCCGGCTTCCGGTCGGTCGAATCCCTGGGACCGTTGCCGATTGGTTCTCCGACGGTGCTCGCCGGGCACAATGATGCCGGCAAGACCGCCATTATTGACGCGATTTCATTTCTACTCGGGTCCCGAAAGCTAGACGATTCGGATCGCACCTATCTTCGGGGTGGCGTCCTGGATGACGACGAAACGGTTCGTCGTGTTGCCGAAACGTGGGTGGAGGGAACCTTTGAGCTCCGCGACACGGAAAGCGGACTTGGGTCGTCGCCTCTCCGAGCCCGGCGCGTGCACCGAAATGGAACTACGTCTCTAGAGGTGCTCAAGCAGGTTCCAGCCGACGTTCGCCTGCGGGACTATGCCGCCCTAAAGGTCGATGTGTTGAAGGATCGGCTCAGTGGACTTGGCTTGCCGACAGACGGATACAAGGCCGACCTCGTAAGCCGGCTGGATGAAGCTGCTACGGCGGCCGACACCGAGGAAATGTGGAGCCCCGCGGAGACAGCTCTGGACCGGGCGCTACCTGCTGGCCAGCGCTTCGACGCTGCTAGTGCAGTCAACGCCGAGACGGCCATTCAGTCGACGCTACAGACAGCGTACCGAGGTCACCTCGAGTCGGACGAGTTACAAGGCGATGTCCGCACGATTGAGGCGGAACTCGAACGAAAGTTGACGCAAGATGCGGAGGAGATTCGCGACCATATCATGCAGAAGGTGCAAGATATCGGCGACGTCACGATTAGACCAACCGTCAGTTTCACAAGCGCTAATGGTCTGAAGTCGACTCAGATCACGGTGTTGAACCCCGCGGGAGAAGAGATTGGACTTCAGGTTTCAGGCGCCGGGCGTGCACGCCGCATCGCGTTGGCGGTCTGGGAGCACAATTCCACCGTGCTCGCTCGCTCAGGTGAGGACGTGGTTCTTCTCTACGATGAGCCGGACACACATCTCGATTACGGACATCAACGCGAATTGATGCGGCTGATCCACGAGCAGACTACGCATCCGAACGTCACTGTCGTCATAGCTTCTCACTCGATGAACCTCATCGATGGCACCGACATCAGTGATGTCGTCCATGTCAAGCACGCTGAGCATCGCACGATACTTGAGCACCTCGCCGACGACTCTCAGGTCGGCTTGCACCTCGGCGCCATCGCGGCCAGCGTCGGCCTCCGAAATACAGTCTTGTTGCATGAGCGGCTTTTTGTTGGCGTGGAAGGGGAGACAGAAGCGAGAGTGATTCCGGTTCTTTTCAAACTCGCTACCGGTCGCCATCTTGAATCGTGCGGTATCGCGCTCTGGCCGTGCCACAACAACGAAGGCGCGTTGCGCTTTGCTCAATTTCTCGCAGGACACGAGAGGAAGGTCTCGTTCCTCGTTGATACCGACTCAAAGACCGTCGCGAAGCACGTCTTCAGCGACGAGCGATTGTTGAAGTCGGGCTTGCATCCCAGCAAGCATTGCCTCTATGTCGGCGATCCCAACGAGATCGAGGACGTCTTTTCTGACGCGCAATGGGTGACTGCAGCGAACGATTTGTGGATTCGAGATGGGGACGACGTCCCATCTGACACTTGGTCGGAGGCCGATTTCGCATCGCACCGAGGGGTGGGAAAGAAGTTCAGTACCGACGTCCTTCGCATGGTTCAACGAGGTTCGAGCGGCGCCCCGAAGGGCAAGCCGGACATGCTGCTTTCCTTGGTCCTACGCCTGAAGACGAAGGACGAGGTCCCTGCCGCACTGATTGAAGTTTTCGAGGAGCTCATGCGGCGCGCGCAATGACTCCCCGATGGCGCATGCGAGCAAGCCGCTGAGCGCTAGTCGGCGCTTCCCAAAGGTGGCCTCCTATCGATCGCACCCACATGTAACCGTGTCCCGCCGGAGCGGTACCGCACCAACGGCATCCGTCCGGCGTCGGCGTCGACGGGTGGCGCAACCTGATAAATCCTGTTGACACGACTCGCTCCTTCTTGGTTGAGAAGATCGAACCATCCACTACCGACATTGGTGAGACCGGATCTTCACGGCGCTCTCGGCACGTCTGAGGAGGCCCGGCGGCAGCCGGTGGTTGATCCGACCAAACAGGTTGTGGCAAGACGCTGTCAGCCCCCGCCCCGGAGCGCGTCGCATGATGGCGGGATGTTCATCCCGACCCGAGCCGCCGGTCTCGAGGCGCTCGACGACTTCGTCGCGCGCGCCGGCTCCGCCTACACGCGCGAGCGCAATCACGACCACGGACCGTCCCGGAGCAACGTGTCCGGGCTCTCCCCGTACCTCCGCCACCGGCTCGTCACCGAGCGGGAGGTCGTCGTCGCCGTCCTCGCCCGCCACACGCTGACCGCCGCGGAGAAGTTCGTCCAGGAGGTGTTCTGGCGCACCTACTGGAAGGGCTGGCTCGAGCAGAACCCCGAGGTGTGGCGCCGCTACCGCCGCGAGGTGAGCGACTTCGAGGGGCACCTCCCGACCGGCTACCGCGACGCGATCGAGGGCCGGAGCGGCATCGGCGCGATGGACGCCTGGGTGCAGGAGCTCGTCGAGACCGGGTACCTGCACAATCACACGCGCATGTGGTTCGCCAGCATCTGGATCTTCACGCTCGGCCTGCCCTGGCAGCTCGGCGCCGACTTCTTCTACCGGCACCTGCTCGACGGCGACGCCGCCTCCAACACTCTCTCCTGGCGCTGGGTCGCCGGCCTGCAGACCCCGGGCAAGACCTACCTCGCGACCGCGTCCAACATCGCCAAGTACACCGAGGGCCGCTTCTCGCCGCAGGGCCTCGCCGGCTCGGCACCCGCGCTCAGCGAGGAGCACTTCCCGCCCCGGACGCCGATCGAGCCGGACGACGTCGTCGGCACCCTCGGCACCCGCCCCGGCCTCCTGCTGCACGAGGAGGACCTCGACGCGAGGAGCCTGCTCGCCGAGCAGCCCGGACTGGCGGAGCGGCTGATCGCGACCGCGGTCTTCGCCGACCCGGGGGAGCGCTCGCCGTTCGCGGTCTCCGAGGCGGTGCAGGACTTCACCGCCGCGGCGATCGCCGACGCCGCGGAGCACACGCCGGACAAGGGCGGCCGGCCGGCGCGCGTGCTGGCCGATGCGGTGCCCTCGACGGTCGTCGACTGGGCGGCGTCCGAGCGGCTCGACACCGTAGTGGTCCCGTACGCGCCGGTCGGCCCCGTGCAGGAGCGGCTGGACGCGCTCCGCTCCGCCCTCGCTCAGGAGGGGATCGCGCTCGTCACCGTGCGCCGCCGCTGGGACGGCACCGCGTGGCCGTCGGCGTCGCGCGGGTTCTTCGCCTTCAAGAAGCGGATCCCGACGCTGGTGCGCGGGCTGGACGAGCCGGAGGACGCGGTCCGGCTGTTCTGAGCGGCGGCGGGGACCTCGGAATGGCTGCTGCTGGACGTCGAGAGCGCAATCGACGAGCAGGTCGCGGACGCAGAGCGGACGGTCCCCGCGTCACGGGCGCGTGAAGTCTCGACACCGGACGTCCGCCCCGGGCCGGACGGCCGTGAGTCGCAGCGGGGACTCCGACGGCCCTGAGAGGGGGCGCGCCCAGCGCGTACCCTCGTGCCATGTCCGTTCCTCCTGCTCCGGCGACGATCATCGACGTGGCGCGGGTCGCAGGCGTGTCGCGGCAGACGGTCAGCCGTGCTCTCAACGACATGGCGGATGTCCGGGCGACGACGAAGGCGCGTGTGATCGCGGCGGCGCGGGAGCTGAACTACCGTCCGAACCGGGCGGCGCAGAGCATGGTCCGCGGGCGCCGCACGATCATCGGGCTCGTGCTCGAGGACCTGAGCAACCCGTACTTCGCGGAACTCGCCGCGGCGGTGAACCGGGTCGCGGCCGATCGGGACTGGGGCGTGCTGCTCTGCGACGTCGGCACGGACCGGGGGAAGGCGCGCGGGCAGCTCGCGACGATCGTCTCGGGCGTCGACGCGCTGGTGCTCACAGGCTGCCGCACGGACACCCTGTCGCTGCTGCCCGAGGACGTGCTGCGGGGCGGGCAGCGGCGACTGCCGCTGGTGATGATCGACGGGCCCGCCGACGAGCGCTTGAACGGGCGGGTCGTGCTCGAGGTCGAGCAGGGGGTCCGGGCGGCCGTCGATCGTCTCGTCGCGCAGGGCCGGCGCCGGATCGCGTTCCTCGGTTCGGAGGTGGGGACCGACGTCCGCCGCGACGTCTTCCGCGCAGGTCTCGAGGAGCACGACCTGTCCTGGCGGGACCTGCCGGCGCTCGTCGCGGAGGAGAGCATGGAGGGCGGGATGCGCGGGGCCGGCGAGCTGCTGGAGCAGTGCCCGGAGCTCGACGCGGTCCTCGTCTACAACGACATCATGGCGCTGGGCGTGCTCAAGACGCTGGCGAGGGCCGGGCGCCGCGTGCCCGAAGAGGTGGCGGTGATCGGCGTGGACGGCCTCGACATCGGCCGACTCGTCACGCCCGAGCTGACGACCCTGGCGATCGACAAGGCCCGGCTCGCGGAGGCGGCCGTCACGCTGCTCGAGCGGGCCTTCTCCGACGGCGGAACGGGGCCGGTGGGGGAGTCCGTCGTCGGGCTCACACTCCTCCTGCGCGACTCCGCCTGACCGCGACTGCACGGGTCGGCGCACCGATGCGCTCGCCCGGGCTCTCTTTCTCTGCAGAAATCGGAACGTTCACGGTTCTGCGCCGACCTCTGCTAGCGTCTGGCCTGTGAACGTTCACGGCACCGCCCTCGCCCCCTCTCGCCACTCGACCGCCGCGTGGCGGAACGCCGTCATGGTGATGTTCGCCCTCGGGGGCGTCACGGTCTCCACCTGGGGTCCGCGACTCCCGAGCATCCGCGATTCCCTGGGGATCGGGGACGCCGTGATCGGCCTCGCCCTGGCAGGCGTGACCGTCGGCTCGATCGCCGGCCTGGGCGTCGCGGCGCTGCTGCTGTCGAGGCTCGGTGCCCGGCGCGCGATCCTCGGCGCCCTCCTGACGACCGCTGCCGGCGTGGCCGTCGTCGGTCTCGGAGCCGGAGTCGCCGGCTCCCTCGGCATCACGATCGTCGGGTTCGTCGCGGTCGGCCTGGGGGTCGGCTCGCTCGACGTGATGATCAACGTCGAGGGTGCGGCGGTCGAGGCCGCCGTGCAGAAGACGCTGATGCCGCTGCTGCACGCGGCCTGGTCGGCGGGCGCGATCCTCGGCTCCGTGCTCGGCGCCGGCGCATCGGCGGCCGGGATCCGCTTCGAGTGGCAGTTCTGCGCCGAGGCGGTGCTGATCGCGATCGCCGGCCTGATCGCGGTCCGCTACCTTCCGGCGGCGCAGGCCGTCGAGGCGAGCGCCGCGGGAGCCCCGGCCTCGAGTGGCTGGCGTCAGCGGCTGCGGGTCCTGGCCGACTGGCGGCTTCTGCTCATCGGCGTGGTCATGTTCGGCGCCGAGCTGGGGGAGGGGACCGCGAACAGCTGGCTGTCGCTCTCGGCCCGGGACGGCCACGGACAGACGGAGACGGTCGCCGCGCTCTTCTTCACGGTCTTCGCCCTGGGTGAGACGATCGCTCGCGTCGTCGGCGGCCCGGTCGTCGACCGCCTCGGCCGCGTCGCCACCATCCGGATCACGGCCGCCGTCGGGGTGCTGGGGCTCGTGCTGTTCATCCTCGGCGGGCCCACCTGGCTGATCCTCCTCGGGACGGTGCTCTGGGCGGTCGGCGTCTCGATGGGCTTCCCCCTGGGCATGTCCGCCGCCGCCGACAGCGGTCCGAACCCGGCCGCCCGCGTCAGCATCGTCGCCTCCGTCGGCTACCTCGCGAACCTCGCCGGCCCGCCCGTCATCGGCGGCCTCTCGGAGTCGTTCGGGCTCCTCAACGCCTTCTGGCTCGTCGCCGCACTGCTGGCCGCCGCGTTCCTCGCCGCCGGCGCCTACGGCCGGCGCGGCACCCCGATCCCGTCCGACTGAGCACCGAAGGGCCGATCGCCGATGCCTCGACCTCTCCACCCCACCACCGACTCCGCACGCCGGCTCGGAGCGCACCTGCGCCGAGCCCGGCTGGAGCGGGGGCTCCGCCAGGAGGACCTCGCGCGCGACGCAGGCGTCGGAACCGCGACTCTGCGCCGCATCGAGCGCGGCGACCAGGACAACCCCAGCGTCTTCGTCGTCCTCCGCCTGCTGAACCGGCTCGATCTTCCCGCCGCGACCCTGGACAGGATCATCGGCTAGCGGACGTCGATGTCCGATGTCGCGTGCAGCCTCGTCCCTCAGGACGACCTCGACTCGCGGGGCCGGGAACCGACGTGTGGATGCATCCGAGCTCGCCGGTCGGCACGGTGTCAGTGCTGGAGCAGATCCTCGATCGCCCCGAGTTCGGTCGCCGAGAGGGGCGGCGCGTCGAGGGCCGCCACGTTCTGCTCCAGCTGCTGCACGCTCGAGGCGCCGATGATCGCCGAGGTGACAGCGGAGGAGCGCAGCACCCAGTTCAGGGCGAGCTGGGCGATGCTCTGGCCGCGCCCGTCCGCGATCTCCTTCAGGCCCTGGATCAGCCGCTGGTAGTCGCCCTCGAGGGCCCCGGGCTTGAGGAAGTGCCCGACCGCGGCGCGCGAGTCCGGCGGGATCTCGCCGGAGAGGTAGCGGTCGGTGAGCAGCCCCTGCTCCAGTGGCGAGAAGACGATGGCGCCGATGCCCTCCCGCTCGACGAGGTCGAGCAGGCCCGACTCCTCGGGCCGGCGGTCGAGCATCGAGTAGCGGGGCTGGTGGATCAGCAGCGGCACCCCGTACGCGGCGAGCGCGTCGCGGGCGGCGATCGTCTGCTCGGGCGAGTAGTTCGAGACGCCCGCGTAGAGGGCCTTGCCCTGCTGGATCGCGCTCGCCAGCGCGCCCATCGTCTCCTCGATCGGGGTCTCCGGGTCGGGGCGGTGCGAGTAGAAGACGTCGACGTGGTCGACGCCGAGCCGGCCGAGGCTCTGGTCGAGCGAGGAGAGCAGGTACTTGCGCGAGCCGTGATCGCCGTAGGGGCCGGGCCACATGTCGTAGCCGGCCTTCGTGGAGAGGACCAGCTCGTCGCGGTACGGGCGCAGGTCCTCCGCGAGGATCCGGCCGAACGCCGTCTCGGCGGAGCCGTAGGGCGGGCCGTAGTTGTTGGCGAGGTCGAAGTGGGTGATCCCGAGGTCGAAGGCTCGGCGGACGATCGCGCGCTGGGTCTCGATCGGCTTCGTCTCGCCGAAGTTGTGCCACAGGCCCAGCGAGAGGGCGGGCAGCTTCAGGCCGCTGCGGCCGGTCCGGTGGTAGGTCATGCGGTCGTAGCGGGTGTCGGCGGGGTGGTGGGTCATGGCGTGTCTCCAGAGAGCGGTGATGTGGTCGGCGTCGTGTCGTCAGGCCGGAACTGCCGGGGACGGTGGGTCTCGATACGCCCCTGCGGGGCTACTCGACCAGCATGTGGGGCCTGCGGGGCTGCTCGGCCGGCAGGGGAAGCCTGCGGGGCTGCTCGGCCGGCAGGAAGGGCCGGCGGGCGGCGTGGGCGGAGGCGGCCAGTGCGCGCGGTCCGCCCGCGACCTTGGTGACGACACGAGCTCCGGGATCCACCCCGAGGAAGCGCTGCAGGGTGTCGGAATTGAGCAGGCTCGGGACGGTGTCGTCGGTGCGGACGGGGGCGTGGCTGTCGCTGAACGCGGGGCCGAGTGGCGTGGCCGTGTCGCTGACTCCCGAGACGCCGAGCATCGCCAGGGTGCCGGCGTCGCGCGCGGCCCGCGCGTGCTCGAGCGGGCCGTCGAGGCGGCGGGTCTCGAGGTAGGAGCGGCCCCAGTTGATCGCGGTGCCGAAGCCGTGGCGGGAGGCGAGGTCGAGTTCGGTCGGAAGGTCGAGGAAGCCCTTCGCCGGGCCGGGCCCCTCGAAGGAGTCGCAGTGCTCGATCACGAACCGCACGCCGTGCGCGTCCCAGCCGGCGATCTCGGCGAGACTCCGCGAGAACGCCGCCCGGGCCGCCCCTGCGGAGCCGCGGGTCGTCCGCGGCGCCGAGTGGAGCAGCACGGCGTCGACGACCGACCGCTGCTCGCGGTCGTTCGCCGCCGCGGCCGCCCTCATGGCCCGCCGCACGAGGGCGACCGCGGCCGCCCGGCGCTCCTCGACCGGATCCGCCAGCCCGACCCCGCGCTCGAGCACCGCCGGCAGCAGGGTGAGCACGTGCGTCCCCCCGCGGCGCAGCAGCCGCAGCAGCTCCGCCTCGTCGGGGACGAAGGCGCTGCCGAACGGGATCTCGAACCCCGAGCATCCGGTGACGAGTGCGATCCGCTCGTGGAAGGCGTCGAAGGCCGCCGCGTCGCGTCGCGCGTGCTCCGGCAGCGACGGGTACGCCCCGACGAGCATCTAGCGGGAGCCCTCGACCCGCGCCGACCCGGGCAGCCGGAGGTCGCGGATGTAGGCGGCGAGCTCCAGCAGCGGCGCGCCCTCGTGCGCGCCGATCCCCTCGGGCTTCCAGCGGCTGATCGGCTCGATCGCCAGACGCGAGCTGTGCCGGAGGTAGTACTTCGCCGAGGTCGGGTAGCGGGAGTTGATCGTGTGCTCGGCGACCGTCAGCAGGCGCTGCACGGCGACGGCCGTCTCGGCGGGCTCGTCGTCGTAGTGCTCGCAGAGCCAGGCCACGTGCTCCGGGTAGATGTTCGCGGCGTAGCCGCTGAGGCCCGCGGCACCCGCGCGGAGCGAGTCCGTGAGGGAGGAGATCTGCGCGTTGTAGAGCTTCAGCCGGGTGCCCGCGATCGCGGCGAGGCGCTCCTGCATGGTCTTGAGCGAGTGCGAGGTGTCCTTGTAGAAGACGAAGCGGCCGGTCCCGGCCATCCAGGCGACGTTCTCGGTCGAGGGCAGGCGCTTGAACGGCACCGGGCACTCGTAGATCCCGAAGTCGACCCCCGGCACGGTGTCGAGGATGTGCTGCACCGTCGCGCGCCACTCCTCCTCGGTGGTGGTGAGCCCGCCGACCAGCGAGGAGATCAGCACGACCGCGTCGACCCCGGTCGCGGCCATCGCGGCGGCGGACGCGGCCTGCTCCTCCGCGGTGCCCGAGGAGACGGAGGAGGCGACCACCGGGACGCGACCGGCGGAGCGGGCGACGACCCGCGTCGCGAGGGCGAGGCGCTCCTCCTCGGTGAGGTCGTACATCTCGCTGGAGAGCGCGACGGTGAAGATGCCGGCGGCGCCGTTGTCGATCAGCCAGTCCGTGAGGGCGTCGACCTGCTCGAAGTCGAGCGAGCGGTCCTCGCGGAACGGGGTGAGCATGACGGGCCAGCCGCCGTCGGGGAGGGTGCTGCCGGTCGCGGTCGGAGCGGTGGCGGTCTCGGTGGTGGTCATGTCGATCCTTCGGTGTGAGAGAGGTGGTCGGCGCGGAGAAGCGGTCGGACAGGGCGGTCGGCGGAACCGGGCGGTCAGGGCGGTCGGCGGAACCGGGCGGTCAGCCCTTGAGGGATCCGCTGACGAGGTCGAGGCGCCAGTAGCGCTGCAGGAAGAGGAAGAGCGCGATCAGCGGGATGGTCGAGACGAGGCAGCCCATGATCACGACGTTGTAGGTGTTGGGCTGGTCGTTGCCCTGGTTCATCAGCGAGTAGAAGCCGACCGTCAACGGGAACATGTCGGTGCGCGAGAGCATGATGAAGGGGAGCAGGAAGTTGTTCCAGATGCCGACGAAGTGCAGCAGGAAAACGGTGATCAGTCCGGGCACCATCGGGTACACGGCGATCCGCGAGAAGATCCGCCACTCGCTCGCCCCGTCGATCCGGCCGGCCTCGAGCATCTCGGTGGGCACGACCGCGGTGGCGTAGATGCGGCAGAGGTAGATGCTGAACGGGCTGATCATGCACGGCAGCAGCACCGACCAGTAGGTGCCGGCGATCCCGACGGAGGAGAGCAGCAGGTACTGCGGGATCGCGAGGATCACCCCGGGGATGAGCACCCCGATCAGCAGGAAGTTGAACACGAGCTTCTTCCCGCGGAAGGAGTACTTCGCGAGGCCGTAGCCGGCGAGGGCGGAGACGGCGGTGCCGAGCAGTCCGCCGCCGCCGGCGAAGATCAGGCTGTTCAGACACCAGGACCAGAACGCGCCGTTGCCCACACCGAGCAGCAGGGCGAAGTTCTCCTGGAACCCGCCGGTGAAGCTCGGCCAGAGCGAGAAGGTGGTGAACAGCTCGCCCGAGCGCTTGGTCGCTGCCGTGAAGAGCCAGAAGACGGGCAGGAGGCAGTAGACGGCCCCGACGAGCAGGACAGCGGTCGGCCAGAACGCCGCCCGCGGCCGGGTGACCGTGGGGCCGCGGCGGCGGGAGCGGACCGACTGCGCGGCCCGGCGCGGATCCTCGAGGACGGGCGGGAGCTTGGTGAGGGTGTCGGTCATGATCAGTCTTCTCCGAAGGCGCGCGACTGCAGGAACCGCAGCAGGCCGAGCGAGGCGATGAGGGTGAGGAGGGTGACCACGACCGAGGTCGCCGACGCCGAGAACAGGTCGTTGGTCACGAAGGCGTCGCGGTAGATCAGCATCATCGGCACCCAGTCCGAGCCGATCACCGTGGTGAGCGTCACGAGCGTGTTCGGCTCCGAGAAGACCTGCAGTGCGCCGATGACGGAGAAGAGCCCGGTCATGATGACTCCCGGCACGATCAGCGGCAGCTTGATGCGCAGCGCGAGCTGGCGCTCGGAGCAGCCGTCGATGCGGGCGGCGTCGTAGATCTCGGACGGCAGACCGCGCAGCGAGGTGTAGAGGATCACCATGTTGAAGCCGACCGAGCCCCAGATCGCGATGTTCGCGACCGAGAGGAACACCGAGTCCGGTCCGAGGAAGACCGGAGCGGGCAGCCCCAGAGCGGTCGCCGCGTCGACGAAGGGGCTGACGCCCGGGAGGTAGAGGAACCCCCACATCAGCGCGGCGATCACGCCCGGCACCGCGTAGGGCACGAAGATCGCGATCCGCGAGAACCGGCCGAAGCGGGTGGAGAGGTTGTCGAGCAGGAGCGCGAACACCAGCGCGAGGATCATCGTGACCGGCACCGAGAGCAGCGCGTAGGTCAGCATCCGGCCGAAGCCGGCCCAGAGCGCGGGGTCGGACAGGGTCCGCGCGTAGTTGTCGAAGCCGACGAACGTCTCCTTCTTCACGCCCAGCCCGCTGCCGCTGACGGTGTTGCCGCGGAAGCTGAGCCAGACCGTGTAGAGCAGCGGGAGGGCGAGCAGCGCGACGGCGAGCAGCACCGCGGGGGCCACGAAGAACCAGGGTGCCGCGCGCGGGGCGAGGGTCGAGGGGCGCCCGGTCCGGGGCGCGGCGGTGGTCGTCACGGGAGCCTCACTGCCCGGCGACGTCGTAGCCGGACTTCTCGAGGTCCGCGACGGTCGCCTCCTGCACGCTCGCGAGCGCCTCCGCGAAGCTGCCCTTCTCGTTGACGGCGGCGCTGAAGGCGTTGTTGAAGGCGTCGTAGGCGACCGAGACGTTCGGCCCCCAGGTCACCGACGCCGTGATCTGATCGATCTCGTCGGCGGTGGCGTAGAAGTCGGTCTGCTCGGGCAGCAGCGCCGGGGCCTGCTGCAGCTCGGGCAGCTCGCGGCCGGAGAGCGCGGCGGGCCAGATGCTGGCGTACTCGATGTACGCCTCGAGGGCCTCGGTCGAGGTGTTCAGCCAGAGCGCGAACTCGCGCGCCTGCTCCGGGTGGTCGGAGCCGGTGGTCACGATCGTGCCGCTGCCGCCCAGGACTCCCGAGCTCGGGTCGGACGGGGTCCACTGCGGGATCGGCACCGCGGCCCACTTCCCGATCGTGTCGGGCGCGTTGTTCTGCAGCAGCGGGGGAGTCCAGACCGCGCCGAGCCAGCTGGCCAGCGTGCCGTCGGCGAGCGCGGCCTGCCACTCCGGAGTGAAGGTCTTGAAAGTCGCGAGGCTGCCGTCGTCGACCAGGCCCTGCCAGTAGTCGGCGACCTTCTGCGAGGCGGGGTCGTCGATCGCGACCGTCCAGGTGCCGTCCTCCTGGCTCCACCACTCGGCGCCGGCCTGCTGGCTGAGCCCGGCGAACAGCTGCGCGTCGTTCGCGGGGAAGGTCGCGAGGTACTTCGTCGGGTCCGCGGCGTGCAGGGCGCGGGCGGCGTCGGCGTACTCGTCCCAGGTGGTCGGAACGGCCAGGCCGTTCGCCTCGAAGATGTCGGTGCGGTAGTAGAGGAACATCGGCGCGGTGCCCTGCGGGACGGCGTAGTTCACGTCGTCGAACGTCGTCAGCTCCCAGGCGGGGCCGGCCGTCTCGGCCTCCCGGTCGCCCATGATCGCGGTGACGTCGGAGGCGATCTCGCTCGTGATCAGGTTCGGCAGGTTCTCGTAGGTGGTGTTCGAGAGGTCCGGCAGGGTGCCGGCCTGCTTCGCCGCGCTGAGCTTCGCGACGATCTCCGCGCCGCCGGTCGAGGTGTTGACCTCCACCTGGATGTCGGGGTTCGCCTGGTTCCAGACGTCGACGATCTTCTCGATGTTGGGGGCCCACGACCAGTACTCGAGGGTGACGGGGCCGTCGGCGTCGCCTGTCGCGGCCGGGCTGGTCGCGCCGGTGCAGCCCGCCAGGAGGGCGGCGGCGGCGAGGGCGGTCACGGCCGCGAGCGGCCTGCGGAACTTCGTCGTTCTCATCGGTGTCTTCATCCCTGCGTGAATCCTCTGCTGCTCTGCAGAAGGCGCGTCGCGTCGTGGATCCGGGTTTCGTTACCGGTAACGAACTGTGCGACAGGATCACCGTAGAGCGCCGTCTTCTTCACCGCAAGGGTGAATCGTTACCGGTCACGATTCGGGGATCGGAGGGTCCGCGGTCGTGGTTGCGCGGGCTCGCGGATCCCTCAGGCGGGAGGGGCGGTCGACGCGCGCACGACGAGCTCCGGCGCCGGGTAGTCGACGGCGCCCGCCCGGTCGGACTCCTCGACCAGGGCGATCAGCGCCAGCGCGGAGGCGCGGCCCATCGCCGTGAAGTCCTGGCGCACGGTCGTCAGCGGCGGGTGGAAGAACTCCGCCTCGGCGATGTCGTCGAAGCCGACGACGCTGACGTCCTCGGGGATCCGCCGGCCGTTGTCGTGCAGCCAGAGCAGCAGTCCGAGCGCCATCCGGTCGTTCGCGGCGACGACCGCCGTGACGCCGGCCTCCGCGAAGAGCTGCGGAGCCGCCGCGTAGCCGGAGCGGGAGGACCAGTCGCCGTGCACGAGCGGACGGGTGGGCAGCGCCGCCTCGGTCATGCACTGCTGGTAGGTGCGCGCGCGGTCCTGCGCGGAGATCCAGCGCTCGGGGCCGGCGAGGTGCGCGATGCACTGGTGGCCGAGTTCCAGCAGGTGCGAGACGGCGAGCCGCGTGCCGACCACCGACGAGCCGTCCGTCCGCTCGCCGCCGCGATCGATGTGGATCGGGATCGGAAGATCGAGCGTGCGCAGCGCCGCATCGACCTCGTCGGTGGGCGCCGTGGCGAGGATGCCCTCCAGGTCCCGGCTGCCGAGCGCGTCCAATGCGTCGGCGAGCTCGACGTCGTCGGAGGTGTCGAGGCTGATGATGTCGAGCGAGTAGCCGGCCCGGCGGGCGGCGTCGCTCGCCCCCTGCATCGTCTTGCCCGGGCCGGTCCCGGACAGCTCGTGCACCAGTGCCCCGAGGCGGTGCGTGCGCCGGGTGGCGAGCGAGCGAGCGGTGGCGTTGGTCCGGTAGTTCAGCGTCCGCAGCGCCTCCTCGACCCGGACCCGGTTCGCCGGACGGATGCCGCCGGTCCCCGTCAGGAACCGCGACACCGTCTGATGCGAGACCCCCGCCGCCCGGGCGACGTCGTAGATGGTCGCCGCGCGCTGCTGCCTGTCGGCCATGCTCGTCCCCCGCCGCCTGATCCCGTGTTAGCGGTAACGATAGGGCAGTGGCCGCCCGGAGGCGGGGAGGAGCCGGGGCGGGGTCGAGCCGAGAGCCGCTGAGGCAGGGCTCCTCGTGCGTCCGTCGCGGTCCCTGTCGAAAGCGAGTGTGCAGACCAGCCCCACAGACGGCGGTGGGTCTCCTCTGCCTGAGACGCCCGCAGACATGCTGGTCGAGCAGACCCGCAGGGGCGCATCGAGACCCGCCCACCCCAGCGACTTCGGTCGCGCTCAGGACCCGCTGAGCGCCTCCTCCTCCGCCACGTCCTTCTGCACCGCGAACTGCGTGCGGTGCAGCTCCTCGTAGCGGCCGGCGGCGGCGAGCAGCTCCTCGTGCGTGCCGCGCTCGACGATCGTGCCGTCCTCGATCACGAGGATCAGGTCGGCGCTGCGGATGGTGGAGAGGCGGTGGGCGATCACCATCGCGGTCCGGCCCTCGAGCGCCTCGCTGAGCGCCGCCTGCACCGCGGCCTCCGAGGTGGAGTCGAGCGCCGCCGTCGCCTCGTCGAGGATGACGACGCGCGGCTGGGCCAGCAGGAGCCGCGCGATGGTCAGCCGCTGGCGCTCGCCGCCGGACAGGCGGTAGCCGCGCTCGCCGACGAGGGTGTCCAGCTGGTCGGGCAGGGAGCGGATGAGCGGCTCGAGTCGCGCGCGGCGGAGGGCGTCCCACACCTCGTCGTCGGTCGACTCCGGCCGGGCGAGGCGCAGGTTGGACAGGATCGTCTCGTGGAAGAGGTGGCCGTCCTGGGTCACCATGCCCAGGGTGTGCCGCATCGAGGCGAAGGTGACGTCGCGGACGTCGGTGCCGGCCAGGCGCACCGCGCCGCTGTCGACGTCGTAGAGGCGCGAGAGCAGCTGCGCGATCGTGGACTTGCCGGCCCCGGACGTGCCGACGAGCGCGACGGTCTGCCCCGGCTCGATCCGGAAGGAGAGGCCGTGCAGCACCTCCTCACCGCCGCGGGTGTCGAGGACCGCGACCTCCTCGAGGGAGGCGAGCGACACCTTGTCCGCGGACGGGTAGGCGAAGCGGACGTCGTCGAACTCGACGGACACCGGGCCCTCGGGGACGGTGCCCGCGTCGGGCTTCTCCTGGATGAGCGGCTGGAGGTCGAGCACCTCGAAGACGCGCTCGAAGCTGACGACCGCGCTCATGATCTCGACGCGCGCGTTCGCGAGGCTGGTCAGCGGCGCGTAGAGGCGGGTGAGGAGGAGCGCGAGGGTGACGACCGCGCCGGTGTCGAGCTGCCCGCCGAGCGCGAGGACGCCGCCGAGCCCGTAGACGAGCGCGAGGGCGAGCGCGGAGACGAGGGTCAGCGCGGTGACGAAGACGAGCTGCAGCATCGCCGTGCGGACCCCGATGTCTCGGACGCGGGCGGCCCGGACGCGGAACTCCTCGGCCTCCTCGTCGGGCCGGCCGAACAGCTTGACCAGGGTGGCGCCGGGCGCGGAGAACCGCTCGGTCATCTGCGTGCTCATCGCCGAGTTGTGGTCGGCGGCCTCGCGGCGGAGCGCGGCGAGACGGCTGCCCATCCGGCGCGCGGGGATGAGGAAGATCGGCAGCATGATCACCGCGAGGACGGTGACCAGCCAGGACGTGCTGAGCATGACGATCAGGGTGAGGACCAGTGCCACGACGTTCGTGACCACGCCGGAGAGCGTGCCGCTGAAGGCCTGCTGCGCGCCGATCACGTCGTTGTTGAGCCGGCTGACGAGGGCGCCCGTGCGGGTGCGGGTGAAGAACGCGATCGGCATCTTCTGCACGTGGTTGAAGACGGCGGTGCGCAGGTCGAGGATGACCCCCTCGCCGATCCGCGCCGAGTACCAGCGCGTGACGAGCGAGACGCCGGCGTCGGCCACGGCCACGACGGCGATGACCACGGCGAGCTGCACGATCGTCCCGACCGCACCCCGGGCGACGATGGTGTCGACCACCCGGCCGGCGAGCACCGGCGTCGCGACGGCGAGGAACGCCCCGACGACGGAGAGGCCGATGAAGAGGAGGAGGCGGGCGCGGTACGGGACCGCGAAGGTCATGATGCGGCGCACGGACTCGCGGGAGATGCCGTGCTTGCCGCTCTGGGCGGAGGAGATCCGGTAGAGGGAGCTCCAGGCGACGCCTTCCATGCTCATGATTACTTCCTAACTGAGGCTGGTTTTTTGATGCCTAGCTCGGCGGTGATACCTCTAGCGGAAGCCAGGGGAAATGACGGGGGCAACGGAAGCGGCGTGGTGCTTGTGTCGGCAGGTGCTTGCTGAACCCGGGGAAACTGGCGTCGGTTTGAATGAGGGCTGCAATGCGGCCCGAGACGGAGGCTACCCATGAGACGACGTGAGGGACGGTGATCCTGACCGCGCTCAGAATCGGACCAGAGGAGGGCCGCGCTCGACCGACGACCCGAACACATTCTACGCCGCGCCCCTCTGCGTCGATCTGACCCTTGACGGGGTGAAACCTCGGCGAGCCAGAGCTGATGACGCGCCGCTCCACCGACTTGGCTTGTGACAGCTTCACGTCAAGACGGCCGCCGGGACCTGGCGACCCCGCGGAAGGCCGCTCTTGTCCCCTATGCGTGGAGGGCGCCACAGGCTCTATCGTGCCTCCGCCCTGCAACTATTCCCAGTCGACGAGGTGGCGCACTTGAGTCAGGCACGGCGACTAATCGAGTAAGGTCGCGACCCCATCACTTCAGGATTCAACGCAGATTCCCGCTGAAACCAGCCGCTCGAACGTACCACTACGACGTTTACGCAACCCGAGCCACAGGGCAACGACCGTCGGTATCGTCGGCGATGGCCCCGCTTCTTCGCGAGTTCCTGCCTCCTTGGCCGAGGCAGAGTGACATGGACTTCTGGCTGATGCTCGGCAGGGTGTCCCTCGACGGTTGACGACCCGGCCCCTGAATGGTCAAGAGCGTCGGTGGGCTCTGGCATGCTGAAGGTGAACTAGGAGCGTAGCTATGAACCAGTCAGACACCTCAGGCGAGACAGTGCAGCCCGCGCGCGACTTGCTCTCGGCCGCTCACGTGCTACTTAGCTCTGAGCGATTAGCGAATGAGCAAGAACTTCTTGTATCGACTTGCATTGAGGTCCTAGCGTCTGGACCGGCTCCAATGGCGGAAATTCACACGTCCATAAACGCGATCTGGCCGGGCGCGCACGTTGCCGTGGAGCGTGTGGAACTCGCCCTCGACTATGCGCAGCGCGGGGGTGTTGTGGCCACTCAGCAGGCCGGAGACGGAATCGACTGGGCGCTGACTCGAGCCGGAGCCACGGAAATCGATGCGACCCGTTCGTGGTATTCGGACGCGCTTAGTCGCTTCGCTGCACAAATTCAGGAACGAGCGACCTTGGACTTCGGCGGCGTGTCTAATGAGCAGGCAGATCTATGGGCTGCAATACTCGTCAAAATTTTTTCTGATGCGATTGTATCGAGTCCTGACGTCTACACCGGAGCGGTGAGCAAGTCAGCCAGCGGTAACGTCAGACCGATATCGCTCAATGGCGCACGTATGCTGACCTTAATTCACCGACTCGACGCTCCCGAGGCCACAACTGACTTCTTGACAGCATGCCTATTGGCTTCGATCGATGAATCGGACCCTTTCGGCAACGAACTAGTGAATCATGTTGCCACTAGTTGCGTTCTCCATTCGATCATCGCGGGGAGGTCGAGAGCAGAGGCGCAAGGGACGCTTGGGTCACTTGCCGGCCAGCGCATCGTCCTCGATACGCCCGTCCTAGTCGCATACCTCGGGCCTGATGATACCGCAGCCCACCTTGCAACTGTTGTCCGACTATCCCGCGAAACTGGCATGCAAGTTATCGTACCTGAGCATGTAATCGAAGAATTACTGGACGTGGTGACTCGAGTCGAGGATCAGTACATACCAGGTTTGAAAGAAGCGCTTCGGGGTGGAGTCGGAGCTCGCGTTTACGCGAGCAGCGTGAATGAGCAAGTACTAGAGCTTTTCCTGGAGGCCGTCGAGGTTCGTCGGTATAAAAACTGGGAGGAGTTCGCGGAGAGAGCGCGTCAAATCAATAATGAACTTGAAGATTTGGGAGTGGTGGTTAGACATCACCGCAACCTAGATCGAGTGAATGTAGACGCCCTGAACGACCAGTTGAAAACATTGATAGCCGCTGGCAACAGCTTTCGCGGAGCGAAGCAGATCGCGCGCGATGCCGAGTCGATAGAAATGGTGTGGCGAGCGCGGCGCCGGTCAAGTCGAGATGATCTTTCTTTGTGGCCCGGTGGCTGGCTAATAACGCATGACCGGAAGATTTCCCCGACATATCAGCGTGTAAATCCAAAGGATAAGGAGCCGCTTGTTTTGAGCCTTGGCCAGTGGGCGACACTAGTTACCCAGGCCGCCCCGGCACCTGAGGTTAGGGAGCTTATAGAGGCTGCTGCTTCCTTCCTCCGGCAAGAGGCTGTTCTTCGAATTGCGGTAAAATATCCGCCTGATGTCGCCCTGAATCTAGCTCAAACACTCGGCCAAGGTTCTCCGTCCGAGACTGATATTCGAGTTGCGCAGTTGACTCTTGGCGATCTATTGAATAATGCGGGATCGGGCCAGATCCAAGGGAGGGAGTCCATCTCAACCTTCGTTGCTAATAAGCGATCGAGCAGGCAGGCCATTGCGGCGGAGGTGCAACGTAAAGCTTTTGTCTCTGAAAGGTCCCGGATGGCCGAAACGGTGACGAAAAATGCAGCGGAACTAAGTGTTGTGGCTTCGGAGCGCGCAAGCGCCGAGAGGGCCGCTGCGGCTTCGTTCTCCGAGATCGAACGTTTGCGGAGCGAGAAAGCCGACATCGAAAAGGCGCAAGCTGAGTATCTCGCACTCAACGGCAGACGAGTAGTCCGGATAGTTGTTTCGGTGGTCGCTCTGATTGTCGCCGTGCTGCTCTTTGTCCTAGGAGTTCCAGGCTTCGCGGTTGGGACACTGATTGGACTCGTCATTTTTTTGAATGAAGCAAGAGAATGGACAAAAAATAAGGCAGTTGGAAGTGGGAAGTTATTTCTCGCTCTTCTACCTCAGCTTTTTGGTCTTTGGGATATTTTGCGAAGTTAGCATCGGGAATGTTGATGCCGCAAGTTTATTTGAAACGAAATACACAATGTCGTGATTCTGCAGAGTTGATACTCGATCTCGGCATGGACTCTGGCCTACGGAGTCTCACTCTGTAAATTTACTCTCTAATCTCGAAGCATTTGACCTTTAATGTTCCTTTTTTGCCGACTTCAAACTTCAGACGAGACTCGATTAAGTAAGTAGATCCTTTTGTGTATCGTTCAAGTTTCTTGAAGAATGCCGAATCTTTTCGGCCCTTAGGCCTCGATTTTACGGGCTCATGGGAATTGGCCTCAATCCATCGGCCCAGTGGCGAACGCTGGCCCGATGTCTGTCTATAAACCCCAAATTTCGTCCACGGTGGAATTATCGTCCGCCCTCTTCGCCGCGTCGAGCCGCTCGATCGCGGCTCCGAGCGCCGACAGGGCTCCCGCAACCTTTGAAAGCGTGGATTCTGTGTAGAGGTACTGCGGAAGGAATGGATCAGACACGTCGAGCTTGTATCCGCTGTCAGATAGAACCGCACTTAAGGCTCCGGTGCGCCGGTGAAATGTGTTGAACAATGCGCCGCGAATGTGCCAATTCTCGATCTTTTTGTAGCGGGTACCGAGCGGCCAGTCGATCTCGTCCTTGGCGGCAATCAACTGCAGGCCGAGTTCCTCTGAAGCGGTTTTAAGGGCAGCGCGCATCGTCGCCACGCCGTCCTTACCGAGCTTCTTCGTCACTTCAGGCTGCGCGGTGGCAACCCGGCGCGCGGACTCGGCGGCGCGGGAGGGCAGATCGGCCGCGATCTGCTCGAGACACGACTCCTTCGCACGCTCGGCATTTTCACGAGCGGCGGCTAGAGCGGCTGAGGCTTGCGATAGGGCGGCTCTCGTTTCGTCAGTCATGGGGTCATCATAGATGTGAACCTCGGGATCTGAGGTCTTTCGTTCGCTCTGCACCAGCTCAAGTTGCGGCGGGCTCATACGCGCCCGTCAGAGCTAGAAATTCGGGGGCCGGTCCGTAGCGAGCCTTCTCGTTGCGACGGCAGGGCTGACTTGTCTGTTGTCATAGTGCAGCCAGGGTGTTGAGTTAGTGATGCACAAACCCGTTCGGGCATAGAGCTTGAACGCCGAGTCGGGACATGTAGCGCCGATCATGGTCGGACGACGGACGGCGACCAGGCGTGCTCGAGGACGAGCTGCGGATCGCCCTCGCCGTCAGCCGAGATAGACCAAACGTCCGTATCCCCCGCCGCCCCCTCCCGCGGCATCCCGTAGAGCAGCGTCCCGTCATCCAGCCACACGACCTGGTCGTCCACACTCCGCTCCTCCGGCAGTACCGTCTCCACCCCCGTCGCCAGATCCAGCACCGCGATCCGCCAGTCCGGCACGCCGTCCCCGACGTCCTTCTTGTACGCGACTCGCGTCTCGTCCGGCGACAGCGACGGGCACTCCGCCGTGTCGTGGATGGCTGTCATCGTCCGAGCCGACATGCTCCCGCGCACCAGCCACGTCCGCGACCCCGACGCCGCGGTCGCGTAGAAGGTGTCCCCGTCGTCGGCGAAGGTGACCCCCCACAGGTTCCGGTCGGCGGCCGTCAGCGGAGCCCCGGCGACGCTCAGCGCGAAGGACTCCAGATCCCCCGGGTCCGGCACGGTCGGGTCGAGCGAGCGGATGACGGTCTGGGTGGAGAAGGTGGTCGGCGCATACGAGTGCCCGGTCACGAACGCGGTCGTGCTCAGCATCCCGTCGCCGATGCGGGCGCGGCTGGGGATGCCCGGCAGCGGCCACGTCTGCAGGGTCTCGCCGTCGGCGCCGGTCAGCACGGCCTCGAAGGTGGTCAGCACGCCGCGGTCGGTGCGCAGGCAGAGCTCCATCGACTCGGTGGCGGCGACGCGGTCGCAGGCGCGGTCGGTGAGGGTGCGCGCGGCTTCCGGGTCGGCCAGTGGCACGGAGGCGACCAGCCCGTAGCCCTGGCCGCTCGCGGTGTTGCGGAAGACGATCCGGTCGCCGTCCGCGGGGGCGCCGGTCGAGACGGCGACGGCCGAGTCGGCGGAGGCGCGCGCCTGGTACCGCGCCCAGGCGCCGGCCCCGTACACAGCCGCGCCGCCGAGCAGGGCGACGGCGGCCACCACGGCGATGATCCAGCGCGCGCGGTCCGAGAGGCGGCCCGCCTGACCGGCCGTCATCCCTTCTTCTCCGCGAAGCGCTCGCGCAGTAGCAGCACCGCCAGGGGGAGCGCCACCGCGAGGCCGACGGCGACGGCGATCATCGCGCCCTCCCGGCCGAGCCACAGCCACAGCGCGCCGAAGCCGACCGACGCGAACAGCCGCGCGACCGCGACGACCGTCTGCGCCGCGGCGATCCCGCTCGCCCGGATCTCGGCGGGCACGCTCGCCCCGGCGACGGCCGCGAGCACGCCGTCGGTCGCCGCGTAGAAGGCGCCGAGCAGCAGCAGGCAGGCGATCGTCACCGCGAGCCCTGCGGCGGGCGACGCCGCGAGCACGTAGACGGCGAGCAGCAGCACGTGGCCGGCGGCGAACATCCGCGCGCGGCCCCAGCGGTCGGCGAGGCGGCCAAAGGGGATCGCGAGGGCGAGGTAGGCGGCGTTCGTCCCGACGTACAGCAGCGGGAACCACTGCGCCGCGAAGCCGCTGCGGCTCTGCAGCACCAGGTACACGAAGCCGTCGCCGACCGTGAGCAGTCCGAGCAGGCCGGCGGCGAGCAGGAGGCGGCGCGGGCGCCGGTCCCAGAGGCGGCGCCAGGGCAGCTTCGTTCGCGCCGCGCCGCCCGCGATGCGCGTCCGCACGTCCGGCACGAACAGCAGCAGCACGACCACGCCGAGTGTCGCGAACGCGGCCGACAGCACGAAGACCGTGGAGTAGCCGTCCGGCACGAGCAGCAGCACGACGAAGGCCAGGAGCGGCCCGATCGTCGCGCCGACGGTGTCGAGCATCCGGTGCACGCCGAACGAGCGGGCGAGCGACGCCGGCTCGGACGACGCGGAGATCATCGCGTCGCGGGGGGCGGTGCGGATGCCTTTGCCGAGGCGGTCGACGGTGACGACCGCCGTGAGCGCGGCCGGGCCGCTGCCGGCCAGCAGGCCCAGGCGCGCGAGCATCGACAGGCCGTAGCCGGCGAGGGCGACGAGCTTGGGCCGGTCGGTGCGGTCGGCGGTCCAGCCGGCGCCGATGCGGACGAAGGCGCTGACGCCCTGATACAGACCGTCGAGGAAGCCGTACGCGAGCGTCGACATGCCCAGCGCGGCGGTGATGTAGAAGGGGAGGATCGCGGCGGTCGACTCCGAGGAGATGTCGGTGAAGAGGCTGACGATGCCGAGGGCGATGACGGCGGGGGCGATGCGCGACGGACCGGTGCTGCGCGCGGGCTGCTCCGCCGCGCCCTCGGGCCGGTCGGACAGGGAGATGTACACGTCTAGCCGCCGCTCGGGTGCAGGACGGCGATCAGCGAGTAGCTCATCCGCGGGGTGCCGGTGGGGGTGACGGAGAGGCTCACGCTGTCCTCGCCCGCGGTGAAGACCATCGCGGCGCCGTCGGCGGGGGCGTCGACGGCGGCGGAGGTGAAGCCCTGCGCGGCCAGTGAGCGGCGGTAGCTCTCGACGATCTGCTCGGCGTCGAGGGCGACGGTCGCGGTGAGGCCCGAGCGCAGTGCGTCGCCGGCGGGCTCGACCGAGCTCGAGGCGACGACCGAGTCGGGCAGCGGGGCGACGACGGCGGAGGGGTAGCCGGCGACCAGCGCGCGGGTGGCGCTCGCGGCGGCGGGCAGTGGGAGGGAGACGAGGGCGGCGCGCGGGGTGGAGTCGGGCAGGCCGGTGTCGACGGGGGCGGGGCCGGAGACCTCGAGCGGGGCGGAGGGGTCGGCGACGGCGGCGGGGTTCGACGGGTCCTGCGGGGTCACGGTGGCGGCGGAGGTCGCGCCGGGGGTCGCGGCGGCGCCGGGGGAGGAGGTGGTGCCGGAGGAGGGTGCGCCGGGGGAGGGGGTGCCCGCGGAGCCGGTCGCGCCCGCGCTGATCGGGCTGCCGTCGCCGGGGCCACCGGCGGTCGCGTCCAGCACGAAAGCTCCCGCGACCAGCACCAGCGCAAGTGCCCCGGCCGCCACCAGCAGGCGTCGTCGAGCGTCCAAGGGGTCTCCGAATGCGGGCGCACCGACGATCGTGGCCGGCCAGGATCCGTCCATCCGCGTCGGGTCGCGTCTCGCGGATCTTAGCCCTCGCGGGGCCCGACTGCACCTGTCGATACGGTGGGCGGATGAGATCGAGGCGGGCGGCGATCGCGGGCGTCGTGCTGCTCGGCCTGCTGACCGGCTGCGCGACGGGGCCGACGGCGGGCGTCGACGAGCAGATCCTCGCGGCGGAGGAGCTCGGCGACAGCGCGGTGACCGCCGCGGAGTCGCTGCACCCGGTGCTGATCGGTGCGGACCTTCGGGTGTCGGTGCGGGGCGGCAAGCCCTCGGTGAGCCGCGACGACGAGCGCTGGGTCGAGCTGTTCCTGCGCCTGGTACCGCAGGAGGCGGGGCCCGAGGTGAGTCGGGAGATCCAGGAGGCGATCGAGCGCGAGCTGCTCGCCGACGGCTGGGTCGCGGACGAGCTGACGCAGGACGCCGCGGAGACCGGCGAGGGCGCCGAGCTGTGGTTCACCCGGCCGGGCGCCGAGGGCACCGCGACCTGGGACGGCGACTCCCCGGGCGACTGGCACGTCTCCGTCTGGGACCGCCTCGACTACGTGCAGATCGACGTCCAGAGCCCGTTCGCCCTGACGACGGACACCCAGTACGCCATCACCGACGCCGTCGAGGCCCGCCATCCGGAGTGGCGGAGCCCGGACGGCGTCCTGCCGTGACCCCCGTGCTGATCGAGGAGCCGTCCCATGCTGATCGAGTAGCCCGCTCCGCGGGCGTATCGAGATCCACCAGCGTCAGAAGTCGAGTCTGCAGACCCGCCCTGCTGACGGCGGCGGGTCTCGATACGCCCCTCCGGGGCTACTCGACCAGCATGGAAGGGTGGCTGCTCGCCGGGCGGGGAGTGCATGCTGATCGAGTAGCCCGCTCCGCGGGCGTATCGAGATCCACCGTTCTCCCGCGGTCCGGCCGTCAGGTCAGGCGCTCCGTCAGGTGGACGGCGACGTCGTCGCCGAGGTCCTTGCCGAGCTTCTTGCGGAGCTTGGCGCTGATCGAGAGCATGTGGCCGCCGGCGCCGGTGGGCATCAGGCCGGCGGTGAGCGGCTCGCCGTCGACGGTCGCGACGACCTTCACGGACTTGCCGGTGCCGAGCAGCGCGGCGGAGTCCGGCACCTCCACGCACGACCAGAGGTCGCCCTTCACGGTGACGCCGATCGGCGCGGTGAAGGCGACGTCGATCGGGCCGACGCCGTTCATGCCGAGACCGCCGCTGCTCGGCTCCGGAGTTCGGCTGCGCAGGTCTCGTCGTGGTCGGGCATCGTCGTCCTCCGGGTGTGGTCGGTGCGGCAACCCAACCACAGGAGGCGTCAGCTCGTCAGCAGGCCGATCCGCTCCGTCGAGAGCGGGCGGTCGGCGTACAGGACGACTCGGGCTGTCGGGTCCGGGCTGTGCGCGTCGGGGCCCGTCCACGCCCGCACGAGGCCGAGGCGCTCGACGGCGCGGTGGGAGCGCCGGTTCTGCTCCGCGACGACCGCGGTGATCGGCAGGTCCGGGCGGAGGAGTCGCGCCCGGTCGATGCCCGCGGTGGCGATCTCCTGCGCGTAGCCCTTGCCCCAGTGGTCCGGGTGGAGGGTGAACGCCACGTTCCACGCCGTGCCCGCGAGGAGCGAGCAGCCGCCGATGCCGATCAGTCCGGGCCCGCCGCGCGGGCTCCGCTCGCGGACCACCCAGCTGCTGAGGCCGTCGCGCGCCCACTGCTCCCGCCGCCGGTCGAGCACCGCGCGGGTGTGCGCGCGGGAGGGGTGCAGGAGGAGGGGATCGCCCTCGGCCAGCCGGCGATCCGAGTACAGGGCGAAGAGCTCGTCCAGGTCCGTCTCGGCGGGTCGGTGGAGCAGGAGCCGCTCGGTCGTTTCGACCGGGCTCGGCTCCGCGCCGTCGCGCCGATCGTCCCCGCCGTCCACCGGGCGAGCCTCTCACGGGGCGCCGACCGGGTCGAGGGGCTCGCAGGGCGCTGCGTGCCGGTCGAGTAGCCCGCAGGGCGCTGCATGCTGGTCGAGTAGCCCGAAGAGCGTATCGAGACCCGCCCCGCCGACGCAGTGCCTCCTCCACAGCCCCGGTTCAGCCCCCGATCGTCCCGCTGCCCCCCCACGAGCCGGCCCCAGTGTCGGTGGTCCCTGATTCAATACTCGTATGACGGAGTTCGGATCGACGGGAGAGGCACTCGAGCACCTGCGCGTGCTCAGCGCCCGCGCCGCCGCGAACGCCCGCGCCGCGGCGCAGCGCCGCCTCACCGAGGCCGAAGACCTCTACGACTTCCACCGAACGGCCCTCGCCCACCAGGACGTCTTCGCCCGTGGTGCGACCCCCGGCGAGACCCGCGACCTCGTCGAGCGCTCCATCCGCGCCGAGCTCGCCGTCGCCGAGGGCCTGCCGGAGCAGGTGATCGCGCGCCGTCTCGAGAACGCGCAGCTGCTGATGGAGCACCTCCCGCTGACTAGGGCGCTGCTCGCGCAGGCGCGACTGCACTGGGAGGAAGGGGAGGCGATCTGCGCGACCGCCGGAAGCCTCCCCGAGGCCTCCCGCGCCGCTCTCGACGAGCGTGCCGCCGAAGCGGCACCGTCGATGACTCTCACGCAGCTGCGCCGCGCCCTGCGCCGCTGGCGGGAGGAGCTGCACGAGGATCCCCTCGCCCAGCGGCACGCCCGCGCCCGCGAGGACCGCGCTGCCTGGGTCACGCCCGACATCGACGGAATGGCCACGCTCTGCATCCACGGCCCGGCACCCGCGGTGGTGGGCGCGCACGAACGGCTGCGCCGTATCGCCCGCACGCTCCGCGACGAGGGCGACCCCCGCACCCTGCAGCAGCTCAGCGCCGACGCCGCGATCGACCTGCTCTGCGACGGCGACATCGCCGGCACCACGCCGAACGCCGAGCACCGGCCGGACCCGACCTTCGTCCCCGGCGTCCGCGCCGAGGTGCGGCTGACGCTCGCCGCATCCACAGCGGTCGGCCTCGACGAGGCGCCCGCGGACCTCGACGGCTACGGCCCCGTCCCCGCACCGATCGCCCGTGAGCTCATCCGCACCGCCGCCTCCTTCACCCGGGTCCTCACCGACTCCGACACCGGCGCCGTCGTCTCGGTCGGACGCACCCAGCGCCTCCCGCCCGCCCGAATGCGCCTCCACCTGCAGCTGCGGGATCAGACCTGCCGCTTCCCCGGCTGCACCCGCTCCGCCGCGACCAGCGAGGCCGACCACACGCTCGAGTGGCGCAACGGCGGCGAGACCTGTCTCGAGAACCTCGTCATGCTCTGCACGTCCCACCACCACGTCCGGCACGGAGAGCAGTGGAGCTACGACCCGGTCGACTCCGGCGGGACGATCGTCTGGACGAGCCCCACCGGCCGGCGGATCAGCAACCGGCCGCCGCCTCTGCCCGGGCGCCCGCCCGACCCGCCACCCGAGCCGCGCTTCGTCGACGTGCCCGCACCGTTCTGACGACGGTGGATCTCGATACGCCCGCGATGCGGGCTACTCGATCAGCATGCAGTGCCGCTTCGGCGACTGCGCGGTCAGCATGCGGTGCTTGCTTCATGGCTGCGCAGGCGGCATGCAGTGCCCGCTTCGTGGGCTGCGCGGTCAGCACGGAGCGCCGATCCTCTCCCAGGCGCCTGTTCATGCTGGTCGAGTAGCGCGCAGCGCATATCGAGACCCGGGTGAGCAGGCGCGCCTCCACCGAGGTACTGAAATCGGTGGATCTCGAGACGCCCGCGAGGCGGGCTGCTCGATCAGCATGCAGTGCCCGCTCCGCGGGCTACTCGGTCAGCCTGGCGCGCGTTCCGGCGGTCCAGCCGGTGGACCGCTCCCGTCCGCTCCCTGCGGGTCGCGACCGCAGGCTGCGCGATCAGGCGCCGGCCGCCTACTGCTCACGACGGCCCCCTCCGTCGGGCTGCTCGCCCTGCGCGCCGGCCGACCGCTTCCGGCGAGACGACCGCGGACTCCTCCCGCTCACGCGCCTCGTCCTCCCGGCGGCTCAGCCAGCCGGGTCCGTCCCGACGCAGCCGCTCGACCTCCGGGCTCGGCGACACGGGCGCGCGCCGCCGCCGCCGCATGAACTGCACCTGCTTGACGACTCCCACGACGACTCCGGTGCCGAAGAACGGCAGCCCGATCCCCGTCACCAGCCACAGCGGTGCGTGCCGGCGGCCCCCGCCGACGACCGCGGCCGGGTCCCAGCCCACGTCCGCGGCGAGCACGACGATCATCGCCACGAACACGCCGCTGAGCACCGCCAGCGTCCACGGCCGGGCGAGGAGCAGCGCCTGCGCGCGCTCCGACACCCTCCGCTTCGCCATTCCGCGAGCCTAGGCGCCGGGCTGCCGCGACCGCGATGCTCGCGAGCGGCCGCCCCTGGACACGATCGCGGCCGTGCGCGAAGCTTGCCGGTGATCGCGAGACCCGGCCCCCGTCTCCCTCGACTCTCGAGCGCAGCGCGCACGCGCCGCTCGAGGGGTGGAATCCGCCCTCCGGTCCCGTACCCCGCAGATGACCGGACGCGTCGCCCGATTCCACGGGGTGGGGCCGGGCCCGGCCCCGCCCCCACCGATCAGCCCGCCTGCGCACCGAGCAGCGTCCGGTCGGTGTGCTCCTCCGCCCGCCAGCGGTCGACGTCGTGACTCCGGCTCGATCGCTGCGCAGCAGGGCGACCGCATCATGCGCCGTTCCTGCTGTCGGACTCCGGTGAGACGAAAACGGTGCGGCGGACGTTACCGGGTGAGAGTGTTCAGAGGGGGGACTGATGACGGCATCGACTCGGGACGACGAGGTGCTCGCGCGCGTGGAGGAGCGCCTCGAGGTGCGGATCACCAGGGCGAGGCGAGTCTCGCGGCAGCGGCGCACCGTCGGAGTGCTCGTGGGGCTCGGTGTCGTTGCCGCGGGCGTGGCGGCCGGGATCACCACCTTCGAGGCCGCCACCTCCCGCACCGTCCGCGACGGTGCCGCCTGCTACGCGACAGCCGACCTGAACGAGCCCGATCCCGCGGTGGCGATCATGGTCGAGGGGCTGCCCGACGAGATCACGCAGCGCGTCGCACTCGCGACCTCGATGTGCGGCTCGGACGAGTCGGTGAGCGCCGTCTGCGTCCGCCCCGACGGTCTCGCCGCCGTCTTCCCGACGGCGCGCGACGAGCCGGACGCCGCGTGGTGCGCCCGTCTGGGCCTCGACGCTCTCGAGTCGCGATGACCGCCGAGAGCGCCGCCGCGGACGACGTCGCCCTGCTGAGCGAGCTGGCGGGAGGCTCCCGCGACGCGTTCGGCGTGCTCTACCGCCGTCACGCGCTGGCCGTCTACCGCTACGCCGTCGCGCGCCTGCGGAGCGAGGAGGACGCCGAGGACGTGCTGCAGAGCGTCTTTTTCGCACTCTGGCGGAAGCGCGCAAGCACGCACTTCGTCGGCACCTCGGCCCTGCCGTGGCTGCTCGTCGCCACGCGGCTGGAGTGCAACAACGTCCTGCGCGCCGCGATCCGCCAGGTCGCCCGCGAGCAGCCCGACGCCTACGTCGGCACCGCGTTCTCCGCCGAGCGCCTCGTCGAGGCCCGTCTCGTGCTCGAGGACGTCACCCGGGCCGTCTCGCGGCTGCCCGAGATCGACCAGCAGATCTTCCGCCTCTGCCTGGTCGAGGACCTCTCCTACGCCGACGCGGCCGCGCAGCTCGACGTGCAGGTCGGCTCGGTCCGCAACCGGCTGTCCCGGCTGCGCCGCCTCCTCGGCAGCCGCGTCGAGGTCGGATGACTCCGGAGGGGCGGCGCGCGGCGACTGGTAGGAAGGGCGGTCTCGCCCCCCCGCCCCGCGGTCGTGATGCAACCGAGATCGGCGCCCCCCGGACGACGGATGTGCACCCGGGCACCGCGCTGATAGACATCGGTCAGATGTGCTGCGAGCCCGCGGACCGCGCTCGATCGCCCGTCTCTCACCACTCACCACCAGCCGAAAGAGCATCGCGATGACGCCTTCCCTCTCCCGTCCCCTCGTCTCCGGACTCGCCGCCCTGGCGCTGACCGGCAGCCTCTTCGCCGGCGCGGCTCCGGCCTTCGCCGCGAGCGCGCCGCACGCGATCACGGCCGCCGCCGTCGCCGCGGCCGAGGGATCCGTGCTCACCGCCGGGCAGCAGCTCACCAGGGGCCAGTCGCTCGTCTCCCCCGACGGCACCTTCCGCTTCGTGTTCCAGGACGACGGGAACGCGGTCGTCTTGGCCACCTACGGCGTCGTCTGGCAGTCCGCCACGCAGGGCCGCGGAGACCGCCTGATCATGCAGGCCGACGGCAACGTCGTCATCTACGACGCCACCGGCCGTCCCGTCTGGTTCACCGGGACGAACGACCCCGGCTCCACCCTCCGGATGCAGGACGACGGCAACCTCGTCGTCTACCGCGCCACCGGCACCCCCGCCTGGGCGAGCTTCGTCAACGGCCGCATCGCCGCCCCCGACGTCCTCACGCTCGAGTCCGGGCAGACCCTCGCCGCCGGCCAGCAGCTGACCGCCGGGCCGAGCCGCGCGATCATGCAGGCCGACGGCAACTTCGTCGTCTACACGGGCAGCACCCCGCTGTGGTTCACCGGCACCAGCGGCGCCGGCAACCGCCTCGTCATGCAGACCGACGGCAACGCCGTGATCTACGGCACCGACGGCTCGGTGAAGTGGTCCTCCGGAACCGACGGCAACCCCGGCGCCACCATGTACCTCGGCGGCGACGGGAACCTCGTCATCGGTGCCAGCGATCGGGGTCCGCTCTGGAGCAGCTCCGGACAGCTCCGCCGCGACACGCTGCAGAACAACTACCTCCTGCTGAGCAACGAGCAGCTGACCTCGGCGAACGGCGCCTGGCGGGCCGTGATGCAGCGCGACGGCAACTTCGTCGTCTACGGCGCCCGCGGCGCCGACTGGTCCACCGGCACCTCGATCCCCGGCAGCATCGTCGGCCTGGACATCGGCTACCTCGTCGTCTACGCCCCCGGCTCCGGCGAGGGCCAGGGCTACTGGTCCAACATGCCGAAGCCGAGTGAGACCGGCGAGCCCTACCGCCTCGTCATGCAGAACGACGGCAACCTCGTCGAGTACGACGGACTCGGCGTCGCCGTCTGGGCCAGCCGCGGCGTGTAGCTTCCCGGGACGATCTCGACCGCGAAGGCCCGCCCCCGGATCCGGGAGCGGGCCTTCGCGCAGCCCGGGATCTCGACGGTCAGCCCGCGGACCCGATCAGCTCTTGGACCCCGTCAGCGCCAGCGTGCCGCCGAGGCCGATGATCATCACACCGCCGGTGCCGGTGAGGGTCGACATCCGCTTCGGCGACGACGCGAACCACGAGCGCGCGGTGCCCGCGGCCAGCGCCCAGACGCTGTCGCAGACCAGCGCGAGGGCCTGGAAGGTGAAGCCGAGCAGCAGCAGCTGCGCCCAGACGGGGCCGGCGGCCGGATCCACGAACTGGGGGAGGACGGCGACGAAGAAGGCGACGGTCTTCGGGTTCGTGAGGCCGACGACGAAACCCTGGCGCAGGAGGGTCCACGACGATTCCGGGGCGGTGGCGGCCGTGCCGGCGTGCGCGTGGCGGTGGCGGATCGCCTGCACGCCGAGCCACACCAGGTAGACGGCCCCCGCGAGCTTGAGGACGGTGAAGGCGACGACCGACGCCGCGACGACGGCGCCCACCCCGAAGGCCACGGCGAAGATGGCCGGCATGATCCCGAGCGCGTTCCCGAGCAGGCTCAGCACCCCCGCCCGGCGGCCGTAGGCGATCGACCGGCTGATCGTGAAGAGGACGCTCGGCCCGGGGATCACGATCAGGGCCACCGACGCGAGCGCGAACGCCAGGAAGTGCTCGGGGGAGATCATGCCCGAACAGTAGCGCCGCGCGGTCCCGAACGGGGATCGGTCGTGTCAGTCCTCGCCGAGGTCGTCGCCCGGCTCGACGTCCGCCAGTCGGAAGGGGCCCTCGTGGAGAGGGCCGCGGCTCCACATCGCGACGGTGGCCCAGCCGAGGTCGGAGTGGGCGACGCTCCCCTCGGGGATGCTGCGGGTGAACAGGGCGTAGTCGACGCCGTCGAGGGGGAGCGCGGTGACGTTCCACCCGTCCCGGTCGCGGGCGAGAGCCTGAGCTCGTTCCTCCGTCGCCCTCATCGCGGCGCGCGCCTCCTGCGTCGGCAGGTCGGTGGGCAGCACGTCCAGGAGCAGGCAGCCGACGGCCAGGCTCGCGGTCGCGACCGAGTCCGTCACCGTCCCGTGGACGGAGCCCCGAGGTCCCAGCCGCGTGCCGGTGCGCCGCATCGTGCGGATCGTGAAGCGGTGCTCCGGCGTCGCCCGGTGGACGGCGATCAGCACCTCGTCGAGAGGACCGTCGTCGGTGCGGCCCAGACCCGTGACCGTCCAGGGTTCCGAGATCGGCGGGAGGAGGGTCAGCATCCTGCCATCCAACTCGGCGGCCGTCGTCCTGCCAAGGCCGTGGCGCGCATCGAGGACCCGTTGCGGAGAGCGCAGGTCCGCAGGTCCCCTGTGGGGCCGTACTCGGGCTCGCGGAATGCGCTCGGGCTCGTGGGATTCGCGCGGATCGACGTACCGGAGGGCGAATGGCGTGCCCGAGGTGGTCGTGGGCGCGCTCCGGCTCGTGGAGTGCGCTCGGGCTCGCTGGAAACGCGCAGATCGACGTGCCGGAGGGCGAATGGCGTGCCCGAGGTGGTGGCGGGTGCGCTCCGGCTCGCGGAAGGCGCTCGGGCTCGCTGGAAACGGGCGGATCGACGAGCCGGAGGGGGTTCCGCGAGCCGGAGGTGCGGTGTCGGACGCACCGTCGCGTCAGCCCTCCCGCTCGACGAGGGCCCGCAGCGCGTCGCGGACGAAGCGGGCGCCGGCCACTCCGCCGTAGTGCGCGGCGAAGCGCTCGTCGGCGACGTACAGCTCGCCGAGGCCGAGCAGGTACTCGTCGCTCGGGGCGCCGGACGCGTCGCGGGGCGTGCCCGGCACGTCGGCGAGCCACGCGCGCTGCCGCTCGGCGAGCGCGAGCGCCTCCTCGCCGGCCGGGTACGCGCCGCTCGCCGCCGCGGCGGTCCAGGCGCCGGCGAGGTCCGCCTGCCGCCGGAGCCACTGCTCCCGCTCCTCCGCGGTCATCGAGCGCCACCAGCGGTCGCCGTCGGCGTAGGCCGGCGCGCCCCAGCGGCGCTCCACCTCCTCGCGGTGCTCCGCGTGGTCGAACCCGTCGAACATCTCCTCAGCCATCGGCCCGTTCCCTTCTCTCATCGCCGCGACGGTCCCGGCGACCGCGCGGATGCGGCGGTCGAGCCGCCGCCGCTCCTCCCGCAGCACATCGAGGTGCCGCTCGAGGGCGACCGCCGGCTCGGTGTCGCTACGCAGGATCCGCCCGATCTCGGACAGCCCGACACCGAGGTCGCGCAGCAGCAGGATCCGCTGCAGCGTCACCAGCGCGGCCGCGTCGTAGTAGCGGTACCCGTTCGCGCCCAGCCGGCTCGCCGGCAGCAGCCTCTCGGCGCCGTAGTGCCGCAGCGTCCGGCTGGTCGTGCCGGCCAGCCGCGCCACCTCGTGCGCGGACCACTCCTGCGCCGGCCCTTCGTGCTCCACCGCGTCCTCCGTTCCCGCCTCCCGGGCGGAACCCGAGGCGATAGAAGCGACGCTACGGGTTGACGCGGCGTCAGAGTCAAGCGCGCCCCGGGTCGACCGCAGCGCCGTCCGGCCAGGACCGTCAGGCGCGGGGGCGGACGTCGGCGGGCAGCGCCCGGTACTCCTGCCAGGCGGCGAGGAGCCCGGCGCGGTCGCCGTCCGGGCCCGAGGCGCTCACTCCGCGGGCGCGGGCGAAGGCGGCGAGCTCGTCGCGGAGCCGGTACCAGCGGCGGAGCTCGTCCTCGGTCAGCCGCTCGTCGAGCGGAGGCCCTGCCTCCGCGGACGGCTCACCGCTCGGCGGGAGGGAGTCGTGCTCGATGCTCACACCGGGACCTTAGGCCGGGCGCCGTCCCGGTGGGGGATCGTCCTGCGGGCGCCACCCCCGCGGCCGCTCTACGGTGGAGGCGTGACCGTCCGCCGTCCCCTCAGCCCGCTGTTCTGGGCCCTCGCGCAGATCGGGTCGCGGGTCCGCGTCGGAGCGCCCCGCGGTCTCCCGGAGCCGAGCACCCGACTGCCCGCCCCGACCGGCCTGCGGATCCCGACCCGGCACGGCGTCGTCCGCGCGGTGGTGCAGCGTCCCGCCGTCGACGACCCGGACGCTCCGGTCGTGCTGCAGCTGCACGGCGGCGGCTTCGTCAACCGCTACCCCGAGCAGGACCTGCACATCGCGCGGGCGATGGCCGATCGGCTCGGTGCCGTCGTGGTGCTGCCGGACTACGACACCGGGCCGCGCGTGCAGTATCCGGTCGCCGAGGAGGAGGTCTGCGACATCGCCCGCTGGCTCCAGGCGGAGACCGGCGCCGGATGGTCCGGGGACCGGCTCCTGCTCGGCGGCGTCAGCGCCGGGGCGAAGCTCGCGATCAACATCTGCCAGCAGCTGCACGCGGCGTCGCTGCCGGCTCCGCTGGCCGTCGCGCTCGTCGTCCCGGTGACGGACGTGATCCGGACGGACCGGACGTCGGGCGTCCGTCGTCCGGCGATCAGCCCGTTCGTCCAGCGTTTCGTCGGCTGGGCGTACTTCCCGGACGTCCCGCGCCAGCAGGAGCCTCTCGCGTCGCCGTCCCGCGACCTCGCGCTGCCTGCGGCGATGCCGCCGACGCTCGTGCTGACCGGAGGAGACGACACCCTCGCCCCCGAGGGCGCCGAGCTCGCCGCGCGGCTCCGGAGCGGGGGCGTGCGCACGGAGCACCACGTCTTCGTCGGCTCGGACCACGATCTCCTCGCCGGGCGCGATCGGGCCGTGGTCATCGAGGCGCTCGACCGGATCACCGGCTTCTTCGCATCGGAGCTGAGGCGTCCTCGTCCTGACGGCCTCACCTCCGGGTGAGGTCGCTGCGGTCTCCCTCGCCCCGGTGACCCCCGGCTCGATCGCGGGCGAGCCGGCTCGTCGCGCCTCCGCTCCGCCCTCGTGCGGGTCCGAGCCCGTGGAACGCGAGGGTCGGTTCGTACAGTGGAGGCATGAATGCGATGAAGGAGACGGGCACTGCACGGCGGACCGGACGCGGGTGGACGCGGGCGTCGCTCGTGCTGGGCGTTCTCGCCGTCGTGTCGTACGCGATCGGATACCTGGCGGTGGCTCACCTGTGGCGGGGCGATCCCCTGGTGATCGGGATCGCGACGACGGTGCAGTACGTCCTCCCGCTGGCCGGCGTCGTCGTCGGTCACGTGGCGCGACGACGCGAGGGCCCTCGCCGCGAGTCGACGGTGGGGCTCGTGCTGTCCTACCTCCTGCTGGCCGTCGCGGTGGTGCCGGTCGTCATCGGGTCGTTCGGGCTGCTGGCGCGCTGAGGCGACCCTGAGCACTTCGGGCGACGTCGGGTCGGCGGCGTCCCACCTGCCCGGGCGCCCGGAGCCGACGCGCGGCCCTGGGGGCGCCTTCGGCGCCGGCGCAGGGCGGGAAGAGGCAGACGTCCAGGCGGTGGTGGGTCTCGATACGCCCCTGCGGGGCTACTCGACCAGCATGTCTGCGGGCGTCTCTTCCAAGGAGACCCATCTCCCCCTGGGCGTCGGTCTCCTCCCCACCCTCCGCCGGCATCCGAGCCGCCCCCTCCGCTCGAGACGCCGGGGACCGGCGGCGTGCCGACGGGACGGATCGTGCCCGACGGGGTGACCGCTCGCGCTCATCCATCCGGGCTCGCCGTTGCCGGTTGAGCCCGGGTAAATTATGGTCGTGGTCAAGCCGATGCGGTACAGGGAGCTGGTGGCGCTGTTGCGGGCTGCGGGCTTCACTTCCCGAGAGGGGAAGGGTGACCACGAGGTGTGGTCGTGCAACGGCAGGCATCATGTGGTCCTCACGCAGACTCGGGACGTCTCTCCGGGACTCGTGCGCAAGGCGTTGAACGCGATCGAGGCGGCGAAGGAGGACGAGCGATGAGCATCACGGTCACGGCCCATCACTGGGAGCACGGCTGGGAGCTGTGGATCGACGGCGAGGCCGTGACCCAGGTCAGCGCGCTCGACAAGGCCGTGCAGCAGGTGCGCGACTATCTCGACACCGTCGATCCGAGCGTCGACCACAGCGGATGGGACGTGACCGTCGTTCCGGAGATCGGTCCGCTCGGCGCCGAGATCATCGAAGCGCGACGCGCGACCGAGCAGGCGGCTCAGGCGTCCGTCGCCGCTGCGGTTCGCTCGCGTGCCGCAGCGCGACGACTGCGTGAAGCCGGTTACTCCGTGACGGATTCCGCGGCGATCCTCGGCGTGTCCCGAGGCCGGGTGTCGCAGCTCACGGGCAGCTGACTCCGGAGAAGCAGGGGCGCTGATCGGCACGAGCCGCCGGGCGGCGAGGTCGACCGCTGAGGAGTGTTCCGCTGATGATCGCTCGGTGCGACACCGCCGGCCGCAGAGGGTTTCCTCGCCGGCCGCTCCGACGAGGTGGCGAGGGAGTCGATGGCCCGGCGGGTCACGGACTGCTCGGCTGTGCTGTTCCGTCGTCTGCGACGAAGATGCAGAACGGGTGACCGGCCGGATCGGCGAGGACGTACAGCGCCTCCTCCGGATCTGCGCTCTGATCGTCGATGACCGTGGCGCCCAGGGCGACCGCTCGCGCACGTTGCCGCTCGAGCTCCTCCGCATCCGTGACGGTGAAGTCGAGGTGCAGCTGCTGGCGCACCGGCCCGTCCGGCCAGGTCACCCGGGGCAGCTCGTCCACCCGCTGCACCGTGATGCCGACCCCTTCGGAGGTGCGGATCGCGACCCACTCGGCGTCGTCGTCGGAGCCGTCTGCGGCCGGCTCGTCCCCGGGTCGGTACTCGCCGTCCAGCAGGGCGAGGTAGGACGCGGCGAGCTCTCGCGCGTTCTCGGCGTCGAGCACGATCTGTCGCAGATGCAGGGCCATGTCGGCAGGGTAGGCCGGATGCGCCCGCCGGCAGCGCTGAACCGAGCCGTGACCGCCCCCGTCACGCGGAGTCGACGAACTGCTCGGCGCGCCTCGTCCGGCACCTCGCGGGTACGATCGAGCACCGTGCCTCGCCGTTCTCCTGCCGCCCTCAGCGCGAGCATCCGCGCGGCGGGGGAGCGGCTGTTCCGGGAGCGCGGCTACTCGCGGGTCACCGTCCGCGAGATCGCGGCGGAGGCGCAGGTGGATCCCGCCGTCGTCGTCCGCCGGTTCGGGTCGAAGGAGGCGCTGTTCCTCGACGTGATGCAGGTGAGCATCCAGGACCGCCCGGAGCTGGACGTGCCGCTGCGGGACTTCGGGCGCAGCTTCGTCGCCTCCCTTCTCGCGGACGAGCGCGACACGCAGGCCGTCTTCCTCGCGCTGGTGCGCGGGGGGAGCGAGCCCGCGATCGGCGCCCGGCTGCACGCCGTGCACGAGGAGGCGTTCGTGGCTCCGCTGCGGGCCCGCATGACGGGGCCGGACGCGGACCTGCGCGCACGCCTGGCCGCGGCGCTCGTCGGGGGACTGCTGCACTCGATGTGGGTGGTCGGCGACGAGGTCCTCCTCGCCACCGACCACGAGCAGATCGTCGAGCGCTACGGCGACGCGCTGCAGGGCCTGCTCACTCCCGCGGACCGGCCCGGCCCGCCGGCGTCCGCCTGACTACTGCACGGACCAGCCGCCGTCGCTGGGCAGGATCGCCCCGTTGATGTTCACGCCGTCGTCGCTGAGCAGGAAGGTGATCGACGCCGCCAGCTGCTCCGCGGAGGCGACGGAGGGGATCGCGCTCTGGAACGGGGCGAGCCGGGCGCTGCCGGCCTCGGAGACGTTCGGCGGGAACGGGATGCCGGTGGCGACGCCGCCGGGCGCGACGGCGTTCACGCGGATCCCGCTGCCCGCGTACATGAACGCGGCGCTCCTGGTGAGCCCGACGACGCCGTGCTTGGAGACCGTGTAGGCGTTGCCGGACGCGTTGCCGCGCAGCCCCGCCTCGGAGGCGACGTTGACGATCGATCCGGCCGAGGCCGCGAGCATCGCGGGGAGCACGGCGCGGGAGAGCTTGAAGCCGCCGGTGAGGTTGATGGCGATCACCCGGTCCCACACCGCGTCCGAGGTCTCGTGGGCGGGGGAGAAGTCGTCGTTGATCCCGGCGATGTTGGCGAGGCCGTCGATCCGCTCGCCGGCCGCCGCGACGATCGCGTCGATGTCGTCCTGCTTCGTGATGTCGCCGGCGACGGGCACGATCTCGGCGTCGGGCAGCGAGGCCGCGAACTCCTGGAGCCGCTCGGCCGAGATGTCCACGGCGACGACCCGGCCGCCTTCGCGGGCGATGCGGGAGGCGGTGGCGCGGCCGATGCCGGACGCCGCGCCGGTGACGATCACGGTCCTCCCCGCGAAGCGTCCGGGGGTGACGCTCTCGCGCCAGCCGGTGCTCTCCGCGGCCTCGGGCATGACGCCGCCGTTCGCCCGCAGCACCAGATCGTCGACGACGCTCTGCGGGAGCTGCCCCTGGCTCAGCGCGACCAGCTGCTGCAGCGGCAGCGAGCGCACCGGCGCCAGCTTGGCCTCGTCGAAGCCGCCGGCGGCGCCGCCGAGCACGTCGCGGATGAGCGCGGAGCCCTCGGGATGGTTCAGCCATTCCCCGATCGAGCTCTGGGCGGTGAGTGGGGCGGTCGTGGACATGCGTCCTCCTTCAGGGTGGTCGAGCAGTGAAGTCAACTTAGTTGACTTCACGCGTCCCGGCCACTGCTCGCGCCGACCGCTGCTTCTGAGGGCACCGTGACGACCCGGCGGCGGTGGGGCGAATCGCACAGGACACCGCTGAAGGTGCTGATCGGAGGCTGTTCTTAGTAGGTTTCGACGGCTCTCCCGCCGGCCGCCGTCCCCTCGTCGGACCGCGCCGGGCCCCGCCGTGGGCCCGCATCTGGTTCCATGGACGTGCGCGTGCGTCCGATCGGCCGCACTGCTCCTCCCGTGAAAGGTCGTCGGATCCGTGGTCTCCCAGGTCGTGCTCGTGGACGATCTCACCGGTGCGCCCATCGCCGCCGGGCGCGGCGGGACGGTGTCCTTCTCCGTCGGGGACGACGCGTACGAGATCGACCTGTCCGCGGCGAACATCGGGCACCTGCACCGCGCGCTCGCGCCGTTCGTGGACGCGGCCCGGCCGCTGTCCGAGGCGCCGGCCCGCTCCCGGGTGACGCCGATCGCCGCGAGCGCCGGGCGGAAGAGCCCCGAGATGCTCGCCGCGATCCGGCACTGGGCGCGACGGCACGGCTACGAGGTCCCCCGCTCCGGTCGGGTGCCCGCGGACGTGCAGGCCGCGTACGACGCGGCGCACTGAAGCGGACGACCCCGGGTCGGCTGCGCGGCGCGCGGGGCTGCAGACCCGGGCTGTTGGCGACGGTGGGTCTCGATACGCCCCTGCGGGGCTACTCGACCAGCATGGGGGGCGGGCGCCTGCGCTTCATGCTGATCGAGTAGCCCGCTCCGCGGGCGTATCGAGATCCGCTCTCCGGGGAGAGGGCGGCCCCCGATCGGGGCTCAGGACGTCGCAAGTCGACGGGTCAGGAGGCCTTCTCGGCGGGGAAGCGCAGGGCGGGGACCGGCTCCGGCGCGGTGCGCGGCCGCGCCTTCGACGCCGTCAGGGAGAGGTAGGCGTCCTGCAGCTGCTCCCGCTGGCGGCCGGGGACGTGCGAGCAGAGGGCGTCGCGGGCCAGGGCGACGTTCCTCCGGCGCAGGTCGGCGTCCCCGAGGAGGCGGGCGATCCGGTCGGCGAGCTCGTGCTCCTCCGCGAGCAGCTCCTCGGGGAGCGACTCGGCGTACGGCCGGCGGAGGACGACGACCGGCACGCCGAGCGCCACGGCTTCGAGCAGGGACACCGGGAAGCCCTCCCAGCGGGCCGTGTGCAGATAGACGCTCGCGCCCGCGAGAACGGAGAGACCGCTCTCCTTGGAGAGCCAGCCGGTCACCTCGACACCCGATTCCTCGAGATCATTAGTGAGGTCGTCCGAGTTTCCGCGACCGACCCAGTGGAATCGCGCCAGAACTCCTTGTCCGGCGATAGTCCTCGCGGTCTTCGCGAAGATGTCCGGGCCCTTCTGCGGGGCTATTCGGCCCACTCCGACGATGCGTGCGGAATCATGCCCGATATCTTCTGATCCCGGTGGGGAATCACTGATGTTGTCGCGAATGAACTGGGCCGGGACGCCGTTGGCGCAGTTCACCACCCAGGTGGCGGGGGCGCCGCCGAGCGCTCGCGCGCGGCGCAGCTCGTTCTCGGAGCAGGTCACGAAGAGGCTGGTGTTGCGCGCCAGGACCCACTCGATCAGGTGGAACGCACGGAGCGCCGACGGCCCGCGATCCGCCCGCTCGAAGGGGAAGCAGTGCGGCGAATGCACCTGGGCCGTGCCGTGCCGCGAGACGGCCAGGCGCGCATACAAACCCGCGAATGCGGAGTGCGAGTGCACGATCGAGGCGCGGGTGCGGCGAATGGCGCTCCTCACGGCGAGCACGCGGGCGAGGTGGCCGGCTGGCAGCTCGAGGACCCCGTCGAAGAGCGCGTGCGCCGAGACCGGCAGCGGAACCTCCGGACTGGCGGCGTAGAGCAGGACGTGGCGGATCCCCGCATCGGCCGCGGCGAAGCTCGAGATCGCGTCGGCGAGACCGCCGCCGAAGCGCTCGCAGACATGGAGCACCGTCACCCGCTCGAGAGGTTCTCTCCGGTCGGACTGCTCGTCGTCGGAATGGCGTGTCATGGTCACCCGTCTGCTCCGCGGATTCACCGATCGCTCCTCTTCGCTCTTCGAGAGGGCATACCGGGCGAATGCGATGGTAGGCGTGAAGAAGGCGTCGCACTACAGTGATGCCGAGTCGTCGTCGACAGCGAGAAACAGGACATTCCGTCGGTCGTATCGGCGCGCCGTGAATGCCTTCCCGACCCCATCGAGAACGCGAGGTGCACGGTGTCCAGACCCTTCACCGCGCCGCGTTCGCCGGGTGGCTCGAGCTACCGCGCGGACCTCGAGGGACTCCGCGCGCTCGCCGTCATGCTGATCCTCCTGACGCACTTCGCGGAGGTTCCGATCGGCGGCTTCGTCGCCCTCGACGCGTTCTTCGTGCTCTCCGGATTCCTGATCACGGGGCTCCTGGTGAAGGAGTACACCCGCTCGCGCCGGATCTCGCTGCCGACGTTCTACGTCCGCCGGTTCCGCCGGCTCGCCCCGGCCGCCGCGGTCGTCATCGCGGTGACGGTGCTGGCCGGCTTCCTGGTCTTCGGCCGGGCCCGGGCGGAGTCGATCCTCGTGGACGGGGTCTGGGCGGCGCTGGTCAGCGCGAACTGGAACTTCGTCCTGAACGGCACCGACTACTTCGCCACCTGGGCGCCGCAGTCGCCGCTGCTGCACTACTGGTCGCTGGCGGTCGAGGAGCAGTTCTACCTCGTCTGGCCGCTGCTGGTCCTGGTCGGCTTCGGGATCGCGCGCGCGGTCGCCCGGCGACGGCGCGGGCCGGCGGATCAGCGGGTCTGGCCGCCGTCGTCGCGCGCGGTCGTCGCGCTGGTCGCCGTCGTCGCGGCGGCCTCCTTCGCCTGGGCGGTCGTGGAGTCCGAGCTGTCGCCCGGGGTCGCCTACCTCTCGACGCTGACCCGCGCGTGGGAGCTGGCCCTCGGGGCGCTCCTGTTCCTCGGGGCGGCGCACTGGCGCCGGATCCCGGACCGGCTGCGCCCGGTGCTCGGCTGGCTGGGCGTCGCGGTGCTCGTCACCGGGTCGTTCGTGCTCACTCCGCAGACCCCGTACCCGGGCGTCGCGGCGCTGCTCCCGACCCTGGCGACCGCGGCGATCATCGTCGCCGGAGAGGGCGGACCCTCCCACGTCGTCCTCTTGAGCAACCCGGTCTCGCGGTTCCTCGGGCGGATCTCCTACTCGCTCTACCTCTGGCACTGGCCGGTCTTCGTCTTCCTCGCCGCGCTCGTCGGCCACGACTCGCCCTGGTACCTCGCCGGAGCGATCCCGCTCGCCCTCGTCCTCGCCACCGCGAGCCACTACGGCGTCGAGGAGCCCGTGCGCCGCAGCCGATGGCTCGAGCCGCGGGCCCGCCGCACCGACCGGCGCGGGAGTGAGGGCTGGCCCCGCTGGGTCGCGCTCGGCCTCGCCGCCGCGGCGCTCGTGACGACCGCCGTCGTGCTCGTGCTCCCGCGCGACAGCGTCGCCGTCGCCGGGGTCTCCGCGTCGACGGCCGTCGAGCCGGGCGCCGCGCCGGCCGTGCCCGAGGGGCTCGACGGGCTCGATCAGGTCACCGCCGCGCTCGGTGCCGCCTCGTCGGCGGTCTCCTGGCCGGAGCCGGTCGCGGAGGCGATCGACGCGGGGGACGCGGCCTTCGGCGGCGCCCTCGCCCGGACCTGCATCACGGTGGACGCGGCGAACGAGGACGACTGCGTGATCGGCGACGCGTCGCTCCCGAGGACCGCCGTCGTCGTCGGCGACTCCGTCGCCCTCGCCTGGGTTCCCGCGCTCGCGGGCTCGCTCAACGAGCAGGGGTACCGGGTGCGGCTGCTGACGGGAGCGCTCTGCCCGTTCGCCGACCTGCCGGTCACCGGGACCGTCACCGCCGACCCGGCCCCCGGCTTCCCCGCGACCTGCGACGACCACCGCCGCTGGACGCTGGAGCGCATCGCGGCGCTCCGGCCCGCCGCCGTGATCGTCTCGGACGCCGAGGTCGAGATGCTCCAGCTGATCCCGGAGGACCGCTCGACCGCGCAGGCGCGCTGGACCGAGGGCCTCGAGCGGAGCCTCGCCGAGGTCGGCGACGCCCGGACCGTCGTGCTGATGACGCCGCCCCGGGGCCAGGCGGTGGCGACCTGCTACACCCGTGTCGCCTCGCCGTCCGACTGCGCGGCGCCGGTCAGCGAGACCTGGTTCTCGCAGCTCGACGCCGTCACCGAGGCCGTGGCGGCGTCCCCCTCCGCGCGGCTGGTGGAGACCCGCGACCTGTTCTGCGCCAGCGCCGACCTGTGCCCGGCGTTCGCCGGCGGCACCCTCGTCCGGGCGGACGAGCAGCACATCACCGACGACTACGCCACCGCCATCGCACCGATCGTCTCCGAGCGCGTCCGCGCCGCTCTCGAGGGCTGACGCGGTGCTCCGGGACACGACGAGAGAAGCCCCATGAACCTCCGAGAACTCGTGCAGATCTGGCAGCGCTACTGGGCGCTCGTGGTGAGCGTGCTCGCCGTCGGCCTGCTGACCGGCTGCGGGGCGCTGCTGCTCACGGCGCCGCAGTACACCGCGACCGCGCGGCTGTTCGTCTCGAACCAGGCCTCGGGCTCCGCGACCGATCTGCTGCAGGGGTCCACCTACACGCAGAGCCGCGTGGAGTCCTACGCCGCGGTGGCGACGCTGCCGATCGTGCTCGACGCGGTCATCGAGGACCTCGGGCTGCAGACCACCTCCGCGGAGCTGGCGACGCGGGTGTCCTCCACGGTCGAGCTCGACAGCCTGATCATCAACCTCTCAGCGGAGTCCGGGTCGGCCGAGGAGGCCGCCGACCTCGTGAACGCGGTCGCGTCCTCGCTCTCCTCGACGATCACCGAGACGCTCGAGCGGCCGCTCGCCGGACGCGACCCCGTCGTCACGGTCACGCCGCTGGAGGAGGCCGCACCGCCCGCGGCGCCGTCGTGGCCGTCGATCCCGCTCGTCCTCCTCGCGGGCGGGCTCGCCGGGATCCTGCTCGGCGTCGGGCTGGCTCTCCTCCTGAACGCACTCGACCAGCGGGTGCGGCAGGCGGCCCAGGCGGAGGCGCTGCTCGGCGTGCCGCTGCTCGGGACGATCCCGCGGACCCGCAATCTCGGCACCGTCCCGCTGATCGAGGAGGCGGCGCTGCGCTCCTCCTTCGGCGAGGCGATCCGGGCGCTGCGCACCAACCTCACCTTCGTCGACATCGGCGGGTCGCCGCGGCGGATCATCCTGGTCACCTCCTCGATCCCCGGGGAGGGGAAGTCGACGATCTCGCTCAGCCTCGCCGCGAGCCTCGCCGCGGCCGGGAAGTCCGTGATCCTCGTCGACGCGGACCTGCGGGTGTCGCGGCTGTCGGAGCGGCTGGGGCTCGAGACCGGCGTCGGCCTCACCGACGCGCTGCTGGGCCGGGCCGCCGCGAAGGACCTCCTCCAGCCGGTCGGCGAGAGCGGCTCGCTCCGCGTGCTCGCGTCCGGCCGCACCCCGCCGAACCCGGCGGAGCTGCTCGCCTCGCCGACCTTCGACCGCATCCTGCAAGAGCTGCACGCCGAGGCCGACTACGTGGTCCTCGACGCCCCGCCCGTGCTCCCCGTCGCCGACTCGCTCGTGCTCGCGCGGGCGGCCGACGCGGTGCTCTTCGTCGTCGGCTCGGCGCTCGTCAAGCGGCCGCAGCTCACCAACGCGAAGGACGCCCTGCAGCGCGTGCACGCCCCGCTCGTGGGCGTCGTGGTGAATCTGCTCGCCGCGACCGACGACCGCGGCCGCGCCTACGGCTACGAGAGCCGCGCCTACGTCGAGGCGATCGCGCAGGTCCGCCCGGAGGAGCCCGCGGCCAGTGCGGACGACTCGAAGCGGGAGCTGATGCCCTCGTGACCGGGATCGCCGGCCGTGCCTGGCGGCAGCTCGGGATCGCCGCCTTCAACATCGTCGCCACGCACGTCCCCTCCCACCTCGTACGCCTGGGCGTGCTGCGGCTGTGGGGCGCGAGGATCGGCGCGGGCACCTCGATCGGCCGCGGCACGTCGATCCTCGACATCGACCGCCTGGTGATCGGCGAGAACTGCTCGATCGGCTTCCGCTGCTTCTTCGACGCGCGGGGCGGGATCACGATCGGCGACGACGTCGCGATCGCGAGCGACACCCACATCATCACCGCGTACCACCTGCCGCAGTCCGACACCTTCGAGGCCGTCGAGGAGCCGGTGACCATCGGCGACCACGCCTGGCTGGCCTCGCGCACGACCGTGGTCGCGGGGGTCTCGATCGGCCGCGGCGCCGTCGTCGGTGCGTGCTCGCTGGTGCGCACGGACGTGGAGGCGATGACGATCGTCGCGGGCGTGCCCGCCGTCGTCCGCGGGCAGCGCACCTCCTCGCTCGCCTACTCGACCCGCTTCCGACGGCTGTTCTACTGATGCACGAGAGGGCGGCGATGATCCGCGAGCACGAGGGCGCCGAGGGCTGGTCGGACGTCACCCTCGTCTACGTCGCCCCGCGCACCGGCTCCAGCGGAGTGAGCGACTACGCCGACGACCTCATCGCCCGGGCCCGCGAGGTGGCCGGCGCGGTCGTCGAGGTGCGGCACGGCGGGGCCGGGGCGGACGGCGTGGCCGAGGTCCGACGGGCCCGCCGCGAGGTCCTGCGGGCGATCGAGGCGGCCACCGGCCCGGTTATCGTGCACACCGAGCACAGCGGCGGCGTGATCGTGCCGTTCTGGCTGCTCGCGAGCCGTCGGGTGCGCGCGCGGGCGAGCGTCGTCACCGCCACGCTGCACGACGCTCCGCTCGCGGTCTGGACGCCGTTCCGCACCGCGCTCGTCGGCCGCAGCCACTTCGCGACCCACGCGATCCACTTCCCGCTGATGCGGCTGCACCGCCTGCTCGAGCGGCGCGTGCTGCGCGGCGTCTCGCTCTTCGCCCTCACCGCGTCGGGGGCGGCGGCGATCGAGGAGGAGCTGCGCGTCCGCGACGTCGACGTCGCCTTCCTGCCCGCCCCGGTCAAGCCGGCCGTCGCCCCAGCGGCGGAGCGCCCGCTCGCGATCGGGCTCTTCGGCTACGTCTACCGAGGGAAGGGCTTCGACCAGCTCGCCGCGCTCCGCGCCGCGGTCGATCCGGCCATCGAGATCGTGGTGGCGGGGCGCGGCACCGAGGCGCTGGAGCCGGTGCCGGGCGTGCGGGTGCTGGGCGGCGTGGAGGGCGAGGACGAGGACCGCTTCTTCGCCGGCGTCCGCGCGATCGTGCTGCCCTACGGCCGGCGCGGCGCCTACGGTCCCACGATCCACGTCGCGTCGAGCGTCGTCGCGCGCGCCCTCGCCTACCGGACGCCGATCATCGCCCTCGGCCACCCGGGTCTCAGCGACGAGGCCGAGGTAGTCGAGGGCGGCGTGCGCGAGCTGGCCGAGCGGGTCAACGCCGTGGTGCCCGACGACGCGGCGATCGGCGCGCTCGCGGAGCGCTCGGCCGGCCTCGCGGAGCGGCTCACCAGCGCGGCGGCCTTCGCGGTGTTCGCCCGTCGCTGGTCCGCGCTGCTCGAGGGCGCGCGCTCGTGACCGGGACGGCCGCCGCGGGGCAGGGGCGCCGGCGGATCCTCGCCCTCGCCGGCGCGAGCGGCTGGATGGTGCTGGGCCGCGGCTCCGGGCTGGCCTGGATGCTGTTCCTGGTGGCGACCGTCGGCCTCGGCGACTACGGCCTCTACGCGATGGCGTTCGCCGCCGCGGCGGTGCTCGCCGCTCCGTCCGAGAACATCTTCCTGGTGCGCAGCGTGCGCGTGGACGCGGCGACCTACGCGGCGGAGCGCAGCGCCCGCACGCTGCTCGGCCTCGCCCTGTTCGCGCTGGGCGCGATGGTCTACGCCTGGTCGTTCGTCGCCGGGCTCGCCCTGCTGATCGCCGGCGGCGAGATGCTGTTCAACGCGGTCAAGAGCCGGGCGCTGCGCGACGGCGAGCCGATGCTGCCGACCCGCTGGGACGCCGCCCGGCAGGTCGGCTCGATCCTGGCGGCGGTCGGGCTCTGGCTGCTCGCGGGGCGGGGTCTTCCGCTCGAGCTGCTGATGCTCGCCTACGTCCTGCCCTACCTCGTCGTCGCGGTCGTCGCCGTCCGCGGGATCCGCGGGGTCCGGCCGCGCTGGCCGCGGGGCGCGCGCGGGCAGCTGCTGCTCGTCGTCGACGCGGTCATCACGGCGCTCTACCTGCAGGGCGACATCCTCCTCCTCGGCCTCCTGCTCGGCGACGAGGTCGTCGGCGCCTACGCGATCGCCTCGCAGCTGGTGCTCGCGGCGTCGATCGTCGGGCAGCTGCTCGGGCAGCAGTACACGGCGTCGCTGCGGGACGCGGGCGGGCAACGGCACGGCGGTCCGCCGCTCGGGCTCGTTCTCGGGCTGGGCGCGGTGATGGCGCTCGGGACCGCGGGAGTGGGCGGCGTCCTGCTCCTGGACCAGCGGACCGCGCAGGTCGGCGTGCTGCTGCTCGTGCTGGCCCCGTTCGCCGGTCTGCGCTCCGTCTCGAACGCGTGGGTCACCGCGCTGTACGTGCTGGGCGCCGACCGGCGCCGCATCCTCGGCGCGGGGGCGGCCCTGCTGCTGCGCGCCGCGTGCCTGGCGATCGCGGTGCTCGCGGGCGTCGCCGGCGGGACGGCCGCGGCGCTCGCGGCCGTCGTCGGCGAGGTGCTCCTGGTCGGCGCCTTCGCCGTCGTCGTGCACGACGCCTACCGGCGGGCGGGCGGGCCGCCGGACGTCGACGGCGCCCGCGTCGACCCGCCGGCGGTCGCGCCGGCCGCGGCTCCCGTCCCGGGCAGGACAGGGGAGGGATCCGCATGAGCGGCGTCACCGAGTTCCTCGTCGCCAAGGACCCCGAGCTCGAGCGCACCGGGGACATGATGATGTTCTCGCTCGTCTACTCGCTCGCGCAGCAGCTCGGGCCCGTCCGCTACATCGCACTCTCGCGCGAGTCGGGCGTGCGGAACGGGAACACGCTCGTCAAGAAGTCGCCGCCATCGCCGGTGCGCCTCGTCGCCGGGGCGCTCGCGCGCGGGCGGAGCCTGGTGCACGAGCGCTTCGACCTGCCCGAGCTGCGCGCCGCCATCACCGCGAGCGACGCCGACCGGGTCGTCGCCGACCACACCTACCTCGCCGAGCCGTACTTCCGCTCCGGCGTGCAGAAGAAGCTGTACATCAACACCGTCGTGTCGGAGTCGCTGGTCTGGGGCGCGGCGCGCGGGAACCTCGGGCGCCTGCAGAGCGGCATGATCCTCCGCGACGAGCTGCGGGCGGTGCGCGAGGCGGTCGCGGTCGCCACCTACGACGCCGGCGAGGCGGACGACTTCGCGCGCCGGGGAGTGCGGCGGACGCGCTGGCTGGACGTCACCCTCCCGCCGGTGTCCCGCCACCGGCGCGACCTCGCCGCGCCGCGGGTCGCCTTCGTCGGCGACCGCCGCTGGCCGCCGAACGAGGAGGGCGTGCGCCTGCTGCTGCAGTGGTGGCCTGCCATCCGCGCGGGCATCCCCGGCGCCGAGCTGCTCGTCATCGGGCACGGCGAGCGGCCGCTGCCCGTGACGGAGGGGGTCCGCGAGCTCGGCTTCGTCGACGACCTCGACGCGACGCTCGCCTCCTGCCGCGGGATCCTCGCCTCGATCGCCACAGGCGGAGGCGTGCGGGTGAAGATCCTCGACGCCGTCGCGCGCGGGATGCCGGTCGTCGGCACGCCCGCCGCCGTGGGGAGCCTGGACTCCCTCTTCGATCTCCCGGTGGAGAAGACCAGGGAGGGCTTCATCGAGCAGGCGCGCCGGCTCCTCCTCGACTCCGCGCTCGCACGCCGCCTCGGCGACGACGTCTACGAGCAGAACATCGAGCACTGGCGGCAGGAGCGCCCGCTCCGGGCGGTCCAGGACTGGCTGGCGCCGTGAGCCGGCGACCGCTGCCGGTGCTCGCGGCCGTCGCCTACGCGCTCGTCGCGCTGGCGGCGCTGCTGCTCGCCGTCGTCCGCGGCGGCGTCGCGACGACCGCGGTGGCGATCCTGCTCTGCAGCGCGCCGCTGCTGCTCCACCTCGCCGTCCGCGTCCCCGCGCTCTCGGCCGTCGCCCTCGGCGGGGTGCTCGGCGCGGCGCCGTTCGCCACCGTCCCCGGCACCGGGACCTACGCCGTGCTGGCGCTCGCCGTCTGGTTCGCCGTGACCGTGCTCTGCCTGCGGCCCCGCTCCAGCCCGCAGAGCACCGCGGTGCTCGGCGTGCTGACGGCCTTCCTGATCGTCTCGGCCTTCTCGATGGTGGTGACCTTCGACGGGATCGGCGCCCTGCTCATCTACCTCCGCTGGGCGCTCGCGGCCGGCATCACGATCCTCGCGCTCGTCGCCGACGAGCGGATGCGGCGGACGGTGCTGCAGGCCTTCGTCGCGGGCGCGGCGATCGGCGCGGCGACCGCGCTGGTCATGGTGGTGCTCGATCCGGGCGGGCAGCTGCTCAACTCGCTCGCCCTCTTCGGCTACGGCGACACCTCGGCGGTCGGCAACCTGCGGACCGTGACGGTGGACGGCTCCTCGCTCACCCGGGTCAGCGGGCTCTACGTCGACCCGAACGTCGCGGGGCTGTTCTTCCTCTTCGCCTTCGGGATCGCCGGCGCGCAGCTGCGCGGCCGGCCGCGGATCCTGGTGCTCGCGCTGCTCGGCGCGGCGATCGTCGGGACGTTCTCCCGCGGCGCGATGGGCGCGCTGGTGCTCGGCCTCGCCGTGACGCTCGTGGTCTCGCACCGCTCGGCGGGCGCCCGCGCCGCGTCGGTCGCGGGCGGGATCCTCGCGCTCGGGAGCCTCTACTGGGTGCCGGCGCTCCGCGACCGCTTCGTCGACTCCTTCGACTCGCGCACCGCGGGCGTCTCGGACCGCGTCGACGCGCTGGCGAACTACCCGGGGCAGATGGCCGGGCACTGGTGGTTCGGCCGGGGCTGGGACCTGCGGGAGTTCACCGACGCGGCCTACGGCTACTCGCTCAACCACGTCGCCAACACGCCGCTGCTGATCGTCTGGCGCGCGGGGATCCTCTCGGGGCTGCTCTTCGTGGCGCTGCTGCTCGTGGTGCTGGTCGTCGCGGTCCGGCGGTCGCGGCGGGCGGGCTCGGGGTCCGGCTCGGACCTCGCCCTCGCGGTCTACGCCGGGACGGTCTTCTTCGCCTTCCAGGTCGACTTCCCGGTCGTCACGATGACCCCGCTCACGCTCGCCTTCGGCCTGCTGCTGACCCAGCTCTGCAGCGTGGCTCCGCCCGCGCCGCCACCCGCCGATCCGGTGGCCGGAGTGCGGACCGCCGCCGCCCTCGCGACTCCGCAGCCGTCCCCCCGACAGGAGCGTCAGCCATGACCGCCACCACCCAGCGGACCCCCGTCCGCCGCCCCCTGCGCGTCATCGGCCTCGACGGCTTCCGCGGCGGCCTGGCGATCTGCATCATCGTCGCGCACGTCGGCTCGCACTGGGCGCCCGGCGCCCTCCGCGGGACGGGGCTCGAGGTCACTGCGCAGGCGGTCGTCTCCTTCTTCGTGCTGAGCGGCTTCCTGATCTACTGGCCGTTCGCCCGGGCGGTCGTCGCCGGGACGAGCATGCGCGGGAAGCTCGGCGACTACGCGCTCTCGCGGGTGCTGCGCGTCTTCCCGGGAGCGACCGTCGGCTTCGTCGTGGCCTGGCTCAGCGGCACCCTCTACCTCACCAACGCCTACGACGCCGTCCGCGACGGTGCGGGCGACAGCGCGATCGGCCGCTTCGAGGATCCGTGGCGGGTGCTCCTGCACCTCAGCCTCCAGCAGTCCTACCTCCCCTCCCAGATCCAGACCGGCATCGCGCCCGCCTGGACGCTGACCATCGAGCTCGCCTACTACCTGCTGCTGCCGCCGCTGGTGGCGGTCTGCGTCCTGGTCCTCGGCCGGGTCGCTCCGCGGCTCGGGCGCTACGCGGTCGCGGCGGCACCGGGAGCGGTCCTCGTCGCGGTGGGCCTGGTCTCGAAGACCGCCGGCACGCTCTGGCAGCAGGCGTCGGGCCTCGAGTACGGCTCCTCGGAGTGGGGACCGAACGCCCTCGCGGTCTTCAGCCGCAGCCTGCCCGTCTGGGCCGACGGCTTCGGCTGGGGGATGGTCGCGATCGTCGTCTGGATCGCCGTCGAGCGCGAGGCGGTCGGGCCGCGCGGGCTGCGCACGGCCCGGCGCTCGGGCTGGATCGCGATCGCGGTCGGGCTCGTCGCGGTGGTGGCCGCCTACCTGCTCGTGCCGCGGTTCATCAGCGCGGGCGTGGCGATCGCGTCGCTCGGGGTGATCCTGCTGCTCGCGCTGCCGGTCAAGGACGGCCACTCGGTCTGGCGCGTCTCGCACCTCGTCGACAACCCGGTGCTGCTCTGGCTGGGCAAGACCTCGCTCAGCATCTACCTGCTGCACATGCCGGTGATCCTCTTCCTGGACCGCGCCGGCGTCGACTTCCCGGACACCCCGATCGGGCTGGTGACCGGTGCCGCCGTCGTGCTCGCTACGACCGTCGCGCTGGCGTCGGTGGTGTTCCTGGGGGTGGAGCGACCGGCGCTGCGACTGCGGAAGCTGGGACGCCGTCGCCCGGCGTGAGCGCTGCCCGGAGCGCCGGTGCGGCCCGCTCGAGCGCGTCCCGGATCGCCGTGGCCGCCTGCTCGTAGGAGTCGTGGGACCGGCGGTAGGGGTCGGCGATGTCCTCGGCGGCGGCCGCCTGGGCGAGCGGCCGCCGGGCCTGCACGCTGGCGAGCAGCTGCCGGAGCCGGGTGCCGGGGTCGGCCGAGTCGCCGGGGCGGGCGCCGTCGGCCAGGCGGGCGAGCTCGGCGAGGGTGAAGGCGCGGGAGAGGAGGGCCGGGGCGAGGCGCACGACCGCGGTGCGCTGCTCCCGGGTCATGGTGAGCACCAGATCGGAGCGCTCGAGCAGCTCGGGGGTGAGCTGCCGGCCGCGGTGCTCGTCGAGGGCGTGTGCGTCGACGCCCCAGTCCGCGATCGCCGCGCGCATCGGCTCGGGCATCGGCCGATCGATCGCGGCGCCGAGCCCCGCGCTCGCGATCCGCACCGGCACGCCGTCGAGCAGGGACTCGAGGAGGAGCTCGGCCGCGGGCGACCGGCAGATGTTGCCCTCGCAGACCAGCAGGATCCGCGGGGAGCGCCGGCGGCGGAGCGACGGCTCGGCGGCGGTCTCCGCGGCGCTCATCGGGCGGCTCCTCGAACGGCGCCGGGGTGTGCCGCTGCGACAGGGCGGCGCCCGAATCCGCCAATCTCGGCGGGCGCCGTGCCGGCCGGCCGAGGGGGTTCGGGGAGCCGTTCGCGCCTGCCGGCGTCGATTCCCGGTCTCTCGGCCACGGATCCTCCTCGCATCGGGCCCTCGACGGGTCCGCCCGCGTCGACCCGGATCGATGCTACCGAGGCGGCGCCCCTCGGGAGCGCCCTGCGCGGCCGGATCCGCGCGGGGGCGGGATCCGCGGGGAGCGGGAATGATCGGGGGACACGGCCGGGGGAGAGCTCTCGGCGCACCGGTGGAGGAGCAGCGCCATGGCATCGAGCAGACCGTCCGACGCACCACGATTCTCCCGCCGCGGACTGATCTCCGCCGCGGGGCTGTCCACGCTCGCGCTCTCGGCGGGAGCGCTGCCGAGCGCCGCGGCCGCCGCGCCCCGCGCGATCGCGCCCCGCTCGGGGGCGGGCTTCTCGGTCAACTCCGGGATCCTCTGGGAGACGGCGGAGTCGCGCACCCGCAGCCTCGACTGGATGGTCGCGGTGGGCGCGAACTCCCTCCGCTTCGACCTCTCCTGGTTCTTCGCCGAGCAGAAGAGCGGCACCTTCGACTGGTCGCTGTTCGATCCGATCGTCGACGGCGCCCGCGCCCGGGGGCTGTCGGTGCTGGCCGTGCTCGGCAGCGCCCCGTACTGGGCCGCGGCGCAGAAGAAGGAGGGGCAGCCGCACAACCGGCCCGCCTCGCTCACCACCTGGCGCCGCTTCGTCAAGGCCGCAGCGACCCGCTACAAGGGGCGGATCTTCGCCTACGAGATCTGGAACGAGCCCAACGGCAAGGAGTACTTCTGGCCCGGGCCGGATCCGGTGTTCTTCACCTCGCTCGTGAAGGCGGCGGTCGAGGAGATCCGCGCGGCCGCCCCCGGGACCCTGACCGTCTGCGGCGGTCTCGGGCCGGGATCGACCGCCGCGGGCGACATGCTCGCGCCGGAGTTCGTCCGCCGGATGATCGCCGCGGGCATCGTCGCGACGAAGGTGGACCACTACGCCTTCCACCCCTACGACATGGACGGCACCCTCGCCGAGAGCGCCCGCTGGGACCTCACTCCGGTGCGCCAGGTGATCGGCTTCGCAGCGTCGCTGCGGGCGGCCGGAGCGGGGTCGTCGCAGATCTGGGCGACGGAGTACGGCTACCCGAGCGTCCTGGGCACGGATCCGCAGGCGCGGTTCCTCTCGTCGGGCGTGACGCAGTGGGCCGAGATGTCCTTCGCCGGGCCGATGTACCTCCACGAGCTGAAGGACCAGGGGGCCTCCGACACCTTCGGCGTCTTCGACACGGCGAACGCGCCGAAGCAGGCGGCCTTCGCGGTGCAGTGGATGCTCCAGAACGGCGTCCCCGCGCGCGACGAGGTCGTCCGCTTCGACGCGCACGCCGACTCCGCCCTCGGCGCGGCGGTGAGCCCCGTCTTCACCGTGGGGCCGACCGCTCTCGGGCGCGACCACGTGTCCGGCACCCGCTTCGAGACGCCGACCGGCTGGTGGAGCTCGCCGGTCGCCGCCGGGGTGCTCTGGCGGCAGGTCGCGCTGCCGCCGTCGGGGCCGTTCGCCGACGGGATGCAGAACGGCCCGACCGGCGTGCGCGTCTTCTCGAACGCGCCGACGGGGACCTGGCTCGTGCTCGGCGACATCCTGACCGCGTGGCGGCCGGCCTACGGCTTCCCGCTGGCGGGCCAGTACGTGAACGCCGCGGGCACGACGGTGCAGGACTTCGAGCACGGCACGATCTCGTGGAAGGCCGGGCTGGTCTCGGGGTCCCTCGACGCGTGAGGGCGGGTCGCGCGGGTGGGCGGGCGCGGGGGCTCGGCGTCGCGCTGCTCGCCGTCGGGGTGCTCCTGGGCGGCGCGGGCTGCGTGGCGGCGCCGGAGCCCGCGCCGTCGTCCGCCGACCCGTCGCGGCCAGGGGCGGTCCTCGACGTCGGGCCGTGGGCGGGGGAGGCGCCGGCCGGCTCGGTCGTGCAGAGCGTCACCTTCCGCACGCTCGACGTGCAGGACCGCGCGGTCTCCTCGCACGCGCTGGTGATCAGCCCGACCGTCGCCGCCGCGGGGCGGATCCTCGTCTGGGAGCACGGGACGACCGGCGCGCAGGCCGCCTGCTCGCCGAGCGCGATCCCCGGCTGGCTCACCGGCGGGGCCGTGCCCGGGCTCGACGAGCTCCTGCGCGGAGGGTGGACCGTCGTCGCGCCGGACCTCGCGGATCCGCGCACGGACCGGCCGATGCCCTATCTGGTCGGCGAGGGGGAGGCGCGCGCGTCGCTCGACGCCGTGCGCGCGACGCGGGAGCTGTCTGGCGGCGCACTCGACGCCGGCTTCGCGGTCTGGGGCCACTCGCAGGGCGGGCACGCGGCGCTCTGGACGGCGAGCACCGCCGCGTCGTACGCGCCCGAGCTGACCGTGCGAGCGGTGGCCGCCTTCGCGCCCGCCGTCGATCCCGGCGAGCTGATCGCGCCGACGGCGCCGCCGGTCGCGGCCGCGCTGCTCGGCGGCTGGATCGCCGCGGGCTACGACGCCTGGTACGGCGACGACTCCGCGACGGAGGGCTTCGATCCGGCGCTCGCCCCCGTCCTCGAGGCCGTCGCGGCCGGCTGCCTGGGCGACCCGCCGACCGCCGAGCTCACGGCCGGGCTGGAGCCGGTCGTCGCGGGGGCCGTCCCGGTCGGCGTCCGCGACTCGGCCTCGCTGCTCCGGCGCCGCCTCGCGGGCAACACGGCCACGACCGCGCCCGGCACCCCGACCTTCGTCGCCTGGGGCGAGGCCGACGACGTCGTCGCCCCCGCCTCGCTGGAGCGCTGGGCCGCCGCCGCCGACGGCACCGCCCTGGAGGCGCGCCCCTATCCCGGCCTCGACCACGGCACCGTCGTCGGACCGGACTCCGCCGCCGTCGCGGACGCCCTGGCCTGGACCACCGCTCGCCTGCCCGAGCGCTGAGCCGCTTCCGGCATCCGTGCTGGCGACGGTGGGTCTCGATACGCCCCTGCGGGGCTACTCGACCAGCATGGGGGCGGGCGCCGGAGCCCGGTCGCGAGCGGCACGCTGACCAGCCGGGAGCAGGCGCTGCCCTTCCGCTGAGCCGGCCACCTCGGCGGCGGTGGTCGCCCTTCGACCCGCCCCGGGTGTACGGTCGTCGCATCTGAGGTAAAACGCAGGCCGCGCCGGTCTGCACGCGCACGCGGCATCGAGAGATCCGCCACTTCTTCCCTGTGAAGGAGTGCGCCCATGGTGCTCGACACCCCACGATCCGCCCCGCGAGACGCGGCTCCCCGCCGCCTGCGCGACGCCTGGATCGCCCTCGCCGGTCTCTCGGCCGTCTTCCTGTTCGAGATGCTCGACAACTCGGTCCTGAACGTCGCCCTGCCGACGCTCGGTCGCGAGCTGCACGCGTCGACCGCGGGCCTGCAGTGGGTGACGGGTGCCTACTCGGTCGCGTTCGGCGGCCTCATGCTCCTCTTCGGCGCGATCGCCGACCGCTTCGGACGCCGCAGGGTGATGCTCGCCGGCCTGGTGCTGCTCGCCGTCGCGAGCCTGGCGACCGCGGCCGTGACGACGACGGAGCAGCTCATCGCCGTCCGGGCCGTGATGGGGGTCGCGGCGGCGATGACGACGCCCGGATCGATGGCGCTCGCCTTCCGCCTGTTCGGGACCGACGAGCTCCGGGTCCGGGCGCTGACCGTCGTCTCGACCGCCGGGCTCGTCGGACTCGCGGTCGGCCCCACCGCCGGAGGTCTCGTGCTGGCGGTCGCGCCGTGGCAGGTGCTCCTGCTCGCGAACGTGCCGATCGCGGTGCTCGCGCTGATCGGCATCCGCCTGGGCGTGCCGGCCGACGCCCAGGCCGACCTGCACCGCGGCCCGATCGACGTCGTCGGCGCGCTGCTCGGCACGGTGACGATCGCGGCCGCCCTCGTCGCGCCGACGCTGTTCGTCGGCACCGGATCCGTGGGTGCCGACGGCGCCGGGACCGGGATCGGACCGTGGGCGCCGTGGGCGGCCGTGGCGACGGCGGTCCTCACGGGGACCGGCTTCGTGCTCCGCCAGCGCAGCGCCCGGCATCCGCTGCTGGACCTGCGCCTCGTGGCCCTGCCGCTCGTCTCCAGCGGACTGGCGTTCAAGGCCGCGACCGGTCTCGCCGTCGGCGGGCTCTCCTACCTGGTCACGCTGCAGCTGCAGCTCGCCTGGGGCTGGAGTCCGGCCGCCGCGGCGCTCGGCCTGCTCCCGCAGGTCGTCGTCCTCCTCGCCGGCGGTCGCTTCGTCGGCCCCTTCGTCGCGCGCGTCGGCCTCGAGCGCGCCGCCGCGGTGAGCGCGGGCGCCGTGGTCGCCGGGCTCGCCGTCTTCGGGCTGCTCGGCCGCTTCGGCTACGGCGGGGTGCTGATCGCCCTCGTGCTCGTCGCGGCGGGGATGCGCGTGGTCGGCGTCGTCGCCGGGACGAACGTGCTCCGCGGGCTCCCGGCCGAGCGCACCTCCGTCGGCGCGGCCCTCGTGGACACGGCGAGCGAGCTCGCGACCGCGGTCGGCATCGCCGCCGGCGGCACGATCCTCAGCGCGCTCGTCGCCGGCAGCATCACGAGCGCCCGGGCGACGGCGGCCGGGGCCGAGCAGCTCTCCGGCGCGGTCGGCGTCGCCGGGCTCGTCCTGGCCGGCCTCGCCGCCGCGCTCGTCGCCCTCGGCGTCCTCCGGGCGCGCACCGCCCCCTCGGAGCAGTGACGTCGATGCCGAGCACGACGCCGGCCGGCACTCCCCGCGGAGCGCCGGCCGGCGTCGGTGCCGTGCCCGACCGGTCGGGTCAGCGCTGGACGAGCGGGATCGCGATGTCGGTGACGTCCGCGCCGATCGTGCCGAGGCGGGTGGCCGTGCCGTTGAGCACGCCCACCTCGTAGAGCGAGCCGTTCACCGCGGCCAGGCCGATCGAGCCGATCGAGCCGCCGTTGCGCAGGACGGAGTAGATGTCGAAGCCGGTGACACCCGCGGCGTCGACGCCGAGCTTCCCGGTCGGCGCCAGCGTGCCGGCGTTGGCGGGGGACTGGATCGCGATCTGGTCGAGCGCCGTGTCGAGGACGAAGAGGGTCGTCGCCGTGTTCGGGTCGAGATCGTTGTTCGTGTACGCGGCTCCGTTGACGCCGGTGGCGACGGCGGGCGCGGCGTAGCTGAGCGCGCCGTCGACCACGGTCGCGGCACCCGGAGTCGCGAACGGCTGGCGGAGGTTCTGGCCGGTGTCACTGATCACGCGGAGGGCGTTGGCGGCGGGGTTGAAGTCGACGCCGAAGGTGGTGCCGCTGAGCGCCACGGTGAGCCGGGTGACCGGAGTGGCCACGCCGGTGGTCGCGTCGATGGAGTAGACGCCGGCGCTCGCCGCGGTGTTCCCGACGCCGTAGAGCTCGCCGTCCTGGACGCGGTAGTCGATGCCGACGAGCGCGGTGTCGCCGCCGGTCAGACCGGTGACGGCGACGCTGCGGGAGACCGTGCCGGGCTTCAGGGGGTTGAACTGCACGAGCGCCGTGCCCTCGTCGGCGAGACCGACGACGCGCAGCTTGGCGGCCACCGAGCGGGCGGCGCTGACCAGAGCGCTGCTGGCATCGCTGGTCGCGGCGGCGGGAGCGACAGTGCTCGCGCCGGCCAGCACGGGGGCGACGGCCATCACGCTCGCGACGGCGACAGCGGTGATGCCGACTTTCAAGGTCCTGCTCATCATGAACTCCTCGAGACTTCCGGTCGCCGCAGATCGGCGACTCGAAGAGGGGTACTGCCCGGCCCCCGCGAGCGTTCATCCGCGCCGCGAGATTCTTCGCTGATCGTCGAGTCGGAGGCCGGTTCGCGTCCCGGAGGGTGAGCTCGGGCTCGTGGAATCGGCTCGGGCGCGCTGGATCCGCGCGGAACGGCGTGCCGGAGGTCGTTTCGCGTGCCGGAGGTGGTGGCGGGCGCGCTCAGGCTCGCGGAACGGGCCTGGAGTCGCCGGCATCGCTCGGGTGAAGGCATGCGGGTCTCGATACGCCCCGGCGGGGCTACTCGACCAGCATGTCTGTGAGCGTCTCTTGCACGTCGATCGCCTTGTTCGTGCGGGTTAAGGCATGCTGATCGAGTAGCCCGCGGAGCGGGCGTATCGAGATCCACCAGCGTCGGAAGAGGAGTCTGCAGGCCCGCCCTGCTGATCGCGGCGGGTCTCGATACGCCCCTGCGGGGCTACTCGACCACCATGAGGCAGCGGCGGGCTGCGATTGTCAGTCGGACGGCGCGTCGGCCTTGTACACCTTTCGGAAGGCGTCCTTGCGGGCGATCTTGCCGCCGCGGAACTCGTAGATGTCGCAGCCGCGGGTGACCTGGGGCTCGCCGTCGGGGCCGGTCCCGGTGAAGGACCAGGTGGCCGCGCCGCGCGCGCCGGCGATGAGGGGCTCCCCCTCCTCGTGCCGCTCCTGGCCGGTGTCGAAGGCGAGCATCAGCGCGAAGCCCTCGCGGACCTGCTCCTTCCCGGACCAGGTCCGGCCGGGCTCGGGACCGACGGACGCGCCGTAGACGCAGTCGTCGGTGACGTGGCTCATCAGCTCCTCGAGGTCGTGGCGGGACCAGGCGTCGCTGAACGCCGCCAGCACCTCGGGCGTCATCTCGCTCGTGGGGTGATCGGTCGACAGGGAATCGCTCATCGGTGAACTCCGGTCCTTCGAGTCGTGGACCGTCGTCGGTCGCTCTGCGACAGTGGCAGGCTCCGGGTCGTGGAGGCAACGTCCTCTAGCGGTCATGTCCGGAATCGGACGACCGGGGGCGACGCGGGGCGGTCGTGATCCGGCGGGCCGGTGACGCCGCGGCCGTCGCAGACCGCGGCGCGATCACTGCAGGACGAGTCCGACCAGCGGGGGCAGGACCAGCGTCGCCAGGCCCACGAGGACGCCGTGCGCCCCGACGCCCAGGGCGATCGCGGCGAGGATCCGCGGGCGTCCCGGGCGGACCACGCCGGCGACGCCGAGCCCGGTGGTGGCGGCGGCGAGCAGCAGCTGAACGAGGGCGATGCCCGCGAACAGCGCGCCGATGCTCGTCGCGTCGATGCCGTTGCCGTAGGCGAGCACCGGTAGCGCGGTGGTGACCCCGGCGAGCAGGATCTGCGTCAGCGTCTGGAGGACCGCGAGCAGGAAGCCGATCAGCCCGACCGTGTTGCGAGGACGACCCGGCGCGTCAGTGCGTGTCATCGTCGAAGCGTAGGGCGGAGCGGGCCCGCGGGTCGATCCCCGGGGCGAGTGCGGTCGCCACGCAGCGTGCGGGTGGATCTCCTTGGAAGAGACGCCCGCAGACATGCTGGTCGAGTAGCCCCGCAGGGGGATCAGCATGATCCTCCGAGAGGACGCCCGATGGGGCCCGAGTCGGAAGCGGGCCCCCGCCCGCGTCCACTCGCGGGCGCATGACGGGCTCCGGCCCGGCCGAGCCGTCCTGCCCGGGCCGGTGCTCCCGGCCGCAGTCCCCCGATGCGGCCGAGAGCACCTCGGCACCGACGTCCGCGTCGGTCCGCCCGCGGCGTCACCGGAGCCCCCACTCCTCGACCGCACCTCCACAGTAGGTTTCCGGCCCTCTATTCGCCATCTGTCGTTTTGCGTCAGCGGGCCACTACCGCTCCTCCCTTCGTGCGCGCACACTGGGAGGAGGCTCGCGGAGAGCCGGCACGGTGAAGCGGCCTCCGGCGGGGTCGTGCTGCGAAGGAGCGTCCGATGATCGTGCGAGGTCCGCGATGAAGCCCGGTCGTGCGTGCGCTCTCGGCGGGGTGGCCGTCCTCCTCGCCGTCGGGATCGCGGGCTGCACGGCGCCGAGTCCGGACGGCACCGCTGCCGGCGGCACCGCGTCCGCCGGCCCCGTTCCGAGCGGCACCGCGAGCGCGACGACCACGCCCTCGGCGGTCGCCGAGGAGTGCGCGCTCGCCGGCACGTCCACCTTCGAGGTGCAGGACACGGTGACGGTGATCGTGGAGCTGACCGACGCGGGCACCGGCACCTGCGTGCTGCAGGGCACTCCGGAGGTGACCTTCCTCGACGACGCCGGCGCCCCGGTGGACACCGTGGTCCAGGCGAGTTCCGGCGAGCAGTTCTCGGGGGAGCCGGTCACGGTCGAGCCGGGCGGGCACGCCTACCTCACGTTCCTCACCGACACCACCGGCTCGTGCGCGCCGACGGCCGCGACCGTCATGGTGCTCGCGGTCCCCGGCGCTCCGGGCACCACGCAGGTCGATCTCGGCTCGACGTCCTTCTGCCCGACCGCGGTCGACCTCCCGCCGCTGTCCTACCCCGTGACGCCGCAGCCCACGACGCTGGCCTGAGCGCCGCCCGCGGCCGGCGTCAGACCGCGGCGAGGACCGCGCGGGCCGTCACCGCGTCGGTGACCAGCGCGTTGATCAGGGAGCCGCGGACCGCGCCGAGGATGCTCGGGGCCTTGTCGACGCCGACGGCGACGCCGACCGCGTGGGGGAGGGCGGCGAGGTCGGCGCGGGAGACGCGGACCATGCGCTCGCTGCCGGGGAACTCGACGGCCGAGCCGTCGGCGCGGAAGAAGTTGAGGCAGACGTCGCCGGCGGCCTCGTCGAAGAGGTGCCGGTCGCTGGGGAGGCCGGAGGAGAGCTCGTGGCGGGTGGCGGTCGGGGCGCCGATGCCGAGCAGGGCGCCCTTGGCGCTGCTCCAGAGGTCCATCACCTGGAGGAACGCGGGGTCGGCCTCGAGGCCGGAGCGCATCGCCGGGCTGGGCAGGGCCTGCGCGAAGAGGAAGCTGGAGCGGGCGCCGGTCGCGGCGGCGGCCATCCGGGTGATCTCGTTGGTCTGGAACCAGGACTGCGGCTCGGCCTGGCCGCCGACGGCGGGGACGATCGTCACTCCGGGCAGCGGCGGCAGCATCCCCGAGCTGGCCAGGTCGTGCACGGTGCGGCCGAGCGACATCAGCAGCGCGTCGCCGACGCCGAGCTGCATGTCGGCGAGGGCGGCGGCGACCGGGACGGCGAGGTCGCGGCCGAGGGTGGCGGCGTGCGTCACGGGGGCGAGGTGCACGGCGTTCAGGCCGAGCGCCTCGCGGAGGGCGTCGGCGAGGCCGGTGTTCTCGTCGACGAAGGGGTCGATCACGCTGATCCGGACGAGGCCCAGGCGCCGGGCCTCGGCGATGAGGCGGCTGACGGTCGGCCGCGAGACGTCGAGCCGCGCGGCGATCTCGACCTGGGTCGCGTCCTCGAGGTAGTACATCCGCGCCGCCTGATAGACGACGTCGAGGGGGAACCTGACGGTGTCGGAGCGCCGGGGGGCGCTGGGCGGCGGAGTCACGTGCGTCATTGTGCCCTCTTCCTCGGCGTCGTGCAGGTCCCCTCCCCCTCCGCGAGATGCCACTTGTGAGCGCGACACGCCGTGAAAGGCGCTCATACGTGGCATCTCGCGGAGGGAGGAGGGACGGGTGGGTTACTCGGAGAGGGTGAAGGGGGCCGTCATCTTGTCGACGTTCTCCTTCGTGATGAGGATGCAGTCGAACGCCTGCTTCTCCTCCGAGGCGCCGGTCTCGCCGGTGCGGAGGAAGGAGTCGGCCTGCTGGACGGCCTCCTTGGCGAAGGTCGCGACGGGCTGGAGCACGGTGTACTGCAGCTCGCCGGCCTTGATGGCGTCGACCGCGTCGGGCGAGCCGTCGAAGCCGCCGACCTTGACCTGGTCGAGCTTGCCGGCCTCCTTCAGCGCCGCGATCGCGCCGAGCGCCATCTCGTCGTTGCCGGAGATGACGCCGGTGACGTCCGGGTTGGCCTGCAGGATCGACTGCATCTTGTCGTGGCCCTGCGTGCGGTCCCAGTTGCCGACCTGGTTCGCGACCTCGACGAGGCCGGGGTACTGCGAGATCACGGTCGCGTAGCCGTTCGAGCGGGTCTGCGCGTTGTTGTCGGAGGGGGATCCGAACAGCTCCGCGTAGTTCGCGGTGTCGCCGACGTCGGCGACCCACTGCTGCGCGCCGAGGGCCGCGCCCTGGGCGTTGTTGGAGACGAGCTGCGCCTTCGCGAGGCCGGTCTCGTTGATCTCGGCGTTCACCAGGATCACGGGGATGCCCGCCGCGTCGGCCTTCTTCACCGCGCCGACCGAGCCGGAGGCGTTGGCCGGGTCGAGGATGATCGCGACCGACTTGTTGGTGATCGCGGTGTCGATCAGGGTGCTCTCGGTGTTGGTGTCGCCCTTCGAGGCGCCCACGTTGGCGGTGTAGCCGAGCGCCTCGGCCTCGGCCGACGCGACGTCGCCCTCGGTCTGCCAGTAGGGGTTGGCCGGGTCGTTGACGATGATCGAGATGAGGCCGCCCTCGGAGGCGCCGGGGGTGCCGGCGGCCTCTCCCGCGGTCCCCGCGTCGGAGGAGCATCCGGACAGGACGAGGGTGAGCCCCGCGCCCGCGGCGAGCACCGTTGCCAGCTTGCGGTTCATTGGTCTGTTCCTTTCACTGTGGTCCGATCGGCGGTGGCCGACCGAGGTCTTCTCTCGGGAGGCCGGCCTAGGCGGCCGGGGCGCCCGATGTCTGGGGGACGGGCGCCGGAGCGCCCGCGTCGGAGGCGGGCCGCGGGCCGGAGCCGCCGCCCTTGCGCGGCTTCCCGCGGTACTGCACCGCGTTCAGCAGGACCGCGAAGACGATCACCGCGCCGGTGAAGACGGTCTGCCAGTACGACGAGACGCCGATGATGACGAGGCCGTCGGAGAGGAAGCCGATGACGAACGCGCCGAGCAGCGTGCCGCGGACGGTGCCGACTCCGCCGGTGAGGGCCGCGCCGCCGATGACGACGGCGGCGATGGCGGTGAGCTCGTAGGAGCTGCCGGCGGTGGGGCTGGCGCTGGTGAGCTCGGAGGAGAGGATGAGGCCGGCGATCGAGGCGAACAGGCCCGAGAGCACGTAGACGCGGACCTTGACCCGCTTCACCGGCACGCCGGAGAGCTCCGAGGCGCGCTCGTTGCCGCCCGAGGCGTACAGCCAGCGGCCGAAGACCGTGCGGTTGAGCAGGAGGCTGACCACGATCGCGACGACGATCATGATCACGACGCCGATCGGCAGGCCGAGCAGGCGGTTGAACCCGAGCCAGTCGAAGCCGGTGTTGCCGAGCTCGGGCTGCCCCGCGAGGTCGTTGTAGGTGAGGCCGTTCGTCATCAGCAGTCCGACGCCGCGGACGACGTAGAGCATGCCGAGGGTCGCGACGAACGGGGCGACCTTGAACCGCGCGACCAGGATCCCGTTGATCAGGCCGATCAGCGCGCCGGCCGCGCAGGAGAGCACGACCACGACCCAGAGCGCGGGGTAGAGGGTGCTCCCGCCGATCTGCACGCCCTGCATCAGGAAGCCGGCGATCACTCCCGAGAAGCCCAGCGTCGAGCCGACCGAGAGGTCGATGCCGCCGTTGAGGATCACCAGCAGCATGCCGATCGCGAGGATCGCGTAGACCGCCACGTGCGAGGACATCGTGAGGATGTTGCCGACGGTGAAGTAGTTGGGCGAGAGGATCGAGAACACGACGATGATCGCGATCAGCGCGAAGAACGCGCGCCCCTGCAGCAGCAGGCGGCCGAGGTCGAAACCGTCCTTGAAGAGCGCGGGGCGTCGCTGCCCGGTCGCGGTGGAGGTCATTGAGGGCTTCCGTTCCGTAGTGGTCACGAGATCACGGCCTCACCGGAGGCGGCCATGATGTCTTCTTTGGAGACGTCCGAGCCGAACTCGGCCGCGATCCGGCCTCGGCTCAGCACGATGATGCGGTGGGCGATGCTGAGGCACTCGCCGACCTCGGAGGTCGTGTAGACGACGGCCAGGCCGTCGCGGGCGCGCTCGGAGAGCAGCCGGAAGACCTCGGCCTTGGCGCCGATGTCGATGCCGCGGCTCGGCTCGTCGAGCAGGATCACGTCGGGCTGCGTGGCCAGCATCTTGCCGATGACGACCTTCTGCTGGTTGCCGCCGGAGAGCGAGCCGATCATCGCCTCGCCGCCCGCGGTCTTCACGTGCACGGTGCGGATCGAGTCGGTGACGAGGTCGACCTCGCGGCGGGGGGAGAGGAACAGCCCCTTCACGAAGGAGCCGATGCTCGCGAGCGAGAGGTTCCGGCCGACGGTCATGGTCTGCACCAGGCCGTCGCGCTGGCGGTCCTCGGGGACGAGGCCGAGGCCCGCGCCGATCCGCTCGGCGATCGACATCCCGGCCAGGTCGCGGCCGTTCTTCGAGATCGTGCCGGCGGTGACGGCGGTGCGGCCGGCGATCGCCTCGAGCAGCTCGGTGCGGCCGGCGCCCATCAGCCCGTAGAGGCAGACGATCTCGCCCTCGCGGACGTCGAGGTCGATGCGGTCGACCACGTCGCGGCCGGGGATCGACGGGTCCGCGACGCTGACGCCGCGCACCGAGAGGGCGACGTCGCCGAACGGGTAGCCGGTGGGCGGCGAGCCGAGGTCGAAGCCCTCGCCGACCATCGCGCGGACGACCCAGGCGAGGTCGATGTCGGCGGCGACGGCGGTCGCGGTGACCGAGCCGTCGCGGAGGACGACGGCGTGATCGGTGATCTCCAGCGCCTCCTCCAGGTGGTGCGAGATGTAGACGATGGAGACGCCGCGGGCGGTGAGGTCGTGGATGACGGTGAAGAGCACCTCGACCTCGGCGGCGCTGAGCGCGCTGGTCGGCTCGTCCATGATCAGGATCCGCGCGTCGACGGAGAGGGCGCGGGCGATCTCGATCAGCTGCTGCTGGCCGAGCCGCAGGTCGGCGACGAGGGTCAGCGGGTCGATGTCCTCGCCGAGCTCCTCGAGCACCGCGCGGGCCTGGCGCGCCTCCTCGGCGTAGTCGACGCCGGACGGGCCGGTGATCTCGCGGCCGAGGAAGATGTTGTCGCGCACCGAGAGGTTCGGGGCGAGGCTCAGCTCCTGGTGGATGATCGAGACGCCGTGCTCGCGGGCGTCGACGGTGTCCTCGAAGGCGACCGCGGTGCCGTTCAGCACGATCTCGCCCGAGGTGGGCTGCTCGACCCCGGACAGGATCTTCATCAGCGTCGACTTGCCGGCGCCGTTCTCGCCGAAGAGGGTGGTGACCTGGCCGCGGTGCACCGAGAAGCCGACGCCCTTGAGCGCGCGGGTGGCGCCGTAGGTCTTGACCACGTCGACGGCCTCGAGGACGACCTCGCCGATGCCGGCGACCGGGGCCGCGGCGGTGCTCACTGGACCACCAGCTCGGACGGCGTGACGAGCCAGCCGGCCGGGTTGATCAGCTGGAACGCGCCGGTGACCTGGATCGTCTTCCCCTCGAGCGCGGTGGTGTCGACCGCGCCGAGCACGGTGGTCTTCAGCTGCTCGTTGAGGGCGCTCGCCGCGTCCTGGTAGTCGATCTGGTTGGTGAACTGGCCGAACTCGACGGTGCCGGTGGCGTCGCGGAGGTCGGTGCCGTTGATCGCGGGGCCGGTCTGCACGCGGATCAGGACGTCGCCGGGGACGCCCTCGACGGTCACGGGGTAGATGCCGTTCTGGCCGGCGCCGACGGTGCCGGTGAAGGTGGTGGCGAACTCGGGGCCGGTGCCGCCGGCGACGCCGTACTCGGTCGCGGCGGCCGCGCTGTCGGCGGCGATCGCGGTGGCGAGGGTGGCGGCGTCGACCGCGCGGTCGGCGATGCCCTCCTGGATGACGGGGAAGTTCTCGGCGGCCCAGGACTCGGCCGAGAACTCGGCGGGTCCGGCGCCCAGGTCGGAGTCGGCGCCGACGACCTTGGTGCTGAACGCCATCGCGGCGAGGACGACCACGACGACCGCGGCGAGGATCAGGCGCTTCCGGGAGGCGCCGATCGGGGGCCTGCTCGTGGTGGGAGGGAGTGCACGCGTCATCGCGGTGTCCGTTCGCTGGTCGGGAGTGCTGGTCGTGGTGGTGCTCGTGACGGCGTCTCCCTGAGGCGGCTCCGTCGCTGCGGGAGGTGGGCGAACCCGCCTCCGGAGAAGAAATTATGTTCAACACAGAATTTCCGCAAGGGCCGCGACGGAATTGGCGGCAGATCGGCCATGCACCGCGAAGAACAGAAATTCTGTTCTTGACAAGTGTTCTGGACGGGGTAGGTTCGGGAAGGCCGCGACGAAGCGGCCCCGCGAACCCCTCGGAGGCTTCCCATGACCATCACCACTCCTTCCCCGCAGACGGCCCCGCAGACGCGGCACTTCGACGGCTCCGACGTGCCCGAGTCCATGCGCGCCGTCGTCGTGCACGGCCCGGAGGACTACCGCCTCGAGACCGTGCCCGTGCCGGTCCCCGCCGCCGGCGAGCTGCTGCTGCGCGTCGACGCGGTCGGCGTCTGCGCGAGCGACCTGAAGTGCTACCACGGCGCCGCCAAGTTCTGGGGCGACGAGAACCGCCCCGCGTGGGCCGAGCGCGACCGCATCGCGGGCCACGAGTTCGTCGGCACCGTCGTCGCCGGCGACGACGCGGCGCTCGCCAAGCGCGGCGTCGCGCTGGGCGACCGCATCGCCTGCGAGCAGATCGTGCCGTGCTGGGAGTGCCGCTACTGCCTGATGGGCGCCTACTGGATGTGCGGACCGCACGACATGTTCGGCTTCAAGGGCTTCGACGGTGCGATGGCCGAGTACGTGCTGGTCCCGACCCGCGCGCTCACCCACCCGGTCAGCCGCGACCTGGCCCCGCAGGTCGCCGCGTTCAGCGAGCCGCTGTCCTGCGCCATGCACGCGGTCGAGCGCGGCAGCATCCAGTTCGACGACGTCGTCGTCATCGCGGGCGCCGGGCCGATCGGCCTCGGCGCGATCGCGGGCACCCGGCAGAAGAACCCGAAGATGGTCATCGCGCTCGACATGAGCGACGAGAAGCTCGCGCTCGCCACCAAGGCCGGCGCCGACCTCGTCATCAACATCACGAAGCAGGACGCGGTCGCCGTCGTCAAGGAGCTCACCGGCGGCTACGGCGCCGACGTCTACATCGAGGCCACCGGCCACCCGTCCGCGGTCTCGCAGGGCCTCAACATCCTGCGCAAGCTCGGCACCTACGTCGAGTACTCCGTCTTCGGCTCGAACGCCTCGGTCGACTGGTCGATCATCAGCGACGACAAGGAGCTCAACGTCCTCGGCGCCCACCTCGGCCCGAACTGCTGGCCCGCTGCGATCAAGCTGCTCGAGAGCGGCGTGCTGCCGATGGACGAGATCTGCACGCACCAGTTCCCGCTCGAGCAGTTCCAGGAGGCGCTCGACCTCGTCGCCGACAGCCAGGGCGGCTCGGTCAAGGTCTCGATCGTGCCGTCGCTGACCGAGGCGGTCGTCGCGGCCGACGCCCGGAGCTGACCGGCATGACGACGATCTACGACGACCCCGACGAGTTCGCCGAGGACCAGCTCGCCGGCTTCCTGTCCCTCTACGCGGACCGCCTGCGCGGCGTGCCCGGCGGAGTGGTCGCGCACCGCACCGCCGGTGCGTCGCCGCAGGTGGCGGTCGTCATCGGCGGCGGCTCCGGGCACTACCCGGCGTTCAGCGGCACGGTCGGCCCGGGTCTCGCGACCGGAGCGGTGGTGGGCAACATCTTCACCTCGCCCTCCGCGGCGCAGGCCTACTCGGTCGCGAAGGCGGCCGATCAGGGTCGCGGAGTGGTGTTCAGCTTCGGCAACTACGCCGGCGACACGATGAACTTCGGCATCGCGGCCGAGCGGCTGCGCAAGGAGGGGATCGACACCCGGATCGTCGTCGTCACGGACGACATCGCCTCGGCGGAGGAGATCGGGAAGCGCCGCGGGATCGCGGGCGACTTCCCGGTGTTCAAGGCGATGGGAGCGGCTGCCGCCGAGGGGCTGTCCCTCGACGAGGTCGAGCGGATCGGGAACGCGAGCAACGCGGCGACGCGCACGCTCGGCGTCGCGTTCTCGGGCTGCACGATGCCCGGCGCCGCCGAGCCGCTGTTCAGCGTGCCCGAGGGTCACCTGGGTCTCGGGCTCGGGATCCACGGCGAGCCCGGCATCCAGGACATCGAGCTGCTGCGCGCGGCGGAGCTGGCGGATCTGCTCGTCGACCGGCTCCTGGCGGACCTTCCCGAGGGTGCCCGAGCGGAGGGCGGCACGACGCGCGTCGCCCCGATCCTCAACGGGCTCGGCACCACGAAGTACGAGGAGCTCTTCCTGCTCTGGCGCCACATCGCGCGCCGGCTGGAGGAGGCCGGGCTGCAGACCGTCGAGCCGGAGGTCGGCGAGCTGGTCACCAGCCTCGACATGGGCGGCGTCTCGCTGACGCTGCAGTGGCTCGACGACGAGCTCGAGCGCTACTGGTGCGCCGACGCCTACACGCCGGCCTACCGCCGGGTCGCGGCGCCGGTCGCGGCGCTGCTGGCGCCCTCGGGCGAGGACGCCGCGGCGGGTGAGGAGGAGTCCGCTCCTTCCGCCACCGACGCGGCCGTCGCGCTCGGCGAGACCGTGCGCGCCGCTCTCGAGCGGATGCGCGAGCTGCTGCAGCGCGAGGAGGAGACCCTCGGGCGGATCGACGCGCTCGCGGGCGACGGCGACCACGGCCGCGGGATGCTCAAGGGCATCGGCGCGGCGACCCGGCGCCTCGACCGGATCGAGGAGCGCGCGGGCGGCGCCTGGCTGCTGTCCCGCGCGGGGCAGTCCTGGGCGGAGCAGGCCGGCGGCACCTCCGGGGTGCTCTGGGGCGCGGCGCTCGAGGCGCTCGGCGCCTCGCTGACCGACGGGCGCGAGGAGTACTCGGCGGCGGACGTCGTGGCCGGCGTCGACGCCTTCGCGGAGTCGATCGTCGATCTCGGGCGGGCGAGCGAGGGCGACAAGACCATGCTCGACGCGCTGCTGCCGTTCGCCCGCGTGCTGCGCGAGCGGGTGGCGGGCGGCTCGTCGCTGGTCGAGGCGTGGCGGGAGGCGGCGGGCGTCGCCGTCGAGCGCGCCGCGGCGACGGCGGACCTGCGGCCGAAGGTCGGCCGCGCACGACCCCTGGCCGAGAAGAGCCTGGGCACACCGGACGCGGGCGCGACCTCGATGGGGATGATCCTGACCGCGGTCGGCGACGTCCTCGCGGAGCGCGCCGGTGCGGATGCCACCACGCAAGCCACTGCAGAAGGAGGAGCGGAATGACCACCACCTATCGGGTCGTCGTCGGATCGGACGACGCGGGCCACGACTACAAGGAGGCGCTGAAGGCCGATCTGCTGAAGGACGACCGCGTCTCGCTGGTGACCGACGTCGGCGTCGACGCCGACAGCCACACCGACTACCCGGACATCGCGGTCACGGCCGCGCGGATGATCGCCGACGGGTCCGCGGACCGCGCGATCCTGGTCTGCGGCACGGGCCTGGGCGTCGCGATCGCGGCGAACAAGGTGCCGGGGGTGCGCGCGGTGACGGCGCACGACTCCTACTCGGTGGAGCGGTCGGTGCTGTCGAACAACGCGCAGGTGCTCTGCCTGGGCCAGCGCGTGGTCGGGCTGGAGGTGGCGCGGCGGATGGCGCGGGAGTGGCTCGGCTACGAGTTCGACCCGTCGAGCGCGTCGGCGGGCAAGGTCGCGGCGATCTGCGGGTACGACGGGAGCGCGCCGGCGGGCGTGGACGCCTAGAGATCAGCCGCCTGCCCCGAGGTCCCGGCTCCGCTGCGCCAGGCGGTGCACGGTGGCGCGGGTCTCGGGGTAGAGCCGGCGGAAGTCCGCGTACAGCCCGTCGTAGAGCGCGGCGACGGCCTGATCGGGCACGAGGGTCGTCGCCGCGGGGTTCCACTCCTCGATGTCGACCTCGGTGACCAGGCCCGCCGCGAGCACGGCCGAGCCGTAGGCCGCGCCGACCGAGACCGTGGGGATCACCTGCTCCAGGCCGCAGACGTCGCTGACGATCTGCGGCCAGAGCTCGGCGGCGACCCCGCCGCCCGCGCCGACCAGCGCCTCGACGCGCACGCCGTGCTCGCCGAGCACCTCGAGGTGGTGCCGGACGGCGAAGGCCGTCGCCTCGAGGACCGCGCGGTAGAGGTCGCCGCGGGTGGAGCCGACGCCGAGCCCGGCGATCACGCCGCGCGCGTCGGAGTCGGCGAACGGCGAGCGCTCGCCCGCGAAGTAGGGCAGCACGAGCAGCCCGCCGGCGCCCGGTCCGGACCGCGCGGCCTCGTCGAGCAGCTCGGCCCAGGAGGCGCCGGTCAGCCGGCGCAGCCAGTCGGTCACGGCGCCGGAGGTGGCCATGCCGCCGGCCGCGGTCGGCTCGCCGGGAGCGGCGCCGACCGTCGTCCACATCCCGCCGAGCGGGGTCGGGGCGGCCATCGGCGCGACCAGGAACATCGTCGTGCCGTACTGGAGGAACACCCGGCCGGGTCGGCGGCGGCCGGCGCTGAGGCTCTCGGCCCAGGCGTCGATGGTGCCGAAGACCACGGGGACGCCGGCCGGCAGTCCGGTCGCGGCGGCGGCCTCGGGAGTGATGCGGCCGGCGGTCTCGCCGGGCCAGCCGAGGCGGGGGAGCTGCAGGCCGGGGGCGAGCAGGGCGGCCCACTCGTCGATCCACTCCTCGCGGGCGACGTCGTAGAGCGGCGTGCACTGGCTGGCGGAGTGGTGGTCGAGCACGTACTCGCCGGTGAGCAGCTCGACGATCCGCGAGGACGGCATCGTGAAGCGGACGGCGCGGCGCCAGAGCTCCGGCTCGTGCCGGGCGACCCAGGCGAGCTTGACGCCCGCGGCCTGCGCCGAGAGCCCGGAGCCGGTGCGGGCGCGCATCGCCTCCTCGCCGCCGAGCAGCGCGGTGACCTCGTCGAGCATGCCGACGCTGCGGGTGTCGACGCCGTAGAGGATCGCGGGGCGGAGCTCGTCGCCGGCCGCGTCGGTCAGGAGCACGCACGGGCCCATGCCGCTGACGCCGACCGCGACGACGACTCCGTGCGGCGCGGCGGCGGTGAGCTCGGCGACGAGGCTGCGGAACTCGGCCCACCAGACGCCGGAGTCCATCTCGACCCAGCCCTGCCGCGGCCGGTCCACGACGTGCGCCCGGGCCGCCTCGGCGACCACCCGCCCGTCGAGGCCGACGAGGATCGCCTTCGTGCTGGACGTGCCGACGTCGACTCCGAGAACCACGTCCACGACTCGTCCTCCTGCTGGGCTGCACCGACCACCGACGCCCTCGAGCTTAGGGCGGCCGCCTGCGGCCCCCGGCGGGCGGGGCCGCAGGCGGTTCGGCGAGCGGGCCTGGGGCCCCAGCATGGACCTGGAGTGCGCCGCCGAGGCGTCCTCGAACCGTCGAGGCGTCCCGCTGCTCCTGGACGTCTCGACCGTTCGAGGACGCCTCGGCCGGAGGGGGGGTGTCAGCGGGGCCGGCACTCCAGGCTGAGCCAGAGCTCGAAGCAGGCGCTGCGGGAGAGGGCGGTGGCGCCGATGGAGGCGCGGCCCATCCGGCCGGCGTCGGGGCCGAAGACGTCGAGGAGGAGGTCGCTCGCGGCGTTCGAGACCTCGTTGAGGCGCTCGAAGCCGGGCGAGCACAGCACGAAGCAGAGCCCGCGCGAGAGGGCGACGACCTCGTCGAGCGAGCCGAGGGCCGCGCGGATCATGCCGAGCGCGTTGACGGCGGTGTAGCGGGCCGCCTCCCGTGCCTGCTCGAGGGTGATGTCGACGCCGACCGCTCCCGGGTGCAGCAGGGCGCCGTCGCGCGACTCCGGGGTGATGCCGCTGAGCTCGAGCAGGTCGCCGGTGCGGTGGAACGCCCGCAGGGTGCTGCCGCCGTAGCGCCCGCCGTAGGGAGGGTCGAGGTAGTCGGGGATCGCGAGGCCGAGCTCGCGGGCACGCTGCTCGGGAGAGTGCTGCTCGGCGGAGTGCTCAACGGCGGAGTGGCTCATGCCGCAAGCGTATCCGGCGGTAGCCAGAATGGATACAACCTGCGTACGATGGGATCCATTAAGGGGTCGGCGGTACGGCGACCGCGAGAAGGGACCTGCAGATGACGATCGGCCTCACCGGTGGCGCCCCCGCCCGGACGTCCATCGATGTGGCCGCCGAGCGCGCTCGCACCGCCGGCACGGCCGGCCGGCACTACTTCAACGCGGCCGGCGCGGGCCTGATGACCGACTCGGTCCTCGAGACCGTCATCGCGCACCTCCGCCTCGAGCAGCGGATCGGCGGCTACGAGGCCGCGAACCACGTCGCCGACCGGGTCGACGCCGCCTACGCCGCCGCCGCCGCGCTGCTCGGCGCGGACGCCGACGAGATCGCCTTCTTCGACAGCGCGACCAGCGGCCTCCGTGCGATCTTCGACGCCCTCCGCCTCGGCCCCGGCGACACCGTGCTCGCCCCGCGCTCGAGCTACGTCAGCCAGGCGCTGCGGCTGCTCGCGCTCGAGCGCTACGACGGCGTCCGTCTGACGCTCCTCCCCAACGACTCCAGCGGCGGCCTCGACATCGAGGCGCTGGAGAGCGCCCTCGCCACCGCGAGCGGCCGCACCGTGATCAGCGCCGTGCACGTCCCCACCTCCTCCGGACTCGTCGAGCCGGTCGCCGCGATCGGCGCGCTGGCCCGCCGCTACGGCGCGATCACCGTGCTCGACGCGACCCAGTCGGTCGGTCAGCTCGACATCGACGTCCGCGCGATCGACTGCGACGCCCTGGTCACCACCGGACGCAAGTTCCTCCGCGGGCCGCGCGGGACCGGGCTGGTCTTCCTCCGCCGCGGCCTGCTCGAGGGCATCGGGGCCTGGGCGCCCGACGTGCGAGGCTCGCAGTGGACGAGCGAGCAGGAGTGGACGATGGACGGCACGGCGAGAGCCCTCGAGACCTGGGAGTCGTCGGTGGCCCTCCGCCTCGGACTCGGCGAGGCGCTGCGCGAGGCGCACGAGCGCGGCACGGCGGCGACCGAGGCGCACCTGGTGGCCCTCGGCGCCCGGCTGCGCACCGAGCTGTCCGCGATCGGCGGCGTCACCGTGGCGGATCCGCCCGTGTCGCCGTCCGGCATCGTGACCTTCACCGTCGACGGCGTCCCCGGCAAGACCGTCTCGGCGCGGCTGCGCGAGGCGGCCGTCGACTCGCTCGCGGTGCCCGCCTCGCACGCGCAGTGGGACCTCGGCGCGCGCGGCCTCGCGAGCGTCGTCCGGGTGTCGCCGCACGTCTACACCGACGAGTCGGACGTCGAGGCGCTGCTGACGGCGGTCGCGGGGGTGAGCTCATGACGGTCTCCGACGACACCGTCCACGACGCGATCGTCGTCGGCCTCGGGATCCACGGCTCCGCCACCGCCTTCGAGCTCGCCCTGCGCGGGCGCAGCGTGGTGGGGATCGAGCAGTTCGGCCCCGGCCACGTCCGCGGCTCGTCGCACGGCGCGACCCGGATGATCCGTCGCGCCTACCCGAGCCCGGTCTGGAACGACCTGGTCGACCGCGCCTTCCGCGGCTGGGACCGCTGGTCGGCCGCGGCCGGCGCGCCCTTCGTCCACCCGACCGGCGGCCTCTACGCGCACCGCGGCGAGGCGGCGCTGCAGGGCGGGCGCAGCCGGCCGGTCGCCGTGCCCGATACCTCCTTCGCTCCGCCCGCCGACTACGGGGTCGTCCACGATCCCGACGCCGGCGTCGTCGAGGCCGCCCGCGCGCTGGCCTTCGCGCAGTCCGCCGCGACCGCCGCCGGCGCCGAGCTGCGCTTCGACGAGGAGGTGCTCGACTGGAGCGTCGGCACCGGCGACAGCGCGGGCGTCGTCACCGTCCGCACCTCCGCCGGCGAGCTGCGCGCCCGTCGGCTCGTCGTCTCCGGCGGCGCCTGGGTCGAGCGGCTGCTCCCCGAGACCGCCGGCTTCTTCGAGGTGCAGCGGATCCTCACCCTCACCGTCCCGGCCGGCCAGAGCGCCGCGCAGCCGCCGGCGCTCGGCTGCTTCTCCGTCGATCTGCCGGACGGCCTGGTCTTCGGCCTGCCCGAGGCGGCCGGCTCCGGCGCCAAGATCGGCGTCGACGCGGGGCCGGTCTGGGACCCGGCCGTCCCCGTCGCCCCGCCGACCGCGGCGGAGATCGCGCACCTCGAGAGCCTGCTCCGTCGCTTCGTCCCCGGGATCGACACGGCCGGCGGCGAGGCCGTCGCCTGCCTCTACACGATGACCCCCGACAAGCGGTTCGTCGTCGGCGCGCTGCCCGGCCGGCCCGAGGTGCTGGTCGCCGCGGCCTGCTCCGGCCACGGCTTCAAGTTCGGCCCCGCGATCGGCGAGGCGCTGGCCGACCTCGTCGACGGCGTCGACCGCCCCGACCTCGACTTCCTCAGCCCGGACCGGACGGTGACCGCATGACCCTCTCCCCGCCTCCCGCCCGCGTCGCCGTCGCGGCGCCGCACCCCGCCGCACTCGACGCCGCGGCCCGTGCCATCGCCGACGGCGGCGACGCGATCGACGCCGCTCTGGCCGCCGCGACTGCGCTCACCGTCGTCTACCCGCACCAGTGCGGACTCGGCGGCGACCTGATCGCGCTGGTCCGCCGCCCCGGCGAGGACGTCGTCGCGGTGGTCTCGGCCGGAGCGGCGCCCGCGGGCATCGACGTCGCGGCGCTCTCCCGCGAGGAGCGGATGCCGCGGCAGGGCGCGCAGACCGTCACGATCCCCGGCGCGGTGGCCGGCTGGTGCGCGATCGCCGGCCTCGGCGGGCGCCTCGGCCTCGACACTCCGCTCCGCCGGGCCGCGATGCTCGCCGCCGACGGCTTCCCGATCTCCGCGGGGCTCGGGCGCGCGATCGCCCTGCGCCGCGACGAGCTGCTCGCCGACGAGGGCATGCGCGGCGTCTTCGGCGACGGCGACGGCGGGCTCCTCGGCGAGGGCGACCTGCTGGTGCAGCCCGCGCTGGCCGCCTCACTGGTAGAGCTGGTCGACGATCCCGGAGCGTTCTACCGCGGCCGGATCGCCGACTCCCTCGCCGCGCGCCTGGCCGCCCTCGGCGGCGCGCACACCCCCGCCGACTTCGCCGCGCACGAGGCCGAGCTGGTCGAGCCGGCCGCCTCCCGCGAGGGCGGCGTGCGCTGGTGGGTCGCCCCTCCGCCGAGCCAGGGCGTGGTGCTGCTCGGCGTCCTGCCCGAGGCGCTCTCCGGCGACACCGCGCAGCTCGTCGAGGCGGTCCGCGACGCGGCGCTCGTGCGGCAGTCCGCGCTCGGCGACCCGCGCGGCGGAGCGATCGACGTCGCCGCCATGCTCGACCCCCGCTCCCTCTCCCGCGGCTCCCTGCCGCGGGCCGGCCGCGCGCTCGGCGACACGGTCGCGGTCACCGCGGCCGACACCGACGGCACCGTCGTCACTCTGATCCAGAGCGTCTACCAGCTCTTCGGCTCCGGGATCCTCGACCCCGGCACCGGCATCGTCCTGCACAACCGCGGCTCCGCCTTCAGCACCGACCCCGCCCACCCCGGCCGGGTCGGCCCGGGCCTGCGCCCGCCGCACACGCTGCTGCCGGTCATCGCCGAGAGCGGGGACCTGCTGCTCGGCCTCGGCTGCCAGGGCGGCAGCGCCCAGCCGTGGATCCTCGCGCAGCTCGTGCGCGAGCTGCTCGATCCGGCCGCGGATCCGGGAGTAGTGCTCGAGCGGCCGCGGTTCGTCGTCGGGGCGCGGGATCTGGGGCACGAGGAGCTGACGCTCGTGGCGGAGCCGGGGGTTCCCGCTGCGGTCGCTGCGGCGGGAGAGCTCGGGCTTCCGGTCGCTGAATCGTCCGGCCCGATCGACGAGGCCGGGCACGTGCAGCTCGTGCGGCTGCACCGCGACGGGCGGCTCGACGCGGCCAGCGATCCGCGGGCCGACGGCCGCGCGATCGTCGCGGGGGCGGGCTGACCGCTCTCGACCGTCGCGGCCGGGAACCGCGCCCGCCTCGTCGGACCGGCCCCGTCGCTCCGCTCCTCTTATCCCGCTGAACTCCCCTTTTCTTCCGCACGCCTGACGCCCCGAACCGAAGGACCGCCGCCGCCATGAGCTCCACCAGCACCAGCACCCTCACCACTCACTCGCACTCCCTCGACCCCCTCGCCGCCGCCGAGATCGCGTCCTTCGTCGCCGCCGTCCGCGCGAGCGACCGCATCGGCGCCCGCCCGCGCTTCTGGGGCATCAGCCTCGACGAGGAGAAGGCGCGCGGCATCGCGCCCGGCGGCGCCCGCCCCGTCCGCCTGGTCGTGCTCGACCCGGACGCCCGCGCCGCCTGGGAGGTGCGCGGCTGGACCGCCGGCCCCGACAGCCCCGCGATCGTCGAGGTCTGGACCGACGTCGACCACCGCCGCCCCGGCGTCTCCAGCGACGAGGCGCGCCTGATCGCCCAGGCGGCCCGGAACTCGCCGCTGCTCGCGGAGGCGCTCGCCCTCCGCGGCATCACCGACACCTCGCTGGTCTGGGTCGACCCGGAGTCGATCACCGGCTTCGTCCCCGACGACCTCGCCGACCGCCGGCTCAGCTGGGGCACGGTCTGGTACCGCGAGTTCCCCGAGGACAACGGCTACGCCCGCCCGGTCGCCGGCCTCGTGCCGATCCTCGACCTCGACACCCTCGAGGTGATCCGGATCGAGGACCACGGCGTGATCCCGATGGCGAGCGAGACCGGCGTCTACACCGCCGGCACCTGGGGCCCCGACCGCGAGGTGTCGAAGCTCGACATCGTCCAGGCCGACGGCCCGGGCTTCGCGATCGAGGGGCACCGCGTCGAGTGGCAGAACTGGTCGTTCCGGGTCGGCTTCAGCCACCGCGAGGGCCTCGTGCTGCACGAGCTGACTTACCGCGACGGCGACGTCGAGCGTCCGGTGCTGGCGCGCGCCGCCGTCAACGAGATGTACGTGCCGTACCTCGACAGCGACCCGACCGCCTACCGCAAGAACTTCTTCGACTGGGGCGAGTACGGCGCCGGCCCGCTCACCGCGAGCCTCGAGCTCGGCTGCGACTGCCTCGGCGAGATCCGCTACTTCGACGTCGACTACCTCGACGGCCACGGCGAGCCGCAGACCATCGTCAACGGCATCTGCCTGCACGAGGAGGACGACTCGATCCTCTGGAAGCACGTGAACACCCGCACCGGCAGCGCCGAGGTGCGCCGCAGCCGCCGCCTGGTGATCTCCAGCTTCGCGACCGTCGCGAACTACGACTACGGCTTCTACTGGTCGCTGTACCAGGACGGCTCGGTCGAACTCGAGGTGAAGCTGACCGGACTGATGTCGGTCAGCGGCATCGCCGACGGCGAGTCGCCGCGCTCGGGGCGGATGGTCGCGCCGAACGTGCAGGCGCCGATCCACCAGCACTACTTCGCGGTCCGCCTCGACACCGCGATCGACGGCCCGCTCAACCGCCTGGTCGAGGTGCACGCCGAGGCCGACCCCGACGAGACGACCAACCCCTACGGCAACGCCTGCCTCGCCGTCGAGACGCCGCTGGCCTCGGAGTCGGTGGCCGCCCGCCGCGCCGACCCGTCGCGCGCGCTGCACTGGCGGATCGAGAGCGAGTCGGCGCAGAACCGCTACGGCGAGGCGACCGCCTACCGCCTCGCGCTGCAGAACACCGCGCAGCTCTACGCCCGCCCGGGCAGCGTCGTCGAGCGGAAGGCGCCCTTCGTCGGGCAGCACCTCTGGGCGAGCGCCTTCGACCCGGAGCAGCGCTTCATCGCCGGCGAGTACCCCAACCAGGGCGAGCTCGGCGACGACGGCGTGCACGTCTGGCAGCAGGCCGACCGCTCGCTCGAGAACGAGCGCCTCGTGCTCTGGCCGGTCCTCGGCGTGCACCACTTCCCGCGCCCGGAGCAGTGGCCGATCATGCCCGTCGACCGGATCAGCCTGCGGCTGGAGCCGGACGGGTTCTTCGACCGGAACCCGTCGCTCGACGTGCCGGCGTCGGAGTCGGCGCACTGCGCGCCGGGGAGCTCGGGCGACGCGCACGCGTGCCACACCGATGGCGCGTCGGACGCCCACGCCGGGCACGAGCACGCGGAGCAGCAGCACGGGCACGAGGGCGGCCGCTGATGGCGGGCCTGGCTGAGCACCTGGCCGACAGCTCGGCCGTCGAGCTCGCCGCGGCCGTCGCCTCCCGCGAGGTCTCGGTCGTCGAGGTGATGCGCGCGCACCTGGAGCGGATCGAGGAGCGGAACCCCGCGATCCGCGCCGTCGTCTCGCAGCAGCCCGACTCGGTCTCGCTCGCCGCCGCGGAGGCCGCCGACCGCCGCACCGCCGAGGCGCTCGCGGCCGGCGAGGCGCTGCCACCGCTGCACGGCCTGCCGACCGCGGTGAAGGACCTGATGGACGTCGCCGGCTTCCCGACGACGAACGGCTCCGCCGCCTTCGCCGACGCCGCGCCCGCCGCGCACGACAGCGTCCTCGCGGCGCTGCTGCGCGAGTCCGGCGCCCTGATCATCGGCAAGACCAACACCCCCGAGATGGGCCAGGGGGTGCTGACCTTCAACCCGGTCTTCGGCACCACCGTGAACCCGTGGGACGTCTCGCGCCACGCCGGCGGGTCGAGCGGAGGCGCGGCCGCCGCCCTCGCCGCGCGGATGCTGCCGATCGCCGACGGCTCCGACAGCGGCGGCAGCCTGCGCTACCCGGCCGCGTTCTGCAACGTCGTCGGCGTGCGGCCGAGCCCCGGCCGCGTGGCCAGCGGGCGCACCGGCAACGCCTGGACCCCGCACGGCGTGACCGGCCCGATGGCTCGCGACTCCGCCGACGCCGCCCTCTTCCTCGACGCGCTCTCGGTCGAGAAGAGCGTCTGGCCGCTGTCGTCGCTGCCCGTGCACGCCGCGCGCCCGGTCGCGGTCGACGGCCTGCGGATCGCGTGGAGCGACGACGCCGGCGGGCTGCCGATCGACCCCGCCGTGCGCGCCGTGCACGCCGCGTTCGCCGCGCAGCTCTCCGGACTCGGCGCCGTGCTCGACGCGGACGAGCCCGACTTCGCGGGCGCCGACGAGGCCTGGGAGACCATCGAGACCTTCGAGTTCTTCCTCGGCGGCCGGCACGCCGTCGACGCGGGCGCCACCGGCTTCCGCCCCGACTACCTCCGCAACGTCGAGCAGGGCCGAGCGATGTCGGCGACGCAGCTCGCCGACGCCTACGAGCGCCGCACCCGCCTCTTCCGCGACACCGCCCGCGTCCTCGAGACGCACGACGTGCTGATCCTGCCGGCGACCCCCGTCGTCGCGCCACCCGCGGAGCTCGAGTGGGTGCCGTCCGTGGACGGCCACGACTTCGACCGCTACTTCACCTGGCAGATGCTCGCCAACCGCCTGACGCTCACGGCCCACCCGGTCGTCGTCACCTCGGCCGGCTTCACCCCCGACGGCCTCCCCGTCGGCGTCCAGGTCGTCGGCCGCCACGGCCGCGAGGCCCAGCTGCTGGCGGTCACCCGCGCCCTGGAGGAGGCCACCGGCTGGATCGCCCGGGTCCCGTCGTTCTGACGCCGGGCCTGCATCCCTCCTCGACTCTCCAGAAGTTGCGGTAGTCGCGCGCCACTACCGCAGCTTTCGGAGAGTCGCGGGGGCCGGGCGGCGACTCGCCGCGGCCGGCGAGGGGATCGGCGCGCACAACATCAGCCAGAACGGACCGGCCTCCCCTGACAGCGGAGGCCCTCCACTCTCAGCTGATGTTGTGCGGCTGCACTCCACGAGAGCGAGTTCGCGGAACCCGCGTGGGACGATACGGCTCGGCGGATGCGGTCTTCGGACCTCCGCATGCCGCGCGCGAGCTGACCGCGCTGCCGCGACCGATGTCCGCGAGAACGGAGCTCCCGTGACCGCCCTGCTCCTCCGCGGCGACGGCCGCTACGCCGATCCTTGGCATCCCTTCGGAGAGACCGCGGCCGCCCTGGCCGCGCTGCTCTCGGCGCGTGGGCACGAGGTCGAGATCCGCGGCGACGTCGACCAGGCGCTCGCCGATCTCGGCTCCGGCCGCGCACCGCTCCCGGACCTGCTCGTCGTCGACGTCGGTCAGCCGCGCGACGGCGGCGCGAGCCCGCTCGCCGAGGGGGCGGCGGCGCTCGCCCTGCTCGACCGGTCGGCGGTCCCGGTGCTCGGGATCCACGTCAGCTCCACGAGCTTCGGGGACTCCCCGGACTGGGCGACGCTCCTCGGCGGACGGTGGGTCCGCGGCACGACCATGCACCCGGACTACGGACCCGCCCGCATCGCGATCGCCGCGGGCGCGCATCCGATCACCGCGGGCCTCGACGACTTCGATGTGCAGGACGAGCGCTACTCCTGGCTCGAGGTCGCGGACGCCGCCCGGATCCTCGCGACGCACGAGCACGACGGCGAGCGGCACCCGATCGCCTGGGCGCTCGAGCGCGAGGGCGGCGGCCGCACCGTCTACGACGCGCTCGGCCACGACGCCGCGTCGTACTCCTCGCCCGGGCACGTGCGGCTGCTCACGGCAGCCCTCGACTGGCTCGAGGGCTGACCGCGGGTCAGGCCTCAGAGGTCGACGCCGACCCCCGCGAGCTCCTCGACCTGGCGCCAGAGCCGGTCGGCCGCGTCCGCCGGGGGAGCGGCGGTCCGGGCCGGCGGCGCGACGAGCACGGGCGCTCCCCGCAGGCGTCCTCGCGGGGAGACGTACTCCCCGCCCTGCAGCTGCGGATCGGTGAGCGCCCGCACGGCCGACCAGGCGGCGGTGTCCTTGCCCTGCGCCCACGGCGTGTACGGATTGCGCTGGTGAGGGGTCGTCGCGTCGCGGATCCCCGCGCGCTCCGGGGTCTTCGCGTCGACGCCCACTCCGGGCCGCGTGACGATCGACGCGACCGGGACGCCCGCGGCGCGCAGCCGGCGGTCGAGCTCGAAAGCCCAGATCTCGGTCGCCGTCTTGGCCTTCGTGTAGGCGCTGATGCCCACCCGCGGGACCCGGCGCAGATCGTCCACCCGCATCGGGAACTGCTGCACGAACCCCGTCGACGTGTGCACGATCCGGCTCCGGCCGCCGTGCTCGGCCGCGGTGGCCGCGAGTGCGGGCAGCAGCCGCGCGACCAGTCGCGCACTGGCGGCGACGTGCGTGCCGAGCAGCAGCGGCAGCCCGTCCTCGGTGACCGCGCGCGGGTCCATGCTCATCGCGCCGCCGTTGAGCAGTATCCCGTCGAGGCGGGGCAGCGCGGCGAGCTCCGCGGCGGCCCGGTCGACGGAGGCGGACGAGCCGAGCTCGAGCACGACGGTCCGGACCCGGGCTCGCGAGACCACGTCGCGGAGGGTGTCCGCCGCCCGCCGGAGCTTGCCCGCCGAGCGCGACGCCAGGGCGACGTCCGCGCCGGCGCCGGCCAGCTGCTCGGCGGCGAAGTAGCCGATGCCCGCGGTCGCACCGGTCACGACGACGGTGCGCCCGGTCTGGTCGGGGAGTCGGTCGGTGTCCCAACTCGGGTGCTCGCTCGTCATGCGGTCCTCGTCTCTCGAAGTGGATGATGTATCCGCATCGGACGCTAGCACGAAACGGATGACTCATCCGCTTGCGTAGGATGGGGCGCATGGCAGTCCTCCGATCCGACGCCGCGCGGAGCCGCGCGCGCATCCTCGAGGTCGCGCGCACCCACGACCGGGGCACGTTGCGGCTGAACGAGGTCGCTCGCGAGGCCGGGGTCGGCGTCGCCACCGTCTACCGGCACTTCCCGACCGTCCACGCCCTCGTCGAGGCCCTCTCCGCCGACACTCTCGACGCGATGCTCGCCGTCTCGCGTCGTGCCGCCGCCCTGCCCGACCCCGGCGCCGCCCTCGCCGTGTACCTGCGCGAGGCGCTCGACCTCCAGCTGTCCGACGGTGGACTCCAGGCGGTGCTGCTCTCGCCGGAGGACGAGGCCGAGTCCGTCCGCGCGGCCAAGCGCGAGATCTTCGAGTCCTTCGCGGCCGTGCTCGCGGCGGCGCGCACCGCCGGCGCCGTCCGCCCGGACCTCACGATCGACCACCTCGAGCACCTCGTCTGCGGCATCGAGCACGCCGTCCGCCTCGGCTCTCCCGCCGACCGGGCGGTGCTGCTCGACGTGCTTCTCGACGGCCTGCGGCCGCGCGCCGTTCGGCAGCCGTGACCTGAGACCCGACCGACCAGAGGACCCGTCGTGCGCCACATCCCCCGGATCCGGCTCGACCGCCGCATCCCCGCCCCGCCGTTCGCCGACGCGGAGGCCTCGGCCGCGTTCCACCGCTCCCTCGCGATCCACCTGGCCGAGCTCGGCCGCGCCTCCGGAGGGCCGCACCCGGAGACCCTCGCGGTGTGCGCGCTGGTGAGCGCCGGCCGCGCGGACGCGTCGACGCTCCCGACTCCGCTCGTCCTGGCGACCGCGCTGCGCACCTTCTTCCCCGCCGGCTGGACGCCCGTCTCCGTCGTCGAGGCGGCGCGCGAGCTGCTGCCGTCGCGGGACCGGCACTGGTCCGTCGTGCGGGAGGACCGCCTCGCCTACGACGGCGACCCGCGCTGGTCGGCCCGCCGAGACTTCGCCGGCCGCTGGAGCGCCGAGTGGAACGAGCGCGGCACCGCGAGCCCCGACGTCACCGCCGAGGACGACGACGAGATGGTGCTGCACCTGATGGCGCACCTCACCGACCCGTTCCCCTACCCCTACGCCTGGTCGGGCACCGACGAGGAGTCCGCCCGCCGCCGCGCCGACGCCGCCGAGGTCGCCCGCGTCTTCGCGCTCGAGCGGCGCCTGCCCTACCTCGCGAGCTGGGCGGGCGCTGAGCCCGGAGCCGAGCGGGGCTAGGACCGGGGAGCGGTGGGCGCGGCGCGTCGGAGCCCTCGAAGACAACCCGAGCTGGGTCTCCTCGGACAGATCACCTTGTTCGCGCTGGTGAATTCATGCTGATCGAGTAGCCCGCGGAGCGGGCGTATCGAGATCTACCGACGTCTGAAGATGGGTCTGCAGACCCGAACGCATGACGACGGCGGGTCTCGATACGCCCCTGCGGGGCTACTCGACCAACATGGAGGGCGGTCGCCGCTGCGCCCTTTCCGTCCGGGAGATGCATGGTGATCGAGTAGCCCGCGGAGCGGGCGTATCGAGATCCACCGACGTCTGAGGATGGGTCTCGATACGCCCCTGCGGGGCTGCTCGACCAGCAGGGAGCGCTCGCTGCTCACGCCCGCGATGCGCCGCCCGCCTCCTCGTCCGCGAGGCGCTGCAGGACGCGCTCCGAGGCCGCGGACATCTCGGACGGGACCTCGAGGGCGGTGAGGTACTCGACGACGGAGGTCATCTCGTGGCTGCGGCGGACGGCGTGCTTGCGGCTGCCGGTCTCGTAGCGGTCGATCTTGGCCTCGACGTCGCCCGAGAGCTGGGCGGCGATCTGCTCGCGGATCCACGGCTCGCAGCCGGCGGCGCGGCCGGCGGTGACGGCCTCCACGACGACCGCGGCGAGGCTCTTCATCAGCACGCTCCGGAGCAGCTTGCGCGAGGTCGCGACGCCGGCCGGGCCGTCGATCCGCTCGACCTCGGCGCCGAGCGACGACAGCCAGGCCTCGACGTCCGCCGCCGCGGCGCCGCTGACGATGGTCTCGGTCCGCGCGCCCTTGGCGGGCACGGGGCCGAGGATCGCGACGTCGGCGAATCGGCCGCCCGCGGCGTCGATCACCCGCTCGACCGCCTCCATCGTGGCGGGGGAGGCGGTGGTGAAGTCGGCGTAGACGGCGCCCGCGCGCAGGTGCGGGGCGGCGTCGGCCGCGATCCGCTCGCTCAGCGACGCCGCCGTCAGCACGACGACGAGGTCGGCGGAGGAGACGGCGCCCGCCAGGTCAGCCGTCCGCTCCACCCCCTCGGGAGTGCCGGGAGCGGCCGGGTCGTAGCCCGAGACCGTGTCGCCGTGGGCGGCGGCCGCCGCCGCGTAGAGGGCTCCGGCCTCGCCGAGTCCGATGAATCCGATGCGCATCGCGCGTCCTTCCTTCGCCGGACGCTCGTGCGCTCCGGCTGATCAGCGCTGGAGGGCGTTCGCCGCTCGGCGCAGTTCTGGCACCTGCGCCTCGAGGTGGGCGCGGGGGGTGGTCTCGAGGGGGCCCGAGGCCGAGATCGCGGCGATCACGTCACCGGCAGCGCCCCCGAGGGGCACGCTCACGGCGGCGACGCCGGTCTCGCGTTCGTTGATGGAGATATGGAAGCCGTCGCGGCGGACCTGCGCGAGCTGCTCGCGCAGCTCGCGGGCCGTGACCCGCTCGCCGGCCGCGGTGTCGGTGTCGCCGAGCCCCTCGAGGATCCGGTCGCGCTCGTCCTCCGGCAGGGCGGCCAGGATGTTCTTCCCGGCGCCGACGTGCAGCGGCAGCCGGCGGCCGAGCGGGAGCTGGTAGCGCAGCGGGTCCTGCCCGTCGACGCGGACGGTGAGGATCCGCGAGTCGCCGATCCGCGCGTAGAGCGAGGCGGTCAGGCCCGTGCTGCCCGCCAGCTGCTGCAGCACCGGCCGGGCCCGGGCGATCAGCGGGTCGGTCGCGAGGTAGCTGTGCCCCATCCCGAGCGCCGCCGGCCCCAGCCGGTAGAGCCCGTTCTCGGTGGCGACGAGGCCGCGGTGCTGCAGCGAGCCGAGGATCCGCAGCACGGTCGCGTTCTGCAGCCCGGAGCCGCGGCTCAGCTCGACCAGCCGCAACGGGGAGTCGCTGCGCTCGAGGAGCTCGAGCAGGTCGAGCGCGCGGTCGACGCTGCGCACGGTCGAGGCGGACGCGTCCGCGGGAGTCTGGGCCATGGCCACCATTGTCCCGGGCCGCGGCGCTGACGTCCGCTACCCCGGCGTCCCCGGCGGCGGTCCCGTCCCCGGTCACGGCCCCGCCAGGATGCTCTTCCGAGTCGCGGTCTCCGTGGCGTGCTTGGCCTCCGCCCGCTCCAGCACGGCCTCGGCCTCGCCGCGCGGGACGACCGCCAGGCCGTCGGAGTCGCCGAGCACGAGGTCGCCGGGGGAGACCACGACCGAGCCGATCGCGACGGGCACGCCGAGCCGGAACGGTCCGTTCTTGTAGGGGCCGGCCGGGCTGACCGCGCGGGCGAACGCCGGGAAGCCCATCTCCTCGAGGTCGTCGACGTCGCGCAGCGCCCCGTCGATCACGATGCCGATGCAGCCGACCTTGCGCAGCCGCTCGCCGATCAGCTCGCCGACGAGCGCGCGGTCCTGCACGCCGTGGCCGTTGACGACGAGGACGTCGCCGGGGCTGAGCCGGCCGATCGCCTCGTGGATGCCCGCGTTGTCGCCGCCGGCGACCTCCACCGTGAAGGCGGGGCCGGCCAGTCGGGCGCCGCGCCAGACGGGGCGGATCGCGGCGTCGACGACGCCGAGGCGGTCCATGGAGTCGCCGACGTTGGCGACGGGGAGGGCGGCGAAGCGCTCGAGGAGGGATCTGTCGGTCATGTCGTTCTCGTTCCGTGTCGAGGGAGCGCCGCCTAGTCGGCGGGCTTCCAGCCGTGGGCGTAGGAGAGGAGGAGCGTCCAGATGCCGAGCACACCGGCGACGCCGAACGTCCACGGGCTGAGCGCGGCGGAGGCGCCGGCGATGAGGGTGCCGTTCACGACGACCAGACCGGCGATCTGCAGCAGGACGAGGATCGTGCCGAGCACGAGCATCGTGACGAGGAGGACCACGAAGACGGTGGTCATCACGGAGATGACGCGCTGACGGCCGGGGCCGTGCGGGGAGTCGCGGGGGGCGGTTTCTTCGGACATCAGTGTCTCCAGGACGAGGGCGGGAAAACGGCGGCGGGGCGGGGGCGGGGGCGGGCGCGCATCAGTGCGGCACCGGCAGCCAGCCCGGCCCGATGAGGGCGGCGATGAGCAGGATCGGGAGGACGTAGAGCACGATCAGCGGGACGAACGTCTTCACCGGGTTCACCTGCGCGATGCCGGTCGCGATGTAGATCGCGGCGGCACCGGGCGGGGAGGCGCCCTCGGTGGAGGCGGCGACGAGGACGACGCACGCCGCGAGCACCGGGTCGACGCCCGAGGCGACGAGGACGCTGAAGCCGATGCCGCCGATCGTCGCGATGGTCGCGGTCGAGCTCAGCGGCCCGGCGACCAGGACGACCATCACGGCGACGATCACCGACATCACGACGGGCGAGGCGTTCAGCCCGTTCAGCACGGTGGAGAGCTGCTCCGCGAGCCCGAGCTCGGTGAGCACCGCGCCGCCGGCGAAGGCGAAGACCAGCGTGGCGCCGATGTCGCGGTAGCGGGGCGCGGTCTTCGCGACGAAGGCGTACCACTCCCGGCCCGACTTCGGCAGGCCGCGCCAGCCCAGCGCGGCGGCGAAGAGGCCGAGCAGCACGGGGATCCAGACGATGATGCTGATCGCGTCCATCACGTCCGCGCCGAGCACGCCGGTCAGCGCCTCGCCGGTGGGGCCGAGGGTGACGACGACGGGGATGATGATGCCGAGGAAGACGAGCAGCGAGGTCCAGCCGCGGCGGAACGACTTGGCGAACGGCAGGATGTCGGCGGCGGCGACGCGGCCGATCTTGTACTTGCGGACGAAGTAGAAGACGACGATCAGGCGCCAGAGGATGCACCAGGCGGCGGCGGCGAACATCGCGAGCAGCAGCTGGTCGATCGAGATGTACGGCGCGACGGTGGCGGTGCCGATCAGGATGAAGAACGAGGCGCTCGGCGGGATGACGGTGCCGTTGCCCGCGTTCCCGGCGATCAGCGTCGCGGCCACGTGCGGCGGCCAGTTCGAGCGCTTCATCCACGGGATCGCGACCGAGCCCATGGTCGCCGCGTTCGCGGATCCGGAGTGCGCGACCGCGCCGAACAGCGCCGAGCCGACGGTGGCGACGTAGCCCGCGCCGCCGCGGAGGCGGCCGAGCAGCGAGTTCAGCAGGTCGACCTGCCGGTCGATGACGCCGGTGGAGGCGAGCAGGAAGCCGATGAAGGTGAAGGCCAGCGCGGCGAACACGATCTCCTGGTCGAAGGCGGCCTGCATGCCGACCAGGACCAGGCGGAGGAAGTCGCCGCCGCCGAAGGCGCAGACGACCAGGAAGCCGACCACCATGGCCTCGCCGATGCCGCGCTTGAGCGCGACGCTCCAGATCACGATGACCGCGATGTACGCGATGAGGGCCCAGACAGCCAACCCCATGGGGTGTTCCTTCCGCTCGTCGTTGAGGGATGCGGAGTTCACTAGGTGAACTCAAAGTTCGTTTTGACGAGTATGGAGGGCGGGGGCGGGAGGGGTCAAGTCGGAGGGGTGGCGCTGGAGGAGGGCGATGTTCCTGAGGAAGGGCGCGCAGCGCCGCGGGAATCAGGCGACGGTGGCTCGACCGGCGGCGGCGGCGACCGCGCACTGCGCACTGAGACGTTCAAGAAGACCGCCCGGCTCGGCGTCGCTGAGAGCCCCGGTGCCCCAGTGAGTCCGCTGCACCGGGAACTGGATGCTCTCTGCCTCGTTCGAAGACATGATTCTGCTGACCGCCGACCCGCGGTGCTGTACATCGACTTCCCTCGTCACCCCCGCGACCACGGCCGCTCCCGGTGCCGTGATCACGACGTCGGACACTTCAGCAGTACGGGTCGCGGCCTCACCGTCGTGCTCTCCTCCGGCTCCCGAGCCGGCCTGGCCGGCACCAGGTCCCGGTACCACGATTCCAAGGAGCACGTCGGCGCGATCAACGCCTCCAGCACCGCCTAGTACGCGAGCAGCAGACCGACGAGCACTGCACCCGGCCCGTCGTGACGGCCGTGCCTCCGCCTGGAATGCAGTCGTCGACGGACGTCGACGTGCAACAGGACGCGACTCGGTCCTTCCGTTCGCGTCGAGGGTGCCGACGCTCAGCCCGGCTGATGCACGTGGATGTCGCTGCTCGACGTCACGCCGTTGAACTCGAGATACAGCTGCCCCTCGACGACCGACACGGTCAGCGAGTTGCGGCGCTCGAGTACCGCGACCGCGGCATCCAGGAACCCGTGGTCGAAGCTCTGCACGGTGATCTGCTCGAGCTGGTGGACTCGCTTGCCGGACCACGCCGCGATCACCTTCTCCGGGTCGCGATGCGTGTAGACCGTCGTGCGGTCGGCCAGCCTGCTCCCGAAGTGCAGTCGCTCGGCATCCGGCGCGCCCACCTCGATCCACGTGGTCAACCTGCCGGTGAGATCACGGACCAGCACCGCCGGCTCGGTCGCCGTCGACGAGATCCCCTCGCTGAAGGTGATCCCCTCCACGTATTCGAGGCAGTAGGCGAGCACGCGCGTCATCATGAACACGTCGGTCTCGGAAGGGTGCCGAGCGGCCCGCAGCGTGATGTCCTCGTAGACGCCGCGGTCCACATCGGCCAGCTGTATCGCGAAGTTGTACATCACTGCGCCGGCTGCCATGCGTGCGAGCCTATGTCCTCTCGCTCATCGAGCTCCGGTCTCGGCTTCACACTCGACCGCACCTTCACGCTCGATGCGGACACCACGGTCGCGACCACGGGTGTCGACGGAACGACGATCCGGGGAGCGGTGGTGACACTCGGAGACCACCGAGTCGAGCTGCTGCAGTACGACCCCCCTCGGTCGGCTCGAGCAGCCGGCTCACCCGCGGACATCGGCACGGTGCACATCGCGCTGACGGTCTCGGACCTCGACCGGGTGCTGGGCCTGGGTGCTGCGCACGGTTGGCGGCCGGTCGGTCCGCCCCACCGGATGACCAGCGGCGCCCGAGCGGGTACGCGCATCGTCTACCTCGAGGGTGCGCTCGGCGGCTTCCTCGAACTGATCGCGCCACCGCGACTTCCCTAGCGCGAGTCTGAGGGGCTGAGCTGCAGGAGGGCGGCGGCGCGCAATCGCGCGACGCCGCCCCGAGGGATCAGGCGATGGCGGCGATCAGGCGATGGCAGCGCGCAGCGCGGCAGCCGCCGCACCCACGTCGGGCGCCCCGTAGATCGCGCCGCCCGCGACGGCGACCACGGCGCCCGAGCGCTGCACCGACTCGATGGTGGCGGTGCTCACGCCGCCCGCGACCGAGAACGGGACGCCCGAGGCCTCGCCGTCGCGCAGCAGCGTCTCGAAGGTGAAGCCCTCCTCGGCCTGCTCGTCGAGGCCGGCGTGCATCTCGACGAACTCGGCGCCGAGCGCGACGACCTCGCGGGCGCGGGCGGCCTTGTCGGGGACGCCGATCAGGTCGACGACGACGCCCTTGCCGTGCTTCTTGCCGGCGGCGATCGCGCCGGCGATGGTGCTGTCGCCGGCGACGCCGAGGACGGTCACCAGGTCGGCGCCGGCCTTGAAGGCCATGTCGGCCTCGAGCTCGCCGGCGTCCATCGTCTTGAGGTCGGCGAAGACCGTCTTGTCGGGGTGCGCCTCCTTGACGGCGGTGATGGCCGAGAGGCCGGCGCTCTTGATCAGCGGGGTGCCGAGCTCGAGGATGTCGACGTGCGGGGCGGCCGCGGCGGCGAGCTCGAGGGCGGCGTCGGTGCTGAGGGTGTCCATGGCGAACTGGAGCTTCACGGGGTGCTTCTTCCTGTCGAGGTGGGGGTATGGAGGAGAGTGGGGTCGGTCGTCATTCGAGGTTCGCGTGGCGCGGCCAGAGCTCGTCGGCGCTCGCGCCGCCGCGCTTCCAGAGCGCGTGGAACAGGGCGTCGCCGGTGAGCACGACGACCTGCTCGAAGAGCCCGCCGGAGTACTGCGCCGAGGCCGCGCCCGAGCGGTCGAGCTTGTCGGCGGCCGGCACGATCACGACGGCGGAGGCCAGCTCGGCCAGCGGGGATCCGGCGGCGGTGGTGATCGCGGCGACCCGCGCGCCGGCGTCGACGGCGGACTGCGCGGCGCGCACGATGCCGCCGGTGGTGCCGGAGCCGCTCGCGGTGAGCAGCACGTCGCCCTCGCGGATCGCGGGGGTGGTGACGTCGCCGACCACGTGCACGACGAGACCGAGGTGCATCAGCCGCATGGCGGTCATCCGCAGCGCGAGGCCGGAGCGGCCGGCGCCGTGCACGAAGACGCGCTCGGCGTCCGCGAGCAGCTCGGCGACGGGCTCGAGGCGGTCGGTCGTGAGCGCGGCGGTCGCCTTCGAGACCTCGGCGACGATCGCGGCGAGGGCCTGGGCGGGGTCGGTGGTGACGTCGGTGGATGCGGGCATGTGGCCAGCCTGCGCGTGGGGGACACCGGCTCCCACCACCCGATGAGACGGTTCCGCCTACCCGATCGGGTGGGTGGCGCCGTGTGCGGGTAGGCCGGGTAGGTTCGAGGGATGGAGCCCGCCGAGACCGCCGCCGAGACCCCCGCCTCCCGCTCGCTGCTGCAGCAGCACGCGCGCACCGTCGCCGAGCAGGCCGACCGGCACGCGGTGGCGCTGGAGTCGGTGCTCGCCGCCCTGCGCGCCGAGCGCCTGGACGACCGGGCGGCCCGCACCGTCGCGATCGACATCGCCGCGAACGCGCTGGTCGAGCTGCGCACCGCCTCCGACGAGCAGCGCAGCGCGATGCTCGAGCCGGTGGTCGGAGCGTTCGCCCGGCTGCGGCGCGACCTGAGCCCGCTGGTGCGGTTCGGCGATCTCGACGTGCAGTTCGTCGAGCCGCCGGCGACGGGACGCGCGCTGCCCGGCGAGGTCGCGCACGCGGCGCGCGCGATCGTGCGGAGCGCGGTGCTGGCCTTCGTGGAGTCGGAGCAGACGCGGCGGGTGCGGATCCAGTGGGACTGCGACGGGCTGAACCTGCTGGTCGAGATCCGCGACGACGGCCGCGGCGAGCTGACCACCCGCGACGAGGCGCTGCGCCCGATCGCGGAGCGCGTGCGCGGCCTCGACGGCGAGCTGTCGATCGCGTCGACGGCGGGCTGGGGCTCGACCCTGTCGATCCGCCTGCCGCTCGACCCGCCGGCTCAACCGGACGGGCTCGACGTCGCCGAGCTGAGCGCCCGCGAGCGCGAGGTGCTGAACCTGATCACACTCGGCGCCTCGAACCAGCGGATCGCGGACGACCTCGGGATCAGCGGCAACACCGCGAAGTTCCACGTGTCGAACCTGCTGCGCAAGGCCGGCGCGCACAACCGGGCGGAGCTGGCCGCCCTGGCCCGGTGACGCGCGCCGACCTCGCGGGACCGTCGGCGGGTCAGCCGATCAGCTCGGCGACGGTGTAGCCGAAGAGGGCGCCGTCGGCGTCCTCCGCCTCGACGCCCGCGTAGACGAAGCCGAACGGGTTGTCGCCGCCGACGATCGCGTTGTAGACGCCGCGGACCTCGAAGCGGCCGGTCGCCGGGTCGACCGCGACGTAGCGGCCGGCGTCGCGGCGCAGGTCGACGCGTCCCTCGCTCACCTCGGAGAAGTTGAGGAAGACCTTGGCCGGCAGCGGGCCGCGGGAGATGGTGACGACACCGGTCAGCACCGGGAACTCGACCCGGTCGCCGGCGCGGGTGCCGCGGTACTGGACCGGCGTGAAGGCGATGGTGCCGGTGATCGGGCCCTTGTCGGCCTCGGGGGCGGTCGAGGCGGCGGCGGCCGGCGTGGCGATCGCGACGGCGATCACCGGGACCGACCAGGCGGCGCCGGAGAGGACGCTGCGGCGGGGCAGGGCGGGCGAGGTGGGCAGAGTTGGCAGGGTGGAGCGCAGGCGGGTGTCGTTCATCAGGGTGTCCTTGGGGGTGAGGTGCGCCGGCCAGGGCGCTCCGGAAGGAGGCGGGCCGGCGGCGGGCGTGAGAGCGGCGGGGCAGCGCCGCACGCGAGGTGCGCCGCTCGGGATGCCCGTGCCACTCAGGTCTTCGTCACGACGGCAGTTTCGGGTTGCCTGTCGCGACAACCGACTGTCTCACACCCTGCATGCGTATGCATAGACCTTCTCCGGCAACTGTCGGGTTTCGACGTGCCGACGGCTCGGGCCGTCTGCATGCCGATCGAGCAGCCCGCGGAGCGAGCCTCCCGGCTGATGGGTAGCCCGCGCAGCGGGCCTCCACGCCTTGCCCGCGGGGACGGGCCCATGCCGATCGAGTAGCCCGCGCAGCGGGCGTATCGAGATCCACCACCGCCCGAAGGCGAGTCCGCAGTCCCGCCCTGCCGGCGACGTCGGGTCTCGATACGCCCCTGCGGGGCTACTCGACCAGCATGTACGCCCCTGCGGGGGCTACTCGACCAGCATGTACGGCGAGTGGACCCGGAACGGGGTCCTGCTGGAGCGCAGGGCCCAGTAGGCGTCCACTCGCGTAGGTCGGCGCTCGTGAGTGGACGCGGGCGGGGGCCTGCTCGCGGCGCGAGCCCCATCGCGGGTCCGCTGGCGAAAGCATGCCGATCGAGGTGCCCGCGCAGCGGGCCCCCATGCTGATCGAGCAGCCCGCGGAGTGGGCGTCTCGAGATCCATCGCCGTCAGAACGCGAGTCTGCAGACCCGCCCTGCTGGCGATGTTCGGTCTCGATCCGCCCCTTCGGGGCTACTCGACCAGCATGTTCGGGCGGGCGCAGGTCTCGATCCGGGGGTCAGCGCCTCGCCGGTGCTTCCCTCCGCCTGCACGCGCCTGCTACGGTGCCTGAACCGGTTAAGTAAACCGGTTCAGACGCGGACTCGACGACGAGCAGGAGGCACGGCCATGGCGGCACGACCGACGATCCTCGACGTCGCCCGCGCGGCCGGCGTCAGCAAGGCGCTCGTCTCCTTCGCGCTGAACGACCGGCCGGGCGTCTCGCCGGAGTCGCGCGAGCGGATCCTCCGCGTCGCCGCCGACCTCGGCTACCGGCCCAGCCTCACCGCCCGCTCGCTGTCGACCAGCGTCTCCTTCGCCGTCGGGCTCGTGGTCGCCCGCGACCCCGAGGTCATCGCCGCCGACCCGTTCTTCCCGGCCTTCATCTCGGGGGTCGAGCGGGTGCTCGCCGAGCACGGCCGGGTGCTGGTGCTCAGCGTCGTCGACCCGGGCGCCTCGGAGGAGGCGGTCTACCGCACCCTCGCGGCCGACCGCCGCGTGGACGGCGTCTTCCTCAGCGACCTGCGCGAGGCCGACGCCCGCCCGGCGCTGCTGGCCGAGCTCGGCCTGCCCGCGGTCACGCTCGGCCGCCTCGACGGCTCGAGCTCGCCCGCGGTGGTGATGGACGACACCGCCGGCATCACCGGCGCCGTGCAGCACCTCGCCGAGCTCGGCCACCGCCGCATCGCGCACGTCGCCGGCTCCGGTCACCTGCTGCACTCCCTCCGCCGCCGCGAGGCGTTCGAGCGCGCCTGCGCCGACGCCGGCCTCGAGCCGGGCCCCGTCGTCGTCACCGACTTCAGCGCCGGCCAGGGCGCGAGCGCCACCGAGACCCTGCTCGACTCCGCCGTGCCGCCCACTGCGATCGTCTTCGCCAACGACCCGATGGCCATCGCCGGCCTCGGCGTCGCGCACACCCGCGGGCTGCGCCTGCCGGACGACCTCTCGATCACCGGCTTCGACGACTCCGAGATCGCCGCGCACGTCTACCCCTCGCTGACCTCGGCCCGCACGCGGCCCGCGCGCTGGGGCGAGGCGGCCGCGCGGACCCTCCTCGACCTGATCGAGAACGGCACCGCCCCCGACGTCGACCTCGAGCCCGCAGGACTCGTGGTCCGCCACTCGACCGCGCCACCGCGGTCCCGACCCACCGGCACCCCGACCCCCTGAACCCGATCCACTGACGCGCGTGCGCACCGCCGCGCACGCGCAGAACAAGGAGAACACCATGGCCTCGATGAAGAGACGCTGGCTGACCGGAGTGGGCATCGCCTCGCTCGCGACCCTCGGACTGACCGCCTGCAGCGGCGGGGGAGGGGGCGCCTCCACCGACCTGACCGCGACCGGCCCGATCACCATCTGGTACTCGAACAACGAGCAGGAGGTGCAGTGGGGCACGTCCATGGTCGACGCCTGGAACGCCGACCACCCCGACGAGCAGATCACCGGCCAGGAGATCCCGGCCGGCAAGAGCAGCGAGGAGGTCATCGGCGCCGCGATCACCGCCGGCAACGCGCCCTGCCTCGTCTTCAACACGGCGCCCAGCGCGGTCGGCCAGTTCGAGCGCCAGGGCGGACTCGTGAACCTGTCCGAGTTCGAGGACGGCGTCGACTACATCGAGACCCGCAGCGGCGACCTCGCCGAGCAGTACCAGAACGCCGACGGCGAGTACTTCCAGATGCCGTGGAAGAGCAACCCGGTCGTCATCTTCTACAACAAGGACATCTTCACCGCGGCCGGTCTCGATCCGGAGAACCCGTCGCTCGCCACCTACGACGAGTTCACCGCCACCGCGAAGACCCTCGTCGAGTCCGGAGCCGCGCCCGCCGCGATCCAGCCCGCGCCGACCAGCGAGTTCTTCCAGACCCAGTTCGACTTCATGCCGCTCTACGCCGCGGCGACCGGAGGGACGGGGCTGGTCGAGGACGGGAAGGCCACCTTCGCCGACGACGCCGGCTACCAGGTCGCCGACTTCTGGAAGAGCCTCTACGACCAGGGCCTCGCCGGCCGCGAGCAGTACCAGGGCGACGCGTTCGCCGACGGCCAGGCCGCGATGTCGATCGTCGGCCCGTGGGCGGTCTCGGTCTACGACGACCTGAACTGGGGCTCCGTCTCCGTGCCCACCCCCGACGGCACGCCCGCCGAGGACACCTGGACCTTCAGCGACGCGAAGAACGTCGGCCTCTACTCCGCCTGCGAGAACAAGGGCACCGCCTGGGACGTCCTGAAGTTCGCCACCAGCGAGGAGCAGGATCGCTCGCTGCTGGAGACCACCGGCCAGATGCCGCTGCGCACCGACCTGCAGACCACCTACGCCGACTACTTCGAGGCCAACCCCGCCTACCAGCGCTTCGGCGACCAGGCGAGCCGCACCATCGAGGTGCCCTCCGGCCCGAACACCGTGCAGATGCTGCAGGCGATCCGCGACGCCTGGGGCAAGACCGTGATCTTCGGCGACGGCGACGTGCAGTCGGCGCTCGACGGGGCGGCGGAGACCGTCACCGGGCTCGCCGGCCAGCAGTGAGACGCCGGACGGCAGTGAGATGACGACTCTCGCCCCGAAGGCTCCGGCGTCGCAGGGCGCCGGAGCCCCGCGGCCGCAGGACAAGCGGAGCCTGCTCCGCCGCGTCCTCGGTCCGCAGCCGTTCGGGCTGCTGCTCGGCAGCCCCTACCTGCTGTTCGTGCTCGCGGTCTTCGCGTTCCCGGTCGGCTACTCCGTCTACATCGCCTTCCACGACTTCTTCTTCGCGGCCCCCGGCGTGCAGGTCGAGCGCCCGTTCGTCGGCTTCGACAACTTCGTCACCGCGTTCTCGAGCCCGCAGGTCATCCGCTCCTTCGGCAACATCGGGATCTTCCTGGTGATCAACGTGCCGCTGACGGTGGTGCTCTCGCTGCTGCTCGCCTCGGCGCTGGACAAGGTCGTGCACCTGCGCACGTTCCTCCGGGTCAGCTTCTACGTGCCCTACGTCACCGCGAGTGTCGCGGTCGTCGGCGTCTGGCTGTTCCTCTTCAACGGGAACGGACTCGTGAACAGCCTGCTCGGGCCGCTCGCGCCGGACCCGTCCTGGCTGATCAACGACAAGCTGGCGATGCCGATCATCGCGCTCTACGTCACCTGGAAGCAGCTCGGCTTCTACATCCTGCTGTACCTGGCGGCGCTGCAGAACGTGCCGAAGGAGCTCTACGAGTCGGCGTCGACCGACGGCGCGGGCCGCATCCGGCAGTTCTGGTCGGTGACCGTGCCGAGCGTGCGGCCGGCGACCCTGCTGGTGCTGCTCGTCTCCACCGTGACCGGCGCGAACCTCTTCACCGAGCCCTACCTGCTCACCGGTGGCGGCGGGCCCAACGGCGCCTCCGCCTCACCCGTGCTGCTGATGTACCAGCTGGGCATCCAGCAGGGGCAGCCCGACGTGGCCTCGGCCATCGGCGTCGTGCTGGTGCTGCTCGTGCTCGTCATCGCCTACCTGCAGAACCGCTTCGCCGGGGAGAGGAACTCATGAGCACGCTCGCCAGTGCCGGAGGCGCGACCTCCGCGGTCCCCGCCGCCGCCGCCCCGCCGACCCGGCGGAAGCGCCCGGCCTCGAGCCGATCGGCCGTGATCCTGCGCGGCGTGGTGCTCGCGCTCGGCGCGATCGTCTTCCTGTTCCCCTTCTACTACATGGTGATCGGCTCGCTGCAGACCGACCCCGACCCCACCCTGGCCGGGGCGATCCCCGAGGCGGGCAACCTCACCCTCGACAACTACGTGAACGTCAATGAGCGGATCAACCTGCTCACCGGGTTGATCAACTCGGGGATCTTCACCGGCGGCGTGCTGCTCTGCACGATCGTCTTCGGGGTGCTGGCGGGCTACGCACTCGCGATGCTCGAGTGGCGCGGCCGGAACGCCGTGTTCGCACTCGCGCTGCTGGTGCAGGTCATCCCGTTCCAGCTGCTGCAGATCCCGCTCTACGTGCTGATCGCCCGCGACTACGGACTCGCGGACAGCCACCTGGGCATGATCCTGCCGTTCGCGATCAACTCGACGGCGGTGATCATCTTCCGGCAGTACTTCCTGCAGCTGCCCAAGGAGCTGTTCGAGGCCGCGCGGATCGACGGGGCCGGCGAGATCAAGCTGCTGTGGAACATCGCGCTGCCGCTGGTGCGCCCCGCGCTCGTCACGGCCGTGCTGCTCACCTTCATCGGCCCCTGGAACGAGTTCCTCTGGCCGTTCCTGATCACGAAGGACGCGTCGCTGCAGCCGCTCGCCGTGTCCCTCGCCAACTACATCTCCAACGTCGCGTCGTCGACCGACAACCCGTTCGGCGCGATCCTCGCGGGCGCCGTCGTGCTGGCCGCCCCCGTCGTCGTGCTCTTCATCGTGTTCCAGCGCTACTTCGTCTCGACGGATCTCGGATCCGGAGTGAAAGGATGACCATGACTCCCACCCCCGGCACCACCACCGCCACCACCCGCACCGCCGTCCCGTACCGCCTCGAGCGCGTCGGCGTCGTGATGGAGCCGCTCCCCGGCGAGCCGCTCGAGGCCGAGGGGGTGCTCAACCCCGGCAGCGGACACGGACCCGACGGCGAGCTGTACCTCCTGCCCCGGATGGTCGCCGCCGGCAATGTCTCGCGGATCGGCCTGGCCCGCGTGCTCGTCGAGGACGGCGTGCCCGTCGGCGTCGAGCGCCAGGGCGTCGTACTGGCGCCCGACCGCGCCTTCGAGCGCGGGGCGACGCACTCCGGCGTCGAGGATCCGCGGGTCACCTTCATCGAGGCGCTGGGCCTGCACGTGATGACCTACGTCGCGTACGGGCCGCTCGGGCCGCGGACGGCGCTCGCCGTCTCGGAGGACCTGCGCGAGTGGCGGCGCCTCGGCCCGGTGACCTTCGCCTACGACGACGACCTCGACATCGACCTCGGGCTCTTCCACAACAAGGACACGGTGTTCTTCCCCGAGATCGTCGCGGCGCCGGACGGCACGCGCTCGTTCGCGGTGCTGCACCGGCCGATGTGGGACCTCGGCGAGACCCGGCCGGGGGAGGGCGTGCGGCTGCCCGCGGGCGTCGACGACCCGCGGCAGAGCATCTGGATCAGCTACGTGCCGGTCGACGAGGTGGACCGCGACCTGGCGAACCTGACGCGCTGGACCCGGCACCGCTTCGTCGCGGGCCCCGAGTTCGCCTACGAGGAGCTGAAGATCGGCGGCGGCCCCGTGCCGCTGCGGGTGCCCGAGGGCTGGCTCCTGCTGCACCACGGCGTCACCGGCACCATCGACAGCGCCTTCTCGCAGCAGCAGCACGTCAACTACGCGGCCGGCGCCATCCTCCTCGACGCCGACGACCCCTCGAAGGTGATCGCCCGCACCTCCGAGCCGCTGCTCGAGGCCGAGACCGAGGAGGAGCGCAGCGGCATCGTCCCCAACGTCGTCTTCCCCACCGCCATCGAGGAGATCGACGGCCGCCACTACGTCTTCTACGGCATGGCCGACTCCAAGATCGGCGCGGCCCGCCTGCTCCGCACGGACGAGTAGGCGCGGAGGAGCCCGCGTGGCGGGCGCCGTTTCATGCTGATCGAGTAGCCCGCTCCGCGGGCGTATCGAGATTCACCGTCCTGCAGGCGCCGGGTCTCGATACGCCCCTCCGGGGCTACTCGACCAGCATGCAGTCGCCCCTCCGAGCCCCGCGGGCGATGCCCCTCCGGGCCCGCGCCGCGGGCGCCTTTTCATGCTGATCGAGTAGCCCGCGCAGCGGGCGTATCGAGATCCCCCACCCCCAGCCACCACCCCCCTTCAAGGAGAGAGTTCAATGACGAACTTCAGACCCCGCGCCGCCGCCGTCCTGGCCGCGACCGCCCTCGTCGCCGGAGGCCTCGCCGTCGGCGCGGCCCCCGCCCAGGCCGCCGAGCCGCTGACCAACACCGCGCACCTCGACTTCCTGCTCGACACCGCCACGCCGGAGCCCCAGCCCGGCCACAGCACCTACCGCCTCGCCGAGGAGCCGGATCTCGTACTCCCGTGGACCTACGCCGACGCCCGCGACGGCGGCACCTTCGAGCGCGTCGGCGGCGGCCCACTCGACCCGGCGACCGGCGACTGGGCGCAGGGCGCCTACAACACCGACGACGTCTCCCGCGCCGCCGTCGTCTACCTCCGGCACTGGCAGCAGACCGGCTCGACGGCGAGCCGCGACAAGGCCTACGAGACCCTCCGCTCGCTCGCCTACTTCCAGACCACTGACGGCGACGACGCCGGCAACGTCGTCCTCTGGATGCAGCCCGACGGCGAGCTGAACCCCAGCGCCGAGCCCGTCGAGCTGCCCGACCCGAGCGACTCCGAGGACAGCTACTGGCTCGCCCGCACCCTCTGGGCGCTCGGCGAGGGCTACGCCGCGTTCCAGGACGAGGACCCCGACTTCGCCGCCTTCCTGCAGGAGCGCCTGCGCCTCGGCGTCTCCGCCGTCGACCGCGAGGTGCTCACCCGCTACGGCGAGTACGCGGTCGCCGACGGCGTCGACGTGCCCGCCTGGCTGATCGTCGACGGCGCCGACGCCACCGCGGAGGCCCTGCTCGGCCTCTCCGCCTACGTCGCGGCCGCACCCGACGACGCCGCTGTGCGCGCCAGCACCGCGAAGCTCGCCGAGGGCGTCGCCGCCTACGCCCGCACCACGACTCAAGGCGACACCACCTCCTGGCCGTACGGCGCGATCCTGCCCTGGACGAAGTCGCGCTCGCTCTGGCACTCCTGGTCCTCGCAGATGGCGGGCGGCCTGGCCGCCTCGTCCGTCGCGCTCGGCGACGCGTCGCTCCTCGAGCCGGCCGTCGTCGACGCCGCGCGCTTCGCCCCCGAGCTGCTGACCGCCGGCGGCCCGGACAACGGCTGGAACCCGACGCCGACCGACCGCGTGCAGATCGCCTACGGCGCGGACTCCCGGCTGCAGAACTCGCTCGCCCTCGCCGACGCGACCGGCTCGAGCGCCTACCTCGACCTCGCGGGCGTGCAGGGCGCCTGGTTCTTCGGGCTCAATCTCAGCGGCGCCCCCGTCTACGACCCGGCGACCGGAGTCACCTACGACGGCGTCCAGGCCGACGGCAGCGTCAACCGCAACAGCGGCGCCGAGAGCACCATCCACGGGCTGCTCTCGATGCTCGCGCTCGACGCCCACCCGTCCGTCGCCGCCCGCGCGACCGCGGTCACGACCCAGGCGAGCCGCGACGGCCTCCGCCTCGTCGAGGCCGAGTCGGCCCGCGGCGGCACGGTCGTCACCCCGGAGTCGGCCTGGACCGGCGAGTCCGGCTGGAGCGGCTCCTACCTGTCGCTCTCGAACTGGCGCCGGTCCGCGACGATCCCCGTCGGCTCCGCGACCCAGGACCGCCTGGTCGAGGCCGTGATCTTCGCCGCCGAGCGCGGCACCGAGAAGACCCCGATCAGCCTCTGGAACTCGGGCCGCCGCCCGCTCGACGTGCTCACCAGCACCGTCGGCGCGCAGGGCGTCACCGAGGCGTCCGGCATCCTGCTGCCGCAGAAGCTCCGCCGCACCCTCCCCGCGAGCGCGACCACCGTCGAGGTCCGCGCCCTCTCCGGCGAGACGAAGCTCGACGCCCTGCTGGTCCGCCCCGTCGTCTCGCGCCTCGTCCTCGTCGGCGACACCGGCCGCACCGAGCTGGTCCGCAACTCGACCGCGTCGCCCCAGCCGACCACGGTCGACGGCACCGGCACCCTCCGCGTCTACGCGCAGGACGGCACCCTCGTGAGCGAATCGCCCGCCACGGGTGCGACCCCGGTCACCCTCCCCGCCCAGGGCTTCGCGATGCTCGTCGGCTGACGCGCCCGCCGCAGCATGCTGATCGAGCAGCCCGCGCAGCGGGCGTATCGAGATCCCCCGTCCTGAGCGCGTGTGGTCTCGATACGCCCCTCCGGGGCTACTCGACCAGCAAAGGTGTCGCGACCGCTCCCACTGCATGCTGATCGAGCAGCCCGCTTGCGGGCGCATCGAGATCCCGCGCGATCGGTGCGACACGACATCAGCCGAGACGCGCACTCATCGCCCATCGCGGTCGAGCGGCCCCCTCAGCTGATGTTCTGCACGGCCGGAGCGCTGCACAGCCCGGGGCCCGCCTCCGTCCTGCTGCTCGCCCCGCCCACCGGGCGGCCCCCATTCCTCAGAAGTTGCGGTAGTCGCGCTCGGCTACCGCAACTTCTGCGTCGTCGACGCGGCGACCGGCCGGACCCCGCGCGTCAGCGGGTGCGGTGCAACGTCTTCGAGGCGAGGCCGGCGATCGCCGCACCGAGCAGCGGCGCCAGCAGGAACACCCAGACCTGGCCGAGGGCGTCGGGGCCGGCGAAGACGGCGGCCGCGATCGAGCGGGCCGGGTTCACCGAGGTGTTGCTGATCGGGATGCTGATCAGGTGCACGAGGGTCAGGGTGAGGCCGATCGCGATCGGGGCGACGGACTTGTACTCGCGCTTCGCGGTGACGGAGAGGATCACGCCGACGAAGACCGCCGTCAGCACGACCTCGGCCAGGATCACCGCGCCGAGCCCGAAGCCGCCGGGGGAGGCGGCGCCGTAGCCGTTCGAGGCGAAGCCGGAGTCGCGGGCGGCGTCGAAGTAGCCGGCCGGCCCGTCGGCCGCGATCAGCGCGACGACTCCGGCGCCCGCGATTCCGCCGACGATCTGGGCGACGATGTAGCCGGGGATGTGCCGCCACAACGTCCGCCCCGCGAGGGCGAAGCCGATCGAGACGGCCGGGTTGAAGTGGCCGCCCGAGATGTGGCCGACGGCGTAGATCCCGGCGACCAGCGTGAGCCCGAAGGCGAGCGCGACGCCGAGGAAGCCGACGCCGAGTGCGTTGCCGCTGTCCGGGAAGGCGGAGGCGAAGATCGCCGTGCCCACGCCGCCCGCGACGAGCAGGAACGTGCCGAACGCCTCGGACGCGTAGCGCGCCGCGGCGGAGTACTGCTCGGCGTGCTCCTTCCGCTGCTCACTCGTGGTGCGGCTGGCGGGCTTCGATGACGGCATGGGGGTTCCTCCGCGGGTCGTGGGACGGCCCCGCGGCGCGCGAGGGCAACCGCCACTCCAGCACCCGCCGGCGCCGAGGGAGCCGCGCGCCCAGTCGGCTCCCGGCCGCGCGGCCCCGGAGGCGCCCTGCGCGGCCACCCGCCCCTCGCTCAGCGGCCAGCCCTTCCGCCCGCATGCCGGTCGAGCAGCCCCCATGCTGGTCGAGCAGCCCCGGACGCGCCGCCGCACGCTGGTCGAGCAGCCCCGGAGGGGCGTACCGAGACCCACCCTCCGAGCGGCGGTGGATCTCGATACGTCCGCTGCGCGGACTACTCGATCAGCATGCACGGGGCCCGCTCCGCGGGTGCGCGACCGCAGTGCCGCGCGTCACGCCGCGAGGTGGAACGTGCTCGCGAAGCGCCCGAGCAGCGCGTCCCGCCCGCGGAGCACCGTGACCGCGCCGGTCGCGATCGCCCGCTCCGGCGCGAGCTCGCCCGAGAGCAGCAGTCGGATGTCCGCGCCAGTAGAGAACGCGAGATCCACCGGAGCCTCGCCGCCCGGCACCTCGCCGCGCGAGACGTCCAGCGCCGCGCCGTCGACCCGGATCAGCAGCCCGGCCGGCCCGACCTGCGCCGCGTACACCGTCGCCGGCAGCTCGGCCGCGACCTGCGGCCGGAACGCAGTGCGCAGGTCGACCGTCATCGAGTCCGGGGTGATCACCTGCTCCTCGCGCGGATCGCCCAGCGCTTTGAACCCCCAGGCGCCGAGCGCGAGCACGATCGGCTCGAGCTCGCGGCCGTAGGGCGTCAGCTCGTAGACGATGATGCGCGAGCGCGGCGCCCGCCGGATGATCCCGGCCGCCTGCAGCTCCTTCAGCCGGCCGGCCAGCACGTTGCTCGGGATGCGCGCGAGCCCCTGCGCGAGCTCGCTGTAGCGGCGCGGCCCGACCAGCAGGTCCCGGACGATCAGCAGCGCCCAGCGCTCGCCGACCAGCTCGACCGCGCGGGTGAGCGCCGAGTACTGCCCGTAGTCGCGTGCGGCCATCGCCCTCAGGCCTGCTCGCCGGTGAACGCCTCCGGGCCCTGCGCCGCGGCGACCGGGTCCATCCAGCCGAACTCGAGCAGGTTGCCGTCGGGGTCGGCGACCTGGCGCTGGTACATGAAGCCGTAGTCGGAGGCGGGCCGCGACTCGGAGCCGCCCGCGGCGAGCCCGGCGGTGACGGTGGCGTCGACGGCCTCGCGGGTGTCGAGGAAGATCGCGGTCGAGACGGAGGGGTTCACGGCCGGGTCGCCGATCGGCAGGTCGCTGAAGGTCTGGAAGTACTCGCGCACCAGGATCATGAAGTAGTTGTGGTCCTCCTCCACCACGACGCAGGCCGCGTTGTGGTCGGAGAACGCCGGATTGATCGAGAAGCCGAGTGCGACGTAGAACGCCTTCGCGCGCTCGAGGTCGGTGACGGGCAGGTTGACGAACATCGAGGGCATGGCAGTCTCTCCTTCTCGGCGGAGCCGCGGACTGCGGCGTCTGCGCTCATGCTTGTGAAAAACAAGTTCCACGTCAAGAGGCGGACCCGAGACGCCGCGATCGACGCGGGAGCCGCCCCCGGCTCGTGAGCCGACCTCCGGCTCGCTGTTCCACCCGGTTTCCGCGTGCCGGAGGTGATTCCACGAGCCGGAGTCGCTCCGGAGTCACCTGCGGCTCGCCAGGTCGGCTCCGGCTCGTCGTTTCCGCGGGTTTCTCCGTGCCGAGGGTGGTTCCGCGTGCCGAAGGCGCCTTGGGCCGACTCCGGCTCGTCGGATCACCTCCGGCTCGCAGTTCTGCCGGGTTTCCGCGTGCCGAGGGCCGTTCCGCGTGTCGGAACCGTGCCGGGCGTGTGCCGGAACCGTCCGGAACCGTTCAGGGCCGCCCGGGGTCCCGGCGGATCTCGGGCTCGCACATCTCCGGCTCGCGGACTCCGCTCCGGCCCGTTGTTTCGTCCGGTTTCCACGAGCCCAGGGCTGTTCCGCGTGCCGGAGATCGCCCGGCGTCACCTCCGGCTCGCGGAACCGCCTCCGGCTCGCGGTTCCCGCTGCATTCCGCGTGCCGAGGCCGATTCCGCGAGCCGAACCTCCTCCAGGACCCGCCACGACCGCAAAAGAGAGCGCTCTCACAAAAGTCTTGACCTCCCCGCGACCCGCTCCGTATGCTCGCCTCACACCTCGTGAGAGCGCTCTCACACACGGCAGCACAGCACCGTGGGAGCGCCCCCAGGGGTGCCCTGACACCCATCACGAAGGAGTGACCGTGCTCGAATCACGACGCGCCAGGATCGCCACGGCGATCGCCGGCGCCGCCACCCTGGCCCTGCTCGTCTCCGGCTGCTCGTCCGGATCCGGAGCGGCCGAGGACGGCGACATCGAACTGACCGTGACCACGTTCGGCGCCATGGGGTTCGACGACCTCTACGCCGAGTACGAGGCCGCCCACCCGGGCGTCACGATCGTCCCGAACAACATCGACACCGGCGGCAACGCCCGGACCGACGCGTTCACCAAGCTCGCCGCGGGCTCCGGCCTCGCCGACGTCGTCGCCATCGAGGAGGGCTGGCTCGGCTCGATCATGGAGGTCTCCGACCAGTTCGTCGACCTCCGCGACCACGGCATCGAGGACCGCAAGGCCGACTGGGTCGACTGGAAGTACGAGCAGGCGGTCGACCCCGACGGCCGCGTCATCGGCTACGGCACCGACATCGGCCCCGAGGGCCTCTGCTACAGCACCGCCGCCTTCGAGGCCGCGGGCCTGCCCACCGATCGCGCCGCCGTCGCGGAGCTGCTCGGCGGCGCGGACGCGACCTGGGAGGACTACCTCGCGGCCGGCAAGCAGTACCACGACGCGACCGGCAAGGCCTGGTACGACCAGTCCGGCTTCGTCTGGAACGCGATGGTGAACCAGCTCCCCGAGGGCTACTACACCGCCGACGGCGAGCTGAACATCGACGGCAACGCCGAGCTGCAGGAGCGCTGGGGCTGGATCACCGACGGCGCCGCCTCCGGACTCTCGGCCGCGCAGAAGGCCTGGGACTGGAACAAGGGCAAGTCCTTCAACGACGGCACCTTCGCGACGTTCGTCTGCCCGGGCTGGATGCTCGGCCAGGTGAAGGCGCAGGTCGAGGCCGGCGGCGGCGATCCCGAGGCCACGGGCTGGGACTTCGCGGACGTCTTCCCCGGCGGCGCGGCCAACTGGGGCGGCTCGTTCCTCTCCGTCCCGACGCAGTCGAAGCACCCCGCGGAGGCGGCGGAGCTCGCCTCGTGGCTGAGCGAGCCGGAGCAGCAGATCGCCGCGTTCGACGCGACCGGTCCGTTCCCGAGCACCGTCTCCGCCCAGGAGCAGCTCGCCTCCGCCGCCGCGCCCGACCCGGCGCTGAACGGCTCGCCGACCGGCGCGATCCTCGCCGAGCGCGCCCAGGGCGTCGTCGCCCAGTACAAGGGTCCGGACGACTCGCTGATCCAGGAGAACGTCTTCGGCCCGGTCCTGCAGAAGGTCGACCGCGGCGAGCTCGACGGCGACAAGGGCTGGGACGAGGCGCTCTCGCTCCTCGACGAGCTGGTCGACTGACCCGCTCCCCTCAGACAGGGCCCCCGTCCGGTAGCAGGCCGGGCGGGGGCCCTCCCTCCCCTTCCCATGACGCGTCCGACGACGTGTCCCACGAACGCGTCCCCCACGAGAGCGACCGACGAGAGCGACCCATGACGAGCACCCTGACCCCGCCGACCGCGTCGGCCGCGCCGCCTCCCGGCCGCCGCCCCGCGCCCCGCCTGCCGCTGACCGCGCGGCAGCGGATGAGCCGCTTCGACGTCAAGGCGTCGCCCTACCTCTACATCTCGCCGTTCTTCCTGCTCTTCGCGATCACGGGAGCCTTCCCCCTCGTCTACACGCTGGTGGTCTCGCTCTACGACTGGCAGCTGCTGCAGGGCCAGGGCGACTTCGTCGGCCTCGGCAACTTCGCCGCGGTGCTCGGCGACCGCTTCTTCTGGAACTCGATCGGCAACACGCTGAGCATCTTCCTGCTCTCCACGATCCCGCAGCTCGCCGTGGCCCTGGTGCTCGCGGCGGTACTCGACCAGTCGCTGCGCGCCCGCACCTTCTGGCGGATGAGCGTGCTGCTGCCCTACGTCGTCTCGCCCGTCGCCGTGGCGCTGATCTTCTCGAGCATCTTCGGCGACCAGGAGGGCCTGGCGAACAATCTGCTCGGCCTGGTCGGCATCGCCCCGATCGACTGGACCAACGACCGCCTCGCCAGCCACATCGCGATCGCCTCGATGGTCAACTGGCGCTGGACCGGCTACAACGCCCTCATCCTGCTCGCCGCGATGCAGGCCGTGCCGCGCGACCTGCACGAGTCGGCCGCGCTCGACGGAGCGGGCTCGTTCCGCCGCTTCACCTCGATCACGATCCCGAGCATCCGGCCGACCCTGATCTTCGTGATCATCACGGCCACCATCGGCGGACTGCAGATCTTCGCCGAGCCGCGCCTGTTCGACGTCTCGAACGCCGGCGGCATCGGCGGCTCGGACCGCCAGTTCCAGACGACCGTCCTCTACCTCTGGGAGATGGCGTTCTTCCGGCAGAACTTCGGCGAGGCGGCGGCGGTCGCCTGGCTGCTGTTCCTGCTGATCGTGCTGATCGGACTGGTGAACTTCGCGATCTCGCGGCGGATCGCGTCCGTCGAGAACCGCGTGAGAACGCGCACGCGCCGACCGGCGCAGAAGGCGAGCGACCGATGACCGCGACGATTCCCACCGCTCCCGCCGCTGCGCCTGTCGCGGCCGAGCCCGAGCGTCGCGCCCGGCGCCCGCGCTCCTCCGGCGCCGGCCGCGTCGACCGCCCGGGGTTCCTCACCTACGGCCTGCTCAGCGCCTTCATCCTCGGCTCGACCTACCCGCTCTGGTGGTCGTTCGTGGTGGCCAGCGGGAGCAACGCGACCCGCGGCGAGACGCTGCCGCTGATCCCGGGCGGCAACTTCCTCGCCAATGCGGCGCAGGTGTTCACGGCGATCCCGTTCTGGACGGCGCTGCTGAACAGCGTGGTCGTCTCGGGGATCATCACGCTGTCGGTCGTCTCGTTCTCGACCCTGGCGGGCTACGCCTTCGCGAAGCTGCGCTTCCGCGGGCGGGACGGGCTGATGATCACCGTGATCGCGACCATGGCGATCCCGACCCAGCTGGGCATCATCCCGCTGTTCATCCTGATGCGGCAGCTCGGCTGGACCGGCACCCTCGGCGCCGTGATCGTGCCGACGCTGGTCACCGCGTTCGGCGTGTTCTTCATGCGGCAGTACCTGGTGGACGTGATCCCGGACGAGCTGATCGAGGCGGCGCGGGTCGACGGAGCGAACCAGTTCCGGACGTTCCTGACCGTCGCGGTGCCGGCCGCGCGGCCCGCGATGGCGATCCTCGCGCTGTTCACCTTCATGATGGCGTGGACCGACTTCCTCTGGCCGCTGATCGTGCTGAGCCCGACCAACCCGACGCTGCAGACCGCCCTGTCGCAGCTGCAGTCGGGCTACTACGTCGACTACTCGATCGTGCTGGCCGGCGCGGTGCTGTCGATCATCCCGCTGCTCGTGCTGTTCGTGCTGGCGGGCAAGCAGCTGATCGCCGGCATCATGGGCGGCGCAGTCAAGGGCTGACCCCGGGAGCTCCTCCCGCAGCGGATCTCCTCGGAGGAGTCGCCCGCCAGCATGCTGGTCGAGTAGCCCCGAAGGGGCGTATCGAGACCCGCCGTCCTCAGCAGGGCGGGTCTGCAGACTCGACTTCCGGCGATGGTGGATCTCGATACGCCCGCTGCGCGGGCTACTCGATCAGCATGGGAAGCCCGCTGCGCGGCCTGCTCGATCGCAAGGAAGCCCGCTGCGCGGCCTGCTCGATCGCAAGGAAGCCCGCTGCGCGGCCTACTCGATCAGCATGGGAAGCCCGCTATGGCCGTAGTGCGAGCGGACCCCCGGAGGTGTCTCGAAGGGCACGCGCCCGCTCGGCTACTCTCGGGCCCGGGGGTCCACCGCTCGAGAGGCACGCATGAGTCACGACACCGCACCGGCCGCACCCACGCTCGAGGCCGTCGCCGCGCTCGCCGGAGTGTCCCGGGCGACGGTCAGCCGGGTCGTCAACGACTCGCCGAAGGTGAAGGCCGAGGCGCAGGCCGCCGTCCGCCTCGCGATCGAGCAGCTCGGCTACGTGCCCAACCGCGCGGCGCGCTCGCTCGCCAGCCGGCGGACCCAGGTCCTCGCCCTGCTGGTGCCCGAGTCGATCGGCAAGGTCTTCGGCGACCCGTTCCTCGCCGCCGTCGTGCAAGGTGCGGCGACCCGCCTCGCCGCGACCGACTACATGCTCAACATCGTGATCGCCTCCGAGGCGACGCCCGACAAGACCCGCCGCTACCTCCTCGGCGGCAACGTCGACGGCGCCCTCGTGGTGTCGCACCACAGCGGCGACCACTCCTACGCCCGGATCGGCGCGAGCGTCCCCCTCGTCTTCGGCGGCCGCCCGCTCAGCCTCGACGACCACGACAGCCACTTCGTCGACGTCGACAACGTCGGAGCGGCGCGCCAGGTCACCGAGCACCTGCTGGGCCTCGGCAGGCGCGCCCCGGCGATGATCGCGAGCCGCCAGGACATGCCCGGCGCGATCGACCGCCTCGCGGGCTGGCGCGCGACCGTCGAGGCGGCGGGCCTGGACGCCTCGCTCGTCGAGATCGGCGACTACTCGCCGCGGGACGGCGCCGAGGCGATGCGGCGCCTGCTCGACTCCGGCCGCCCGATCGACGCGGTCTTCGCCTCCAACGACCAGATGGCCTCCGGCGCCCTGGCGGTGCTGCGCGAGCGCGGCCTGAGCGTGCCGGGCGACGTGGCGCTCGCCGGCTTCGACGGCGACTACTCCTCGGAGGCGGCCGAGCCGCCGATCACGACCGTCCGCCAGCCGGCCGCCGGCCTCGGCGACGCGATGGCCGAGGTCCTGGTGCGGCTGCTGGCCGGCGACGACGTTCCGCGGGCGACGCTGCTGCCGACGGAGCTGCTGATCCGCGGGTCGACGGTGCCGCGGAGCTGACTCCGCCACACGACATCAGCTGAGAGCACCCGGCCTCCTCTGTGGGAGGAGGCCCACCCTTCTCAGCTGATGTTGTGCGGCCGACTCCGCCCCTCAGCCCGTGAACACCGTCGAGGAGCGGCGCTCGTACCAGTGCGCGAGGTGCTCGCCCGCGCGGAGGACGTGCTCGCGCATGATCGCGGCGGCGCGCTCGCGGTCGCCGGCGACGAAGGCCTCGACGATCTGCTCGTGCTCGCGGAAGTTCTCCTCGCGGTGGCGCGAGTTCTCGCGGAGGACCAGGCCCGAGACGTTGCGCGGGAAGGCGTCGTTGATCTCGATCAGCATCCGGCTGAGGCGGGTGTTGCCCGAGGCCTGGTAGATCAGCCCGTGGAACTGGTCGTTGGCGCTGCCGTCGCGCTCGGCGGCGGTGCCGGCGGCGACGGCGAGCGAGCGCTCGTACATGGCGGTGTTGACGGAGCGGAGCTCGGCGATCGTCGCATCGTCCAGGCGGTCGACCGCGCGGCGGGCGGCCAGCGACTCCAGCTCGGCGCGCACCTCGTAGGCCTCGCGCACCTCCCACGGCACCGGCACGCGGACGACGGCGCCGCGGTTGGGGACGACCTCGATCAGCCCGCCGGTCTGCAGCTGGCGCAGCGCCTCGCGGACCGGGGTGCGGCTGATGCCGAACTGCGTCGCGAGCTCGGCCTGGCGCAGCGGGGCGCCGATCGGGATCTCGCCGGACATGATCTTCGCCCGGATCCGGGCGGCCAGATCGTCCACGAGTGCGTTGTCGCCCTGGGTCGTCACGCGATGATCCCCTCCTATCAGCGGCCAGGTCGGCCGGGATCCAATCATTGCAGGTATTGGATCCCACGCGAGGGTCGGTGTCGTCGAACGGCGAGCCCACTCCTGCGTCCGGCTTGACCCATGGATCCGCACAGCCCTAGATTGGATCCAATGTTGTCCGCCGTGGCGACCGATCGAGGTCTGGAGGCCGGCGTGGACGTGCTGCTGGTCGTGATGCTCGCGGGCGCCGCCAGCTCCCTCGCGCTCGGTCTCGCCGGCTGGCGGGGAGTGGGCCGCGGCTGGCTCGTCGCCGAAGCGGCCATGCTCGCCGCGATGCTCGACGTGCACCTGCCCGCCCTGCACCTCCTGCCCGCGCCGCTCTGGTCCGCGCTGCTCGCGGGCTGCGCGCTCGTCGCCGCCCTCGTCGACCGGGTGCGCCGAGGCCGGGGAGTGCGGCGGCACGGTGCCGACGCGCTGCACGCGGTCGGGATGCTGCTCGCCGCCGTCCTCGTGCTCCTCGCCGATGCCGCGCCCACCGCGGGTGCCGGTCCGCTCGCGGGCGCCGGGCACGCGCACGGCGGCGGACTCGCCCTGCCGCTCGGCGCCGCCGTCGCCGTCTACGCGGCGTGCACGCTCCGCGTCGCCCTCGCCGGACGCCCCGGCCGCCTCGACACCGCCCGGAGGCTCGCCTCCCTCGCCGCGCTCGTCGCCATGGGCGCGATGGCCGCGGTCGGCTGAGCAGCCCGCCCCGCCCCCGAACAACACGCCGCCCGCCGCACAACACCCCGCACGACACCCCCGCACCACACCGGAAGAAGGAGACGCCGCATGATCATCGACGCGTACAACACCACTCAGGACCGCCGAGGCCGCAGCGACTACCTCAGCGGGGTCCGCCCCGGCGAGCAGCCCCCGGCCTACACCCCGTTCGACCCGAAGCGCATCCTCGACCGGATGGACGCCGCCGGCGTCGACCGCGCGATGGTCTGCTCCCTCGCGCAGGGCATCGAGAACGACTTCCTGATCGACCTCGTGAAGGCGCACCCCGACCGGCTGTTCGGCTTCGGCCAGGTCATGCCGCAGTGGGAGAACGCGACCGACGAGATCCGCCGCTTCGCCGACGCCGGCCTGGTCGGGCTCAAGCTGCACCCCAGCCTGCACGGCTACCACGTCGCCGATCACGGGCTGCTCGACCCGCTGTTCGCGGTCTGCGACGAGCTCGGCCTGCCCGTGCTGATCAACGCGCTCGACGACGCGTTCTGCGCGCCGTTCGCCATCGAGGAGATCGCGAAGGGCTTCCCCGGAGTGCCGACGATCATCGCCCACATGGGCGCGGTCTGGAACGTGCCCGAGGCGATCATCGTCGCCGAGCGCAACCCGCACGTCTACCTCGAGACCTCGGCGACGCTGATGTCCGACGTCAAGCGCGCCTACGCCCGGCTCGGCGCTGAGAAGATCCTGCTCGGCTCCGAGTGGCCGGGCAGCGACTTCGACCTCGAGCGGATGAAGATCGCCAAGGCGATCCCGGACGAGGCCGACCGCGCGCTGGTCGAGGGCGGCAACATGGCGCGGATCCTGGGCTGGTCGTGACCGAGGGGGCGGAGTCGGGGCCTTCCGCGCCGGAGAGCCCGGTGCTCGATCGGCCGGTGCTCGACGGGCCTCCCGCGGGGATGTCCGCGCCGGACCGCGAGCTGCTCGAGGCGGCCTCGGCGATCCTCGACGCGCGCTACCGGACCGGCGTCCACGAGGTCGCGGCCGCCCTCCGCCTCGCGGACGGGCGGATCGTGACCGGCCTGCACGTCGAGGCGAGCGCCGGCCGGGCCTCCGTCTGCGCCGAGTCGGCCGCCCTCAGCGCCGCCGTCGTCGCCGGCTCCCCGGTCGTCTCGATCGTCGGAGTGCTGCAGCGCCCGGCCGGCTCCCGCCACCTCATCGAGCCCTGCGGCGTCTGCGCCGAGCTCCTCGGCGACCACGCCCCCGACGCGACCGTCTGGGTCGCCGTCGCCGACGCCTTCGCTCCGGTCCCCGTCGCCACCCTGCTCCCGCACCGCCGCCGCCGCGCCGCCCGCCCGGTCTAGCCCCCCGGCCCGCGCCCGACCCACTCTCCAAAAGTTGCGGTAGTCGAGCGCGACTACCGCAACTTCTGAGGAATGACGGCCGGCCGCCTCCGCCGCTCGCCGACTCTTCAAAAGTTGCGGTCGTGGCGCGCGACTACCGCAACTTTTGAGGAATCAGGGGGCGCGGATGGAGCGGCCGCGCCCGACTCTCCTCCACAAGCCGAGCAGCCCGAGGTTTTACCCCGGGGAAACACGGCCGACCCCCGCCCGAACGATCGCCTGGTCAGACTTGCCGGGCGGACGACGGGCCCCGGCCCTCGCGCCGCCGGGGTCATGGGGGCACCTCACCCGACCCGCGCACCACCCGGAAGGATCCACCCGCATGCTCGCCGTCTCCGGCACTCCCGTCCTCCTCGTCGTCGACATCCAGGGCGGGGCCGCCTCGGGCCTGCCGACCCTCGGCATCCCCGTGATGAGCGGCCGGGCGGAGCGCACACCCCGGGTGCGCGACCTGATCGCGCACTGCCGCAGTGCCGGCGTGCCGGTCGTCTTCGTGCAGGAGGTGCACAAGCGCGACCTGATCGACATCGGCCGCGAGCTGGACGGCGCCGAGGGTCCGCACTGCCTCGAGGGCGACCCGGGCACCGAGCTGGCGTCCTGGCTCGAGCCGCGGCCCGAGGAGTTCGTGATCCGCAAGCGCCGCTACTCCGCCTTCTTCGGCACCGAGCTTGAGATCGTCCTGAAGGCCTACCGCGCCGGCACGCTGCTGCTGGTCGGCGGCCTCACCGACGTCTGCATCCACTACACGGCGGCGGACGCGCACCAGCACGACTACGCCGTCCGGGTGCTCACCGACTGCGTCGCCGGCTCGAGCGAGCGCGCGCACGCCGCCACCCTCGAGGCGATCGAGTACCTCCAGCGCGACGCGCTCGTCACCGCCGCCGACGTGCACGACTGGCTCGACCGCCGGGAGACGATCGATGCCTGAGTCCCAGAACGGCACCGCCCCCCGCCTCCTCGTCGCCCGCGTCCGCACCATGGACCCCGAGAACCCGCTCGCCGAGGCGCTCCTGATCGACGGCGACCGGATCACCGCCGTCGGCACCCTGCGGGAGGTCCGCGCCGCAGCCCCCGCCGGCACCCCCGAGGAGCACCTCGACGGCACCCTCCTCCCCGGCTTCATCGACGCGCACTCGCACGCCCAGCGCGCGGGCCTGAAGGCCCTGCAGCTGCTCGACGCGGGCGCCGGCGCCGACGCGTTCTCGGCCGCGATGCTCGCCGACGCGGACGCCGATCCGGACGCCCCGGACTGGCTCGGCGACACCCCGCCCACTCCCGAGGACCGCCGCGCGGCCCTCCTCCGCATCCAGCCGCTGCTGCACGAGCTGGGCTTCACCGGTGTCATCGACCCCGCCGTCACGCTCGACGAGCTCGCCGCCTACCGCGCGGCGCACGAGCGCGGCGAGCTGTCGCTGCGCGTCGTCGCGATGCCCTACCCCGAGCTCGGTATGGAAGCGGTCCCGGGCGTCGACGAGGCGCTCGCCCTGCTCGACACCGTCGGCGGCAGCACCGGCGACGGCGACGAGCTGCTCCGCCTCGGCCCGATCAAGGTCTACTACGACGGCGAGGGGATGAAGGGCCAGGCCCTCCTCGAGCAGCCCTGGCCCGGCGGAAGCCACGGCGTGCAGCGGATCGCGACCGCCGAGTTCGCGCGGCTCGCCGCAGAGTGCGTCCAGCGCGGCTGGGGCCTGGGCGTGCACGCGGTCGGCAGCCGCGCGGTCGCCGAGGTGCTCGACGCCCTCGAGGCGGCGGGCCCGCCCGAGCGGATCGCCGCCCTGCGCTGCCAGCTGATCCACGCCTACCTCGAGCCCTCCGCCGAGAGCCGCGAGCGCGCGGCCCGGCTCGGCGTCGTCGCCTCGCTGCAGCCGTCGATCGCCTGGAGCAACGCGGCTGGACTGACCGCCCGGCTCGGCGCGCGGGCCGACCCGGTGAACCCGATGCGCGACTGGCGCGACTCCGGCGCTGTGATCGCGCTCGGCTCCGACGCCCCCTACTTCCCGTTCGACCCGCGCCGGGTGGTCGCGACCGCGGTGAGCCGTCGGATGCGCCGACTGCCCGACCCGCTCGGTCCGGAGCAGGCGCTCACGGTGCTCGAGGCCGTCGAGGGCTACACGCGGTGCGCGGCGCACGCGGCCTTCGCGGAGGACCGCCGCGGGATGCTCCGCCCCGGCTTCCTCGCCGACCTGGTGCTGCTCTCGGTCGACCCGGGGGAGTGCTCGGCGGAGGAGTTCGCCGGGGCGCGCGTGCTGCGCACGGTGGTCGGCGGGCGGACGGTGCACGGGGGGGCCGCGGGGATCGCCCGGCAGATGTAATCCCGACGAAACACAATGGGATCCGCATTGCCTTAGATTGGATCCAAGTTGAGCGGCCCCCCGAGCAACTCCGCCCCGCCCCCGATGCACCACCCGTACCCCTTGGAGGACAGCACCATGGTCAGGAAGAGCTTGCTCGCCGGCGTCGCACTGGCGGCCGTCGCGAGCCTCGCGCTCACCGCCTGCGGGACCACCAGCGCCCCGCAGAGCGCCACCGGCACCGCCGGCACCACCGACACCATCAACGCGGAGCTCTGGTACGCGCCGTCCACCTTCGACCCCGCGAAGGCCTCCGCCGACGCCGACGTGACCGTCGCGCGCCTCGGCTTCGACACCCTGCTCCGCCAGGGCGAGACCGAGGGCTACATCGGCGGCCTCGCCACCGAGTGGAACGCCGTCTCGGCCTCCGAGTACACGTTCACCCTCCGCGACGACGCCACCTGCGCCGACGGCACGGCGATCACGCCGACCGTCGTCGCCGACTCCTTCACGTACCTCACCGGCCTCGACGACTCGGGCGCGCTGACCTGGAAGAACCAGGCCTTCGGCTCCGGCGACGCGACCTTCACCCCCGACGACGCGGCCGGCACGCTGACGATCTCGCTCAGCCAGCCCTACTCGCAGCTGCTCGGCGGCGTCACCCGCCCCGGCACCGGCATCATCTGCCCCGCCGGCCTCGCCGACACCGAGGGCCTCGCCGCGGGCACTGTCGACGGCGCCTGGTCCGGCCCGTACATGCTCTCGAACCTCTCGGCCGGCGTCAGCGCCGCCTACACGCTGCGCGACGACTACGACGCCTGGCCCGACTGGCAGGACGTCGAGGGCGAGCCCGCGAAGACGATCAACCTCACCGTGCAGTCCGACTCCAACACGAGCGCCAACCTGCTCGAGTCCGGCGGAGTCGACCTGGCCCGCTTCTACGACTCGAACGCGCTGCGCTTCGAGGACGACCCCGCCTACACGACCGTCACCTTCGCCAGCTCGGCCTACAACCTCGTCTTCAACGAGGCCCCCGGCTCCGGCTCGATCTTCGAGGGCAAGGAGGACCTCCGCGCCGCGGTCGCCCAGGCGATCGACACCCAGGGCTTCAACTCGGCCGGCCTCGACGGCCTCGGCGTGCCGCAGTACACCGTCAACGCGGCGAGCTACCGCTGCGCGCTGGACGACGAGTCGCTGGTGCAGAAGTACGACCCCGCCGCCGCGACGCCCGAGCTCACCGGTCAGTCGATCCGCCTGCTGATGATGTCGAACTGGGACCCGGCCGCCGACTACCTGGCCGAGTCGCTCCGCGCCGCGGGCGCCACCGTCACCGTCTCGGCGCTCGACCCGGCCGACTGGTCGAAGGCCATGCGCACCGAGCCCGCCACCTGGGACGTCGCGATCGCGGCGGAGAACGCCGGCCCCGGCCTCATCCACACCACGATCGCCCGCTACCTCGGCCCGACCTACGCGGACGGCGGCACGAACGTCTCCTCCAGCGACAACCCCGAGGGCGTCGCCTACTACGAGGCCGCGATGGCCGCCTCGGACACCGAGACGCAGTGCGAGAACCTGCTCGCCGCCCAGAAGACGATCCTCGAGCGCGTCGACATGACGCCGCTGATCACCGACACGCACCGCTACGTGGCCCGCTCCGGCTTCGCCACCTCGGTGTTCTCGGGCTACTGGGACATCTCGGCCATGCGGATCCTGTCCTGATCCGCTGACGCCCTGATCCACTGAGCAGCCCACCCGAGCCGGACGACACGAGGAGACGACGCGATGAGCACCACGACCGCCACCACCGCTGCATCGTTGGGCCTCGGGTCGTCCGGCGCGGGGGCGCCCGGCCCGGGCGCCGTCCGCGCCGGCACCCTCGGCGGGGCCTGGCGGAGGTTCCTCCTCCGCCGGGCCCTCGGCCTGCTCGTCAACCTGGCGCTGCTCGTGCTGGTCACCTTCCTGATCGTGCAGCTCATCCCCGGCGACCCGGCGATCGCCATCGCAGGGGAGGCGGCCTCGCTCGACCAGGTCGAGCTGGTGCGCACCCAGCTCGGGCTCGACCAGCCGCTGCCCGCGCAGCTCTGGACCTACCTCGTCGGCGTGCTGCAGGGCGACTTCGGCGCCTCCTACCGCTACACGATCCCCGCGATGGACCTCGTGATGACGGCCGTGCCGTACACGCTGACCATCACGATCTCCGCGGTGCTGCTCCTGCTCGTGCTCGGCATCGCGCTGGGCATGGCGGTCGGAGTCGCGACCCGCGGCGACCGCCGCCGCTGGCTCGACGCCGTGTTCAGCACCGTCACCGGGCTGATCTCCTCGGTCCCCACCTACGTGCTCGCGACCGGCTTCGTCGTCGTCTTCGCGGTGCTGCTCAAGGTGCTGCCGCCCGCGTACTCGCCGGCCTACGACTTCGGCACCGCCGCGATCCTGCCGATCGCCTCGCTCACCGTCGGCGGCACCTGCTCCGTCGCGAGGATCGTCCGCCGCGAGACCGCGGTGATCCTCGAGCAGGACTACATGCGCACCGCCCGCGGCTGGCGGCTGCCCGCGCTCACCCTCTACGCCAAGCACATGCTGCCCAACCTGCTCACCACGGCGCTGACGCTCTCGGGCATCATCCTCACCGCGCTGCTCGGCTCGGCGCTGATCACCGAGGCGGTCTTCGCCTGGCCCGGCCTCGGCGGCGTGATCGTCCAGGCGATCGCGATCGACAAGGACTACCCGGTGATCCGGGCGGCCGTCTTCGTCATCGGGCTCATCTCCCTCGTGATCACCCTCGTGATCGACGTCATCCTGGGTCTGATCGACCCGCGCACCCTCGGAGAGCAGCGTGGCTGAGTCCCTCCCCGCCGTCCGCGGCCTGAAGCCCGCCGGCGCGCGCACCTTCGCCTGGAACCCCGGGCTCGTGATCGGGCTCGGCCTGCTCGGCGTGATCGCCCTCACCGCGCTGATCGCCCCGATCGCGCTCGAGGGCCAGGCCACCGGCCTCGGCGGCAGCCCCAGCCTCGGCTCGACCGCCGAGCACCCGCTCGGCACCGACACCCTCGGCCGCGACATGCTCGCCCGCACCCTCGTCGCCACCCGCTCGACCGTGCTGATGGCGCTCGCCGCGACCGTGCTCTCCGCGATCGTCGGCATCGCGGTCGGCATCGGCGTCTGGCTCGCCCCGCGCCGGGTCCGCGAGCTCGGGCTGCGCGCGATCGAGCTGGCCGTCAGCTACCCGACGATGCTCGTCGCGATCATCGTCGCCGCCATTCTCGGTCAGGGCGTCGTCCAGGTGGTGGTCGCCATCGCGGTCGCCAACATCGCCGGCTTCGCGCGGCTCACGGCCAACCTCGCCTCCAAGATCGCGGCGAGCGAGTACGTCACGACCGCCCGGCTGACCGGCGTGCCGACGCACCTCGTCGCGCTGCGGCACGTGCTGCCGAACATGGCCGAGCCGACGCTGATCCTCGTCGCCGGCGCCTTCTCCGGCGCGCTGGTCGAGATCTCCGGCCTCTCCTTCATCGGCCTCGGCGCGCAGACCCCCGCCTTCGACTGGGGCACGCTGCTCAACGACGGGCTCAGCCGCATCTCGGTGAACCCGGTCGTCATCCTCGGCCCGGCGCTCGCGCTCACGGTCGCCTCCTTCGCGGCGCTCCTGGTCGGCGACGGCCTGGCGGCGGCGGCGAACCCGCGCTCGAACACGACGCGGGCCCGGATGACGAGGGCCACCGACTCCTCGACCGCCGCGCCCGCCCCCGCCGACGCCGTGCTCGTCGCCGACGGCATCACCGTCCGCCACGGCGCGACCGGCCGCGAGCTCGTCTCCGACCTCTCCTTCACCATCCGCCGCGGCGAGGTGCTCGGCATCGTCGGCGAGTCCGGCTCGGGCAAGTCGCTGACGGCGTCCGTGGTCGCGAAGCTGCTCGGCGAGGGTCTCGAGGCGTCCGCGCGCCGGCTCGAGCTCGGTGGCACCGACCTGCTCGGCCCCGTCCCGGACCGGGTGCTCGCCGCGAAGATCGGCCTGATCTACCAGGACCCGGGCACCGCGCTGAACCCCGCCATGGTCCTCGGCACCCAGCTCTCCGACGTGCTGCGGATCCGCCTGCGCCACTCCCGCCGCGACGCGCTCGACCTGCTCCTGCGCGGCTTCCGCTCGGTGATGCTCTCCGATCCGGAGGGGCGCCTGCGGCAGTACCCGCACCAGCTCTCCGGCGGCATGAAGCAGCGCGCAATGATCGCCTCGGCGATGAGCGCGAAGCCCGACCTGCTGATCGCCGACGAGCCGACCACCGCGCTCGACGTGACAGTGCAGCGCGAGGTGCTGAGCGTGCTCAAGCGGATGAACGAGGACTCCGGCACCGCCGTGCTCTTCATCTCGCACGACCTCGGCGTCGTCCGGGCGCTCTGCGACCGCGTCCTCGTGATGAAGGACGGCCGCATCGTCGAGCGGATCGAGGACATCGCCCACCTCTCGGAGGAGACCGTGACGCATCCGTACACGCGGCAGCTGCTCGCCGCGACGCCCGTCGTGACCGTGCCGACGCCGCCGGAGGTGCGCTCGTGAGCGCCGTCGCCGTGACCCCCGCGTCCTCCGCGATGGTCGACGTCCGCGGTCTCGACGTGGTCTTCGGCCACGCGAAGGTCCTGCACGGCGTCGACCTGCGGGTCGAGCGGGGCCGCACCGTCGGCGTGGTCGGCGAGTCCGGCTCCGGCAAGTCGACCCTCGCCAAGGTGCTGGTCGGCTCGGTCCGCGCGGCCGCCGGCACGGCGACCGTGGACGGCGTCGACATCGTGGCCGCCAACCGCTCGGCGATGCACGCCTACCGGCGGCGCACGCAGATGATCCCGCAGGACCCGTACTCCTCGCTCTCGCCGCGGCGCACCATCGCGCAGACCCTGGCCGAGGCGATCGACCCGGTCCGCGCCCGCGTCGGCCGGAACGAGGAGCTGATCGTCGCCTGGCTCGAGCGCGTCGGTCTCAGCGCCGACATGCGGCACCGGTTCCCGCACGAGTTCTCCGGCGGGCAGCGCCAGCGCGTCGCGATCGCCCGCGGGCTGATCATCGACCCGACCTTCGTGATCGCCGACGAGATCACTTCGGCCCTCGACGTCTCGGTGCAGGGCCAGATCCTCGATCTGCTCGCCGGGATCAAGGAGTCGCTCGGCCTGACGATGATGTTCATCTCGCACAACCTCGCCGTCGTCCAGCGGGTCAGCGACGAGGTCGTGGTGCTCTACCGCGGCGAGGTCGTCGAGGCCGGCCCGGTCGAGCGGATTTACGCCGGCCCCCAGCACTGGTACACCCGCCGCCTGCTCGACGCCGACCCGGGCTCGCCCGGCTTCAGCCTCTCGGGTCCCGCGGCGGTCCCCGCGAAGGAGACCGCATGACGGCCCGCCTGCCCGCCACCCCCGTCGCCGAGGGTGTGCTCCGCCTCGTCGGCGCGACGCTCGTCGACGGAACGGGCGCCGCTCCGCTCGAGGACTCCGAGGTCGAGATCCGCGACGGCGTGATCGCCTACGCGGGGCCGCGCCGTGCGGATCCCGGGCTCGAGGGTCGCGCGGTCGACGTGTCCGGCGCATTCCTGCTGCCGGGCTTCGTCGACGTGCACGTGCACCTCGCGATGGTGCCGGTCGCTCCGGAGGCGGCGCGCGAGCGCTTCCCGGAGGAGGACGTCCTCGAGATCGCCGGGCTCCTGCGCCGCACGCTCGACGCCGGCGTGACCACCGCCCGCGACCTCGACGGGCTGTCGCCGGGCTACCGCGAGGCCGTCGCGCGCGGCGCGGTCGACGGCCCGCGCCTGCACCTCGCGATCGCCATGCTCTCGCCGACCGGCGGCCACGCCGATCCGCACCACCGCAACGGCAGCCTGCCGGCCTGGGCCGTGCGCCCGGGCATGCCCGCGCCCGGGCTCGTCGACACGGACGAGGACGTCGTCCGGACGGTCCGCACCCTCGTCCGAACCGGCGCCGACGTGATCAAGGTCGCCACCTCGGGCGGGCTCGGCTCACCGAACGACGACGCCCGCGACGTCGGGATCACGCAGAAGCAGGTCGCCCTGATCGCGGAGCTGCTCGCCGAGCGCGGCGGCCGGCCGATCACCGCGCACGCCCTCTCCGACGACGCCGCGCGCGCCGCCGTGCTGGGCGGCGCGACGAGCATCGAGCACGGCTACGACCTCTCCGACGAGACCATCGCGCTGATGCGCGAGCGCGGGACGACGCTCGTGCCGACCCTGAGCATCCTGGTCCGCGCGTTCGACCCGGCGACGACCACCGCCGAGCGGCTGCGACAGCGCGAGCTGCTGCGCGAGCGCGGCCTCGACTCGGTGCGCCGGGCCGTCGCGGCGGGGATCCCGCTCGCGCTCGGCACGGATGCCGGCGTGCACCCGCACGGTCACAATCTCGCCGAACTGGCGCAGCTGGTCGCCGTCGGGCTCACGCCGCTCGAAGCGCTGAGTGCCGGCACCCTCGGCGGCGCCCGCCTGCTGGGCCTGAACGCGCAGCTCGGCTCGGTCGAGCCGGGCAAGCTCGCCGACCTGGTGCTGACCGACGCGGATCCGCTGGCCGACATCGCCGCGCTCGGCGATCCGGCCGCGGTGCGGGCCGTGCTGCAGTCCGGCCGCGTGGTCAAGGACCTCGACGGGCGCCTGGGCTAGCCCTCCGAGGTCAGCGGCGGCTCAGAACTCCTCGTAGTTGTACGGCTCCGGGTCCGGCTCGATCACGGGGCGCGCGATCGTGCGGCGGTTGTCCTTGATGCGCGAGCGGATGTCCTCGACGGCCTTGGCGACGGCCTCCTCGGTCGCGGCCTCGTCGTCGACGGACTGCTCCACCGGCACGACGACGAGCTCGCTGCTCGCGTCGAGGGTCATCTTCGCCTCGATGAGCACGCCCTCGTCGGTGAAGGCGGGGACGCTGACGGCCTCCGAGTGCTCCTGCCGGTCGATCGCGGTCACGAGGTCGAGGAGGGCCTCGGTGACGGCGTCGGTGGTGACGATGCTCTTGGAGGCGTAGGTCAGCTGCTGCATGCCTCCAGTCTGGTCGCGGAGGCTCGGCGTCTCTCGGGCTTGCGGCGGGGGCGGGTGGCCGTCTAGCGGGCGGCGGGCTCTCGTGCTCCGTTCATCTCGGAAGCCTTGCGGCGGGCGCGCCGCGCGTCGCAGTCTGGAGGCATGCGAGACGTGCTGAGGAGATCCAGCGGCGGCGAGATCGCCGGCGCCGTCCTGATCGTGCTGGCCTCGATCGCGCTCCTCATCGGCGCATTCGCCGCGGGCGCGGGGAGCATCTACGGGATGCTCGGCGTGATCGTCGCATTCACCGCCGGCATCACCGGCCTCGGCGTGCACATCGCCGGCCGCGAGGCCCGCCTCCGCCGCGACGGGAACTGACGCGTCCATGCTGATCGAGTAGCCCTTGGAGAGGGCGTATCGAGATCCGCCGTCGTCCGGTGGGTGGGTCTCGATACGCGCTGCGCGCTACTCGACCAGCATGGAACGGGCGTGCCCGCCCGTGCTGTTCAGCGCGCTCGCGCCCGTCCCTGCTGATCGAGCAGCCATGTCGAGGGCGGTCACCTCATGTTGATCGAGTAGCCCTCGCAGAGGGCGTATCGAGATCCGCCCGGCGGCGGGTCAGCGGTCGACGAGGGTGATCTCGAAGGAGTAGAGGTCGGGGCGGTAGCAGTGCTGGCCGTACTCGACGGCGCGGCCGGAGTTGTCGAAGGCGGTGCGGGTCATCGTCAGGACCGCGGCGCCCTTGCGGAGGTCGAGGAGCTGGGCCTCGCGCGGGGTCGTGGCGCGGGCGCCGATCCGCTGCTTGGCGACGCGCATCGCCACTCCGCGGGCCCGGAGCAGCTGGTAGAGGCCGTGCGTCTCGAGGGCGCCGAGGTCGAGGTCGACGAAGTCGGCCGGCAGCGTGTTGTCGAGCACGGCGAGCGGGACCCCGTCCGCCGACCGCAGCCGCACGAGGTGCAGGACGGGCGAGCCGACCTCGACGCCGAGCGCCTCGGCGGTCCTCTCGTCGGCCGTGCCGACCGTGGAGGAGAGGGTGCTCGTCGTCGGGCTCTGGCCGGAGCGCTGGAGGTCCTCGAACAGGCTGGTGAGCTCGACGTTGCGGGTGACCCTGCCGTGCACGACCTGCGTGCCGATGCCGCGGCGGCGCACGAGGAGGCCCTTGTCGACGAGGTCCTGGATGGCGCGGCGGATGGTCGGCCGCGACATGCCCAGTCGGTTGCCCAGCGACACCTCGTTCTCGAGCCGAGAACCGGCCGGGAGCGTCTCGTCGAGGATGGCCCGCTCGAGGCGGGTCGCGATCTGGTGGTAGAGCGGAATCGGGCCGGAGCGGTCGAGGTCCATGAAGAGGTCCATCGGCAGGGCGTGCTCCTCCTGCAGCGCCATGTCGTCCCCCTCCGCCCGCCGGCTCTCCGCCGGGAATGATCGACACCCGTCGGCGTCACCCCATTATGCAGCGCAGGTCAGCAGCACGGCAGACCGTCCCATTGTGCTATTGTAACGACATTACAGACCGCCCTCTCGAGGAGTTGTACACCGTCGTATGGTCCAGATGATCCTCCGCGCCCCCGAGCACGCCGCCCCCGGAGCGGCCCGATGAAGGCCGCGGTCGCCGGCGCCCCCGTCAGCTTCGGCGTCTTCGAGCTCACCCCGGAGGGCGCCGACGTCGTCTCGCCCGACGACCTCGTCGACGTGCTCGCCGAGGCGGGCTACACCGGCGTCGATCTCGGACCGGCCGGCTACCTCGGCCGCGGACGAGAGCTGCGCCAGCGCCTCGAGCGGTCAGGACTCGACATCGCCGGCGGCTGGATCCAGCTGCCCTTCTCGGACGACGAGGCCTTCGCGGCCTCGCTCCCCGAGCTCGACGCCGCGCTCCGCCTCTTCGCCGAGGCGTCCGAGCACGGCCCCGCGCGGCTCCCGCTGCCGACCCTCGCCGACGACGGCTCCGCGGCCCGGCGCTCCTCGCCCGGTCGCGGCGCCGGTGCCGACCCGCTCGACGACGCCCGCTGGTCGCGGCTGGTCGCCAACGTCGAGCGCGCCACCGCCGCCGTCCGCGCGGCCGGCTTCGAGCCCACGTTCCACCACCACGCGGGCACGTACATCGAGTCGCCGGAGGAGATCGACCGCTTCCTCGGCGCCGTCGACATCGGGCTCACCCTCGACACCGGCCACCTGCTGATCGGCGGCGGCGACCCGGTCGCGGCCGTCGAGCGCTGGGGCTCCCGGATCAACCACCTGCACCTCAAGGACGTCGACGTCGCCGAGCTGCGCCGGGTCCTGGCGGCCGGCGGCGGGATGCGCGAGGTCTGGTCCTCCGGATCGTTCGTCGCCTTCGGCCGCGGCGACATCGACCTCGACGCCGTGATGACCGCGATCGACGCCCAGGGCTACGACGGCTGGGTCGTCGTCGAGCAGGACGTCCTCAACGCGCCCGACGCCGACATCACCGCCTTCCGCGACGAGCGCCGCGACGACCAGGCCGTGAACCGCGAGGCCCTGCGCGCCTGGGCCTGACCCGCCGCGCCCACCTCCCGAGACCCGAACTCCCGACACCCGAACCCCGACCACCCAGACCGCCCCCGGGCAGCAAGGACATCGCCGTGACCGACACCCCTCTCCGCTTCGGACTCATCGGCACCGGCCGCATCGGCCAGGTGCACGCGGCGAACATCGCCGCCGACCCCGAGGCGACGCTCGCCTGGGTCTGCGACCCGTTCGTCGACGGCGCGAACGCCGTCTCCGCCCGCTATGGCGGAACCGTGACGACCGACGCCGCCGAGATGTTCGCCTCCGGTGAGATCGACGCGGTGCTGATCGCCTCGCCGACCGCGACCCACGTCGACCTGCTCGAGGCCGCGATCTCGGCCGGTGTCCCCGCGCTCTGCGAGAAGCCCATCGACCTCGACATCGCGCGCGTCGACGCCCTGCTGCCCCGCGTCACGTCGTCGGGGGTGCCGATCGCCCTCGGCTTCAACCGCCGCTTCGACCCGGCCTTCGCCGAGGCGCGCGCCCGCGTCGCCGCCGGCGAGATCGGCGCGCTCGAGCAGCTCTCGATCATCAGCCGCGACCCCGCCGCCCCGCCCGCGGCCTACATCGGCGTCTCCGGCGGCATCTTCCGCGACATGACGATCCACGACTTCGACATGGCGCGCTTCTTCCTCCCCGACATCGTCGAGGTCACCGCGACCGGCACGACGACCTTCGACCCCGGCGCACGCGAGCACGGCGACTTCGACACCGCCGTCGTCACGCTCCGCTCCGCCTCCGGTGCGCTCGTCTCGATCACCAACTCGCGGCACAGCTCGGTCGGCTACGACCAGCGCATCGAGGCCTTCGGCGCGGACGGCTCGATCGAGGTCGCGAACGCCCTCACCAGCCTGGTCAGCGTCTCGAACGGCACGAGCGTGCAGGCGAAGCCGCCGTACCAGGACTTCTTCCTCGAGCGCTACGCCGTCGCCTACCGGGCCGAGCTGACCGAGTTCATCAAGCTGGCCCGCGGCCAGGAGTCGACGAGCCCCACGTTCGCCGACGGCCGCGCCGCCCTGGTCCTCGCCGACGCCGCCGCCCGCTCCGCGGTCGAGCGCGTCTCGGTGAGCGTCGAGCTGTAGGGCGCCGGCCGTGACCGTCCGCCTCGCCGCCTCCGCGGAGATGCTCTTCCCGGAGCTCGAGTTCGCCGACCGCGTCCGCCGCCTGCGCGAGCGCGGCTTCGAGGTCGAGATCTGGGACTGGTCCACCAAGGACCTGCCCGCGCTCGCGGCGACCGGCGCGACGTTCTCGTCGATGACCGGCTACCTCACCGGCGATCTGATCACGCCCGACGGCATCGCCGAGACGCTCCGCACGGCCGAGCTCTCGCTCGCGGCGGCCGAGGTCATCGACAGCCCGCGGCTGAACCTGCACGGCACCGGCCTCGCCCCGGGCGGCCTGCCCGTCCGGCCCGGCACCGACGTGACGCCAGGGGACCGCGACCGCGCCGAGGACACCCTCCGCCGGCTGGCCGCGCTCGGCGAGGAGCGCGGCCGGGTCTTCACCCTGGAGAACCTCAACACGGCCGTCGACCACCCGGGCACGCCGTTCGCCCGCGCCGAGGACACCCTCGCGCTGGTCAGCGCGGTCGACCGCCCCGGTCTGCGGCTGAACCTCGACCTGTACCACGCGCAGATCGGCGAGGGGAACCTGCTCGAGCTCGTGCGCCGGTCCCTGCCCTGGATCGGCGAGATCCAGGTCGCGGACGTGCCCGGCCGCTGCGAGCCCGGAACCGGCGAGATCCGCTACCCGGCCGTCGCCCAGGAGCTGCGCGCCCTCGGCTACGACGGGGTCGTCGGCCTCGAGGCGTGGCCGTCGACCGACTCCGAGTCGGCGCTCGACGCCTTCGAGGCGGCCTTCGGACTCTGAAGGCCGCCCCGCGGCTCACGCGTCGTAGGTGGTGTCCCCGCTCACGGCCGCGACACTCTCCCACGCCCGTGACCGGTCGCTGCGCAGCGCCGCCTCGACGATCTCGGCGGCCGACCAGGCGTCCGCGGCCGACGGCGCGAGCTGGCGCCCCTCCAGCACCGAGGTCAGGAAGAGCGACGCCTCGATCGTCTTGAGGTCGTCGAAGCCCATGCTCGTCCCGGCGCCCGGCTGGAAGCGGGAGAAGTCGCCGAAGCCCGGCTGCGCCATGATCGTGCGGTAGCCGCTCGGGTCGTCGGCGAGCTGCAGCTCGTTCAGCCGCTGGAAGTCCCAGCGCAGCGAGCCCTTCGTGCCGTAGACCTCGAGCGTGTACTCGGCGCGGGGCCCGACCGCGACCCGGCTCGCCTCCAGCACCGCGACCGCGCCGGACTCGAAGCGGCCGAGCACCGCCGCGTAGTCCTCGTTCTCGACCGCGCCGCGCTCGCCGCCCTCGGTGCCCTTGCTGAAGTGGCCCGCCGCGGCCGAGCCGGGCAGCGGGCGCTCGCGCACGAAGGTCTCGGTGAGCGCGGAGACCGAGTCGATCCGCCCCACCAGGTACTGCGCCAGGTCGGCGCCGTGCGAGAGCAGATCGCCGAGCACGCCCGAGCCGGCCCGCGCCTGCAGGAAGCGCCAGGTGAGGGCGCCGAGCGGGTCCGCGGAGTAGTCGGCGAGCAGGCGCACGCTGACGTTGGTGACCCGGCCGATCGCTCCGTCGCGGATCAGGGAGCGGGCCTGCGCCAGGGCCGGTGCGTGCCGGTAGTTGAAGCCGACCGAGGTGACGACACCGGCGTCGGCCGCGGCGCGCGCGATCTCGGACGACTCGGCGGCGGAGCGGCCCATCGGCTTCTCGATCCAGAACGGCTTGCCGGCCGCTGCCGCGGCGAGGGCGACCTCGCGGTGCAGGAAGTTCGGCGCGCAGATCGAGACGATGTCGACCTCGGGCTCCTCGAGCACCTCCCGGTAGTCCGCCGTCGTCCGGCGATAGCCCAGGACGTCCTCGGCCAGCGAGCGCGTGCCAGGATCGGTGTCGGCCGCCGACACGAGGTCCACGGCGACGCCGAGGTCCGGGTAGTGCTCCGGGACCGCGCGGTACGCGCGCGTGTGCAGGCGTCCCATCCAGCCGACCGACACCAGACCTACCCCGAAACGGTGCACCATTGCGCGCTCCTCCATGCTCCTGACAGCGGCTCGGCACCCGATGCCACTCACCGGTGAGCCGCTCCGAGCGTAGCGCAATGACAATATGTATTGACATTTGCAATCGGTGATTTCATACTCGACCCGACAACGACGTTCCGGACCGTCAGAGACGACGCCGTCCGCAGAGAAGGAGCTCTCATGAAGAAGCGATTCCTCGCAGGCCTGGGCCTCGCCGCCTCGGCGGCCCTGCTGCTCAGCGGGTGCACCGGCACCGGCCAGGAGCCCGCCTCGACCGCCGGCGGCGGCGCGAGCGGCGGCGGCGACTACACCTACGCGGTCGTCACCCACTCCGGCCCCGGCGACGCCTTCTGGGACCGCGTGAAGTCGGGTGCCGAGGCGGCCGGCGCCGACTACAGCGCGACGATCACCTACAACGCGGACCCCGACCCGGCCAAGCAGTCGCAGCTGATCGACAACGCGGTCGCCCAGGGCGTCGACGGCATCGTCGTCTCGATGGCCAACCCCGACGGCGTCAAGGACAGCGTCGAGAAGGCCGTCGCGGCCGGCATCCCCGTCGTCACCATCAACTCCGGCATCGAGCGCTCCGCCGAGTTCGGCGCCCTGACCCACATCGGCCAGAGCGAGACGGTCGCCGGCGAGGCGGTCGGCACGAAGCTCGCCGAGGCGGGCGCCACCAACGCGCTCTGCGTCATCCAGGAGGCGGGCAACGTCGGTCTCGAGGAGCGCTGCAAGGCGGCCGCCTCGACCTTCGGCGGCAGCATGAGCAACCTCCAGGTGGACGGCACGAACGACGCCGACGTCAAGGCGACCATCAAGTCCAAGCTGCAGGCCGACCCGTCCATCGACGGCGTGCTCACCCTCGGCGGCCAGTACGCGATCGACGCCGTCGGCGCCGTGTCGGAGTCGGGCAGCTCGGCCCAGGTCGGCACCTTCGACCTCTCCGAGGACGTCGTCACCGCGGTCGAGGACGGCTCGATCGCCTTCGCCGTCGACCAGCAGCCCTACGTCCAGGGCTTCCTCGGCGTGACGGCGCTCCAGCTCTACACGACCAACGGCAACGTCATCGGCGGCGGCCAGCCGGTCTACTCCGGCCCCGCCTTCGTCACCAAGGAGAACGCGGCCGCGGTCGCCGAGTTCGCCGCGAACGGCACCCGCTAGCGGCCGCGGCCGTCCCCGACAGGAGTCAGCAGTGACGACCACAGACATCGTGACGATCGCGACGAGGCCCCGCCTCGAGCGCCGCCCGCTCCGCAAGATCCTGGCCCGGCCCGAGACCGGCGCGTTCGTCGCCGCCCTCGCCGTGCTCGTGTTCTTCTCCCTCTACACCCCGCAGTTCCTGAGCTTCGCCGGCGCCGGGGTCTGGCTGGAGTCGGCCTCGACCTTCGGGATCATGGCCGTCGCCGTGGCGCTGCTGATGATCGGCGGCGAGTTCGACCTCTCCGCCGGCGTGATGACGGGCTTCTCCGCCCTCATCGTCGGGATCCTGACCACCCACTACGGACTCAGCATCTGGGTGGCGGTCGTCGTCTCGCTCGTTGTCTGCCTCGCGGTGGGCGCCCTCAACGGCGTCCTGGTGATGAAGACCGGGCTGCCGAGCTTCATCGTGACGCTCGGAACCTTCTTCGCCCTCGCCGGCATCGACCTGGCGGTGACGAAGATCATCACCGGCCAGGTCGCGATCCAGGGCATGACCAAGGTCCCGGGCTACGACGGCATCCAGCCGCTGTTCGGCTCGTCGCTCGGCATCGGCGGCGGCACCTTCTACGTCTCGGTGCTCTGGTGGTTCGTGGTGGCGGCCGTCGCGACCTGGATCCTGCTGCGCACCCGCGCCGGCAACTGGATCTTCGCCGTCGGCGGGGCGCAGACCTCGTCCCGCCAGGTCGGCGTCCCCGTGCTGAAGACCAAGATCGGCCTCTTCATGGGGACCGCCGGCGCCGCCTGGCTCGTCGGCATGATCTCGCTCTTCCGCACCTCGACGGTGCAGGCGAACACCGGCGTCGGCCAGGAGTTCATCTACATCATCTGCGCGGTCGTCGGCGGCTGCCTGATGACCGGCGGCTACGGCTCGGCGATCGGCGCCGCCCTCGGCGCGCTGATCTACGGGATGGTCTTCCAGGGCATCACCTTCGCCCAGTGGGACACCAACTGGCTGCGCACCGTCCTCGGCGGCATGCTGCTCGCCGCGGTGCTCCTCAACAACTTCGTCCGGACACGAGCAGGAGGCGGGCGATGAGCGCCGACACGACGAGCGGCCCCTCGACCGGACGGCCGGCCGCGCCCCGCACCCCGGTGGGCACGACGATCGTCGAGATCCGCGACATCGGCAAGAGCTACGGCGCCGTCAACGCGCTCGCCGGAGTCTCGACCACGGTCAACGCAGGCCAGGTGACCTGCGTCCTCGGCGACAACGGCGCCGGCAAGTCGACCTTCATCAAGATGCTCGCCGGCGCGCACACCCCCTCCGAGGGAGAGCTGCTCCTCGACGGATCTCCGGTCACCTTCTCGTCGCCGCGCGCGGCGCTGCAGGCGGGGATCGCGACGGTCTACCAGGACCTCGCCGTCGTGCCGCTGATGCCGGTCTGGCGCAACTTCTTCCTCGGCTCCGAGATCACCAAGGGGCGCGGGCCGCTGCGCCGCCTGGACGTGAAGCGGATGAAGGAGGTCACGCAGAGCGAGCTGGCGAGCATGGGCATCGACCTGCGCGACGTCGACCAGCCGATCGGCACGCTCTCCGGAGGCGAGCGCCAGTGCGTCGCGATCGCCCGCGCGGTCTACTTCGGCGCCCGCGTGCTGATCCTCGACGAGCCGACCGCGGCGCTCGGCGTCAAGCAGTCGGGCGTGGTGCTCAAGTACATCGCCCGCTCCCGCGACGCCGGGCTCGGCGTGGTCTTCATCACCCACAACCCGCACCACGCCTACCCGGTCGGCGACCGCTTCCTCCTCCTGAACCGCGGCACCAGCCTCGGCAACTTCGAGAAGAGCGAGATCAGCCTCGGCGAGCTGACCAGCCTGATGGCCGGCGGCGCCGAGCTCGCCTCCCTCGCTCACGAGCTCGAGCGCTCGATGCCCGACTCCGCGGTCACCGCCGAGGTCGCGCACGAGGCCGCCGCGAGGCCGGAGTGACGGACGCGCCCTACGACGTGCTGACCATCGGCCGCGTCGGGGTCGACATCTACCCGCTGCAGGACGGCGTCGGGCTCGAGGACGTCGAGACCTTCGGCAAGTACCTCGGCGGCAGCGCCGCCAACGTCGCCATCGCGGCCGCCCGGCACGGGCACTCCGCCGCGCTGATCTCGCGGGCGGGCGACGACCCGTTCGGCCGCTACGTGAAGCGCGAGCTGGTCCGGCTCGGCGTCTCCGACGAGTTCGTCGGCACCGAGCCCGAGCTGGCCACCCCGGTGACGTTCTGCGAGATCCTCCCGCCGGACGACTTCCCGCTGTACTTCTACCGCAAGCCCAAGGCGCCCGACCTGGCGATCACCGCGCAGTCGCTCGACCTCGACGCGATCGAGCGGGCGACGGTCTACTGGTCGACCGTCACGGGGCTCACGGAGGAGCCCAGCCGGTCGGCGCACTTCGTGGCCTGGCAGGCGCGCGCCCGCCGCCCGTTCACCGTGCTGGACCTCGACTACCGGCCGATGTTCTGGCGCTCGCCGGAGCGAGCCTCGCAGGAGGTCGCCAAGGCGCTGGAGTGGGTCACCGTCGCGGTCGGCAACCGCGAGGAGTGCGAGGTCGCCGTCGGCGAGACCGACCCGTCGCGGGCGGCCGACGCGCTGCTCGACCGGGGCGTCGAGCTCGCGATCGTCAAGCAGGGGCCGCGCGGCGTCCTCGCGAAGACCCGCTCCGAGACGGTCCAGGTCGCGCCCTTCCCGGTGCAGGTCGTCAACGGCCTCGGCGCCGGGGACAGCTTCGGCGGCGCGCTCATCCACGGGCTGGTCGAGGGCTGGGACCTGGAGCGGATCCTCCGCTTCGCGAACGTCGCCGGCGCGATCGTCGCCTCGCGGCGCGAGTGCTCGACGGCGATGCCCACCACGGCCGAGGTCGAGGCCTTCCTGGAGGAGCGCACCGATGTCACGCTCTGATCGCGACTTCGCGGAGCTGCGCCGGCTCCGCGCCGAGGACCCGGCCGCCGTCGCGCGGGCGCTCGCCGGCCGCCGCCGCCGGCCGCTGCTCGGCGGGGACGGCCGGCTCCTGCTCGTCGCCGCGGACCACCCCGCCCGCGGCGCGCTCGGCGTGCGCGGCGAGGCGATGGCGATGGCGGACCGCTACGAGCTGCTCGACCGCCTCGCCACCGCGCTCTCGCGCCCCGGTGTCGACGGCGTGCTCGGCACCCCCGACATCATCGACGACCTCGCGCTCCTCGGGCTGCTCGACGACAAGGTCGTCGTCGGATCGATGAACCGGGGCGGCCTGCGCGGCGCGTCCTTCGAGATGGACGACCGCTTCACCGGCTACGACATCGACGGGATCGTCCGCGACGGCCTCGACTTCGCGAAGACGCTGCTGCGGATCAACCTCGCCGACGCCGGCTCGGTCGCGACGCTCGAGGCCAACGCGGCGGCCGTGACCGCGGCCGCGGCGGCCCGCCTGCCGATCATGCTCGAGCCGTTCCTGAGCGAGTGGGTCGACGGCGCCGTCGTCAACGACCTCTCCGCCGACGCCGTGATCACCTCGATCGCGATCGCCTCCGGGCTCGGCTCGTCCTCGGCCTGCACCTGGCTGAAGCTGCCCGTCGTCCCCGAGATGGAGCGGGTGATGGCCGCGACCACGCTGCCGACGCTGCTGCTCGGCGGCGACCCCGCCGGCCGCCCGGACGAGACCTACGCGTCGTGGGGCGCGGCCCTCGCGCTGCCCGGCGTCCGCGGCCTCGTCGTCGGCCGCACGCTCCTCTACCCGGCCGACGGCGACGTCGCGGCGGCGGTCGACACCGCTGCCGCGCTCGTGCACGGCTGACCGCATCCCCTACGAGAAGAGAACAGGAACCATGTCCGAGACCATCGGCACCACCCCGCTCCACCAGCTCGCCGTCGTCCCGCACTGGATCGACGGGCGCGAGTCGCCGTCGACCTCCGGCCGCACCGCGCCGGTCTACGACCCGGCGCTGGGCGTCGCGACCAAGGAGGTCGCCCTGGCCGACGCCGACGAGATCGCCGCCGCGATCGCCTCGGCCAAGGCCGCGTTCCCGGCCTGGCGCGACCTGTCGCTCGCCAAGCGCCAGCAGATCCTCTTCTCCTTCCGCGAGCTGCTGGAGGCGAAGAAGGGCGAGCTGGCCGAGATCATCACCTCGGAGCACGGCAAGGTGATCTCCGACGCGCTCGGCGAGATCACCCGCGGCCAGGAGGTCGTGGAGTTCGCGACCGGCCTCGCGCACCACCTCAAGGGCGAGTACTCGGAGCAGGTCTCGACCGGCGTCGACGTGTACTCGACGAAGCAGCCGCTCGGCGTGGTGGGAATCATCTCGCCGTTCAACTTCCCCGCGATGGTGCCGATGTGGTTCTTCCCGATCGCGATCGCGGCCGGCAACACCGTGATCCTCAAGCCCAGCGAGAAGGACCCGACCGCGGCGATCTGGCTCGCGAAGCTGTGGAAGGAGGCCGGCCTGCCCGACGGCGTCTTCACGGTGCTCAACGGCGACAAGCAGGCCGTCGACGGACTGCTCACCTCGCCCGACGTCCGCTCGATCTCCTTCGTCGGCTCGACCCCGATCGCCCAGTACGTCTACGAGACCGGGACGAAGCACGGCAAGCGCGTCCAGGCCCTCGGCGGCGCGAAGAACCACATGCTGGTGCTGCCCGACGCGGACCTCGACCTGGTCGCGGACTCGGCGATCAACGCGGGCTTCGGCTCCGCGGGGGAGCGCTGCATGGCGATCTCGGTCGTCGTCGCGGTCGAGCCGGTCGCGGACGAGCTGATCACCAAGATCCAGGAGCGCGCGTCGCAGCTGCGCATCGGCGACGGGCGCCGCGGCTGCGACATGGGACCCCTGGTCACCGAGGCGCACCGCGACAAGGTCGCGTCCTACATCGGCATCGCCGAGCAGGACGGCGCCGAGGTCGTCATCGACGGCCGCGGGATCGAGGTCGACGGCGACGAGAACGGCTTCTGGCTCGGCCCGACGCTGCTCGACAGGGTGCCGACCACCTCGCGCGCCTACACCGAGGAGATCTTCGGACCGGTGCTCTCGATCGTGCGCGTCGCCTCCTACGAGGAGGGCGTCGAGCTGATCAACACCGGTGCGTTCGGCAACGGCACGGCGATCTTCACGAACGACGGCGGGGCCGCGCGCCGCTTCCAGAACGAGGTCGAGGTCGGGATGATCGGCATCAACGTGCCCATCCCCGTGCCCGTCGCCACGTTCTCGTTCGGCGGCTGGAAGTCGTCGCTGTTCGGCGACACGAAGGCCCACGGCGCTGAGGGCGTGCGGTTCTTCACGCAGCAGAAGGCGATCACGTCGCGCTGGCTGGACCCGAGCCACGGCGGCATCAACCTGGGCTTCCCCCAGAACTGAGCCGTTGTGCCTCGCTCCTCCTTCGTCGTCGCTCGGCCGCGGTCGGCTTCGCGAAAAGGGAGCGTTCCGCAGAGCGTCCTGCGTCCGCGCACGTCGAATCGCTGGCACGCGATTCACCGGTTGCGCTCCACCCTCGCGCAGACGCATCGGGCTCACATGCTGGTCGAGTAGGCGCCGCAGGCGGCGTATCGAGACCCGCCCCGCCAGCGCACCCCCCACCGAGACACGACGGAAGGCCCGAGATGACCACGCACAACGAGTGGCTGTTCCCGCGGGGCGCGCTCGCCCGCGACGGCTGGGAGTCCGTCGTCGACGCCGGCCTGCCCGGCTGGCGGCACACCGGACTCCGCGTCGCGGACCTGGCCCCCGGTGACGAGCTCGCGCTCCCCGCCGCGGGCCTCGAGCGCCTCGTCGTCCCGCTCGCCGGCTCCTTCACCGTCCGGCACGAGGCCGACGGCACCGCGGAGACCACCGTCCTCGCGGGCCGGGCCTCGGTCTTCGACGGCCCGAGCGACGTGCTCTACCTCTCGATGCTGTCCTCCGCGACGGTGTCGGGGGAGGGCCGCGTCGCGATCGCGGAGGCCCCCGCCGCGACCGCGTACCCGAGCCGCTACATCCCGCGCGCGGAGATCCCCGTCGAGCTCCGCGGTGCCGGCCGCTCCAGCCGGCAGGTGCACAACTTCGGCACCCCGAGCGCGCTCGAGGCCGACCGCTTCATCGTCTGCGAGGTGATCACTCCCGCCGAGAACTGGTCGAGCTACCCCGCGCACAAGCACGACGAGGACGTCCCCGGGCACGAGTCGCGGCTCGAGGAGATCTACTACTTCGAGACCGCCGTCAGCCGCGGCGTCGAGGCGCCCGCGAGCGCGGAGCCGTTCGGGATGTTCAGCACCTCCACGTCGCCCGCGGGCGAGATCGCGATCGACGCGACGGTGCGCACCGGCGACATCGCCCTCGTCCCGTTCGGCTACCACGGCCCCGCCGTCGCGGCGCCGGGCTACGACCTCTACTACCTCAACGTGATGGCCGGCCCGGGCGAGGAGCGCGCCTGGCGGATCAGCGACCATCCGGCGCACGGCTGGATCCGCAGCACCTGGGACGACCAGGACATCGACCCCCGACTCCCGTACACGCCCGACAGCACGACCAGCACAGACACGACCGACAGCACACCCAGCACCACCGGAGGACAGCACTGATGGCCGACAAGACCCAGCGGATGACCGTGAGCCAGGCGCTCGTCGAGTTCCTCGCCCGGCAGTGGACCGTGGACGGCGACCACCGCGAGCGCACGATCCCGGGGATGTTCGGCATCTTCGGGCACGGCAACGTCGCCGGCATCGGCCAGGCACTCGCGCAGTCGAACGCCCTCGATCCGACCCTGATGCCGTACCACCAGGCGCGCAACGAGCAGGCGATGGTGCACCAGGCCGTCGGCTACGCGCGGATGCACCGCCGGCTCGGCACCTACGCCAGCGCCGCCTCCGTCGGACCGGGCGCCGCCAACATGCTCACCGGCGCCGCCCTCGCGACCGCGAACCGGCTCCCGGCGCTGCTGCTGCCCAGCGACACCTTCGCGACCCGCGTCGCCGATCCGGTCCTGCAGCAGCTCGAGCTGCCGCACGACATCGGCATCACCGTCAACGACGCGTTCCGGCCGCTCTCGCGCTTCTTCGACCGCGTGCAGCGGCCGGAGCAGCTGTACTCGATCGCCCTCGCGGCGCTGCGCGTGCTGACCGACCCGGCGGAGACCGGCGCCGTCACCATCGCCCTGCCCGAGGACGTCCAGGCCGAGGTGCTCGACGTCCCCGTCGCCTTCCTCGAGGAGCGCGAGTGGCACCTGCGCCGCCCGGTCCCGGAGCGCGGCCCGCTCGAGCGCGCGGTCGCCGCGATCGCCGCCGCGCGGAATCCGATCGTCGTCGCAGGCGGCGGCGTGATCTACTCCGGCGCCGAGGAGGCGCTGCGCGCGTTCGCCGAGGCCACCGGCGTCCCCGTCGCCACCACCCAGGCCGGCGGCGGTGCCCTCGCCTGGGACCACCCGCAGTACCTCGGCGGGATCGGCGCCACCGGCTCCACCGCCGCGAACCGCCTCGCGGCCGACGCCGACGTCGTCATCGGCATCGGCACGCGCTACAGCGACTTCACCACCGCGAGCCGCACCGTGTTCCAGAACGACGGCGTCGTGTTCGTGAACATCAACGTCGCCGCGTTCGACGCCTACAAGCACGGCAGCCGCCTGCCGATCATCGCCGACGCCCGCGAGGCGCTGGTGGCGCTGCGCGAGCAGCTGAGCCGGTTCCACGTCTCCGAGGAGTACGCCGAGCGCCTCCGCCGCGAGAAGGCGGAGTGGGACGCCGCGGTCGACGCCTCGTTCGCCCCCTCCGGACTCGCGCTGCCCGGCCAGGCCGAGATCATCGGTGCGGTGCAGTCCGCGACCGACCCCGAGGACGTCGTCGTGCAGGCGGCCGGCTCGCTGCCCGGCGACCTGCACAAGCTCTGGCGGGTGCGCGACAGCCTCGGCTACCACGTCGAGTACGCCTTCTCCTGCATGGGCTACGAGATCGCCGGCGGCCTCGGCGTCAAGCGCGGGGCGGAGGCGTCGGGCTCGGACCGCGACGTCGTCGTCATGGTCGGCGACGGCTCCTACCTGATGCTGCACACCGAGCTGGTGACCGCGGTGGCCGAGGGACTGAAGATCATCGTGGTGCTGATCCAGAACCACGGCTACGCCTCGATCGGGCACCTCTCCGAGACCGTCGGCTCCGGCCGCTACGGCACGCAGTACCGCGGGCTCGACGACCGCGAGATCCCGCTCGATCTCGCCGCGAACGCGCGCAGCTACGGCGTCGACGTGATCGAGGTGGCACCGAGCGGGTCCGCGATCGACGACTTGCGCGCCGCGGTGGCCGCCGCGAAGGCGTCCGATCGCACGACCCTCATCCACATCAACAGCGACCCGCTGCTCTACGCGCCGAGCGGCGAGGGCTGGTGGGACGTCCCCGTCGCGGAGGTGTCCGAGCTGCCGAGCACGCAGCGGGCGTTCGAGGAGTACACGCGGCAGCGAGCGGCGCAGAAGCCGCTGCTGGGCTGAGCGCCTGGCGGGAAAGGCCTGCCCTAATGTCAGGACATTTATACAGAATCCGCCTAGAATGAGCACCATTGCCACCGGCGCCGAGGCGCCCCGTCCCCTGGAGAAGACCATGAGCGCCACCGTGACCGCCGACGCAGCGACCGCCCCGTACGAGCCGCTGCGCGCCGGAGCCGCGACGGCGACCAGCCTCTGGAACGACTCCGCGGACCTCGAGGAGCTCGGCCGGTCGATCGCGTTCGGCGCGGTCGGCGCGACCTGCAACCCGGTGATCGCGCTGACCACGATCGAGAAGCACCTCGACGTCTGGGGTCCGCGGATCGCGGCGCTCGCCGAGCAGCACCCCACTGCGGGGGAGAGCGAGCTCGGCTGGCTGGCCATCGAGCAGATGTCGATCGAGGCGGCCGAGCTGCTGCTCCCCGCGTTCCGCGCGAGCGGCGGACGGGACGGGCGCCTCTCGGTGCAGACCGACCCGCGGCTGCACCGCGACGCCGACGCGCTCGTCGCGCAGGCCGTGCACTTCTCGGAGCTCGCCGAGAACATCATCGTGAAGATCCCCGCGACGGCGATCGGCATCCGCGCGATCGAGGAGGCGACCTACCGCGGCGTCAGCATCAACGCGACGGTGTCGTTCACCGTCGCGCAGGCGGTGGCCGTCGCCGAGGCGATCGAGCGCGGCTTCGACCGCCGCGCGGCCGAGGGGCTGCCGGACCACGAGTTCGGCTCCGTCGTCACCATCATGGGCGGGCGTCTCGACGACTGGATCAAGGCGTCGGTCGCGGCCGACCGCCGCCTCGTGCAGCCCGGCCACCTCGACTGGGCGGGCGTCGCGGCGCTCAAGGAGGCGTACCGGATCTTCCGGGAGCGCGGCTACCGCTCGCGCATCCTCTCGGCCGCGTTCCGCAACCACCTGCAGTGGTCGGAGCTGGTGGGCGGCGACCTCGTCGTCTCGCCGCCGTTCGAGTGGCAGCTGCTGATCCACGAGAACCGCATCGAGGTCGACCCGGCGCAGATCGACGTCCCGGTCCCCGCCGAGATCCTGGCCGCGCTGCTCGAGCTCCCGGAGTTCCGCCGCGCCTACTTCGAGGACGGCATGACCGTCGACGAGTTCGGCTCGTTCGGCGCCACCCGCCGCACCCTCCGCCAGTTCCTCGACGCCGACGCCCGCCTCGACGCCCTCGTCCGCGAGATCCTCCTCCCGACGATCTAGCCGCTGCGTGAGGCGCGGGTCTCGAGACGCGGAAAGCCAGGCGGAAAGGGGAGCCCGCGGAGCGGGCGCACTCCATGCTGATCGAGTAGCCCGCGCAGCGGGCGTATCGAGATCCACCATCGTTCGGTGGGTGGGTCTCGATACGCGCTCCGCGCTACTCGACCAGCATGGAACGCGCTCCGCGCTACTCGACCAGCATGGAACGCGCTGCGCGCTGCTCGACCAGCAGGGGAGGGCGCGCGTCAGCGGGCGAGGTGGGCGCGCCAGCCGCCGAAGGCGGTGATGTCGTCCGCGCCGGCGAGGGCGATCGGCTCGACGAGGAAGCCGCTGACGAGGGAGCCGTCGGCCAACGCGACCGCGCCGATGGCCATCGGCTGCGGGAGCGCCGCGACGAACGAGCCGAACGCGGCCTCCGTCAGCCGGTACACCTCGACCTCGAGGGCCGCGCCGCCCTCGGCGACGCGCACGACGCCGGGCTTCGGCGGCACGGTCGACAGCGCGTAGAGGCGGTAGTCGGCGCTCGTCATCGTCGCCTCGACGAACTCCGCGTCGCGATCGGCGAGCTGGTGGTGCAGCGGCTGGTCGCGCAGGTGCGCGCCGGCGACGGCGAGAAGAACGGTGTTCGCGGCGGTGCTCATGAGCGGCTCCAGACGAGATCGGCGAGCTGGTGGTCGGTGAACGCGGGCCCGATCAGCTGCACGCCGAACGGCAGCCCGTCGACGACTCCGGCGGGGTAGGCGACGGCGGCCAGGTCGAGCAGGTTCGCGAAGTTGGTGAAGCGCCCGAGCCGCGAGTTGACGCCGATCGGGTCGGCGGCGACGGCCGCGAGCGTCGGGTGCTCGGTCGTCGTCGGCAGCAGCAGCGCGTCGATCCGCTCGAACACGGCGTCCGAGGCGACCCGCGCGCGGTCGAGCCGCTCCTGGTCCTGGAAGAGCTTCCAGGCCGGCAGCTCCCGCGAGCGCGAGACGATGCCGCCGACCACCGGGTCCACCTCGTCGGGGTGCGCGTCGACGAACTCGCCGACCGCCGCGTAGCGCTCGGCTACGAAGGCACCGTCGTAGAGCATCCGCGCGGTCTCGAGGAACACCTCGATGTCGAGCTCGACCAGCGTCGCCCCCGCCTCGGCCCAGCGGGCGACCTCGGCGTCGAACGCCTCGGCCCAGCCGGGCGCCAGCTCGCCGAGCTGCCCGGGCCGCGGGACGCCGATCCGCGCCGTCGAGGCGAACGGCTCGGCGACTCCGCTGCGGCTGAGCGGATCGCGCGAGTCCGGCCCGGCCATCACGTCGAGCGCGCGCCGGGCGATCGCCGGATCCGCCGCCATCACCGTCACCACGTCCAGACTCCGGCAGGCCGGCACCACGCCGGCGGCGCTGACCCAGCCCTTGGTCGGCTTCAGCCCGACCAGCCCGTGGAACGCGGCCGGCACCCGGCCGGAGCCCGCGGTGTCGGTCCCGAGCGCGAAGTCCGCGCCGCCGAGCGCCACCGCGACCGCGGAGCCGGAGGACGAGCCGCCCGAGATCCGCGACGGGTCGACCGCGTGCCGCACCGCGCCGTAGGGGGAGCGGGTGCCGACGAGGCCCGTCGCGAACTGGTCGAGGTTGGCCGAGCCGAGCACCACGGCTCCCGCCGCGCGCAGCCGCGCCACCACGGTCGCGTCCTCGGCCGGCGCGGACGCGAACGCCGGGCAGGCCGCCGTCGTCTCCAGTCCCGCGACGTCGATGTTGCCCTTCACCGCGAACAGCAGCCCGGCGAGCGGGAGCGCCGGATCGACGGCGGCCAGCTCGGCCGCCACCTCGGCCTCGGGCCGCAGGGCGATGAACGCCTCGGGCCGGGCGGCCAGCCGCCGGTAGCGCTCGGCGACGTGCGCCGCGGGGTCCTGAATCGCGGGGTCCAGCGCGGGGTCGTCCATCATGCTGCGTCCTCTTCCTCGGCCTGCTCGGCCCTCGTCTCCAGCACCACGAGCACCGTGCCCGCGGCCACGTGCGCCCCGACCTCGGCGACCACGGCGACCACGCGCCCGGCCGCCGGAGCCGTCACGGGCGCCTCCATCTTCATCGCCTCGAGGGCGACCAGCGTCTGCCCGGCCGAGACCGCATCCCCCACGGCCACGTCGATCCGGAACACGGTCGCCACGAACGGCGCCTCGACGCCCTCGCAGCCGTCCGGGATCTCCACGGCGGAGGACGCGGGCGGCGCGGGCACCGCCTCCACGCGGTCGAACTCGCCCGACGCCTCCCAGGCGGCGCGCTCGGCGCCGAACGCCCCGGCCTGCACCGCGCGGAAGTCCGCGATCGACTCCGCGTTCTCCGCGAGGAACTCCTGGTACTCCGCGAGCCCGAACTCGCCCTCCTCGATCCGCAGCGGCAGGCGCCCCGCGGCCATCTCGGAGCGCAGCTCGAGCAGCTCGTCCGGCTCCACCGGGTACCAGCGGATGCGGTCGAAGAACCGCAGCAGCCACGGCACGCCGGTCTCGAACGCTCCGGCCTGGTGGTGCGTCGACCAGATCGGCACCGTGCGGCCGACGAACTGGTAGCCGCCCGGCCCCTCCATCCCGTAGATGCAGAGGTAGGCGCCGCCGATGCCGACGGCGTTCTGCGGCGTCCAGGTGCGCGCCGGGTTGTACTTGGTGGTCACCAGCCGGTGCCGCGGGTCGAGCGGAGTCGCGACCGGTGCGCCGAGGTAGACGTCACCGAGCCCGAGCACCAGGTACTCGGCCTCGAACACCGTGCGGTAGACCTCGTCGACGCTGTCCAGGCCGTTGATCCGGCGGATGAACTCGATGTTCCACGGGCACCAGGGCGCGTCGTCGCGGACGCCCGCCATGTAGCGGCGGATCGCCTCGCGCGTCGACGGGTCGTCCCACGCCAGCGGCAGGTGCACGGTGCGGCTCGGCACGCGCAGGTCGGCGGTCGCGGGCAGCAGCGCCTCGGCCGCGAGCACCGCCTCGGCGACCGCGTCGGTCGAGGTCGTCCGCGGGTCGAAGTGCACCTGCAGCGAGCGGATGCCCGGGGTCAGCTCGATCACGCCGGACAGCGCCGCCTTCTCCAGCGTCTCGGCGATGGCGTGCACGCGCATCCGCGAGGCGAGGTCGAGACTCATCTCGCCGATCTCGACGAGCAGGTTCGCGTCGCCGCTCCGGCGCAGCACCAGCGACGGATCGCCGTCGTGCGCGGGCCGGCGGTGCAGCACGCCCTGGTCGTCGACCGCCGCGCGGCCCGCCGCGGGCTCGTCGAGCGGAGCGTCGAGCAGCCCGGTCGCTTGCGCCGCGGTGACCGGCACGAAGCGCACGGTGTCGCCGGGGCGGAGCTGCCCGAGCCGCCAGAGGTGGCCGGTCGCGACGCTCGCCGGGCAGGTGAAGCCGCCGAGGCTCGGGCCGTCGGGTCCGAGCAGGATCGGCAGGTCGCCGGTGTAGTCGACGGCGCCGACCGCGTACGGGGTGTCGTGGATGTTGGAGGGGTGCAGCCCGGCCTCGCCGCCGTCCTCGCGGGCCCAGTGCGGCTTCGGGCCGAGCAGGCGGACGCCGGTGCGCGCCGAGTTGAAGTGCACCTCCCAGTCGGTGGCGTAGAAGACGGCCATGTCGTCCTCGGTGAAGAACTCCGGAGCGGCGTGCGGGCCCTCGAGCGCGGCGAGGGTCCAGGCGTGCGGGAACGCGGGGCGCTCCTCCTCCGGCACGATCGCGACCGTGTTGGGGACGCTCGGCGTCCGCAGCCCGAGCACGTCGCCCGGGGCGAGCGCGCGCCCCGCGTGCCCGCCGATCGCGCCGAGGTCGAAGGTGCTGGCCGAGCCGAGCACCAGCGGGATGTCGAGCCCGCCCTCGACCAGCAGGTACAGCCGCATGCCGCTCTCGGCCGTGCCGATGGCGAGGACGCCGCCGGCCGGCACCGCGACCGGCTCCCACTGCGGGATCGGCGCGCCGTCGAGGGTCGCCGGCGCGGGTGCCCCGGTCAGCACCACGCGGGTGGCGGTGTGGAAGCGGAGGGTCGGCCCGCTCATCGTGATCTCGAGCCCCGGCGCGTCCTCGGGGTTGCCGAGCGCGGTGTTGCCGAGGCGGAACGACAGCGGATCCATCGGTCCCGACGGCGGCACGCCGACCGGCCAGTAGCCCAGGCGCCCGGTCGCGTCCTGCACGGTGGTCAGCATCCCGCCCTTCAGCACCTCGACCCGCGGGCTCGCGTCGCGCAGGTCGTCGAGGGTCGCGGTGGAGTGCTCGGCCGCGAGCACCGAGGGCGAGGCGGCGATGGCCCGCAGCAGTCCGACGTTGGTCGCGATGCCGTCGACCCGGGTGGCGGCGAGCGCCCGTCCGAGCGCGGCCCAGGCCTCCTCGCGGGTGCCGCCGCTCACGATGACCTTCGCGAGCAGCGGGTCGTAGGAGGTGGAGACCTCGCTTCCGGGGCGGATCCAGCCGTCGACGCGGACGTCGTCCGGGAACTGCAGCCCGGTGATGGTGCCCGAGCTCGGCGCGTTGCCGAGGTCCGGGTTCTCCGCGTAGACCCGCGCCTCGACGGCCGCCCCGCTCGGCTCCGGGACCGTGTCGAGGAACGCCGTCTCGCCCTGCGCCAGCCGCAGCATCCACTCGACCAGGTCGATGCCGTAGCGCGACTCCGTCACCGGGTGCTCGACCTGCAGGCGGGTGTTCACCTCGAGGAACGCCGCCTCCTGCCGGACCGGGTCGTAGATGTACTCGACCGTGCCCGCGCTGCGGTAGCCGGCCTCGGCGCAGAGCCGGCGCGACGCCTCCGCGATGCGCTCGCGAACGGCGTCCGGCAGATCGGGGGCGGGGCTCTCCTCGACCACCTTCTGGTTGCGGCGCTGCAGCGAGCAGTCGCGGTCGCCGAGCGAGACGACGCGGCCGGCGCCGTCGCCGAAGACCTGCACCTCGACGTGCCGGGCGCGCTCGACCAGCCGCTCCAGGAAGACGCCGGCGGAGGAGAAGCCGGCCTCGGCCAGGCGCCGCACCTCGCGCCAGGCGGCGCGCAGCTCGGCCTCGTCGCGGCAGGCGCGCATGCCGATGCCGCCGCCGCCCGCCGTCGCCTTGAGCATCACCGGGTAGCCGATGCGGTCGGCCTCGCGGGCCGCGTGGTCGGCGTCGTCGAGCAGCCCGGTGCCGGCCAGCAGCGGCACGCCCGCGCGCTCGGCGGCGTCGCGCGCGGTGTGCTTGGCGCCGAACACCTCCAGCTGCTCGGGAGTGGGGCCGACGAAGACGATGCCGGCCGCCGCGCAGGCGCGCGCGAACTCGGCGTTCTCGCTGAGGAAGCCGTAGCCCGGGTGGATCGCGCCGGCGCCGGTCTGCGCGGCCGCCTCGAGGATCCGGTCGATCCGCAGGTAGCTGTCGGCCGCGGGCGCCGGGCCGAGCCGCACCGCCTCGTCGGCGAGCGCGACGTGCGCGGCGCCGAGGTCGGCGTCGGAGTAGACGGCGACGGTCCGCAGGCCCATCGCCTTCGCGGTGCGGAGGATGCGGACCGCGATCTCGCCGCGGTTGGCGACGAGGAGGGTGTCGAAGCTCATGCGGTGCCCGTTCCCGCGTTCGCCCCGCTGTGCACGATCATCTCCGCGCGCGACGGGTCGAAGCCGTTGCACGGGTTGTTGATCTGCGGGCAGTTCGAGACGACGACGAGGGTGTCCCGCTCGGCCCGAAGCACGACTCTGAGGCCGGGGGAGGAGATCCCGTCGACGATCCCGAGGGCGCCGTCCGGGTCCACCGGCACGTTCATGAACCAGTTCACGTTCGAGACCTGGTCGCGCTTGCCCATCCCGTGCCGGGAGAGCTCGGCGACGAAGTTCTCCGCACAGGCGTGCTGCGCCGTGGTGTGGAAGCCGTAGCGGAGCGCGTTGCTCTCCTTCGAGCAGGCGCCGCCGAGGGTGTCGTGGCGCTCGACGTCGGTCGCCACGACGGTGAGCAGCGGGCGGTGCTCGGCGTCGCGGAGCACCGAGCCGGTGACCAGGTACACCGTCTCCTGCGCCTGCAGGGTCGCGGCCGCGGAGTAGGCGGTGCGGTCCTCCGCGTCGTAGGCGAGGAAGTCGACGGCCTGGTTGCCGTCGACGTCGACGATGGTCAGGAACTCGCCGCGCTTCAGGAGGCGCGACCAGGGGGCGCGGGCGGCGACGGTCTCGCGGTGGGTCTCGGTGCCGTAGGCGGTGGTGGTGTCGCTGCTGCTCGTGCTCGTGTCGGTGCCGGTGGTGCTCATGCGATGCCCCTCGCGCTCAGGTACTCGTCGGTCTGCAGGAAGGCGCGGCGGCCCTCCGGAGTGGCGGCGCGCTCGTCGGCGCTCGCCGGCTCGCCCGCCCAGGCGTGCACGTCGACCGGGCCGACCGTGAACTCCGGCCGCGGGTCGAGCGGATGCGCGGTGTTCGCCAGCAGGACGATCGCCGGCATCTCCAGCCGCAGCGTCACCGAGCGGCCGGGCCCGGCGCCGCCGAGCCACTCCGGGCTGCCGTCCTCGCGGATCCGCACCCCCTGGAAGTATGAGACGCTCGGCGGCAGATCGCGCCGCCCCAGTCCGTGCTTGGCCGCGCCGAGCAGCAGCAGCTCGCGACCGGCCGGCGACGGGCCCTGCGGCGAGCCGTCGCCGTAGCGCTCGACGTTCCGCGCCAGCGCGGTGGTGCCGTAGATCGTGTCGTGGCGGCCGGAATCGTCGGCGACGACGCTCGCGAGCACGCGGCCCTGGTCGCTGAGCAGCAGCTGGCCGGCGCCCGCGTAGACCTGCCACTGCACCTTGACGGTGTCCGCGACGTTCAGCCGCTCGTGCGGCTCCAGCGCGTTGTACACCAGGAGCGAGGCGCAGGCGTCTCCCGTGACGTCGGTCAGGCGGAGGTGCGTCCCGCGGGCGAGGACGCGGTGGCCGTAGCCGCCGCCCTCGATCCGCTCGGACCAGCGCAGGTCCGCCTGGGTGACGCCCTCCGGCGCGTCGGGGCGCGTGCTCGCCGCCGCCGCCTCCTGGGCGCGGGCGTGCTCGCGCGCACCCGCCGTGGTCGAGGTGCCTGATGTCGTCATGCTGCGCCTGCTCCGTCTGCTGGTCCGGTCGCTGCCGGGGTTTCTATCGCTCGACAGGAAGTCAACCGCGCCCCCGTGTCGCCGCTGTGACCCCGACGTTGCGATCGTGTTTCGCGCGCGTCCTGCTCGCCCACCCGCCCCTCGTCCGCCCGCCCCCGCCCCTCGTCTGCCGGCCCCCGCCCCTCGCCCACCCGCCCACTCCTCAAAAGTTGCGGTAGTCGCGCGCCACTACCGCAACTTTTGGAGAGTCGGCGGGGCTCGACGGCGCTGATACGGTCGAGCGCATGGCCAGCGCACCCCCCGGACGGCCGCGCGCCTCCGGGGCGTCGCTCACCGGGCTGGGCACGCGGGCGGACATCCTCGCGGCGAGCGCGGCGCTCTTCTGCACGGAGGGCTTCGGCGGCACCAGCACGCACGCCATCGCGGCGGCGGCCGGCATCCGCCAGGCCTCGCTCTACCACCACTTCGGCGGCAAGCACGCGGTGCTGCTCGAGCTGCTGCTCGGCACGGTGCAGCCCTCGCTCGACGCCGCCGCCGTGCTCCTCACCCGCGACGAGCCGCCGGCCGCGCGCCTCTGGGCGCTCTGCGTCTCCGACGCCCGCCTGCTCGCGGCCGGCGAGCACAACGTCGGCGCGCTCTACCTGCTGCCCGAGCTCGGCGACGAGCGCTTCGCCGAGTTCCGCGACCGCCGCTCCGAGCTGGAAACCGCCTACCGCACCCTCGTCGCGGCCTGCGGCGCCGCCGATCCCGCGACCGGCGCCTCCCTCGTCCTCGCCCTGGTCGAGAACGTCATCCTCCAGCGCCGCCGGCAGCCCGCCGAGCCCGGCCCCTCCGCGGAGGCGGTCGCCCTCGCGGCCCTCCGCGTCCTCGACCTCCCGCGCCCCGCCGTCGCCGAGGCGCTCGCCGCGGGCCCGGCCCTGCTCGCCCACCTGCGCTGACGCCCCGCCCGTCCGGCCTGCCGCACGCCCCGAGCCCCCGCCCATCCTCCAAAAGTTGCGGTACTCGGCGTCGACTACCGCAACTTTCGCGTTCTCGATGAGGGGCCCGCGCGCCGGAGTTAACAGGATCGACCCACGCCCGAAAAGAACCGCGACCGAGCGCGCGGCAGGATCCGTGTCTATCAACCGATAGAAACACCCCGCCGCACCACCCAGCAGCTCGGAGCACGCATGATCATCCTCGGAGTGGGGATCACCGTCGTGGTGATCCTCGCCGTCGGCATCGCGGTCGCCCGCAAGATCGACGGCGACAGCGCCAACTACCTCGTCGCCGGACGCCGCCTCGGCATCCCGCTCGTCGCCGTCAGCCTCACCGCCGCCGCGGTCGACTCGAACGCCACCGTCGGCAACACCGACCTCACCTCGCAGTTCGGCTTCTGGGCGGGCGCCTCGCTCGCGATCGGCCTGGCGATCTGCCTCCTGATCACGGGTCTCTTCCTCGCCAAGCCGATGAACGCGATGAAGCTCTTCACCCTCGCCGACTTCTTCCGGATGCGCTACGACCGCACCACCGAGGTCGTCGCCTCGGTGATCATGGTCTTCTCCTTCACGATCCTGCTGGCCGGCAACCTGGTGGCCTGCGGCTTCCTGCTCGAGCGCTTCGCCGGCATCCCGTACGCCTGGGGCGTGATCCTCTCGGTCGCCCTCGTGCTCAGCTACACGATCGCCGGCGGCCTCTTCTCCGACGCGTACACCGCGGCCATCCAGACCGTGATCACGGTCGTCGCGGCGATCTCGCTGCTGGTCTGGGTCGCGCTCGCCTACGGCATCGTCATCCCCGAGGGCATGGGGCCATTCGACTTCGAGCAGCTCACCGACCCGGCGATGGGCGCCCCCGTCAACTGGGCCACCCTCGTCGCCCTCGGCATCGGCGACCTGGTCGCGATCGACTTCATGCAGCGGATCTTCGGCGCCAAGTCGCCCGAGGTCGCCCGCCGCGCCTGCTACGCCGCCGCCGTCGGCACCGCGGCGATCGGCTCGATCTTCGCGATCGTCGCGCTCAGCGCCACCGCCGTCCTGGGGCTCTCGGCCGCCGACGGCCCGGTCCTGTTCACGCTGCTCGACGACTACGCGCCGCCGGTCATCGCGATCCTGGTGCTCTCCGGAGTCGTCGCCGCGTCGTTCTCGACCGCGTCCGGCGCCATCCTCGCCACCTCGGCGATCGTCGTCCGCAACGTGCTCTCGGTCCGCCGCCACTCCGGCAGCGGCCCGGACCCGCTGCTGCGCTGGACCCGCGTCGCCATGGTGCCGATCGTGATCCTCGGCTCGTTCCTCGCGATCCGGGTCAGCCAGACCGGCATCCTGCTGACGCTGGCCTTCGACATCATGCTCGCCTGCCTCGCCGCGCCGTTCCTGCTCGGCGTCTTCTGGAAGCGCCCCGGGGTCGTCGCCGCGCTCACGGCGGCCGGCGTCGGCCTGGTCGTCCGCCTGGTCTTCCTGGCGCTCACGCCGACGCTCTACGGCGTGCCGAACGACATCCTCTACGTCCCGAACGACCTGATCGGCGCCGGCTTCGACGGCTACGCCACCCTCGTCGCCGCGGCGATCGGCTTCGGCACGTTCATCGTGGTCGGCCTCCTCGCCCCGCGCACCCCGCGCGAGCTCGCCGGCGAGCGCTCGGTCCGCACCGAGCTCGACCGCGAGCAGCAGGGAGCCCTGGAGCCCGCAGGAGTCTGACCCCCTCCGCGAGATGCCACTTGAGTACGCGACCCGCCGTGGAAAGCGTGCACAAGTGGCATCTCGCGGGGAGGGGGTCACGGGAGGGGGAGCAGGACCGTCGGGGCGGGGGCGGCCTCGCGGCCCTCGAAGGCGACCGGCTGGCAGACCATCAGGTAGTCGCCGGGCTCGACCTGCGCGAGGTCCGCGTTCTCGAGGATCACGACGCCGGCGCCGCAGAGGAGCACGTGGGTCGGCCACTCCTCGGTGTGCGCGGGCGCCTCCATCGTCATGTAGTCCAGGCCCGCGAAGAGCACGCCGTGCTCGACCAGCCAGCGCGCACCGCTCGGCGCGAGGCCGACCCAGGTCTCCGACTTCACCGCGCGGGTCAGCGCGTCGGTCGAGTTGCGCGTGCGGAACAGCACCCGCACCGCCCCCTCGGCGCCGGCCGCGACGAGGTCCTCGTCGGTGATCTCCTCCGCGACGTGCCGCAGGTCGAGCACCCGGACCGGCCCGACCACGCTCTCCAGCGCGATCTCGTCGACGGTCGCGCCGCCCGGCACGAAGTGCGACGGCGCGTCGACGTGCGTCCCGGTGTGCGCGCCGATCAGCCAGCGCGAGACGTCGGAGGGGTAGCCGTCGACGATCTGCTCGACCATCTCGTAGGTCGGCCGACGGCCCCAGTGGAGCATCTCGGTGGTGATCGGGATGTTGATCGGGATGGCGCCGGTCATGCGAGCCCTCGTCTCGTGCGGGAGGATGGTTGTGGATTCATTCACGACTATATTGGATCCAATCCGAAGAGCTGCAGGAGGTTCCCGTGATCGCCGACGACTGGCCTGGCGCCCTTCCGCTCGGCCGCCCCCGCCGCCTCGTCCCGCTCGTGCTCGGCCACGAGCCGATCGCGGAGTCGATCTCGCTCCGCGGCGGCGACCCGGCGCGCTTCCTCCTCGAGCCGGTCACCGGCGCCGCGATCGACCTCGGCGACTCCTGGATCCTGATCGACGGCGGCTTCCACCTCGACCGCGTCCGTGACCCCGCCCAGCGTGCCGCGCACTACGACTACGAGAGCTACACCGCCGTCGTCCCGCCCGGCGACGCGCTCGCCGAGCAGGTGGCGGCGGCCGGCCTGCGCTGGGAGGACCTCGCCCTCGTCGCCCTCTCTCACCTGCACCTCGACCACACCGGCGGGCTGCGCCTCGCTCCCGCAGGCACCCCGGTCGCCCTGCAGCGGCGGGAGTGGGAGTGGCTCGGCGAGGGCCTCGGCCGCCGCGAGACCGTCGTCCCGCAGGACCTCCTCGACGCCGACGTCCGGGTGCTGCTCCTCGACGGCGACACCGAGCTCGCCCCCGGCGTCTCCGCGCTCGACACCCGCGGGCACACCCCGGGCCACCAGTCGTTCCGGATCGACCTCGCCGACCGCTCGATCGTGCTCGCCTGCGACGCCGCCGACCTGCAGCGCAACCTCGACGAGCGCACCCCCTGCGGCTGGACGGCCCGCCCGTCGGACGCGGACGCCGCGCAGCGCTCGATCGAGCGGCTCGCGGACCTCGCGGCGCAGCACGGAGTCGATGGCCGGCCGGTCGAGGTCTGGCCCGGTCACGACCCCGATCAGCCCGCCTGGTGCGACTTCCTCGGCGTTCGCTGAGACGCTCTTGCACGAGCGCTCCCGCCGCTGTAAATACTTGTATGTCACCGGCGAAAGGCCCGGTGGCGACCGATTTCCAGCGAGTGAGGAGACCATGATGCTTCTGCAGCAGGACCCGTTCCGCGACCTCGACCGCTTCAGCCGGCAGGTCTTCGGCACGGCCGCCCGTCCGACCGTGATGCCCCTGGACGCCTGGCGCGAGGGCGATGACTTCGTCGTCGAGCTCGACCTGCCCGGCGTCCAGCCCGAGCGGATCGACATCGACGTCGAGCGGAACGTGCTGACCGTGCGTGCCGAGCGCGCCGGCCACCTCCCGGAGGGCGCCGACCCCGTCGCCGCCGAGCGGCAGTGGGGCATCTTCAGCCGCCAGCTCGTCCTCGGCGACTCCCTCGACACCGAGAGCGTGCAAGCCGACTACACGGCGGGCGTGCTGACGCTGCGCATCCCCATCGCCGCGAAGGCGAAGCCGCGCCGGATCAGTCTCGCGTCGACCGACGTGGAGGCGAGCGACGTGAGGGTGACCGACGGGGGGCTGGCCGACGCGGGTGCGAGCCCCGATCCCGGCGCGCAGCGCACGATCGACGCCTGACCGGCGCTACTCCGCGGCGCGCCCCGAGTCCTCGACCAGCCGGACCTTCACGTTCACGGCGAGCGGGCCGATCACCGACGGCTCCGAGTCGAGCAGGCGCCGGAGCCCCTCGCCGACGGCGCGCAGGGTCTCGGGGGCGGGGAGCGCCGCGGTCGCCGCGATGTGCGCGGTGACGGTGGTGAAGCCGTCCGAGCGGTCGATGTCGACGAGCACGTCCGGCTGCCGCAGGGCGAGCTTCACCGCGAGCGCGTCGGCGGCCGCCTCGAGCAGCGGCTGCGCCGGGTAGACCCCGGCGACGCCCTCGATATCGCGGATCGCGGCGGTGAGACGCTGCGAGAGCGCGGTGTCGTCGTGAGCGGCGCCGTCGAGAGTGCTGTCGTCCGTCCCGGTGCTGTCGGTCGCGGTGCTGTCGGTCACGGCTGGTCCTCCCTGCTCGGATACACGTCGTCGACGGTGACGTCGATCGCGCCGACGACGAGCTCGGTGTGCCGCTCGAGGGCGTAGCGGATCCGCTCGCGCAGGCGGTCCGCGACGGTCGCGACCGGCACGCCGAACTCGAGCGCGAAGGTGACGTCGACCCGGATCACCGCGCCCGGGGTCCCGACGTCGCCGTCGAGCGTGCAGCGGCCCATGATGACGCCGCCCATCGTGTCGCCCGCGCGCCGGATCATCCCGCGCACGGCTGCCTCGGTCAGCGCGAGCCGCAGCGTCGGGTCGGGGTGGCGGATCGGCACGTCGCGCCCGGAGCGCACCTCGGACCGGATCGCGTCGAGCAGCCCGGCGATCCAGACCTCGTCGCGGTCCGGCTCCGCGTCGGCGCGGCGGCGCAGCGCGGTGGCCGACAGCTCGTTCAGGCGGGTGAGGTTCGCGAGCGCGAGGCGGCAGGCGGCCGAGCCCTCGATCGAGGGATCGACCGGGGTGCGTCCGCGGTCGAGGTACTCGCCGAGCTCCTCCAGCGTGTGGCCCTCGAGGTCGTCGTCGGGCACCGCGCCGCCGGGCGCGGAGGTCTCGGCAGCGCCGTTCTCGGGCGTGCCGTCCTCGGGCACGGCGTCGTCTGCGTCGATCATCGCCATGCCTCCAGTTCGTGGAGCAGGAAGCGGCGGGCTCGGGCGAGCAGGCCGCGGACCGTCGAGACGGGGAGTTCGAGAGCGTCGGCGATCTCCTGGTAGCTGTAGCCGGCGGTCTCGCGGAGCAGCCAACAGCGTCGCTGATCGGGAGGCAATCGGTCCAGTGCTTCCCAGACGGCGTCCAGCTGGAGCCGCGCCTCGACGATCCGCTCGGGCGAGCTCTCGGCGGGCGCGGGCGGATCCCAGTCGTCGATGTCGTCGTGGCGGCGGCGGACGCGGATCCGGTCGATCGCCTTGTGCGAGACGATCCGCATCAGCCAGTTCCGGATGTGCGCGGGGCTGTCGAGGTCGCCGAGGCGGCGCCAGCCGGTGAGGAACGCCTCCTGCACCACGTCGTCCGACTCCGCCTCGGAGCCCAGCAGCTTCGCGGCGTAGACCCGCATCAGCGCGCCGTGGCGCCGGGCCAGCTGCTCGAAGGCGGCGATGTCGCCGTCCACGGCCCGGGCGGCGAGCGTGGCGTCGGAGGCGCGGAGCAGCGGGTCGTCGTCGGGCCGGACGTCGTCGGGCCGGGCCTCGTCGGGCAGCGCTTCCGCCACGATCGCCACCTCCCGCCGTTCCGCCGTCGTTGCGCGCCTGCGCGCGTTCTCGGCAGCCGCTGCTCCGAATGCCTACCAGCCTCCTCCGTCGCCGACGAATCCGCTGGCCGGATTGCGAGCACGGCCCGGATCCGTGACGTTTCCGGCCGTCGACCCGTCTGTATCTGTAGAGCACCGAGGCGAAGACCGACCCCCGTCCGCCCCTGATCTCCCAGACCCCGAGAGAAGCCCGACCATGCACACCTCCCCGTCGCCGACAGCGCCCGCCCAGGCACCCAGCGGCTCCACCTTCACGATGGGCAGCCCGTTCGCCCCGGTGAGCGACTCCTCCGTCGGCGCCGAGCGCCGGTTCGAGGCGGCCGGAGCCGACCCCGCCGAGGCGTCCGCCGTCTACGCCGAGGCCTACGGCGGCGGCTCGTTCCGGGTGCAGCCCGGTGCGCGCGCCTTCTCCTTCCGCTACGCCTACCGCGGGAGCGAGCGGGTCACGCTCCGCACCTCCGACTGCGCCGGCGCGCTGACCGGCGAGATCGCGCATCTGCGCGAGTACGTCGTCGGCTGGTTCCGCGCCGGCGGCGGCCAGCTCAACCTGCGCCCCTTCACCCGCACCGGAGCCGCGTCCGCGCCGTTCCTGCTGCCCGCCGAGCGCCAGTTCGGCCTGGCCTACCAGCCGCACCGCCAGAACCTCGTGCACTTCGCGCCGGGCTTCCTCGAGGACGTCGCGACCGAGTCGCACTCCGGCCCGCGCCAGCCCGTCTCCTTCGACCACGAGGCCGACGCCGACCCCGGCGTGCTCGCCCGCTGGCGGACCGCGGTGACCGACGCGACGGCCGCGCTCGCGAGCGCCGCGATCGCTCCGCTGGTGCGCTTCACCGCCGAGCTCAACCTGGCCCGCGCGCTGCTGCTGCTCTTCCCGTGGCGCGCCTGGGACGTCCCGGCCGTGCTCCGCCGCCCCTCCGCCTCGCGCACCCGCGTCGCCCTCGACTTCCTGCAGCACCACGCGCACGAGCCGATCACCCCGGCCGACGCCGCCCGCGCCGCCGGCCTGCACACCCGCACCCTGCAGCAGGCCACCCAGCGCCACCTCGGCGTCTCGCCGTCGGTCTACCTCCGCGACGTCCGCCTCGACCGCGCCCACCACGACCTCGTCGAGGGCGACCCCTGCTCGACGACCGTCGCCGCCGTGGCCCGCGAGTGGGGCTTCGGCAACCTCGGCCGCTTCGCCAGCGCCTACCAGGCCCGCTTCGAGGAGCTGCCGAGCCACACGCTGCGCCGCTGAGCACGCGGCCCACCGCCTCCTCCCCGAGGCTCGCCGACAGCTGCCGCGCAACTCCGCGGGCCTGTGGACGGCGCTGGCCGCAGAGCGCGTCGTCGCTCGATGTTTCCTGCGCACTGGCTGATCCGGCGGGACGATCCCGGAGCCCCGCACGTCTGATTCATGTGCGACGGATCGTCGTCACCGCGACCGAGTCGCGCATCACCTTCTACCAGGGAGAGCATCATGACCAACGTCACCCCCAGCACCCTCGCCACCACCTCGGCCAAGCACGGCACCGAGACCTCGACCGGCAAGAACACGATCGCCGACGGCGTCGTCGAGAAGGTCGCCGGCATCGCCGCCCGCCAGGTCGCCGGCGTCCACGACCTCGGCGGCGGAGCCGCCCGCGCCATCGGCGCCATCCGCAACGCGATCAACGCGCAGGACCGCGGCCAGGGCATCTCCGTCGAGGTCGGCGAGAAGCAGGTCGCCGCCGACATCACCGTCGTCGCCGAGTACCCCGTCGCGCTGCAGAAGCTCGCCGACAGCATCCGCTCCGCCGTCTCCGAGGCCATCTTCTCGGTCGTGGGCATGGAGGTCACCGAGGTCAACGTGACCGTCGCCGACGTCTACATCCCCTCGGACGACAAGGACGAGGACACCGAGAGCCGCGTCAAGTGACTCCGTCCCACCTCGGCCTGATCCTGGGCGCCGTCCTCGCCGTCACCGGCCTGGTCTTCGGCTTCTGGGCTCTCCTCTGGGTCGCCCTCGCCATGGCCATCGGCTACGGCGTCGGCCGCGTCGTCGAGGGCAAGCTCGACCTGAGCTCGCTCGCCGACACCCTCCGCGGGCGGCGGTCCTCGTGACCGCGGCGGTGATGGCCGACCAGGCCCGCCACGGCCGCACGACGATCACCTCGCGCGCCGTGCGCAGGGTCGTGTCGGCCGTCACCGCGGAGGCGCTCGACGTCGACGCGTCGGACGTCTCGGTCGAGCTGGACGACGACGGGGGGAAGCTGCACGTCACCGCGCAGGCCCCCCTGCGCATCCGTCCGCTCGGCGAGGGGGACCGCCGCTCCGGCACGGTCCTCAGCCGTCTCAGCACGGCCCAGTCCACCATCCGCACCCGCTGCCTCGAGCTGACCGGGTCCACCATCGGGCGCGTCGACCTCCGGATCACCGGGGCCGACCTGCGCGAGCGAAGGAGAGTCTCGTGACGACCCCCGCAGCCTCAGGGACCCGCTCCACCGGAGCCCTCTATCCCCGGCTCGTCCGGCGCGAGATCACCTCGTCCCGCTCCACCTCGGCGATCGTCCTCGCGGTCCTGCTCATCCTCGTCTTCGCGTGGATCGGCACGGAGGCGGTGCTCGCCGCCCTCGGGCAGCCCGCGCTGCTCGTCGCCCCGCAGGACGGAGCGGCCGCGGTGCTCGGCGCCGCGAGCGCTCCCGTCCCGCTGATCGTGGCCGGCGGAGCGGTCGCCGCGCTGATCGGGCTCGTCCTGATCGTCGTGTCCTTCTCCCCGGGTCGTCGCGGCCGCCGCCGCGCCGGCGCCGATCGCACGGCGGCCGTCATCGACGACCGCGTGATCGCGCAGAGCCTCGCCCGCACCGCCGCCTACGCCGGCGACGTCGACCCCGACCAGGTGTCGGTGTCGATCGGCGGTCGCACGGCCGGTGTCACCGTCGGCCGCACCTCCGGGCGCAGACTCGACGTCGGCACCATCCGCGAGGCGGTCGACGCCGAGCTCGCCGGCTACGACATCAGCCCGAAGCTCACGGCCCGCGTGCGCCTGTCCGAGAAGGGGACGGTCCGATGACCACCACCAACCGGTTCCTCAACCGCCTCCTCCTGTTCGTCGTGGGCCTCGTGCTCCTGCTCGCCGGCGGTGCCGTCGCGGCCGGATCGCTGTTCCCCGACGTCCAGGAGACGGTCTCCACCGGCGCGGAGGACGCGACGCAGCCCACCAGCGACGCCCTCTCCGGCGGGCAGCCGTGGATCCTCTGGGTCACGGCCGTGGTCGCCCTCGTGCTGATCCTGCTGCTGGTGCGCTTCATCGTGCGCCAGGGCCGGGGACGCACGTCGACGTTGCTGCGCGTGGGCTCCGGCTCCGGCGCGGGCACGCCGACCGGCGGCTCCGTCACCATCGACGCGAAGGTCGCCGAGCACGTCCTCGAGGAGGCGCTGTCGCACGATCCCTCGATCGTCGCGCTCGACGTCACCGCCTTCGAGGTCAAGCACCGCACCGTCCTCCGCGTCACCGCGCACACCCGCCGCGGCGTCTCGCCGATGCGGACCCGCCGCGCGATCGACGACGCGGTGAAGAGCTGGGACGCTGTGCTGGGCGAGGAGACCCCCGTGGTCATCCAGATCGTCAGCGGCCTCCGCACCAGGATGAGCAGCAGCGCCCGCGTGCAGTAGCGGCGTCCGCGCCGCCCCGTGCCGCGCACCCGCCGCACCGGACGATCCGGCCCTCCCGCTCGGGAGGGCCGGAAGACCACTGAGGAGTACCCCATGACCGACACCGTCGGAACGAACGACCTCCGCGCCATCGACGGCGCGCACCCGGAGGGCGAGTCGATCGAGCGCCTGCTCGCGACCGCCGCCGCGGAGACCACCGCCGGTGTCACCGGCGTCCACCACCTCGGCGGCGCCGCCGCCCGCACCCTCGACCGCGCGACCCGCGCCGTCCTGGGCACCAGCACGAGCCCGGGCGTGAGCATCGCCCGCGTCGACGGCGCGCTCGTCCTCGACCTCGACCTGGTGTCGGAGTACCCGCGCCCCGTCCAGGAGGTCATCGACGCCGTCCGCGAGCAGGTCGGCAAGGCCGCCGCGCAGCTGACCCGCGAGCGCGTCGTCGTCAACGTCAACGTCACCGACGTGCACGGCCCCTTCGACCCGATCGAGGTGCCGGACTCCGAGCGCGAGGACGGCCCCTCGCTGGTCGAGAAGGCCGGCGACGCGATGGACTCCGCCCGCGAGAAGGGCGGCGCCGCCCTCGACTCCGCTCGGGAGAAGGGCGCCGCGGCACTCGACACCGCCCGCGAGCGGACCGCCGACGCGCTCGACGACGCCTCGGACCGCCTCGACGAGGCCGCCGACCGCGCCGCCGCGTCGGACGCCACCGCGGACTCGCTGTCCGACGAGGTCGCGACGCGGCCGGCCCGCGTGGAGCGCGACGCCGACGCGGACTCCGACTCCGACGCTGTCGAGACCGTCGTCGTCACCGCCGATGCTCCCGCCGCCGAGTTCGTCGTCCGCGTCGAGGTCGAGCCGGTGGACGCCGACACCTCGGCCACCGATGCTTCGGCCGCCGACGGCTCCGACATCGCCGACGCCGAGCGCCGCGGGTCGGAGTAGGCCGTGCGCACCCGCTCCTACGGCTCGCGCCGGAAGCCGCGCGCGGCCTGGGCCGCCCTCGCGACCGGCGTCGTCGTCAGCTTCCTGATCGTCGTCGGCGTGCTGCTCCCGGTGCTCGGCCTGATCGGCGCGGCCGACGCGACGACCGCGGGCGTCCTCGACGTCCCGGTCGGCGCGATCACCCTCTCGATCGTCCTGAGCTACCTGGTCGCCCTGGCGTTCCTCGCTCTGGCCCTGGTCTCCCGGAACGCGGCCCTCGCCTGGGTCGCCGCGGTCGCCGCCGTGATCGCCACCCTCGTCGGCTCCGTCTGGCCGCTGCTCGCCACCGCCTTCGCGAGCGTCGACCAGGCCGGCGACGTCCTCCCCTTCATCCAGGACCTGATCGCCCGCGTCACCGGCTGACCCCGCTCCGCATCCCGCCGGTCGAGCAGGCGAAGCCGCTTCGCGCCTCCGCGATGGGGGAGAGGACCCTCCTGATCGATCAGCCTCACAGGGGCATGTCGAGTCTCATGCTGGTCGAGCAGCCCCGAAGGGGCGTATCGAGACCCGCCGTCCTCCGCAGGGCGGTCTGCAGACTCGTCTTCCGACGCGGGCGGACCTCCACACGCCCGCTGCACGTGCTGTGCGACCACCGGAGGGCCCGCTCGAACGGCGTGGAGCGCTCGAGCGCTGCAGAACATCAGCTGAGAAGGGGTGGCCTCCGCTGTCAGGGGATGCCCCCTGCTCTCAGCTGATGTTGTGCGCACCCCTGCCGGTCGAGGAGCCAGCAGGGGCGTCTCGAGATCCGTGTCACCAGCAGGGCGGATCTGCAGACTCGTGTTCTGACATCGGAGGATCCATCGGGAAGAGGCGCCGGCGAACATGCCGGTCGAGTAGCCCCGCAGGGTCGTATCGAGACCCGCCGTCCTCAGCGCGGCGGGTCTGCAGACTCACGTTCTGACGTCGGTGGATCTCCATACGCCCGCTCCGCGGGCTACTCGATCAGCATGGGCACCCCGAGGCGATCTGCGCCCTCCGCCCGTAGCGTGGCGGGATGACCACCAGCACCCACCCCGACGACCTCCGCGCGCAGTACCTGCGTGTCTACGACGAGCAGCTCCGCACCGACGCCGAGACGCCGAGCGCCGTGGCGGTGACGCGCGCCGGGCCGCTCCGGCTGGTCACCTTCGCCGGCGGGCGCGGCTTCGTCACCTACCGCGACCTCGGCGGGGCGGACGAGGCGGCGATCGACGCCCTCGTCACCGCGGCCCGCGCGCACTTCGACGCCGACGCGGAGATCCGGAAGGTCGAGTGGAAGACCCGCGGCCACGACCGGGCGCCCGGTCTGCACGAGGCGCTGCTGCGTCACGGCTTCGTCGCCGAGGAGACGGAGTCGATCATGATCGGCCCGCTCGAGGCGCTCACCCGCGACGCCCCGGTGCCCGACGGCGCGACCCTGCGCCGCGTCGTCGACGAGCCGGACGTCCGCGCGTTCAGCGCGATGATCGACGCCGCGTTCGGCGAGGACGTCGACACGGACATCGCCGATGCGCTGGTCGCACGGCTCGCTCGCGGCGACGGCATGGAGCTGTGGGTCGCCGAGGTCGACGGCCGCATGGTCGGCGGCGGCCGGCTCGAGCCGGTCGCGGACTCCGACGTCGTCGGCGTCTGGGGTGGCGCCGTTCTCGAGGAGTACCGCGGCCGCGGCATCTACCGCGCGCTGACGGCCGCGCGCGCCGCCGCCGCGCTCGAGGCAGGCCGCACCCTCGTGCACAGCGACTCGACCGAGTACTCCCGCCCCATCCTCGAGCGCTCGGGCCTCGCGAAGGTCTCGACGACGACCCCGTACCTCTGGCGCCGCCCGTGAGAGGCACCTGCTGATCGAGTAGCCCGCGGAGCGGGCGTATCGAGATCCACCGTCGTCCGATGGGTGGGTCTCGATACGTCCCTGCGGGGCTACTCGACCAGCATGCGCTGCGCTCAGCTCGGCGAGCTGATCTCCAGCGCGATGTTGTCGGGGTCGCGGAACTCGAGGATGCTCTGGCCGCCGGCGTCCTTGATCGGCTCGTGCGCGATGCCGAGCTCGTCGAGCGCGGCGGCGGCGGCCTTCAGGGCGTCGAGGTCGGCGACGGCGAAGCTGAGGTGGTCGAGACCGATGCGGTCCTCGTCGAAGCGGTCGCCCGCGTCGGCGACCGGGCGCAGGCCCAGCAGTCCGCCCGGGAACTGGTAGATCACGCCGCCGAAGAGGAACGCGAGCTGCTCCTTCTGCTCCTCGGGGGCGTCCGCGGGCGGCGCCTCGAAGGCGACGTCGAAGCCGAAGACGGAGTCGTAGAAGGCGCGCGACACGGCGATGTCGCGGACGGTCAGGCGGATGTGGGCGTAGTCGACAGCGGGGATCGGCACGGTGGTTCCTCTCGGGAGCGGAAGGGCGGGAGTCGCCCTTCCCTCATCATTCGGAGCGGGCGCCGAACCCGGTGAGGGCTGGCGCCGCGCTCCGGGATCGGGTAGCGCCGCTCACTCCAGCTCGGCGGGCCGCGCCGGCTCGGCCAGCAGCGCCCGCGCCGCCATGCCGATCACCGCGCTGTACGTCGGGTAGGCGAACCGCACGTTCGCCAGGGTCGCGACGTCGACGCCGGCCGCCATCGCGGTCGTCACGGACTGCACGACCTCGATCGCGTTCTCGCCGACGGCGTGCGCGCCGAGCAGCAGCTCGCGGCGGCGGTCGGCGATCAGCGTCAGGAACCCGCCCTCGCGGTCGTCGATCACGGCGCGGTCGACGCTCGAGAACGGCACGGACGCGACGATGCACTGCGGGTCGCGCTCGCGGGCCTGCTCCTGCGTGAAGCCGACACCCGCGTAGTCCGGGTCCGTGAAGCCGCCGGCCGGCAGCAGGAACTGCGGGGTGCGCCGGTTGGCGCCGAGCACCGCGTTCTCGGCCGCCGCCTCCGCCTCGAACTGCGCCGCCTGCACGAGCATGTCGCGCCCGTTCGCGTCGCCGACCGCGAAGACGTGCGGCACGATCGTGCGGAAGTACTGATCGGCCGGGATCGCCGAGCGGACGACCTCGATGCCGGCGTTCTCCAGCCCCAGGTCCTCGACGTCGGCGGGCCAGCCGGTCGCCATGATCACGGCGTCGACGCCCTCGGTGCGCGCGGAGCCGTCCTCGCGCCAGGTGATGTCGATCGAGCCGTCCTCCGCGCGCTCGAGGCGCTCGACCGTCTCGATGCCCAGGTGCACGCGCACGCCCTGGCGCTCGAAGGCGCCGGCGACGTGCTCCGAGATGCTCGTGTCCGAGGTGGTCAGGATCCGCGGAGCGACGTCGAGCAGTGTCACCTCGGAGCCGAAGGCGTTGAACACCGTGACGAGCTGCGCGCCGGTGTTGCCGCCGCCGATGACCGCGACCCGGCGGGGGAGGGCGGGCAGCGCCAGCACGTCCTCGGGGACGGTGGCGAGCTCGGCGCCCGGGATCGGCAGGCGGCGCGAGTGGCCGCCGACGCAGATCAGGATCGAGCGCGCGCGGATCCGCCGACCGCTGTCCAGGACGAGGGTGCTCTCGTCGACGAAGCGCGCGCGGCCCTCGTGGATCAGCTCGACTCCCGCCTCCTCGAAGCGCTGCGCCTCGCGCTTGATCGAGCGGACCTTGTCGACCCGCGCGTGCACGTGGCGGACGGTCGCGGCCCAGTCGACGACGGGCGTGCCGACGTCGACGCCGTAGTCGCCGGCGGTGCGGGCCTCGCGGACGATGCGCGCGGTCTTCGCGAGCACGCGGGTGGGCACGCAGCCGGTGTTGACGCAGGTGCCGCCGACGCGGCCGGCCTCGAGCACGACCACCTTCGCGCCGAGCTCGGCCGCGCGGAGGGCGGCGGCGGTGCCGGCCGGGCCCGCGCCGATCACGGCGACGTCGTACTCCTGCAGCGCGGTGGTGCCGGAGTCGGTGGCGGTGGTGGCGTTCTGGGTGCTGGCGGGCACGGCGGGGCCTCTCGGGTCGGTGCTCGGCGGAGCGGGCGGATGTCTCCGCATCCTGGCGCCCGCGCCCTCGGTTTCTCTGAGCGCCCGTGCAGGCTTGACAGGCGCGTTCAGCCCGACAGACCGGCTCGCAGCGCCGCGATCCATCCGTCGAACGCGTCGAGATGCGCGTCGTGGGAGGCGCCCGCCAGGTCGATGCGGGTCACGTCGCGTCCGCGGCGGATGAACTCGTCCTTCGCCTCCGAGGTGAAGAGGCCGTCGGAGGCGTAGATCACCGTGGTCGGGGCTGTCACTCTCTCCCACTCCTCCCACCGGGGCACGGCGACCGCGGTGATCGCGCGCACCATCACGTCGGGGTCGAAGCGCGGGCGGAGGCCGTCGGCCGCCTGTTCGAGGTCGTCGACCCACGCGCGCGAGAGCGGGGAGTCGCCGAGGAAGGCGAGCGCTGCCTCGCGGGAGTCGAACGGCACCGGCCAGGCGCGGAGCCATTTGCCGAGCGCCGCATGCTGGTCGGGGTCGCCTCTGCCCTCGCCGCCTTCGAGCAGCACGAGGCGTGACACCAGCTCAGGCCGGGCCGCCGCCGTCAGCAGCGCGGTGTGCGCGCCCATCGACTGGCCCACCAGGGCGACGGGCCGGCCGACCTCCTCGATGAGCGCGATCACGTCCGAGACGAACGCCTCCCGCGACACGTCGGCCGGCCGCCGCGTGCTGTGCCCGTGCCCGCGCTGGTCGAGCAGCAGCACCCTGTGCTCGGGCAGCGCCTGGGCTGTGGCTAAGAACTCGGAGGAGCTGCCGGCGAGGCCGTGGAGGACGACGACGATCGGGCCGGAGCCTCCTGAATCCAGGACGGAGAGCTCGGTGCCGTCGGCCGTGGTGAGAGTGCGCCGCGGGAAGGTCTCCGCTGCGGATTCGCGGCTCACGCCTCCGGGCCTGGCGTCGCGACCAGCTGGAAGCCGCCCTCGATGCTGCCGTCGGGGCGGAGGGTGACGCGCGTGTAGACCGGGGTGTCGTCGCCGGTCGCCGTGCCGACCACGTCGAGGGCGTCGCCGGCGAAGAAGGCCTCGAGGCCGGTGCAGCCCGCCGAGAGGGAGCCGTCGGGGCGCTCGAGGGCGAGGCAGATCCGGGTGGCGTCGGGCGCCGTGAGCAGCAGCCGGTCGTCCTGGGTGGTCTCGAAGGTCGGGCTGTAGACCTCGGCGTCGCCCGAGATCAGCGAGAGGCCGGTGGGGATGTCGGTGGTGACGGCCCAGCCCTCGACGATCGCGGCGAAGCGGTCGGTCGCGCGCGGGGTCGGGGTCCCGGTCGCCGTCGCGGGCCCGCTCGAGGACGGCTGCGGGACGGCCGCGCCGATGACGGAGGCGGTGGCCGCGCCGATCGCGAGCCCGCCGACGAGCAGCCCGGCGCCGAGGAGGACGAGATGCGACCGGGTAGGGGGTGCGGCGGGCGAGGGTTCGCCGGCCGTCCGCGCGGGTCCGGCGCCTCGCGGGCCGGGCTGCGCCTCCGGGGCAGCGGCGGCGGCCAGGGGTCGGCGCTGCGCTTCGGCCCGCAGTGCCTCGGCCCGCAGTGCCTCGGCCCGCTGCGCCTCGATCCGCTGCGCCTCGGCCCGCAGCGCCTCGTCGCGGTCGTCCCCGGTCGGGCGGGCGTAGAGCGCGCGCTCGAGATCCTGGCGCTCGTCGTCCTCGTCCTGCACGCCGTCAGTATGCCGGAGGGTCGCGAGGCCGGCGGGTCGATCGGCGGCTCAGGGCCCCATCGTCCCGGTGCCGGGCGTCCCGTCCACCCGCAGGTACTGCAGGCGCACGACTCCGCGCGGCGAGGTGACGGCCGGCCCGTCGAGCCGCAGGTTCGTGGGCACGGCACCGCCGCCGAAGACCGGCTTGCCGGAGCCGAGCAGGATCGGGTGCAGCCACAGGGTGAGCCGGTCGAAGAGCTGCTCCGCGAGCAGCGTCTGCACCAGGTCGAGGCTGCCGATCACGTGCACGGCGGAGTGGCGCTCGCGCACCTCGCGGACGGCGGCGGGCAGGTCGGCGCCGAGCTGCACCGAGCCGGACCAGGGGAGTGGCGGCGTCCCCCGGGAGGCGACGTACTTCGGGATCCGGTCGAACAGCTCCGCGATCGGCCCCTGCTGCTGCGGCCAGTAGCCCGCGAAGATCTCGTACGTGCGCCGTCCGAGCAGCAGGGCGTCCATGCCGGCCATCCCGTCCAGGACCTGCTCGCCGACCACCTCGTCGACCAGCGGCGCCTGCCAGCCGCCGAACGCGAAGCCGCCGCCCGGGTCCTCCTCCGGTCCGCCGGGCGCCTGCGCGACCCCGTCGACGGTGCTGAACAGATCGATGTCGAGGGTTCCCACGGTGCGCTCCTCTGCGTCGGCGGCTGCGGCCCACGGTCCCACTCGAGCGGGGGCGGGGCAAGTGGCCGCCGCGTCATCGTGGCCTCGGTCGCGTCACGTGTCCGGGGACACCGGCGCAACGGCACGCAGTCCCCCGTCAGGGTGACAATCCGTCGATCCGCGCCCGGATCCCCGGCAGATCCGCGCCGGGCCGGCGATCGCGCCCTGTACTCCTGCTCCGGCCCGGGGCTACGGTTCGACTCCACTCACCTCGGGTGTCACGAGCCCACGCTGTCGTGGGCGGATCGCTGCGCAACGATGCCGCACGGAACTCCCTCCCACGTCCGACGAGACCGGGCCCGTTGGAAGGTGGGGATCGCGGCGTCGACCGGGATCCTGCTCCTGTCCGCGGGGCTCCTCTCCGCGACCGCCGCCCAGGCGGCCACGGCGCCGACCCTCGGGAGGGCCGGGAACTTCTCGGTCCTCGGCGGATCGACCGTCACCAACACCGGCGACACGCTCCTGCCGCTCGACCTCGGCGTGAGCCCCGGCACCGCGATCACCGGCTTCCCGCCCGGCGAGGTCCTCGGTGCGACCCACGCCGCGGACGCCGACGCGATCGGCGCGCAGTCCGACCTGGTCAAGGCCTACGACCAGCTGACCTCGCAGGCCACCACCGAGTCCGTCGCCGGCGACCTCGTCGGCCGCACCTTCACCCCCGGCGTCTACACCGCCTCCGGCCCGATCGGAGTCACGGGCACCGTGACCCTCGATGCCGAGGGTGCGAACGGCGCCGTCTTCGTCTTCAAGGCCGCCTCCACCCTCATCACGGGCTCCGGGAGCCGGATCGAGCTGATCAACGGCGCGCAGGCCTGCAACGTCTTCTGGCAGGTCGGCAGCTCCGCGACCCTCGGCACCTCCTCCGACTTCGCGGGCTCGATCCTCGCGCTGACCTCGATCACCGTGACCAACGCGGTCACCGTCGACGGCCGCGCCCTCGCCCGCAACGGCGCCGTGACCCTCGACGACGACACCTTCGTCTCGTCCTCCTGCACCCCGGCGACCACCGCCCCGCCGACCACCGCGCCGACCACGGCACCGCCGACCACGCCGCCGACGACGCCGCCGACGACGCCGCCCACGACGCCGCCCACGACGCCGCCGACGACGCCGCCGACCACGCCGCCCACGACTCCGCCGACAACCCCGCCGACGACCCCGCCGACGACTCCGCCGACGACGCCGCCGACGACTCCGCCGACGACGCCGCCGACGACTCCGCCGACGACTCCTCCGACGACGCCGCCGACGACGCCGCCGACGACGCCGCCGACGACTCCGCCGACGACGCCGCCGACGACGCCGCCGACGACGCCGCCGACGACGCCTCCGACGACGCCTCCGACGACGCCGCCGACGACTCCGCCGACGACGCCTCCGACCACGCCTCCGACGACGCCGCCCACGACTCCGCCGACGACGCCTCCGACCACGCCGCCCACGACTCCGCCGACCACGCCGCCGACCACGCCGCCGACCACGCCGCCGACCACGCCGCCGACCACGCCGCCGACCACGCCGCCGACGACTCCGCCGACGACTCCGCCGACGACTCCGCCGACCACGCCGCCGACGACTCCGCCGACCACGCCGCCGACGACTCCGCCGACCACGCCGCCGACGACCCCGCCTACGACGCCTCCGACGACGCCTCCTACGACGCCTCCGACGACGCCGCCCACGACCCCGCCGACGACGCCGCCCACGACTCCGCCGACGACGCCGCCCACGACTCCGCCTACGACCCCGCCCACGACGCCTCCCACGACGCCGCCGACCACCCCGCCGACGACTCCGCCGACGACCCCGCCGACGACTCCGCCGACCACCCCGCCGACGACTCCGCCGACGACCCCGCCTACGACGCCGCCCACGACGCCGCCGACGACGCCGACGACGACTCCGCCGACCACGCCGCCCACGACGCCTCCGACGACCCCGCCGACGACGCCGCCCGTGGTGACCCCGACTCCGACGCCGACGCCGCCCGTGGTGACGCCGACGCCGACCCCCACCTCGACGCCCACGCCCACGGTCCAGCCCACGCCCCGGGCCTCCACTCCGCCGGTGATCCCGGCGAAGTCCGGGACGCCGCCGACCAGCGGACTCGCCTCGACCGGAGTCGAGACCGGTGCCGGTCTGTCGCTCGCGTTCCTCGCCCTCGGTGGCGGCGCACTGCTGCTGCTCCAGCAGCGACGAGCACGACGCCGCAACCGCAGCTGATCACCGCGACGCGGCGCTGCCGATGAGAGGGGGAGCCGAGCCTCCCCCTCCCGGCCGGCGGGTGCCGTGGTGACAGCACCGCGGCACCCGCACAACACAGGCTGAGAGCGCCGGATCCCCGACTAGCAGGGGGTCCGGCGCTCTCAGCCTTCTCTGCGCCGTGCGGCGCGCGCCCGGCTCAGCCGGACGGGTTCTCGACCGGGTCGCCCTCGGGGTCGGTCGCGGTCTCGGGGTCGACCTCGTCGGGCTCGACCGGCTGAGTGTCGGGGGTGCTCTTGTCCGTCATGGGATCCTCCTCGTTGCTCGTTCCGCGGTCGGTCCTGCTCCCGCGGGTGTTCGGATCGTGCGTCGGCCACGCTACGGTCCGCCCGGCCCGCCGTGACCCCCGTTGACGCGAGCGGGGAGAGCGTGAGCGGGGCCGTTCCGCGCGTGTCCTGCGCAGAGTCCGCGAGCGCGCGTGGCAGTCCGCCGCCTCCTCCGCAAGGCCTGGCTGCACTTCGGCACGATTCGTAGGGTGAGGGCTCCCGAGTCGAGGAGCAGGCGCGCCAGATGATCCGAACCACCGTCACCATCGAGGGCAAGACCTACGGACTCTCCCAGGGGACGGACGTCGACGATCTCAAGGAGTCCGCGACCCGCGCGACCCAGGCCGGCGGCGGGCTCATCGACTTCGTGGTGGTCGGCAACCGCCAGGTCAGCGTGCTGATCTCCTCCGGGGTCCCGGTGATCTTCGAAGAGGTCCAGGTCCCCGACGACGACCGCGACACCGGCGACCTGCAGGAGCCGTGGGACGACATCGACTACCTCGACTGACCCCGACCTCCGCCCGGACGCCTCCCGAGGGAGCGCCGCCCGCGCGGTCTCAGACGCCTGAGGGGCGCCGCCGGCTGGACCCGGCGTCCCTCGGGCTCCTTCCCTCCTGCTCCTTCCCTCCCGCACCCGCCGCTGCGATCCGCGTGTCAGAGGGCGGTGTTCTCGGCGTCCTCCGCGCCGGCGTCGGCGAGCTCGCCCGCGACGAGGATCGCCGCAGCGCTGCCGAGGGCCGAGCGCACCTGCTCGGCGCTGATCTCGAGGAGGTCGGCGATCACCGCGACGTCGTGCCCGCCGGTGTGGCGCAGCAGCCAGCACTGGCGCTCGAGGGCGGGCAGGCCGTGCAGGCGGCGGTGGAACGCGGAGCGGAGCAGGTCGTCCTCGCGGAGCCCGACCGGAGCGGACGCGGGAACAAGCGCGGCGCGGCGGCCGACGCTGTGACGGCCGATCTCCGTCCGTGCGATCTCGAGGGCCGACTGCTCGTCGACGACACGCGGTGATCCCGAGCGGAGGGTGACCGCGGCCTGGTGCAGGGCGGCGGTGGCCATCGACTCCGAGAGCGTGAGCCGGTAGGCGTAGGCGTAGAGCCCGGCGGTGCGGTTCAGTGCGGGGGACTGCGCCTTCTCCGCTCTCGTGGGCTGGGCCGTCGCGGGCAGGGCCGTCGCGGGCAGGGCGTTCGCGCTCACGGGTCTCTCCTCGTCTCTGCGCGGCCGGGGCGGGCTCGCGTCGAAGCCGATGCTAGGGGTGTCGAGAACGATCGTTCTACCCTTGACATTCTCAGACGGTTTTCGATACATACGCATCCTTGCCCTCCGTCACTCGCGTGCGGAGAGGATGCAGAACTCGTTCCCCTCCGGATCCGCGAGCACCACCCACGACTGCTCGCCCTGGCCGACGTCGATCCGGGTGGCGCCCAGCGCGATCAGCCGGTCGACCTCCGCCGCCTGATCGTCGGGCACGAAGTCGAGGTGCAGGCGGTTCTTCACGGTCTTCCGCTCCGGGACGTCGAGGAAGAGGAGACTCGGGCCGCGGCCGGATGCGGGCAGCAGCTCGATCCCCTCGTCGTCCTCGTCGACGATGTCCCAGCCGAGGGCCCCCTGCCACCAGTGCCCCAGGGCGCGGAAGTCGGTGCAGTCGACGATGATCTCTTCGAAGCTCAGGCTCATGCCGCCGACGCTAATCGGCGTCCGCGGTGTCGCGGAAGGGGTCGCGGAGATCGGTGGAGAGAGCCCCGGACTCGGCGCCTGGGGAGGAGCCCGTGCCGAAGCGGCACGACGGCTGGCTCCGGAGCGCGCGGTCCGGCATCCTCGAGCGGAGCCGGACGCACGCGCCGCGCTCGCCGGAGGGAACGACATGAGCAGCGAGCACGAGCACGAGCACGAGCACGTCACCGAGCACGGCGCCGAGCCCGGCACCGCCCGCGAGCACTGGGAGGCGCGCTACTCCGACTCCGACCGCGTCTGGTCGGGCCGGCCGAACGCGACCCTCGTCGAGCTCGTCGGCGACGTCACCCCCGGCCGCGCCCTCGATCTGGGCTGCGGCGAGGGCGGCGACGTCCTCTGGCTGGCGGCGCAGGGCTGGACCGTCACCGGCCTCGACCTCTCCGAGACCGCGCTCGAGCGCGCCCGGGCCGAGGCGCTCTCCCGGGGCCTCGTGATCGACGTCCGCCAGGCGGATCTCGGCGCCGACTGGCCGGTCGAGGGCGTCTTCGACCTGGTCGCGTCGAGCTTCCTGCACTCGATGGTGGAGCTGCCGCGGATCCCCATCCTGCGCCGTGCCGCCGAGCTCGTGGCGCCCGGCGGAGTCCTCGCGGTCGTCTCGCACGCGGCCGCGCCGCCCTGGTCCGCGCACGCGCACCGGCACGAGGGCGGGCCCGTCCTCGCCTCGCCCGAGGAGGAGCTCGCCGCCCTCGCCCTCGATCCGGCCGAGTGGACGCCCCGGCTCGTCGAGACCCGCGAGCGGACGGCGACCGGCCCGGACGGCGAGGACACGGTCCTCCTGGACGGGGTCCTCCTCCTCGAGCGCGCTTCGCCTGCACGCTGAGGCGCCCGCGCCACCGCCGTGGCTCCTCCACAGGAGCTCTTTTGCGAGGTTGTCTTCGAACTGCTCGGGACCGCCCCGCGGGTGTCGGCGGTCCCTGCTTCGATACTCGTATGGATGAGATCAGCGACGCGAGCAGCGCGGAGGAACCGACCGGGCCGGTCGCCGCGGTCGGCGCGGTCCTCGGCGTCGCCGCCGACCTCGGTGTCACGTCGGCGCGGTTCCTGCTCACGCGGGCCGAGGCCGTGCATCTGGCGTACCGCACGGCGCTCACCGCTCCCGAGGAGTTCGCGCGGGGCGGCGGACTGTCCCGGAGCGAGGCGAGCAGCCTCGTCGAGCGGTCGATCCGGGCGCAGTTCGCGGTCGCGCTGCGCCTGTCGGAGCGGGCGGCGTCGAAGGTGATCGATCGCGCGATCCTGCTGGTCGAGGAGCTGCCGTGCACGCGCGCCGCGGTGGCGGAGGGACGCCTCCTCTGGGAGTCGAGCGAGGTCATCTGCGCGATCGCCGCGACCCTGCCCGCCGCCTCTCGCGCCGCCTTCGACGAGCGCGCCGCGGGCGTCGCGCCGGACGTGACGCCGACGCAGCTGAGGCGGATCGTCGCCCGGCTCCGCGACGAGCTGCACGAGGAGCCGTTCGCTCAGCGCCATGCCCGCGCCCGCCAGGACCGCGCCGTGTGGATCTCGCCCGAGATCGACGGGATGGCGACTCTCTGCGCGCTCCTCCCCGCGCCGGACGCGATGGGCATCGGGGATCGTCTCGACCGCATCGCCCGCTCCCTCCGGGAGGGCGGCGACGAGCGCACCCTGGCTCAGCTGAAGGCCGATGCCCTCACCGATCTGCTGCGCGACGGCGACATCGCCGGCACCACTCCCGCGAGCGACGGTCCTCGCGTGTCCGAGTCGTACGTCCCCGGGATCCGAGCCGAGGTGCGGCTCACCCTCGCCGCGTCGACCGCCGCGGGACTCGATGACGCACCAGCCGATCTCGACGGTTACGGCCTCATCCCGGCCGACCTCGCCCGCGCGCTGGTCGAGACCGGCGCCTCCTTCACCCGCGTCCTCACGGATCCGGACACCCGCGCGGTCGTCTCCGTCGGCCGCACCTACCGGGTCCCGCCCCCGCAGATGCGCCTGCATCTGCAGCTCCGAGACCAGACCTGCCGCTTCCCGGGCTGCACCCGCAGCGCCTCGAGGTCGGAGGCGGACCACACGATCGAGTGGCGCAACGGCGGCGAGACCGCCCTGGAGAACCTCGTCTCCCTCTGCACGTCGCACCACCACGTGCGCCACGGTGACCGCTGGACCTACGTCCCCCGCCCGGACGGCGGCATCGTCTGGACCACCCCGACCGGCCGCACCGTCACGATCCGCCCACCCGCCCTGGCCGGGGCGCCGCCGGGCCCCCGCTTCGAGGACGTCCCGCCCCCGTTCTGACGGACGCGGGTCTCGATACGCGCTGCGCGCTACTCGACCAGCATGGGTGATCCATGCTGATCGAGTAGCCCTCGCAGAGGGCGTATCGAGATCCACCGTGAGGCAGACCGCGGGCCGCCCGTCCTGACTACCGTGTTCTCCGTACCCCGCACCACCCAGGAGGCACCATTGCCGCTCGATCCCTACCTCGCCGCCCGCCTGCCGCTGCTCGACGGAGTCGCCTACCCGCTCGACGCGGCGCAGGCGGCGAAGGTCGCCGAGTTCGAGGAGGACTCCGGCCCGTGGTCGCTCCCCGAGGACGTCACCGTCTCCGACGCCGCGAGCGACGGCCCGCACGGCCCGATCCCGCTCCGGATCTACGCGCCCGCAGAGCCCGCTGCCTCCGCCCTGCTCTGGGTGCACGGCGGCGGCTTCCAGGCCGGCGACCTCGAGATGCGCGAGTCGCACGTCGTCTCCGCCGAGCTCGCCGCCCGCGCGGGCTGCCGCGTCGTCTCGGTCGGCTACCGCCTCGCGAGCGCCGAGGTCCGCTTCCCCGTCCCGCTCGACGACGTGCAGGCCGCCTGGCGCCACCTCCGCGCCGAGACCCCCGACGCGCTGCCCGTCGCGATCGGCGGGGCCAGCGCCGGCGCCGCCCTGGCCCTCGCCGCGACGCTCCGCGAGCGCGACGGCGGCGCCCGCCTCCCGGACCACGTGCTGCTCGCCTACCCGTTCGCGCACTTCCCGAACCCCGCACTCGGCGACGCCGTGCTCCGCGAGCTGCTCCCGCTCCCGCCGCTGCTGCGCTTCCCGACCGCGGGCATCGAGGACATGGTCCGCACCTACGTCGGTCGACTCTCCGACCTGCCCCCGCACGCCCTCCCCGGCGCGGCACCACTGCACGGCCTCCCGCCGACCTCGGTCCTCGTCAACGAGTTCGACGAGCTCCGCGGCTCGGCCGAGCTCCTGCTCCGCCAGCTCGCGGAGGCGGGCGTCGCCGCGACCGGCTACCTCGCGCAGGGCATGCCGCACGGCCACCTCAACCGCACGCCCGCGCTGCCCGAGGTCGACCGCTCGCTGGCCTTCTTCGCCACTCAGCTGCGCGCGCTGACATGAGACAGGCGGTGAGGTCCCCGAACCCGCCCTCGGCGCCCCGGCCAGCACGTGGTGATGAGATGTCCTGTCTGCGCGGTCACCGGTCGTCGGTGCTGGGCTGTGAGTGATGGCCGGAGCCGTACGCTGCCCACCGCGTGACAGTGGGCCGAATTGACCGCCGGCCCGACGGTGTGTGCTCGCTCCGGTGCGCCTACCGACTCACCGCCCGACTGCGCCCCGAAGGGCGCTCCGGCTCACTCCTGCAGCAGATCGACCTCCCAGTTGGTGCGCTGGATCGCCGCGTCGAGGTCGCGCAGCTCGCGAGCGAGCACGTCGGCCCGCGCGCGCAGCTCGCGCACCGGCAGCGCCGGCAGCCGCCGCAGCTCGCTGCGCAGCTGCCGGTAGCCGCGGTCGCCCGCCGCCGCGTCGGCCGCCCGGACGACGATGCTGTGCTGCGTCCGGAGCGCCTCGCGCCGGGCGAGCGCCGCGGTCAGCCGCACGCCGTCAGGCGTGGTCGCCGCCGTGTTCGTCAGATTGACCGCGGTGACCAGCCGCTCCAGCGCGTCCAGCGCGCGCAGGCACTCGGCCAGCAGCTCCGACGGGTCCTCCGTCGGCTCCTCGCCCTCCTGGTAGGAGGCGTTCGCGACGATCCGCGACTGGAGGGCCTCGATCCGCTTCTGCAGATCGGCCCGCTCGAGGAGTGCTTCGGCAAGCTTCATGCCCCCAGGCAACCACACGCGCGGCGTCCTCGCTGCCCGTCTAGGCTGCCGATCGTGCCGCTGCAGAATCACCCGGGAGACGTCGAGTTCCCCGTGCGCTCGCGCCTGCGCTACGCGCGCGCCGCGGACTCCCACCGGCGCGCCCCCGGCGGCGGGATCGGCCGCCGCGCCCTGCTGGTCACGGCCGTCGCCGCTCCGCTCGGGATCGTCGGCTTCGTGCTCGGCCTCGCGAGCGCGGACGGCAGCACCGGACTGCCGATCTTCACCTTCGGCATCGGCCTCGTCCTCGGGCTGGCCCTCGCGTCGATCGCCTTCCAGATCCGCGACGCCGGAGCGCCCCGCCGGCAGCAGGTCGCCTACCGTGCCGAGGCGCGGACGCCCGCGCCGACCCTGCGCCAGCAGCAGCTGCTCGCCCTCGACGCCGTCAGCGACTTCTCCTTCGGTGGCTGGAACTCCTCGCTCGCCTTCCAGCCCACCTGGGCCGAGCTGCCCGCCGAGCTGCGCGCCCGCTACGCCGACGGCGCCAAGGGCTCACCCTGGCCGGAGCTGCCGATGCCCGCGCTGACCGAGCAGCGCGGCGCGCTCGACCGCGACTTCCGTATCGCCTCGGCGGAGGACGTCGAGCTGTTCGTCGCCGACGTCCTCGCCCGCGGTCCGCTGTCGACGCGCTTCGCCGAGGTCTCCGCCTCGGAGGACGCCGAGCGGATGCGCTCCCGGATCGCCGCCCTCACCGGCGAGAGCGAGTTCCACCTGCTCGAGCGCGCGCAGCCGGTCGGCGGCCGCCCGCCGGTGCTGCTGCTCGCCGGCGACGCCGAGCGCACGATCGGAGCGATCCGCTACGCGTACGTCGCCGGCTACCTGACCGCCGACCGGGCCTGGGACCTGCTGGAGAGCATCGGCTCCCGCGTCTTCGCGCAGTACAGCGGCTGGGACGGCTACTGGCGCGACGCCGCCGTCGCGATCGCGTTCCGCACCGACTCGCTCAGCGCCGTGCAGCAGTACCACCGGCTGCGCGGCGAGCTGCTGGCCTCGGACTGGCCGGCGGCGAGCACGCCGTACCCGGAGAGCGCATCGTGACCGAGTCGCGTCACGATCGAGACGCCCACGATCCCGAAGTCCCCGACGACCGTGATCCCGCCCAGCAGGCGCTCGAGGCGATCCAGCGGATCAGCAGCGGAGGCGATCCCGCCGCCGCGGCCTTCGCGCTGTCGAACGCGTGGACCGACCGGCAGGTCGACCGGCTCAAGGCCTTCTGGCGGCGGTCGCGCCGGGACATCGGAGGCTCGTAGGCGACGCAAAGGGTCCCGCCTGCCGCGCCGGTCACTCTGGGGTTCCCCGAGCCCCCGAGCGACAAGGATCCCCCGATGTCCCGCATCCCCGAGCCCGACCGCACCCCCGACGGCCTCCGCTACGAGGGCCGCGCCCTCGTCCGCCCCGACGACGAGGTCGTCGACCAGGGCCTCTCCTTCGACGTCGGCACCCTGCTGAGCCGCCGGATGTTCGATCGCCGCCGCGTGCTCGGCCTCATCGGAGTCGGCGCCGCCACCACGGCGCTGGCCGCGTGCTCGGCCGTCGCGGGCAGCGCCTCCGGAACCGCGACGGGCAGCGCGAGCAGCAGTGCCGCAGCGACCACCGGGGAGATCCCCGACGAGACCGCCGGCCCCTACCCCGGCGACGGCTCGAACGGCCCCGACGTGCTGAGCGACTCCGGCATCGTCCGCAGCGACATCCGCTCGAGCATCGACGGCGGCGCCACCGCGGCCGGCGTACCGCTCTCCTTCACCCTGACGATCCTCGACACCGCGAACGGCGGCGTGCCGTTCGAGAACGCCGCCGTCTACGTCTGGCACTGCGACGCGTCCGGCGGCTACTCGATGTACTCCGACGGCATCACCGAGGAGACCTACCTCCGCGGCGTGCAGGTCGCCGACGCGAACGGCGAGGTCGGCTACACCTCGATCTTCCCGGCCTGCTACTCCGGCCGCTGGCCGCACATCCACTTCGAGGTCTATCCCGACGTCGACTCGATCAGCGACTCCGGCAACGCGATCGCGACCTCGCAGCTGGCCGTCCCCGAGGACGCCTGCACCGCGGTCTACGCGCTCAGCGGCTACGAGGGCTCGAGCGAGAACCTCGCCCAGGTGAGCCTCGACGACGACAACGTCTTCGGCGACGACGGCGGCGAGCTGCAGCTGCCGACCGCGACCGGCGACGCCACCTCCGGCTACCGCTTCGCCCTCACCGTCCGCGTCGACACGACGACCGAGCCGACCGGCGGGTCGGTGCCCTCGGGCGGCGGCGGCGGCGCGGGCGGAGGCCGTCCGCCCTCGGCCTGACCGCGCTCGGCGTGCCAGGCTTGCCGCATGGCTGTCGAGGTGGGTGCGGATCTCGAGGTGTCCGCGCGCCTGACGATCCCCGCGTCCGAGCTGCAGTGGCGGTTCTCCCGCTCCTCCGGCCCGGGCGGGCAGCACGTCAACACCTCGGACAGCCGCGTGCAGCTCACCTGGAGCGTCACGGAGTCCGCCGCGCTCACGGACGACCAGCGGGAGCGCCTTCTCCAGCGGCTCGCCCAGCGCCTGGTCTCCGGAGCGATCACCGTCACGGTCTCGCAGGAGCGCTCGCAGCTGCGCAACCGCGAGGTCGCCCTCACGACCCTCCGCGACCTCGTCGCCGCGGCCCTCGCCCCGCCCGCCGCTCCGCGCCGGCCGACCCGCCCCACCCGCGGCTCCGGCCGCCGCCACCTCGCGAGCAAGCAGCAGCGCTCCGCCACCAAGCAGCAGCGCCGCCGCCCGACGGAGGACTGAGCACGCAGGACCGGGGCTAGAGCCGGTCGCTCCGCCACTCCGCCGCGAGCTCCTCGCCGCGGGCGAAGGCCTGCTCCTCGCGCTCGCGCAGCTCGACGCGGCGGATCTTGCCCGAGATGGTCTTGGGCAGCTCGTGGAACTCGATCCGGCGCACCCGCTCGAAGGAGGAGAGCAGCTCGTCGGTGTGCCGGAAGATCGCCGCGGCGGTCTCGGCGGTCGGCTCCCAGCCGTCCGCCAGAGCGACGTAGGCCTTGACCACGCTGTGCCGGGTCGGGTCGGGCGCCGGGACGACCGCGGACTCGGCGACGGCCGGGTGCTGCAGCAGCACGCTCTCGACCTCGAAGGGCGAGATCTTGAAGTCGGACGACTTGAAGATGTCGTCGGTGCGGCCGAGGAAGGTGATGGTGCCGTCGACGGCGCGGACGGCGACGTCGCCGGTGTGGAAGTAGCCGTCGGCCCGCGCGCGCGAGGTGCGCTCGTCGTCGCCGTGGTAGCCGGACATCAGGTTGACCGGCTCGGTGGACAGGTCGAGGCAGATCTCGCCGGTGGAGGAGGACTCGCCGGTGACCGGGTCGATCAGCGCGATCGCGACGCCCGGCAGCGGCCGGCCCATCGCTCCGGAGACGACCTCGGCGCCGGGCGGGTTGGCGATGATCGCCGTGGTCTCGGTCTGGCCGTAGCCGTCGCGGATGGTGAGGCCCCAGTCGCGCTCGACGGTTGCGATCACCTCGGGGTTCAGCGGCTCGCCGGCCGAGAGGATCTCGCTGAGCGCGCGCGGGCGGGCACCGAGGTCGGACTGGATCAGCATCCGCCAGACCGTCGGCGGCGCGCAGAAGGTGGTGACGCCCGCGCGGTCGAGCTGCTCGCGCAGCGCGACCGGCGAGAAGCGGGAGTAGTTGTAGACGAAGACCGTCGCCTCGGCGTTCCACGGCGCGAAGAAGCAGCTCCAGGCGTGCTTGCCCCAGCCCGGCGAGCTGATCGCCGAGTGCACGTCGCCCGGCTGGACGCCGAGCCAGTACATCGTGCTGAGGTGCCCGACCGGGTAGGACTCGTGGGTGTGCACGACCATCTTCGGCTTCGAGGTGGTCCCCGAGGTGAAGTAGATCAGGCACGCGTCGGCGCTGTCGACGACGACGCTCGGCGCGATGCCGGGGGCCTCGATCGAGTCGGCGTAGTCGAGCCAGCCCTCGGGCACGCCCGCCGCGCCGCCCACCGCGATCAGTCCCACGTCCTCCGTGAGGCCCTCGAACTTCGTGGTCTCGGTCGCGTCCGCGATCACGTGCGCGACCTCGCCGCGCTCGAGGCGGTCGGCCAGGTCGGCGGGGGAGAGGAGCGTCGTGGTGGGCAGGATGACCGCGCCGAGCTTCATGATCGCGAGCATCGACTCCCACAGCTCGAGCCGGTTGCCGAGCATGAGCATCACGTGGTCGCCCTGCTCGACGCCGACGGAGTGCAGCCAGGCGGCGACCTCGTCGGAGCGCCAGCGCATCTCGTCGAAGGAGACCTTCGTCTCCGAGCCGTCCTCCTCGACGATCCAGAGGGCGGTCTTCTCGTTGCCGATGGCGATCTCGTCGAACCAGTCGACGGCCCAGTTGAAGTGCGGGCCGACGTCCGGCCAGCGGAAGGCGTCCGTGGCGGCCGCCGCGTCGGTGCGGTGCTCGAGCAGGGTGTCGCGCGCGGCGCGGAGGCGCCCGGTGGGGTTCATCCGACCATCCTCTCGCGCCGCGACGGCTTCGAGGTGAGGGCTCAGTACTTGATCGACTGCCCGCCGTCGATCGGCAGCACGACCGCGTTGATGTAGGAGGCGTCGTCCGAGAGCAGGAAGGCGACGACCGAGGCGATCTCCGCCGCCTCGCCGTAGCGCTTGGTCGGGTTCACCTGGATGAACTCCTCGGCGGCCTTCCGCGGGTTCTCGGCGTCGAGCTGCTTCATCGAGTTCTCGACCATCGGCGTCCAGATGGCGCCCGGGGCGATCGCGTTGATGCGGATGCCGTACTGCCCGTACTCGATGCCGGAGTTGCGGGTGAGGCCGACGACGCCGTGCTTCGCGGCCGCGTAGCCGGACTGGTTGCCGATGCCGGTGATGCCGCCGACGCTCGCGGTGTTGACGACCATGCCCGAGCCCTGCTCGCGCATCACCTTGAGCACCTTCTCGAGGCCGAGGAACACGCCGCGGAGGTTGATCGCGACGACCTTGTCGAACTCGTCGGCGGTGAAGTCCTCGGTGCGGTTCTGGCGCCCCTCGATGCCGGCGTTGTTGAAGAAGCCGTCGATGCGGCCGAAGCGCGCGAGGGTCTGCGCGACGTAGTCGTCGACGTCGGACGCCTTCGACACGTCCGCGATCACGGTGAGCGACTCGGTGCCCTCGGGGAGCGCCTCGACGGTCGCGGCGAGACCCTGCTCGGAGACGTCGACGAGGGCGAGCTTCGCGCCCTCCGCGGCGAGGCGGACGGCGGTGGCGCGGCCGAGGCCGGAGCCGCCGCCGGTGATGAGGACGACGCGATCGGTGAAGCGGGTGCTGCTGATATCCATAGGTGCACTATATACCTAGTAGTACTCGGGAATCTGGGCGCGGGCTCCGTGGATCCGATGCCCGGAGCCGCCGCGACCGGTGCTCCGCGTCCCTGGCAACCGCCGCAGAGACCGACCCGCTCGGCGGCCGCCTCGGGTAGACCGGAGGGACCGGCACGACCGCCGACACGAGCAGGGGGAGCCGTGAAGAGCAGGAGAAGAACGATGACCACGGGGGCCGCGCTGGCCCTCACCGGGCTGGCGCTGGCCGCCTGCACCGCCCCGGCGGAGAGCGGAGCGGAGGCGACGCCGACCGTCTCGGAGGCGCCCGCGGCCTCCTCGACCGCCTCGGCCTCGGCCTCGCCGGGCGACCGCCCGATCGGGCCCGTCCGGCTGCCCGAGGGGGCGACCGCCGCCGTCGAGTGGGTCGATGAGACCGGCACCGTCGAGCCGCGGACCGTGCGCCTCGCCGGAGAGCCGCTCTACGTGACCGTCTCGGTCGTCTGCGACACCGCCGACGCCGAGGTGACCGTCGAGGTCGAGGGCCTGATGACCACCGGCTCGTCCTGCGTCTACGACCCGGGCACCACCCGGACGACGAGCAACGGCGGCGGCAACACCGGCTCGATGGAGATCGCCGTCGACCAGGACGCACGGATCACCGTGACGACCGACCCCGCCGACGCCCACTGGTCCGGCGCGGTCTCGACCGGCCCGCGCACCGTGCCGCTGGGCTGACGCGCAGTCCGGTCCCCCTCGCGGCACAGGGACTCCACGCGAGTCGACGCGAACGGGGGCCTGCGCATGGACCGAAGCCCGATGAGCGTCCACTCGCGTTGTGCGGCTTGCGCGACTGGACGCGAGCCGGGGTCTGCGAGAGTCCTCGAGCCCGATGGGCGTCCACTCGCGTCACCTGACTCGCGGAACGACGCGAGCAGGGTCCTGTGGGCGGGTCGAACCCCGTCGAGCGTCCATTCGCGATGCGCCCTCTGCGGGAGGGCGCGGCGCGCTAGCCCAGCGGCACGCCCAGCGCGGCCATGAACGGCACGGCGTCGACCGCCTCGCCGTCGACGCGGGTCTCGAAGTGCAGGTGGCAGCCGGTGGAGGCGCCGGTCGAGCCGCGGGTCGCGATGACCTCGCCCGCGACGACGGTGTCGCCGACGTCGACGAGCAGGTCGGTGTTGTGCGCGTAGCCGGTCTCGATGCCGCCGCCGTTGTCGAGCAGGATCCAGTTGCCGTAGCTGCCGGAGTAGGCCGCCTCCTCGACGGTGCCGCTCGCGGCCGCGAGGACCGGGGTCCCGCAGGCGCCGGCCAGGTCGGTGCCCTTGTGGAAGAGGTTCACGCCGGCGACCGGCTGGTCGGGGCGGGGGCCGTAGCTGCTGCTGATGTGGCCGGCGATCGGGAGCACCCAGGTGCCGGAGACCCCGGCGGCCGCGGCGGTCGACTCGCCCGCGCCGGCGGTGATCGCGTCGAGGGAGGCGGTGGGCACGAGGACCTCGGGCTTGGCCTCGGCGGCGAAGGCGTCGCGGGTGACGCTCTGCTGCACGACGCCCGCGGCGACGAAGCTCTGCGGGCGGGCTGCGGCGACGGCGTTCGCGGTGTCGGTCGCGACGGCGGACTCCGGGGTGTCGCCGACGGCGAAGGCGGGCATCGTCGAGGTGACGGCCAGGCCGACCACGAAGGTCATCGCGGCGAAGGCGGACACGCGGCGCGTCGAGGGGCGGCGGACGGCGGTGCTCCGGGCCGTGCTGCGCGCCGCGGCGGTGCGGGCGGCGGCGGTGCGGGCGACGCTGCGCGCCGCGACCTGCTCGGCCTCGCGCTGCTCGCGCAGCTGCCGGCGGGTCGGGAGGGCCTGCGCGGTCGCGGCGGAGACGGGGGCCGGGGCGTGGTCGGAGTGGTGCATGCAGTCGTGGTTTTCCGGGTCGTTCGCCGCGGGGGAACGGGGGCGCGGCAGGGCGGGTCGGGGCGGCGGGGCGCTCAGCAGCGCTCAGCAGGTGGTGCTCAGGGGGATGTCAGCCGGGGCTCAGGGGGCCGCGCGGCGACCCTCCAGAGTACCTGCGCAGCTCCGGAACGCCACTGGGAGAATGCCGAGCGGCGCACGGTATCGATGCCGCAGGCTCAGGCGAGCGCCTCCGCGCAGTGGCGGAGCAGGGCGTGCAGCTCGCGGATCCGCGCCCCGTCCAGCCCCGTCAGCATGCGCTCCTCGACCGCCCGGACGGCCGCGCTCGCCTCGCCCAGCAGCTCCTCGCCGGACGCCGTGAGCCGGATCGGCAGCGCCCGGCCGCTCGGCGCCGTCTCGGCCCGGATCAGGTGACCGTCGCGCTCGAGCGACTGCAGCAGCACGTGCATCGACTGCCGCGTGACGAACGCGCCCCGCGCCAGCTCGGAGCTGGACAGCCCCGGCCGGTGCGCCAGCAGCTCCAGGCAGGAGTAGGCGGTGACCGTGATCCCGAGCGGCCGCAGCGCCGCCTCCATCGCGACGCGCAGGGCGCTCGACGCCTCCTTCAGCACGTAGCCGACGGAGGTGTCCAGCTCGATCCGTGCCGTGCTCTCGCCCTGTTGACTCATGTCAGTAGTCTGACATACGCTCGATGTAAGGAAACTGACACCCACCCCCGACGAAAGGCACCCCCATGGCGATCACCGGCCCCGACTTCCTCTCCCTCCAGGTCCGCGACCTCGAGCGCTCCGCCGAGTTCTACGAGACCCGCCTCGGCCTCTCCCGCCGCCCCGGCCCGCCGCACGCCGTCGTCTTCGACACCGCGCCGATCCCGTTCGCGATCCGGGACATCGTTCCCGGCACCCAGCTCCCCGCCGAACCCGGCCGCGGCGTCGCCCTCTGGCTGCACGCGACCGAGGTCGCCGCCCTGCACGACGATCTCGCCGCCGCCGGCGTCCCGATCACGTCGGCCCCCGCCGAGGGCCCCTTCGGCCTGACCTTCGCCTTCGCCGACCCGGACGGCTACCTGATCACCCTCCACGACCGCGCCTGACGCGGCTGCGACTGCGAGACGCTAGGCGTCCACGCCCGCCGGCTGCCAGAGCTGGAGGCGGTTGCCCTCGGGGTCGTGCAGGTCGGCGAAGCGGCCGTTCGGGTAGGTCTCGGGGTCGATCTCGACGGGGATGCCCGCGGCGCGGAGCTGGGCGACGAGCGCGTCGAGTGAGCGGACGCGGAGGTTCAGGGTCCAGCCGGCGGGGCCGAGCGGCTCGGAGCCGGTCGGCATCGGGGCGAGGACGGTGGTGCCGGCGTCCTGGCGCCAGGAGGGGGCGCCGTACTCCATCGGCACCTCGTCGATGCCGAGGTGCTCGGCGTACCAGCGCGCCAGCGCCGCCGGGTCGCGCGCGGCGAAGAAGAAGCCGCCGATGCCCGTGACCCTCTCGCGCGACACGATCAGTACCGGCCGCTCGTGAAGACCAGCAGGGCGATCAGGCCAGCGACGGTCGCGGCGACGCCGGACCCGAGGCGCCACCACATCCAGCGGTCGCGCTTGGGGCCGCGCATCGGGCGGCGCAGCCCGTGCCTGCCGGAGTAGCCGCCGTGGTTCGGAGTGAAGACCATGACTCCAGCCTGCCTCACCAGGCTCGCCGGGTCACGGCCTCACGCACTCCACTCGCTGTCGTCCCGCCAGGGCGCGAGGTCGACCTCGTTGCCCTCCGGGTCGGCGAGGGTCCACCACTCCGGCGCGTTCGAGTCGTCGACGACGCGCCCGCCGGCGGCGAGGGCCGCGGCGAGGCGGGCGTCGACGACGTCGCGCGGCAGGTAGAGGTCGAGGTGGATCGTGTTGCGCTCGGGGCGCGGGCCCTCGATCCGCTGGATCCAGAGGTTCGGGCCGAGGGCGCGCGGATCGGCCAGGTCGGCGTCCTCGACGGGGGAGTAGCCGAGCACGGCCCGCCAGAAGGCGCGGACCGCGGCGACGTCGACGGCGTCGATCGCGATCTGCAGGCTCTGCACCGCGGCCGGCTCGGCGGGGAGGCCGAGCGCGCGGGCGGCGGCCGAGATCTCCCGGGCGAGGGCCAGGTCGCGCTCGCTGATGTCGCCGACGTCGTGGCTGATCAGGCGCACGCCGACGCCGCCGTAGCGCAGATCGACGTCGGGGTGGTGGCCGGCCTGCTCGGCGAGGTCGGCGATCGCGGTGACCAGGGCGGCGCCCGCGGCGAAGGAGCCGGCACCGCGATCGCCGGTGCGGAAGTAGGCGCGGGCGCCGTCGCCGACGACCCGCCAGTCGGCGGTGCCGGGGGCGGCGCGGAAGTCGCGCGGGGAGATCGCATCGTTCATGCGGCAGTTGTACTCCCCGGCCGGCCGTTCTGCCCAGGCCCCGTGCGGTGCCCGCTCGCTACGGTGGACCCACGACCGATCGGGTCGACGAGTGTGAGGAGCCGGCATGGCGCAGAATAAGAAGTCCGATTCGAAGAAGTCGTCGCAGAAGACCGACGACAAGGCCGCGCAGAAGCGCGCGAAGAAGGCTCTGGCGAAGGCGGAGAAGTCGGTCCGCGCGGCCCACGACGCCGTGCGCGACTCCAGCAAGAAGCTGCGCAAGAAGGCCCGCAAGCTCGCCGAGCAGACCGACACGCTCAAGCGCCGGCAGGAGAAGGCGGCGAAGAAGGCCGCCCAGGCCGAGAAGCGCAGCGCTCCCTCCGCCCCGAAGCACGTGGTCGAGCGCGAGCACATCGCCGTCGGCGCGGCCGACCCGTCGGTCACGCCCGACTTCACGCCGCCGCTGCCGAGCGCGGCGCGCGACGAGCAGGAGCAGGACCAGGCTCCCGAGGAGCAGCCCGAGCAGCAGCCCGACGCCGACCCCGAGCACGTGCCGGACCTCACGCTGCCGCTGCCGCGCTCCTCGAACTGAGCGAGCCCCGCGGGACGCCCCTACCCTGAGAAACTGCACAGGGTAGCCCGGCGCGCCGCTCGGAGAGGTGAACAGCCGGTGAACGCCCCGGCGAACCCTTCCGAGCGGCCTGCGCGGGCGAGAGGATCTCCTCCGTGGATCCCTTCATCCTTCTCGCGCTCGTCATCGTCACCGCTCTGGCGTTCGATTTCACCAACGGCTTCCACGACACGGCGAACGCGATGGCCACGTCCATCGCGACCGGCGCGTTGAAGCCGAAGGTGGCCGTCACGCTCTCCGCCGTCCTCAATCTGGTCGGCGCGTTCCTCAGCATCGAGGTGGCGCTGACCGTCACCAACGCGGTCGTCAAGATCCAGGACTCCACCGGCGCCCCCGACCCGGCGCTGCTCGAGGGCGGCGGCTCGGCGCTCCTGCTGATCGTGCTCGCCGGCCTGATCGGCGGCATCGTCTGGAACCTCCTCACCTGGCTGCTCGGTCTGCCCTCCAGCTCGTCGCACGCCCTCTTCGGCGGCCTGATCGGCTCGGCGCTCGCCGGCCTCGGCCTCAACGGCGTCAACTGGGCCGGCGACGGCTCGAAGCTCGACGGCGTCGTCGGCAAAGTGATCCTGCCCGCGCTGATGTCCCCGGTGCTCGCCGGCGCGGTCGCCGCGATCGGCACCTGGCTCGTCTTCCGCGTGATCGGCAACCTCGCCGACCGCCGCATCCACCGCGGCTTCCGGATCGGCCAGATCGGCAGCGCCTCGCTCGTCTCGCTCGCGCACGGCACCAACGACGCGCAGAAGACCATGGGCGTCATCACCCTCGCGCTGATCGCCGCCGGCGGCTGGAGCGACACCGAGTCCGTCCCGTTCTGGGTCAAGCTCAGCTGCGCGCTCGCCATCTCGCTCGGCACCTACATCGGCGGCTGGCGCATCATCCGCACCGTCGGCAAGGGCCTCGTCGAGATCGACACCCCGCAGGGCATGGCCGCCGAGAGCGCCTCCGCAGCGGTCATCCTCGCCTCCAGCCACCTCGGCTTCGCCCTCTCGACCACGCACGTCGCGACCGGCTCGATCCTCGGCTCCGGCGTCGGCCGCCCCGGCGCGCAGGTCCGCTGGCGCGTCGCGCTGCGGATGGTGATCGCCTGGGTGATCACGCTCCCGGCCGCCGCGCTGATGGGCGCCGTGATGTGGTGGATCGGCCACCTGGTCGGCGGGGCCGCCGGCGGCATCCCGATGACCGCCGTCCTCGTCGCCGTCGCCGTCTTCATCTACGTCCGCTCGCGCCGCGACAGCATCGGCGCGCACAACGTCAACGACGAGTGGTCGGACGCGGGCACCGCGGCGAAGCAGACCGCCGGCGTCTAGCCCGGATCCCTCCGTACCGACTCGAAAGGACCGACCCGTGCTCTCCCTCTTCTTCACTGCCGCCGGCCAGGTGGCGCTCATCGCCGTGCTCCTCGGCGCGGGCCTGCCCGTGCTCTTCGCCGTCGGCGTCCGCTCGTTCGCCCTCGCCGGCGGTGACGGAGCCAGCGGAACCGCGGCCTCGACCGCGCAGGCTCCCGGCCTCCCCGCGCCGCTGCTCCGCGCGCTCGGCGTGCTCTGCTTCGTGATCGTGGTCGCCGCCGTGGCGGTGGGCCTGAGCATCATCATCGCGACCGGCCTCGGCCAGGCCGTGAGCTTCGAGCACGTCTTCCCGACGTTCGTCCCCAAGGGCTGAGCATGGCGGCGACCGACCCGGCGGCGCCCGACGCGGCGGCTCCCGCTCCCGCGGACGGCGTCGTCGCCCGGGTGGTCAGCTGGCTCCGCGCGGGCTACCCCTCCGGAGTGCCGGAGACCGACTACGTTCCGCTGCTCGGCCTCCTCCAGCGCAGCCTGACCCGCGACGAGCTGGAGCAGGTCGTCCGCCAGCTGCTCTCCGACGCGGTGCGCGCCGACGCGGCCGGCGAGGAGTTCTCCGCCGCGAGGATGCGGCAGCGCATCGAGGAGACGCTCCTCGGCCCCGCGCTGCCCGAGGACCTCGTCCGGGTCTCGGCACGGCTCGCGAGCGCCGGCTGGCCGCTCGCCCGCCCGGAGGAGCTCGCCGAGCCCGAGCGCCCGGCCTCGGAGCGCGCCGGCCTCGTCACGCGCGTCGTCCGCTGGCTGCGCGCGGGCTACCCCGCGGGGCTGCCCGAGCAGGACTTCGTGCCGCTGATCGCGCTGCTGCGCCGCCGGCTCTCCGACGAGGAGGTCGCCGAGGTCGCGACGCGCCTGGCGGCGGAGGGCGGGCTGCCGGCCAGCCGCGTCGACGTCGGCACGGCGATCGCCGCGGTCACCTCGGAGCTGCCGTCGGACGCCGACATCGAGCGGGTCCGGCTCTCGCTGGCCGAGCACGACCGGCCGGAGGAGTTCGCGAGCTGAGCTGCGGCTGAACCGTCCCGCCGCTCGTCAGGGCGTGCTGCGCTGCACCCGCCGCAGCTTCAGGGCGGGGTCGTGCGCGTACGCCTCGAAGACCAGGGTCGGCGGGCGGAGGCCGAGCCGGCCGGCGAGCAGCGCGAACTCGGCGGCGACCGACGCGCGCACCGCCGGGGTCAGCACATCGACGGCGACGGTGAGGGTCGACGGCCCCGACTGCACGACGCGGAACTCGCGGAACCCCTCGGCGAACATCATGCTGCGGACGACCACGTCCGAGTAGACGCGCACGGGCTCGCCGTCCGTCCCGGGCAGCAGCAGCACGTCGTCCTCCCGCCCCTCGATCGCGTCGAGGGTCGTCAGCACGCTGCCGCACGGGCACGGTGCGGGGGCGGCGCGCAGCACGTCGTTGAGGCGGTAGCGGACGATCGGCTGCGCCCGGCGGCGCAGATCGGTGACGATCGGCACGAAGCGGCCGTCGCCCAGCTCCTCGCGCTCGACCAGCACGGCGTCCTCGTTGAGGTGCAGGGTGCCGAGGCGGCAGGTGTGCGCGAGGAAGCCCTCCGTGCACTGGTACGCCTGGTGGATCACGGCGACTCCGAAGGCGCTCCGCAGCACGGCCGCGTCGCCCGGCTGCAGCACCTCCGCCACCGCGATCACCCGCTCCGGCGCGACGACGAGCTCGCCCCGCTCGGCCGCCGCGGCGAGCATCAGCAGGACCGACGGCGGCGCGACGAGGAGCGTGGGCGCGAAGGCGCCGAGCTTCTCGACGTTCGCGGCGGCGGAGTCGTAGACGTCGAAGAAGCGGAAGGCGACCGCGCGCGAGGCGACCGTTTCGTAGAGCGAGTTGTCGGCGCGGAGGAAGAACGCGATCCGCTGCCCGAGGATCCGCCCGGGCGGCAGGAAGCGGGCGAGGACGGTGCCGGCCCACTCCTCCCGCTCGCGCGGACTGATCACGAACAGCCCGCGGTGCCCGCTCGTCCCCGAGGAGAGCCCGACCGCGACGCCGTTGAGGGTCGGCGAGAAGTCCCGCGATCGCTCGCCGGCCAGCGCGAGCGCGAGGGCCTCGTCGCGGCGCACGCCGACCGTGTTCATCGCGTCGAAGTGCTCCATCCCGACGGCCTTGGTCATGGTCGGCAGTCGCGCCAGATCCTCGGGGTCGAGCCCAGCGCCGAGTCCACGCACGAGCGGCGCGAAGTACGGGGAGTGCCGCTCGAGGAAGCGGAGGTGCCGCCGGAGCAGCCGCCGCTGCGCCGCCTCGAGGGCCGCGCGCGAGCGGAACCGGCGGCCCCACCGGGCCTGCGCGAAGGCCCGGACGATCCGCAGCCGGCCCATCAGCGCACTCCGCACATCAGCGCACTCGGCCCGTCACGGCAGGAGGATCGGCGAGGGGTACGCGTCGTGGCTGAAGCAGAGCGTCACGCCCGACGCCTCCAGCCGCAGCAGCTCGGCCGAGGTGCGGTGGTGCGCGGCGGAGTCGTCGCTGATCAGGCGGGGCAGCGGCCGGAGGCGGTCGGACCACTCCAGGAACTCCCGGCCCCAGGCCGCGTCGCCGGCGAGCAGGACGCGCCCCTCGACGAGCGCGCCGAGGTGGCCGAGGGCGTGCCCGGGCAGCGGCGTCACCACGAAGCGGCCGTCGCCGAAGAGGTCGAAGCCGCTCACCCCGCCGGTCTCGGTCCGCGGCTGCTCGTCGACGACGATCCGGGTCGCGTCGGCGAACCACGGCGGGATCAGCGCGGCGAACACCCCGTCGGTGATCCGGCTGCGCCGCACCTTCTCGAGCTGTCCCGCGGAGAGCACGAGCGTCGTGTCCGGGAAGGCGGCCAGCCCGCCGACGTGGTCGGGGTGCAGGTGCGAGAGCACGACGAAGTCGATCGCGCCGGGCTCGATCCCCTCGCGCCGCAGCTGCGCGTCGACGGTCTCGCCCGGGGCGATCCGGGCCGGCAGGATCCGGCGGTAGAGCGCGCCGACCGGTCCCGTGCCCTCGAGCGTCGGCGGGTAGCCGGTGTCGAAGAGCACGCGGCGGCCGTCCGGGTGCGTGTAGAGGAAGGCGGCCGAGGGGAAGGTGCGCCGCGGGAGGCCCTCGCCGCGGAACGCCCGGGAGAGCGGGAACGTCGTGTCGCCGCAGGAGAACACCCGGAGCGACCCGCGTTGCTCAGGCACGCTGTTCTCGATAGTGCTCGCCGACCCGGCGGATGCCCTCGGCCAGCGGCACGGCCGGCCGGTAGCCGAGCTCGGCCCGCGCCCGGGAGATGTCGAGGGTCTGCGCGTAGGCGAGGGTCGCGACCGTGTAGCGGGTGAAGGGCGGCTCGGCGCCGGAGGGGAGTCGCGCGTAGACCTGCTCGAGCAGCACGGCGAGGGCGCTCAGCACGCGGAGGTCGACGGTGATGAAGCGCGGCTCCTCGCCCATCGCCGCGAAGAAGCGGCGCAGCAGCTCGCCGAGCGGCGCCGGTTCGCCGTTGGTGATGTTGTAGACGCTCCCGCCCGCGTGCCGGGTGCGCGCGGCGAGGACGAGGGCGTCGGCGGCGTTCTCCACGCAGGTCACGTCGACGACGTTGCGCCCGCCGTCGAAGAGCGGGATGCCGCGGCGCCGGCTCGCGGCGAGGAAGCGCGGGATCAGGCTCGGGTCGCCGACGCCGATCAGGCCGCGCGGACGCAGGACGACGAGCTCGGGGATCCGGCCGGCCGCGTGCGCGGTCTGGAGCAGCCGCTCGGCCTCGATCTTGCTCCGGATGTAGAGGCTCATCCGGCTGGCCGGATCGAACTCGTCCTCGCGCACCATGTACTGGTGCCGCCGGGCCGAGTAGATGCTCGGCGACGAGACGAAGACGATCCTGCGGATGCCGCTGCGCTCGGCGAGGTCGATCATCGCCGCCGTGCCCGCGACGTTCGCCTCGTGGAACTGCGCCCAGGTGCCCCACGGGCTCGAGAGCGCGGCGGAGTGCACCAGGACGTCGGCCCGGATCGTCCGGCTCGCGAGTCCGGCGAGGTCGTCGGGCACCGTCTCGGCGCCGTCGGCCGAGAGCCGCTCGAGGGCGGCGCGGTTGCGGCCGGTGGCGATCACGTCGTCGCCGGCGTCGAGGAAGGCGCGCACGGCGTGACCGCCGAGGAATCCGGTCGCACCGGTGATCAGTATCCGCACGACGTCCCCTTTCCGAGGACAGAAGTCTTTCCGGGAAATACGGTAGAAACACTGCCACTCATCGGATGTCCACCACGTCCGTGCGCTTCTTGCGGCCCCAATACCAGAGCAGGATTCCGAGATAGCCGAGCTTCTTGCCTTTCCGGATGGAGCAGCGCACCACGGCCTCGCGATCGAATCTCGCCTGCCCGCCGGGGATCAGCTGGCACACCTTCAGGTGTAGCTCGAGGTCCTCGTCGGTGTCGTCGATGCTGGAGCGCGGGAAGCCGTCCACCTCGAGGTAGAGGTCGGCGTCGATCGCCATGTTGAGCCCCGGGACCATGAACATCGGGTACCGCTGGCCCGGCCGCCGGTAGAGGTAGCGGGGCGCGCGCTCGATGATCCCGATCAGCACCGCGCCGATCACTCCGTCGTACCAGCGGTACTCCGGCTCGTCGGTCCGCGGCTTCACCTTGCCGCCCACGATCCGCGCCCCCGTGCGGAAATCCGCCTTCAGCAGGCCGACCCAGCGGGGGTCGGGCAGGGAGTCCGCGTCGGTCCGCGCGACGATCGCGGCGCCCGCAGCGATCGCGTGGCGGAAGCCGGTGTCGGAGGCGGCGCCTGTGCCCTTCTGCGCCTCCTCGATCGTGCGGATGCTCATCTCGGGGTGCTGAGCGGAGAACGCGTCGATCACCGCGCGGGAGCCGTCGGTGCTCGCGTTGTCGACGAGGAGGAGCTCGAAGTCGCGGTCGTCCTGAGCGGCGAGCGCCTCGAGAGTGCCGCCGATCAGCTTCTCCTCGTCGAAGAAAGGGATCACGACCCAGAAGTTCTTCTCGCTCATTCCGCCCCTCTCGCCCCGGCCCATAGTGGCGGCGCCTCTCTCCGGCGTCAATTCGACGGCACCGCCGAATGCAGAACTTCATCCCGCGGAAACGTGAACAGCGCTATACAGGACTCGCTCCGGTGATTCCGCCGATCCGGAACAGGAAGGACGCCCTCGTGTCCGACGTGCTCCCCATCCGCATCCTCGGCACCGGCGAGGCGCTCCCCGCCCGCATCGTGCCCACCTCCGAGGTCGCCGCGCTCTGCGGCATCTCGACCGAGGAGGCGATCCGCCGCACCGGGGTCGAGACCCGGCACTGGCTCGCCGACGACGAGGATCCGCTCGAGCTCGGCCTGCTCGCCGCGCGGAGGGCGCTGGCCGCGGCCGGGATCGAGGCCGAGGACGTCGACGTCGTGCTGAACGCCTCCGGGACCTCGCTGCAGGCGATCCCCGACGGCGGCGCGCTGATCGCGGCCGGGCTGGGGCTCGCCGACGTCTTCGCCTACAGCCTGCACGCCACCTGCCTGTCGTTCCTGTTCGCGCTGCAGGAGGCCGGCTTCCTGATCGGCTCGGGCCGGGCGGAGCGGGTGCTGATCGTGTCGACCGAGGGCGGCAGCCGCGGCATCGACTTCGCGCAGGCCGAGAGCGCGATCCTCTTCGGCGACGCCGCCGCGGCGGTCGTGATCGGCCGCGCCGAGACGCCCGGCCAGGGCATCGTGACCTCGCGGTTCAAGACCCAGGTCAGCGGGGTGCGGCACGCCGAGATCCGCGGCTTCGGCTCGCGGATCCGGATCGAGGAGGCGCCGGAGCGGGTCGCCGACTTCAAGTTCGACATGCACGGCGGCCAGCTGCTCGTGGACGCCCTGCGCAACTTCCCGCGGTTCCTCGAGACCGTGCGACCCGGCCTGAGCAAGGGGACGCCCGGGATCGACCGGGTCATCCCGCACCAGACCAGCAAGGCGGGGATGGAGGGGATGGCGCGGCTCTGGGGCCGGCACACGATGACGATCACCCTCCCCGAGGTGGGCAACACGATCGGCTCGGCGATCCCGCTGGCGCTGCACCGCGCGAAGCCGCAGCCGGGGGAGCAGCTGCTGCTCGTCGGCACCGGCGCGGGCACGCACTACGGCGCGGTGATCCTGCAGTGCTGACGGGCCCGGCTGTCTCGAGGGGCCCGGCTGTCCCGACGGGCCCGGCGTTCATCGAGCTGGAGGCGGTGTCGAAGTCGTACCGCGCCGGGACGCGCCGGATCACCGCGCTGCGCCGCGCGTCGCTCACGATCGACCAGGGCCGGTTCACGGTCGTCCTCGGCCCCTCCGGCTCGGGGAAGAGCACGCTGCTCAACCTGCTCGGCGGGATGGACAGCGCGACCAGCGGGCGCATCCGGGTGGGCGATCAGCTGATCTCGTCGTTCCGCGACCGGCAGCTGACCGAGTACCGGCGGCTCAGCGTCGGCTTCGTCTTCCAGTTCTACAACCTGGTGCCGAACCTCACGGCGATGGAGAACGTCGCGCTCGCCGCCGCGCTGACGACGGACCGGGTCAGCGCCGAGCACCGCGCGCACGAGGGCCTCGAGCGGGTCGGGCTCGGGCACCGCTCCGGCAACTTCCCCGGGCAGCTGTCCGGGGGCGAGATGCAGCGCGTCGCGCTGGCCCGCGCGCTCGCCAAGCGGCCGGCGCTCCTGCTCTGCGACGAGCCGACCGGCGCGCTCGACTCGAAGACCGGCGAGCAGATCATGGCGCTGCTGCGCGAGACGGCGAGCGACGCGGGGACCGCGGTCGTCGTCGTCACGCACGACCAGCGCATCGGGCGGACGGCGGACCGGCTGATCCGCCTGCACGACGGCGACCTCGTCGCCGAGACCGCCTGACGTGCGCTTCCTCGTCCGCAAGCTCCGCCGCGACCTCCTGCGCTACAGCAGCCAGTTCGTGTCGGTGCTGCTGATGTCGGCGCTGAGCGTCACGGTCTACGCGGGCCTCGAGGGCGCGTGGCGGGGGATGCAGGTCGAGATCGACTCCTTCGCGGCCGAGAACGCGCTCCCGGACGCCTGGGTGTCGGCGCTCGGCTCGACGGACGAGGACGTCGCGGCGTTCGCGGCGCTGCCCGGGGTGACCGCGGTCGCGCGGACGACGACCTTCGCGCTCGCGCATCCGCTCGCGGAGGGCACCGGGACGCTGCTCACCACGACCACGACCACGACGACCGGGTCCGACGCGGTCGACGTGCCCCTGGTGCTCGAGGGCGCCGCGCTGTCGGCCGACGGCGGCGGCGTCTGGATCGACGAGGGCTACGCGCGGCTCAACGGCATCGCGGTCGGCGACCAGGTGCCGCTCTCGCGGGCGGGCGTCGCGAGCACGCTCGAGGTGCGCGGACTGGTGCTCGTGCCCGACGCCCTCGCGCTCACCGAGCCCGGCATGATCGCGCCGGAGCCGGGCCGCTACGCCGCCGCCGTGATCGCGCCCGAGACGGCCGCCGCCCTCGGTGTGCCCCTCGTCGGCGACACCCTCCGCGTGCTCGGCGACGCGGACACGGTGCGCGAGGCCGCCCCCGGCATCCTCGGCGAGCGCTACCTCGGCGTCGCCGACCGGAGCACGAACGCGGCGATCGCGCCCGTCTACGACCGGATCGAGCAGATCCGCGGCCTCGCGGTGCTGTTCAGCGCGCTCTTCGTGCTGGTCGCGCTCCTCGCCGTGTTCACCTCGATCCGCCGGCTCGTCGACATCCAGCGGACCGAGATCGCCACGCTCGGCGCACTCGGCATGGGACGGCGCGCGATCGGTCTCTACTACGCCGGGCTCTCCTCGGTCGTCGTCGGGACGGGGGTGCTCCTCGGCGGCGCGCTCGCCCCCGTGCTCTCGCTCTACGTGCTCGACACGCAGCGCGGAAGCTTCGCGCTGCCGGAGTGGCGGATCGCCTACACCTGGACCTCGCCGGCGCTCGCCGCGGGTCTCGTGCTCGCCTGCGGCGCGGGCGCCTGGGCGGTCACCGCCCGCGCGCGCCGGCTCACTCCCGCCGAGGGGATGCGCCCGCCCGCCGAGCACTCGCACCGGATGGCGATCGAGCGCCTCCCCGCGCTGTGGTCGCGGATCGGCTTCGGCGAGCGCTGGGCGCTGCGCGATGCGGCCGGCAACCCGGTGCGGGTCGCGGTCGGGGTCGTCGCGGCGGCGGGCTGCATGATGCTGCTGGTCGCCGGCTTCGGGATCCCGGAGTCGCTCGCGCGCCAGATCGAGCGCGGCTACGGCGACCAGTACCGGTACGCCGCCTCGGTGCAGGTGGCGCCGGGAGCGACGCCCGAGCAGCTCGCCGAGCTCGCCGCGCAGGCGGGGCCGGGGCAGTGGATCCAGCAGCGCCCGTTCCGGCTGACCGGGGCGGGCGCCGGCCCCGCCGAGTACGTGCTGACGGTGCTCGGGCCGGGCGATCTCTACCTGCTCCGCGACGCCTCCGGCACCCCGCTGTCGCTCGTCGACGGGCCGGTGGTGACCTCGCGGATCCAGGAGGCGACCGGCGGCGGGGTCGGCTCGAGGGTCGACCTCGAGGTCGGCGGCGCGGGTCCGGTCGCGGCGATGGTCGCGGCCGTCGCGGACGTGTCGCAGCCGCAGGGCCTGCTGCTCTCGGAGGCGGCCTGGACCGGTCTCGGCGAGGACTTCGCGCCCACCGCGTACCTCACCCAGGCTCCGCTCGACGGCGCGCCGGCCTCGGCGGCCGCCGGTCCGGTGCTCGCCCTGTCCGAGCAGCGGGCGAACGCCGAGTCGGTGGTCGCGGCGCTCTCGGGGGTGTTCACCCTGATGAAGGTGCTCGCGATCCTCCTGGTCGTCGTCTCGCTCTACAACCTCGGCGCCCTCGGGTTCTCCGAGCGCGAGCGCTCCTACGCGACCCTCCGGGTGCTCGGCACGCGCGACGGCGAGCTGCGGACGCTCGCGCTGACCGAGAACGCGATCACGGCCGTCCTCGGCTGGCTCGCGGGCATCCCGGCGGGGCTGTGGTTCCTCGGCCGCTACACCGACATCTTCAGCGACGACCGCGCGGTCTACGCCCCGTACGTGTCGCTGCCGAGCGTGCTGGCGGCGTCCGCGATCACCCTCGGCTTCGCCTCGACGGCGACGCTCCTGCTCACCCGGCGGGTCCGCCGGATCGAGATGGCGAGCGCCCTCAAGGGGGTGGAGTGAGGCTCACCACGTGCTGACGGTCGTCCGGGTGATCACCCACTCGTCGCCGATCGGCACCAGCCGGCTGGTGAGCTGCAGCCGCCAGGTGGCGTGCAGCGAGCCGATCGTCGCCTCGGTCAGGGTGCGCGAGACGAGCACCGGGTGCGCGGCCGTGCCGGAGACCGCGCTCTCGACGTGATCGATGGCGTGGTACTCCTTCAGGCCCTCGGCGATGTCGTCCATCCAGTCGAGCTTCGACTGCACGAGCCCGGTCGGGTGCTCGATCACGAAGCGGGTGTCGAGCAGCGCGTCGAGCACGGGGAGGTCGACGAACACCAGCGCGTCGAAGAGCTCGTCGTGCGCGTCGCGGGGCTCGGCCCCGTCCTCGCCCGGTGTCAGGTCGTCCGGTGTCAGGTCGTCCGGTGTCAGCGCGTCCGGCATCAGGGTGTCCTCCGCATCGAGGGCGGCGCGGTCGTCGCGCGCCGCACCAGCTGGGTCGGCAGCTGCACGTGCAGCGAGGCGGGGGTGCCGCCCGCCATCAGCGTGATCAGCATCTCGGCGGCCGTCGCGCCGAGCGTCTGCATCGGCTGCCGGATCGTGGTCAGCGGCGGGTCGAAGCGGGCCGCCTCGGGCACGTCGTCGAAGCCGACCACCGAGAGGTCCCGCGGCACGTCGAGCCCGAGGTGCGCGGCCGTCTCGATGATCGCCAGGGCCGAGACGTCGTTCGCGGCGAAGACGGCGGTCGGCCGGTCGGCCAGCGAGAGCATCGTCGAGGCCGGCAGCCGCGCCGTGTCGTGGTGGTAGCTGCCCACCCGGAGCAGCCGCTCGTCGAACGCGATCCCCGCCTCCGAGAGCCCGGCGCGGTAGCCGGCCTCGCGCAGCCGGGCGGAGCGGAGGTCGACGCGGCCGGCGACGAAGCCGATGCGCCGGTGGCCGAGGGCGACGAGGTGGCGCACGGCCTGGAGGGCGCCGCCGAAGCTGTCGGACTCGACGGTCGGCACGTCGGCGCGGCCGGTGTGCGGGTCGACGGCGACCAGCGGGATGTCCGACGGCGTGCTCACCACCGAGGGCGTCACCACGATCGCGCCGTCGATCAGGGTGCCGCTGAGCCGGCTGAGCGAGCGCCGCTCCCAGCCCTCCTGCTCGCCCTCGTGCGAGCCGCTGTAGGCGAGCAGGTCGAAGCGCGACCGGCGCAGCACCGAGCCGACGCCCTTGAGGATCTCCGCGCTGAACGGCTCGAAGCCGGCGACCAGCACGCCGATCACCCCGGTGCGCCGCGAGCGCATGCTGCTGGCGACCAGGCTCGACTCGTAGCCGAGCTCGCGCACGATCTCGAGCACGCGGTTCGCCGTCGCGGGCGCGATGCCGTAGCGGCCGTTCATCGCCTTCGACACGGTCGCGACCGAGACGCCGGCGGCGGCGGCGACGTCGTGGATGGTCGGGCGGAGGGACATGCGGTCGACCCTAGACCCCGGAAGCGCGCCGATGAGAGCGCGATCCAGATCCTCAGCCCGGCGCTTCGAAAATGGTTTCGAAAACGTTTGCCGATCCTTTCGGCCGCTCTGAGACTGATCGGGCCCGTCCTGGACGGGCGCACCCCGGCGCCGCTCTCCCTGGCGGCGCCTCTCAGCGAAGAGAACGGTTCGAACGATGAAGTTCACGAGATCAGCATTCAGGAAGACGGCGGTGGCCACCGTGGCCCTGCTCGGCGCGGCGGCGGCCCTCAGCGGCTGCTCCGCCCAGGACGCGGGATCCTCCGACGGCACCGTCGCGATGACCCTGTGGCAGAACTCCACCACCGGCCCCGGCCAGGAGTTCTGGGAGAAGACGATCGCCGACTTCGAGGCCGCCAACCCGGGCGTCACCATCGAGTCGCAGGCCATCCAGAACGAGGACCTGGACGGCAAGCTGCAGACGGCGCTCAACTCGGGCGACGCCCCGGACATCTTCCTCCAGCGCGGCGGCGGCAAGCTCGCCGCGATGGTCGCCGGCGGCCTGGTCAAGGACCTCACCGGCGGCATCTCGGACCAGGCGCGCAGCGAGATCCCCGAGGGCTCGTTCCTCGCCAACACGCTCGACGACAAGGTCTGGGCGATGCCCGTGGCCGTGCTCCCCGGCGGCCTCTTCTACAGCCAGGACCTCTTCACCGAGGCCGGCATCACCGAGACGCCGAAGACCCTCGACGAGCTCGACTCCGCGGTCACCGCGCTCAAGAGCGCCGGAGCGCAGCCGATCGCGCTCGGCGCGAAGGACGCCTGGCCCGCCGCGCACTGGTTCTACTTCTTCGCCCTGCGCGAGTGCAGCGCGGACACCATGGCCGAGGCGGCCGACTCCAAGGACTTCTCGGACGACTGCTGGCTGAAGGCGGGCGAGGACCTGCAGTCCTTCGCCGGCACCGAGCCGTTCAACGAGGGCTTCCTCACCACCGCCGCCCAGCAGGGCGCCGGATCCTCGGCCGGACTCCTGGCCAACCACCAGGCCGGCATGGAGCTGATGGGCGCCTGGAACCCCGGCGTCATCGCCTCGCTCACCCCCGACGAGAAGCCCCTGCCCGACCTCGGCTGGTTCCCCTTCCCCGAGGTGGACGGCGGCGCCGGCGCGCCCGGCTCGATCATGGGCGGCGTCGACGGCTACTCCTGCTCCACCGCGGCGCCCGACGAGTGCGTCGACTTCCTGAACTACCTCGCCACCTCCGACGTGCAGAAGGAGTACTACGCCGCCTTCAACGCGCCGCCGGTGAACACCGTCGCGCAGGAGGCCGTCACCGAGCCGTACCTGAAGGACATCCTCGCCGCGTACAACTCGGCGCCCTACGTCTCGCAGTGGCTCGACACCGTCTACGGCCAGAACGTCGGCAACGCGCTGAACGTCGCCGTCGTCGACCTGCTCGCCGGCAAGAGCGACCCGGAGCAGCTCGTCGAGGCCGTCGACGCCGCCGCGGCCAAGGCCTGACCGTGACGACCACAGCGCTCCGCGAGGACGCGCGCCCCGAGGCCCCGGCGGCGAAGCGACGCCGCCGGGGCCTGCGCCCTCGAGGATTGGGCTGGTCGGGCCGCCTCGAGGTCGCGATCCTCGTCGGCCCGGCGCTGATCGTCTTCCTCGCCTTCGTGATCTTCCCGGTCGTGATGGCGGCCTACTACGGCTTCTTCAGCTGGCAGGGCTACGGCGTCCCGACCGACTTCGTCGGGTTCAAGAACTACCTGACGATCCTGCAGGACCCGACCTTCCACGAGGCGCTCAGCCACAACGGCACGATCGTGGTGCTCTCGCTCGTCCTGCAGGGGCCGGCCGCGATCCTGATCGCGCTGCTGCTCAACCGCAAGCTGCGCGGGCAGTCGATCATCCGCGTGCTGATCTTCGTGCCCTACGTGATCTCCGAGGTCGTCGTCGGCACCGGCTGGAGCCTCATGCTCCAGACCAGCGGCGCCGTCAACGGCTTCCTCGAGAAGGTCGGGCTCGGCGCGCTGAAGCAGGACTGGCTCTCGGACCCGGCGATCGCCATCTGGACCCTGATGCTGATCATCACGTGGAAGTACATCGGCTTCGCCGTGATCCTCTTCCTCGCCGGCCTCCAGGGCATCCCGGAGGAGCTGTCCGAGGCCGCGTCGATCGACGGCGCGTCCTACTGGCAGGTGCAGCGGCGGATCACCCTGCCGCTGCTCGCGCCGACCCTGCGGATCTGGGCGTTCCTGTCGATCATCGGCGCGCTGCAGCTGTTCGACCTCGTCTACATCATCTGGGGGCAGTACGTGTCCTCGACCGCCGGCACCTCGACCATGGCGACGTACCTCGTCACCAACGGCCGCAACGCCGGCAACTACGGCTACGGCAACGCGGTCGCCGTGGTCCTGTTCCTCGTCTCGCTGATCGTCGCGCTGCTCTACCAGCGCTTCGTGCTGCGGCGGGACACCGAAGGCGCCCTCACGGGAGACACGAGGAAGGCCGGAGCCAAGAGATGACGACCCTGACAGCGGTGCCCCCGGGCACCAAGCCGCCCACCGCGACCACGCCGCTCTCGCCGCGGCCGCCCAAGCCCCGCCGCCGCCCGCTGGGGCGCGGCACGATCATCGCCTACGTCGTCGCGATCGTCGTGATCGCCCTGATGCTCGCGCCGGTGGCGTACATCATCATCGGCGGATTCCGCACGAACGCGCAGATCACCACCGACCCGTCCGGGTTCCCCGCGCCGTGGAACGTGCAGAACTACCTCGATGTCATCACCGGCGGCATCTTCTGGCGCGAGGTCGGCAACTCGGCGATCGCGGCCGGAGCGACCACCCTCGGCGTCGTCGTGCTGGGGCTGATGGCGAGCTACGTGCTCGCCCGCTACAGCTTCAGCGGCCGCGGCGTGTTCTACGCGCTCTTCGCAGCCGGACTGATGTTCCCGATGACCGTCGCGATCACCCCGCTCTACCTGGTGATCAAGAGCCTCGGCCTGATGAACTCGCTCGCCGGCGTCGTGCTCCCGCAGATCGCGTTCGGCCTGCCGACGACGATCATCATCCTGGTGCCGTTCCTGCGGGCGATCCCCGACGAGATCCAGGAGGCGGCCTTCATCGACGGCTGCAGCCGGATCGGCTTCTTCTGGCGGATGGTCGTCCGCCTGGCGATGCCGGGCGTCATCACGACGGGCATCCTCGCCTTCATCGCGAGCTGGAACAGCTACCTGCTGCCGCTGTTCATCCTCAGCGACGAGTCGAGCTTCACCCTGCCGCTGGGCGTGCAGGCCTTCTCGTCGCAGTACTCCGTCGACACGGCGAAGGTGCTCGCCTTCGTGTCGCTGTCGATGATCCCGGCGCTGATCTTCTTCAGCGTCTTCGAGCGCCGCATCGTCGGCGGACTCACCGGAGCGGTGAAGGGATGACCCCCATGAACGAGAGCCCGACCACCGAGACTCCCGCCCCGTCCGCGCGCGTCGCCGACCTGATCGGCCGGATGACGCTGGAGGAGAAGCTGACCCAGCTGGTCGGCTACTGGGTCGACCAGGGCGGCGAGGTCGTCGCGCCGCTGGCCGGCGAGATGGCCACCTCCACCGGCTACGCCGACGCGACCCGCGAGGGCATCGGCCAGCTCACCCGCGTGTACGGCACCCGCCCGGTCGACCCGGTCGAGCGCGCGCAGTGGCTGTGGGCCGAGCAGCGCCGGCTGGTCGAGGAGACCCGGCTGGGTATCCCGGCGATCGTGCACGAGGAGTGCCTGACCGGGCTGGCCGCGTGGAAGGCGGCGACCTTCCCGACGCCGCTGGCCTGGGGCGCCTCGTTCGACCCCGAGCTCGTCGAGGAGATGGCCGCGGCCATCGGCGGCTCGATGCGCGAGCTCGGCATCCACCAGGGCCTCGCCCCCGTGCTCGACGTGATCCGCGACCCCCGCTGGGGTCGCGTGGACGAGTGCATCGCCGAGGACCCGTACGTGGTCGGCACGATCGGCACCGCCTACGTGCGCGGCCTGCAGTCGGCGGGCGTCGACGCGACGCTCAAGCACTTCATCGGCTACTCCGCCTCGCGCGGCGGCCGCAACCACGCACCGGTGCACGCCGGACCGCGCGAGATCGCGGACGTGCTGCTCCCGCCGTTCGAGATGGCGATCCGCGACGGCGGCGCCCGCTCGGTGATGAACTCCTACGCGGAGATCGACGGCGACCCGGTCGGCGCGACGCCGGCCTACCTCACCGGCGTGCTCCGCGAGCGCTGGGGCTTCGACGGCGTGGTGGTGGCCGACTACTTCGCGGTCGCCTTCCTGCATCTGATGCACGCCGTCGCCGCCGACCTCGGCGAGGCCGCGCAGCTGGCGCTCGAGGCCGGCATCGACGTGGAGCTGCCGACCGGCGACGCCTTCCTCGCGCCGCTCGCCGAGCGGATCCGCTCCGGCGGCGCCGACGAGGCGATCGTCGACCGCGCGCTGCTGCGGGTGCTCGCGCAGAAGGAGCGGCTCGGCCTGCTCGACGCCCGCTTCGACGACGCGCCCGAGTCGATCGACCTCGACTCGCCCACGCACCGCGACCTCGCCCGCCGCCTGGCCGAGGAGTCGCTCGTGCTGCTGACGAACGACGGGCGACTTCCGCTCGCCCAGCCGCGCCGGATCGCGCTGATCGGCCCGAACGCCGACAGCGCGCCCGCCCTGATGGGCTGCTACTCCTTCGCCAACCACGTGCTGGCGCACCACGAGGGCGTGCCGCTCGGCTTCGAGATCCGCACGGTGCGGGAGGCGCTCGCCGCCGAGTTCCCGGGGAGCGAGCTGCTCCTCGCCGAGGGCTGCTCGGTGGAGGGCGACGACTCCTCCGCCGACACCGCCGGGATCGCGGAGGCCGTCGAGGCCGCCCGCGGCGCGGAGATCGCCGTGGTCGTCGTCGGCGACCGGGCCGGGCTCTTCGGCCGCGGCACCGTCGGCGAGGGCAACGACGTCGAGAGCCTCGAGCTGCCCGGTCGCCAGCGCGAGCTGGTCGAGGCGGTCGTGGCCACCGGCACGCCGGTCGCCCTGGTGCTGCTCACCGGCCGCCCCTACGCGATCGACTGGGCGATCCGCGGCGCCTCCGCCCCCGCGGCGGTGCTGCAGGCGTTCTTCCCGGGGGAGGAGGGGGCCGGCGCGATCGCGGGCGTCCTCTCGGGCCGCGTCTCGCCGTCCGGCCGACTGCCGGTCTCGCTGCCGCGCTCGGCCGGCGCGCAGCCGTTCTCCTACCTGCACCCGATCCTCGGCGGGCCCTCCGACGTGACCAGCGCCGACAGCACGCCCGTGCTGCCGTTCGGGCACGGGCTGAGCTACACGGCCTTCACCCGCTCGGAGCTGGCGCTGGAGTCGGCGGATCCCGGAGCGGCGGAGGCTCCCACTGACGGCGCCTTCACCGCGACCGTGCGGGTGCGCAACACGGGGGAGCGCGACGGCGTCGACGTCGTGCAGCTCTACGCGCGCGACGTGGTCGCCTCGGTGACCCGCCCGGTCGCGCAGCTGCTCGGCTACGCGCGGGTCGAGCTCGCGGCGGGGGAGCAGGCGCTGGTGCGCTTCGACGTCCCCTCCGCGCGGCTGGCCTTCACCGACCGCCGCGGCGTGCGCTCGGTCGAGCCGGGGCTCGTCGAGCTCTGGGTGGGCCCGGACTGCGCCACGAAGGAGGCGACCGCCGAGGTCGTGCTGACCGGCGAGGTGTCGCCCGTCGGCGCCGAGACCCGGCGCACCGTGCTGACCGAGGTCGTGCGCGAGGACGCGCGGGTGGCGGTGCTCTGAGGCCCGGGCCAGGCTGGGGGGCATGAGCACCGATCCGAGCAGCGCCCCTCAGAAGCAGACTCTCCTCCGCTACCTGCAGGAGGGCCGCGACGCCCTCCTGCAGAAGCTCGACGGCCTGGGCGAGTACGACCTCCGCCGGCCGCTGGTGCCCACCGGCACCAACCTGCTCGGCCTGGTGAAGCACGTCTCGGGGACGGAGGCCGGCTACCTCGGCGCCGTCTTCGGCCGGCCGTTCCCCGAGCCGATGCCCTGGATGGAGGACGAGTCCGAGCCGAACTCCGACATGTGGGCGACGGCGGAGGAGTCGCGCGAGCAGGTGGTGGAGCAGTACCGCCGGGTGTGGGCGCACTCCGACGCGACGGTGGCCGCGCTGGACCTCGACGCCCCGGGCGTCGTGCCGTGGTGGACGACCCGGGACGTGACGCTGCACCGGATCCTCGTGCACCTCACCGCCGAGACCCACCGGCACGCGGGGCACGCCGACATCGTCCGCGAGCTGATCGACGGCCGCGTCGGGCTGCGCACGCCGGGCGACAACCTGCCGCCGGTCCCCGCCGAGTGGTGGCCGGAGCACGTCACCCGGCTGGAGGCGGTGGCGCGCGCGGCGGAGCAGTAGCGCTCCCGGCGGGGCTCCCGGGCGCCACCTCCCCCGTAGGGGTGGCACTCGGGCTGAGAGGGCTCGCAGGGACTCGGCTGGCCGTCAGGTGTCGGTTAGCGTGGGCGCGTGTCCCCGGAAGGGGGACGCACCGCGCCGACGTCTGGAGACGACATGACCACCGCCCCCTCCCGCCGCACCACTGCATCCCGCACCACCGCGTCCCGCACCACCGCGTCCCGCACCACCGCGTCCCGCACCCTCGGCCGCCGCACGCTCACGACCGCCGCCGCCTGGAGCGTCCCGATCGTCGCGGTCGCCGCCGCCGCCCCGCTCGCCGCGGCCTCGACCACGCCGCCGCCCCCGCCGTCGGTCCGCTCGGTCGAGTACACCTCCTTCACCGCCGAGAGCTTCCGCGAGGAGCAGATCAACGTGAACCGCCCGCTCGCGATCGCGATCACCGGGCAGCTCACCGCCGGCGAGCTCGTCACCCTGACCGTCGCGCCGCGGATGACCCGCTCCGGCTCCGGCGACTCGCGCGCGACTCCGCTGCGCATCACCGCCGCCGACGGCCCCAACTTCTCGGTCGTCTCCTCGAGCGTCGGCTCCGACGGGTCGCAGACTCTCCTGCTGCGCACCAACCGGGACCTCGCCGACGGCTCGTACCGCAAGACCATCGCCTGGGTCCCGGTCGACGGCCGCACCCAGGAGCAGACCGCCGACCTGCTGCTGACCTGGCCGCTCGGCACCTACACGGCGCCGATCACGGTGATCGTCGCGGGCGTGGCCGGCAGCGAGCAGGCCTACACGCTCAACCGCACGCCCGTCGGCGGCGCGGAGGAGTAGGGGGAGGGGAGCTCTCGGGCCCTCCGTCAAGGGGGTGGGAGCTCTCAGCGCCGCGTTCTAGCGTCGGATCTCGGCGCGGTCGTGCGCGCGAGAGGGGAAGACGATGCAGAAGCTGTACTACGCGAGCGGATTCGTGCTGCTGGGGGACGCGGTGTGCACCGCGGTCGTCGAGTACGCCCAGGCCCTGGCGAACGTCGGGAAGTCCGACCTCGTCGTCGTCCCGGGGCTCTCCGACGAGGGGCTGCGCGGCGAGACCCGCCTGCTGCTCGGGCCCGCCAGCCAGCTCTTCACCAGCCCGGCGCTCGACCGCGGGATCGACCTCGACGACGACGAGGCGGTCGAGTCCATGCGCGACAAGACGCGGCGGCTGCTGCCGGCCCGGCCCACCACGGAGGCCCGCGCGAGCGAGGACCACGACAGCGGCGGGGACTTCTTCTAGGCGCCGGTCACTCGGGTGCGCGTCACTTCTCGAGCGTCGTGCTCGGCCGCTCGCCGAAGCGGTGCGCGTACGACGCCGAGAAGCGGCCGAGGTGCGCGAAGCCCCAGCGGTGCGCCACCTCGGTCACGCTGACCTCGCCCGAGGCCTTGGCGCGCAGCTCCTTGCGCACGGCGTCGAGCCGGATGCGGCGCAGGTAGTCGACGGCGGTGAAGCCGAACTCGCGGCGGAACTCCGACTGCAGAGTGCGCAGGCCCACGCCGCAGGCCTCGGCGATCGTCTCGGTGCGGATCGGCTCGTGCGCATGCGCGTACATGAACTCGATCGCGGTGCGCAGGCGCCCGCTGCGCGGCACGGCGAGGTCGGTCGGCGCCGCGAGCGACTCGTGCGGGAACGTCTCGAGCAGCGCGACGGCGACGGCGCGGTCGGCCTCCTGGCGCAGGAGCGCGGAGCTGTCGACGTCGTAGATCACCCGGGCGACCGCGGCGACGGTCGCCGACCAGCGGCGCAGCGCCTCGCCCTCGGGGCGCGCGGTGGTGTCGAACAGCAGCGGTCCGCCCGCCGTGCCCTCCACCTCCTGGGCGACGCCCTCGAGGTAGCCGCCGTCGAAGTGGATGAGGTTCTGCCGGTAGTCGTGGAACTCGAAGGCGTTCGGCCGGCCGGTGACGAAGATCGCGGGGCGGCCGTAGATCTGGCGCATCGGCGCCTGGTCGAGGTCGGTGACGCCCTCGCCCGCGGTGAGCCAGGAGACGACGTACTCGCCGTCGGTCTGGATCCGCCCCTCGATCGAGCCGGCGAACTGGCTGCCGCGGAGCGTGACGTCGCCGTCGCCGACCGAGGTGTAGCGGTAGGAGAAGTCCTCGCCCGGCTCCACCGAGAAGCGGTGCCCGTTGTACACCGACTCGAGCAGCGCGCGTGCCTGCTCGAAGTCCCGCCCGCCGATGTCGGAGCGGATGACCTCGCCGTTCGAGTCGTCCATCACCCCCAAGCGTCGCATGCGTGCGCATCGAGGTCGAGAGCAGCGGCGCGGAAGTTCGCTGGGCGGATACAGCCTGCGGAGACGACCTAGGCGGCGGCGCGGCGCTTCCGCGGCCCGAAGGCCTGCGTCATGGCGACCACCGTGGCGCCGCGGAACTGCGAGAGCAGCACCACCGAGTGCCGGGCGCCGGATTCGACGGCGAGCGAGAACGTGCCGCCCGTCGAGGTGTCCCACCAGGAGCGGATGTCGAGCGCCCGCAGCCGGACGGTCGGCTGCGTGCCGCCCAGGACCAGCAGTCCCTCGGTGACGCAGAGCGAGCCGGTGACGCCGTCGAGCGTCGTGGAGCAGGCGAAGTCCGCGTCGTGGTGCGCCGGCCCGGCGAGCCGCAGGAAGTCGGGGGCCCAGTGCTCGGTGCCGTGCATCATCGTCTCCCCGCCCCCCGGCTGCGTGACGGGATCAGGCCGCGGCGGTGGCGACGGCGGAGTCCGGCTGCTGCGCCGGCTCGGGGACGATGCGCAGCCCGCGGCCGCTGTTGGCCTCCTCCATCAGCGCGCGCACCCAGGCGGCGTTGATGGCAGGGACGCGGCTGCCGTGGAAGGAGAACTGCAGCGGGATGGTCGGGTGCAGCCAGAGCGTCTGGCGGCCGGTGCCGTGCGCGCTCGAGGCGTCCAGCTGGAAGGCGAAGGCCTCGTTGCGGCGGAACTTGTTGATCATCACGATCTGCAGGTGCGCGAGCGCGCGGTCGTCGATCTCGTGGGAGGTGGCCGGAGTGCCGTAGAGGAGAGCGCCCATGTGCGGAGCCGCCGTTCTGTGTGGGAGTCGCGGTGTCGGCCGCGACGGGACGTGGGGGAACCGGCGGAGCGCCGGGACGTCGTGCGAGTCGGAGGAGGCCGACCCACCGCCGGGCTCGAAGGGCCCTGGCGGCGACTCCCTCTGCCGGGTGCCGGGCGGAGGGGGGAGTCGAGCGAGTGGTCGCAGGAACGACCGTTCTCCGAAGGTACGGGGAGCGGCCCTGGAACGGGGGCCGCTATCCGCTTTGCGAAGCGGCGCCGCGGCACGGCGGGCGGACTCCCAGGAATGCGATGCCGGGCGCCCCGACGCACTCAGACCGTACTTCTCTCCCCCGAAGCCTGGACTCGATTATTTTCGAGAAAGAAAGGTTTTCTCCAAGTACGATGAAAACCGTGGATAGACGAGAGAAGTCGCTGCTGGAGCTCCTGCGCAGCGCCCTGCCCGAGGAGGCGTCACCGCGGGTGGACGCGGGCAGGGTCGTCGTCGGTCGGCCGGCGCGATGGTCGCTGGTTCCGGTGTGGATCGGCGAGGGACTGCCGGCCGACGTGCGCCGGGCGCCCGAGCGCGACCTGCCGGGAGGGCGCAACGACGTGCCCGTCTTCCTCGCCCGCGGGATGTCGCCCGGCGCACGCGCACTCCTGCATGAGCAGGGCGCATCGTGGGCTGACGAGTCGGGGAGCGCCGTGATCCGGATCGATCCCGATCTCCTGATCGTGCGGCTGCCGCCCGAGCGCCGCAGGCCCCCGCGCGTCGGGGCGTGGAGCGCCGCGAGGCTCGCTACAGCGGAGGCCGCGCTCGCCGCTCTCGTCCGCGGTGGGGGAGGGCCGGGTGGTTCCGCGGCGCGGGCTGCCGAGCTGGTCTCCGCCACGGGCTTCTCCTATCAGCAGACCTCCAAGGCGCTCGCCGCTCTCGACGCGGAGGGCTACACCGCGAAGGTGGGTCCGGAGCGCGGGAGGACGGCCGGCCGGGAGTTCCGCGACCCCGGCAGGCTGCTGAGCGACTGGGCCGGGCACTCGGCTCGAGCGGCGGGAGCGGACGAGTCGCGCCAGTTCCACGTCCCCTGGCGAGACGTCGCGGACTCCCTCGACCTGGTCGAGCGCACCGTGACCACCGGCTGGTGCGCCTCCGGCAGCGCTGCGGCGGATCGGCTCGCACCCTTCCTCACCAGGGTCCCCGACCTGTTGATCCGCGTCACGGCAGAGGACTTCGACCGGGCCTGCCAGGATCTGAGCGGCGAGGGGGGCGCGGTCGAGGTCGAGACCGGCGGTCGGATCCACCTCCTTGCCTCGCCCCCTCAGATCCTGGCCTCGGCCTCGTCCGTGCAGGGTGTGACGGTCGCGTCGCCGGTTCGCGTCTACGCCGATCTCCTGCGGGCGGGGGGCCGGAGCGCCGAGGCGGCGGAGTTCTTGAGGGAGAGGGTCATTGGCTTCTGAGGCGAGGACGAGAGCGGCGCGCGCCCGAGCGGAGGACGCGCTGGTCCGTTTCGCGCTGCTCGCCGGAGCGCACGCGCAGGACTTCGTCGTCATCGGCGGGCTGAACCCGGACTTCCTCGCCCCCTCGGCGCCCGCCGCTCACCTGGGGACCACCGATGTCGATCTCCTCTTCGAGCTCGGCTTCGTCTACGACCGCGAGGAGCTCGACTTCGGCTGGCTGGATCGGGTGCTGCGGACGTCCGGCTTCCGGGCCCGGAGAGGGGCGGCGGGGTGGCAGTGGGACGCGGTTCTCGGCGACGCTCTGGTGCGCCTGGATCCGCTGTGCGACGTGGTCGATCAGCCGGGACAGACCGTCAGCCTCCCCGGCGCCGAGAGCGCTGCCGTGCAGAACCTGGAGGGGCCCGCTGCGGCCCTGGTCCAGCCGATCCTTCGAGAACTCTCCGTCTCTCCGCGCGTCAGAGCGGACCACGTCGACGCTCCTGACCGCGTCGAACTGCGGTTCGCTTCCCTCGCCGGATACCTGACCGCGAAATCAGCCGCACTTCTGTCGCGGTCCACGGCTAAGGACGCCTACGACCTGATGTTCGTCGTGCTCTTCAACCCCGGTGGTCCGCGGGAGGCCGCGCAATCGATCCTGGAGCTGCCGGCCGTCAGCTATCGACGGCCACCTGCCGCCGTCGCCCGCGGAGCGGTGTCGATGCTGCTCGATCCGCAGGGCCGGTGGGCCGGGCACTTCGCCGCCCAGATGCGGGAGGCGGGCGACGAGGAGCTGGAGGAGCGGCTGCGCGCCGATGCGGCCGCGGGGGCGTCGCTCTTCCTCCGGACCCTCGATCAGAACGCGTAGCGGACGCGGCAGTAGGGCAGCCGCTCGGCGAGCAGGGCGAGGAAGCGGTCGAGGGCCGCGCGCTTGAGGTCGCGGCGGTAGCGGATGTTGACGGCGCCGTTCTCGGAGACCTTGGACTCCTGCATCCGGGGCGCCCAGAGCAGGTCCTCGGCCTTCGGGTGCCAGCCGAGGTTGACCTCGTGCAGGCCCGCGTTGTGGGTGAGCAGGATCACCTCGGCGGCGAGCTGCGCCTTCGCCCGCGGGTGCAGGGCCGCGTCGAGCTGATCGAAGAGCTCGGTCCAGTCGCGCTGCCAGGTCTCGGTGAGGATCACCGGCGAGAAGTTGACGTGCACCTCGTAGCCGGCGTCGACGAAGTCGTTGATCGCGGCGATCCGCTCGGCCATCGGCGACGTGCGCACGTCGGTGACCTTCGCCGTCTCGGCGGGCATCAGCGAGAAGCGGAGGCGGGTGCGGCCGAGCGGGTCCCACTCGAGCAGCTCGCGGTTGACGTACTTGGTGGCGAACGAGGCCTTGGCGGTCGGCGACATCCGGAACAGGTCGCAGAGGTCGCGGACGTTGTCGCTCAGCAGCGCGTCCACCGAGCAGTCGCTGTTCTCGCCGATGTCGTAGACCCAGGCGTCGGGGTCGCACTGGTTCGCCTCGGCCTTCACGCCCTGCTTCGCGATGTGGCGGGCGAGGTGGCGCTGGATCTGCTCGATGTTCGCGAAGACCGTGACCGGGTTGCTGTAGCCCTTCCGCCGCGGCACGTAGCAGTAGACGCAGGCCATCGCGCAGCCGTTGGCGGAGGAGGGGGCGATGAAGTCGGCGGAGCGGCCGTTGGGGCGGGTGACCAGCGACTTCTTGACGCCCACGACGAGCGCCTCCGTCTTGATCCGCACCCAGCGCGCGACGTTCGCCTCGTCGCCGTGCACCTCCGGGATGTTCCAGTGCGAGTCGACCGGCACGATCTCGGCCGCGGGCCAGCGCTCGACGATCTCCTGCCCGCGGGGCAGCTCGAGCGCGGCCGGCTCGGCGTAGATGCGCCGCACGTCGAGGAGGGTGCGCTGACGGGTGCCGGACATGCGTCCGTTCTACCGGCGACCACCGACAGTGATCGGGATCGGCAGTGCCGACCCGCCGACGGTGCGGGTGACCTCGGGAGTAGAGTCCCGCGCATGGACGCCGCCGCCTCCTCCGCCCTCGGCGCCGCCGCCGTCACCGAGCTGCCGCCCGACTTCGTGCTCGCCCTCGTGGCCGTCGGCGAGGCGCTCGCCGCGATGGCCGCGGGCGACGCGGAGCCGTACCGCCGCTGCTGGGCCGACACCGCGGACTCGACGCTCTACGGCGCGTTCGGCACGATCGAGCGGGGCCGCGCGGCGATCGACGAGACGCTCGGCTGGGTCGCGGGCCGCTTCGCCGGCGGCGGGCTGACGCCGCACTACGACCTGATCCATGTCGCCGGCGACCTGGCCTACACGGTCGGCCGCGAGATCGGCGCGACGCGGATCGACGGGCGCGAGACGGCTCCGCTGATCATCCGGGTCACCCACGTCTACCGCCGCATCGACGGGCAGGGCTGGCGGATCGTGCACCGGCACGGCGACCACCCGCCGCACCTGGATCGCTGAGGGGGCCGTCACGGCATGTGGGCCGTCGCGGTATGTGGGGCATCGCGGAGGATGGAGGCATGGAGCCGACCGCCGACCGCTACCGCCGCGCCGCCGTCGAGCTGGCGCAGACCTCCGAGCTGCAGATCGAGTGGGCGCTCGCCGTCGCCGGCGACGGGGCGCTGCTGGCGCTGATCGACGAGCTGCCGCCCGCCCACCGGCAGCCGTCGCTGCTGTTCTCGGTGGCGCGGCTGCTCGGGGCGCCGGCGGTGGACGGCGCGGCCTTCGCGGAGTGGCTGCGGCGGGAGTGGCCGCGGGTCGCGCCAGTGGCAGCGGAGCGCCTCACCCAGACGAACGAGGCGCTGCGCTGCGCCCCGTTGGTCGCGGCGCTGGAGCGGATCACGGAGCCGGGAGAGCCGGTCGCGCTGATCGAGATCGGCGCCTCGGCCGGGCTGTGCCTGGCGCCGGAGCGGTACTCGTACGTGTTCACGGGGGCGGAGGGGGCGACTCGGCTGGGGCGGGGCGAGCCGGTGCTCGAGTGCGCGGTGACCGGGGGAGCGGCGCCCTCGCGGCTCCCCGTCGTGGCGTGGCGGCGCGGGCTGGACCTGCGTCCGCTCGACGTCGGCTCCGCCGAGGACCGCGCCTGGCTGGAGGCGCTGCTGCCGCCGGATCGGCCGGAGCGCACGGCGCGGCTCCGGGCCGCCGTCGCGACGCTGCGGGAGGACCCGCCCGCGATCGTCGCGGGCGACGCGGCGGAGGCGCTGCCGGAGGTGCTCGCCGCGGTGCCGCGCGGGCTGCGGACGGTCGTCGTGTCCCTCGGGACGCTGGTGTACCTGCCGTGGGCCGCGCGGGAGCGGGTGCTGGCGACGGTCGCCGAGTCGGGCGCGAGCCTGGTGACGCTCGAGGCGGAGGCGTTGCTGCCGTCGCTCCGGGAGCAGGCCGCCTCGCTGACAGCGCCCGAGCGCACGCCGTTCCTGCTCGCGGCGGACGGGGTGCCGCTCGCCTTCGCGGCGCCGCACGGCGGCCGGCTCTCCTGGCTGAGCTGACGCCGACCACGGGGGTCTCCTAGGAAAGATCACCCAGTCCGTATGGGGAGAAGCATGCTGATCGAGTAGCCCGCGGAGCGGGCGTATCGAGATCCACCACCGTCAGAACGCGAGTCCGCAGACCCGCCCTGCTGGTGACGGCGGGTCTCGATACGCCCCTGCGGGGCTACTCGACCACCATGACGCGGCGCCGCCGCGTCCTTTCCCTCACCACCGAGACGCGAAGCGGGTTCGCGGCTCGATACGCGCTGCGCGCTGCTCGACCAGCAGTGGGTGCGCACAACATCAGCTGAGAGCAGGGTCCCTCCCCTGACAGCGGAGGCCACCCCTTCTCAGCTGATGTTCTGCAGCGCCCGAGCGCTCTCCCTCGCCACTGAGCCGCGCTGCTAGAGGGCGTCGACGAAGAGCTGGGTGGCCTGGGGGACGTAGGAGGTGTTCGTCGACGGGTCCCAGCCGACGAGGGCGACGACGTCGCCGCCGACGCGGGTGGTGATGCCGACGAGGGCGAAGGGGGCGCCGCCGACGTCGCCGGTGACGGTCCAGCCGACGGCCTCGTCGGTGCCGGTGATCGTCGGCTCGGTCTGCTCGACGGTGGTCTGCACAGGGGTGCCCTGCAGGGCGAACAGCTCGGAGCCGTCGGCGCAGCGCTCGAGCGCGTCCTCGGCGGAGGCGACGAGGGCGGAGGCGGTGTCCGCGTCGCCGGTGCTCGCGACGACCGAGGTCATCGAGCGGTCGGCGCTCGTCCCGTAGGCGAGGCCCGCGTCGGTGAGCGTGTCGTCCGCGTCCCAGCCGACGCCGAACGGCGCGAGGCAGGAGGCGTCCGTCGCGGTGAGCCCCGGGTAGACCGAGCCGAGCATCTCCTCGGTGCTGGTGAACTCCGCGGGCACGAACTGGATGTCGTCGAAGATCGTCGCCAGCTCGGCGTCGGTGTGCTGCGGCAGAGCCTCGGCGGTCGGCTCGGGCTCGGCGGCGGCGGTGCAGCCGGTCAGCGCGAGCAGCAGAGCGCCCGTGAGGGCGAGTCCGGCTCGGGCGACTCCGGCTCGGGCGGCGGTGGTGTGCGTCATGGTTGTTCCCCCTCTGCTCCCGCGCCGCGTCGGGGCGGAGGCGGCCCGAGGCTAGCAGAGGCCTCGGACACTCCCGCCGCAGCCCGGCCCGCCCCGCCCCGCAGGCCCGTCCGCTAGATCTCCGTGTGCCCCAGGTCCGCGTGCGCGAGCAGCCGGATCTCCGGCTCCGCGATCGACTCGAACTCCAGCACGACCACCTCGTTGCGCCCGACCCGGGTGACCGGCGACGGCACGATCAGCGTGCGCTGCGGCCCGCGCCGCCAGTAGCGGCCGAGCAGGAAGCCGTTCACCCAGACCAGGCCCTTGCCCCAGTGCAGCGTGTCGAGGTGCAGGTCGGCCTGCGCGTCGAGCTCGAAGGAGCCGGAGGCGAGGCCCGGTCCGGCGGCGAACGATCCGCTCCCGGGCACCCGGCCGCACTCGGGCAGGCACTCCAGCGCGAGCGGCCGGGCGACCCAGCCGGGAAGCTCCGCGCCGTCCAGCCGCACGCCGCCGATCAGCCCCTTGTGCTCGCCGATCCGCTCGCCGTAGTTCACCCGGCCCTGGTCCTCGACCAGGACCGCCAGCTCGCCGGTGCCGCGGGGGAGCGTGATCGCCCGCTCGTGGTCGTCGCGCGCGAGCACGCCGACCGGGACGCCGTCGAGCAGCACCCAGGCGCGGTCGCGCACCTCCTCGCCGACGACGAGCCGGGCGGGAGCGTCGCCCGCCGTCAGCATCGTCGTGAACAGCGCGAACCCGCCGGCCAGCCCGAGGTCGTCGAAGCTCGCCATCGACTCCAGGCGCGTCGCCGGCCCGAAGACCGCGTCGAGTCCGAGCAGCGCGGGGCCCGGCACGAGCGGCGCGGTGAGCACCGGCGCCGGCGGGGAGACCGCGGGCACCTCGTTCGGCACCGGCGCGTAGCGCGCGATGACCTCGCGGAAGGCCCAGTACTTCGCCGTCGGGTCGCCGCTCTCGTTCAGAGGGGCGTCGTAGTCGTAGCTCGTGGTGATCGCGGCGTAGCGGCCCTTGTCGTTCGCGCCGCTGGTCAGGCCGAAGTTGGTGCCGCCGTGGAACATGTAGATGTTGACCGAGCCGCCGACCGCGAGCAGCGCGTCGAGCTCGCTCGCCGACGCCGCCGCGTCCGTGGTGTGGTGCTGGGTGCCCCAGTCGTCGAACCAGCCGCACCAGAACTCCATGCACATCAGCGGGCCGGTGGGCTGGAACTCTCGCAGCGTCGCGAGGCGCTCGGCCGTCCGCGAGCCGAAGGAGCCGGTCAGGTGCAGGCCGGGCAGGCTGCCGTCGGCGAGCATCTGCGGGGTCGGCTGGTCGATCGTGGTCAGCGGCACCGTGATGCCGCTGTCGCGGGTGACCCGGACCAGCTCGGCGAGGTACTCCTTGTCGGAGCCGTACGCGCCGTACTCGTTCTCGATCTGCACGAGGACGACGGGCCCGCCGCGGTCGATCTGGCGCGGCGCCACGATCGCGGAGATCCGGCGGAGGTAGTCGCTGACCGCGGCGAGGTAGTGCGGCTCGGAGCGGCGCACGCCCACCTCGGGGTCGCGGAGCAGCCAGGCGGGCAGGCCGCCGTTGTCCCACTCCGCGCAGATGTAGGGGCCGGGGCGCACGATCGCGTGCAGACCCTCGGCGGCGACCAGGTCGAGGAAGCGGCCCAGGTCGAGCCCGGCGTCCTCGCGCCAGGCGCCGCGCTGCGGCTCGTGCGCGTTCCAGGCGACGTAGGTCTCGATGGTGTTCAGGCCCATCAGGCGGGCCTTGCGGATCCGGTCGGCCCAGAGGTCCGGGTGGATCCGGAAGTAGTGCAGCGCTCCCGACAGGATGCGGTGCGGGCGGCCGTCGAGCTCGAAGTCGGTCGCGCCGATGGCGAAGCGGCTCTGGGGTGCGCCGGTCGGCGCGGCGGCCGGCGCGGCGGAGTCGGGAGCGGTGGTCATGCGGGATCCCCCTCAGGATCGTGGGACGGGTCGAGGCCGGCCGGAGCGATCCGACCGGCCTCGAACGCCGTGGGTGCTACTCGGAGACGGTGAAGCCCTGAGCGTTGCCGTACTCGACGAGCTTGCTCTGCCAGGCGGCGATGCCGTCGTCGAGGCTCGACTTGTTGGCGTAGGCCTGGCCGACGGTGTCGCCGAAGACGCTGTTCGCGTAGACCTGGAAGGGCAGGTACGACCAGCCGGGACGGACGTCCGTCGAGGCCTGGGTCAGCACCTCGTTGATCTTCTGGCCGCCGAAGTACTCGGACTCGGCGCCGGTGAAGTCCGGGCTGCTGAGGTCGGCCGAGGTCGACGGGAATCCGCCGCTCTCGAGGAAGACGTCGACCGAGGCCTCGTCGCTGTTCAGCCAGCGCAGGAACGCGGCGGCCAGCGCCGGGTTCTCGCTCTGCTTGGTGACGGACTGGCCGCCGCCGCCGTTCTCGGCGCTGACGGCGGTGCCGTCGTAGGTCGGGATGGGCGCGACGGCCCAGTCACCGGAGGCGTCGGGGACGCTGGACTCGAGCACGCCGGGCATCCAGGCGCCGGTGATCAGCGAGGCGATCGAGCCGTCGCCGAGGCCCTTGTACCACTCGTCGCCCCACGCGGGGGTGTCGGAGAGGAGGCCGCCCTCGATGAGCTGGTTCCAGACGCCGGTCCACTTCTCGGTGCCCTCGTCCTCGAGGTTCACGGTGACGTTCGTGCCGTCGGTCGTGAAGGGCTCGCCGCCCGCCTGCCAGATCATGCTGGTCGCGAAGCCGGCGTCGCCGGTGTCGGCGGTGATGAACTTCGACGGGTCGGCCGCCTGCAGCGCCTTGGCCGCGGCGATGTACTCGTCCCAGGTGGTCGGCACGGCGATGCCGTACTGGTCGAAGACCGTCTTGTTGTAGAACATGGCCATGGGGCCCGAGTCCTGCGGGAGGCCGACGAGCTTGCCGTCGATGTTGACGCTGCCCCAGGTGGACGCCGAGAACTTGTCCTCGAGGTCGCTCATCCCGTACTGGGAGAGGTCGAGCAGCGAGTCCGACAGCGCGAACTGCGGCATGGCGTAGTACTCGATCTGGACGACGTCGGGGGCGCCGGAGCCGGCCTTGATCGCGTTCTCGAGCTTGGTGTACTCGTCCTTGTTCGTGCCGGCGTTGACCAGCTCGACATCGACCTTCGGGTAGGCCTTCTCGAACGCGGCGACCTGGGCCTCGGCGCTGGGGGTCCAGCTCCAGTAGGTGATCTTCCCGCCGGTCTCGAGCGCGGCGTCGAGGTCGGCCGCGGTGCCGGAGGCGGTCGTGCCGCCGCCGGTGGTGCCGCCGGACGAGCAGGCGGCGAGCGAGCCCGCGGCGAGTGCTGCGGCCGCGACGACCGTCAGGGTCCGCCGGAGGGCGGAGTGGGCGATCTTCATGGTGATTCCCTTCACTTCTTCGTGCTGTGGGGTGGTGCGGGTGGAGTGGTGCGGGGCAGGACGCTCCGACCGGGGGACGGGTTCGTGGGGAGGGCCTAGCCCTTGACGCTGCCGGCGCTCAGGCCGGACTGCCAGAAGCGCTGCAGGCCGAGGAACGCGACGACGATCGGGATGATCGTCAGCAGCGAGCCGGTGATCACCAGGTTGTAGATCGGCTGGGCGCTGACGCCGGTGGCCTGCGCGTTCCACTGGTTGAGGCCGACGGTGAGCGGGTACCACTGCGGGTCGCTCAGCATGATCAGCGGGAGGAAGTAGTTGTTCCAGGTCGCGACGACCGAGAACAGCAGCACGGTGACGATGCCGGGGGCGAGCAGGCGGATCGAGATGGTGAAGAAGGTGCGGAACTCGCCCGCGCCGTCCATCCGCGCCGCCTCGAGCAGCTCCGTCGGGACCGACTCGACCGCGTAGACCCAGACCAGGTAGAGGCCGAACGGGCTGATCAGCGAGGGGATGATGATCGCCCACGGGGTGTTGGTGAGGCCGAGCTGGCTGAACATCAGGAAGGTCGGGACGGCGAGCGCGGTGCCGGGGACCGCGATCGCGCCGAGGACGACCGCGAAGACCGCCTTGCGCCCGGCGAAGCGGAACTTCGCGAGGCCGTAGCCGGCGAGCGTGGCGAGCAGGGTCGCTCCGCCCGCGCCGACCACCACGTAGAGCAGCGTGTTGCCGAGCCAGCGGAGGAAGATGCCGTCGCGGTAGGTGAGCGTCTCGGCGATGTTCTGGAAGAGGACGAAGTCGCCGTCGAACCAGAGGCCGAAGCTCGAGAACAGGCCGGCCTGGGTCTTGGTCGCGTTGATCACGAGCCAGGCGAGCGGCACGAGGCTGTAGAGGATGAACGCCGACATCAGCAGGGTGAAGGCGATCGACTTCTTCGGGGCGACCGAGGAGCCGCGGCGGGCGGGGCGCTTGGCCGGGGCGGCCTTCGTGGGGCGGGGTGCGGTTGCGATGGCCATCAGTTCTCCTTGCGCGCGCCGCGGAGCTGCACGACGTAGGCGATCACCGCGGTGATCACGCCCATGACGATGGCGACCGTGGCCGACGCGTTGTACTGCTGACCCGCGAAGGACAGGTTGTAGGCGTACATGTTCGGCGTGAAGTAGGTGGTGATGATGTTCGGCGCGAGCGTCCGGAGGATGTTCGGCTCGTTGAACAGCTGGAAGCTGCCGATGATCGAGAAGATCGAGGCGATGACGATCGCGCCGCGCAGGGCGGGCAGCTTGATCGAGCGGATGACGCGCAGCGGGCCGGCGCCGTCGATCTCGGCGGCCTCGTAGAGCTCGCCGGGGATCGTCTTCAGCGCGGAGTAGAAGATCAGCATGTTGTAGCCGACGAACTCCCACGTGACGATGTTGCCGATCGAGACCAGGATCCAGTCGCGCGAGAACGGCGCGATCAGGTCGGAGCCGAGCAGGTCGTTGACATTGGCGGTGAGGCCGAAGTTGTCGCCGTAGATGAAGCCCCACATCAGGACCGCGACGACGGCGGGGACCGCGTAGGGGAGGAAGACGACGATGCGGAAGAAGCCGGTGCCGTGCAGCCGGCCGCTGTCGATCGCGAGGGCGGCGACGAGCGCGAGCACGAGCATCACCGGGACCTGGACGACCAGGAACAGCAGGACGCGGCCGAAGCCCTCCCAGAAGTTCGGGTCGCGGAAGATCGCCAGGTAGTTCTCGAAGCCCACGAAGGCGTTGCCGCCGATGAGCTGCTCGCGGAACAGGCTGAGGTAGATCGAGTAGATCACCGGCGCGATGAAGACCAGCAGGAACACAACGAGGAAGGGGGCCACGAAGGCCAGGCCCTTCCACTCGCTCTTCGCGCGACTGCGCGGAACGGCGAGGGGTGCGGCCGGAGGGGTGACCTCGCGCAGCGGGACAGGGGGAGACGTCGTCGTCATCGGCGGGATTCCGTTCGGGGTCGGTTCCGACATGTTCACGTCAACATGGCAGGACGCCACCGTAGCATGGCCACGTCAACACGCGCACGATCCGTTAGGTTTCGATGGGGAAACGATGTTCCGCCTCCGGCGCGGGACTCGTGGAGGGACGGCATGGCCATCGAGACGAACGCGGCGACCGCCGTCCCACGCCGACGGAGCGTGTCGATGGCCGACGTCGCGCGACGCGCGAACGTGTCCGGGCAGACCGTCTCTCGGGTGTCCAACGGGAAGCAGAACGTCGACACCGAGACGCGCGAGCGCGTGCTCGAGGCGATGCGCGCCCTCGGCTACCGGCCCAACAGCGCCGCGCGGGCCCTGCGCACCGGCCGCTTCCACAGCATCGGCGTGATCATGTTCACGCTGTCCTCCTTCGGCAACATGCGCACCCTCGACGCCATCGCGGTCGCCGCGGCCGACGCGGGGTACTCGATCACCCTCATCCCCGTCCCGCACCCGACCCAGGGCGAGGTGTCCGTCGCCTTCCACCGCCTGAGCGAGGAGGCGGTCGACGGCGTCATCATCGTGATGGAGGCGCACCTGCTCGACGAGGCCGACATCGTGCTGCCGCCCGACCTGCCCGTCGTGGTCGTCGACTCGGCCGGCGGCGACCGCTACCCGGTCGTCGACACCGACCAGGTCTCGGGCGCGCGCCAGGCCGTCGAGCACCTGCTCGGGCTCGGCCACCGCACCGTCCACCACATCGCCGGGCCGGAGCGCTCCTACTCGGCCGAGCGGCGCCGGGAGGCGTGGGAGTCGACGCTGCGCGCGCAGGGCGCCCCGGTGCCCGAGGCGCTCGTCGGCGACTGGTCGAGCGCGTCGGGGTACCGGATCGGCCGGGAGCTGGCCGCGGACCCGGCCGTGACGGCGGTCTTCGCCGCGAACGACCAGATGGCGCTCGGCGTGCTGCGGGCCCTGCACGACGCGGGCCGGGCGGTGCCGGGCGAGGTCAGCGTCGTCGGCTTCGACGACATGGAGGAGTCGGCGAGCTTCTGGCCGCCGCTGACCACCGTGCACCAGTCGTTCGGCGACACCGGGCGCCGCTCGGTCGACATCCTGCTGCGCGAGCTGGAGTCGGGCGAGCGCTCGGGCGTGACCCTGACGCCGACGGAGCTCGTCGTGCGCGAGAGCACGGGGCCGGCGCCGCGCTGAGGTGCCCGGGGCCGCCCTGGTCGCTCGGAGGTGTCGACTGCGGGCGATACTGTGAGGCTTCTCACCCGTCCTCGCTAAGGAGCACCCATGTCGGTCGGCCTGCTCGCCGTCGTCGATGACATCCTCACCGCCGCCCTGAAGGCGAGCGCGAAGACGGCCGGTGTCGTCATCGACGACGCGGCCGTCACTCCGCAGTACGTCCAGGGGCTGACCCCGGCGCGCGAGCTGCCCGTGGTCGGGCGGATCGCGCTCGGCAGTCTCGTCAACAAGTTCGTGATCATCATCCCGATCGCGCTGCTGCTCTCCTCGTTCGCGCCCTGGGTGCTGCCGTACCTGCTGATCGTCGGCGGCGCCTTCCTCTGCTTCGAGGGCGCGGAGAAGGTGCTCGAGTGGTTCGGCGTGCACCATGCGGCGGGCGAGACGGAGGCGCGCGACGAGAAGAAGCTCGTCTTCGGCGCCGTGCGGACCGACCTGATCCTCAGCACCGAGATCATGCTGATCGCGCTCGACGGGCTGGACACCGACCTCGGCTTCGGCGGGACGCTCGGGGCGCTCGCCGTGGTCGGCCTCGGCATGACGCTGCTCGTCTACGGCGCGGTCGCCCTGCTGGTGAAGATCGACGACGTCGGGCTGCGGCTGATGAAGAACGCGGCGCGCGGCGTCCGGCGCTTCGGCGTGCGCATCGTCGCCTCGATGCCGGCCGTCTTCCGCACCATCAGCATCATCGGCACGCTCGCGATGCTCTGGGTCGGCGGGCACCTCGTCACGGCGAACCTGGCCGAGACCTTCTGGCACGGCCCCTACGACCTCGTGCACGTCGTCACCCACGCGGTCGAGGGCGCCGGCCCCGTCGTCGTCTGGATCGCCGACACCTTCGTCTCGATGATCTTCGGCCTCGTGCTCGGCCTGATCGTCGTCGCCGCCGTCACGGGCGTCCGCCGCGTCCTGAAGCGCGGCGAGCCGGCGGCGTCCCACTGACGGGTCGGGTCTCGATACGCCGCTCCGCGGCTACTCGACCAGCCTGGATGGGTCCGCAGCTCTTGCATGCTGCGCCCTCCGGCAGCCGCGCCCTTTCATGGTGATCGAGTAGCCCCGCAGGGGCGTATCGAGATCCCGCGTCCTCAGCGCTCGAGGTGCGAGTACTCCGGCAGCGCGATCGCGTCCGCGGGCGGCGTGAAGAACCGCCCCATCGTCCGCCCGATCACCGGCGTCGCCGCGACCTTCACCGCGAGCCCGAACGCCGCCACTCCCAGCCGCGACACCGGGTTCGCGACCCGCGGCACCCCCGGCGGGAGCGCCTGCGCCTGCATCACGTAGGGCCGCATGACGCGCTCGTACCCCGCGAAGCCGTCGCGCGGATCCACGTGCGCCGCGAGCTCGCCGGCGAGCACGTACGCGCCCGCGAGCGACAGGCTCGTCCCCATCCCGCTGACCGGGGAGGCGCAGTAGGCGGCGTCGCCGACCAGCGCGACCCGTCCGCTCGACCAGCGCGGCGCGTGCACCTGGCCGATCTGCTCGTAGTAGAGGTCGTCGGCCTCGTCGAGCCCGCGGAGGACGCGTTGCGCCTCCCAGCCGGCGTCGCCGAAGACCGTGCGGAGGTGGGCGCGCTGCTCGTCGATCGATCGGCGCTCGGTGCTCGCGCGGTCGAGCCGGCGGTCGATCACCTGCGAGAGCGCGACGCGGAGCGTGCCGTGCGGGTCCGGGCGGAGCGTGATGCTGCGCCCGCCGGCCGCGCTGTACCAGCGCCACCAGTCGTCGTCCGCGGCGGTGCGGGGGATGGTGGCGTAGGAGGTCTCGAGGCCGAGCGAGCGGATCTCCGGCTCGGTGCCGAAGACGAGCCGGCGGGTGCTCGAGCCGATGCCGTCGGCGGCGACGACGAGGTCGAAGCGCTCGTCGGGGGCGTTCTCGAAGGAGACGGTGACGCCGGCTCTGCCGATGGCGTCACCGTCGTCGTCGAGGCCGGTGATGCGGTCGCCGTAGCGGTACTCGGTGTGCTCGACGGTGCGGTCGACGAGGAGCCGCGCGAGGTCGCCCCGGAGGATCTCGAGCTCGGCGGTCGCGCCGCCGCTGTCGGAGGTGCCGGCCGGGAACTCGGCGAGGGTGCGTCCGCCGCGGCCGACGAAGCGGGTGCCGACCTCGCCGGTCGTCGCGGCGCGGATGTCGTCCTCGAGGCCCATCCGGCGGGCGACCTCGCGGCCGGCGCCGCGGACGTCGACGTTCTGCCCGCCGAGCCGCAGTGCGGGCGCTCGCTCGACGATCGTCGACTCGACGCCGTAGCGGTGCAGCCAGAACGCGAGGGCGGGGCCGGCGATGCTGGCGCCGGAGATCAGGACACGGGTCATGGTTGCCGCCTTCGTTGATAATCAATGAGATTGGCAATCTACACCGTTATCGTGGAAGCATGAGTGACAGCGCGCCCGATCTCGGCATCCGGACCCGCGTCCGCCAGGTGACGGAGCGGCAGCGGCTCTTCGAGCAGTCGCTGACCCGTGCGCTCTGCGTCGACGCCGTCGGGCTCGACGCGATGACGCACCTGATGTCTGCAGGGCCGCTGACGCCGACCGAGCTGGCCGGGCGCCTCGGCGTCTCGACGGCGGCGACGACCCTCGTGCTGAACCGCCTCGAGGCGGCCGGCCACGTCCGCCGCGAGCGGCACCCGACGGACGGGCGGAAGCTGATCGTCACGGCCTCGGAGGAGTCGGCGCGGCGCGCGCAGGAGCGGGTCGCCCCGCTGATCGCGGGCGTCGAGGCGGCGGTCGCTGACCTCGACTCGGCCGAGCGCGCGACGGTGCAGGCCTTCCTCGACCGCCTGCTCGCGGTCTACGACGCGGTGACGGACTGACGGGCCGGCGTCCTGGCCACGGCGGGTCTCGATACTCCGCAGCGCGGCTGCTCGACCAGCAGGGAAGGGGCGCGCCGCGTTCCGTGTGAGTCCGCGTCTTCATGCTGATCGAGTAGCGCGCGGAGCGCGCGTATCGAGATCCACGTGTTCGGAGGGTGGGTCTCGATACGCCCCTGCGGGTCTACTCGACCGGCATGCAGGGGGCGCCGGCGAGTGGACGTGGGAGGGGGTCTGGCGGAGCTGCGGGGCCCGATGCGGGTCCGTTCGCGGGAGGCGGGGCGTGCGAGTGGACGCGTGCGGGGCTCTGCAGGAGGCGCGCGGCCCGTTCCGGCTCCGCTCGCGCCTTCATGCTGATCGAGTAGCGCGTGGAGCGGGCCTATGAGATCCGCCCCGTCAGAAGGACGGGTCTGCAGACCCGCTGCGCTGAGGACGGTGGGTCTCGATACGCCCCTGCGGGGCTACTCGACCAGCATGAGGGGGCCCCTGCGCGGCTACTCGACCAGCAGGGAGGGGGCGCCGGCGAGTGGACGTGGGAGGGGGTCTGGCGGAGTTGCGGGGCCCGATGCGGGTCCGTTCGCGGGAAGTGGGGTGGACGAGTGGACGCGTGCGGGGGCCTGCTGGGGGCGCTGGGCCCGTTCCGGGTCCACTCGCGGAAGCATGCTGATCGAGTAGCGCGGAGCGGGCGTATCGAGATCCACGTGTTCGGAGGGTGGGTCTCGATACGCCCGCTGCGCGGCTACTCGACCAGCATGGGGGCCGCTGCGCGGCTACGTGGCCGGCACGGGGGCCGCTGCGCGGCTACTCGACCAGCATGCAGGGCGTCAGCAGCTGCGTGCGGAGTACGCGGCCGGGATCACCGTGGTGACGGGGGCGCCGTCGACGGTGGCGGTCGCGGTGACGGTGGCCTGGCCGGCGGGCACCGAGGCGGCGCGCGTCGAGAAGGCGGCGGAGGCGTTCTTGCCGGGCAGGATGCCGGTGAACTCCTTCGAGCCGTAGGCGGAGGCGACGGTCATCGAGACGGGGACGGTCGCGTTGTTCTGCGCCGTGACCGTCAGGGTGACCTTGCCGGCGATGCAGCGGGTCGTGGCCGTCACCGCGACGGCGAGGGCGGCGGGCGCCTTCAGCGTCACGGTCACGGTCGTCGTCTGCGAGACGGTGCCGTCGGCCGAGGTGACCGCGATCGTGCCCACTCCGCCGTTCGCGGTGGTCGGCTGCGTGACGCGCACCCGGGCCGCCGAGTCGGTGGCCACCGCGGTGAGCACCGGCATCGTCGTGCCGTCGACGGTCACGGCGTAGGAGCCACGGGCCGGCTCGAAGCCGGCGACGCCGACTCCGTTCACGCGCAGGGCGCCGAGGGTGGCGACCGCGGCGGGCGACGCCACCGACTCGTACAGCTTCGTCTCCGACACGATCAGGTGCGTGTTGGCGTAGGCGTTCATCACGACGCGGAAGGCCTTGGCCGTCACCGGCGCGAAGGTCGCGGTCAGCGTCGGCGCGGTGCCGTCGGCGGGCGCGGCCAGGGCGACCGCGGACTCGTAGCCGGGGACCGCGGTCCACGTGCTGCCCGAGGCGCCCTGGTACTGCAGCTGGTAGCTCTGCGCCCAGCTGGTGCCGCCGTCGCGCTGGAACTGCACCGACACCTGCTGCACCTGGCGGGTGGCGGGGAAGGTGTAGGTCAGGCTGCTCTGCGCGGCCTTGGCGCCGCTCGTCCAGTTGGACCAGCCCTTGTCGCCGTCGACGCCGTTGCGGGTGCGCTCCGGTCCGTAGCCCGACTCGGACGAGGTCGCGGTCGCGACGATGCCCGCATCGGGGTTGAAGTTCCGGAGCGTGCCCGCGGTGACCAGCACCGTGAGCGTCGCGGGGAGGGTCTGGCCGTCGGCCGTCGCGGTGCCGGAGATCGTCACCGATCCGGGCGCCGCGAGCGAGGCGGTGGTCAGCGGCGTCCAGTCCCAGGCGACCGGCACCGCGAAGGTGCTGGTCGAGGCGCCGACGCGGGCCGGCACGGTCGTGGGGGCCGCGGCCTGCACCGCGGCGACGGAGGCTCCGGCGGCGACGGTGAGGGACGCCGGGTCGGTGGCGGTGAGGCCGCCGACGTCGACGAGCGCGGTGACGGGGATCGACTGGCCGAAGAGGTCGGTCGCGGTGCCGGTCACCTCGACGCGGCCGGCGGCGGCGTAGGCCGAGTCGGCCGGGCGCTGCCAGGTGACGGCGACCGGTGCGCCGGTGCCCCAGGCGTACTGCGGGGCGATCGAGGCGGGCAGGGTCGGCGCGACGCCGACGGTGGTGCGGACGGCGACCGTCTGCGCGGCGGACGGGGCGAGGTCGCGCAGCGTCCAGGACTGGTTCGCTCCGCCGTTCGAGCCGTAGACGCCGACCGTGGTGTTCTCGGTGCTGGATTGGCCGTTGACGTCGAGCGAGAGCCCGATCGACTCGTTGACGAGCGTGTAGGCGGTGCCGTCGGTGGTGCTGACGATCCAGCGGGTGGCGGCGTCGGCCTTCGCGGCGTCGACCGAGAGCGTGCGCAGGTCGGTGCCGGCGCTCGTGGCGCCGAGCACGCGGCCGTCGGCGTTCTGCAGCACGACGCGGCGGGTGGCCTCGCGCTCGCCGGGGGCGACCTCGCGGACGGTCCAGCTCTGCTTCGCGGCGGCGGTGGAGTCGGTGGCGAGGGTGGTGATCGTGGTCGCGGCGCCGGTGGGGTTGCCGGTCAGCGCCTTGCCGCTCTGCGTGCCGACCAGCTGGTAGCGGTGTCCGTCGCGGAGGGCGGGGGCGGAGTCGGCGACGCCGGAGACGCCGTCGATCGAGAAGGAGGTGACCGACTTGGCGGGCACCGTGACGGTCGCGGTGCGCGACTCCCGGTCGATGGTCACCGCGGGCTTCGCGACGAGTGCGTTGCCGGTGGGCGCGGCGGCCGAGGCGGCCTGCGTCGTGACGTAGGGGGTGACCGTCGCGCCGGCGGCGATGCTGCCGAAGCGGGAGAGGTCGAGCACGACGGTCTTCGCCGTCGCGCCGGTGTTGGTGTGCACCACGGTCGCGCCGCTGCCGTCGCCGCGGACGGCGGCGGTGGAGGAGGTGTCGTTCGTGGGCATCAGGTGGTCGCCCTCGTGGACGAACTTGGTGAAGTTGCGGATCGTGTTGAACTTCGAGTTCGTCTCGACGCCGCAGACCGGGGCCTTCGTGGAGTCGCCGCCGGCGTCCGCGACGCGGCGCGCGGACTTCCAGACCTCGGCGCCGCCCTCCTGGTACGGCTTGCAGTCGAGATCGATGAAGATCGAGCCCCAGTTGAGGTTCTCGCCCTTCGGACTCATGTTGTAGAGGTCCTCGACCGGCTGCCAGAGCACCCAGGCCTTCGGCTCGAGCTCGCGCAGGTCGTCGTTGATGCGGCCCGCGATGCCGAGGCCGTTCTCGATGTTGACCGGGTCGTAGCCCGCGACCCAGTTGCCCTCGATCTCGCTCATCCAGAGGTCCTTGTCGGCCTGCTTGGCGAGGTCGCGGACGGCGAGGCGGTCGGAGGTGCCGTAGGTGTGCACGTTCATCCGGTCCACCTCGGCGCGGACGGCGGCGGAGTAGGCGGCCCAGTTCGTCTTGAAGATGCTGGGGTTGGTCTCGTCCATCGCGGCGATGCCGGCGTCGCTCGACGAGGCGTCGAGGGCGGCGGCGACGTCGGGGATCAGGTCGGCCTGGCGGGTCGGGCCCATGTGCATGCCCTCCTGCCGTCCGCCGGTCGGGACGCCGTTGGTGAGCTGCGTGCCCCAGTAGTTCGTGTTCGGCTCGTTGAAGGGGTCGAGGGTGTCGAACTCGATGCCGTACTCGTCCTCCATGTGCGCGGTGACGGTCGCGAGGTACTGGGCGAACTTCGCCTCGGCGGCGGGCTTCAGCTGCTCGCTCGAGGCGTTGAAGCCGCCGGAGACGTAGCCGCTCTCGGTCATGAAGTAGGGGGCGGAGTTGGCGAACGCCTCCCAGTGCGAGATCTGCTTCTCCTCGGCGAGCTTCTCGACCCACCAGCGCTGCGTCTCGTCGCTCGTCCAGTCGTAGGAGGAGGCGTCGCCGGCGTTCCACTTCGCCAGGAGCGCGTCGCGGTCGGCGTAGTTCGTGCTCGTGCCGCCGTAGGTCGCGGCGTCGCCGGCCGGGTTCTGCTTCCACCAGCCCTCGACCGCGCCGCCGGGGCGGAGGTAGTCCTTCACGTCGGAGGCGTTGCCGCCGCCGATGTTGTATCGGGCGATGTTGAGGTCGAGGCCGTCGTCGCCGAAGACCTTCTGATACAGCTCCTCGCGGAGGGCCTCGGGGTAGTTCCCGGTGGCGTTCGCGAACCAGACCAGGCTCGTGCCCCAGCCCTCGAACGACTCGCCCGCCGCGGCGGGGTTGGGGGTGATGCGGAAGGCGTCGGCGGCCTGCGCGGGGGCGGCGGCCGCGGGGAGCGCGAGCAGCGCTCCGGCGGCGAGGGCGGCGCTCGTGGCGAGCGCGGCGATCCGGCCCGCCTTCCGGCGAGTGCGTCTGGCAGTGGACATCGACATCGATGCGTCTCTCTTTCAACTCTGAAAGGGGAGCTGTTCACGTGAACACGCCCGTGGCCTCCGACTGTACATGTTGACGTCAACAGGCGGAAGGGCGGTCGGCGGCTCAGCGCCTCAGTGGCTCAGCGCTCAGACCGAGCGCGGGCGCTCGCGGAACGCCTCGGGCTCGCACTGGATGGTGGCGTGGTCGATGCCGTGGTCCTCGCGCAGGACGGCGAGCACGCCGGCGAGCGCCTCGCGGTAGTCGGCGTCGGGGGCGACGACGATGTGGCCGGTGGCGCTCTCCATGCCGGAGGTGATGGTCCAGACGTGCAGGTCGTGCAGCGCGAGCACGCCGGGGACCGCGCGGACGTCGCGCTCGACGGCGGCGAGGTCGACGTGCGCGGGGGCCGACTCCATCAGGATCCCGAGGGCCTGGCGGGTCAGCGACCAGGTGCGCGGCAGGATCAGCAGGCCGATCAGCACGCCGACGATCGGGTCGGCCCAGGCCCAGCCGGTGGTCAGCAGCACGATCGCGGCGAGGATCACGCCGATCGAGCCGAGGGCGTCGCCGAGGACCTCGAGCGAGGCCCCGCGCAGGGTGATGCTCTCCTTCGCGCCGGCCGAGAGCAGGCGCAGGCTGACCAGGTTGACCGTCAGGCCGATGATCGCGGTGATCAGGAGCGGCGCGCCGGGCACCGCGGGCGGCTCGGCGAAGCGGCGGACCGCCTCCACGATCACGAAGCCGGCGACGCCGAAGAGCAGCACGCCGTTGGCGAGTGCGGCGAGCACCTCGAGCCGGTAGGAGCCGTAGGTGCGCGCCTTCGCGGCGGGGCGGCCGGCGAGCGAGATCGCGGCGATCGACATCCCGAGCGCGATCACGTCGGTGCCCATGTGCGCGGCGTCGGAGATCAGCGCGAGCGAGCCGGTGGTGAGGCCGACGACGAACTCGACGACCGCGAAGGCGGCGGTGAGCACGAAGGCGATGACGAGGGGGCGCCGGTGGCGGGCGGCGGCGGAGCCGGCGTGCCCGTGGTCGTGACCCATGCGACTCCCTGCGCTCCGCTCGCCGCGACGACCGCGGACGTATTGTCGTATGCACACTCTTGCACATATGGACTCGGATGCGAAGGGTGCCCGCGCCGATCCGCCTGCGACACTGGAGAGGTGTCGTCCTCCCGCTCGCTCCGCACCCTCCGCGGTGTCGTGGCGGCGACGGTGGCGACCCTCACGGCCCTGTTCTTGCACGTCGCGGGCGGCGGCGAGGTGCCGGGTCTCCTCGGACTCGCGGTGCCGCTCGTGCTGTCGGTGCCGGTCTGCGTCGCGCTCGCCGGCCGCGGGCTCTCGCTCGCGCGCCTGGCGGTCTCGGTCGGAGTGAGCCAGCTGCTCTTCCACGCGCTCTTCGAGATCGGCGCCGTGGCCGGGCCGGCCGGTGCCGCGCACGCCCACGGCGGCCCGATCGACATCAGCGCCGCGACGGCCCACGCGGGCGGGCACGACTCCTCGATGGGGATCGCGCACCTGCTCGCGGCGGTCGTCACGATCGCCGTCCTGCACCGGGGCGAGGCGCTGCTGATCGCGGTCGCCGCGACGACGGCCCACGCGGCCGCGCGACTCGTGCGGGTGCCGGCCGTCCCCGTCCTCGCGTCGGCGACCGGGCGCCGCTCGTTGACCGCGCCGCGCGCGATCCTCCCGGTCGTGGCGGACGTGCTCTCCGACGCCGTGCCCCGCCGCGGGCCGCCCGCCGCCCCCGCCTCCTGATCCTCGACGCGCGCTGCGCGTCCTCATCGACCCCTGCCCGCGGGCGGGGTCTGTGCGCGATGCCCCGTCCCTCCGGACCGGCCGCGCGAAGGGAGCCACTGCTGTGGCGCACGCACCGTCCTCCACGCCCCTCGGCCACGACGGCCCCGACGACGACGACCTCCTCCCACCCGGGCGGCCGGCCGCCGCTCCGCTCCGCGCGGCGGAGGCGACCCTGCTGCTCGCCGTCCCCGCGGCGGTCGCGGTCGCGCTCGCCGGGCTCACCTGGACCGGCGCGTTCTCGACCGAGACCCGCCTGATCGATCCCGGCGAGCTGGTGACCCGCGGCCTGCCGATCGCGCGGGTCGTGCACGACACCGCCGCGTCGCTGACGATCGGCCTGCTCACGGCCGCGACCTTCCTCCTGCCCGGGCAGCGGATCGCGCCCGGGATCGTCTCGTACTCGCAGAACCGGGCGCTGCGCTGGGCGACCTGGTCGGCGGCCGTCTGGGTGGCGTCGGCGCTCGCCGTGCTCGTCTTCACGGCGGCGAACGCGATCGGGCAGCCGCTGGACGCGCCGGGCTTCCGGACCCAGCTGGTCTTCTACGCCACGCAGCTCGAGCTGGGGCAGACGCTCGTGGCGTCGACGGCGTGCGCGACGGCGGTGCTGCTGCTCACCCTCTTCTCCCGGCGGCTCGGCTGGGTGGCGGCGGCGACCGCGATCGCGGTGCTGGCGCTCCTGCCGCTCTCGCTCTCCGGGCACGCGGCCGGCGCGGACGAGCACGCGAACGCGGTGAACAGCCTCGCGGTGCACCTGATCGGAGTGACGGCCTGGGCGGGCGGGCTCGCCGCGGTGATCCTGCTGCGGCGGACCGTCGGCGGCGAGATCGGCACGGTCGTCGCGCGCTACTCGGTGCTGGCCGGCTGGGCGTTCGGAGCGGTCGCCTTCTCCGGGCTCGTCAACGCGTCGCTCCGGATCGAGGGGGTCGAGGACCTCGGCACGCCCTACGGGCAGCTGCTGATCGTGAAGGCCGTCGCGCTGCTCGCGCTCGGCGGCGCGGGGGCCTGGCACCGGCTGCGGCTGATCCCGCGGCTGCGCGCAGACCCGGCCGACCGCCGCGCGTTCACCGCGGTCGCGGTCGGCGAGGTGCTGGTGATGGCGCTGACCATCGGCGTCTCGGTGGCGCTCTCGAACAGCGCGCCACCGGTCTCGCAGGACCCGGTGAGCGGCGACGCGCGCCGCAGCCTGCTGGGCTTCCGCTACCCGCCCGAGGTGACGCCCGCGCGGATGCTCGACCAGTGGCACCTCGACGCCGTCTGGCTCGGGATCGCCGTCGTCGGCGCCGCCCTCTACGTGCACGCGGTGCTGAAGCTCCGGCGCCGCGGCGACGCCTGGCCGCTCGGCCGCACGCTCGCCTGGGTGGCCGGTTGCGCCGCCCTCGCCTACACGACCAGCGGCGGGCCGGGCGTGTACGGGCAGGTGCACTTCAGCACGCACATGATCCAGCACATGCTGCTGATGATGGTCGTGCCGCCGCTGCTCGTGCTCGGCGGGCCGGTGCTGCTCGCGCTGCGGGTGCTGCCGGTGCGCCGCGACGGCGGGCGGGGGCTGCGCGAGTGGATCCTCGCGGTCGTGCACTCGCGCTACCTCGCCGTGCTGTCGAAGGCGCCGGTCGCCGCGGTGCTCTTCGCGGGCAGCCTCGTCGCGTTCTACTACACCGGCTGGTTCGAGTGGGCGATGTTCAGCCACCAGGGCCACGTGCTGATGACCCTGCACTTCCTCGCGACCGGCTACCTCTTCTTCTGGGTCCTGATCGGCGTCGACCCGGGGCCGGACCGCCCGGGGCACGTGCTGCGGCTCCTGGTGATGCTGGCGACGCTGGCCTTCCACGCCTTCTTCGGCCTGGCGATCATGTCGCAGACCACCGTCCTCGCCGCGCCCTGGTGGACGGCGCTCGGGTACACCGACACGGAGGCACTGCTCGCGGACCAGGGCGTCGGCGGCGGGATCGCCTGGTCGGCGGGCGAGATCCCGATGGTGCTGATCGCGCTGGTCGTCGTCGCGCAGTGGGTGCGCTCGGAGGAGCGGACGGCCAAGCGCTACGACCGCCGCGCCGACCGGGACGGCGAGGCCGAGCTCGCGGCGTACAACGCGCGGCTGGACCGGCTCGACCGCCGGGGGTCCTGAGCGGCGGGGCGACCGGCCCCGCCGGTGCGCGTCAGTGGCGCGAAGAGGTGTCCGCGTCCCAGAGGATCTCGAGCGGGTCGTCCGCGTCCTCGCCGGCCAGGAGCTCGGCGTGCCGGCGATCGGCCTCCTCGGCGGAGATCTCGCCGAGGTCCATCGAGGCGCGCAGGGCCGCGGCCCGGCCGCCCTCGCGGGTGAGGAAGGGGTCGGCGGGGGTGGCGTGCCGGACGCCGTCGCGGGCGTCGAACGCGGAGGCGGTGATGCCCGTCACCGCGGGGGAGGAGGCGAACAGGGCCATCGCGACCCGGTCGGCCGCCTGCCAGGCCGAGGCCGACGAGCCGCGCTCGGCGATGATCGGGCCGTCGGGGGTGCCGATGGTGAGCCGCTCGATGTCGGGGAGGAGGCGGAGGATGCGCGCCGCGGCGTCGAGCGCCTCGGCGGGCACGGAGTCGACGGGGCCGGAGAACAGCGGGGTCCAGTCCTCGATCGGGAGACGGTGCCTCCAGGTGTCCATCCGGGCTCCTTCCGTGATCGTTCACGGCGTCGTCACGACGTGCACGTGCCTGAAGGCTAGAGCGGGCCCCCGCGCGCGTCGACCCCCGGATCGAGGGAGTGCGTTTTCGGGACCACTCCGGTCCGCGGGCGGCGAGGCCGTCCCTCCGGGCGACCTGTCGAGCTGTGCGGGCGCTGTGCCGCGCGGAGCGCGGGTGGGTGCCTGCGGCGTGATGCCTGGTCGATCCACGTGCCCCGGGGTGACCCCGGAGAGGACGGAGCAGCGCGTGCCCCGTCCGCCTCGCCCGGAGGGGCGGTGCCGCCCAGCCTAGGCTGGAGCGCACGAGGCGGGGGGTCGTCGTGCACGGACGGGACGCGGTGGTCGAGGCGCTCGCGCACGCGTTCCTCGGCGCGGAGTGGACCCCCGCCGGGCTGCGCGCCGCGGCCGCCGACTCCCTCGGCGCCCGCCGCCGCTGGATCGGCCCGCTGGTCACCGCCGTGCTCGTCGCCTTCCCGCATCCGCCGCTCGACGCGCCGCGCGAGCTCGCGCAGGTGGTCGCGGGGCTGCTCCCGGAGCGCGCGCAGCCGGTGGTCGCGCACCTCGCGCCGGTTCCCGCTCGGGCCGTGCCCTCCTCCTCGCCGGTGCCCGCGATCGACGGCCGGGACGACCTCGCGCGGCTGCTCGGGCTCGCGCCGGCGCAGCTGGACGGGTTCGCCGACCTCGGGCAGTGGAACCGCCGGACGCCGCACGGTGCTCCGAACCCCGGCGCTCTCCAGAACTACGACCACGTCTGGCGGCAGCGGCCGGGCCGGGCACCGCGGCTGCTCGAGGTGCCGCGCTCGCGGCTGCGCGCGGTGCAGCGGAGCGTCCTCGACGAGATCGTCGGCCTGGCGCCGGTGCACCCGGCCGTGCACGGCTTCGTCCCGGGGCGCAGCGCGATCACCGGGGCGGCCGTGCACGCGGGCTCGGCGATGCTGATCACCCTCGATCTGCAGCGCTTCTTCGCGCAGGTCACCGCGGTGCGGGTGTTCCGGCTGCTGCGCGGCGAGGGGCTGCCCGAGGCGGTCGCCTTCGCACTGACCGGGCTGTGCACGCACGCCGTCCCGGTCGCTGCGATCCACCGGATGCCCGCCGGCGGCGCCCCGGAGGAGCGGGCCGCGCTGCGCCGCTCCCTCGCCCTCGCGCACCTGCCGCAGGGTGCGCCGACCTCGCCCGCGCTGGCGAACCTGGCGCTGCGCCGCCTCGACGCCCGGCTGACCGGCTATGCGGAGGCGGCCGGCGCCCGCTACACCCGCTACGCCGACGACCTCGCCTTCAGCGGCGGCGCGCGCTTCGCCCGGCGGGCGGAGGCCTTCGCGCGCGGGGCGGCGCGGATCGTGGAGGACGCGGGCTACGCCGTGAACCCGCGGAAGACGCGGCTGCGCCCCGCGTCCACCCGGCAGAGCGTGACCGGCATCGTGGTCAACGCGCACCCGGCCGTCCGGCGCGCCGACGTCGACCGGCTGCACGCGATCCTGCACAACTGCGCCGTGCACGGGCCGGCCGGGCAGAACCGGGCGGGCGTGCCCGACCTCCGGGCGCACCTCCTCGGCCGGATCGCCTGGGTGAGCGCGGTGCATCCCGGCCGCGGAGCGAGGCTGCGGGCCTTGTTCGAGCGGATCCCGTGGCCGGAGCCCTCAGGGGCCGCCCCGTCCCTCGATCCCGCGGGGCCGCGCCCGTAGGATGCAGCGGTGCCCGTGACCCTCCCCGCTCCGCGAACGATCGACCCCGCCTCCGTCCCCGCCCTGCGCTGGGGAGTGATCGGCACGGGCATCGCCGACGCCTTCGTCGCCGCGATCCACTCCCGCTCGGTGCAGCGCGCCGTCGCCGTCACCGCCCGGGACGCCGAGAAGACGCGGGCCTTCGCGGACAAGCACGGCATCGCGACGGTGCACGCGACAGTCGAGGAGCTGGTCGCCGACTCCGGGATCGACGCCGTCTACATCGCGACCCCGCACCCGCTGCACCGCGCGCAGGCGCTCGCCGCGATCGCGGCCGGCAAGCACGTGCTGATCGAGAAGCCGATCGCGATGTCCGCGGACGAGGCGCGCGAGATCACCGACGCGGGCCGCGCCGCCGGCCTGCTGGTGATGGAGGCGATGTGGGCGCGCTACCTGCCCCAGGCCGACGTCATCCGCCAGGTCGTCGAGAGCGGGGTGCTCGGCGAGCTCCGCCTGGTCACCGCCGACTTCGGCTTCTCCGTCCCCGTCGATCCGACCGGGCGGCTCTGGGCGAAGGAGCTCGGCGGCGGCGCGCTGCTCGATGCCGGGGTGTACCCGATCTCGTTCGCGTCCTCGGTGCTCGGCGCGCCCGCCTCGGTCGTCGCCTCCGGGACCGTCGACCCGGGCACGGGCGTCGACGCGAGCGCCGACCTGCTGCTGACCACCGCCTCCGGCGCCCGCGCGCTGCTGTCGACCTCGCTCCAGACGTCGCTGCCGGTCGAGGCGATGGTGCTCGGCTCGGAGGGGCGGCTCGCGGTGCACAGCCCGTTCTTCGGGCCGAGCGGCGTGACGCTGACGCTCGGCAGCATGAGCTCGGGGCAGGACTCGGAGGTCTGGACCGACGAGGGGCCGTGGCCCTACGGCGCGCTGTCCTTCCAGGCGACGGCGTTCGCCTCCTACGTCGACGCGGGGCTCGTGGAGTCGCCGGTGCACCCGCACCACGAGGTCGTCTCGGTGCTGGCGACGATCGACGAGGCCCGCCGCCAGGTCGCGGCGCAGGCGCAGGCGGCCCCGTCCACCCCGGCCGCGCCTCCCGCTCCGGCCGTCTGATGCGCATCCTCACCTGCCTGCACACGATGGAGGTCGGCGGCAGCCAGATCAACGGGATCGAGCTCGCCGGGCGGATGGCCGCGCTCGGCCACGAGGCGGTGGTCTACGGGCCGGACGGCGATCTGCGCCCGCTGGTCGCCGAGCTCGGGCTGGACTGGGAGGAGGCGCCGGAGAAGGGGCCCCGCCTGTCCTTCCGGAGCATGGCGCGGCTGCGGCGCCTCGTCCGCGAGCGGCGGATCGACCTGATCCACGCCTACGAGTGGGCGCCGACGATGGACGCCGCCTTCGGGCCGCACCTGATCGACGGCGTGCCCGTGGTGACCACGGTGCTCTCGCCCGAGGTGCCCGACTTCGTGCCGGCTGCCTTCCCGATGATCGTCGGCGTGGTCGAGCTGCTCGAGGAGGAGTCGCGGCGCCGGCCGACGCTGCACCTGATCGAGCCGCCGGTGGACACCGAGCTGAACGCGCCGGTCGAGGACCCGGCGCGGACGGCGGAGCTGCGGGCGCGCTTCGACGTGCAGGACGGCGAGATCGCGGTCGTCACGGTGGCGCGGCTGGTCGTCGACCTCAAGCGCGAGGGGATCCTCGCGGCGATCGAGGCGGTCGGCGCGATCGGCGACGAGCACCGCCTGCGGCTGATCGTCGTCGGCGACGGCCCGGTCCGCGGCGAGCTGCAGGCCGCGGCGGACCGGGTGAACGCGGGGCGCTCGCGCGAGCTGGTGACGCTGACCGGGCAGATGCTCGACCCGCGCGACGCCTACGCGGTCGCCGACATCGTGCTCGGGATGGGCAGCAGCGCGCTGCGGGGGATGGCGTTCGCGAAGCCGCTGGTCGTGCAGGGCGAGAAGGCGTTCTGGCGGCTGCTGACGCCGGAGTCGCTGCCGTTCTTCCTCGACGGCGGCTGGTACTCGCTCGGCGACGGCGTCGACGGGCCGGGTCGCCTCGCCGGGATCCTCGCGCCGCTCGCGGCCGACGCGGAGCTGCGGGAGCGGCTCGGCGCGCTCGGGCGCGAGGTGGTCGTCGAGCGCTTCAGTCTCGCGGCGGCGGCGCGCACCCAGGCGGCGATCTACGCGGAGGCGGTGGCCGCGCGGAGCACGCTGCCGCGGCGGCTGCGCGCGCTTTCCCGCCCGACGGTGCGGTACGCGGCGTACCGGCTGCACCCGGTGAAGCGGCGAGTCCTGGGGCTGCTCGGGCGCTGAGTGCGGCGCTCCCCGACAGCTGTTGCCCACGTCGGCGATTCCGTCAAGGGTCTCCTCCTGGCCGCTGAGCGCGTCCTACAGTCCTGTCATCCGGCCGCATCCGGAGACTCCGTCGTCCCGCGACGGCTGCGGGCGCGGCCCCGACGACGGGGAGGACCAGATGTCCAGAGACGATGTGATGCCGGGCCGGTTCGCCCGCTTCGTGAAGTGGGTGCACCGTGCCGACGGCTGGGAGCCGCAGTACCTGCGCGGCCGCGTGCTGGCGAAGACCGACGGCGCCTGGATCGTCGCGGTCGACGGCCAGGAGACCCGCGTGATGAAGAAGGAGTGGAGCGTGTACCGCTGAGACTGCCCGATCGCCGGACGCCGGAGATCCGCGAGACCGGTCCCGGCGCGTTCGTCCTCGAACTGCGCCGCACCCGCCGCCGGCCGTCCGAGGAGCTCGGCCTGCTGCTGCGCGACCGCGGCCGCTGGATCGCGATCGGCCCGGAGGGCGTGCTCGCCTCCGCGGAGAGCTTCGACGAGGCGCTCGCGACCCTGCAGCCCCCTTGCTGATCGAGCAGCCCGCGGAGAGGGCGCACCGAGATCCGGCGGCGCCGAGAGGTGGGGTCTGCAGGCGTGCCGTCCCGGACACGGTGCGTCTCGATACGCCCCTGTCGGGGCTGCTCGACCGGCAGGGGGCGTGCAGGCGGTGGTGGGTGCCGCAGAACATCAGCTGAGACGGGTGGGCCTCCTCTGTCAGCGGAGGGCACCCCTTCTCAGCTGATGTTGTGCGGTGCTCACGTCCCTTCCTGCTGATCGAGTAGCCCGCGGAGCGGGCGTATCGAGATCCGGCGACGCCTGGAGTGGGGTCGCCGGGCCCGCCGTGCTGGGGAGGGTGGGTCTCGATACGCCCCTTCGGGGCTGCTCGACCAGCATGGTCGGCGGCGGCGTCAGCGGTGCTTGCCCGGGGCCTGGATGCCGAGGACGGCGAGGGTCAGGGTGCCGGAGGTGCTCTGCGCGGCGGACGGGGACGACTCCGGGAGCCGCAGGGTGAGGCGGAGGTGATCGGTCGCTCCGATGGCGAAGGCGGGGGAGGCGGGCAGGTCGATGCGGGCCGTGGCGGGGCGGTCGGCCGCGACGGTGGTCGTCGTGCCGGGGCAGGTCGCGGCGTCGGACGACCAGGCCACCGAGCAGCGCTCGAGGGCGAGCTGCAGGCCGTCGGAGGCGCTCGCGCCGACGGTCGTCGCGGCGGACTCGAGCTGCAGGGCGCCCATCGAGACGGTGCCGGCGTTGGTGAGGTCGACGAGGCGCCGGGCCGTGCCGCCGGGCAGCAGATCGGCGACGGGGACCTGCACGGTGGTGACTCCCGTGGCGTCGAACTCGGCGACGACGGTGCCCGCGCCGACCTGGGCGCCGGCGGTCGCGCGGTCGAGGAACAGGGCGGACGCGGAGGCGCCGGCGCCGAGCACCAGCGCGATCGCCGCGGCGAGGGCGAGCGGTGCGCGGGAGCGGCGGCGGGTCGGGACCGCGCGCCGACGGCCGTGCGCGCGGGTCGCGGGCGTGCCGATCGCCACCGTGCCGCTCACGACCGCACCTCCGTCGGCCGGCGCCAGATCACGACGAGCACGGCGCCGACCACGAGCGCGCCGCCGACCGCGAAGAACGCGAAGCGCGCCTGGGGCTGCGCGAGCGCGATGCTCGGCCAGCCCAGCAGCGGCACGACCGACTCCTCGCGCCAGATCCGCTGATCCGCGATGGTGACGATCCACGGGTCCGCCTGCGGGTTGTTGTCGCCCTTGGTGGTCAGCGCGAGGAGCCCCGGCGACCAGCCGCGCAGCTCGGCGGCCTCGGCGTCGGAGTAGACGAGCGTGACGCGGTGGATCACCCGGCGCTCGGGCACGTCGGGGTCGGTGAAGACGATCACGTCGCCGGCGCGCACCGCGGCCTGGTCGACGGGGAGGGTGACGGCGAGCGAGCCGACGGGCATGTCCGGCGCCATCGAGTTCGAGAGCACGGGCACGAGGCGCACGACGCCGAGGGCGGACGCGACGAAGACGGCGACGCCGGCGAGCGCGACGAGCGCGACGACCAGGCCGAGGAGGCGGCGGAGGCCCGCGACGACCGGTCTGCTCGCGACGGGTCCGCTCACGACTGCGTCGCTCCTGTCCGTGCTGCTCACGACCGAGCCTCCTTCCGCCGGCGGCCGGTGGCGGCGAGCAGAAGCCCGGCGCCGAGGGCGAGCAGGCCGCCGAGCAGCGCGGCGCCGACGTCGCGGCCGGTGACGGCGAGGCCGTTCCCCGGGCCGCCGTTCCCGAGGGCGCCGTTCCCGGAGGCGCCCTCGTCGACCGCGCCGTTCCCGGAAGGGCCGCCTCCGGGAGCGCCGGAGTCGTCGATCGCCCCGGTCTCGCGCACGAGCACGCGCAGGGCGGCCGACGTGCTCTCGAGCGCGTTGCCGGAGCCGGCCGGGAAGCTCACCCGGACCCGCACGCCGACGGTCTCGCCGCGGTCGAGCGCCCGGGACCCGTCGAGCCGGCCGAGCGACGCGGCCGGTCCGGTGCCCATCGGCTCGACGCCCTCGGGGCAGAGGTAGCGCTCGACGGAGCGGCCGTCGGCGACGAGGACGTCGTCGATCGTGAAGGCGGAGGGGCAGAGGTCGACGTCCAGCTGGAGACCGGCGCGCGGATCGGTGGCGAGCGCGTCGCCGCCGTCGACCGCGAAGGCGACCGACACCTGGTGCGCCGACGAGCCGACGTTGGTGACCTCGGCGGCCCACTCGGTGGTGTCGCCGGGGGCGAGGCCGGTGAGGGCGGCGGGAGCCGTCAGCTCGCGCACGTCGAGCAGGGCGGCGGGCGGAGCGACCGACGCCGCGGACACCGCGGGCGCGAGGAGGACCGCCGCGAGGACGGCGCCGATCGCGCGCAGGGCTGGCATGGGGCTCCGAGGGGAAGAAGAGGAGGAGGAGGAGGAAGAAGGAGGAGGTGCTCCCGCCCCGGCCGCGCGTGCGGGCGGGCACGGCGCCGGGGCGGGAGCGGTCGGCTACTTCTGGATGCCGGCGCGCTGGATGGCGGCGGCGGTGAAGGTGATCTGCGCGGCGGCGTTCTCGTAGTCGTTGTCGGCCGCGGTGGGCAGCACGAGCTCGATCAGCGTGTTCAGCGAGACGTCGCCGGCGTCCGACGGGAAGGTGCCGGTCGCCGTGGGGGTGAGGCCGAAGTTCGCCGGCGTGAAGTTCGCGGCGTTGGCGACTCCGCCGATGGTCGACAGCTTGCCGCTGCCGGTCGTCGTCGTGGTCCCGGCGCAGGTGTACGGGCCGTTCACCGCGGGGGCGGTCGCGGCGGTCGTCCACGCGACGGTGCAGGTCAGCAGGCGGTAGTTCAGGCCGTCCGTGCCGGTGACGAGCGACTCGCCGGGGCCGGCGAGCAGCGGGTCGTCGGTGCCGGCGGTCTCCGAGGTGACGTCCTGGTAGAAGCGCACGGTGGAGACGAGGTCGCCGTCGTTGGTCGCGTTCGGGAGCACGAGGGTCAGCGGGCGCTGGATCGTGTCGCCGGGCGCGATGTCGGTGACGGTGAAGCCGCCGGTGACGTTGATGTCGGTCTGGCCGGCGTCGACGTTGCCGACCGCGGTGCCGGAGTCGGTGAAGACGGCGAAGGCGCCGGCGCCGGCGAGGGCGCCCGCGGCGAGGAGGACACCGCCGGTGAGGGCGATCCTCTTCCAGGGGGCGCGCTTGCGGGAGTCGTTCTCGGTGGAGGCTGTGGCGGTCATGACGGTTCCTTTCAGATGGGTGCCCGGTGCGGGCCTGGTCTCCCTCACGCGGGCGTGTGCAGGACGGGTGGGAGGGTTCGTGGGGCGAGGCGGCCGCGGCATCAGCAGCCCCTCGCGGTGGTGACGGCCGGCTGCGCGACGGCGGTCGAGGGGGCCGACGCGGTGCCGAGCCAGCGCTGCAGGTCGGGTCGGACCCGCCACTGGTAGCTGCGGCCCTCGCCGAGTCGGTCGTCGGTGAAGGAGGTGGCGCTCGCCGCGGGCGTCGCGACGACGGTCCAGGCGCCGGGCGTCGCTCCGGCCAGGCGGCGCTCGAGGGTCCAGCCGGTGGCGCCCGGCGCGGCGGACCAGCTCACGAGCGTGCTCGGGCGGTTCGCGGTGCAGCTCGCGACGGGGGTGGCGACGACGGAGGAGCGGGTCCAGGCGCCGAGGCCGATCGCTCCGCTGGTCGTGTCGGTGTCGGTGAAGCCGCGGGGGACCAGCGGTGCCGGATCGACGAAGACCGTGATCGTGCTGCTCGCGGTGAGTGCGCCGTCGCTCGCGGTGTAGGCGATCGGCACGGTGCCTGTGAAGGCCGCCGCCGGCGTGTACGTGCAGGTCGCGCCCGTGCAGGAGAAGGTGCCGCTGCTCGCGGTGCCGACGGCGCTCAGGGTCAGCGTCGTGCCCGCGTCCTCGTCGGTGTCGTTGGCGAGCGGCGAGACGGTGACGGCGGGGCCTCCGGCGGTCGCGACGGCGCGGTCCGGGCGGGCGATCGGCGCGTGGTTGAGCGCGGTCACGGTGATCGTGACGCGGACGTTCCAGGTGCCGTAGGTGCCCGAGAGCGCGTAGTCGAAGACGTCGGTGCCGACGAAGGCGGCGATCGGGCGGTAGGTGCACTGCCCGCGGGTGGCGCCGCTGTCGACGCAGGTGACCGAGCCGGAGACCGGGGTCGCGGGGGCGGGGGTGGCGGCGCCTCCGACGACCTTGGGGGTCGCCGAGAGCTGAGCCCGGGAGAAAGTCGCGCCGGTCGCCGCGGCGCCGTCGTTGGCGAGCACGTCGACGACGACCGAGCCGCCCTGGACGACCGTCGCCGCGTCGGGCAGCGGGTCGGGGATCACCGAGATCGTGACGGAGGCGGTGCGGGTGATCGCGGAGCCGGTCGGCGGTGTCGCGGTGGCGGTCGCGGTGTTCGAGATCGTGCCGGCCGTCACGTCCGCCGCGGTGGTCGTGTAGGTGGCGGTCGCGCTGACGACTTGGCCGGGCGTGAGCCGGCCGGCGGTGCCGGGCCAGCTGAAGGTCAGCGCCGAGAGGCCGGACTTCGGGTCGGTGATCCCGACGCTGGTGAGGGTCGTGTTGCCGGTGTTGGTGGCGCGGAAGGTGTACGTGACGACGGTGCCCGCGGTGCTGATGAAGGCGGGGTTGGCGGTCTTGGTGAAGGCGAGGTCGGCGGCGCGGGTGAGCGTGATCGTCCGGGTGGCGGTGCTGGTGACGGCGGCGCCGGTGGGCGGGGTGCCCGTCGCGGTGGCGGTGTTGACGACCGAGCCGGCGTCGACGTCGGCCTGGGTCAGCGGGTAGCTGGCGGTCGCGGTGACCTGCTGGCCGATGCCGAGCTGGCCGGCGGTGCCGGGCCAGGCTCCGTAGACCACGGTGACCTTGGGGTCGGCGATCGCGACGGACGTCAGCGGCACGTTGCCGGTGTTCACGAGGGTGAAGGAGTAGGAGATCGTCGAGCCGATCGCGGCGGCGCCGTTGAGCGTGCCGTTCTTGGTCAGCGTCAGGGCCGGCGCGTAGCGGATGGGCGTGGTGGTGCTCGAGCTCGCCGTGACGGTCGTGGGGCTCGCCGCGAGGGTGCGGCCGGTGACCGTGGCCGTGTTGGGGATCGCGGTGCCGCTGTTGATGTCGGCCTGGGTCACCGTGTACGCGGCGGAGGTGAAGACGGCCTGCGCGCTGGGGGCGATCGTCGCGGTCGCCGGGGTGATCGAGGCGACCTTCGTGTCGGTGACGGCGACGTTCTGCAGCGTGACGTTGCCGGTGTTGGTGGCGCGGAAGGTGTAGACGATCTGCTCGCCGACGTCGGCCTGCTGGTTGCCGTTGGTGTCGGTGAGGGCGCCGGACTTGACCAGGGTGATGACGGGGGCGGGCGTGCTGATCGGGGCGGTGACGGTCGCGGTGCGGCTCGTGACGGTGACGGTCGTCTGGCCCGGAGTCGTCTTGGTGGCCGAGGCCGTCGCGGTGTTGACGAGGTTCCCGGCGACCGCCTCGGCCGCCGTCACGGTGTGCGAGCCGGTGCAGATCACCGACGCGAGTGGGGCGAGGGTGGTCGTCGGGCAGGTGACGGTCGGCACCTTCGGGTCCGAGACGGCGACACCGCTGAGCGTGCCGGTGACCGAGCCGTTCGTGACGACGAACTGGTAGGGGATGACCGAGCCCTCGTTGTAGGCGGCGGGCTGGGTCGTGGTGCGGTCGATCTGCTTCACGAGCGAGATGTCGTCGAGGTCGTTGATGGAGGAGACCGAGACGTTGCGGATCAGGTGGGTGTCGCTCGATCCGCCGGTCGACGCGGTGAAGCCGAGCTTGTAGGTGGAGGGGGCGGCGGTGGTCATCGTGAACTGCAGCGCCTGGGTGAGCGAGGCGGCGGCCATGCCGGCGGTGGCGCCGTAGTAGACGGTGACCACCGGGAACGCGGCCGACGAGACGGTGACGCGGATGGTGCGTCCGGCGCCGGTGCCGGGGGCGCCCGTGTCGCTGAGGTTGACGGTCGGGCGGAGGGAGGCGAGTGTTCCGGGCGGGGCGGTGCCCGCGATGTAGCAGTAGCCGGTCTTGCCCTGGCCGGGGCCGCGGGCGACGATGCGGTTGGCGGTCGTGCCCGGAGGAGTGGGCGGGGTGGCGCAGCCCGCGCCGAGACCGCCGCCGGTGCTGGAGAAGTTGCCGAAGACGTCGAGGCCGATGCCGAGGTAGCCGCCGTTCACGCCGTCGACGGTCGTGGACTGGCCGTAGCCGAGCGAGCCGCCGGGAGCGCCCGCCGCGGTGAGGCTGCGCGAGCCGTCGGTGAGGAAGAAGCCGATGCCGTCGGCGCCCTGCAGGCCGAGCGCCGCCTGGTACTGGTACTGGTCGAACTGGACGTCGAGGCCGCCGGTCGCGGGGATCGGGCGGTTGAAGACCGCGCCGCCCTTGGCGTTGGTGCGGGTGTCGGTGAGCTGCAGGAAGCCGGGGGTGGTCGCGGCGGCGGGAGCCTGCGTGCGGTTGGCGCAGACGCCGAGGGTCGAGGTGCCGGCGGGCGGCGCCGTCGTGGCGCGGGTGATGCAGGCGCTGTCGAGGGCCTGCCAGGCGGGGTCGACGACGCTCGTGCCGCCGAAGCCCTCCTGGAGCAGGACGGTGGCGGCCTCCGCGCGCGGGGCGGGCAGGACGACGAGGACGGCGGCGAGCAGGACGAGGATCAGCGTCAGGGCGAGCGGGCGCGGTGCTGCCGAGGTCGGGGTCTGCGGAGTGGGGTGACGGTGGCGGGCGAGCGCGCGCACTTCCGTCATGATCCGATCCCTTCGGGCTGCTCCGGCGGGCGGTCCGGGTGGAGCAGGCATCAAGATACGTTTCGGGTCGAGGCGCCTTGACCCCCGGATTGGGCACGCGCGGGTCCAATCCGGTGACGTGCTCTCAGGTGGTGTGCAGGGTGCGCTCAGCGGCGAGTGGTCGCCGATGGCGGCGCGCGGGGACGGTGGCGCGACGGGCGTGCTGCGGGCGGGTGCTGGTGGTGGCGGCGGACCGCGGGATCAGCGTGACGTCGCGGTCGGCACGGGGGAGCGGTGGGGGACGAGCCGCCGCCGCGCGCGGCGGGCGGGGCGGTGGCGTTGCGGAGCGACGGGGCGGGCGCAAGCCCCGGCGCTGGCGGCGATGGGCGGACGACTGGCGCGACGGCGCGGTCGGCCCGGGCGGGGCGCGCGCCGCGCGTCCGTCATCCTGCGCCGATGCGGGTCTCGACACGCGCTGCGCGCTGCTCGACCGGCATGGCCGGCCTGTGTCTCTTCCAAGTAGATCCGCGCCTTCATGCTGATCGAGTAGCCCGCGCAGCGGGCGTCTCGAGATCCACCCCCCCTGCAACCGCCGTGTGGTTACCCGCGCCGCCGGATCCGCCACGGCAGCGCCAGCCAGATGCCGGCGATCAGCACCGCCGTGATCGACGCCATCGTGATCGCGAGCGGCCGCGTCGTGACGACGTCGAAGATCAGCAGCACCGTCCCCACGAGCACCAGCGCCACCGCCATCAGCGTCAGCCGCAGCAGGACGTCGGCCGCGCGCACCAGCGTCCGCTTCGCCCGGCGGCGGAACAGCTCGCGGTGCAGGCTGACCGGCGCCAGCCCGAGCAGGGTCGCGAGCACCGAGCCGCTGATCAGCACCAGGTAGACGTCGGTCTGGAAGAGGTCGAGGTCCTCGAAGCGCTGCTGGAAGGCGATCGCCAGCAGGAACCCGGTGAGGATCTGCGTCCCGGTCTGGATGACCCGCAGCTCCTGCAGGATCTCGCTCCAGTTGCGGTCGAGCCGCTCGTTCTCGGTCTCGTCGCGGCCGTCGCCGGGCAGGTCGTCGCGCGGATCGGCGGCGGGGTCCGGCTGTGGATCCGGACGCGGGTCGGCGGGGGTGGGCGGCACCGTCCCATTGTGCCCGGCGACGTCCGTTCACCCCGCGTTCGCCCGAGCGCGGCCCTCCGCGATGGCCGGACGGGTGCCGGCGAGACGCCCTGGTCGCATGGCGAGGCGACGGCTGCTCTCCCTGGCGGCGGTGGCCGCGACCGGTCAATCGGTCGGCGGGGCGACCCTGTTCAGCTGGACGATCAGCGCGCTGGTCCGGTCCGGGGAGCAGGAGCGCTACGCCGCCCTGCTCGCCGAGCCTCTGGAGCGGCACGGCGTGACGGGCTTCTCCGACAGCAGCGACGGCACGCAGACGGACGGCGTCGACAAGGTCCAGGTCACCGCCCCCGAGAGCGAGCACGCCGCCATCGAGGTGGCGCCGCGCGAGTCCGGGCTGTCCATCGCGGACCCGCCGGTGCGGTTCCTGCCCCATTCCTGAGCGCGGGTCCTGGGCGTGCCCCGCTACAGGTGCAGCAGGCTCCAGTCGATGATGACCGCGAGCGCGGTGAACAGCGCCGCGACCGCCCCGACCGCCTTGCCGGCCCGGTCGAGGTCGCTGCGGGGGCCGGGCCGCATGTCGGCGACGACGCGCAGCAGCGCCCCGAGCAGCGCGATCACGGTGACGGCCAGTATCCAGACCTTCAGCGAGACGTGCGAGTCGACGTCGAGCAGGGTGAGGGTCACCACCGGCACGAGCACGGCGAGGACCGACACGACGACCAGCAGGACACCGCGCCGCGTGAGATCGGTGGGGCCGTAGGAGCCCTGGCTCAGCCACGCGCGGAGCGGGCGGCGGGAGGCGGCTGCGGTCTCGGCTCCGTCGGTCCCGGTCTCGGTCTCGGCCTCGGTCGCGGCGGAGGCCTGGGGTGCGCTCGTGCTCACGGGCGGGCTCCTGAAGTGGATGCGGGAGTGGCGCTGCCGCGGACGCAGAGGGGATCGGTCGAGTCTGACGCCGCCCGGCCGCCGACGGAAGAGCCGCTTGCGGACGTGTCCGGAAGCGGACAGGGGGGTCAGGGCGTCGTGTAGCTGCCCGAGGGGGTGTGGACGACCCTGCGGAGGCGCAGTGCGTCGGCGATCGAGGAGTCGACGAGGCTGCGGATGTTGTCGGTCATCCGCACGATACCGAGCTGCATCATCGTGGCGCGCACGAGCAGGAGGTGGTCGATCCCCGGTGAGGCGCGCACGCAGAGCTCGACCGCGTTCGCCGCTTCGAAGGGATCGATGTGCTCGTAGACCCTCTCGACGCTCGTGTAGAGGCGCGAGCGGACGGCGCGGTAGCCGGCCGGCTCGACGCCCTCGGCCCAGAGGAACTGGGGGTCGTCCGGGCGCCGGAGGCTGAGCGGGAAGCAGGCGATGATGCTCGCCGTGCGGGACACGCTGACCTTGTTCAGTTCGAAGGCGCCCGCGATGAGCTTCGCTGCGCGGACCTCGTGGATCGGCCCCTCCGCCGCGACGATCTCCCTCACGAGGTCGGCGATCTGCCGGGCGGATGCCGGGGAGGGGAGGCTGTCGAGGACGTCCTTCGAGCCGACCTGACGCTCTTCCCAGGGGTCGTAGGAGATCTCGGCGAGAGTGCCGCCGGCCGCCGCGGGCGGCAGGACACTCGACGGTGCCGTCGCAGCCTCGGGGCCGGAGTAGGCACGGAGGACGGGAACGTCCTCGAGGAGCTCCGGAAGGGCAGGAAGGACCGGGACGGGGGCTTCCTCGGGCATCGGCGAATCGCTGTCGTCGAGATTGATCACTGCGATCGAGTGGGCGTCCAGGACGTCCGGGATCTCGGCGTCGGCGGTCGGGGCGAGCGCGGCGGCCTCCTCGCGAGCGGCTCGGATCTCAGCATCCGCACGCTCGACCGCTTCGGTGAGCCGCGCGATGACGGCGTCGCGGTCGGCGAGCCACTCCGGCAGCCAGACCCGCTCCACGGCGGGCCAGCCCATCGCGTTCTTGAGGACCGATCCGGGCAGTCCGTCGCGGTCGCTGACGGTGCGGCGGCCGCGCCAGGACGGCCCGTCGAGCAGGACCGCCACGAGCGGCCGGTGCGGCTCCTCCGCCGTCGCCAGGGCGATGTCGACGCGGAACTCGGAGAGCCCGATGTCGGCCCGAGCGGTCAGCCCGGCCTCGACCAGGGCCGCCGCGAGCTCGTCGCGGTGGGCGTCGGGCAGCGAGGCGCGATCAAGAACCGGACCACCCTCGCCGAAGCCGGACTGCGCGATCTGGAGGTACGCCTTGAGATGCTTCACGCCCACCGACTGCGTCTCGTCGGCGCGGAGCTCCGCGGGGTCGAAGCTGCAGAACAGCACGACCTGGCGCCGCGCGCGGGTGACCGCGACGTTCCAGCGCCGCTCGCCGCCGGCTCGGGTCAGCGGACCGAACTGCAGGGGCACCACGCCCTTGTCGTTCGCGCTGAACGCGATCGAGAAGAGGATCGTGTCGCGCTCGTCGCCCTGCACGTTCTCGAGGTTCTTCACGAACAACCCGTCGGGCACGTCGAGCGACTGCGCGACTCGGGCATCCGCGGAGCCGCGGAGCATCCCGTCGATGAGGTCGCGCTGCTGCGCGTTGAAGGTGATGATGCCGAGCGAGGGAACGGCGTCGGGGGAGGCGGCGAAGCGGCGGTGCACGTCGGCGACGATCGCCTCGGCCTCCGCCGCGTTCGTCCGCAGCGTCCTGCCTCGACCCGTGCGGATGAAGGTGCCGTCGACCCGGACGAAGGAGATGCCGTAGCCGTCGTGATCCGAGCCGGTGTCGCCGTCGTGGGGCGTCGGGAACGAGGAGAGCCGGCTGTCGTAGTACCGGCTGTTGCTGAAGGCGATGAGCCGCTCGTCCTGGCTGCGGTAGTGCCAGGACAGCCACCGCGACGGCACCCGCGCCTGCGAGGCCTCGGAGAGGATCGACTCCTCGTCGACGACCGTGTCCGTCGGAGCTGTCTCGTCCTCCGTGGCGCCGGTCTCGGCGAAGCTCGTCGGCGGCATCTGCTTGCTGTCGCCCACGATCACCGCGCTGCGAGCGCGGCCGAGCGCTCCGACGGCGTCCGCCACCCGGACCTGCGAGGCCTCGTCGAAGACGACGATGTCGTACAGGTCGGCGTCGACGGGCAGGAAGCGCGCCACCGACTCCGGGCTCATCAGGGTGCACGGCGCGATCTTGGTGATGAGCGGGCCGTACTCCTCCATCAGGCGGCGGACCTTCATGCCGCGGAGCTTGTACTCGAGCTGCCGCTTCAGCCCGCCCATCATCGCCGAGGGGACCGAGCTCAGGTCGCGGCGCTTCAGGACCTGCGCGGGGATGATCCGCGGCAGCTCGCCGCGCACGGCCGTGCTCCCGGAGACGTACCGGGCGAGGAGCTTCTCGTGCGCGGCCGTCTCGAACGATTCGAGACCGGTGCGGCTCAGGCGCTCCTGCACGGACGTCGAGGCGAGGCCCTTCTCGAAGGCGAGGAGCGCCTCGTCCGCGTCGTCCAGGCCGTCGAGGTAGCGCTGCCGCGCCTCGACCATGCCGCCGCGGCGCAGGGGCTCGAGCTGCTGCAGCAGCGTCAGCCAGGTCCCGAGTGAGCGGACGGCGGACCGCCCCTCGCCGCGCTCGAGACGGGTCGCCCGCCAGCGCTCGAGCGGGGTGGTCCCGTCGCTCCAGCGCTCGAACTCGGCGGAGGGCGCCCCCGCGAGACGCGCGACGGCGGACGAGGCGTCGACGAAGCGGCGGACCGCGGCCCCGACAGCTGCTCGATCGGGTCCCGCGTAGACGCGTCGGATCAGCTCGCCGTCGACGACCTCGTTCGCTCCCTGACCGGCAACGATTCCGCGCAGGCGGCGCAGGACACCCAGCTCGGCCGCTATGCGGCGCAGGAGGTCGCCGTCGAAGGGACTCCAGCCGTCGGGCGTGAGCGGTGCGGAGACGTGCTGGACAACGCTCTGGACGTACTTCGCGTGCTCGCGAGCCGCGAGCAGCTGATCGGCGAGGTCGACCAGGCGCTCGAGGTTCACGGACTCCGGGTCCACGCGGAGGTACGGCGCGAGCATGTCGCGCACCTCGCGCCGTCGCTTCTTCCGAGAGAGGATCCCCGCCTCGTTCGCCTCGACGGCCATCGCCCTGAAGTCGTCGAGGTCGTGGTCGATCAGCGCCTCGTCGATCCAGCCGAGGATCTCGAAGCGCGTGGGTGCGATGCGCAGCAGCTCGGCCTGAGCCTGAGCCAGATGGCCGTCCCAGTCCGGGTGTGCGAGACGGTCGAGAGTGCTCAGCGGGCGGGCGTCCGCCTCGGCGGCGGCGAGGAGCGGCGCGAGTGCGGTCGCGTCCATCGGGAACGAGAACGTCGCGGTCGGGACGTCGAGACGATCGAGCTCGGCCAGTGCGGCGTCGAGCTCGTCGGCGGCTGCCGCGAGGGCGTCCGCGGTGTCGTCGCCGAGTGCGAGCGGGGAGACGAGCGCCCAGGGGTGGTCCGGGCGGGGGCGGGCGGCGTCCGACGCGTCGGGAAGCAGGCGCAGGGCGCGACGGATCTCGTCGAACTGCTCGCTGTCCCCGTTCTCGATCAGGGTGTGCGGGACCGCCAGGGGCTGCACGTGCTCCTCGGCGAGGATCTCGCGCTGGCGCGCCTCGTAGAGCGAGTAGCCGGCCGAGTTCTCGTCGTGCAGGCGGTCGGCGTACCGGCGGAGCCCTCGCACCGAGGCCTCGACGGTGAGCTGGTTCGACGCGTGCCCGTTGACGTCGGGGCGCACCGCGAAATCGAGTGCCGCGCGGATCTGCGCTCGGGCCTCCGCGGGGCGGGCGCCCTTGTCGTGCAGGTCGAGGCAGAACGGGCCGAGGCCGACGTCCTGGAGCCGGCGCTTCACGACGTCGAGTGCCGCGCGCTTCTCCGCGACGAACAGGACGCGCTTGCCGTCGGCGAGAGCCCGGGCGAGCAGGTTGGTGATCGTCTGCGACTTGCCGGTGCCGGGAGGGCCCTCGAGTACGAACGTCTTGCCGGCGACCGCAGCGGCCACCGCCTCCAGCTGCGAGGCGTCGGCGGGAACGGGCACCGAGGCGGACAGCTCCTCGAGGTCGACCGTCAGCTCCTCGTCGGCCGGGTCCTCGAAGGGCTCCAGCGGCGAGTTGATCAGGTGGGAGACGAGCGGGTTCCGGGCGAGGGTCTCCCAGTCCTCGTCGAGGTCCTTCCAGAGCCGATACTTGGCGAACTGGAGGACAGCGAGGTCGACGGTCTCCTCGACGCGGAAGGGCAGGTTGCGCGCAGTCAGCGTCGCCCGAACCGAGTCGAAGGCGGCGCGCAGGTCGATGCCCGACTCGTCCTCGACGGGGTTCGCCAGCCCGGGGAGGTCGAGGCCGAGGCTGACCTTCAGCTTCTCGACGAGGCAGAAGTTGGGCGTCGACGAGCCGGACTCGTCGAGGGCGATGGTGAAGACGGACCCGCGCGAGGTCTCCTTGATCGTCACCGGCACGAGGACCATCGGCGAGCGCAGCTCGCGGTTGTCCAGCGTCCAGACCAGCGAGCCGAAGGCCAGATAGAGGTTGTTCGCGCCCGTCTCCTCGACGATCGTCTTCGCGGAGCTGGCGAACTTGCGGAGCTTGTCGGTGTACGTGGCGGAGGTGGCGCTGACGAAGACCTGCTTCTTCCCGAAGAGCATCTCGGAGCGGATCTCGGGAGGGAGGTCCTTCCCGCTCTGGACTCCCCGCTGGCGGGCGATGTCCGAGATGCTGTCGGACGCGACGAGCTGCACCGCCGTGCCCTGGTTGACGATGTCCTCGAAGCGCGCCAGGTCGCTGCCCGGCACGGCGAGCGAGAAGCCGGCGCGGTCGGTGTAGTTGATCAGGCGGTTGCGGAGGCTGAGGTCGAGGAGCGCGTTCTTCCACGTCGCGATGCGGGCGGGCCCGGTGGTGACGTCGCGGCGGCGGCCGCGGTTCGGGCCGTCGAAGTCGAACCGGTACTCCGAGTTCGCCGGGGTGTACTCGTTCACGGTGACGGCGCCGTCCGAGCCGACGGACCGGCTCGGGAGCGGGTAGATGCCGCTGTTGCGCGCCTCTCGGACGTCGGCGACGCCGACCAGCGCGCCGGGTCCGGTGGCGAGGTGGCGGTCCTGCGCGAGCCGGTGGGCCTCGGTGAGGGTTCGGGACTCCCCGGTCAGCAGTGTCGTCTCGACGACCCGGATCTGCTCCATGTCGGCGAGGTTCACCGCGCTGCCGACGTCGGTCGACGCGGCGGTGCCGAGCGTCGACTCCACGCGCCAGTAGCCGAGGAAGATGTGCCCCGGCGTGAGCCAGAGGGTGCTGTTGATGCCCGCCTGCTCGAGGATCGCGGCGAGGGTGAGGGTGGTGTCGAGGCAGGTGCCGAGGCGGCCCTCGAGGACCTCGGCGGGGGTGCGGACCTTCTGGCCGTCCTCGCCCCAGCTCGCCGGCGGTTCCGTGTAGGCGATCCCGCGGGCACGGACCGCGTCCCAGACGGCCTCGACGATCTGGTCGACGCGCTCGGCGCTCTGGCTCTGATAGCCGTCCAGGTCCGACCTGCCGGAGGCGGCGCCGAGCAGATCGGCCGCCTCGCGGAGCACCGTCGCGACCACCGCGGCGTTCGGCTGCGCGAAGGAGGACAGCAGCTCGAGTCCGAGCTGCAACGGGCGTGCCTTCCACTCGTTCGCCGCCAGGACCGTGACGTCGACCGAGCTCTCGGCGAGCGCGTCTCCGTCCGCCGTGCGCAGGACGGCACGGATGCGGCCCGGGCGCCGCTGCTCGACCGCGAGCATTCGTGCCGGGTCGAGGGTCAGCGCGACGCTCTCGAGCGCCTTGTCCTGCCCGGCGGCGAGGTCGAGTCGGATCGTGCGCGGCCCGCCGAGCGAGCCGTTGGCGTCGACGACCTCGAGGTCGAGCGAGGCGCCGCGCAGCTCCTCCCCGGTGTTGCGGACGAGGATCCGCGTCACGGGCTGGATGCGGGCGTTGGCCATCGCGTAGGACAGCTCGTGGTGGGCGTCGATCTCGATCGTGAGGGCGGGGGCCGGGGTGGTGGGTGCGTCGTCGACGTCGGGCGCGAGGCCCTCGTAGCGCGCCGCTCCGCGAGGGCGGCGAAGGGGCGGGTCGGAGGTCGCGGAGGTGTGCTCGAGGGGCGGCCCGGTCGGTTCGGTCGCCGCCGCTTCAGGCTCCTCTGCCATCGGCGCGTCAGCAGTCTCCTCGACGGCAGCGTGGCCATCAGTGGCGGGCACATCAGCACCCGGCTCCGGCGTTGCACTGCGGTCGGCCTCCGCGAGCATGCGGCGCCGCACCTCGCCCAGTTCCTCGGCGAGGTGATCCATGGCGATCTCCTGCAGGAGGGTCTGCGCGGCCTCGATGGCCCGGTTCGTCTTCGGGCGGTCGAACGGTTCGCCGTGGGCCCAGTCGTTGCGCACCCGGCGCAGGTTCTTCAGGCAGCCTTCGGCCAGCGGCGAGATCGCCCGGGCGAACGGGCGTCCCAGCGGATCCAGGTCGCTGGTGAGCAGCCGCACCAGGAGACCGAAGTCGCGCTCGCCGTACTTCTGGTTCCGGTTCTGAGCGCTTGGTGCGGCTAGATCGTGCGCCCGGAGGACGACGGTCCAGTCCTCATCGGGCCCGATGTGGGCGGCGAGGACGCTGTTCACGGTGGGGAGCAGCCCGTCGACGACCGCGTTCAGAGCGCGGTCGACCAGCTGGCGGTACTCGAAGTCGTTCATGCGACGGGTTCCCCTCCGACCCGCGGCATCCCACCACGGCGTTGCTCGATCCTATTGAGGAGCGCCGACACCGGCGATTCGATTCTTCGTCAGGAGCGCGTCGTCGTCAGGTGGCGGCCGATGTAGCCGATGTAGATCTTCCCCGTGCGGTCCGTGTCGTTGAAGTAGTGCATCCGCGGAGCGAACGAATCATTGGTCGACACTTTGAAGTGCGCGGACATCATCACAAGCCCCGACGACTGGACCGATGTGGGAACAGGCAGCATCCGCTCTCCGGCCCAGGCGCTGTTGCCGAGGACGGATTCGCTCTCCGTCGCCGCGTGGCGCGACGGGGTGCATTTGAATCCGGAGGGAGCATCGTCCGACGTGAGATAGGTGTGCACCGTTCCTCGTTCCCACCCGGCGGCCTTGGCCTCCGCATAGTCGTGGAGCACATGGATGAAGTCCCACACCTTCGCGGAGTACTGCCCCAGACCGTCCCTCTTGTCGACGTCCTCGGCGTCCGACATCCGTCCGTGGAATTCGACGCGGTTCGCGATGAAGCCGCGGGCGGAGTCGTCGGAGTCGCGCAGACACTCGATCAACTCGGACATCGAGCCGGGCGGTTCCCAGGCGGAATCCCTGGGGACGACGAGCCGGTCGAACGCCTTCAAGGCGGCCAGCTGCTCCCGGTAGTACCGCGCCTCCCGCTCCGCGCGCCGGAGCGTTTCGCTCTCCACCGCCAGATCGAGGAAGACCGCGTCGATCCGCTGGTTCAGCTCGGTGTTCGCCGCGGTGAGCGCCGACTGCTCCCGCCCCTGCCGATCCAGCTCCTCCTCGGCGACGGCGACCTCGGAGGCCCTCGTCTCGATGAATCGGTCGAGACGATCGAGGGTCTCCTCATCGGCGCTGTCGACGCGGACCCATCGGGACAACAGACGACGGACGCGGGAAAGGAAGGATGTGGACGGGATCTTCGCGGCCGGCTCGTCGCGATCCTCCGAGAAGGTGAGGAGGGTCTCGAGCGAGGACCCGGCCTCGACGGAGGAGCGGGCTGAGACGGGCGTCGGCGCCTCGGAGACCGGCTCGGGAGAGTCCTGCTCGGTGGCGGCGGGGAGGGAGATCCGGGCGTCCACGAGAGCGCGGCGGTGGACGCGGCTCTCCGCCTGCCCCAGCTCGTCGAGCGCTTGCCGGACGTCGGCAGGCAGTCCGAGGGCGAGGAACTGCCTCTTCATCGCCGCCGCGTGGGCGATCTGCAGGTGCTCGGAGACACGCCCGTTGGAGATCGCCCGCGCGAACGTCGCAGGCCCGAGCACGCGATGCCTCAGCGCGTCCTGGCGGGACAAGAGATCGACTCCCGGGAGGAACGTGCGGACCCGTCCACGGGGCACCTGATGGCTGTCGGTCAGGCGCTGCTCGAACTGCTCGACGATGTCGGCGCCGATCACGTACGTGGTCGCGACGCCGACGCTCCTGCGGGTCAGGCTGGTCACGATCCGCATGAAGGCGACGTCGGACGCCGCGTCCACAGACGTCGCCACGATGACGGAGCACGTCCGTGTGGGGTCGGTGATCCCGGCGAGGACGGCGTCGATTCCCTTCCGATCGTCGACCAGAACCGGGTCGGCGCTCAGGAGGGTGCGGCCCTCGACGACCCTCGAGTCGCGGAGGAGGGTCCTCACGATGTTCGGCGGAGCGACGACCTCGACAGGATCGGCGGAGCCCCCGTCGCTCACGCCCGCTTCGACGACCAGCGACTGGGTGAAGCCCTCGGCCTCCGGGGTGGAGATGGCGAGCACCGAGACGTCGAAGGTCCTCCCCGAGTTCGACTCCGAGAACCGGTAGCTGCGGAGCCAGCGACTGTTCGCCGGATCGTCCCGGTGGCTGGCGCGCAGGCGGCCGCTGCCGCCCAGATCGAATTCGCCCTCGCCGTCCCATTCGGCCGTCGTGAGGCTTCCGCGATTGCGACCGGTTCTGAGCTTCGACCGCAGCCAGTCGCGCAGTGCTCGTTCAGCCACCTCGATGGCATCCGCAGAGTCGTCGAGCCGAAAGACGGCTCGGTATCCGATGACCATATTGATTCCCCCTGATTGATTGTCACCGTACGGGATGAGCCGCCCTGCACGAGAAGGAGATCTCCTCGGCAACGGAGACTGTCGGCGGATACCTGTAGCGTCGGGATTCCCGACACCCCGAGTCGCCCGCGGCGACCACTGAACGATCTATGAGAGCTCGCATGTCTTCATCGCACGAAGTGACCCCTGGTACCGAAGAGAACTCCGCGGACGAGCCCTCGATGACGTTGGTCGAAGTGGAGCCCGGTGTGGCAGTGCTCTTCGCCGACAAAGCCCCCACTGATCTCGACTTCTTCCCTTTCGAGATGATGAGCGAGCCGAAGAGGCAGGAGCTCGTCGACAAGCTCGGCATCGGGGTCGGAGCGGCGAACACCATTGCGCAGGGCGTTCAAGGAGCGATGTCAGCGCAGGGTCTGGTGCGTCTGGCGCCCGAGACGCTGGCGGCGTTGAAGTCAGCGCAGCCCATGGTCTCGGGTGGCTGGAACCTCGGATCGATCGTCAGCAACGGGAAGATCGTCTCCTCGGTGCGCTGGGCGCCGGCCGTCGGAGCGCAGAGTGCCACCGTGCTCTCCTCTCTCGGACCCGCCGCTGCTCTGCTGGCCCTTCAGCTGCAGCTGGCGTCGATCTCCCGTCGGGTCGACGAGAACATCGCGCTGACCCGCGACGTCCTGATGGCGTTGCACGGCGATCAGTGGGCCACGCTCCTCGGGCTGCACGAGACGACGATGCGCGCGGCTCGGGAGGCGCAGATGGCGGGCATCGTCAACGACCACATCTTCGCCGCCGTCGCGACGCGGGAAGCCGACCTGCGGAAGCAGCGTCACCTCTTCTCGAGCTTCGTGCAGCGCCACGTCGCCGCCCTCGACACCGATGCGAAGACCCGCCGCACCTACCTCCAGCGGAACATCGAGCCGATCCTCGCCGACGCTCACGGGCTGCTGATGGCAGAGGGCTCCTGGTACCGCTCGCAGGTCCTGCGCGCCGGTCGGATCAGCCACGACACCGCGAACTCGGTCGAGAACGAGCGGCTCCTCGCCGGCCTGGTCGAGGAGACGGAGCGGGAGCACACGAAGGCGATGGACGACATCGCGCGGCTCCTCGGCGACCTCGAGCGCCAATGCCGCCTGCTCGTCGAACTGCCGGGTGAGCCGAGCATCCCGTTCACCGCGAAGCGCCGGAGCATCCGCGAGGCCGTCGCGATGTCGGGCGCCCTGGCGGAGCGCGTCGCCGAGATCCGGAATCGTCCGTGGTCGAAGCCCGCTGCGCTCGAGCCCGCCGTCGTCGCGTTCAACGGCGACGCTCCTGCGGAGGTCCTGCGCATCCTGAGCCTGGTGCTGCCGGAGGGCAGCGAGCTGCTGGCCCTCGCGGACGTCAACCTCGAGCGCCTCGTCGGAGCGAACGCCTACCTCGGAATCACTCGCGATCGCGTGTTCGTGTCAGAGCAGGGCGCGCTGCGCAAGCAGGGGGTCGTCGAGCGCGACTTCCCGCTCGACGACATCCGGTACGTGCGTTTCACGGAGCGGGCCGGCCAGAGCCCGGTGCTCGACGTCATCACGAAGGCCGAGAACATCAGGCTCACCTTCGATGGGTGGGCGTCGAAGCAGGACGGATTGGAGCGCGCTCGTCGGCTCGGGAATCTGCTTGCTGCGGCGATGGACCTTCCGGACGGGGAGCGGCGGACGGATCCGCTGCTGGAGCACAGCTCGGGCGGGAAGCACGCGATCGCGGGCTGACCGAGGTCGCCATTGACGCGCATCTGCGTGGGGTGCGTCCGTTCTAGAAACAAACGATCCGTGCAATCGCACGGTCGCCGGCAGCGTCTTCCGCAAACGCACTCGAGAGGTCCCCTCCATGGACAAGTACACCGTCGCCCAGCACTCGGTGGGCAACGTGCTCAACTGGGTAGAGACCGGCAAGATCGCGATCCCCGAGATCCAGCGGCCGTTCGTCTGGTCGAGCACGAAGGTGCGCGACCTCATCGACTCGCTCTACCAGGGCTACCCGGTCGGCTATCTGATCACGTGGCAGAACACTGCTGTGCGATTGAAGGACGGCTCGCTGTCCGGCTCGAAGCAGATCCTGATCGACGGCCAGCAGCGGGTGACGGCTCTGACGACGGCGCTCGCCGGCGGGTCGATCGTGACGAAGGACTACAAGAAGACGCGGATGCAGATCGCGTTCAACCCGCTGACGGAGAGCTTCGAGACCTACACCCCCGTCCTCCGGAACAACCCGGAGTGGCTGCCCGACATCGCCGCGGTGATGAAGCCCGAGAACCTCTTCGGACTCGTGCGCGAGTACCTCGAGAAGAACCCCGACGCCGACCGGTCGATCGTGGAGACGAACTTCTCGAAGCTGATGAATGTGCGGACCCGCCAGGTCGGCATCATCGATCTCGCGGAGAACCTCGACATCGAGACCGTCACCGAGATCTTCGTGCGGATCAACTCGAGCGGAGCGCGGCTCACCCCCGCCGACTTCGCGATGAGCAAGATCGCCTCCTACGGCGAGTACGGAGCGCAGCTGCGCAAGTTTATCGACTACTTCTCGCACCTCGCGGTCGCGCCGCACTTCCACGAGATCATCCGGGAGAACGACCCGTCCTTCGCCGAGACCGACTACTTCTCGAAGATCAGCTGGCTAAAGGACGACGCCAGCGACCTCTACGACCCGACCTATCAGGACGTGCTGCGCGTCGCGGGCCTCATCGAGTTCGATCGCGGCCGGATGGTCGCGATGGTGAGCTACCTCTCGGGGCGCGACTTCGAGACGAAGAAGTTCGACGACGCGATCGCCCAGGAGTCGTTCGAGCGGCTCGAGCGCGCGCTTTACCGCATCACCAACCGGTACCGGTTCACCCAGTTCCTGATGACGCTCAGTTCGGCCGGATTCATCTCGCCGTCGCTGATCACCTCGCGTAACGCCGTGAACTTCGCTTACGCGCTGTTCCTGAGGCTCTCGGACGAGGGCGACCTGTCGACGCCGGAGATCCAGCGGATCGTGCGGCGCTGGTTCGTGATGTCTATGCTGCTCGGCCGCCACTCCGGCAGCTTCGAGACGACCTGGGAGCTCGACCTGCGGCGCCTCCGCGAGATGGGTGCTCAGGCGTACCTCGAGTCGATCGAGCGCAGCGCTCTTTCGGAGGCGTACTGGACGGAAGGCCTTCCTCTGGACCTGGTCACCTCCAGCAGCCGGAGCCCCTACTTCGTCGTCTACCTCGCGGCGATGGTGAAGCGCGGGGCGCGCGGCTTCCTCTCGAACCACGTCGGCGCCTCCGACATGCTCGGCGACTCGGGCATGGGCGACATCCACCACCTATTCCCGAAGGCGTACCTGCAGGCGAGCGGCGTCAACGACCGCTCCGACCACAACCAGATCGCCAACTACGTCCTCGCCGAGACGCCGGTCAACATCCGGATCGGCAAGCTCGCGCCCGCCGAGTACGGAGCGCGGGTGCGCGCACAGATCGAGGCCGGGACCCCGGACATCGGCGACATCACGACCGAGGAGGAGATGCTCGCCAACTTCCGCTCATCGGGCGTGCCCGAGAGCCTCCTCGGCGCCGTCGCGGCCGACTACCCGGCGTTCCTCATCGAGCGCCGCAAGCAGATGGCAGCCCTGCTGCGGGACTACTACTTCTCCCTCTGACAAGGTGATCGACTCGGGAGCTGGGCACATGGAAAAGCAAGCAGGTCGGGCCGTCGAGCGTACTCACTTCGATGCGAATCTGATCAGACGAGCTAGTGCGAGAGAATTCGGCGGACAAATCGACTGGTATTGGGCCGTGCCGGACATGGTCAGATCGCTCGCCGCGCCAGGAAGCGTGTTGCGCGTCCCCGCCTTACCGCGCTTCGGTGATGAGCACAGCCAGTCACTCGGATATTGGGGAGCTCTACATTACCTCGTGATGTATCGCCTCGGTTGGGCGCACCCGCATCGTGGATTTCAATGGTGGTACGACAACGGGAAGCCGACGGAAGATTCGACGCTCGCCCTCATTAAGGATGTTTGGGACGAGGATGGGGCTTTGGATGTCTACGTCGCTTGGCTCGTAAACCGCCAGCCTGTTCTCGGGCTCTTGGACGCTGAGAGTGGATCCGCGGCGACATCTAATGGCGAGAACCTCTCGGCCAGATGGTCGGAGTGGCTTGCGCTACGGAAACGCGAGGGCGACAACTTCGAGAACTTCGGCCCGGACGGAGATGGACTCCATCTGACACGTTCGCTAGTCGAAAGGGGGAACGGTGATCCGAGCGCAGTCATCATGCAATCGGACCCCTCTCAACGACGGGCGGTTCTGGTCTCGTCAGCGATGGACTCCTGGTATCACGATTTGATCCGCGTGGGTAATCGCCTCCCGGTCAAGGGTGTCGCTTCATGGAAAGTCGATGTCTTCGTCAAGCCGGTCGGATATCTGGGTACCTTCCGTAGATCGTTATCGACCGACCTCTGGTTCACTGGTCGTCATCGCATTCACCAGTTGGGCAACTGATTGAAAGAGCAGGTTGTGGTGCATCGAGTCTTGCGAGGTGCAGTGAGCTGCCTCGTTGCTAGGAGCCGCCCTGCGACCTCGCCTGCGCTTCCACCGAGGCGACGGCTCGCGAGCATCAAAAGGCGACTGACTCGCCCAAGAAGGCTCGTTCTCCGGGTGGGGAACGAGCCTTCTCGGGCGAGTGAGCGGCCGGGTGGGCGGCTAGCGGCAGGCCGTCAGGCTCGCCACTCCGTCCGAGAGGGTGCCGGTTCCGCCGAGCAGCACGACGCTGGTGGCGCCGAGGCTCTTGATGTCGTCGAGGACGGGCTGGGGGACGCAGTCGGGCTTCACCGTGTAGAGCGGGTTGCGGGTGAAGCCGGCGGCGGCCGCTCCGGAGAGGGCGTCGGGGAACTTCTCGCCGGTGGCGAGGTAGACCGTCGACGCGGCCGTGAAGGCGGCGCGGTTCAGCTGCACCGAGGTGTCGTAGCGGTCGACGCCGCCGATGCGGATCGGCGTGATGCGGAACGAGTTCTCGATGCCGGTGCTGACCGAGAGCGGGTCGCCCGCGATGGTCAGCTTCTTGACGCCGAGGCCCTGCACCAGGGAGCGGGTGGTGTCGTCGACGGCGCTGAGTCCGCCGTTCACCAGGAGGACGGGCGCCCGGACCGAGCCGGCCGCGGCGGCCGCGGCGAGGGCGTCGGGGAACTTCTCACCGGTGGCGAGCCACGCCTGCGAGGAGCCCTTCGGGAACGCGGCTTCGACGAGCTTCGCCGCGGTGTCGTAGCGGTCGACGCCGCCGATGCGCTGGACCTCGCCGGTCTTCGCGTAGGCGGCGAGCTCGGTCACGAGGCGGTCGCTGACGCTCAGGTTCGAGCCGACGACGACGATCTTGCTCGGCTTGAGGCGGCGCAGCTCGTCGCGGACCGGCTGCGACATCGAGTCCTGGTCGACCAGCAGCAGCGGGCCGTTCTGCTTCGCGGCGGCGGGTGCCGCGGCGAGGGCGTCGGGGAAGTTGCCGCCGGTGGCGATGAAGACGACCGGCACGTTCGCCTTGAACGTCGCGGCCGAGACCTTCGCGGCGGTGTCCTGACGGTCGACGCCGGCGATGCGGGTGACGACCACGGGGCCACCGGGCGTGGGAGTCGCGGTCGGCGTGGCGGTCGGAGTCGCCGTGGGCGTGGCGGTGGGGGTCGCGGTCGGCGTGGCGGTCGGAGTCGCCGTCGGAGTGGCCGTGGGCGTCGCGGTCGGCGTGGCCGTCGGGGTGCCGGTGGCGGTCGGGGTCGGCGTGGGCGTCGACCCGTCGTCGCAGGACGCGGCGGTGACGTCGTAGCTGTACTGCACGTTGGCCGAGCTGCCGGCCCAGACCACGAGGCGGTCGCCCGTCTTGACGGGCACCGGGGCGAAGGCGAAGGGTCCGCCGGTGGCCGGGACGGTCGTCTGGGTGGCGGTCGTGCCGTTGACGGCCAGTCCGAGGTTCGTGGCCCCCGTGCCGGCGACCGGGCCGCCGGTGTCGCCGGCGACGACGGCGCTGACGGGAGCGCCGTCGGTGCAGGTGACGTCCGTCGAGGCGGTCGGGGCGGCGGCGGCGCTGAGGGCGGGCGTGAGGCCGACGGTGCCGGCGATCACCGCGGCGGCGATCAGGGCGACCCGTGAGCGGCGCGGGGCCCTCACAGTGCCACCACCGCGGCGGTCGGCGTGCAGGAGAGGTGGAGCGATGACGACATCGTGTCGCCTTTCTCGAGAGGGCGGATCGGGCCGCTCCGGTCCCTCGTCGCGATCCCTCCTCCCTCGCGGCCGCGGCGTCGCGGGCGGGGTGTCGGGGTCGACAGGGGAACGGATCGGTGCTCGAAAGCTAGCGAGACGGCCACCGCCTCGGCAATGGGCACCGGCAGAGGGTCCCCCTGTTGGGGGGCGTCAGGCCCTCACCCGATCCGCCCCCGGCCCCTCACCCCTGCCCGGCCGCGAAGCGCCGCACCACGGGCCGCTCCACCACGCTCACCAGCGCGTACAGCGCGACGGCGACCGCGACGACGACCACCGTCTCCGACCACAGCGCGCTGAAGCGCGAGGCCGCGTAGTCGCGGACGAGCATGCTGCCGAGACCCTCGCCGGTCGCGAGCCACTCCGCCAGCGTCGCACCGGCGAAGGCGCCCGGGACGGCGATGCGGGCCGAGGCGAAGATCGCGGGGAGGGCGTAGAGCAGGCGGACCTTGCGGGTCACCATCGCGGTCGAGCCGCCCATCGAGACGACGAGGTCGCAGGCGAGGACCGGCGCGGCGCGCAGGGCGGCGGCGACGCTCACGAGCGTCGGGAAGAAGGTCACCAGCGAGACGATCACCGTCACGCCGAGCAGCCCGCGCCCGAAGACCAGGGCGAGCAGCGGGGTCATCGCGACCAGCGGGATCGAGCGCATGACCACGGCGGCGGGCAGCACCGTGCGCTCGACCCAGCGCGACAGCACGATCCCCACCGCGACGAGGCAGGCCAGCGCGGTGCCGATGACGTAGCCGACCCCGGCGTCGCGGAGCGTGATCGCCAGGCCGTCGAGGACGAGCCCGCGATTCTCGGCGGCGTCGGGATCCGCGAAGAGGTAGGTCAGCACGTCCAGCGGCGTCTTCGCGAAGTACGGCGACAGGTCGAACGCCAGGATCGCGCCCCACCAGACCGCGACGACCACGGCGATCGAGCCGAGCAGCCCGAGGAGCGCCGTCACGGCGCTCAGGCCGCCGCGCAGTCCCGACGCGGTCGCGATGCTCTGGCCGACCGCGGTCGAGACGTCGCGCGAGACCCACGGAGTGGCGGCGCGGCCGATCAGTCCCGCCGCGAAGTAGACGAGCCCGGCCAGCGCCGACATCGTCAGCGCGACCGCCCAGGTCCGCGGCACCTGGAACGACGACTGCGCCTGCACCAGCATCACGCCGAGGCCGCGGGAGGCGCCGAGGTACTCGCCGAGGATGGTGCCGAGGATCGCGGCGGGCGCGGCGATCTGCAGGCCGGCGAAGAGGCCGGGGAGCATCGCCGTCAGCCGAGCCTTCCGCAGCACCACGCGGTCCGAGCCGCCCATCGAGCGGACGAGGTCGACCGTCGCGCCGTTCACCGAGCGCAGGCCCAGCAGGCAGGACACGAGCGTGGTGAACAGCACCGACAGCCCGGCCAGGATCTGCTTGGGCATGTCTCCGGGGAAGACCACGACCAGGATCGGCGTGATCGCCACCAGCGGCACGCAGAAGCTCATCACGGCGATCCGGAGCAGCACCCGCTCGGTCCACGGGACCTGGACGAACAGGATCGCGGCGAGCACGGCGACCGCGTTGCCGACGACGTAGCCGATGCCCGCGTTCGCGAGGGTCGCGCCGACGTTCATCGGCAGCACGGACAGGTCGTCGACGAACGCCGCCACCACGGCCCACGGCGTCGGGACGACGCGCAGGGGAGCGGCGACGAGGGCGACGAGCCACCACAGCGCGATCAGCCCGAGGATCGGGACCACGCGGCCGGCGAGGCCGCGCGGCCGACGGCGGATCAGCACGGCGCTGGTGCGGGTGCTCGGCTGCTCCGGCGGGGCGAGCGCCGTCACCGCGGCACTCCCGCCGCGATCGTCTCGCCGAACAGGCCGCGGGAGAGCCGGTCGCAGTAGGCGTGGAACTCCGGTGTCTGCTGCAGCTCCGCGGTGCGCGGGCGCGGCAGGTCGATGTCGACGATCTCGACGATCCGGCCCGGTCGCGCCGCCATCAGTACGACGCGGTCGGCCAGGAACACGGCCTCGCTGATGCTGTGGGTCACGAGCAGCGTCGTGGTGGCGCGCTCGGTCCAGATCCGCTGCAGCTCGAGGTTCAGCCGGTGCCGGGTGACCTCGTCGAGGGCGCCGAACGGCTCGTCGAGCAGCAGCGCGTCCGGCTCCATGGCCAGCGCGCGGGCGAGGGACACCCGCTGGCGCATGCCGCCCGAGAGCTGCGCGGGCTTGGCCTTCTCGAAGCCGGTCAGGCCGACCAGCTCGATCAGCGCGGCGATCGCGGCGCGGTCGGTGCGCCGCCCCGACACCTCGTAGGCGAGCGCGATGTTGGACGCGGCGCTGCGCCAGGGCAGCAGCGCCGAGTCCTGGAACGCCACTCCGACGCGGTGGTCGATCCGGGCGCGCTCCGGGTCGGCGCCGTGCAGCTGCGCGACGCCCCCGCTCACGCCCTCGAGACCGGCGAAGATCCGCAGGAGCGTCGACTTGCCGCAGCCCGAGGGCCCCAGGAGGGCGGTGAACTCGCCCTCCCGGGTCTCCAGGTCGACGCCGTCGAGCGCGCGCACCGTGCCGCGGCCGACGTCGAACTCCTTGACGACGCCCGCGGCGGAGAGGCCGAGGGTCACGCCTTCCACTCCCCGGCGGCGCGGAGGCGGAGGATCTCATCCTTCAGCGCGCTGTCGCGGCCCGCGACCTCGTTGACCAGCTCCGAGCCGCCGCCGTCGCCCCAGAAGTCGTCGACAGAGCGGCCGGCGAGCTGGCCGCGCCGGGTGTGCACGTCGAGCGCGTACTCCGGGATCTCGAACGGCTTCTCGGACGCGTTGATGAGGTGCATGGTCAGGTTCGCGAGCTCGTCCGAGGTGCGGTCCTTGGTGCGCTCGGAGAGAAAGCGGATCGCGTGGGTCGCGAAGAGCCAGCGGTCGCCGAACGAGCGGTCGAGGCGCTGGTGCATCAGGTAGAGGCTGTTGACGACGACGGGCTCGGAGTAGCTGCCGTCGCCGACGTCCTCGCAGGAGACGACGTTGAGGCGGGCCCACATCATCTCCTCGAGGTCGGCGCTGGACTCGAACATCTCGCGGCCGACGAGCAGCGCGAGCTGGGTGTCGCCGCGGCGGATCGACTTCTGCAGGGTCGAGATGAGCTCGTCGGCGGGGTAGCCGCGGACGGAGGTGACGCGGGTCCAGGGGTCTTCGGAGAAGTGCACGGGCATGGGAGGTCTCGCTTTCAGGAGGAGCGTGTCGGTGGAGAAGGCAGGGCGCGGCGTCAGCCGGCGTGGATCTCGTCGAGGATCGAGGTGTCGAAGAGCGAGTCGAGGTCGCCCTCGACGCCCTGGCCCTCGAGGGTCGCGATGTTCGCGGCGATGCCGTCGGGGCTCATCGTGAGGAGGCCGTTCTGCTCGGTCTCGGCGGTCTGCACGAGCGGGACGAACGCCTCCGCGGCGAGCTTCTGCTGCTCGAGGTCGAGGTTCTGGCTCTTGCCGGGTCCGTCGACGACGTAGGCGGCCGCGTCGTCGGGGTCGGCGAGCGCGGTGGTCCAGCCGGCGATGGTGCCCTCGACGACGGCCTTCACGGCGGCGCGCTGCGTCTCGTCGGCGAGCGCCTCCTCCGTGGTGAAGAGCACGTTGCCCCACGCCTCGTAGCCGTAGTCGCTCAGCGGGAAGGCGACGGTGTCGATGCCCTGCAGCTCGAGGGTGACCGGCTGGTTGTTGAGGAAGGAGACGAACGCGTCGCAGTCGCCCGCGACGAGCGGCGACGGGTCGAAGTCGGCCGTCACGTACTCGACGTCCGAGGGCTCGATGTCGTTGGCGGTGAGGATGCCGTCCATGATCGAGACGCCCGAGGTCTGGATGCACAGGCGCGAGCCGACCAGGTCGTCGAGCGTGTTCACGGGCGATGAGGCGAGCGACATGATGCTCATCGGGTTGACCTGGAGGGTCGCGCCGACGATGACCAGCGGCGCGCCCTCGTTGCGGGCACGGGCGACGACGTCGGCCGAGGAGAGGCCGACGAGCGCCTTGCCGCTGGCGACCAGCGGCTCGACGGTCGTGCTCGGACCGCCGGGCGTGATCGTGATGTCGACGCCGGCGTCGGCGTAGTCGCCGTCGCGCTCGCCGATGAACGGGCCCATGTTCTCGACGTTGGCGATCCAGCCCAGCTGGAGGGTGGCGGCCTGGGTGCCGCCGCCCTCGGACGCGGAGCTGTCGGAGCCGGCGCAGCCGGCGAGGAGGCCGACGGTGCAGGCGCCGGCGAGGAGGGCGAGGGCGGCGCGGGGAGCGCGGCGGAGCAGGGGTGCGGGCATGACGACCTTCACGGGGAGGGGAGCGCGGAGCGCTCGAGAGGAGGTGCGGGCGCGCTGGAGGCGTCCGCGACGGACCGCGGCAGGGCGCGGTCGGGAGCGCGCACGACGGAGCGGTCGGTGCGCGGAGGAGGGGTGGTGCCGGCTCAGCCCGCGGCGGGCGCGCGCGAGTTCGAGAGCCGCCAGGTGCCCAGACGCCAGGCACCGCTGAGGCGGTGCAGGGGCGTGGACTCGGGCACGGCGGGACTCCTCGGGCGGGGCGGGGCAGCGGCGGGGCAGCGGCGGGACGGCCACGGGCGACGGATCAGGGGGACCGTCTCCGAAGGACCCTATGCGGCCCCTGCGCGCCCCGACGAACCGACGACGGAAGGTTTACGCGCCCGAAACCTGGCGAAACGAGTCGGTGATCCGTCGCCGCATAGTGTCGACGGGCACGGGAAAGACGACAGGCGGGGCTCCTCGTCATCGCGACATTCCCGATCCTGCTGTCGCGATCACGGAAGAGGCACCGCCATGACCACCCCCGCCACCACCACGCCCACCGCCACGCCCACTGTCGGCGTCTACCTCGCCGGCTTCGAGGTCTTCGCACCCGACGGGCCGGCCCTCGCCGAGCGGATGCGCGCCACCTGCCGCCGCTACGGGCTCGAGCCGATCTCGCCGCTGGACAAGGGCGCCGACGCCGATCAGGCCGACGCCGACCAGGGGCCCGCGCTCGAGGGCGAGGCGCTCGCCGATCTGATCTACGCGAACAACATCGCGATGATCGAGCGCGCCGACGCGATCCTCGCCAACCTCAACCACTTCCGGGGGCCGGACCCCGACGCGGGCACCTGCTTCGAGGTCGGCTACGCGGTCGCGCGCGGCAAGGCCAGCTACGTCTACGCCTCCGACGGGGCGACCGCGGTCGAGCGCACCCGCGACTTCTTCGGACCGGTCACCCCCGACGGCGCGGGCGGCTTCACCGACGCGGACGGCTTCACGGTCGAGAACTTCGGCGCGCCGTTCAACCTGATGCTGTCCTCGTCGAGCACCGTCGTCCTCGGCGACTTCGAGGCGTGCGTCGCGCGGCTCGCGGCGGACGCGGCGGCGGGGCACCTGCTGAAGCGGGCAGCGGTCGTGAGCACCGGGGCGTGAGCGTCGGGAGCATCGCCGAGCTGCGCGCCGCGCTCGCCGTCGGGGCCGTGTCGGCCGTCGAGGTCGCCGCCGATCGGCTCGCCGCGGTCGCCGCGCAGTCGGGCACGGTCGTGGCGTGGGACGAGGAGGCGGTCCTCCGCGCCGCCGCCTCGGTCGACGAGCGCCGCCGGCGGGGGGAGCCGCTCGGGCCGCTCGCGGGCGTCCCGCTCACGGTGAAGGACTCGTTCGACGTCGCCGGGCTCGACGGCAGCGTCGGCACCGCCGAGAGCGTGCACCGCTCCATCGCGGACGCCCCGGCGGTCGCCGCGCTGCGGGCCGCCGACGCCGTGATCCTCGGCAAGACGGCGGTGCCGCCGTTCCTCGACTCGTTCGACACCGCGAGCGCGCTGCACGGCCGGGCGGTCAATCCGTGGGGCGCGCAGCTGACGGCGGGCGGCTCCTCCGGCGGGTCCGCCGCCGCGGTCGCGTCCGGCCTGTCCTGGGGCGACCTCGGCAGCGACCTGACCGGGTCGATCCGCGTGCCGGCCGCCTGGAACGGCGTCTGCGGGCACCGGCCGAGCAGCGGAGTGATCTCCAAGCGCGGGCACCTGCCCTGGCCGGTCGGCACCCGGCTCGAGCCCTCCGCGTCCGCCGCCGGGCCGATCGCCCGGAGCGCCGACGACACCGCGGCGCTCTTCGCGGCGCTCGCCGGGTCGGTCTCCTCCGGACCGTGGCGGCTCGCGCTGCCCGAGCCGCGGTTCTCCCGGCTGAGCGAGCTGACCGTGGGGCTGTGGCTCGCGGAGGAGAGCGCACCGGTCGACGACGAGACGACGGCGGCGCTCGCCGCTCTCGCCGAGCGACTGCGCGCCGCCGGCGCGACGGTGGTCGATCTCGGGCCGTCCGTGCTCGGCACCGCGGAGGCCGAGGCGCTGTTCGACCGGCTGGTCCTGCACGAGATCAGCTACCCCGGGGGCCCGGGCGCCCCGGTGGCGCAGGTGTGGGCCGACTGGGACGAGCAGCTGCGGCTGCGCGCGGAGTGGGAGCGGGCCATCGCCGGGGTGGACGTCGTGCTCGCGCCGGTGGTGCCGTTCGCGGCGCCCGCGTTCCCGCTCGCCGAGGCCGACCGCCGGGCGATCGGCCGCTGGAGCTGCCTGGCGAACCTCGCCATGGGCCCGTCGACGGTGCTCCCGATCGGTCTCGGCGCGACGTCCGGCCTGCCGCTGGCCGCGCAGCTGATCGGCGCGCACGGCGACGACCTCGCAACCCTCGGCGCGGCCCGCCTGCTGGCGGCCGAGGGCCTGGTGCCGCCGACGCTGCGGGCGCCCGAGACGGCCTGACACGCCGTCCTCCGCTCGGGACAAAGAGAAAACCCGACCCCAGAGGGGCCGGGTGGTATTCGAAAAGCATAGCCGAACGCCGCCTGCGGGCGGCGACGTGGCGCCGGATTGTCACCAACCGTCTGGTCGGGAGAGCCTGTCGATCCGCTCGGGAAGCTGCGAACTCCGAAGGTCGTGGTCGGTCAGCTCGTACCACCAGTGACCGCCCGCACCCTCGCCGGGTTCTCCCGCGAGCGCGCCGGCGCGGTAGGCGGGAGTGGGGTTGACCACCCCGACCGGCACTCGACGACGCGCTTCGCGGATGGGGAACTCGAGATCGCTGTCGTTGCTGATGACGACGGCGGCGTCGACCGAGCGTTCCAGCACATCGATCAGGAGGTGCGAGGCGACGTTCACGTCGGATCCCTTCTCCTCCCGTCGGGCGATCGAGGCCATGAAGGTGGCTCCTGGGGCGTCGGCTCCGTCCCGGTCCCTGATCATCAGCGGCCAGGAGGGGGTGCTGAGGACCGGTCGCCCGCGTCGGTCCGGCGTCGCGAGTGGAGCGGTCGCTACCCGCGAGACGTAGCTCCCGAGAGCGAGGACGTCGATGGATCCATGCCGCTGCAGTGCACGGAGGTAGGTGTCCTGATCGCGTTGCCCCTGCGGATGAGAGGCCCCGCTGACGCGTGCGGTGCAGAAGACGATGCGCGTGCTCGATACCGCACCCCATCCTGCGCCGGGACCGGTGAGGAGGCCCGCGGCGAGTGCGCGCAGGTCGAGCCAGCGCCACCCCGGTGTGCCGCGGCCGCAGATCCGGCGCGCTCCGTAGTAGAGGTTGAACCCATCGATGTAGACGCCCACTCGCATGGACGGACGATAGACGCGTCGATGTCCGACCGGAGGCCGGTGGCGCCTGATCCGCGCCGCGCCTCACCCGCGCTGCTTCACCATCCGCCAGTTCACCAGCTCCACGCCCGCGCGTACCGGGTGCTGCTCGGTGACCGCGACGAAGCCGTGGTGCTCGAAGAAGGGGCGCGCGGTGATGCTCACGTCCGCCGACAGCTCCGGCGCGTCCCGTGCCTGCGACTCCGCCTCGGCGAGCAGGCGGGTCGCGACGCCGCGGCGGAGGAAGCGCGGGGCGACGAACATCATGTCGATCCAGCCGTCGGCGCTGACGTCCGAGAAGCCGGCGAGCTCGCCGTCGACGGTGGCGACGAAGGCGTTCCGCGCCAGCATCGCGGCGTGCCACGTCGGGACATCGCGCTCGCCGGCCCAGGCGCCGATCTGCTCGGGGGAGTAGTCGGCGGCGGCCGTCTCGGTGACGGCGGCGAGGAAGACGGCCAGGGTACCGGCGGCGTCGGACTCGGCGTAGGGGCGGATCGCGATCGGAGGCACCTCGACACCCTCCGCGCGAGATGCCACTTGTGAGCCCGACACGCCGAGGAATCGCGTCACAAGTGGCATCTCGCGGGGGGCGCGGGGGTCAGCGTCCCAGCACCCGTGCGTACACGCGGAGGTAGTCGTCGACCATCCGCTCGACGGCGAAGCGGCGGACGGCCGTCTCGCGGACCCGCGCGCGGTCGAGCCGGCGGGCGCGCGGCACCGCGGCGACCGCCTCCGCCGCCGAGTCGACGACGAAGCCGCTCACGCCCTCGTCGACGATCTCGGGCATCGATCCGCGCCGGTACGCGATCACGGGGGTGCCGCAGGCCATCGCCTCGACCACCGACAGGCCGAACGGCTCGTCGAAGCCGATCGAGTGCAGCAGCGCGACCGCCGAGCCGAGCAGCGCCGCGCGCTCGGCCGGCCCGACCGAGCCGGCGTAGACCACGCGGTCGCCGTCGACGTGCGGCTCGACCTCCTCGCGCCAGTAGCGCTCGTCCTGCACGATGCCCGCGATCACGAGGCGCAGGCCCGCGCCGGCGGCGATGCGCACCGCCTCTGCCGTGCCCTTGTCGGGGTGGATGCGGCCGAGGACCACCAGGTCGTCGGAGCCGGGCTGCGCTGAGTACGGCAGCTCCGACAGGTCGATCCCGTGGTGCACCGTGGCGACGTAGTCCAGCTCGGGCGAGCGGTCGCTCTCCGAGATCGAGACCAGGTTCGCGGTCAGCGGGTGCCGCAGCGCCTCGCGGTACGCGGGCAGGATGCCCGGGCCGGAGAAGCCGTGCACCGTCGTCACCAGCGGCACCGGCCACTGCGCGGCGAGCGCGAGCGGCAGCCAGTCGAGGTGGTTGTGCACGAGGTCGAACTCCCGCGAGCGGGCGAGCGCGTGCGCGATGTGCAGCGACTCCTGGACCCGCCCGTCGGCACCGGACTCGGCGTAGCCCTCCGGCACGACGCTCGAGAGCCGGCCCGCGGTGGCGGAGTCGCCGGTCGCGAACAGCGTCACGTCCACCCCGCGGCGCACCAGGCCCTCGGTGAGCAGGCTCGCCACCCGCTCCCACGGCCCGTAGTGCCGCGGCGGCGTGCGCCAGGCGACGGGCGCGAGCATCCCGACGCGCAGAGTGCCCGGGACGGGCGTCACGCCGCGGCCGCCTGCGCGGGCTCCGCGCGGCGGACGACGAGCGAGGTGTGCAGGGCGGCGATGGTCGACTCCGCGCCCCGGTTCTCGTTGCGGCCGGTCGGCGTCAGGCCGTCGTAGCCGGCGCCGGTGACCGGGTCGATCATCACGGTCCCGGAGTCGTTGACCCCGCGGAACCAGGCCCAGCACGCGGCCAGGCCGTCGCGCCAGAGCGGGTCCTCCTCGATCGTCAGCGCGCGGGCGCAGGCGGCCGCGAGCGCCGCGACCTCGATCGGCTGCTGGTCGAAGAGCGCGCCGGTCTCGCCGGGGCCGCGGCCGGCGACTCCGCAGACCGAGAGGCCGTTCTCGCCGGACTCGAGCGCGAGCAGGAACGCCAGCTGGTGGAAGCCGCGGGTGAGCAGCACGGGATCGCCGAGCGCCGCGCCGGCCGCGAGCAGCGCCTCCGGGAGGCAGCCGTTCGCGTAGCGCAGCCGCGGCTCGGGCCAGGGCCAGTCGGCCTCGGCCGCGTGGTGCAGCAGCGCCGAGCCGTCCGCGACGAGCTGCGCGGCGGCCGCGTTATCGGGATGCGCCTCGAGCACCTCGACGGCGCCGAGCACGGCGGAGGTCATCGCGCGCAGGTGCGGCGAGCGCCGTGCCGCGAGGCGCAGGAACAGCCGCATCCCGCGGTGCCGGCTGAGCGGCAGCTCCGCCCGCGCCGCGACGACGCCCGCGGCCCAGACGGCGCGGCCCCACCAGTCGCCGAGCGACGACTCCTCCGGGGAGTCGCCCTCGGCCGAGACGCGGTTGCGCACCGTGCCGTCCGCGGCAGTCGCGCGCTCGAGGAAGCGCAGGTACTGCTCGGTCAGCCGCCGCGTCACCTCGGACTGCTCCGGCTCCTGCGCCACCACGATCAGCGCGCGCGCCACGTCGTCGACGCAGTAGCCGTGCTCGCGCCGCGGCACGTCGAGCAGCGCGTGCTCGAAGAGCCCGCCCGCGTCGGTGAGCGCGTCGAGGTGGGAGTAGGGGAGTGCGGTCGAGAGGACCGGCGCCGTGCCGTCCGCTCGGGAGGTCACGCCGCGCGCTCCACCCGGAGGCGCTCGACCAGGTCCAGGTAGCGGCCGGCCGCGGCGGGCCAGGACAGCGCCTCCGAGGACAGGCCAGTGGCGGGCAGCTCCGTGGCGGACGGCCCCGTGGCGTCGGACGCGGCCCCCGCGACCCCGGCGAGCACCTCCCGCAGCGCGTCGGCCATCGCGGCCGGGTCCTCGTGCGCGACGGTGCGGCCGCGCGGCGCGGTCAGCAGCTCGAGCGCGTGCGGGAACGCGGTCGCGACGACGGGGCGCCCCGCGGCGAGCGCCTCCACCAGCACGCCGGAGGTGACCTGGTTGCGGGAGTCGTAGGGGAGCAGCACCGCGTCGGCCTCCGCGACCGCGGCGGCGAGTTGGGCCGGGTCGAGGTAGCGGCCGTCGAGGACGACCCGGTCGCCGAGACCGAGCTCGGCGACGAGCTCGGCGAGCGACTCGCGGTACGCCTCCCCGTGCGAGGCGACGACCTTCGGGTGCGTCTGCCCGAACACCGTGTAGCGGGCGTCGACGCCGGCGTCGCGCAGGAGCGCCGTGGCGCGGATCCCCCACTCGATGCCCTTGCCGGGGCCGATCAGGCCCCAGGTGATGATCTGCGGGGTGTCGCCGGAGTCGGCGCGCGGCGCGCTGCGCTCGGCGCCGCCCGTCCAGACCGGCACGCCGTGGGCGATGACGCCGACCTTGCGGGTGTCGACGGAGTAGCGGCGCTCGAGGATCTCGGCGGCGACGGCCGTCATCACCACGACCGCGTCGGCGAGGGCGGCGACCCGCTCCAGCACCGAGCGCTGCGAGTCGCTGGGGGTCTCGAGGACGGTGTGCAGCACGACGATCGCGGGGACCGTGAGCTGCTCCATCAGCGCGAGGACCTCGTCGCCGTCCGGGCCGCCGTAGATGCCGTACTCGTGCTGGATCACGGCGACATCGCTGCGGCTGAGCTCCGCCGCGGCGTGCGCGATGCTCGCCGGGTCGCCCGCGACGAGCTCGGCGACGACACTCCGGCCGACGGCCGAGCCGGGCACGGCGAGCTCGTCCATCACCCGGACGGTGCGGATCGTCGCGCCGTGCTCCGCGGCCAGCGCGTCGCCGAGCGACTGGGCGAAGGTGGCGAGGCCGCAGCGGGTCGGCGGGAAGGTCGAGAGCATCCCGACGACGGCGCCGCCGCCGTGCGCGAAGGGGAGGTGCTGCGTGGGGGTGAGGGGGTGCGCCATGCTGACTCCAGCCGCGGTCGTGCGGCCTCGGGGGAGCGACCGCGAACGGGCGAGGCGACTGCCGGCCGGCACCCCTCGCGGGATCGCGGCAACCGGATCCGGTCCATCGCCGGCGGACCGGTCCTGAGTGACGTCACCCTAGAGGGGGTGGATGAACATCCGGGGTCGACTTCGTTCTCCGGCCATCGAGATGCCACTTGTGCACGCCTTTCACGGCGTGTCGCGTGCACAAGTGGCATCTCGCGGCGGGGGTCAGACCCGCGCGGGCGTCAGGGCGGTGGCCACCAGGGCGGCGCAGAGGAGGGCGATCGCCGTCAGGGCGGCGGCGACGCCGAGGGGTGCGGCCAGGAGGGGGGTCGCCAGCACCGCGAGGGCGGCGGGCAGGACGAGGGCGGCGCGGAGCGGGCGGCCCTCGGCGAGGGGCAGGTGCACGGCCCACAGCATCACCAGGAAGGCGGCGACCGGCACGGCGACCGCGGCGCCGATCACGGTGTCGCTCGCCTCCAGGTGCCCGGCCGTCGCCGCGACCGCCGACTCGAGGCCGGCGCCCAGGCCGCCGAGCGCCGCGAAGATCACGAAGTGCGCGTAACCCCAGCGGAAGGAGAGGTCGCGCCGCCGCTCGAGCAGCTCGCCCGACGGATGCAGGAACGACAGCCACCACAGCGCGAAGACGATCACCAGCGCGCAGGCCGCGACGATCACGAGTGAGAGGCTCACCCCCGACTCCGTCACCGCCTGCTGCACCCCGGTCACGGCCGCGAGCACGCCCTCGCCGAGCAGGATGATCGTGAACAGCCCGTAGCGCTCGGCGATGTGGTGCGGATGCCAGCTCGACTCGCCCGCCCGCAGCGCCCACAGCGGCACCGCCAGCTCGAGCGCCGCCAGCACGACGAAGCTCACCACTCCGTACTGCTCGGGCAGGAGGAGCCGCAGCAGCCAGCCGACCTGCACGAGCGAGAACCCGCCCGCGCTGCGCAGCGCCGAGACCCGCTGGCTCGGCGTCGACACCGCGACCCGCAGCCACTGGCTGACCAGCGCGAACCGCATGATCGCGTAGCCGACGGTGATCGCCGTGAAGTCGCCCTCCTCGAACGCCGTCGGCACCCCCGCCGCGAGCACGAGCACCCCGCCCATCTGCGCGAGCGTGAGCAGCCGGTAGGGCACGTCGTCGGTGTCGTAGCCGGAGGCGAACCAGGTGAAGTTCATCCAGGCCCACCAGATCGCGAAGAACACCATCGCGAAGGGGAGCACCGTCTCGCCGAGGTGCCCCTCCTCCGTCGCGTGTGCGAGCTGCGCGGCGATCTGCGCGATCGCGACGACGAAGGTCAGGTCCACGAGCAGCTCGAGCGGCGACGACACCCGGTGCGGCTCGTCGACGGCGCGCGGGCGCATCCGGACGCGGAGGAGGGTCATGCGCTCATCCTGCACCCGCGTGCCCCGCCACCGCGCTGCCGTACTCTGCTGCCATGCATCGAGGGGCGGCCGTGCGGTGGGGGCGCGTCTACTTCACCGTGCAGGCGCTCGGCGGGGCGGCCTGGTGGCTGGCGGTCGCGCTCGTCCCGGCGGTGCGGCTGGCGACGCTCGGGCCGCTGGATCCGGTGCCGGTCGCCGTGCTCGATCTGCCGCTCTTCGTCGGCGCCTCCGCCGTCGCGGCGCTCGGACTCCGCTGGGCGGCGTGGACCGCGACCGTCTGGACCCTGCTCGTCACCGTCGCGCTCGCCGTCGTCGCGACGGTCACCGGCGAGGCCGGCCGGGGCGTCCTCCTGATGCTCGCCGCGTCCGGCGGCTCGGTCGCGGCGCTCTGCCTGCTGACGCTCGGGCGCATCCCGACGCGCTGGCTCGCCTCCGGGCCGTTCGCCTTCCGGCTCGCCGCCCGCGGCCGGACGCCGCTCGCGCACCTCGCGGCGACGCTCGGGCAGATCGCGGTGTTCTGGGGCGGCGCGCTCGTCGTGATCCCGCTGGTCGTCGCGGCGCTGGAGTCGCGCTGGGGGCTCGCCGTCGCGTTCCCGGAGCCGCTGCGCGCGGTCGGCCTCGCGCTGCTCGTGCTCGCGAGCGCGCTCGGGCTGTGGTCGGGGGCGACGATGTCGCTGCTCGGCGACGGCACCCCGCTGCCTGTCGCGATGACGAACCGCCTCGTGATCGCCGGCCCCTACCGCTGGGTGCGCAACCCGATGGCGGTCGCGGGGATCGGCCAGGGCGTCGCGGTCGGGCTGCTGCTGTCCTCCTGGCTGGTCGTGGTCTACGCGCTGCTGGGCGCGTTGGTGTGGAATCTCGCGGTGCGCCCGCTCGAGGAGGCGGACCTCGAGGCGCGGTTCGGCGCCGAGTTCCGGCGCTACCGCGACGCCGTGCGGTGCTGGCTGCCGGGGCGTCCGGTGCCCGGCGCGCGGTGAGTGCCGCCCGCCTACGATGGTCCGGATGACGATCGACAGGGCGACCGCCACCTCCGAGCGCGGAACGACTCCGCCCGGAAGCGACCGCCCCGTCCTCGCCCGCCGCGCTGTCCTCCTCCGCCGCATCGGCCTCGGCCTCGCCCTGGTGGCGGCCGCCGCGCTCCTCCGCGTCCTCTCGCCCGACGCCGCCGGCGACGTCCTCTCCGACGCCGTCCGCGACTTCCTCACCCTGGCGATCAGCGTCGTCATCGAGTCGCTGCCGTTCGTCTTCCTCGGCATCGTGCTCTCGATCGCCGTGCAGCTCTGGGTGCCGGAGGCGGTGCTGCTGCGGATCCTGCCCGAGCGCGCCCTGCCGCGCCGCCTGGTGATCTCGCTGCTCGGCGTGCTGCTGCCGGTCTGCGAGTGCGGCAACGTGCCGCTCGCCCGCGGGCTGATCGTGAAGGGCCTGTCCGTCTCCGAGTCGATGACGTTCCTGCTCGCGGCGCCGATCGTGAACCCGATCACGATCATCACGACCTACCAGGCCTTCGGCTGGGCCGACGGGATCCTGGTCTGGCGCATCGTCGGCGGCTTCGTCATCGCGAACCTGGTCGGCTGGATCTTCAGCCGGCACACCGACCCGATGGCGCTGCTGACCCCGCGGTTCCGCGCGGCCTGCGAGGCGGGCGAGCGGCCCTCCCGCACCGTCCGCGCCAAGGCCCGCCGCAGCGTGCTGCTCTTCGCGGAGGAGACCGGCGCGATGCTGCCGGCGCTGTTCGTCGGCGCCGCGATCGCCGGCCTCATCCAGGTCGGCGTCTCGCGCGACGTGCTGACCACCCTCGGCGGCGACCCGCTCTGGTCGGTGCTCGCGCTGATGGTCCTCGCCTTCGTGATCTCGATCTGCTCCAACGTCGACGCGTTCTTCGTGCTCTCCTTCGGCTCCACCTTCCTGCCCGGCGGCATCATCGCCTTCCTCGTCTTCGGCCCGATGATCGACATCAAGATGCTCGCGCTGCTGCGCACCACCTTCTCCGCGCGCACGCTCGTGCGGATCACCGCGCTGGTCGGCCTCTGCGCCGCGGTCCTCGGACTGGCGGTGAACCATGCGCTCTGAGCGACTGCTCGCCCGCTGGAAGGGCGTCGTCCTCAGCCTGATCGGCGTCGTCTCGACGCTCTGGCTCGCGGCGACCGGCCGCCTCGGCCTCTACATCCACCCGCGCTACTTCGAGTTCTCGGTGATCCTCGCCGCCGTCGCGGCGGTGCTGCTGATCTGCGCGTTCGCGATCGTGCCGGGCGCGGAGGAGGACGACGGGCACGCGGAGGACCACCTCCACGAGCACGCCCCGCGCCGGCGCTGGCGGGCCGGGCTCGCCGCGCTCGGGAGCCTCGCGGTGATCGCCTGCGCCGCCGTCGCGCTGCTCGTCGTGCCGCCCGCCGCGCTGACCGCCTCGACCGCGACCCAGCGCGAGGTCAACACCAGCGCGGTCGACGCCTCGGTCACCGCGCAGGCGCCCACCGGCGACACCGCGTCCTTCACCGTCCGCGACTGGGCGACGCTCCTGCGCCAGGGGGCGAGCGAGCAGTTCCTGGCCGGCCGCACCGCGACGGTCAGCGGCTTCGTCACCCCCGACGCGAGCGACCCCGAGAACGTCTTCTACGTCGCTCGCTTCATCGTCACCTGCTGCGCCGTCGACGCGCAGCCGGTCGGCGTGCCCATCCATCAGCCGGGCTGGGCCGACACCTACACCGAGGGCGAGTGGCTGGAGGTGACCGGCGGCTTCGGCGCGAACCCGAGCGTCACCAGCGCCGAGGCGGTCGTCCTCGAGCCCGACGTCGTGACGCCGATCGACGAGCCCGCGATGCCGTATGTCTACTGAGCGCCGGGGCGGGGAGCGCAGCTTCTCCCGCGTCTTCTGGAGCGTCACCGCCGTCCTCGTCCTCGCCGTCGGCGGCCTCACCGCCGCCACGATCGCCAAGGGCCCGCGCGTCGCCTCGCTCGAGGTCAGCACCTCCGGCGTCGTCGAGCGCGACGGCGGCCGCGCCCGCGTGCACCTCGACCAGGCGATCGAGCCCGACGCCCTCGACCGGGTGCGCGTCACTCCGGAGACCCCGCACACCGCCGAGCTCGAGGGCGGCGTGCTCACCGTGACCTTCGACGACACCCTCCGCTACGCCACCGAGTACGAGATCGCCATCGACGGCGCGCAGGGCACCGCGACCGGCGCCGAGTCCGACCTCTCCGCCGCGTTCACCACCAAGGACCCCGACCTCTACACCCTCGACCGCACCGCCGACGATCCCGCCCAGCCCGACGCGATCCGGGTGCGCCCGCTCTCCGGCGGCGACACCCGCGTCCTCTACACCGCCGACCGGATCCAGGACTACGCCGTCGTCGGCCCGGTGCTCGTCGTCGTGACCCTCGAGCCCGACGACACCACCCTCATCCGCACGCTCACCCTCGACACCGGCTCGGAGGGCGTCATCCCGCTGCCCGGCCCCGGCGTCGTCCGCGAGCTGCACGCCTCGCCCGAGAAGGGCGTGCTCGGCTGGACCTTCACCGGCTCTGCGCCCGCCGGCCCGCTCGACCGCGCGCTCTACGCCTACGACCTCACCGACCAGAAGGCGGAGGCCGCGTCGATCACCGGCATCGACGGCGGCCCGCTGCGCGCGACCGACTGGATGTTCGTCCCCGGCACCACCTCCGTCGTCACCCACTCCCTCGACGACACCGTGCTGCTCGTCGACCTGCTGACCCCCGGCACCATCAGCCCCCTCGGCCAGCACGCCGAGCTGCGCGGCTTCGTCCCCGGCGCGGACCGGCTGGTCGTCGCCGACCCCGACTCCGGCTCCGTGATCGACCTCGCCGACGGCTCCGTCGAGACCCTCGCCCTGCCGCCCGCCGACGTCGGCCCGACCACCTCGCCCGTGCAGCTGCTGCTCCTGGACTCCTCCAGCTACCTCGAGCTCGAGGCCGACTACTCGCCCGAGACCGGCACCGCCCAGTACTCCGTCGTCCGCGTCGACGCGAGCGGCACCACCGAGATCTTCCGCACCTCGCCGACCGGCCGCATCCGCGGCGTCTGCCTCTCGCCCAACGGCCAGTTCGCCGCCGTCGAGGCCGTCTCCGCCGAGGGCGTCCCCGACGACTACCCCGACGTCCCCGGCTTCAGCGCCACCTCCACCGTCCTCGTCGACCTCGGCACCGGCGACACCTCCCGCAGCGTGAACGGCGTCTCCCGCGACTGGTGCGCGTAGCCCCCGCAGGGCTGCCCTCCATGCTGGTCGAGTAGCCCCGCAGGGGCGTATCGAGACCCACCGTCACCCGCAGGGCGGACCTGCAGACTCACGTCCCGACGCCGGCGGATGTCGATACGCCCGCTGCGCGGGCGACTCGATCAGCACGAGCGTCCCCAGCTCGACGAAGTGCGTGCGCGGCTCGACATGCCCCAGGTGACCTGCGCCCCGCAGCCGCACGCCGCCGGTGCCTCGATGGGAGCGGTAGTGCGCTAACAATCACGCAAGCGAATAGGAGCTAGCCTATTGCGCAGCGCTGATAGTGCGCTAACATCGCTTCATCCCACCCCACAACAAAGGAGTTGACGTGACTGAGCCGTACACCGTCGTTGCCCTCTCGCCCCTGCAGATCCCGATCGTCGAGCCGGAGGACGCGGTCCGCAACACCAAGCGGATCATCGGATTCATGCGCACTGCCGTCGGCATCGCCTCGACCGAGGGCTACCCCGTGAAGCTCGTCGTGATCCCCGAGATGGCGATCCAGGGCATGCACATGGCCTTCAAGGCGGGCGACCGCGAGGCCGAGAAGAAGTTCGCCCGGACCATCCCGGGCCCCGAGACCGACGAGCTGGCGAAGGCCGCCCGCGAGCTCGGCACCTACATCGCCGGCGAGCTCTACCTCGTCGCCGACGACGACTTCCCCGGCCGCTACTTCAATGTCGCGTTCATGATCGACCCGGCCGGCGAGGTCGTCTACCGTCGCGCGAAGGCGACCAGCGACGGCTTCGAGGGCGGCACCCTCGGCACCACCAACCCGCACGACCTCTGGGACGAGTGGGTGGAGAAGAAGGGCGGCGGCGACGCGCTCGAGGCGATCTACCCCGTCGCGAAGACGCCGGACATCGGCAACATCGGCTACGTCATCTGCCACGAGGGGGCCTACCCCGAGATCGCCCGCGGTCTGGCGATGAACGGCGCCGAGGTCATCATCCGCGCCACCCTGATCGAGCCGCAGACGATGAACGGGATGTGGGAGGTCCAGAACCGCGCTCACGCGATGTTCAACAACGCGATCGTGGTCGCCCCGAACCTCGGCCCCGAGCTCGGCCCGGACGGCGTGCTCAACGACCTCTTCGGCGGCCAGTCGATGATCGTCGACCACAAGGGCACGGTCATCGTGAAGCAGGAGGGGCTCACCCCCGGCGACAGCTTCGTCAGCACGGTCATCGACATCGACGCCCTGCGCCGCGCCCGCCAGTCCAACGGCGTCTTCAACGGCTTCAAGGATCTGCGCACCGAGCAGTACGCGGCGATCTACGCGAAGCCGATCTACCCGAAGAACCAGTACCTCGAGGCGCCGCCGGAGGCCGGCTGGCTCGCCCGCGAGCGCGCCACGCGTCAGCGCAACATCGATCTGCTGATCGAGCGCGGTGTCTTCACCGCGATCGACACCCCCGCGGCGAGCGAGCTGCAGGCCGACGAGGAGACGCTCCAGCTGCAGGACTCGGCGCTCTAGGCGCCGGCCGCAGGCCCTCTGCCCCTGCCCCTGCCGGGCCGGGCCGCCCTCCCCGCGGCCCGGCCCCCCCTCCCACGACCTCCCCCGCACGCCCCTCCCTCCTCCCACGACCCCCCTGCACGACCCCCCTGCACGACCCCCCTGCACGACCCCCCTGCACGACCCCGATCACCCTCACGAAGAAGTGGAACGCATGATCATGTCCGAGAACACCCGCATCCGGCGCCGCCTGCTCGTCGGCACCACCCTCCTCGTCACGGCGGCCTTCGCCCTCAGCGGCTGCCGGGCCGGCACCGACGAGTCGTCGGCGGACAAGGCGACCGGCCAGGGCCTCGTCATCGGCTGGAGCCAGCGCGGCATCAGCGGCAGCGACTGGTGGAAGACCCTCGTCGAGGGCGGCCAGGCCGAGGCCGAGAAGCTCGGCGCGACCATCCAGCTCCTCGACGCGAACGGCGACACCGTCCGGCAGAACTCCGACGTCCAGACCCTCGAGACCAAGAACGTCGACGTCGTCGTCATGAACCCGAACGACCCGATCGGCGTCGGGCCGTCCGTCGCCTCGCTGGCGGACGCCGGCATCCCGCTGGTCACCGTCAACTCGAGCCTCGACGCGTCCCTCGTGCCCGACATGTTCTGCTACGTCGCGGAGGACCAGGAGTACACCGGCTCGCTCGCCGGCACCGAGGCCGCGAACCAGGCGCTCGCGCGCTTCGACGGCGGCGCGGTCAAGATCCTCGGCATCGGCGGCTTCCCCGGCGACGTGCTCAGCGACCTCCGCTTCAACGGCTTCAAGGAGGGCTTCGACGCCGTCATGGCGGAGCACCCCGACACGGAGGTGACCTACCTCGACACGAAGTACGGCGAGTGGAAGCCCGACAAGGCACTCGACCCGATCCGCGACGCGGCGACGGCCAACCCCGACCTCAACGTCGTCTACAGCATGAGCGACGTGATGAACGGCGGCGTCGTCCAGGGACTGCAGCAGGCCGGGCTCTGGGGTCCGGACGTCCTGCTCGCGAGCTACGACGGCGGGATGGTGTCGGTCCAGCAGATGGTCGACGACCCCACCGGGCCGCTGATCGCGACCGCGTCGAACCAGCCGTGGGACCAGGGCGCCGAGGCCGTCCGGATGGCGGTGGCCGCCTACAACGGCGACACCGAGGCCTGCCCCGACAAGACGCTCTACATCGACACGACGGTCGTCACGCCGGAGAACGCCGCGGACTACCTCATCCCCGAGGACACCTACGTCCGCGCCAAGGACGACGAGTGAGCACCGCCGCCGTCGTCGACGAGCGACCGGTCGAGCTGGTCCTGGAGGGCGTCACCAAGTCCTACCCCGGCGTCCAGGCGCTGAAGGGCGTCAGCTTCGCGGTCCGCCGCGGCAGCATCCACGCCCTGGCCGGCCAGAACGGCGCGGGCAAGTCGACCCTCGTGAAGATGCTCTCCGGTGCGGAGGCCCCGGACGCGGGCACGATCACCCTCGGCGGGGTCGTGCAGCGCTTCCGCGACCCGGCCGAGGCGCAGGCCGCCGGCATCCACACCATCTACCAGGAGCTCAGCCTCGTGCCGTCGCTGACCGTGGCCGAGAACGTCTTCCTCGGCCAGCTGCCGCTGAAGGCCGGTCGCGTCGACTGGGCGCGGATGAACGCCGAGGCGCGCACCGCCCTCGCCCGGGTCGGCTTCGACCTGGACGTCCGGCTGCCGGTCTCCCGCTTCTCGGTCGCCGAGCAGCAGGCGGTGGAGCTCGCCAAGGCCCTGCGCAAGAACGCGCGGGTCCTGCTGCTCGACGAGCCGACCTCGACCCTGCCGCGCCCGGACGTGCTCAAGCTCTTCACCGTGCTGCGCCGGCTGGCGGAGGAGGGCGTCGCGCTGATCTTCATCTCGCACCGGATGGACGAGGTCTACTCGCTCTGCGACTCCGTCACCGTCCTGCGCGACGGGGTCGCCGCGGCGAGCATGACCACGGCGGGCAGCACGCCGGCCGACGTCGTCACCGCGATGATCGGCAAGAGCCTCGAGGGCTCGATCGCCGACGCCGCGCTGCGCGGCGAGCGCAGTCCGCGGCTGGGCTCCGGCGGTGGCGAGGAGGTCCTCCTCTCCGTCTCCGGGCTGAGCGAGGAGGGCCGCGTCGAGGACGTCTCGTTCGAGCTGCGCCGCGGCGAGGTCCTCGGGATCGCCGGTCTGATCGGCAGCGGGCAGTCCGAGCTGGCGGGGCTGCTCGCCGGCGCCCGGCGCTCGACCTCGGGTCGGATGCGCGTGGCCGGCCAGAAGGTGGCCTTCTCCTCGCCGCGGGACGCGATCCGCCGCGGGATCGGCCTGCTGCCGCAGGACCGGAAGGCCCAGGGCTTCGTGCCCGAGCTCGGCGTCGCCGCGAACATCACCCTCGCGAGCATGCCGATGTTCAGCCGCTTCTCGGTGCTCGACATCCGGCGCGAGCGCCGGGTCGCGCTCGAGATGATCGAGCGGCTCGGGATGAAGGTCTCCGGCGTCGACCAGCCGATGAGGACCCTGAGCGGCGGCACGCAGCAGAAGGGCATCCTCGCCCGCTGGCTGGTCCGCTCCTCCACGCTGCTGGTCTGCGACGAGCCGACCCGCGGTGTCGACGTGGGCGCCAAGGAGGACATGTACGAGCTCCTGCGCGCCTTCGCCGACTCCGGCGGCACCGTGATCCTCGCGAGCTCGGAGATCTCCGAGGCGATGATGTGCGACCGCGTCCTCGTCATGGCCGGCGGCCGCGTCGTCGCGGAGTTCGACCACGACGACATCGATCCGAGCGGCACCACGCTCCTCGAGCGCCTCGCCTGACGGGCGATCCGCGACTCTCCCTCCCGCCGGCGCTGCCGGCCCCCCCCGACCTCAAGGACGAGAACACCATGCCGAAGAACACCCTCGACCGGCCGCCCGCCTCGCGGCGACCGGACACCTCCTCCTTCGCGGCGGTGACGCAGCGGCCGACGTCCGCGGCGGGCGCCCTCGCCCGCCGCGTCCTGCCCAAGAGCTACCTCGTGCTCGTGCTGATCGCGATCATCATCGCGGGCTACTACGTCTCCGCCGACTTCCTCACCCTGCGCAACGCCGAGAACGTCATCGCGGCGGCCTCGATCGTCGCCGTCCTCGCGGTCGGGCAGTTCTTCGTGGTCCTCACGGGCGGCATCGACCTGTCCGTCGGCTCCACGCTGGCTCTCTCGACCGTCGTCGTCGCGCTGACCCTGCAGTCCGGGCTGTCGGCCGAGGCCTCGGCCGCGGTCACCCTGCTGTGCTGCGCCGGAGCGGGTCTGATCAACGGCCTGCTGATCGTCTGGCTGCGCATCCCGCCGTTCATCGCGACCCTCGCGACGATGAGCGCGATCAAGGGCTTCAGCTACATCATCCAGTCGACGAGCCTGATCCAGATCCTGGACGAGCGCTTCATCGACGAGTTCTCCCGCGCCGAGGTGCTCGGGGTCCGCAGCCCCGTGCTGATCTTCGTGGTCGTCGCGATCCTCGCCGGACTCGTCGCCCGCTTCACCACGTTCGGCCGCTCGCTCTACGCGATCGGCGGCAACCCGGAGGCGGCGAGACTGTCGGGCCTGCCCGTCGCCCGCAACCTGATCATCACCTACACGCTGTCGGGACTCCTGGCCGGGCTCGCCGGGCTCATCGCCGCCGCGCAGCTCCGGCAGGGCTCCTCGCTGATCGGAGTCGGCTACGAGCTGGACGCCATCGCGGCGGTGGTCGTGGGCGGCGCCTCCCTGATGGGCGGCAAGGGCGATCCGATCAGCGCCGTGATCGGGGTGTTCGTCCTCGCGACGATCATCAACATCATGAATCTGGTCGGGATCTCGTCCGAGCCCCAGCTGGTGATCAAGGGCGGGGTGATCATCCTCGCGGTCTTCCTCTCCAGCGCCGGCGGAGTCGCCAGGATCGGCGCGTTCGTCGGGAAGCACGCCCCCCGCCGCCGCGCCGCCCGGACGGCCTGACCCGCGTGGCCAGGGGCGCGGCGGGGCCGGGGGGCGCCCGCGGGGCGCGGATGGTCGACGTCGCGCGTCTGGCCGGGGTCTCGCAGCAGACGGTGTCCCGCGTCGTCAACGGCTCGGACAACGTGGCCGCCGATGTCCGCGAGCGGGTGGAGCGGGCGATCGCCCAGCTGCGCTACCGCCCGAATCCGGCCGCGCGGGCCCTCGCCAACCGGCGGTCGATGAACATCGGCATCGTCAGCTTCGGCCTGGCGCAGTACGGTCCGTCCGTCGCCCTCACCGGCATCGCGGACGAGGCCCGCCGCTCCGGCTACGCCACCAACCTGGTCACGCTCGGAGCGGTCGACCGCTCGAGCATGCGCTCCGCACTCGATCACCTCGTCGCCGATCTCGTCGACGGGATCGTGGTCCTCGCGCCGCTGACCTCGGCGGTGCACGCCGTCCAGGGCTTCGACGCGGCGGTGCCGCTGGTCGCCTTCGAGCCGGGCGGCGTCCCCTCCGGCTCGACCGTCGTGACGGACGAGGAGGCGGGGGCGCGGCTGGCGACCGAGCACCTGCTGGGGCTCGGCCACCGCACGGTGCACCACCTCGCCGGACCCGCCGGCTGGCTGGCCACTGAGGCGCGGATCCGCGGCTGGACCTCGGCGCTCGGCACGGCCGGCCGGGTGCTGCGCCCCGCCCTCGCCGGCGACTGGTCCACCTGCTCCGGCTACCGCGCCGGCGCCGAGCTGGCGGCCGACCCCGACCTCACGGCGGTCTACGCCGCGAACGACCAGATGGCGCTCGGCCTGCTCGCCGCGTTCGCCGACGCGGGCCTCCGGGTCCCCGCCGACGTCAGCGTCGTCGGCTTCGACGACATCCCCGAGGCCCGCTACTTCCGCCCCGGCCTCAGCACCGTCCGCTTCGACTTCGAGGCGGTCGGCCGCCTCGCCGTCGACCGCATCCTCGCCCTGATGGGCGCCGACGACGTCCAGCACGTCACCATCCCCGCCGTGGGCGCCGACCTCGTGCCGCGCGCCAGCACCGCGGCGCCCCGCTCCAGCCATCGACCACCCCCCTGACCAGGCCTCTCGAGAGAAGGAACCACCATGACCATCGACAGCACCGGAGCCGCCGTGCGCGCGTTCGGCCGCACCGACCTCGCCGTCTCGGGCGTCTGCGTCGGCACCAGCGCGCTCGGCAGCTTCCCCGCCCAGTACGGCTACGAGGTGAGCACCGACGTCGCCGTCGCGACGATCCGCCGCGTCTTCGAGGGGCCCTTCACCTTCATCGACACCTCGAACGAGTACGGCGGCGGCGACAGCGAGCGCCGCATCGGCTCCGCGATCCGCGAGAACGGCGGAGTCCCCGACGGCGTCGTCGTCGCGACGAAGGTCGACCCGCTGCCGGGCTCGAGCGACTTCTCGGGCGACCGCGTGCGCCGCTCCGTGGAGGAGAGCCGGGAGCGCCTCGGCCTCGACGTCCTGCCGCTCGTCTACCTGCACGACCCCGAGAAGATCACCTTCGAGGAGGGGACCGCTCCCGGCGGCCCGCTCGAGGCGCTGCTCCGGCTGCGCGACGAGGGCGTCATCCGCTACCTCGGCGTCGCCGGCGGACCGATCGATCTCGAGCTGCAGTACCTCGCCACCGGCGCCTTCGACGCGGTGATCAGCCACAACCGCTACACCCTCGTCGAGCAGACCGCGGTGCCGCTGATCGAGGACGCGCACGAGCGCGGCGTCGCGTTCGTCAACGCCGCGCCCTTCGGCGGCGGCATGCTCGTGAAGGGCCCGCGCGCCGTCCCGCGCTACTGCTACGCGCCCGTCGGCGATCGCACCCTCGCGCGCGTGCTCGAGATGGAGCGGCTCTGCGCCGACTTCGGCGTGCCGCTCGCGGCCGCCGCGCTGCAGTTCTCCACCCGCGACCCGCGCGTCGCCTCGACCATCGTCGGCATGTCCGAGCCCGACCGGATCCAGCAGACCCTCGACCTCGCCGAGACCCCGATCCCGCAGGAGCTCTGGGACGCCCTGCTCCCGCTCGCCGCGGTCGGCCGCGACGGCCTCGAGAAGTGATCCCGCGGTCCCCGGCCCGCGCGGTCCTCGACACGAAAGGAACACCCGCATGACCAGCATCAAGAACCCCGAGCCCGTGGACGTCGTCATCGTCGGCGCCGGAGCGGGCGGCGCGACCGCCGCGAAGGTCCTCACCGAGGCCGGGCTGCGCGTCGTCGGCCTCGAGCGCGGCCCCTGGCTGAAGCCCGAGCACGCCTCCGGAGACGAGCTGAAGTACCTCAACCGCAACTTCATCTGGCAGGACCCGAAGCTCAAGCCCCGCACGTACCGCCAGAACGAGAGCGAGGAGGCGGTCGTCACCAACTTCTCCGCCACCCCGCAGGTCGTCGGCGGCGGCACCACGCACTGGGGCGGCATGGTCCCGCGCATGACCGAGTCCGACTTCAAGCTCCGCTCGCTGCACGGCGACGTCGAGGGCGCGAGCCTGGTCGACTGGCCGATCAGCTACGACGAGCTCGAGCCGTACTACACCCGGGTGGAGTGGGAGTTCGGCACCTCCGGCCTCGCCGGCGCGAACCGCTGGGAGGGCCGCCGCTCGAAGGGCTACCCCACCAAGCCCTCGCCGCTCAGCCAGATCGGCCGCACCTTCGCCACGGCGATGGACCGTCTCGGCCACTCGACCTTCCCGATGCCGCAGGGCATGGTCACCGAGCCCTACCGCGGCCGGCAGCCGTTCAGCGAGAACGGGTTCTGGCAGCAGTACCCGGACCCGGGCACCGGCAAGTCGTCCACGCTGATCAACTTCATCCCGGACGCCGTCGCGACCGGCCTCTACGATCTGCGTCCCGACTGCTACGTCAGCGAGATCCTGGTCGGCCCGGACGGCCGGGCCACCGGCGTGCGCTACCAGGACGAGGACGGCAACGAGTTCGTGCAGAAGGCGAAGGCGGTGATCGTCGCCGGCGGCGGCATCGAGACGCCGCGTCTGCTGCTGATGTCGAAGTCCGCGCTGTTCCCCGACGGGCTCGCGAACGGCAGCGGTCAGGTGGGGAGGAACGCCACCTTCCACCAGTACTCGTTCTCCGTCGGGCTCTTCGACCGCGAGGTGAGCGACCCGCTCTACGGCTGGGCCGGCCACTACATGAGCCTGTGCTCGTTCGACTTCTACGAGACCGACGCCAGCCGCGGCCACATCCTCGGCTCGCTGATCTTCCCCTCGATGATCGGCCACCCGGTCAACTGGAGCTTCCCCGGCCGCCCGAGCTGGGGCCAGGCCGCCAAGGACGCGGACCGGGAGCTGTTCAACCACTCGATGAAGATCGGGATCCTCCTGCACGACCTCCCGCGCGAGAGCAACCGGGTCGACCTCGACCCGACGGTGAAGGACGCCTGGGGCCTCCCGGTCGCCCGGATCACCCACACCCCGCACCCGAACGACTTCGCGCAGGAGAAGTGGCAGGTCGCGAAGAACGGCGAGATCCTCGATGCGGCCGGTGCCGCGAAGGTCGTGCCCGTGAACATGGAGCGCATCACCGGCAACACCTCGCACGAGCTCGGCACGGTGCGGATGGGGAACGACCCCGCCACCTCCGTCGTCGACCGCTGGTGCCGCTCGCACGAGGTGCCGAACCTCTACGTCTTCGACGCGAGCTTCTTCCCGACGGCGACCGGCATCAACCCGGCGCTGACGATCATGGCGAACGCCTGGCGCTGCAGCGACCGCATCATCGCGGTCGACTCCCGCGGCTGGTCGTCGGACGACTGAGCCCGCGCGCGGCACCGCGCACCACATCATCACGAACCGGCAAGAGAGGACATCATCATGGGACAGGCAGAGTGGGTGACCGTTCCCGTCTCGACGCGAGACGTCGACGGGCCGCTGTTCTTCGACCAGCACGAGTGGGACACCATCGAGGCCGCGACGGCCCGGATCATCCCGACCGACCACCATCCGGGCGCGCGAGAGGCGAAGGTCGTGCGGTTCATCGACCGCATGCTCTCGGGCACGCGGTTCGTCTTCCCCGCGGCGGACGGCATCGGCTGGCTCCGGATGGAGGGGCTCGAGGAGCAGGCCTGGCAGGAGCGGATCGACAGCCGCCGCACCTTCTACCGCGAGGGCGTCGTCGAGCTCGACCGCCTGGCCACCGAGGCGCACGGGCGGCCGTTCGTCGAGCTGGACGACGAGCAGCAGGACGCGGTGCTCGTCGCGCTCTCGCGGGAGGAGAAGCCGGCGCGCTTCCTCTTCGCGGAGTCCGACGGCCAGGGCAGCGGAGGAGCGCCGGCCGGCAACCAGCCGGTCAACGAGGACTTCCTCGAGTTCTTCCCGCTGCTCGTGCTGAACACCCGGCAGGGCTTCTACGGCGACCCGGTCTACGGCGGGAACGAGAACCGGGTGGGCTGGGGCGTCATCGGCTTCGACGGCCCGCCGACCCTGAAGTCGACGATGGACGGCAGCTACACCACCACGCAGTACATGGTGCCCGAGGCCGAGTGGCCCTACGAGCGCCACCCCGCGGTGCTGCGCTACCGCCGGCCCTAGGACGGGCGGGGCGCGAGACCGGACGGCGGTCCGGCGCAGGTCATAATCGGGTATGCCCTCGACCGGATCGCCGCCCCCTCCCGCCGGCCGGGCCACGGCGTGAGCCGGGTCTCCTCGCGGGCGCACGGCCCGCGGATGGTCGACGTCGCCGCGCTCGCCGGGGTCTCCCAGCAGACCGTCTCGCGGGTGATCAACGGCGCGCCGAACGTGTCGCCCGAGATCCGCGAGCGGACCGAGAAGGCGATCGCGCAGCTGCGCTACCGTCGCAACACCGCCGCGGCCGCCCTGGCGAGCAACCGGACGATGAACATCGGCGTCGTCAGCTACTCGCTCTCGGTGCACGGCCCGTCCGTCGCGCTCTACGGCATCTCGGAGCAGGCGAGGCGGAACGGCTACTCCACGCGGCTGATCACGCTCGGCGACGTCGGCCGCTCGAGCATCCGCCACGCCCTCGACGAGCTGACCGCCGACGAGGTCGACGGCATCATCGTCCTGGTCCCGCTGGGGAGCGCGGTCGAGACGCTCCGGGGGCTCGACTCCCGCGTCCCCATCGTCACGTTCGAGCAGGGCTCCGCCCCCGGCGCGTCCAGCGTCTCGATCGACGAGGTGCACGGCGCGCAGCTCGCCGTCCGGCACCTGCTCGAGCTCGGGCACGAGACCGTCGCCCACGTCGGCGGACCGGAGGGCTGGATGGCCTCCGAGGCCCGGGAGCGCGGCTGGTCGACCGAGCTCGCGCTCGCCCGTCGCGTGGCGCGCCCCGTGCTCCGGACGACGGACTGGAGCGTCGCCGAGGGCTACCGGGCCGGCGTCGAGCTCGCCGCCGATCCCGACGTCACCGCGGTCTTCGCCGCCAACGATCCCTTCGCGCTCGGCGTGATCAAGGCGTTCGACGACCACGGGATCCGCGTTCCCGCGGACCGCAGCGTGGTCGGCTTCGACGACGTCCCCGAGGCGGGCTACTACCGGCCCAGCCTCTCGACGGTGCACCTCGACTTCGCCGAGGTCGGCCAGCTCGCCGTCGACCGGGTGTTCGCGCTGATGCGCGGCGAGGCGGTCGAGCCGCTGCCCCTGATCGCGCCCACTCTCGTCGCGCGGGGGAGCAGCGCCGCGCCGCGCTGAGCGTCGCTGCTCCGGTTCTCCGGTTCTCCGGCTGGCGGCTCAGACGCCGTGGATCTCGACCGGCAGTCCGTCCGGGTCGCGGAGGAAGAACATCGCCCGCTCGGTGTGCGGGTCCGTGCGCAGGGGCTCGCACACGACCCCGCGTCGGACGAAGTCGGACCGCACCGCCGCCGGGTCCGCCGCGGCGAGGGCGAGGTGCCGCAGCCCCAGCGCCTCCGGATCGGACACCCGCTCGGGCGACGACGGGAAGGTGAACAGCTCGAGCAGGTACTCCCCGTTCAGGCTGAGGTTCGCCATCCAGGATCCGCGCTCCTCGCGCAGCACCTCCGAGTCGAGGCGGAAGCCGAGCACGTCGAGGTAGAACCGCTTGGCGCGCTCGTAGTCGCTGACGATGATCGCGACGTGGTGCAGCCCGAGCAGCGCGCTCATCGGGGATCCGTTCCGGTCACGGTGCCCCAGCGTAGCGACGCGTCCTTCCGCCGCAGGTCCTTCCGCCGCAGGTCCTTCCACCGCAGCGCCGGCCGCTCGACCAGCCACCACGAGGCCACCGCGAGCAGGAGCGTCACCGCCACGACGAGCGCCAGGTCCGCCGTCATCGGCAGCCGCCCCAGCACCTCCAGCACGAGCTGCTGCACCGGATAGCTCCACAGGTACAGCCCGTAGGAGAAGTCGCCGAACCGCGCCGCCCGCCGCAGCACCGGCAGCGATCCGGTGCCCACCACGATCACGAGCACCGGCAGCGCGATCCAGAGCGCGACCTGCTGCAGCGGAGTCCCGGGCGCGAGGAGCAGCACCGCGAGCGCCAGGACGCCGGCCGGCCAGCGCAGCCACGCGGCCGGCGCCAGCAGCCGCACCGCCGCGGCCGCCGCGAAGAACGCGCACAGCTCCGCGGAGGACCCGAGCGCTCCGCCCAGCTCCGTCACCACCGCGAGCCCCACGAGCGCCAGCACCGCGAGCACCCCGCGAGCCCGCCCCCGCCCCGGCACCCACCGCAGCGCCAGCACCCCGAGGTAGCAGCAGAACTCCACCCCGAGCGTCCAGAGCGAGCCGTTCACCGCCGGCCGCGCGTGCACCGCCGAGTCGAAGACGCCCGGCAGCTCGTACTGCGCCAGCAGCGGCACGTTGAGCGCGTAGGCCCAGGTCTGCGGCGAGGAGAAGTACGCCCCGGCCGGCAGCGACGACACCAGCGGCCCGAGCACGAGCATGCTCACCGCGACCACGACGATCAGCGCCGGGAAGATCCGCAGCACCCGGTGCCAGAGGAAGCGCCCCGCGCTCGGCGCGCGCTCCATGCTCCCCGCGATCAGGAACCCGCTGACGCAGAAGAACACCGAGACGCCGAGCGAGTGCACGGGCAGCCCGAGCAGCCGCGGCGCCGGCTCGCCGAGCAGCACGGCACCGTGCCCGACGACGACCATCAGCGCGGCGACCAGCCGCAGGGCGTCGAAGTCGTTGCTGCGCGCAGTCACGCCCTCACCGTAGAGGGCGCGAGCGACACCGCGAGCATCAGTCGAAGCGCATCCCCTCCGGCCGCGGCGGCAGCACGAACAGGATCAGCAGGAACACCGCGCCCGCGACGGGGATGAACAGCGCGAAGATCCACATCCCGCTGCGGTTCACGTCGTGCAGCCGCCGCCAGATCAGCGCGAGCGAGGGCACCAGCGTGCCGAGCGCGATCGCCCCGGCCAGCACGGCGACCCACGGCGCCGCGAAGTCCAGCTCGCCCGAGCGGAACGGCGTGAACGACAGCTGCAGCCCCGGCTCCGAGCCGTCGATCAGCTGCAGCGCGAGGTTCAGCAGGGTCCCGGCGAGGATGATCCACCAGTACTCCGCGCGGCTCGCCCTGCCGCGGAAGCGCGCGTACTGCGAGAAGAAGCGCCGGATCGCGGCGAGCGGAGGAGCACCGTAGTACGGCTGCCCGGGAACGGGGATCGTGCTCTGACTCATGCGCTTCACGCTATCCCGCACTCGTCGGGCAGGTCGTCGTCCGCGGGGAGGAGACGCCTCGCCCTAGCGGACTCCCGCGGCCTGCTCGCGCCGCACCGCCGCCGACGAGCGCGCCTCCACGATCAGGCTCACCACGAGCCCGACCGCGATCATCACGATCGCCACCCACGGCAGCAGGTCGAGTCCGCTCAGGTCGATGGTCAGCCCGCCGACGATCGCGCCGCCGCCGATGCCGATGTTGAACGCGGTCGTCTGCAGCGCCGCGGCGAGGCTGCGCAGCTGGAACGAGGAGGTGCGCAGCATCCGCGTCTGCAGCATCGCCGGGATGCCGCCGAACGCGATGTTCCAGACGATCGCCGCGACGACGATCGCGACCGTGGCCTGCGAGCCGGCGGCCAGGCCGAGCGCGACCAGCGCGAGCACCACGGCGATCGCCGCGACCACGAAGCCGGAGCGCGGGAAGCGGTCGGTCGCGAAGCCGGCGAGCACGAGGCCCACCGCGCCCGCGCCGCCGAACGCGAAGAGGAGGAGCGGGACGCTGTCGGGGGAGAACGACGCGTTCTCGAGCCACGGCGTGACGTAGGTCGAGAGCGTGTTCTGGCCGATCAGCACCAGCAGGATGACCACGCAGACGCCGATGATGCGCGGCAGGCTGCGGTCCTTGCGGGCGGGCAGCCGGATCTCGCCGGTGCGCAGCGGGATGCTGTGATCGACCGCCGGCAGGAACTTCACGACGAGCAGCGCCAGCAGCAGCACGATCGCGCCGAGGATCGCGAACGTCGGACGCCAGCCGAACGCGTGGCCGAGCGCGGTGCCCACCGGCACGCCGAGGACGAAGGCCGCCGAGCCGCCGCCGGCCGTGATCGCGGTCGCCCGGCCGAGGTGCTCCGGAGCGACGAGGTGCGCCGAGTAGGCGGCGACGATCGCCCAGAACAGTCCGTGCGCGAGTCCGCCGAGGATGCGCGCGCCGACCAGCAGCGCGAACGTCGGCGCGAGCGCGGCCAGCACGTTCGCGACCGCGATCGTGCACAGCGCGACGAGGAGCAGGCTCTTCCGCGAGAACCGCTGCGTCACCAGCGTCAGCGGCGTCGTCGCGATGACGACAGTCGCCGCGAAGATCGTCACCAGCTGACCGGTCAGCGGGATGCTCACGCCGAGGTCCCGTGACATGTCCGGGATGAGGCCGGTCGGCAGGAACTCGCTGGTCACCGACACGAAGACGGCGCCGGCGAGCGTGAGCAGGCCGATCCAGGGGAAGGCGGCGGGGGAGGTCGTGCGGGTGCTGGAGCTGGTGCGCGGAGGGGTGTTCACGGTGTCCTGAGGGAGGAGGGGCGGGCGGCGACCATCAAGCCTCGCACGCCCGCGCCCCCCTCAGGTGTCCGGGGGGTTACTTCGCGACGGTGCTCACTTGACGACGGTCTTGGCCGCGCTCGTCCTGCTCAGCGTCGTGTAGCCCGCCTTCGTGCCGGTGACCGTCACCGTGACCGCCTTGCCCGCGTCCGCCGACACCGCCTTGTAGGTCGCCGACGTCGCGCCCGAGATCGCCGTGCCGCCGCGCTTCCACTGGTAGCTCAGCGTGACGGGCGCGGGCGACCAGGTCCCGGGCACCGCGGTGAGGGTCTGGCCGACCTTCGCGGTCCCGGTGATCGTCGGGGTCGCGCCGGTGAGGACGCCGCCGGTGACGAGCGCGGTGGTGGCGCTGGTCTTGGTGGCGGGGGAGTAGCCGGTCTTCGTGGAGGTGACGCTCACGGTGATCGTGGCGCCGGCGTCCGAGGCCTTGAGCACGTAGGTCTTCGACGTGGCGCCGGAGATGTAGACGCCGTTGTTCTTCTTCCACTGGTAGGTCAGCGTGGTGCCCGCGTCCCAGGTGCCGGGGCTGGCGGTGAGGGTCGAGCCGACCTTCGTCGTCCCGGTGATCGTCGGCGTCGGCATGAGCGTCTGCAGCGCCGCCTTCACGGTGACCGCGGTGCTGGTCTTGGTGACCGCGGTGTAGCCGGACTTGGTGCCGGTCACGGCGACGGTGATCGACGCTCCCGCGTCGGCAGCGACGAGCGTGTACGTGCTCGCGGTGGCGCCGCTGATCGCGGTGCCGTTGCGCTGCCACTGGTACGCGAGGGTCACGGGCGAGGGCGTCCAGGTGCCGGGGACGGCGGTCAGCTTCTGCCCGACGGTCGCGGTGCCGGTGATGGTCGGCGTCGCTCCCGTGATGACCGCGCCGTTGGTGACGGCGGCCGTCGTCGCACTGGTCTTGGTCGCGGGGGAGTAGCCGGTCTTGGTGCCGGTGACGCTCACGGTCAGCGTCGCTCCGGCATCGGAGGCCTTGAGGACGTAGGTCTTCGCGGTGGCCCCGGAGATGTACGTGCCGCCGTTCTTCTTCCACTGGTAGCTCAGCGTCACGCCGGAGTCCCAGGTACCCGGATTCGCGGTCAGCGTCGACCCGACGGTGGTGCTGCCGGTGATCGTGGGCGTCGGCATGAGCGTCTGCAGCGGCAGCCCGACCTGGGTGGCCGAGCTCGTGCGGGTCGCAGTCGTGTACCCGTACTTCGTGCCGGTGACGCTGACGGTCAGCGCGGTGCCGGAGTCGGCGGAGGTGACGACGTAGCTGCTCCCCGTCGCGCCCGCGATAGCGGTGCCGTTGCGTTTCCACTGGTACGCCAGGTTGACGGGCTCGGGGCCCCAGTTGCCGGGGTTCGCGGTGAGCATCCCGCCGATCGCAGCGGACCCGGTCACGGTCGGCACCGAGTTGGTCAGCGACCCCGCGGTGACAGTGACGGCGGCGCTGGTGCGCGAGGCCGTCGCGTAGCCGGCCTTGGTACCGGTGACCTGCACGGTGATCGAGCCGCGGTAGTAGTCGGAGTCGGTGACGAGGTACTGCGGTCCGGTCGCTCCGTCGATCGGAGAGCCGTTGTTCAGCCACTGGTAAGCCAGGGTCACCGGCTGCGGACCCCACGTGCCGGGCACGGCGGTCAGCGTGTCGCCGACGGCTCCGGACCCGCTGATGGTCGGCGTCGCGGAAGTGAGGGTGCCGACGTTCGCGAGCGTCAGCACGAAGTCGCCCTCGTAGAAGTCGAAGTTGGACACCTGGAGGAAGTAGGTCTTCCCCGCCTGCACGGCGAAGCTCGTGTTGGCCCGGTCGAAGGAGTAGTCGGACTCGCCCGTGCTGCCCGTCTCGGTGTACTGATACGGGCAGGCGAGCATGGCGCCAGGAGTGACGCCGTCGGACTCGTAGACCCCGAGATTCACGGGAGAGAAGCTGTCGCCGAGGTCCGCTGCGACGCTTCCGGTGGCGGATGCGCGGAACTTGTACCAGACGGAACCCATGAAGGGGTTGTAGTCGCAACCCGCGTAGGGCTCGTACCAGTTGCTGTCGATCTTCAAGGTCGACCCCTGGATGGTGGCAGGGATGCTCGCGATCACGGACGCCGACGAGTAGGTCGTGTTCGGGATGGCTGCACTCGCGGAAAGGAAGAACTGCGCGAAGCCGGTCGTCGCGGAGGTCGAGTAGTCGGAGCTGACCTGGAAGTAGTAGGTCCGTCCGGCTTCCGCCTGGACGAAGTTCTGTTCGCGGTACTCGTCCTGAACGCAGCTGATCCGCGTGGCATCGGTGATCGGACCGTCAGCGTATGCGTTGATGACCGCAGTGCTTCCGGGCGAGGTTCCGCTGAACGTCAGTGTCTGCCTCTTCGTGGACGTGTAAGCGAACCAGATGGATCCGTTGCCCCCCTCGAAGTACTCGGTGTAGTCAGGGTCAGTCGTCCGGCACGCTGAAGGCTCACCGTCGGACAGGGTCGCTCCTGCGTAAGGCGCGTCGTAGATCGCGTACGGCAGGCTCGAAACGACGGTCGCGTTCTCGCGCAGGTCGTTCACGGGCGGGGTCGCAGCGACCAGAGCCCGGGGCTCCACTGCCTGCGGAGCGGCCTGGCGAGCAGCCGACTCGTCCGTGTGCCACTGGCCGGAGGTCTTCGAGACCGGCGCAGCCGACGGTGCAGCTTCCGCCGCCACAGCCGCCGGAGCGACGAGCAGCCCGAAGCCGACCGCGAGGGCGGTGGCGAGGGCGAGGACCCGCGCGCGGGCGGGACGGGGTTCGGGCATGACGACTCCAGGGCGAGCGGCGATCGGGTGGCAGTGCTGCGCCTGCGGGACCCGAGCGCGGCAGAACCACGTTCGTCGAGAAGGCTCCTCAGTGTGATGAGATTCACAGGCAGCAGGTACCACCCGTTCGGGGCGGTGTAGAGAGAATTACTCAGCCGGGAGAACTACTCGGCCGAGGGGTCGCGCGACTCGAGCGACCATCGGTCGGGGTCAGCTCGGCTTGACGGCCGTGCTGGTCTTGGTGAGCGTCGTGTAACCGGTCTTGGTGCCGGTGACCTTGACGGTGATCGAGCCGGCCTTATCGGCGGTGGCGAGCTTGTAGGTCGCGGTGGTGGCTCCGGAGATCGCAGTGCTGCCGCGGTACCACTGATAGGTCAGGGCGACCGGGGCGGGCGCCCACGTGCCGGGCTTCGCGGTGAGTGTCTGCCCGACCTTCGCCGTTCCGGTGATCGTGGGAACGGGTCCTGCGAGCGTGCCCTTGGCGACCGCGGCGGTCGTCGCGCTCGTCTTCGTGGCGGGCGAGTAGCCGGGCTTCGTAGAGGTGACGGAGACGGTGATCGTCGCGCCGGCGTCCGAGGCCTTGAGCACGTAGGTCTTCGCGGTGGCGCCGGAGATGTAGGTGCCGCCGTTCTTCTTCCACTGGTACGTCAGCGTCGTGCCCGCGTCCCAGGTCCCGGCATTCGCCGTGAGCGTCGCTCCGACGGTCTTCGTGCCGGTGATGGTGGGCGTCGGCATGAGTGTCTGCAATGCCGCCTTCACGGAGACCGCGGCGCTGGTCTTCGTGACCACCGTGTACCCGGGCTTCGTCCCCGTGACCGAAACGGAGAGGCCGGCCCCGGCGTCCGCCGACTGGATCACGTAGGTCTTCGCGGTGGCGCCGGTGATCGCCGTGGTGCCGTTCCTCTTCCACTGATAGCTCAGGACCACACCGCTGTCCCAGGTGCCCGGGGCGGCGGTGAGTGTCGAGCCGGCGGTCGCGGTTCCCGAGACCGTCGGCGTGGGCGTCTGGATGAGTGCACCGCTTGCAACAGTCGATGCCGCGCTCGTCCGCGATGTCGACGTGTAGCCGGCCTTCGATCCGGTCACGGTCACCGTCAGTGCTTTCCCCGCGTCCTCCGCCTTCGGCACGTAGTAGGCACTGGTCGCCCCCGCGATCGGAGTTCCATTGCGGTTCCACTGGTAGGCGAGAGTCAGCGGCTGAGGACCCCACGCCCCCGGATTCGCGGTCACTCCCTGTCCGACGACGAGGTTCCCGCTGAATGTCGGGGTGCCTGCCGTGAGAGCGGTCGGGTCGCTCAGTCGGAGGACCCAGTCGCCCTTCTGCGAGGTCGCACTCGCCACCTGGATGAAATAGGTCACTCCGCGTCGTGCTGTGAAGGTCGCCAGTGGCTCCGAGGTGGGCCCGTCGACCGATCCGCTCGAGACGCAGGTGACCTCGAAGGAGGGATTCGTTCCATCGGATTCGTAGACCGCGAAAGCTGCACCGACGTAGCTCTCGCGGAGATCGACCTGGACGGTCTGGTCCGCTGCGGCCCGGAAGCGGTACCAGACGGTCCCGCGCAGCGCTTCGGCATCGCTGCAGGCGTCGTACGGGTAGTACCAGTTGAAGTCGACACGGGTGTTCGAGCCGGCGATCGCCGCCGGGAGCGACGTGACCGGCACGGCTGAAGCCGTCGTCGTACCGGCGACCGGAGCGCTGGGAGTGATGGTCAGCCGCACGCGGTCCTCCGGGGTGGCCGGTGAGTACTCGCCGGAGTAGTCGCCGAAGCCGAGTCCGACCTGGAAGTAGTACGTCCTTCCGGCCTCGACCTGGAGGTGATTGACGTCGCGGAACTCGGTTTCCGCGCAGCTCACCCGGGAGAGCTCCGACATCGGGGCTGTGGGATACGCATTGACGAGGGTGTACTTCCCGCCGACGTCACCCCCGATGGTGAGGGTCTGCCGGGCGGTCGCGGTGTAGGAGAACCAGACCGATCCCGTCGCGGCGGTCTCGTAGTCCGTGTGGTCGCCGTCGGTCGTCCGGCAGACGACGGGCTCGTCGGGTTCGAGAGTCGCTCCGTAGTACGGGGCCGTCGTCGTGCTGAACGGGACCGAGGCGATCACCGTCGCCGCAGCGAGGGCGTCATTCGCGGGAGGCGCGGCGACGGCCCGCGCCGCGGAGGGGGTCGGGACCGATCGCTGCGGCGGTGGTGCATCGTGTTCGACGGCGGCGCGGGAGCCCGGGTCGGCGAGGTCCTGAGCGGCCGCCGGGACCGCCGGGACGACTGCGGCGCCGAGCGCGAGGGCGAGTGACGCCAGGACGGCAAGGGCGCGGGGGAGGTGCGACACGCTGGGGCTCCTTGGAAGTGGGGTTCGCCGGGTCAGCTCGGCTTGACGGCCGTGCTGGTCTTGGTGAGCGTCGTGTAACCGGTCTTGGTGCCGGTGACCTTGACCGTGATCGAGCCGGCCTTGTCCGCGGTGGCGAGCTTGTAGGTCGCTGACGTGGCTCCGGAGACGGCGGTCGTGCCGCGGTACCACTGGTAGGTCAGGGTGACCGGGGCCGGTGCCCAGGTGCCGGGCTTCGCGGTGAGGATCTGCCCGACCTTGGCGGTTCCCGTGATCGTCGGGGTCGCTCCGGTGAGCGTGCCCTTGGCGATCGCGCTGGTGGTGGCGCTCGTCTTGGTCGCGGGGGAGAAGCCCGGCTTCGTCGACGTCACCGAGACGGTGAGCGTCGCGCCGGCGTCCGAGGCCTTGAGCACGTACGTCTTCGCGGTGGCGCCGGAGATGTAGGTGCCGCCGTTCTTCTTCCACTGGTAGGTCAGCGTCGTGCCGGCGTCCCAGGTGCCGGGGTTCGCGGTGAGAGTGGCGCCGACCGTCTTGGTGCCGGTGATGGTCGGGACGGGCATCGCGGTCTGCAGCGCGGCCTTCACCGTGGTCGCGGCGCTGGTCTTCGTGAGCGCGGCGTACCCGGTCTTGGTTCCGGTGACACTCACCGTGATCGCGGTGTCCGCATCGGCGGCGACGAGCGTGTAGCTGGAGGCGGTGGCTCCGCTGATCGCGACGCCTCCGCGCTTCCACTGGTACGCCAGCGCGACAGGGGCGGGAGCCCAGGTGCCGGGGACTGCGGTGAGCTTCTGCCCGACGGTCGGGGTGCCGGTGATCGTCGGCGTCGGCCCCGTGAGGACGGTGCCGTTGGTGACGGCGGCCGTCGTCGCGCTGGTCTTGGTGGCGGGCGAGAAGCCCGGCTTCGTGCTGGTCACAGAGGCCGTCAGCGTCGCTCCCGCGTCACTGGCCTTGAGGACGTAGGTCTTCGCGGTGGCGCCGGAGATGTAGGTGCCGCCGTTCTTCTTCCACTGGTAGCTCAGCGTCACGCCGGAGTCCCAGGTGCCGGGGTTGGCGGTGAGCGTCGACCCGACGGTGGTGCTGCCGGTGATCGTCGGCGTCGGCATGAGCGTCTGCAGACCCGAGGTCACGACCACTCCTGCGCTGGACTTCGAGAGCGTGGTGTACCCCGTCTTCGTGCCGGTCACGGTGACTGTCAACGTGGTTCCCGCGTCCGCGGCGACGGGGGTGTAGCTCGCGCCGGTCGCTCCCTGCAGGACCGAGCCGTCGCGCTTCCACTGGTAGGAGAGGGCCACGGGCTGCGGCGACCAGGTGCCCGCCGTCGCCGTCAGCGGCTTGCCGACCTGAGCGGATCCGGAGATCGTGGGCGTCTGCCCGGAGAGCGGCTTGTCGACGACGGGGACCGGCGGCGCTGCGTAGGCGAGGAGGTTGGGTGAGCCGACCGGGTCGATCACGACATCGGGAGTCGCCGCTCCGAGAACGGCGGAGGTGATCTGAGCGACCGTCGCGGTCGGGTTCGCCTCCTGATAGCGGGCGACGATGCCGGCGACGTGCGGCGTGGCCATGGACGTGCCGCTCATCGGTCCGCTGGAGTTGTCGGAATCCATCGTCGACGAGATCGTGTTCACGCCGGGGGCGAAGAGGTCGATGCAGCTCCCGTAGTTAGAGAAGGAGGCCCGTTGATCGACGGGGTCGACCGCGCCGACACTGATGGCCGAGGGAGCACTGGCCGGACTCACGGAGCAGGCGTCGGCGTTGCTGTTCATTCCGGCGACGACGACTGGGATGCCTGCCGCTACGGTCCGCACGACCGCCTCGTTCATGAGGCTGTACGCGCCTCCTCCGCCACTCATGTTCACCACGGAGGGACCCGTGGGCTTGTTGGCGACGGCCCAGTCCAGGGCGGCGATCATGTCGCTCATCCAGCCGCTGTTGTTGCACCCCCAGACCCGGAGGGAGACGAAGGCGACGTCCTTCGCGACGCCGTAGGTCTCACCCCCGATGGTGCCTGCGACGTGGGTGCCGTGCCCGGCGCAGTCGGAGGCATCCGCGTCGCCGTCCACGAAGTCCCACCCGCTGGTCGCACGACCCGAGAACTCGGTGTGCGAGAAGCGCATTCCCGAATCCACGAGGAAGACGGTGACTCCGGCTCCCGTCGTGTCGTAGTTGTAGAGAGCGTCTCCCGACGTCTCGCGCTGGTCGATCCGGTCCAGCCCATAGGGCGGGTCCGTCTGGACCGTCGACGCCTCGGTCGGAGCGTCCGGGGTGATCGACACCACCGTCGGGTCGTCGTCGAGCTCCGCCACCTGTGTGGCGGTGAGCTCGGCGGCGAAGCCGGTGAGCACGCGGGTGTAGCGCGCCGAGACAGCGGACGAGGCGACGCCGGCATCGGCGACGGCGACGCGGGCCGCCCCCGCAGTGCTGGTCTGAACGATGTATCGCTGTGTCTGAACGGGCGCTGCGGTCGCGACGGGAGCGAGAGCTCCGGCCGCGAGGGCCAAGGTTGCGAGTGCGGCGAGGACGCCACGGTTCGTGCTCACGGGAGGACTCCTGGGTCAGGGTCGGAAAGGGTGTTCGCGCGCGGTCCCTCGATCGAGCGCGTCGGGGATGCGCCGGCGGGTGCCGGACGCATCTAGGAGGGCTTGACCGCGGCGCTGGCCTTGGTGAGCGCGGTGTACCCGGTCTTGGAGCCGGTGACCTTGACCGTGATCGACTTGGCCTTATCGGCGGTGACGAGCTTGTAGGTGCTCGAGGTCGCGCCCGAGATCGCCGTCGTCCCGCGGTACCACTGATAGGTCAGCGTGACGGGGGCCGGCGTCCAGGTGCCGGGCTTCGCGGTGAGGGTCTGGCCGACCTTCGCGGTCCCGGTGATCGTCGGGGTGGCGCCGGTGAGGACGCCGCCGGTGACGAGCGTGGTGGTGGCGCTGGTCTTGGTGGCGGGGGAGTAGCCGGTCTTCGTGGAGGTGACGGAGACGGTGATCGTGGCGCCGGCGTCGGAGGCCTTGAGCACGTAGGTCTTCGCGGTGGCGCCGGAGATGTAGGTGCCCCCGTTCTTCTTCCACTGGTAGGTCAGCGTGGTGCCGGAGTCCCAGGTGCCGGGGTTGGCGGTGAGGGTCGAGCCGACCTTCGTCGTGCCGGTGATCGTCGGCGTCGGCATCAGCGTCTGCAGCGCTGCCTTGGCGGTGACCGCGGCGCTGGTCTTCGTGACCGCGGTGTAGCCGGACTTCGTGCCGGTGACGGCGACGGTGATCGCCGCGCCCGCGTCGGCCGCGACGAGCGTGTAGGTGCTCGCGGTGGCGCCGCTGATCGCGGTGCCGTTGCGCTGCCACTGGTAGGCGAGCGTGACGGGCGAGGGCGTCCAGGTCCCGGGGACGGCGGTGATCTTCTGCCCGACGGTCGCCGTGCCGGTGATGGTCGGCGTGGCTCCCGTGATGACCGCGCCGTTGGTGACGGCGGCGGTCGTCGCGCTGGTCTTGGTGGCGGGGGAGTAGCCGGACTTGGTGCCGGTGACGCTCACGGTCAGCGTCGCTCCGGCATCACTCGCCTTGAGGACGTACGTCTTCGCGGTGGCACCGGAGATGTACACGCCGTTGTTCTTCTTCCACTGGTAGCTCAGCGTCACGCCGGAGTCCCAGGTACCCGGATTCGCGGTCAGCGTCGACCCGACGGTGGTGCTGCCGGTGATCGTGGGCGTCGGCATGAGCGTCTGCAGCGGCAGCCCGACCTGGGTGGCCGAGCTCGTGCGGGTCGCAGTCGTGTACCCGTACTTCGTGCCGGTGACGCTGACGGTCAGCGCGGTGCCGGAGTCGGCGGAGGTGACGACGTAGCTGCTCCCCGTCGCGCCCGCGATAGCGGTGCCGTTGCGTTTCCACTGGTACGCCAGGTTGACGGGCTCGGGGCCCCAGTTGCCGGGGTTCGCGGTGAGCATCCCGCCGATCGCGGCGGACCCGGTCACGGTCGGCACCGAGTTCGTGAGCGAGCCTTCGGTGACGGGTACCGGAGCGCTGACCCGCGCGGACGGGGCGTACCCGGCCTTCGTGCCGGTGACGCGGACGCTGACCTCACCGTTGTAGAGCTCGTTGTCGCGCACGACGAACTGCGGTTCGGTCGCCCCGTTGATGGGAGAGGTCCCGCTCAACCACTGGTAGCTGAGCTCGACGGGCTGGGGTCCCCAGGTGCCGGGGACCGCGGTGAGAGTGTCGCCGACCGCGCCGGACCCGGTCACCGTCGGAGCTGCCGACGTCAGTGTCCCGACCTTGGTGAGCTGGAGCGTGATGGGGCCCGAATTGAACTCGAAGCCGGACACCTGGATGAAGTAGGTCTTGCCGGCCTGGGCGACGAAGTGCGTGTTCGCGCGGTCCCGCGAGAAGCTGTAGCCCTCCGGCTCCACCGACTGGCCCACCGGGCACTCGAGGAGCTGTCCGGGAGTCGTGCCGTCGGAGGAGTAGACCCCGACGTTCGCCTCGATGGCGCTGCTGCCGACGTCGGCGCGGACGGACGCCGTGCTAGTCGGCGTGTACTTGTACCAGAGCGACCCCATGAACGCGTTGTAGTCGCAGCCGGAGTAGGGCTGGTACCAGTTGAAGTCGACCTTCGCGTTCGTGGTGGTGATGGTGGCGGGCAGAGCGGTGACGGCCGTCGCAGTGGAGTAGGTCGTGTTCGGGATCGCGGCGCTCGAGGTGACGGTGAGGCTCGCCGTGCCCGAGGGAGCATCGCCGTCCCACGACTCGCGCGCGCTGACCTGGAAGTAGTAGGTCACCCCGGCCTGAGCCTGCAGGTAGTTCGTGCGGCGGTAGTCGGTCTCGCTGCAGCTGAGGCGGGTGGCCGGCGTGACGGGTCCGTCGACGTAGGCGCTGACGAGGCTGTACTGCCCGGTGATCGCGGCCGAGAAGCTCAGCGTCTGGCGCTTGTCGGAGGCGTACCGATACCAGATCGAGTCGTAGCCGTCGGTCGGGTACTCCGAGCCATCGGGGTCGGTCGTGCGGCAGTTCGCTTCCTCGCCCGGCTCGAGAGTCGCACCGTCGTAGGGGGCCCCCGAGGACGAGTAGGGCAGCGACGGGATGGTCGTCGCGTTCGCCCGGTCGTCGTTGATCGGAGGAGCTGCTGCGGCGCCGGTCTGGCGAGCGGACGAGCTCGGAGGAGTCGCGACGACAGGCCCCTCCGTGTGCCACGTCCCCGCGATGGTCGTCTGCGGCTGCTCCTCCGCCGATGCTGCGGCTGCCGGCGCGACCAGCAGTCCGAAGCCCACGGCGAGGGCGGTCAAAGGCGCCAGGAGGCGGGAACGGGCAGGCTGAGGTGAGGGCATGGGGACTCCAAGACGAGCGGCGATTCGGGTGATGGTGCTGCGCCTGCTGGTCGTCCATGGATCTGCGGTCCTGCGAAGGCAGCTCAGTGTGATGAGATTCACAGGGTCCGCAAATGACCCACTTCGGGGGGTCCGTTTTGTCCTCTTCTCGAGGACGGTCGCCGCTGTTTCCGCGTCGTTACTGGGGTGTGCCTCCCGACCGGCCCCTGGTTCCGCGGTGAACCGGATGGCCTCTCGGAGGAATCAGAGCGGAACTACTCGCCCTGATCTCGCCCTGCGTCCTTGCCCCGGGGACACGGAGCTGCGCCGAGCGGAAGGATCCGACAGCGAAGAGACATCAGGTCTCCGTCGCCCCCGCCCGCGAACCATCGCTTCTCGTCCTGGGCGGCGCGACGATGAGCCGGATCGCCCTGTGGTCCGCGCTACTGCAGCGGGTATGCGCGCCCGTTCACCAGCAGCGTGTCGCCCGCGGCGCTTTCCGGGCCGAGGTGGTCCTCGAGCGACGCGGCGGCCGTGTCGGCGGCGGCGCCCTGGGCGGCCACTCCGGTCGAGAGCAGCAGGCCGCAGGCCAGCGCGGTGATCACGGTGGTGCGGTTGCTCGGCATGCGGTTCATCGGCGTCGTCCTTGGCGTCGTGGGGGTCGCCGCCCCCGGGGTGTGGGAGCGGTTTCAGAACGCTCCGAGCCTACGGCTCCGACCCGATGCGCCGCCTGGCACCTTTCTGGGGTTCCCCTGTGCGCCTCGGCGGAGGCGCGCCCGATCGCGGTGGGCCTCGATACGCCCCGCTGGCTACTCGACCAGCAAGCGCGAGCCCGTGCCGAACCGCCCGAAGTGGTCTGCGCGAGCTGCATGCTGATCGAGTAGCCCGCATCGCGGGCGTATCGAGATCCACCACCGTCAGAACGGCGGCGGTGTGTCGACGAAATGCGGTCGCGGCCGCAGGTCCGGCGGCCGCCCCGGCAGCGGGGGCGGCCGGTTGCTGACGCGCCGCCCGGTCGGCGTCGTCCACACGATCGTTCCGTCGTCACCTTTCGTGTAGGTCCATCGGTCGCCGTGCCGGAGGTGATGATGCGCCGTGCAGAGCGAGACGAGGTTCTCGAGGGAGGTCTCGCCGCCGTTGCGCCACTCGAGGGTGTGGTCGGCCTCGCTGCGTGCGGCGGTGCGCAAGCAGCCGGCGAAGCGGCAGGTCTGATCCCGCAGCTGCAGGTGCAGCCGCATCCGTGACGGCGGGACGCGCTGGGTCCGGCCGACGGAGACGACGGCACCGGTGTCCCGTTCGGTGAGCACCCGGGTGAACGACGCCGCCGTCCGGATCAGCTCCCGCGCGACGTCGGCAGGGACGGGGCCGTAGCCGTCCAACTCAGCGGGCTCGTCATCGAGATCCACGGCCGTGGACGCCGCGAGCGTGAGCCGCACCTCCGCCCGGACACCGGGAACGAACGTCGGGTCGGGGCGGTCCTCGGCGTCGGGAGTGGTGCCGATGATGTCGCCGTCGCAGAGGAGATCCACGGCGACGTCCGCGCGAAGCTGCGAGAGCGTGCGCTCATCTCCCGCATCGCGCAGAGAACGGGCCATCCGGTCGGCGCGGTCGTAAGCCCCCATCACCGCAGGGGCTGGCCAGTACACGCACAGCGTCGCCATTCCGTCCACATCCGGCGTGACCCACACGGCCCGGTCCGTCCGGGCGCGGGCGTGGCGCGCCGCGAGGGACTCCTGGTGCAGTTCCTCCCGCCAGCGGCGCAGGGCGCGGCGCAGCTGCGTGAGCGTCATCGACGGCGCCGCTTCCGCGACGCGCTCATCGAGAGTGGCGCGGGACCCCTCGGGGAGGCTGCTGGCGGTCGCGCAGATCGCCTCCCCTTCCTCCCAGTGCAGGCGCGCCTGCGCGAGGAGGGCGCGCGTGAGCGGCAGGTGCTCGAAGAGCAGCTGCGCGTTCTCGAGACGCCGGGCGATCACCTGCTCCGACAGACCCTCCGCGACGGCGAGCTCCGCGCGGATGGAGCGCTCGACGAGATCGCGGGTCTCGCTGGGGGTCGCGCCCCGGGCGAAGACGTCCGGGTGGGCGAGTGCAGTGCGATGGAAGTCGTAGAGGTACCGGGCCTCGGCGAGACGCGGCTGGGCTGCGGCGCGGGCGTTCGCGGCGGCACGGTCGCTGAGCACGCGCAGGTGCGCGAGCACTGCCTCTGTCGATCCGAAATCCGTCATACGAGTATTGAATCAAGGACTACCGACACGCGGGCCGGCTCAAGGGCGCAAAGGGACGATCGGGGGCCGAACTGGGGCTGTGGAGGAGGCACTGCGCCGACGGGGAAGGTCTCGATACGCCCCTGCGGGGCTACTCGACCCGCATGAAGCGGAGGACCCTCGGCCTGGCGATGGCGGGTCTCGATACGCCCTGCGGGCTACTCGACCAGCATGATCACCGCCACCCACACCTGCGCAGCGGCACCGCGTCCCCTGCTGATCGAGTAGCCCGCGCAACGGGCGAATCGAGATCCACCGGTGTCGGAGCGGGAGGCCATCGGCCCCCGTGACGGAGGGGGTGGGTCTCGATACGTCCCTGCGGGACTACTCGACCAGCATGAGAGAGAGATGCTGGTCTCACTTCCCCTCGCCACCGGGACGGAACGGCGTCCCGCGCACGCCCGCCGTAGGCTGGCCGGATGACGTCCCGGGTGCGCCTCCTGCTGGCCTCGTCGCATCCCGGGCCGACCGTCACCGTCACCGTGCTGGCGACCGTGCTCGCCGTGGCGTCCGGGCACGCACCAGGGATCGTCGTCCTCGTGGCGCTCGCCGTCTTCGCCGGGCAGCTCTCGATCGGGCTGGCGAACGACTGGATCGACGCCGACCGCGACCGCGCCGTCGGCCGCACCGACAAGCCCGTCGCGCTCGGCCGGATCAGCGTCGGCGAGGTCCGCGCCGCCGCACTCGGCACCGCCGCGGTCGCCGTCGTGCTCTCGCTCCTGCTCGGGCCGGTCGCCGCCGTCGCCCACCTCGTCCTCGTCGCCGCGGGCTGGGCCTACGACGCCGGACTCAAGCGCACCGCGTTCTCCGTCGTCCCGTTCCTCGTCGCCTTCGGGCTGCTCCCCGTCGTCTCCGTCGCGGCGGGCGGCGGCCAGCTGCCGGCCTGGTGGGCGGTCGCCACGGGCGCGGTCTTCGGCGTCGCGATCCACTGCACCAACGTGCTCCCCGACCTCGTCGACGACGAGGCGACCGGCGTCCGCGGCTTCCCGCACCGCCTCGGGCTGCGCCTCTCCGGCGTCGTCGCGTTCGGCTCGCTGATGCTCGGCGCGGTGCTCGTGCTGCTCGGCCAGGTCGCCGGCGACGATCCGGTCGGCGGCCCGGGAATCGTCCTCGCCGTGGTCGCGACCGTGGCGGTCCTCGTCCTCGCGGCCGCCGGCGTCCGCCTGGTGCTCACCGGCCCGCCGACCCGCACGCTGTTCCGCCTGGTGATCGCCTCCTCGCTCGTCCTCGTCGTCGAGCTCGGCCTGGCGGGCGCGCGACTCGTCGCCTGACCGGCCCCGGCAGCCCGAGCAACCCGACCGGCGGCCCTACGACCACCGCATCGAGTACACCCGCGCCAGCAGGTCCGAGGTCGGCAGCGCCAGCAGCGCCCGCAGCAGTCCCTCGCGCCCGAGCAGCCCCGCGCCGCCGGCCGGCCGTCCCGCCGCCATGTTCAGCTCGGCCTGCCGCGCCGCGCGCCGCGCCACTCGCATCCGCCGCCGGGCGAAGGCGGGGAACGGCCCCGCCCTACCACTGCGCACGGCGTCCGCGAGCAGCGGCGCGAGCTCGGCCGCGTCGAGCCAGCCCAGGTTCATCCCCTGCCCGCCGATCGGGCTGATCTCGTGCGCGGCGTCGCCGATCAGCACCACCCGGCCGACGCCGATCCGCTCCGCCGCGCGCCGCCGCACCTGGAAGCCGCTGAGCATCGTGCAGGTCGCCGGGTCGGGCTCCGCGCCGGTCCGCGCCCGCACCACGGTGCTGAGCGCCAGGGCGGACGCCGGATCGGGCGCCGCGTCCGGCCGCCACGCGGGCGCCACCAGATCGTCACCGGCGAGCGCCACGTAGCGCCGCCGCCCGCCCGGCAGCGGGAACGACTCGATCACGCCGTCCGGCCCGACGTCGACGAGCGCCGACGACGCCCGCGCGGCCGGCTCCGGGTCGGCGAAGTCGCCCATCACGTAGGAGTCGGGGTAGTCGCGGCCCGTGCTGCGGATCCCGAGCAGCTCGCGCACCGCGCTGCGCGCCCCGTCCGCGCCGACGACGAAGGCGGCGAGCACCGTCACCGGAGCGCCGTGCTCGTCCGCCCCGGTCGCGTCGACGTGGTCGCGCCCGCGGTCGAGCCCGGTCAGCGTCACCCCCGAGCGCAGCGCGCCGGGCGCCGCAGCCTCCAGCCGTTCGCGCAGGATCGACTCGGTCCGGTGCTGATCGAGGGTGACGACGTACGGATGCGTGCGCGAGGCCCGTGCGAACGACAGCGCTCCGAGCACCCGGCGCCGGCTCACCGCGACGCCCTCCGCGACCCGGACGCCCTCGGCGAGGATCCGCTCGGTCGCACCGACCTCGGCCATCGCGTCGAGCGAGGGCGGGTGGATGCCGATCGCCCGCGACCCGGCGGGCACCGCGGTCCGCCGCTCCCAGACCTGCACGTCGACCCCGCGACGGGCGAGCAGCGCGCCCAGCAGCACGCCGACCGGTCCGCCGCCGACGACCAGCACATCGGTCCGCTGCAGGCTCATCCCCCCATGCAAGCAGACGCGGGAGAGCGACAGGCCGGGGGAGAACGTCACCGCCCCGAAACAGCCCCGGCATCTGCGCTCCCTAGCCTGGCCACGGTCTCCGCGGTCGGCGCGGAGCACGACGCCGCTGAACGGGGCACACATGAGTGGGAACACGGTCCGCCGCGACGCGATCAAGGACGTCGAAGCCTACGTCCCGCCCGCGGTCGTCTTCGATCAGACCGAGGCGCCGGGCGAGATCTTCGGCTCGAACGTCTTCAGCACGATCGTGATGCGGCAGCGCCTGCCGAAGTCGGTCTTCAAGTCGGTCATGGCCACCATCGAGCACGGCGCCGTGCTCGACCCGCTGGTCGCCGACGCCGTCGCCTCGGCGATGAAGGACTGGGCCCTCGAGAAGGGCGCCACCCACTACGCGCACGTCTTCTACCCGCTGACCGGGCTCACCGCCGAGAAGCACGACAGCTTCTTCGAGCCGGTCGGCGACGGCTCGGCTCTGGCCGAGTTCGCCGGCAAGACCCTGGTCCAGGGCGAGCCCGACGCGTCGAGCTTCCCCAACGGCGGGCTCCGCAACACCTTCGAGGCCCGCGGCTACACCGGCTGGGACGTCACCAGCCCGGCCTACGTGCTCGAGAACCCCAACGGCAACACCCTCTGCATCCCGACCGTCTTCGTCTCGATGACCGGCGAGGCCCTCGACCACAAGACGCCGCTGCTGCGCTCGCAGCAGGCGATGGGCGAGCACGCCGTCCGCATCCTGAAGCTCTTCGGGCACGTCGCGCCGAAGCCCGTCGTCTCGTTCTGCGGACCGGAGCAGGAGTACTTTCTGATCGACCGGCACTTCTTCCTCGCCCGCCCCGATCTGCTGAACGCCGGCCGCACCCTCTTCGGCACCAAGCCGCCCAAGGGCCAGGAGTTCGACGACCACTACTTCGGCGCCATCCCGGAGCGCGTGCTCGGCTTCATGATGGACACCGAGCGCGAGCTGTTCAAGCTCGGCATCCCCGCGAAGACCCGGCACAACGAGGTCGCGCCCGGGCAGTTCGAGATCGCGCCGATGTTCGAGCGCGGCAACATCGCGGCCGACCACCAGCAGCTCCTGATGACCACGTTCAAGTCGGTCGCGAAGAAGCACGGGATGGAGTGCCTCTTCCACGAGAAGCCCTTCCTCGGGGTCAACGGCTCGGGCAAGCACGTCAACTTCTCGCTCGGCAACAGCGAGCTCGGCTCGCTCCTCGTCCCCGGTGACACCCCGCACGAGAACGCGCAGTTCCTGGTGTTCTGCGCCGCGGTCATCCGCGCGGTGCACCGCTACGGCGGGCTGCTGCGCGCCTCCGTCGCCTCCGCCTCGAACGACCACCGCCTCGGTGCCAACGAGGCCCCGCCCGCGATCATCTCGATCTTCCTCGGCGACCAGCTCGCCGACGTCTTCGAGCAGCTCGCGAAGGGCCCGGCGACCTCGTCGAAGGGGCGCGGCGCGATGCAGATCGGCGTCGACACCCTGCCGATCCTCCCGACCGACCCGGGCGACCGCAACCGCACCAGCCCGTTCGCCTTCACCGGCAACCGCTTCGAGTTCCGCGCGCCGGGCTCGATGCAGTCGGTCGCCGGCCCGATGGTGACGATCGCCACGATCATGGCGGAGTCGCTCGACTTCGCCGCGACCGAGCTGGAGACCGCGGTCGCCGCCGGCACCGACTTCGACACCGCGGTGCAGGACCTCCTGACCGCGATCATCACCGAGCACGGCGCTGTCGTCTTCAACGGCGACGGCTACGCGGACGCCTGGCCGATCGAGGCCGAGAAGCGCGGGCTCGCCAACCTGCGCACGACGCTCGACGCCCTGCCCGAGCTGATCACCGACTCCGCCCTCGAGCTCTTCGAGAAGTACCGGGTCTTCAACCACCGCGAGATGCACAGCCGCTACGAGATCGGCCTCGAGCAGTACGCGCTGTCGGTCGGCGTCGAGGCGCGGTTGACGCTCGAGATGGGCACGACCTCGATCCTGCCGGCCGCCGTGCGGCACCAGACCGAGGTCGCGCTGAACGTCGGCGCGCTGAAGGCCGCCGGAGTGGAGCCGGATCTCGCGCCGCTGCACGAGGTGAGCGCGCCGATCGCCGACCTGCGCACGGCGCTCGCCACGCTGAAGGACGCGCTCGCCGCGGAGCCGGGCCACACGGCCCTCGCCGAGGCGGAGCACGCCCGTGCCGCGCTGATCCCGGCGATGGCGGCGGTCCGCGAGGCGGCCGACACCATCGAGGGGCTCATCGCCGACGACCTGTGGCCGCTGCCGACCTACCAGGAGATGCTCTTCATCCTGTAGCCGGGCCCGGCCGATCGCCTCGCCCTGCTCGCCGCCTCAGCGCGCGCGGAGCAGGGCGAGGAACTCGTCGGCCATCGCCAGCTGGTCCTGCAGCTTCGCGCGGCGGAGCGACGCCTCCTCCTCGAAGGCGGCCAGCCGCGCGCGGATCGCGGCGGTCTCCTCCGGGGTCTCCGCCTGCTCGAGGCTGTCGACGACGCGCAGCAGCTCGGTCATCGCGTCGAGCGTGTAGCCGAGCGGCTTCATCCGGCGGATGAGCAGCAGGCGGTCGAAGTCGCGCTCGGTGTAGAGGCGGAACCCGCCCTCGGTGCGGCCGCTCGGCCGGAGCAGCCCGACCTCGTCGTAGTGCCGGATCGTCCGCAGCGACAGCGACGACCGGTCGGCGAGCTCGCCGATGCGCATGGTCGCCTCGACCTCCTCGGCCGTCAGCTCGGTGCTGTGCTCGTCCGTCATCTCGACTCCGTTCCGTCAACCCTCACGTTACGGTAGATTGGTCCGTCGTGTCCGTCCCCACCAGCCCGACCAGCCTGCCCGGGCCCCGCCCCGCCGCCGCGAACCGCGCGATCACCGTCCTCGACGCCCTCCGCTCGCCGCGCCAGCTCTCCCGCGAGGTGCTCGCCGGCATGGTGACGACCCTCGCGCTCGTGCCCGAGGTGATCTCCTTCTCGGTCGTCGCGGGAGTGGACCCGATGGTGAGCCTCGTCGCGTCGATCGTCCTCGCGCTGACGATGTCGATCCTCGGCGGGCGCCCCGGTGTGATCACCGCGGCCGCCGGCTCCGTCGCGCTCGTCATCGCGCCGCTCGTCTCGGAGCACGGCGTCGAGTACGTGCTGCCGACGGTGATCCTCGCCGCGGTCATCCAGATCGTCTTCGGCTTCGCCGGTCTCGCCCGGCTGATGCGGTTCATCCCGCGCTCGGTGATGATCGGCTTCGTCAACGCGCTCGGGATCCTGATCTTCCTGGCGCAGGTGCCGCATGTCATAGGAGTGCCCTGGATCGCCTACGCCCTCTTCGCCGCGACCCTGCTGATCATCTTCGTGCTGCCCCGCTTCACCACCGCGGTGCCGGCCCCGCTCGTCGCGATCGTCGTCGTGACGGCCGTCGTCATCCTCGCGAACCTGGCCGTCCCGGACGTCGCCGACGAGGGACCGCTGACCGGGCAGCTGCCCGGCATCACGCCGTTCCTGGTGCCGCTGGACCTCGCGACGCTGCAGCTGATCCTGCCGACCGCGCTCAGCGTCGCCTTCGTCGGACTGATGGAGACGCTGCTCACCGCCAAGCTCGTCGATGAGATGACCGGCACCCCCTCGCACAAGGGCCGCGAGTCCTGGGCGCTCGGGGTCTCGAACCTGCTCGCCGGCTTCTACGGCGGCATCGCCGGCTGCGCGATGATCGGCCAGACCGTGCTCAACGTGAAGACCGGCGGCGCGCGCACCCGGATCTCGACGATCGTCGCCGGCGTCTTCCTGCTCGCGCTGGTCACCGGCCTCAGCTCGGTGATGGGCCGCATCCCGATGGTGGCGCTCGCCGCGGTGATGATGATCGTCGCGATCAGCACCGTCGACTGGCACAGCCTCCGCCCCTCGACCCTGCGCCGGATGCCCGTGCCCGAGACGCTCGTGATGGTCGTCACCGTGGTCGTCGTCGTCGCGACCGACAACCTCGCGCTCGGCGTGCTGGTCGGCGTGATCCTGGCGATGATCCTCTTCGCCCGCCGCGTCGCCCACGTCATCGCGGTCGAGCGCGCCCTCGCCGCCGACGGCGCGTCCGTCCGCTACACCGTGACCGGCCCGCTCTTCTTCGGCAGCAGCAACGACCTCGTCGACCGCTTCGCCTACTCCGACGACCCGGCCGCCGTCGTCATCGACCTCGGCCGCGCCCAGATCTGGGACGCCTCCACCGTCGCCGCCCTCGACTCCATCGAGACGAAGTACCGCGACCACGGCGCCACCGTCACCATCGAGGGCCTCGACGAGCGCAGCACCGGCTTCCACCGCCGCCTGACGGGCCGCCTCGGCAGCTGACCCGCGTCCGTGCTGAGCGAGCGGCCCGCGGATCGGGCCCTCTCATGCTGATCGAGTAGCCCGCGCAGCGGGCGTATCGAGATCCACCACCGTCAGAACGCGAGTCTGCAGCCCCGCCCTGCTGATGACGTCGGGTCTCGATACGCCCCTGCGGGGCTGCTCGACCAGCAAGAAAAGGGGCGCGGCGCGTCCTCTCCCTCGTCCAGCACGGTCCGGGTTGCGCGCGGGGGACCGAGTGGAGGAGCCTCGGAGGCCCCCGGAGTACGCTCGCGCGCACCCCTTCCGACGCTCAGCAAGGAGTACGACCATGACCGACGACTCTCAGGGCTTCACCCTCACCCGGCTGTTCGACGCGACGCCCCAGGAGATCTGGAGCGCGTGGACCGACCCCGACGAGCTCGCCCAGTGGTGGCACCCCCGCGGGCTGACCACTCCGCGCGACACCGTCGAGGTCGACCTGAAGGTCGGCGGCCGCTACGCCTACACGATGGTCTCGACCGCGAGCGAGGAGACCTACCCGACCGGCGGTGTCTACCGCGAGATCACGGCTCCCGAGAAGCTCGTCTTCACCTGGGGCGAGCCCGGCGACGCGGACGCGCCCGTCGTGACCGTGTCGATCCGCTCGGCCGGCGAGCTGACGCGCCTGACCTTCGAGCTGGCCGGCGTCGACGGCGAGCAGGGCGACGACTCGTTCTACGACGGCTGGGACCAGGCGATCGACGCGCTGGCCGACCACCTCGATCCCGCCGCCTCCGTCGCGGGCTGAGACCTTCGCCTCCCTGCTCGGAAGCGTCAACCCCTGGAGCGGACGCCGCTGCGCGGGGTTGTCTGGTGGGCCCGCTCGACTCCGAGACGCGGGAGAGACGGAGGGCGCCCTTGACCGCGCACACCAGCAGGAGCGGCGACCGCATCGCCGCCATCGAGACCTACGCCGACGACGCCGGCTGGCACAACCGCATTGCGGGCGCCGCCGTCCCGCTCACCCGCCACGACTCCCGCGAGGAGGCGGAGCGCCTCGGCGCCGAGATGGCGCGGCAGCGCGGCGGCGGCCACCGGGTCCTCGCCTAGCGGCGCTGCCCCGCCCCGCGCCCGCCGCCGCTGCCCAGGGCCTGCCCAGGGCGCGGTGACACGCTGGCGGGAGCCGATGACGGCGAACCGGACGAGGGAGCAGTACCCGGCAGCACGACAAGACTGACTCGAAGGAGTGAGTCGTCGTGTCCTGGATCGTCCTGATCGTCTCCGGTGTCCTCGAGGCCGTGTGGGCCACCGCCCTCGGCAAGTCGGAGGGGTTCACCCGCCTCTGGCCGTCCGTGATCTTCGGAGTCGGCGTCGTCGCCAGCCTGTCCGGGCTGGCCTACGCGATGCGCGACCTGCCCACCGGCACGGCCTACGCCGTCTGGGTCGGGATCGGCGCCTCGCTGACCGTGCTCTACGGCATGTTCTTCGGCGGCGAGGGCTTCTCGCTCGTCCGCACGCTGCTGGTCCTCGGGATCGTCGGCTGCGTGATCGGGCTCAAGCTGCTGCACTGAGTCGGCGCCTTCCCAGGCGACGTTCCGCGCCAGCGCATTGCAGGAGAACGATCGTTCCCCTAGGCTCGGAACCCCAGGGAGAGCACCGGTACGGCAGGTGCTCCCCGCCCCGAAGGAGGAACCATGCCCACTCGTTCTGCACGCACCGCCTGGAACGGCTCGCTCGAGACCGGCGAGGGCCAGGTCGAGCTCTCGAGCTCGAAGCTCGGCACCTACGACGTCTCGTTCCCCAAGCGCGCGGCCGACGACGCCAACGGCTCGACCAGCCCCGAGGAGCTCCTCGGCGCCGCGCACTCGGCCTGCTACGCCATGCAGTTCTCGGCCGTCCTCGGCCAGGCCGGCGGCACCGTCGAGGCGCTCGACGTCCGCGCCGACGTCTCCCTCGGCCCGGACTCGGCCGGCGGCTTCAAGCTGACCAAGATCGCCCTCGTCGTCAGCGGCGAGGTCTCCGGCATCGACGAGGCCGCCTTCCTCAAGGCCGCCGAGGACGCGAAGAACACCTGCCCCGTCAGTAAGGCGCTCACCGGAGTCGAGATCACCCTCGACGCCACCTTCGAGGGCTGACGCTCCTCGCCCACGCACACGAGCACCCCGTCGCGCACTGCGGCGGGGTGCTTCTGCGTCCGGCGGGCGGATCCCGAGCACGTGCCCGCGCACAACATGAGCTGAGAAGGGGGTCCCTCCGCTGACAGAGGAGGCCGGGTGCTCTCAGCTGAGGTTGTGCGCGCCGACGCCGGCGACGGCGACCCCATGCTGGTCGAGTAGCCGCGGGACGCGGCGTATCGAGACCCCGCGTCAGGCGTCCGCGCGGTAGCGGAAGCCGGCGCCGAGGTGCTCCTCCGGCAGGCGGTCGCCGCGGCCGTGCAGCTTCTGGCGGAGCGTGCCCTCGACGTACTCGTCGGGGTAGGCGCCGCGGCGGCGCAGCTCCGGCACGATGAACTCGACGACGTCCTCGAAGGTGCCCGGGGTGATCGCGTAGGCGAGGTTGAAGCCGTCGACGTCGGTGTCCTCGACCCACTCCTGCAGGTGGTCGGCCACCTCGGAGGGCGAGCCGACGATGAACGGGCCGAGGCCGCCGATTGCGCCGAGCTTCGCGATGTCGCGGACCTTCCACTCGCTGCCGTCCTCGTTCGCCTCCTGGAAGTTGGCGACGGTCGACTGGATCGCGTTGCTCTTCACGTTGCCGATCGGCTCGTCGAGGTCGTACTGCGAGAGGTCGATGCCCATCCAGCCGGACATGAAGACCAGCGCGCCCTCCTCGCTCGCGTAGGAGAGGTAGTCGCGGTGCTTCGCGTGCGCCTTCTCGCTGGTCTCGTCGGTGATGATCGTCAGCAGCGTGTAGATCTTCGCGGAGTGGCGGTCGCGGCCGGCGGCCTCGAGCGCGTCGCGGATGCGCGAGACGGTGGCCTTCAGGCCCGCCTTGGTCGAGGACGCGACGAAGATCGCCTCCGCGTTGCCCGCCGCGAAGCGGATCCCGCGCGGCGACGCGCCGGCCTGATAGATGACGGGGGTGCGCTGCAGCGACGGCTCCGAGAGGTGGATGCCGGGCACGGTGAAGTTCTTGCCGCGGTGGCCGATCTCGTGCACCTTCGCCGGGTCGGTGAACACGCCGGACTCGCGGTCGCGGATGACGGCGTCGTCCTCCCACGACCCCTCCCACAGCTTGTAGAGGACCTCGAGGTACTCGTCGGCGACGTCGTAGCGGTCGTCGTGCTCGAGCTGGTCCTCGTGGCCCATGTTGCGCGCGGCGCTGGGCAGGTAGCCGGTGACGACGTTCCAGCCGACGCGGCCCTTGGTCAGGTGGTCGAGCGTCGACATGCGGCGCGCGAACGGGTACGGGTGCTCGTAGGCGGTGCCCGCGGTGATGCCGAAGCCGAGGTGCTCGGTCGCGGCGGCCATCGCCGAGACGAGCAGGATCGGGTCGTTCACCGGGACCTGCGCGCCGTGCCGGATCGCGGCCTCGTTCGAGCCGCCGTAGACGTCGTAGGTGCCGAGGACGTCGGCGATGAAGATGCCGTCGAAGGTGCCCCGCTCGAGCAGCTTCGCCAGACCGGTCCAGTAGGAGAGGTCCTTGTAGCGCCAGGACTGGTCCTGAGGGTGGCGCCACATGCCCGAGGACTGGTGGGCGACGCAGTTCATGTCGAAGGCGTTGAAGCGGATCTGACGAGTCATCCCCCGATCGTGCCCAGTGCACCCGGGAATCGGCACCGCTGTCGTCGCACGACGTCACAAAGCGATGGCCGTCGGACTGCGCCCACAACCCGAAACAGCTTCGCCCTTGATTCGGGTTGTAGCTTTAACCCGATACAACGGCGAAACAGCTTCGCCCTTGATTCGAGTTGTAGCTTTAACCCGATACAACGCACCCGCTGGTTCGGGTTGTCGAAGGGAGCCCGATGACGTCCGAGTGGCCGGCGCACGAGTACGAGACGCGCCCCTGGCGACAGACCGTCCGGGCCGGCACGCGCGCTGACCGGATGCTCAGCGAGGTCGTGGTCGCCCTGCCGCCGCTGATCGCGGAGTCCTCCTGGGAGCCGCCGCTCGCCTCTCGGCCGGCCCTCGACGATGCCAGGCACGCGGTCATCGCCCTGGACGCCGAGTACGGGAACCGGCTCGGCGTGCTCGGCCGGCTCCTCCTCCGGACCGAGGCGGTCTCCTCCTCCAAGATCGAAGACGAGGACGCGAGCCTGGAGGACTGCGCCCGCGCGACCATCGGCATCCGGGCGAACTCCAGTGCGACGTCGATGGTGGCCGCGGCCGAGGCGATGACGGGCATGGTCGACGCCGCCGGCCGGACGGGCCTGATCGACGAGGCGGCGATCCTCACGGCGCACCGGGTCCTGATGGCCGACGACCCGGTGGACGCCCGGTCCGCCGGGGCCTACCGGCCGATGCAGAACTGGATCGGCGGCAGCGACCACTCCCCGCGCGGTGCGGTGCACGTCCCCCCGCCGCCCGAGACGGTCCCGGCGCTGATGGCCGACCTGATCCGGTTCTCGAATCGGAGCGACCTCGACCCGATCGTGCAGGCCGCGATCGCGCACGCGCAGTTCGAGTCGATCCACCCCTTCACCGACGGCAACGGGCGCATCGGCCGCGCGCTGATCACCGCGATCCTCCGCCGTCGCGGGCTGACGAGGACCACGGTCGTCCCGGTGGCGTCGGCGCTGGTCGCGGATCGCGAGCGCTACTTCGAGCTGGTGAACGACTACCGGGACGGGGCGCTCGCGCACTTCGTCGACGAGCTCGCGCGCGCCTGCGCGATCGCGGCTCCCGAATCGGCCCGGACGGCCGCCGTCCTCGAGGCGCTCCCGGCCGCCTGGTGGGCCGCCGTCCGGCCGCGGGCGGGGAGTGCGGCGGCGCTCCTCCTCGACGGGCTGCTCGACCATCCGATCGTCACGACCGCCCGCGCGATCGCGCTGACCGGACGGGCGCCCTCGAGCGTCGGCGCGGCGATCGGGCAGCTCGTCGCCGCCGGCGTGCTGACGGCGCTGACCGACCGGAAGCGGGACCAGGCCTGGGTGGCCGTCGACGTCCTCGACGAGCTGGCCGACCTGGAGGACCGCATCGGCACGGCGATGCTCGACGCGCAGTCGGGCTGAGCCGGCCGAGCTGCTCGCCCGCTACGCCAGCTCGCGGGCCAGGAAGCGCACGTGCTCGCGGATCTGGAACACCTCGCCGCCCTCGTGGCCGTTGAACGGGTAGACGCGGATCTCGCGCGGGCCGGCGTAGCGGTTGTAGGAGGCGTAGACGGTGGAGGGCGGGCAGATCTCGTCGAGCAGGGCGACGGAGAACATCGCCGGGACCTCGGCGTGCGGGGCGAACGAGGTGCCGTCGAAGTAGGACAGCGTGTCGAAGACGAACGACTCCGAGCCGCGGTGGGTGCGCAGGTAGCGCACGACCTCGCCGTAGGGCATGGACTCCACGATCCGCACGGCGTGGCCGATGTGGCTGAGGAACGGGACGTCGATGATCGCGGCGCGCGCCGACTCCGACTCGCCGAGCAGGCCCAGGACGCCGGCGACGGCGAGGCAGATGCCGCCGCCCTGGCTGCCGCCCGAGATCGCGACGCGCGCCGAATCGACGGCGGGGTGCGCCCGCAGCACGTCGAGCGCGAGCACCGCGTCGGTGAAGACGCGGCGGTAGAAGTGGTCCGCGGGCGACTCGATGCCCTGGGTCATGAAGCCGCTGACGTGCGGGCCGCTGCCGACCGGGTCGGGGGTGTCGCCGCCGCGGTGGCCGGAGCCCTGGCCGCGGGTGTCCATCACCAGGTGCGCGTAGCCGGCGGCGCTCATCGCGGTCCACTCGTCGACCAGGCCGCGGCCGCCGCCGTAGCCGATGTAGGTGACCAGCGCGGGGAGGGGCCCCTCGACGCCGCGGGGGAGGATCAGCCAGCCGCGGATCGGGTGGCCGCCGAAGCCGGAGAAGGTGACGTCGAACATCTCCAGGAGCGGGAAGCCGGCGTCGACGGGCTCGAAGACGGGCTCGGTCGCGAGGCCGCGGGCCTCGGCGATGGTCTCGCGCCAGAAGTCCGCGAAGCCCTCGGGCTCCGGCAGGTCGGGCTGGTACTGCTCGAGGAGCTCGAGCGGGAGGTCGAACTGCGGCATCGCGGTCTCCGGGGTCGTTCGTCAGCGGACGCTCGAACCTATCGCGGCGACGCGCGTCCGCGGTGCCTGGACGCGGCGTGGGAGTGCGCCCCAGGACGGAATTCCTCCCCTCTGCGGGCGTTCCCTTCCCCATGACCACTTACGGAATCATCGGAGCAGGCAACATCGGCAGCCAGGTCGCGCGCGCGGTCCTCGCCCAGGGCGACGAGGTCGTGATCGCGAACTCGCGCGGTCCCGAGACCCTCGCCGACCTCATCGCGGAGCTCGGCCCGAAGGCGCGCGCCGCCACGGCGCAGGAGACGGCCGAGGCCGCGGAGATCGCGGTCGTGACCGTGCCGCTGAAGAACCTCGAGCAGGTGCCGGTCGCGCCGCTCGCCGGGAAGATCGTCCTCGACACGAACAACTACTACTTCGAGCGCGACGGCCGCATCGAGGCGCTCGACAAGGGCGAGACGACCACGAGCGAGATGCTGCAGAAGCACCTCCCGGAGTCGAAGGTCGTCAAGGCGTTCAACCACATCATGGCCGCGGACATCACGACCGACGGCACCCCGGCCGGCACCGAGGACCGCCGCGCGCTCGCCACGTCGAGCGACTACCCCGAGGCCGTGCACTTCGTCACCGACCTCTACGACCGCCTCGGCTTTGACACCGTCGCGATCACGCCGCTGAGCGAGTCCTGGCGCGTCGAGCGCGACCGCCCCGCCTACGTGGTGCGGCAGAACCGCGAGGAGCTCGAGGCCAACCTCGCGAAGGCCCCGCGCACGGTCTGACCGAGCGGTCTGTCCGACCCCTTGTCCCGCGGGAGGGGGGCAGCGCCTGCGACACTGGAGCGAGACCCACCGCGCACCAGTGAGCCCGCCGGCTCCGAGAGGAGAGGTCCGCGCATGCCCCCCGAGATCCCCGACGTCCCCGCCGTCGATCGGCTGACCCGCCGCGGCCTCACCCGCCGCGGCGTCGTGCTCGGCGGCCTCGCCGTCCTGCCGCTGCTGAGCGCCTGCACCTTCGACTCCGCGTCCCCCTCGGACTCCGAGCCGCAGGAGGCGCCGCGCACGCAGGCCGCCGCACCCGCCGGTCCCGTGGCGCTCGCCGCCGACGCCGCGAGTGCGAGCGCCCTGCTGTTCACCGCGGCGCCGCTCGTCGTCGTGGTGGAGGACGTACCCGCCTCGGTGCTGCTCGCCGCGCAGGTGAGCATCGCCTGGGGCGTGCCGCTGCTGGTGGAGAGTGCCGGATCCACGTCGACCGCGACGGCCTCGGCCTCGCCGTCCGACTCGTCGATCGACGCCGAGCTCTCCCGGCTCGGCACCACCCGTGTCGTCGCCGTCGGCGCCGTCGCGGAGCACGCGGGTGTCGACACCGTGACCGCCGCCGCCGAGGCCGCCGCGATCGAGGAGGCGACCGGAGTCGCGGTCGGCCCGCTCGACGTCGCCTCCCTCGTCGCCCTCGCGCCCGGTGCCCCCGCGGAGCCGCCCTTCGGCGCGCTGCCGGCGCGGGCCGAACCGCCCGCCGGGGTGACCGCCCTCGCCCAGTCCGCCGATGTCGCGGCCGTCGCCAATGCGCGCGCCGTCGGCGTCCCGGTGACCCTCGTCGGCGACTCCGTGACCGACCTCCTCGCCTCGGGGCCGGCCGTCACCGCGATCGCCGACGCGGGCGCCTCCTGCACCCTGCTGCTCGGACCGGTGCTCGCCGCGCAGTCGCTGCCGGAGTGGTCGGTGCGCGCCGCGGCGAGCGGTTGGCAGCTGCCCGGCGGCGGGCAGCGCCTCTTCGGCGGGCACCTCTACGTCGCGATCTACGGCACGCCCGGCGCACCCGTCCTCGGCGTGCTCGGCGAGCAGGGTCTCGACGCGACGATCGCGCGGGCGGAGGCGGTGGCCGAGCCGTACCGCTCGCTCACCGATCTGCAGGTGGTGCCGAGCCTCGAGATCATCACCACGGTCGCGGCGGGCAGCGCCGGCGGCGACGGCGACTACTCCAACGAGCTCGACCCAGCGGGCATACGCCCCTACATCGACGCGGCCGCCGCGGCGGGCATGTACGTCGTGCTCGACCTGCAGCCGGGCCGCTCCGACTTCCTCACTCAGGCGCAGGCCTACGAGGAGCTGCTGCGCCTCCCGAACGTCGGCCTCGCCCTCGATCCGGAGTGGCGGCTCGCGCCCGACGAGGTGCCGCTCGCGCAGATCGGCCGCGTCCAGGCCGCCGAGGTCGACAGCGTCTCGAGCTGGCTCGCGGACCTCGTGCAGCGCGAGGGCCTGCCGCCGAAGATGTTCGTGCTGCACCAGTTCCGGCTGTCGATGCTGCAGGACCGCGACAGCATCCGCCGCGACCGCCCCGAGCTCGAGTTCCTGATCCACGTCGACGGCCAGGGCGGCCAGCCCGACAAGCAGGCCACCTGGAACGCCCTGCACGAGGGCGCCCCCGAGGGCATCGCCTGGGGCTGGAAGAACTTCTACGACGAGGACCTCCCGATGCTGACCCCCGCCCAGACGATGTCCGAGGTCGCCCCCCTCCCCGACCTGATCACGTACCAGTAGCCCCCCCTTCCGCGAGATGCCACTTGCGCGCGCGACACGCCGTGAAAAGCGTGCACAAGTGGCATCTCGCGGTCGGGGTCAGCGACATGAGCGCCGTCGAGGGAGACCTCGTCGACGTCGACGGTCGTCCTGGTGAGGAGGCGGGTCATGCTTCGTGCAGGCCACGGTCCAGGGTGTCCCCGGAGTGTGCGCTCGCGACCGCCGAGAGGAGTCGGCGAGCGTTCTCCGGGGAGTGGAGCAGATACGCGGTCTCGACCTGCGACTCGTCCTCCTCCGGCGCGCCTGCCATGAGAGGCTCGATCCTCTGACCCATACGAGCATGGTCCCACGTCCACCCGGCTGACGTGTGAGTTCTCGCGAGATGCCACTTATGAGCGCGACACGCCGTGAAAAGCGTGCACAAGTGGCATCTCGCGGAGGGGGACGGACGGGGCCGGGGTCAGGAGGGCTGGTGGGCGGCCTCGCGGCGGCCCTCCTCCTTGGCCTGCTCGACGAGGGCGGCGACGCGGCGGCGGGAGCGGGTGCGGCCGGCGAGGAGCGCGGCGAGGATCAGCGCGAGGCCGAGCAGGACGGCGAGCTGGGGCAGCGGGACGGCGGCGGTGGTGGTCGACTCGGTGAGCGGGGCGATGTCGACGGGGTCGAGGCCGTCGGGGGTGACGACGGTCGGCGCGACGGTGAGGTCGGTGCCGACGGCGAAGAGGGGCCAGACGTCGTCGAGCGGGAGGGTGACGGCGCGGCGGTCGCCGGGGAGCAGCTCCTGCTGGGCGGCGTCGGCGGCGACGAGCGGAGCGGTCGCGCCCTGGGCGGTGGCGCTGCCGTCGAGGAGGAGGCGGACGTTGCCGGTGTTGACGATGTCGGCGGTGACGGTGAGGGCGCCGGGCTGGAAGGGGTTCCAGGAGAGGCGGTAGTCGCCGGTGAGGTTCTCGACGGCGACGGCGGGGGCGACGTCGCCGGTGACGCGGGTCATCACGCGGAAGCCGATGCGGCTCTCGACGCCGACGGAGGAGCCGCCGACGTCGGTGCCGACGGAGACGAGGGAGGCGGCGATGCCCGCGGCGTGGTCGCCGGGCTCCGCGTCGTCGGGCACGGAGACGGTGAAGGGGACGATGCCGGTGCCGCCGGGCTCGACGGTGACGGTCTCGGGGGCGGTGATCCAGGTGCCGGCGTCGACGGACTCCTGGTCCGAGGGGAGCATGTTGAAGCGGCCCTTGTCGGTGAAGTAGCCGTCGGCCGCGTCGATGCGGAAGGTGACGGTCTGGTCGCTGAGGTTGCGGACCGCGGCCTGCTCGTCGGCGGTCGCGCCGGGGTCGAGGTCGAGCTCGACCCACGAGCGCTTGTCGACGGCGCCGTCGGTCGCGGGGCTGACCGCCCAGGTGATCTGGTCGGTCGCGGCGGCGGCGAGGGCCGGGGGAGCGGCGGAGAGCGCGAGCGCGCCGACGAGGACGGCGAGGAGGGCGCGGAGCACGGAGGTCATGGGGAGTCCAGGTTCTCACGGGGTGGAGGGGACGCGGGCCCTCTGCCTGCGGAGCGAGGAGGCAGCGGAGCGGGCTCTCTGCATGCTGATCGAGTAGTCCGCGGAGCGGACGTATCGAGATCCGGCGTGTTCGGCGGGGTGGGTCTCGATACGCCGCCTGCGGCGGCTACTCGACCAGCATGGAAGGGGCACGCCGGCGGCTGCTCGGCCGGCGTGCGCCGGGTCACTCGAAGAGGGAGAGGGTGAGGGTGGAGCTGTAGGCGCCCGCGTCGACGGTGGTCGGGGTCTTGAGGGTCAGCGCCGCGTTCGCGGTCCAGGAGCCCTCCTCCGCGACGCCGGCGGAGTCGTTGGTGATGGCGAGGAGCTCCTGGTCGACGAGGCCGACGCCGTCGGGGCCGCCGTCGAGGGCGGTGTCGACGACGTCGCCCTCGGCGACGAGGCCGGAGTCGCCGCCGTCGATCAGGTTCGGGGCCCAGCCGAGGTTCTCCGCGCCGATGGTGTCGCCGGTCGACGAGGTGAAGTCGCTGGCGGTTCCGAGGACGTACCAGCCGGCGCCGGCCGGGATGTCGGCGGCGTCGCGGGTGTCGGTCACGGTGACCGTGGGCAGGGTGCCCGTGAACTGGCGGGCCACGCTGTTCGAGCCGTTCTCGGTCAGGGCGGTGGAGTCGCTCGCGACCGTCATCGACAGCGAGCCGGGTGTGGTGAGCGGTGCGATCTGCACGTTGACGTCGACGTCCTCGGCGCCCTGCTGCTCGTCGGCGAAGGCGGTGCCGGCGACGCCGAGCAGGAGCAGGCCTCCGGCGATGCCGGCGGTTCCGCGGAGGAGGAAGGAGCGGGTGTTCATCAGGGTGTTCTCCGTTCTCGAGACGGCGTCGTCGCCGTCCGGTTCAGTGGTGTGGGGTCGGTGGTGTCGGGTGGTCGGTGAGGTCGGTGGGGAGGCGGGAGCGCGTCAGCCGCAGCTCGCCGCCGCGTACGGCGCCGTGGCCGTCGCGGTGGCGGGCTTGCCCGCGACGAACGCGGTGGCCGTGGCGGTCGCGGAGCCGGCGGGCAGCGCGGCGGTGCGGGTCGTGAAGGAGTGGGTGACCGACTTGCCGGCGGCCACCTCCTCGAACGTCTTCGAGCCCGAGGTCGAGGTGACGACCATCTTCACCGGGAAGGCGTTCGGGTTCGTCGCGACGACCGAGAGGACGACCTTGCCCTGCACGCAGCGCGTCGACGCCGTGGCAGTCGCCGTGATGGCAGGGGCCGCGGTCGGCACCGTCTGCGGGCTGACGCTGGTGAGGGTCGGGACGACCTTCTGCATCAGGCCGGTCGCCGGGTCGAAGGTCACCTTGTCGATGGTGGTCTCGCGGTGCTGCCCGTCTCCGCCGGGGACGGCGAAGCGGTGGTAGGCGATGTACCAGTCGTCGGTGCCGGGGACGTTGACGATCGAGCTGTGGCCGGTGGCGAGGATGCCCTGCGAGGGGTCCTTCTCCAGGATCACGCCGCGGTACGTCCACGGTCCGTCGATGCTCGTCGAGGTCGCGTAGCCGACCTTGTAGTTCTCGGAGCCGGTGTCGTCGATCGAGTAGGTCAGGTGGTAGAGCCCGTTGCGGTGGTTCATGAACGCGCCCTCGCGGAAGTCCGTGAGGCCCGAGATCGTCTTGATGGTCCCCGCCTTGACCGAGAGCATGTCGTCCGAGAGCTCGGCGTACACGGGTGCGCCGTTGCCCCAGAAGAGGTAGCTCTTGCCGGTGGCCGGGTCGGTGAACGCGGCCGGGTCGATGGCCTGGCCGGACTTCACGGACTCGCCGTTGGTGATCATCGGGGACTGCTGCGCGGTGAACGGGCCCATCGGGTTCGACGCGACCGCGACTCCGATGGTCTTGCGGTCGAGCGCGGCATTGTGGCCGGAGAAGTAGAAGTAGTACTTCCCGCCCTTCTCGATGATCGTCGGCGCCCAAGCGTTGCCGGTCGCCCACGGGACGTTCCCGTTCGCGCCGTCCAGGGTCAGGATCGGCTGCGCGGAGCGGGTCCAGTCGACGAGGTTCTTCGAGGACCAGGCGTAGAAGGTCTTGCCGCCCCAGCCGGGGAAGCCGTCGGAGGTCGCGTAGAGGTAGTAGGTGTCGCCGAAGACCGCGATGTTCGGGTCGGCGTAGAGGCCGGGGAGGACGGGGCTCTTCATCTCGACGGCCTTGAGCGTCCAGGTGGTGGTCGCTCCGCCGCCGGCCGGGGCCAGCACGACGGTCTGCGGGGTGCGCAGGTCGCGGACGGTGCCGGAGGCGGGGCTCGCGGTGACGCCCGCGGCGGTCGAGTAGGTGGCGGTCAGCTTCGAGCGGTCTGTGCCGGGCTTCACCGGGAGGGTGACGGTGCGGGTCGCCTGGTCGACGATCGGTGCGGTCTTCAGCACGTCGCCGGTGAGCGTCACATCGGCCAGCACGGTGGTGTTGCCGGAGGAGGCGAGCACCTCCGCCGAGCTCAGCGCCCGGTTGTAGAGGGCGAACTCGCGGACCTGGCCGCGGAAGCGGTTGTCGGCGTCGTAGTTCGAGCGGCCGATGGAGTTCGCCGTGGTCGTGCCGCCGCCGATGTCCTTCGGGTCGGCCGTGACGGTGCCGCCGCCGACGCGGACGCCGTCGAGGTAGAGCGTCGCGGTGGTGCCGGAGAGCGTGTAGGTCAGCTGCGCCCACTGCCCGCGGGGCACGGCCGAGCCGGAGGAGACGGTCTGCTCGGTGGTGTAGTTCCCGGTGGTGAGGCTGGTGCGGTAGTTGTTGCCGGAGGTGAAGAGGTAGCCGTCGCCCGCTCCGTTGGTGGTGTTGCCGAGGCCGTAGAGGAAGTACGCGCCGCTCTGCGCGGGGTCGATCCAGACCTCGGTCTGCACGGTGACGTCGGTGACGCCGGCGAGCAGGCTGTCCGGCAGCTTGATGTAGTCGTCGGTGCCGTCGAGCTTCACCGAGCCGGTCTGCCAGGCGCCGCCCGAGACGATCGTCGCGTTCTGGCCGTTGCCCGAGCTGTCGGTGACGGTCGTGCCGGAGCCGCCGTCGAAGGTGTAGCGGAGGATCTCGCCCTTCGCGTTCACCGGCTTCGGGGTCGGTCCGGTGGTCGTGCCGCCGTAGGCCGCGGTCAGGCGGGCCTCCTCGGCGCTGGAGAGCCGCAGCACCGAGCCGTGGCGGAAGGGCTTGGAGAACGAGTACGTGTTCGCTCCGGTCGTGCCCACCGGCAGCGCGGTGAACCGCATGTCCGCGAGGGTGTCGGTGACGTACGCGGAGTAGCCGAACGAGTCGCCCATCACGACCCAGCGGCCGTCGGGCAGCTGGTAGACGGTGAGGCCCTCGAGGTGGTCGGCGAGGCCGCGGGAGGTCTCCTCGCCGCGGGCGATCACGCGGGTCCACGGGCCGGCGAGGCTCGAGGCCTTGTCGACGACGGTGCGCCAGTCGGAGGTGGAGAAGCGGTAGTAGACGCCGTTCTCGACGGCGATGGTGGTGTCGATGATGTTCGGGCCGTCGGCGTTGTTCGTCGACGAGTTCTCGTCGAGCCACACCTTCGGGGTGGAGAAGGTCTGGAAGTCGCGGGTGGTGGAGACGTAGACGCGCAGCGCCCAGTCGTCGGTGCTCACCTGCGTCTTGTCGCGGCCGGACCAGTAGACGTAGTACTGGCCGGTGGCCTCGTCCCAGATCGCCTCGGGCGCCCAGACGTTGCCCGCGTTCGGCGCGCCGGCGAAGACGAGGTTCTGCTGGCCCCAGGTCACGAGGTCGGTGGAGCGCCAGACGACGAGCTTCTGGCTGGCGTTCACCTGGTCCCAGGAGCCGCCGCCGGCGGTGCCCTCGGCGTGCAGATCGGTGCCGAGGATCCAGTACTCGTCGCCGGTGGGGGAGCGGACGAGGTGCGGGTCGCGGACGCCGAGCGTTCCGGCGAGGTTGGCGAGCACGGCCTTGTCGTTGTTGAGCTTCGACCAGTGCAGGCCGTCGGTGCTGGAGCCGAAGTAGATCTTCTCGTAGTCGGTCGAGGCGAAGTGGGTCCAGAGGTAGCCGGCGTCGTACGCGGTGTCGAGGTCCGCGGGCGCGGCGGTCACGGTGACCGGGAGCTGCCGGGTGGCGGTGGTGCCGGCGACGGTCGCGGTGAGGGTGACGGGGGTCGAGGCGGCCTGGCGCTTCACGACGCCGGTGGTGCTCACGACGGCGGCGTTCGAGGAGGCCCAGGTCACGTCGTAGGAGCCGGCCTTCGCGGGCAGCGTCACGTTGCCGCGGACGTCGCCGGCGTTGACGATGCTCAGCGCGTCGAGCGCCTTCTGCGCGTCGGCGTTCGCGTCCTGCGCGGGCACGGTCGCGGTGAAGGTGCGGGTCTGCGTCGCGGAGCCGCGGGTGACGGTCGCGGTGAGCACGGCCTGGGCGCTGCCCGTGGCGGGCCGGGTGATGACTCCGCTCGAGGAGACGACGGCGGCGTTGCTGGAGGACCAGGCGATCGCGGAGCCGTTGGGCCCGGTGGTCGGCAGGGTCAGGTTCGCGGTGACGGCGGAGAGGTCGCCGAGGGTCAGCGCGGCGGCGTCGCGGGTGGTGCGGGTGGCGTCACTCGCCTGGAGGGTCGCGACGTCGGCGGCGCTGAGCGCGCTGCTGTAGATGCGGAAGTCGCGCACCGAGCCGGCCAGGAACTTGTCGCCGGTGTAGACCGAGCGCCCGATCGCGTTCGCGGTGGTGCTGCCGGCGCCGATCTCGCCGGGGGTGATGGTCACGCCGGTCTGCTGCGCGACCTGGGTGCCGTCGAGGTAGAGCCGCGCGGTGTCGGAGGCGTCGTCGAGCGTGTAGGTGAGCGTCTTCCAGACCCCGCGGGCGAGGTCGGCGCCCGAGTTCACGGTCTGCTCGGTGGTCCAGTTGCCGGTGGCGATCGAGGCCTTGTAGCTGTTGCCCGTCGTGTACAGGTAGCCGTTGCCGGCGCTGTTCGTGGTGTTGCCGAGGCCCCAGATGAAGTACGGGGTGCCCTGCGAGGGCTTCACCAGGACCTCGGTGCTCACGGTGATCGAGCTGAGGCCGGCCAGCACGTCGTCGGGCAGCTTGACGAAGTCGTCGACGCCGTCGAGCGTCACGCCCGCGGCGCCCGAGGCGACCGCGCCGCCGGAGAGGACGCCGTCGCGGCCCTTGCCGGAGCTGTCGACGGCGGTCGTGCCGCTGGTCGCGTCGAGCGCGTAGCGGAGGACGAGATCGTCGGCCGGAGCGGCTGCGGCGGACTGCGCCGTCAGCAGCGGGACGGTGAGCGCGAGCGCCGTCACGAGGACGACCGGTCGTAGGAAGGGCTTCATCGCACTAACTCCTGGTTCGGCACCATTGCTGAAGGGAAAGGGTCCGGCGTGCACCGGAGATGTTCACGGTAACACGATGTTGACGTCAACGCGACGGGCATTCCTCGCGCGTTTCACGCCCTTCGATCGCGCGCCGAGCGCGGCGCAGCGGGGTCCGAGCGGCGCTCAGGACGCGAGCTGCTGGACGCGCTGCTTCGAGAGGCCGAGCATCACGCCGGCGTCGGCCTGGCTCATGTGCGTCGTGCTGAGGAGGGTGCGGACGGCCTCACGGCGCAGGGCGGCGGCGCGGTCCTCGGCCTCCTCGGCCTGCGTGCGCAGAGTCTCCGCCTCGTGCCACGCGGTCGCGACCTCGGCGGGCAGCTCGTAGGAGAGGCGGATCGTCAGCTCCTCCTCCTCGACGTCGAGGAGGGCCGAGACGACACCGGTCGCCATGGCGGGCACCTCTCGGAGCGACCGCGCCTGCGTCACCGCGTCGAGGGCGGGGACGTGGATCATCCACCAGCGGCCCTCCCGGGTCACCACGGCGTCGAACGAGCGCTCCGTGGTGCGCAGCAGGTCCGTGCTGGTCATGACGCCCTCCTCCTCTCCCCGCGATGCCGTTCGCTCCTGTTGCGGTCCGTCATCGCCAGCCCGCCGGACTGCCCGGCTGGGCCCTGATGACCTGGCGGACGACTCCCGGAGACACCTTGCCGTGCCGCGGGATCGCGAGGACCTGCGTGCCGTCCGGGGAGCCCCAGACGTTGTGCGGACCCTTCTCGCGGAGGAGTCGCCATCCGCAGGACTCGAGGAACCGCTCGACCTCGCGCTGCTTGACTTCCTTGGCCACGGTAGCGGACCATACCCCCTTGTCAAAGCAGACAAGGGGGTATGGTCGAAGGCTGGCGCGGGGCGTCGGGCGGCGGGCGTCAGGTCCGGTTGCGGGCCATCACTGCGCGCTGCAGGAGCACGAAGACGAGCAGGATGCCGCCGGTGATGATGGTGGTCGCCTCGGGCGGGATGCCGCCGTCGCGGGTGATCAGGACGTTCATCAGGCCGAGGACCAGGGCGCCGATCACCGAGCCGAGGACGAAGCCGACGCCGCCGGTGAGCAGCGTGCCGCCGATGACGGTCGCCGCGATGGCGTCGAGCTCCCAGCCGGTGCCGGTGATGTTCTGCGCGCTGCCGAGGCGGGCGGTGTAGACCACGCCGGCGAGGCCCGCGAGGGTGCCGCTGATCACGTAGATGAGCAGCTTGGTCCGGACGACGGGCAGGCCCATCAGCGCGGCCGACGGCTCCGAGCCGCCCATCGCGTAGACCGTCCGGCCGAGGCGGGTGCGGTGCAGCACGAAGAACGCGGCGGCGACGACGAGCACGGCGATGATCACGCCGGGGCTGATCACGAAGTCGTTGACCTTCGGTCCGTCGATCAGCTTCATCGGCGTCGCGAGCGACAGCACGGCCGAGTCCTCGGGGAGGCGCTCCGGGACCGTGCTCAGCATCGAGGCGAGACCGCGGGCCAGGAACATCATCGCGAGGGTCGCGATGAACGGCTGGACGTTGAAGTACTGGATGAGCACGCCCGAGATCAGGCCGAACGCGGAGCCGATCAGCACCATCAGCAGCATCACGAGCCAGGGGTTCCAGCCGCTGTTGATGAGCAGCACGCCGCTCACGCTGCTGAAGGCGATCACCGCGCCGACCGAGAGGTCGATGCCGCCGGTGAGGATCACGAAGGTGAGGCCCACGGCGAGGATGATCAGGTGCGCGTTGTTGATCAGCAGGTTCGAGATCGTGCTCGCCTGCAGGATGCGCCCGTAGGCGACCTCGCCGTAGACGATCATGCCCAGGAAGATGACCAGGGCGGCGAGGGTCGGCAGCTTGTCGAGGTGCTGGCTCAGCCACGAGGTGGCGGAGGAGCGGTTCGACTTCGCCGGCGGGGCGGGTCGGGTCAGCACGGCGCTCATGCGGGGATCGCCTCTTTCTGCGGGACGCTGCGGCGCGCCTCGCGACGGTTCTTGAAGGCGGAGCGGACCCGCTCCGACTGCAGCAGGCACAGGGCGACGATGACGATCGCCTTGAAGGCGGGCGTCGCCGAGGACGAGACGCCGAGGAAGACGACCGTCTTGTCGAGGGTGGCGATCAGGATCGCTCCGACGGCCGCTCCGGTGATGTTGAACTTGCCGCCCGCGAGGGAGGTGCCGCCGACCACGACCGCGAGGATCGCGTCGAGCTCGAGCTGGTAGCCGGTGCGCGAGACGTCGACCGTCATCACGCTCGCGGTGGCGAAGACGCCCGCGACGCCGGCGAGCACGCCGGAGCCGATGTAGGCGGTCATCAGCAGGCCGCGGCGGTTGATGCCGGCGAGGCGGGCCGCCTTCGGGTCCATGCCGATGGCCTCGATCATCAGGCCGAGCGCGCTGCGGCGCACCAGGACCCCGACGACCACGACGATCGCGATGGCGAGCAGGAAGACGACGGGGAGTCCGAAGACGTAGCCGTTGGCGAGCCAGCGGAACGGCTCGTTCGTCGCGGCGGTGTTCTGGCCGCCCGTGATGACCTTCGCCAGGCCGCGGCCGGCGAGCATCACGACGAGCGTGCTGATGAAGGGCTGGAGCCCCACCACCGAGACCAGGATGCCGTTCACCGCGCCCAGCACTCCGGCGACCAGCAGCGCGAGGCCGAAGGCGGCCGCGGCGGCGCCGAGCGAGTCCGGCGCGCCCTGGGCGTTGAGGAACTCCATCGAGACGGCGCCGGCGACGACCATGATCGAGCCGACCGAGAGGTCGATGCCGCCGGTCGCGACCACCAGGCACATGCCGACCGCGATCATCAGGATCGGGGCGGCGGCGCGGGCGATGTCGATCACGTTGCCGACGAGGTAGCCCGTGGTCGGACTGACGGTGACGCCGAGGTAGCTCGGGTCCTTGACGACGTTGACGAGCAGCAGCAGCACGATGGCCACCGCTCCCCAGAAGTACTGACGGCGGATCAGGCTCGCGAGGAGCGAGCCCCGGTCCGGTCGCGTGTCGCTGCTCATGATGCGGCCTCCTGCGTGGCGCCTTCGAGAACGACGACGTCCTCGTCGACGACTCCCTCTGCGGCGATGGTAGTGACGATCGACTCCGCAGTGACAGCGGGTCCGTTGAGGATCTCCGCGATCACGCGGTGGTCCTTGAGGACGATGATGCGGTCGCTGAGGCGGACGACCTCGTCGAGCTCGGACGAGATGAAGACCACGGCGACGCCCTCGCCGGCCAGGGCGACGACCTTCTCCTGGATCTCGGCCTTGGCTCCGACGTCGATGCCGCGGGTCGGCTCGTCGAGGATGAGGATCTCCGGGGCGGTGGCCAGCCAGCGCCCGAGGAGCACCTTCTGCTGATTGCCGCCGGAGAGCTTGCTGATCGGGCGGTCCGGGTCGGCGGGGCGCACGTTGAGCTCGACGAGGTACTTCGCGACGATCTCGTCCTTCTCCTTCTTGGAGAGGGGGCGGGCCCAGCCGCGCTTGGCCTGGACGGCGAGGATGAGGTTCTCCCGGACCGAGAGGTCGCGGATGATGCCCTCGTCGCGGCGGTTCTCGCTCGAGAAGGCGATCTTGTGCGCGAGGCCGGCGGTCGGCGTCGGGACGTCGATCTTCTTGCCGTGCAGCGTGATCTCGCCGGTGTCGGGCTTGTCGACGCCGTAGATCAGGCGGGCGAGCTCGGTGCGGCCGGAGCCGAGGAGACCGGCGAAGCCGACGACCTCGCCGCGGTGCAGCGTGAGGTCGGTGGACTCGATGGAGCCCTTCTTCGAGAGGCCCTTCGCGGTGTAGAGCGGGGCCTCGCGGTAGAGGTGGTCGCTGTCCGCGCGCTCGGAGTCGAGGGAGCGCAGGGCGGCGATGTCCTTGCCGATCATCTTGGAGATCAGCGAGGTGCGGTCCAGCTCGTGGGTGAGGTACTCGCCCACGTAGGTGCCGTTGCGCAGCACGGTCAGGCGGTCGCTGATCGCGTAGACCTGGTCGAGGAAGTGCGAGACGAAGAGGATCGCGACGCCCTCCGCGCGGAGGCGGCGGATGACGACGAAGAGGTTCTCGACCTCGTTCGCGTCCAGGCTCGAGGTCGGCTCGTCGAGGATGAGCACGCGCGAGTCGCTCACCGTGGAGCGGCTGATCGCGACCAGCTGCTGCATCGCGATGGAGAGCGAGGAGAGCGGGCGGCGCGGGTCGAGGTGGCCGAGGCCGAGGCGCTCGAGGGCGCGCTTCGCGGCGTCGTGGGTCGCCCGCCAGTTGATGCCGAAGGGACCGCGCACCTCGTAGCCCAGCATGACGTTCTCGCCGATGCTGAGGTTGGTGCAGAGGTTGACCTCCTGGTAGACGGTCGAGATGCCGGCCGCCTGCGCGTCCGCGGTGCCGGCAAGGCGCCGGGGCGTCCCTCCGACGACGATCTCGCCGCTGTCGATCTTGTAGACGCCGGTCAGCGCCTTGATGAGGGTGGACTTGCCGGCGCCGTTCTCGCCCATGAGGGTGTGGACCTCGCCCGGGAACAGGCGGAAGTCGACACCGTCGAGGGCTTTGACGCCGGGGAAGCTGATCGAGATGTTCTTCATCTCGACGATCGGAGGCGAATCCGCCATGTCGCGTCGTTCCGTTCTCGAGTGGCGCTGCTCTGCGCCGGAGGTGGGAGCGACCGGGACCCGCGGTGGGGTCCCGGTCGCTCCGGAGGGGGGTGGTGCTTAGAACTTGCGGTCGGGCAGGGCGGTCGCCGCGGCCTCGGGCGAGTCGAAGGTCTCGCTCGGGACGACGATCGAGGACTCGACGGTCTCGCCGGCGAGGGTCTTCTCGACGGCGTCGAGGGCGGTCTCGCCGAAGAGCGGGTTGTACTCGGCGACGAAGCTGAGCTCACCGTCGGCGAGGGCCTGCAGGGCGTTCTTGGTGCCGTCGATCGTGGCGATCTTGACGTCGACGCCCGGGGTGAGGCCGGCCTCCTGGACGGCCTGGACCGCGCCGAGACCCATCTCGTCGTTCTGGGCGAAGACCATCTGGACGTCGTTGTTGTTCGACTTCAGGACGGTCTCGAAGACGCTCTTGGCCTCCTCGGTGGACCAGTTGGCGGTCTGCGCGCCGACCTTGGTGAAGGCGGAGTCGGCGCCGATGACCTCGTCCCAGCCCTCGTTGCGCTCGTTGACGACCGAGACACCGGCGGGGCCCTCGAGGGTGAAGTACTTGGCGCCGTCGGGGAAGGCGGTCTTCGCCCAGTCGGCGACCGAGGTGCTGACCGCGATGTTGTCCGGCGCGATGCGGGTGACGTAGAGGTCGCTGTTGTCCGGCTCGATGCCGCGGTCGATCAGGATGACCGGGATCTCGGCCTCCTGAGCGCGCTCGAGCGAGTCCTCCCAGCCGGAGCCCTCGGTGGCCGACAGCAGGATGATGTCGACGCCCTCGTCCACGAAGGACGTGAAGGAGTCGATCTGCGACTTCTGGTCGCCGTTGGTGGCGGGGGCGTACTTGAGGTCGTAGCCCGCGTCGGCGGTGAACGTCTCCTCGATGTTGGTCTCGTTCGCCTGACGCCACGCGCCCTCGGGGCCGACGGCCACGAAGCCGATGGTGGTGACGTCGTCGCCTCCGCCGCCGGCGGCCGTGTCCGAGCCGCCGGAGCAGCCGGCGAGGCCGAGCGCGAGTGCGCCGACTGCTGCGAAACCGAGGAACTGGCCGAAACGCCTCGTGTTGTACATGGATCTCCTCCTTGAGATCACGGACGCGCGGGAGCGCCCGTGGGTGCGGGCCCAGGGGCCCGGATGTGATGAGTGCAGTGCGGGCCTGGCGCCCGAGGTGCAGTGAGTGCAGGATGTGCGGTGGACGCCCGTCGTGAAGTGACACGTCCGGGTGCGTCCTGGGCAAAATGTTACCGTGAACAATTCTTGTGACGCAACAGCGCCGGAGCGACTTCGGTAACGATCGTGCATTAACGCCGAGGACCCGCCGCCTCCCGGAGGAGGGGGCGGGCCATGAGGAAGCCGCTCCGCGGCTGCTCGACCAGCAGGGGTGCGCCCCTGCAGGGGTCAGACGAGGGCGCCGCCCGCGGCGACGAGCCGGCCGCGGTGCAGCACCAGGCGGTCCGGGTCGCGGTCCATCACGGCGGCGGTGGGAGTGTCGCCCCGCAGGACGACGAGCTCGGAGGGGTCGCCCACCGCGAGTCCCGGGCGGTCGGCGACGGAGGCGAGCCGGTGCAGCCCGCCGTCGATGACCGACGCGCCGCCCCAGGTCGCGACCGCGAGCGCGTGCTCGATGTCGATGTCGTTGTCGAAGCCCTGGCCGTGGGACAGGAGGAACGCCCGCTCGAGCATGTCGCCGTTGCCCCACGGGGACCAGTAGTCGCGCTGGCCGTCCATGCCGAGGCCGACGCGCACCCCGGCGGCGAGGAGGTCGAGCAGGGGGAGCTCGGCGCCGTGGCCGGGCGCGATCGTCGTCAGCGCCACATCGAGCGACGCGAGTGTCTCGATGGCGGCGGCCACTCCCCGGGCGGGTGACGACAGGGCGAACGCGTGCGAGATCGAGACTCTGCCCTGGAGTCCGTGTGCGCGGATCCGCTCGGCGATCAGGTCCATCGAGAAGAGCCCGAGGGAGCCGCGCTCGTGCAGGTGGATGTCGAGTCCGACGTCGTGCTTCTCCGCGAGGGCGAAGACGGCGTCGAGGTGGCGGACCGGGTCGCGGTCGATCTCGCACGGGTCGATGCCGCCGATCAGGTCGCCGCCGAGGGAGAGGGCCTCGTCGAGCAGCTCGACCACTCCGGGCTCGACGAAGACGCCGACCTGGGGGAAGACCACGATCTCGACGTCGCTGCGGTCGCGGTGCGCCTCGCGGGCGGCGAGCACGCCCTCGAACTTCTCGAGCCCGGAGTCGGCGTCCACCTGGGCGTGGCTGCGGACCCGGGTCGCCCCCTTCTCGATCATCGTCCGGAGGGTCGCGGTCGCGCGGTCGGCGACCGGCGCCTCGGCGCTGCGCCAGTGCGCGCGGTCGTTCATGATCCGGCCCCAGCGTCCCTCCTCGCCGGTGCGCGGCCGGAAGGGCAAGCCGAGCCGCGTCGAGTCGAGGTGCACGTGCACGTCGGAGAAGGAGGGGATCAGGATCCCGTCACGCCCCTCGATCACCGCGTCGACCTCGCCGGGTGCCCCCTCGCCGACCGCGGTGATCGCGACGATCCCGGTCTCGTCGACGACGACGTCGCGTGCCTCGCCGCCCCAGGGGCGGACGTCGCGGAGGAGCGTGGAGTGCGGCATGGGCGGAGCCTTTCGGATGCGAGGAGTGGTGGTCACGGGTCAGTCGGCGAACGTCACGTCGCTCAGCACGTACTCGCCGTCGGCGCGGGGCGTCCAGTCGAGGCCGGGGGCGACCGCGTAGTCGGCGTCCGGGGTGAACAGTGGTGCGATGAAGGCGTTGTCGATGTTGGTCTGCGCGATCTCGCCGAACACCGCGGTGCGCTCGTCGCCGGTCACGGTCCGCTGCTCCTCGACCAGGGCGGCGAGCTCGGGCGACTTCGCGTAGTCGTTCTGGCCGCCGGCGAAGAGGTTCGTGGCCGGCATGTCGCCGTCCATCGTCGACGGCGCCCAGGTGTTGAGATAGAGCCCCTCGACCGAGACGGTGCCGTAGATGATGTTCGACAGGCTCGCCTGGTCGGTGCCCTTCAGCTCGACCGTCATGCCCGCCGCCTCGAGGTAGCCGCCGATCGCCTGGGCGATCTCGGACGACAGGGGGATGCGCCCCTCCGTCGCGTACTGGAGAGGGATGGTCTCGCCCGAGTAGCCGGCCTCGGCGAGCAGCGCCTTCGCGGCGTCGGGGTCGTACTCGGTGGCGTCGAGGTCGGCGTAGCCCGCCACGTCCGGCGCCACGATCTGGTCGTTCGGGACCGCGCGGCCGCTGAGGACGCCGTCGACCAGGGACTGCTTGTCGATGGCCAGCCCGATCGCCTGGCGGATGCGGGGGTCGGCGAGCACTCCGGTGCTCGAGTTCATCCCGAGGAAGGTGACGCCGTTCGCCGTGCGCGAGGCGACGTCGACACCGCTCCCGCTCAGCGAGTCGACCTGGTTGGGCGAGATGAGGGCGATGTCGAGGCTTCCCGACGAGACGCCGTTCAGCCGTGCGTCGGAGTCGCCGACGGTCTGGAAGGTGACCTTCTCGACCTCGGGCTCCTCGCCCCAGTAGTCGGGGTTCCGCTCGATGACGTACTCGACGCCGCGGGTGTAGCTGACGAAGCGGAACGGCCCGCTGCCGACGGGAGCGGCGGCGAAGCCCTCGGAGCCGAGCTCGGTGTAGACCGATTCGGGCACGATCGAGATCGCGGTGGTGATCGAGGGCCACGGCGAGAACGGGGCGTTCAGGGTGAAGACGACGGTGGTGTCGTCGGTCGCCTCGACCGACTGGAGGACGCCCATGTAGCCGAGGTTGTCGGAGTCCGGCGAGGCCAGGATCGTGCTGTACGTGAACGCCACGTCGCCGGCCGTGACCGGGTCGCCGTTCGAGAACGTCGCGTCGTCGCGGAGCGTGAACGTCCACGTCGTGAGGTCCTCGCTCGGCGTCCACTCGGTGGCGAGTGAGGGCTCGATCGCCCCGTCCGCATCGAGCTTCGTCAGCTGGTCGAAGACGTTGTAGTAGTAGTTGTAGCCCGCGAGCGACCCGTCCATGATCGGGTCGGGCGCGCTCTCCGGCTCGGCCACCTGGCCGATGACGAGGTCGCGGTCGGCCGAGGCGCTCGAGGCTCCCGAGCAGCCGGTGAGAGCGGCGATCGCGAGGGCGATCGTCGTGAGGGCGAGGGTCGAGGTGGCGCGGTTCCGGGTCATGAGCGGTGGGTTCCTTCGCTGAGGGTGGAGACGGGCTGAGGGGAGGCGGCCGGCGCGTTCGGCCGCTGCCGGGGATCGGAGAGAGGGATGGAGTCGAGGAGCGAGCGCGTGTAGGGGTGCGCGGGGGCGCCGAACACCTGATCGCGGGTGCCGACCTCGACGAACTCGCCGCGGTTCATCACCGCGACCCGATCGGAGAGGTAGCGCACCACCGCCAGGTCGTGGGCGATGAAGAGATAGGAGAGCCCGCGGGCGGCCTGCAGGTCCTTGAGCAGGTTGATGACCTGCGCCTGCACCGACACGTCCAGGGCGGAGACGGGCTCGTCGAGCACCAGCACGTCGGGCTCGAGCGCCAGAGCACGGGCGATGCCGATCCGCTGGCGCTGTCCGCCCGAGAACTGGCCGGGACGCCGCTCCAGCGCGTCGGTCCCGAGGCCGACGTCGTCGAGGAGCGAGACCACGCGGTCGCGGGAGTAGCGGCCGGCGATGCGCAGCGGCTCCGCCACGATCTCGTGCGCCGTCAGCCTCGGGTTCAGGGCCGAGTACGGATCCTGGAACACCAGCTGCATCCGGTTCTGCACGCTCCGGCGCTCGCGGCTGGAGAGGGTGTCGAGCCGGCGCCCGAGCACCTCGATCGAGCCGCTCGCCACCGGGTTCAGGCCGAAGACCGTGCGGACGAGGGTCGACTTGCCGCAGCCGGACTCGCCGACCAGCCCCAGGGTCTCGCCGCGCGCGAGCTCGAACGACACGCCCTTGACGGCCTCGATCACGCGGCGCGAGCGCAGGCCCGTGCGCTGGGTGAACCGCACGTGCAGGTCGTCGACCTTCAGCACGGCGTCCTTCAGTGCCGGGGCGCTCACGCGGTCACCTCCGCGGCGAAGCGCGGGGTCTGCTGCGCGTAGTGGCAGGCGGCCCAGCGGTCGCGGCCGAGGTCCTCGAGCAGCGGCTCGAGCTGTGTGCAGAGCTCGGATTTCGCGGGCAGCTCGCAGCGCGGAGCGAAAGGGCAGCCGCGGGGGCGGTTCTGCGGCGACGGCGGCGAGCCCGGGATCGCGTAGACCCGATCGCCGGAGTCGCGCTCGGCCGAGAGCAGGCTGCCGAGCAGCCCCGCCGTGTACGGGTGCGCGGGCCGGCCGAAGACGTCCCAGACCGAGCCCCGCTCGACCACGCGACCGGAGTAGAGGATGCAGACCGCATCGGCGACCTCGGCCACGAGGCCGAGATCGTGCGTGATGAGCACCATCGCCGCGTCGGTCTTCGCCCGCACGGTGCCGAGGACGGTCATGATCTGCGCCTGGATCGTCACGTCCAGCGCGGTCGTCGGCTCGTCGGCGATGAGCACCGAGGGCTCGTTGGCCATCGCCATCGCGATGACGGCGCGCTGCCGCATGCCTCCCGACCACTGGTGCGGGTACTGGCGAGCGCGCTGCTCCGGCTCGGGGACCCCGACATCGGTCAGCAGTCCCGTCACGCGGCGGCGCACCTCGGCGTGCCCGAGCGCGCGGTCGTGCACCCGGAGGGCCCGCCCGATCTGACCGCCCACCCGCTTGACCGGGTTGAGCGCCGTCATCGGGTCCTGGAAGATCATCGCGAGCTCGCTGCCGCGCAGACCCCGCAGCTCGGGCTCCGGCATCCCGAGGACGTCGCGGCCGCGGTAGTGCACGGTGCCGTCGAGCACTTCCAGGCCCTCGGGCAGCAGGCCGAGCACGGCGAGCATCGTGACGCTCTTGCCCGAGCCCGACTCGCCCACGAGGCAGAGCACCTCCCGCTCGTGCAGGGTGAAGGAGACGCGGTCGACGAGGACGACGGTGTCGCCGTGCTCGTCGGTGTAGCCGACGCTGAGGCTCCGGACGTCGAGGAGGACCGCACGGTCCTCGGGGGAGGCGGTGGTGGTCATCGGAGGCTCCGCTTCACGGATCGTCGTGACGTGCGTCGGACAGTGGTGGCCGAGCCCTCGGCGGTGAAGCGCTGGCTCAGCAGGTTGGTGCCGGCGACCGTGAGGAAGATCGCGACGCCGGGGATGATCGCGAGGTGCGGCGCCTGGCGGACGTAGTCCTGGCCCTCGCTGATCATCAGGCCCCAGCTCGGTGTCGGCGCCTGCACGCCGAGACCGAGGAAGTCGAAGGAGGAGGTCAGCAGCATGACCGCGCCGATGTCGCTGGAGGCGAGGATCATCATCTGCACCGCGACGTTCGGCACGATGTGCCGCCGCACGGTCCACAGCCCGCCCGCTCCCTGCAGGCGCGGTGCGAGCACGAAGTCGCGGTCGCGCAGCGCCATCGCGGTGCTCCGGGCGACCCTCGCGTATCCGACCCAATAGGTGGCGGCGAGCACCGTGATCATCAGCCAGACGCTCGGGCCGAGCGAGGCGGCGAGGGCGATCAGCACCAGGATCACGGGCATCGCGAGCTGGATGTCGGCGAGCCCCATCAGCACGTTGTCGGTCCTGCCGCCGACGTAGCCCGACCAGGTGCCGACGGCCATGCCGACGAGGCTGTTGACGACCACGATCAGCAGGACGATCCCGAGGGTGACCCGGCCGGCGAGCGCGAGCCGACTGGCCTCGTCCCGCCCGAGCGCGTCCGTGCCCAGCCAGTGCTCGGCGAACGCGCCCGGCGCGGCGAGGACGCTCGAGAGGTCCTGCGCGAACGGGTCGTAGCCCGGCAGCAGCGGATACACGAGCGAGAAGAGGACGATCGAGCCGACCATCGCCGCCCCGAGGACCTGCAGCGCGGGAACGCGGCGACCGCGGGCGAAGGCCGTGGTGATGCCGGCGCGCAGGGCGCCGGTGCGGATGATCTCGGTGGTGGTCATGCGAGCCTCACTCGGGGATCGATGAGCCCGGAGACGACGTCGACGAGCAGGTTGGCGAGGATGAACAGCAGGGCGACGACGATCAGACCCGACTGGACGACCGGGAAGTCGCGGGAGTAGACCGCGCCGAGCATCAGCTGCCCCATCCCGGGCCAGGCGAAGACGTTCTCGACGATCACCAGGCCGCCGAGGAACGAGCCGAGGCTGATGCCGGCGACCGTGAGCACGGGGAGGAACGCGTTCGGGAGCAGCTCGCCGACGACCACGCGGAAGCGGTTCTCGCCCCGGGCGAAGGCGGTGCGGGCGTAGTCCTGCGTCGACTGCTCGGTCAGCGCGTTGTCGAGCAGGCGCGTGTAGAGCACGAACTGACCCGTCGCGATGGTGAGCGCCGGCATGATGATCGCCAGCGGATCCCGGTTGCCGAGCGAGGGCAGCAGGCCCAGCCAGACCGACAGCACCAGCACCAGCAGCAGGCCGAAGAAGAAGTCGGGGATCGCCTGGCGGGTCGAGCCGAGGCCGAGCGAGAGGGCGCGGAGCCCGCGGGAGCGGGTGAGCTGGATGACGACTCCGGCGACCAGTGCGAGCGCCAGCCCGAGCAGCAGGCCGACCGCGCCGAGCGAGAGCGATGCGGGCAGCCGCTCGAGCACCAGCTGCATCGACGAGACGCCCGCCTGACGGTAGGAGTCGCCGAAGTCGCCGGTGAGGAGCCCGCCGAGGTAGCGGAGGTACTGCTGCCAGAGCGGCAGGTCGAAGCCGAGGCGCTGGTTCAGGTCGGCGATCTGCTCGGGTGTCGCGTTCTCGGTGAGCAGGAGCGCCGCGGGGCTGCCGCTGAGGCGGCCCAGGCCGAACGCGATCGTGACGACGGCGAAGATCGTCGCGAGACCCTGGGCGAGTCGTCTGACGAGGTAGGGGCCCATCGCGCCGCCTCCGTTCGAGTGGGTGTCCGTGGTGCTGTCGGTATACAGAATTGCGCCTTCTCTGTTTCGTGCGCGTCTCCGGAGGTTTCCGGGGTGTAAACACTTTTGCGCCGATTAGTATCCTTTCGACCTCCGAAACGCGCCTAAAAGCCGGTATTTAGTGCGTTGCCACTCGTTCTGGATACCAAAATGACGACGCCTGCGATAGGCCACGATGATGCGGTCGGGCGGTCAGTGCATACAGAATGAGCGCAGGAGGATCACATGTCGACACGCATCATCACGTCGGAGGAGTGCGAGGCGCTCACCGAGTGGCCCGGTCTGATCGCCGCACTCGCCGACGCCCACCGGGCGCTCGCCAGTGGCGGCGCGGTGCAGCCCGTCCCCGAGGCCCTGCGGATCCCGGGGGACGCCAGCGCCGACGGCCCCGCCGCCGTCCCGATGGTCGCCTTCGCGCCGTACCTCGGTCTCGCCTCGGTGAAGCTGCTGATCGACGCCCCGCGCAACCGCGCGAGCGGGCTGCCGCCGCAGCGCTCGACGGTCTCGCTCTACTCCGCCGACACCGCGGAGTGCCTGGCACTGATCGACGGCCGCGCGCTGACGCGCCTGCGGACGGCGGCGGTCTCGGCGCTCGCGACCTCGGCCCTGGCCCGTCCCGACTCCCGGATCCTCACCCTGGTCGGCGCCGGTCCGCTCGCCCGCGAGCACGCGCTCGCCCTCGGCTCGGTGGTCGAGCTCGAGGAGGTGCGGGTCTGGTCGCCGTCGGGCTCCAGCGCCACGGCGCTCGCCGCGGAGCTCGTCGCGAACGGCGTGTCGGCGACGGCTCCCGAGGGTCTGGCGGATGCGGTGCGCGGCTCCGACGTCGTGTGCACGCTGACGCCGTCGGTCGAGCCGCTGCTCGACGCGGCCTGGCTCACCGATGGCGTGCATGTCAACGCGGTCGGGTCGCCGCCTCGACACGGCTACCGCGAGCTCGGCGCCGACGTCTTCGCGCGGGCGGACCGGGTCGTGGTCGACACCCGCGGGATCGCCTTCTCCGAGTCGGACAACGTGCGCCGCTCCGGTCTCCGGCCCGCCGACGTGGCGGAGCTGGGGGAGGTGCTGACCGGCCGGACCGGGGGCCGCTCGTCGCGCGACGATGTGACCGTCTTCAACAGTGTCGGCATCGGCCTGCAGGATCTGGCTGCGGGCGCCCACGTGCTCGCCCGGGCTGAGCGCGCGGCCCTCGGTGTCGAGGTCGAGACGCGGGCCGTCCGGTGACGGTCGCGCCGCCGACCCGGTTGAATAGGGGGAGCCGAGCGAAGGAGGCCCGCGTGACCGGCATCGCCCCCGAGGAGTCGCTGACGGCGCAGACCTATCGCACGCTCCGCCGCGAGATCATCCTGGGCCGGTATCCGCAGGGGTCGCGGCTGGTCGAGTCGACGCTGGCGAGCGAGCTGAAGGTGTCGCGGCTGCCGATCCGCGAGGCGGTGCCGCAGCTCGAGAACGAGGGCTTCGTGCGCACCCTGCCGCGGCGCAGCTCGCGCGTCACGGAGTGGACCACCGCCGATGTCACGGAGCTGTTCGACGTGCGCCTGAGCCTGGAGACGCTCGCCGCCCGCCTGGCCGCCCGGCGCGTCGCAGAGGGCGTGTCACCCGAGCCGCTGCACGAGGCCATCGCAGCCGAGCACCGGGCGCTCGACAGCGAGGACTGGCTGCTCGTCGCCGAGACCAGCACGATCGTGCACGAGGCGATCGTCGACATCGCCGGCAGCGCACTGCTCGGCTCGCTGATGCGGGCGGTCAGCGGGCGGATGACGTGGCTGTTCTATCTGACCTCCGCGCGCGACCAGCACCAGCAGTCCGACGAGCACCAGGGACTGCTCGAGGCGATCCTCTCCGGGAACGACCGTCTCGCCGAGTCGATCGCCTTCACCCACATCGAGAAGGGCCGTGCCCCGTCGCTGAAGCTGCTCGCCGGCTAGCCCGCCGCGCAACTCCCTGAGGGTGCCCGCTTCATGCTGATCGAGTAGCCCGCGTGCGGGCGTATCGAGATGCACCGTGTGCAGAGGGTGGGGTCTCGATACGCCGCTGCGCGGCTACTCGACCAGCAAGGGCTCGCTACGCGCTGGGCGTCGCGCGACGGCGCAGGAGCAGCGCCCCGCCGCCGAGCAGGAGCGCGAGCGCTCCGAGCGGCAGCAGCGTCAGGTCGGTGCCGGTGGCGGCCAGGTCGCCGTCGGGGCCGGCGACGGGCGCGGGCTCGTGCGGCGCGGGATCGCCCGGCGCCGGAACCACGGGCGGCGCGGTCTCGGTCGGCATCGGCACGGGCGTCGCGGTGGCGGTGGCGGTCGGCGTCGGCGTCGGCGTCGGCGTCGGCGTCGGCACCGGCTCCGTCCCCTCCTGCGCGAGCACGGGCACGGTCGACCAGTCGATGTCGCTCGCCAGGCCGTACGAGGTGTACGACGGCTGGTTGTAGGCGGTCTGCTGGCGCGCCACCTCGACCCGGTACTGCGGGTCGTGCATCAGCGTGGTCAGCTTGCGGTCGGTGACCTCGGTGCTCGAGTAGATCCGGATCGCGCTCGAGTCCGCGGTCGGCAGCAGCAGCTCCTCGCGCCAGTCGCCGAGCACGTCCGCCACGAGCGACGGGTTGCCCTTCGTGCCGTTGTTCGTCACCGTGCCCTCGGCCGAGAGCAGCACCGTGCCGTCACCGGTGACGATCGTCGGAGTGACGGGCGTCGCGTCCTGCATCGTCGTGCTGGCCACGATCTGCGTGGTCATGTCCGCGGCCCAGCGGATGCTCTGGTTGGTGCCGGGCTGCTCGGCGGGGTCCCCGCCGTCGAGCGGCTCGCCGCTCGCCGAGAGCTTTCCGATCGCCCAGACCTCCTGGCCGGGGATCGCGGGATCGATGTCGCCGATCATCCCGCGGCCGGTGTCCTTGCCGGAGTAGGCGCCGAAGAGCACCTCGCCGGTCGCGGCGTCGCGCAGCGCGTAGCCGTAGGGGGCGCCGACTCCGCCCTCGTGCACGGAGAAGATCTCGAGCCCGGGGTTCGCCGGGTCGATGTCGGTCACGTGCATCGCGTCGCCGTGGCCGAGCTTGGCCTCGGTGCCGGGCGCGCTGCTGCCCTCGGGCAGGGTGTCGTAGGAGCTGTAGAGCAGGCTGCCGTCGTCGTCGAGGGTGGCGGAGCCGTAGACGATCTCCTGCCGGCCGTCGCCGTCGACGTCCGCCGCGCTGAGCGAGTGGAAGCCCTGCGTGGTGAGCGTCGCCCACTCCGGGCTGGTGCCTTCGCGGCCGTGCGGGGTGTCGTTGAAGGGGTTGGTCAGCGGGACGTGGCCGCTGTCGGCGACCCAGCGCTGCGAGAGCTCGCTGCCGTCCCAGTCGTAGGCGACGACGACCGCGCGGGTGTAGTAGCCGCGGGCGAAGACGGCGGACTGCGTCTCGCCGTCGAAGGAGGCGACGCCCGCGAGGAAGCGGTCGTTGCGGTTGCCCGGCTCGATCCGGGAGTAGGCGTAGTCGCCCCAGAGCAGGCCGTCGTCTCCGCGGGCCGGCTCGTAGGCGACGGTCTGCAGCTCCTCGCCGGACTCGCCGTCGAACACCGTGAGGTACTCGGGGCCGGTCAGGACGAAGCCCTCGAAGGTGGTGAGGTCGTTGCGGTCGCTCCGGCTCGGCGCGTAGACGTCGATGAAGTAGTCGGCGAGCTCCGTCGCCCCGGCGCGGTCGAGGGGGTAGGCGTGCGTCGGCGCGATGCCGAACGCCTCCTCGAGCGTCGCGGGCCACTGGCCGGAGGTGACCTCCTCGCGGGTGCCCCAGCCCTCGAAGACCTCGATGAGGTGCTCGCGGTAGCCGGCGGCGGAGAGGCGGTAGTCGTCCTGCGGGGTGACGCCCGCGGCGACGTCCTCGGGGAGGAGCGTGATCGACTCGGCGCGGGCGGTGTCGCCGCCGGGCAGGATCGTCGTGCCCGGGGCCGTCTTCGTCATGATCTCGGAGCGGCCGTCGCCGTCGAAGTCGGAGACGAGGAACTGCGTGTAGTGCGCGCCGGAGCGGATGTTCACGCCCAGGTCGATGCGGTGCAGCAGTGTGCCGTCGGCCTCGTAGGTGTCGAGGTAGGTGCTGCCGGTGTAGCCCTTCTGCGAGACGTCCTTCGCGTTCGAGGCGTACCACTTCACGACGTACTCGTAGTCGCCGTCGCCGTCCATGTCGCCGACGCTCATGTCGTTGGCGCTGTAGGTGTAGGCCTCGCCGGCCGGGGTGACGCCGTCGGCCGGCTTCTGCAGCGGCAGCGTCTCGAAGGCGTCGGACGAGGCGGTGGCCGGAGCGCTCGGCTCGCCGGGCTCGCCGTCGACGAGCGGGACGACGCGGTACTCGTCACCGGGCGCGCCCACCGGGTCGTGAAGGTTGGTGCTGTCGGTGACGACGCCGATCCGCTCCGCCCCGCGGTAGACGGCGAAGTCGGCGCCGACCATCCCGCTGTCGGAGGAGCCGGTCACCTCCGTCGCGAGCAGCCGCCAGCTGACGAAGACGCCGCCGTCGGGCGAGGCGAGCGCGACGACACCGCGGTCGAGGTCCTCGAGCTGCGCGGTGAGGACGGGGCTGGCGGGGACGGCGGGCGGCGCGGTGGTCTGCGCTGCGGCAGCGGATGCGCCGGTCAGCGCGAGCCCCGCGGCGAGCGCGAGGCCGAGGCCGGAGCGGAGCGCCCCGGCGGCGGTGGTCGGACGGAACGGACGTGAATTCGGCATTGAATCCCTCGGCATCGATGGTCCGGGATGCAGGAATGCGCTTTCCCCGGTCCCGCGCCACCCTACGTGAGACGTTTCACAGGGGTCAACCGTGTCCACCGGATCTCGATACGCCCTCTGCGAGGGCTACTCGATCAGCAGGGAGCGCGTCACCAGGGGTCGTCGGTCGCGTCGTCGTCCGTCGTGTCGGCGGCGATCATCTCGACGATGGTGTCGACAGTGAGCCAGGGGCCGTTGCTGACCTCGCCGATCTTCTCGCGGTCCTTGAAGACGACGATGCGGTCGCTGAGGCGCACCACCTCCTCCAGCTCGGAGGAGATGTAGACGATGGAGACGCCCTCCTTGGCGAGCTGGGCGATGTGCGCCTGGATCTCGACCTTCGAGGCGACGTCGATGCCGCGGGCCGGCTCGTCGAGCACCAGCAGGCGCGGGCGAGTGGCGAGCCAGCGCGCCAGGACGACCTTCTGCTGATTGCCGCCGGAGAGGTACTTCACCGGCATGTCCGGGTCGGCCGGCGTGATGTTCAGTGCCTCGACGTAGGTGGCGACGAGCGTGTCGGTCTCGGCCGCCGACAGCGGGTGCGCCCAGCCGCGCAGCGCCTGCAGCCCGAGCACGAGGTTCTCGCGCAGCGACAGGTCGCCGATGATCCCGTCCTCGCGGCGGTTCTCGCTGGAGTGCGCGATGCGGTTCCGCAGCCCCGACACCGGGTCGACGATGTCCGCGTGCTCGCCGTCGATCAGCACCTCGCCGCTGTCCGGCCGCTCGACGCCGCTGAGCAGCGACGCCAGCTCGGTGCGTCCGGAGCCGCGGAGGCCCGCGAAGCCGACGATCTCGCCGCGGTGCAGCTCGATGTCGGTGGGGGAGACGGCGCCCCGGCGGCCGATGCCGACCGCGCGGTAGATCGCGGGGCCGGTGGGCTGGCGGCGGTGCTCGCGGCGGTCGGAGCCGATCTGCCGGAGCGCGTCGATGTCCTTGCCGATCATCTTCGCGATCAGCTCGGCCCGGTCCATCCGCCCGGCCGGGTACTCGCCCTCGGTGCAGCCGTCGCGGAGCACGGTGATGCGGTCGCTGAGGGTGAGCACCTGCTCGAGGAAGTGCGAGACGAAGACGATGGCGACGCCCTGGCCGCGCAGCCTCCGCAGCACCGTGAAGAGCCGGGCGACGTCGCCGAGGTCGAGGCTCGAGGTCGGCTCGTCGAGGATCAGCACCCGCGGCCGGTCGACCATCGCGCGGCCGATCGCGACCAGCTGCCGGATCGCGGGCGACAGCGAGCGCAGCGGCAGGCGCGGATCGAGGTCCTCGAGACCCAGCTCGGCCAGCATCTCGGCCGCCCGCGCGTGGGTGCGCGACCAGGAGATGCCGAGGCGCCCGCGGATCTCGTGCCCGATCATCACGTTCTCGCCGATGCTGAGGTTGTCGGTCAGCCGCTCGTCCTGGAAGACCGCGGTGATGCCGGCGGCCTTCGCGTCGGCCGGTCCGCTGAAGCGCCGGGCGACGCCGTCGACGACGATCTCACCGGCGTCGGGCTGGTGGATCCCGGTGAGCGTCTTGATCAGCGTGGACTTGCCCGCGCCGTTCTCGCCCATCAGGCCGTGGATCTCGCCCGGCACGAGGCGCAGCCGCGCACCGGCCAGCGCGGGCCCGGAGGAGAAGGAGACGTGGATGCCCGTCATCTCCACGACCGGGTCCGGGCGTGCGGGACCGGGGCGTGCGGGAGTCGTCGTCGACTGAACTGACACGTGCCGTCCTCGGTTCGTGTGCGGGGCGGCGCCGGGGGAGCGTCGCGCCAGGGGTGCCGCCGATGATACGCGAGCGCCGGTCGCGAGCGTCAGCTGCGGGGCGGCGCCGTCGACTCGCGCACCACGAGCTCGGTGGGGATGCGGGTGCGCTGCGGGATCTCCTGGCCGCGGATCCGCGCGTGGATCACCTCGGCGACGGTGGTGCCGAGCTTGTCGAAGTCCTGCCGCACCGTGGTCAGCGGGGGCAGGAAGTGCCGGGCGGTGGGCAGGTCGTCGAAGCCGACGATGCTGACGTCCTGCGGCACGCGGATGCCGCGCTCGACGAGACCGTGGATGACGCCGAGCGCCATCTCGTCGTTCGCGACGACCATCGCGGTGAACTCCGGGACCGACTGCAGGCTGCGCGCGAACTCGTAGCCGGAGTCCGGCGTCCAGTCGCCGATGACGATCGGGCGCTCGCGCATCCCCCACGCCTTCGCCCGGCTGTGGAAGGCGCGCTCGCGGGCGCGGGCGTCGAGCCAGTCGAGCGGGCCGGACATGTGCAGCACGTCGCGGTGGCCGAGCGAGGCCAGGTGGTCGACCGCCTGGCTCATCCCGGCCTGCTGGTCGACCGAGACGGTGAGGAAGTTCGCGTCCTTGTCGGACTTCACGACGAGCGTCGGCACGCCGATCTCGACGGTGCGGAGCGTCGCGACGGAGGAGGAGCGCGGCGCGATCACGCAGAGCGCGTCGATCCCGAGGCCGGAGAGGTGCCGGATCGCGTCGACGGGGCTCATGTCCTGGTCGTCGCGCAGCGCGACGGAGGTGACGGAGTAGCCCTTCTCGCGCGCGGCCCGCTCGATGGCGCGGAGGGTGCTGGACGGGCCGAACTCGGCGCCGCTCTCGATCATCACGCCGATGCGGTCGGTGCGCTGGGTGACGAGGGAGCGCGCCGCGATGTTGGGGCGGTAGTCGAGCTCGGAGACGGCCTCGAGGACCTTCTGCCGGGTCGACTCCTTGATGTTCGGGTGCCCGCTCAGCACCCGGGAGACCGTCATGTGCGAGACGCCGGCGACCGCGGCGACATGCCGGAGGTTGGGCCGATCGGCCATGGCGCGGACCTCCTCCGCTCCCCTGAGGGGAGAGCCGGGCACCCTCGGTGCGGCGGGATGACGAGGGCTCGACATCGCGGGTCCGTTCAGCATAGTCAAGCGGGCCGGGGGATCGGCTCCGGGGCGATTCAGCCGGTGACGCTCAGGATCAGCGACCGCGCTCCCGGCTCGCCGGCGACGGAGCGGACGGTGAGGAGTCCGGTCCCCGCGTCCCAGCTCGTGCGCCAGGCGGGGAGCCCGGCGGGGAAGGCCGTGCTCACCTCGACCGCGCGGCCGAGGAGGCTGGGGAACGCGAGGGTCGTCTCGCCCGCGTCGTCGCCGCGGTCCCAGAGCGAGAGGGAGATCGCGTCCGGTCCGCGCAGCGCGGAGGCGACCCAGCGGTCGGTCCAGCCCGGCAGGCCGAGCGGCCAGAGCGGCACCGACGCGACCAGGTGCGCCCGGAGCTCGCCGGCGGTGCGCACGGCCTCGGCGACGAGCGCGCGCTGCTGCGCCGTCATCCGATCCAGGTGGCCGGTGAGGAGGAGCCGGCCCGCGAGGCCCGTCACCAGCGTGAAGGCGATCGCCTCGTCGCTCATCTCCGGCTGCGGGCAGGCCCAGTTCGCGGCCTGCTCGGGGAGCATCGAGAGCGGGGCCGCTGCGGCGATCGGCGGCGCGAGCAGCGGATCCTCCTGGTCGGAGGTCGACTGCAGCTGCAGCCGGGAGAGCATCGCGGAGTCGGCGCGCATCGCTCCGGAGGCGCAGTTCTCGAGGATCAGCTGCGGGTGGCGGTCGAGCACGCCGTCGATCCAGGCGAGGTGCGCGCGGGAGTGCTCGAGGAGTCCCGCGCCGGCGCTCGTCGCGTCGCGGTCGGTGCCGGGGCCCGGATCGATGTTGTAGTCGAGCTTGACGTAGCCGATGCCGAACTCGCGGACGAGCCGGTCCACGGTCTCGTCGAGGTGCGCACGGGCTGCAGGATGGCGCAGATCGAGGTGGTGGCGGCCGCTCTCCTCCACCCGGATCCCCGAGCGGGAGAGGAACGCCCCGTCGGGCAGGGACCGGGCGAGCGGGCTGCCGGTGCCGATCACCTCGGGCTCGAGCCAGAGCCCGGGCGCCATGCCGTGGCCGCGGATCGCGTCGACGACCTCGCCGAGTCCGCCCGGGAAGCGCCGGGTCGACGGCGTCCACGCGCCGACGGTGTCCCACCAGGACTCGGTCTCGGCGTACCAGCCGGCGTCGACGCAGAACACCTCGGCGCCGACCTCGGCCGCCGCGGCGATCAGCGGCAGGAGCTTCGCGGTCGTCGGGTCGCCGCCGAGGGTGTTCAGGTAGTCGTTGAAGACCAGCGCGGGGCGGCGGTCGTCCGGGTGGGCGCGCCGGGCCGACCGCTTCGCCCGGGTGAGGGCCGCGGCGGCGTGCTCGAGGCCGGTGCCGACGGCGACGAGCGCCGGCACCGAGGTGAAGGACTCGCCGGGCGCGAGGAGCACGGACCACTGGTGGTCGCGGTCCGTGGGGCCGGAGGCGGCGAGGTAGGCGTCGCCGATCTGCTCGCCGGCCTCCCAGCGCCACGGGCCGTTGTGCGCGACCTCGCAGAGCCAGGTGACGTCCTGCCGCCGTGAGCGGAGCGCGGCGAGCGGGAGTGCGCCGCCGGTCGACCAGGTGCCGGTCGCGGTGCGGACGACCGACTCGCGCGGGGGCTGCTCGGTGTGCTCCGAATGCAGGTCGGGCAGGAGTGCGCGCAGCTCGCGGGCCTCCCAGCGGCCCTCGCCGAGCCACTCGCTGCGGCCCTCGAGCAGCTCCCAGTCCGCGGCCGGGTCGGCGGCGGCGCCGACGTCCAGCCGGGTGCCGAGCGGCATCGCCCAGCTGGTGACGGCGGTGAGCAGCACCGGCCCGGTGCCCGCGTTCTCGACGGTCGTGCTCGCGCGGAGGGCGGTGCCGAGCGCGTCGATCGTGGTCGTGGCGCGCAGGCCGTCGGCGCTCGCCGAGACGATCCGAAGGACGGTCGCCCCGCCCCCGCCCTCGCCCCCGGCCTCGTGCGAGACGTAGCGGAGGGAGTCGCCGATCGCGGTCTGCACGAGCCGGTCGGTGGAGGTGACGTGGCCCCGGCCGGCGGTCAGGATCCCGACCAGCGGCAGTGCGTGCTCGAAGCGGATCTCGAGCTCGCCGGAGACGAGTCGCACGAGGCTCACGGGGGCGTCGGGGGAGCGGCGGAACTCGAGCTCGAGCGGCCCGGCGCGCCAGGAGAGGGTCTGCGCTGACATGGGGGATCTCCGATCGCACGAAACGTTCGCCTCGGACTCTAGGCGGGGTGTGCGGGAGGGATCAAGGGCGGAAGCGAAACGTTTCGCCCCAGTGGTGGGAAGGAGCCGGGGAAGGGCTGCTCGGAGGGGTTTGACCTTGCGCAACTGCCGCTGTTACCGTGAACAAATTCTCGCCCCGGCCTTGGGGGCCGCGCTCTCGCGGCCCGACGGGGCGCCCGCATCACGATCGACGACGGAGTCATCCATGCACCTGACCGCGCCCGCACCGGGCCTGCGCCGCCGGCTGATCGCCGGTCTCCTGATCCTGCTGGCGGCGATCGTGGCGCTGCCGCTGGCCGCCGCGAGCCCCGCGGCCGCGATCGGCGAGTCGACCTTCACGAATCCGCTCGAGCCGGACACGGCCGACCCGACGATCGAGTTCCACGACGGGAACTACTACCTCGTCGCCACGACCTGGGACAACCGCGTGGTGATGCGCAAGGCGCCGACGCTCGCGGCGCTCGGCACCGCGACTCCGGTGACCGTCTACTCCGACACGAACCCGGGCCGGAACGCGAACATGTGGGCGCCCGAGCTGCAGCGGCTCGAGGGCCCGAACGGCTGGCGGTGGTACCTGATGTACACGATGGGGACCGCCGGGAACTTCGACGGCCAGCACCTCCAGGTGATCGAGAGCGCGGGCGACGACCCGATGGGCCCGTACAGCTACAAGGGCCGGCCGGTCCCGGTCGACTCCTGGAACATCGACGGCGCCTACCTGCAGCTGAACGGCGAGCTCTTCATGACCTGGTCGGCGTTCCAGCCGGGCAACGGGCTGCAGAGCAACTACATCGCCCGGATGTCGGACCCGTGGACCGCGGTCGGCCCGCTGAACGTGCTGTCCGAGCCGGTCGAGCCGTGGGAGACCATCGGCATGCCGGTCAACGAGGGTCCGATCCCGCTGCAGAAGGACGGCCGCACCTGGATCGTCTACTCGGCGAGCTTCTGCGGCACCGAGGACTACCAGCTCGGCACCCTCGAGTACGACGGCACCGGCGACCCCGTGCTCGCCTCCTCCTGGACCAAGAGCGACGGCCCGGTCTTCTCGAAGGCGAACGGCGAGTACGGCACCGGCCACAACGACTTCTTCGACTCGCCCGACGGCACCGAGACCTGGAACCTGTACCACGCGAACCCCGGCCCGAACGACGGCTGCAGCCGCCAGCGCTCGGCCCGCGCGCACCTCGTGGACTGGACCGCCGAGGGCGAGCCCGACTTCGGCACGCCGCTCGGCACCGCCGCCCGGATCCCCGTGCCCAGCGGCGAGAACGCGCCGATCACGGCCCGCGTCGATGGTGCGCCCTGGCAGCTGGTCAGCCGCAGCACCGGCCTCTGCGCCACCGTGTCCTCCGCCCAGAGCGGCGACGGCGCCGGCGTCGTGCAGGGCTCCTGCGCCACGCCCCGCGCGAGCTGGACGCTCGACAGCACCGGCGACGGCTTCGTGCGCATCGTGAACGCCAGCAGCGGGAAGTCGCTCGGGCCGGTCGGCTGCTCGACCGCCTCGGGTGCGTCGCTGCAGCAGTCCGCGTGGCTGACCACCTCCTGCCAGCAGTGGAGGGTGGCTCCGGGTTCCGGCGGCTACTCGACGCTGACGAACCGCACGGGCGAGAAGGCGCTCGACGCGGTCTCCGGAGCGATCCGCCAGTCGACGCCGAGCGCCGCCGCCTCGCAGGAGTGGGCGCTGCGCCCGGTCGGCGCGGTCGCCGTCACCTCGCTGGTCACCGGCAAGGCCTTCGACCTGCCGAACTGCTCCACCGCCGACGGCGCGGTGCTGCAGCAGCGGGAGTGGCTCGGCTCGCCGTGCCAGCGCGTGACGTTCACGGCCGCCGCGGACGGCGCCGTCGAGCTGCACCCCGTCTCGGCCGCGGCCAAGTGCCTCGCGGTCACCGGAGGCTCCACCGCCGACGGCGCGACCGTCACGCAGGGCGCGTGTGGCGTGACCGGCAGCAGCTGGCGGCTCCGCCCGGGCAACGACGGCACCGTCGAGCTGCGCGCCGCGCACAGCGGCAAGGCCCTCGACCTGTCGAACTGCTCGGACCAGAACGGCACCCGGATCGGCCAGTGGAGCGTGCTGAACAACGACTGCCAGCGCTTCCGCGTCTCGCTCGGTGCGCCGGCCGCTCCGGTCGCTCTGCAGCTCGCCGCCACCTCGTCGGTGCGCTGCGTCGCGGGCAAGCCGGTGCTCACCACGACCGTGAAGAACGCGGACGACCTGCCCGCCGACATCACCGTCACCACCGCCTCCGGCACCAAGACCTTCCCGGCGGTCGCCGGCGGGAAGAACGCCACGGCGAGCTTCACGGTGCGCCAGCCGGCGCTGGCCGCCGGCTCGGCCTCGGTGACGGGCGCCGGAGTCGACGACGCGGGCCGCGCGGCCACGCAGTCGGCCGCCTACCCCGCGATCACCTGCTGACGACCGGGGTCTCGATACGCCGCTGCGCGGCTACTCGACCAGCATGGGGCGCCCCCTTTTCTTGCTGGTCGAGTAACCCGCGCAGCGGGCGTATCGAGACCCACCCACCACACACCCGCCCCCCGTGCAAAGGAGCACCATGCCCACCCCCACCCGCCGCGCGCCCTTCCGCGCGGCCCTCGCCGCCCTCGGCCTCGGGGCGGTGCTCGCCGCCGGCCTCGTCGCCCCCACCGCGACGGCCGCCGACGCCGCGGTCCCCACCGCCGGCCTCCTCGCCGACTACCGCTTCAGCCAGACGACCGGCGCGACCGTCCCCAACTCGGCGGGCGGAGCTGTGGGAGCCGCGCGCGTCGTGAACGGGACGGACGCGCTCTGGACCGGCACGTCACTCCGTCTCACCGGCGGCGCGAAGACCAGCGCTGCCCCCTGGGTCGAGCTGCCCGACGACCTGCTCACGGGCAAGACGTCAGGGACGGTCACGATCGAGACCCGCGCCGACGCCTCGATGCTCTCGAACTTCCACTTCCTCTGGAACATCGGCAGCGACAGCACCTCGCAGTACTGGTTCGCCTCTGTGCGCGACAAGGTGCGCACCGCGATCACGACCACCGGCGGCGGCGGCGAGAACAACGCCCGCAGCGCGTCCGGCATCGCGGCCGACCGCTGGTACAGCCTCAGCTCGGTGATCGACGGCGCCGCCGGCACGATCTCGTTCTACGTCGACGGCACCCGCGTCGCCTCCGCGCCCACCGCGCTGCGGCCCGCCTCGGTGGCGGACCAGTCGCTGAACGCCATCGGCCGCGCGCCCTACCCCGACCCCTTCTTCAAGGGGGAGGTGTCGACGTTCCGCGTCTACGACCGCGCCCTCACCGGCGAGGAGGTCGCGACCGTGTCGACCGTCGACGCGAAGCTGCACGCCTCGTCGTTCGCGCCGCTGACCGCGGCCGTGCTCGACGGCGTCACTGCGCTGACCATCGACGAATCGACCACGAACCTGCCCGACTACGGTGGCACCGTGACCTGGGCCTCGAACGACCCCACCCTCCGCGTCTCCGCCGACGGCCGCACGCTCGCCACCGATCGCCCCGCCGCGGGCCAGGCCGCCCGCACGTCGTCGCTGACCGCGACCGCGTCGATCCGCGGCGTCGCGCAGTCCCGTGCCGTCGCCGTCACCGTCGAGCCGCAGGTCGGCGTCGACACCCCCTACGGCTATCTGATGGTGCACTTCGTCGAGGACGCGCAGGGCTACGCCGAGAAGATCTACCTCGACGTCTCCCGCGGCGACGACCCGGAGAAGTGGGACCCGCTGAACGGCGGGAAGCCGATCCTCGCGTCCGACCTCGGCACGACCGGCGTCCGCGACCCGTACCTCACCTACAACCCCGAGACGAAGAAGTACTACATCATCGCCACCGACCTCCGCGTCTTCGGCGGCGACCAGGGCTCGGGCTCGTGCACCACCTGGTGCTACTGGACCACGCAGGGCAGCACGAAGATGAACGTCTGGGAGTCGAGCGACCTCGTCTCCTGGAGCGACCTGCGCCAGTTCGACGTCGCGCTCGATGCGGCCGGCGCGAAGCAGCTCGAGGCCGGCATGATGTGGGCGCCCGAGGCCACCTGGGTCGCCGACTACAACGGAGCGGGCAAGGGCGCGTTCGTCGTCTACTGGTCCTCGACCGTGTACCCGAACGCCGCGCACACGCCCGGCACCGGCGCCTCGCGGGTGCTCTGGGGAGCGACCACCGACTTCACCCAGGCCACGTACTCCTACGGCGGCACCTTCATCGACACCGGCGCCGACGTCATCGACACGACGATGATCCAGGACGGCGGCACGACCTACCGCATCTCGAAGGACAACGGCACCGGCCGCGGCATCTACATGGAGTCCACGACCGCGAAGCAGTGGTGGCTGCCGTCCACCGCGTGGACGCAGCTGCAGGACCGCATCGGCGCCGTCTGGGCCGGCGGCAACGCCGGGGGAGTGGAGGGGCCCGCGGTCTTCAAGGACCACGACGCCGACCGCTGGTACCTCTACGTCGACGTCATCCCCTCGACCGGCTACCGGCCGATGGTGACCACCGACCTCGACGCCGGCTGGACCCAGCTGAACGACCCCGGCTTCTCGCTGGCGCCGTCGACCAAGCACGGCGGCATCGTCTCGCTCACCGCCGGTCAGTACACCGAGGTGCGCGCGGCCGACGCCGCGACCGCCGTGCGCTCCGACCTCGGCGAGGTCGGCTCCGTCGCCGCGCTGCCCGCCCGGGCCGACGTCGTCCTCGCCTACGACCGCGGCACCGCCTCGCAGCCGGTGACCTGGGACACGTCCTCCGTCGGCACCGCTCCCGGCCGCTACCCGGTCACCGGAGTCGTGCGCACCATCGGCGCGAACGACAACCAGTGGGTCGGAGCGGGCGGATCGACCGCGTACAACGCGCCGAACCGCGTGCTCTCCAGTTCGACGGCCGTGCGGGTGACCGCGACGGTGGTCGTGTCCGCGGCGACGGCGACCCTGACGTCGTCCACCCGTTGCGTAGCAGGCAAGGTCGTCGTCACCGGAGTCGTGAAGAACACCGGCACCTCGCCGCTGTCCGTCGTGATCCGCTCGGCCTGGGGCACCTCGCCCACGCTGACCGCGGCCCCCGGCGCGAACGCGACCCACGCCTTCACCACCCGCGCCACGTCCGTCCCGGCGGGCACGCTGACCGCGACGGCCGGCGGCGCCACCCTGCAGTCCCCGTACACGGCCCGCACCTGCGGCTGACGCGAACATGCTGGTCGAGTAGTGCGCAGCGCGTATCGAGACCCACCCGTCGGGTGATGGTGGGTCTCGATGCGCCCTCTGCGAGGGCTACTCGATCAGCATGGATCAGGGCAGGTGTGCTGGGCAGGGATGAGCGACCCATGTTGGTCGAGTAGCGCGAAGCGCGTATCGAGACCCACCCATCAGGCGACGGTGGATCTCGATACGCCCTCTCGGAGGGCTACTCGATCAGCATGAGGCGGCGCGTATCGAGACCGGCGTCCGTCAGAACGGGGGCGGTGCGTCCTCGAAGCGCGGGCCCGGTGGGGCGCCGGCGAGTGCAGGTGGGCGGATCGTGATGCGGCGGCCGGTGGGGGTGGTCCAGACGATGCTGCCGTCCTTGCGGGGGACGTAGGTCCAACGGTCGCCGTGGCGGACGTGGTGGTGGGACGTGCAGAGGGAGACGAGGTTCTCGAGGGACGTCTCTCCGCCGTTGCGCCATTCGAGAGTGTGGTCGGCCTCCGCCCGGGACGCGGTGCGGGTGCAGCCGGGGAAGCGGCAGGTCTGGTCGCGCAGCTGGAGGTGCAGACGCATCTGGGGCGGCGGGACCCGGTAGGTGCGGCCGACCGACCTCACGGCGCGGGTGTCCGGATCGGTGAGCACTCGGGTGAAGGACGCACCGGTCGCGACCAGGGCGCGGGCGAGGTCGGCGGGGATGAGGCCGTAGCCGTCGAGGTCCGCGGGCGCGTCGTCGAGACCGACGGCGGTGGATGCAGCGAGGGTGAGGCGCACCTCCGCACGGATCCCGGGCACGTACGACGCCGACACCTGAGGTCCGTCGCCTGCGGGGGTGGTGCCGGCGATGTCGCCGTCGCGCAGCAGATCCGTGAGCACGTCGGCCTTCAGCTGCGCCAGCGTGCGCTCATCGCCCCCCTCGCGGAGGGACCGGGCGATGCGGTCGACGCGCTCGGCGATGCCCATCGCGTCCGGCGCGGGCAGCAGTGCACACAGTGTCGCCATGCCGTCGACCTCCGGCGAGACCCAGACGGCGCGGTCCTGCCGGGCGCGGACGTGCCGCTGGGCGAGCGGTTCCTCGTGCAGCTCGTCGCGGAGCCGGGTGACGATTCTTCTCAGCTGCGTCGGGGTCACCTCCGGTGCGATCTCGGCGGCGCGCTCGTCGAAGCGGGCGCGGGAGGTGGCGGGCAGGGTGGCGGCGGTGGCGCAGACGATCTCGCTCGAGTCCCACAGCAGCCGGCCCTCGGCCAGCAGGGCGCGGGTGCGGGGGAGGTCCTCGACGAGCAGCCGGGCGTGCTCGAGGACCGTCTCCGTGGCCCGCTCGGACAGGCGCAGCTTGACCGCGAACTCGGCCCGGATGGACCGCTCGACAAGGGAGTGCGCCTCGCTGCGGGAGAGTGACTTGCCGCGGGCGAACGCGTCGGGGACGGTGACCGCCGCGCGGTAGGCGAGGTGCAGGGTCTGCGCGCGGGAGAGGAGAAGCTGTGCGGAGGTGCGTCCGATCTCCGCGGCGATGTCGGTCAGCGCGTCGACGGCGGCGAGCGCGCTCGGCTGTCCTGCCGCTCCCGGGTCGCTGTGCTCATCCATACGCGTATTGAACCAGGGACCACCGACACCCGAGCGGTCGCCGGGAGGAACCCTCGGACAACTCCGCGAGATCGGGTCTGTGGAGGAGAGTGCTACTCCCGTCGCCACTCCTCGAGGAACTCGGCGGTGGTCTTCGTCTCGAGCTCCAGCTCGATCTGCTCGAGCAGGACGTACGGGTCGCCGATGTCGGCGGGCGTGCGGATGACCTCGGCGCCGGTGTCGAGGCGGGTGACCACGAGGTCGTGCGTCGTCATCACGCCGCCGCCGAGCAGGGCGTCGATCGTCATCCGGAGCCAGGTCAGCGTCCGGGGTCTCAGCTCGGCCCGCAGGTACTCGGCCGCGACCTCGCGCTCGCCGTCGTCGTCCCGCCCGTCGTCCTCGTTCACGCCGTCACTGTAGCGAGCGCGCTGCACCGCTCGGCGTCAGTGGCGCACCTGGAACCAGCGGATCAGCTCGCGCAGCGCCGGCAGCGTCGCGCTCGCGTCGACGTCGGTGTCGATGTCCTCGAAGGTGCTGCGGTAGCCGGGCAGCTCGGTCGTCATCGAGTCGGTGATCGCCTCGTACGCCATCGTCCAGGAGGGGAACAGCCGCTGCGCCGGCGCCTCCTCGAGCAGCACGCGCAGCCCGGCGTGCCGGGGGTCGTCGGCGATGATCGCCATCCGCTCGCGCAGCGTCGCGGCCGGCCCCTCGAGCAGCTGCAGGAACCGGCCGTCGCGGAACAGCAGGATGCCGGTCAGGCCGAGGCGCTCGTTGTTCGCGCGGCACTGCTCGAGCAGTGCGGGCAGGTCCGCCTCCTCGAGGCCGGCGGCGGTGTGGCTCGCGTAGACGATGGAGCGGAGGTCGTCGTCCTGGGACGGGCGAGCAGCGGAGTCGGACATGACGCCATCCCATCAGGGGCGCGGCGGGACGGCAGCCCCCTGCCCGGATCGGCGCGGCCCTGCTATGCGCTGCGCCAGGAGGCCTCACAGCAGATCCGTGCCGCCCGTCCGCCGCAGCGTCCTGCGGGCGAGGCCCCAGCCGAGCAGCCCCAGCCCGAACCACGCGGCGCCGAGCACGACGACAGCGCCGGTCTGCACCGCGAGCGCGCCGATCGATCCTTCGCCGAGCAGTGTCCGCAGGGCGTCGGTGGCGTACATCAGCGGCAGCACCCGGGCGACGGCCTCGACGACCGGCGGCAGCTCGGCCACCGGCGCCACGACTCCGCCGAGGACGGTCAGGACCGCCGTGAACGGCCCGACCCAGGCCAGCCCGTCGCGCGAGCGCAGGCCGAGCACCCCGACCGCGAACCCGCAGCCGCCGCCGGCCAGAGCCGCGCAGCCGGCGAGCGCGATCACGCCCGCGGCGACCTGCCACGAGACGCCCTGCCCGAACTGCAGGAGCGCCCAGACCAGCGAGACGAGACCCGCGGCGAACCCGACCGCCGCCCCCGCGAGCGCGACCCCGCTCCAGAGCAGGGCCGCCGGCCGGGCGCTGAGGAGGACGCTCCCGAGCACCGCGTCGTGCCGCATCCGGGTGAGCGACACGGTCACGCTGTCGACCGCGGTCAGAGTGGCCAGGAGGAGGCTCGCACCCGCGCCGACCACCAGCGACGGCGACCCGCGCGACCCCGCCACCGCCGCGAAGTACAGCACCTGCAGCACCGGCCCGAGCACGACCGCGACCAGGAGCGTCCGGCGCGTCCGCGTGGCGTCGAACGACCGCAGCGCGACCACGATCGACGCCGCCACGAGCCCGCTCACGACAGCGCCAGCGTCCCGGCGAGCCGCGCCCGCCGCAGGGCCGTCCGCAGAATCAGGCGGGCGAGCAGCAAGGAGAGCAGAGACGTGATCAGCCCCTGCGCGCTCCAGAGCGCGATGACGTCGCCGGGCGCGCCACCCGAGACTCCGGCGTGCAGGATCTGCACTGCACCGGTCAGCGGATCGACGACCCCGAGCAGCTGCAGCGGCACCGGCAGCTGCGCGCGGTCGATGACGGCGCCGGAGAGGAGGAGGACGGGAGCGACGAGGACCGGCTCGTAGACCGTCGCGTGCGGTGTCAGCACGAAGAGGCCGGACAGCACGAGCGCGGTCGTCCCGCACGCGGCGAGGAGCAGGACGAGGCCGAGCGCGACGAGGGCGGGGGAGTGCGGCGCGAGTTCGACGCCGAGGAGTCGGGAGGCCACGACCGCGGCCGGGACTGACAGCAGCCCGACGCCGGCGCAGGCGAGTGAGATCGGCGCGAGCGCACCGCCCAGCGGCCGAGGAGTCAGCGCGATCTGCTCCAGCGTCCCCTGCGACCGCTGGTAGCCGAGGATCCCGACCGCCGCCGCGGTCACCGTCCACACGCCGACGACGGCTCCATCGACTCCCAGCGCCGGCCCGCCCCGACCCGCCTCGACGCGCAGGACGACGAAGACGACCGGTGCGATCAGAGCGGCCTGAACGAAGTAGGCGTTGCGGAGCAGCAGCCGCAGGTGGAAAGCGCCCTCCTGCAGCCCCGCGATCACTCCCGCCCTCCTCGGCACCGGTCGACGAGGGCGAGGTAGCCCTCCTCGAGGGTCGCCGGCCGGGTGGTCCAGGTGCCGGTCGGGAGGTCGGCGACGACGGCCGCCAGGGCGCGGAGGTCGGGCCGGCAGGAGTCCCAGCCGACGACCACGACGGGCCGGTCGGCGATGCTGTCGGAGCGGACCGAGCGGACGCCGTCGAGCGCGGAGATCCGGTCCGCGAGTGCCGCGGTGAGCGCCGGAGCGGCCAGGGTCGTCACCTCGCCCAGCCCGCCCGCCGCGGCGATGTCCCGCGGTCGCCCCGCCGCGCGGATCCGGCCGTCGAGGAGGACGAGGCTCCGGTCCGACAGCTCCTCCGCCTCGTGCAGGTGGTGGGTGGTCAGGAGGACGCCCCGCCCGTCCCGGCGCAGCTCGCGGATCAGGGCGCGGAGCACAGCGCCGCCTCCGGATCCAGCCCCACCGTCGGCTCGTCGAGCAGGAGCAGCGGCGGCTCCGCCAGCAGCCCGCGGGCGAGATGCAGCCGCTGGCGCATCCCGCGGGAGAACTCCTCGACGCGGTCGCCACGCCGCGCGCTGAGGTCGACCGCCGCGAGCACCTCGAGAATGCGGCTGTCCCTCCGCCGCCGCGGCACGCCCGCGAGCGACGCGAAGTACCGGAGGTTCTCGAGCGCGGTCGCGCGCAGGAAGAAGCCGCGCTCGCCGCCGAGGACGAGGGCGAGCCGACGCCGCGCCTCGTCCGGCCGCGCGACGGCGTCGACCCCGTCGACCCGGATCGAGCCGCTCGTCGGCGTCAGCAGCGTCGCGATCATCCGCGCGAGCGTCGTCTTCCCGGCGCCGTTCGGCCCGAGGAGCGCGACGACCTCGCCCGCCTCGACCCGCAGGCTCACGCCGCGGACGGCCCAGGATGCCTCCGGCCCGGCGCCGAATCGGCGCGACACTGCCTCGATATGCAGCAGCGGCGCCGTCGAATCCGCTCTGATCGTCACTCTCGTCCGCCCTTCGCCGCGGACCAGCGTTCCCCTTCTCCGCTCCCCGGTCCGCATCGCTGGCGCTCGCTGGGGACGGTGGCGGAGCTCGGCACCCGTGTCTTCGAGCCCGCTCAGCCCGCCTACCGAAACTTCACCGAAAGCGAATTGTTCACGGTAACATCGCGCCCAGTACCGATCTCAACGACGAGAGGCCCCACGAATGACGACGAGACGACGGATCCCGATCGCGACCGCGGCGGTGATGGCGCTGACGGCGGGACTGCTCGCGGTCGGCCCGACCGCGCAGGCCGCACCGGCCACCTCCCTCGACAGCGCGAAGGTGCTCGAGCTGCCCTTCGACGGCAGCATCACCGACACCAGCGGTCGCGGCAACACGGTCGGGATGCAGAAGGGCGCCGCCGCGTACGGCACCGGCCTCGCCGGCCAGGCCTTCGAGTTCACCGGTTCCAACGCGGTGTCGCTCGGCACCGACGCCCGCCTCCAGCCCGCCGACCTCACGGTCTCGTTCTGGTACAAGCCGACCGCCGCGATGACCGGCGAGCAGGTCTTCACCTGGAACAAGACCGCCTACAACTCCGACGGCTGGTACCTCACCTCCGAGAGCGACGCGACCCCGCTCGCGCTCTCGATCGGACCCTCGACCGGACAGCCCTACAAGGTCGCGATCGACACCGCCCGTGCCGGCTTCTTCCCGACGAACGAGTGGACCCACGTCGTCGCCAGCTACGACAAGGCGACCAAGCAGGTCGCCTTCTACCGCAACGGCGTGAAGCAGCCCACCGTCACCAAGTCCGAGGCGACCGGAGCGGCCACCGGCGTGCTCGGCTCCGAGGGCACCTCGACCAAGACCCTCGGCTTCAACGGACCGCAGTACAACGGCGCGCACCTGCGCGGGCTCCTCGACGACTACGTCCTCTACGGCAAGGTGGCCACGACCACCGACGTCGTCGCCCTGACGAAGGCGCACAACGCGTCCTTCGACCCGGCCGCCGTCGCGAAGGCCGACCTCGACGCCGTCACCCTGCCCGCGAGCACGAGCACCGGCTTCTCCGTGCCGACCCGCGGCGCGAAGGGCTCCGACCTCAGCTGGACCTCCTCCGACGAGGCCGCGATCGCGATCTCCGGCGGCACCGCCACGGTCACCCCGCCCACCGGCGCCGCGACGACCGTGACGCTCACCGGCTCCTCGACCTACGGCGGCAGCACGGCCGTCACCCGCACCTTCGCGATCCAGGTACAGCCGAAGGGCGTGAAGAGCTCGAGCTATCTGCAGGAGGCCGGCCTCTCGGACGTCACCGTCCAGGACCCGTACCTCGACAACGGCGAGCAGCAGACCGTCGAGTACCTGCTCAGCCTCGACCCCGAGATGTTCCTGCACTCCTTCTCCACGCAGGCCGGTCTCACCCCGACCACGGCCGGCGGCTACGGCGGCTGGGAGCGCGAGAGCGGCACCCGGTTCCAGGGCCACTTCTTCGGCCACTACATCTCCGGCCTCTCCCAGGCCTACGCGAGCGAGCAGGACGCGACGACGAAGGCCGCGCTGCTCGCGAAGCTGACCGCCTCCGTCGACGGCCTGAAGAAGGTCCAGGACGCCTACGCCCTCAAGGACCCGGCCAACGCCGGCTACGTCTCGCCGTTCCCGGTGAGCTACCTGCCCTCCGGCGCCGACGGTCTGCTCGTGCCGTTCTACAACCTGCACAAGGTGCTCGCGGGCCTGCTCGACGCGCACCAGTACGCGCCCAGCGCCGTGTCGGCGGAGGCGCTCGTCGTCGCCGACGGCTTCGGCTCCTGGATCACGACCTGGGCCGGCCGCCAGGCGAACCCGGCGCAGCTGCTCAGCACCGAGTACGGCGGGATGAACGAGGCGCTCTACCGCCTCTACGAGACCACGCAGAAGCCGGCGCACAAGCGCGCGGCCGAGTACTTCGACGAGACGGCCCTCTTCCGGAAGCTCGCGAACAACGAGGACGTCCTCAACGGCCTGCACGCGAACACGACGATCCCCAAGCTGATCGGCGCGCTCAAGCGCTACACCCTCTTCACCGACGACCCCGCGCTGTACGCGACGCTGACCGCCACCGAGAAGGCGGACCTCGACATGTACCGGCGCGCCGCCGAGAACTTCTGGCGCATGGTGGACGAGAGCCACAGCTACGCGAACGGCGGCAACAGCCAGTCCGAGCACTTCCACGGCGCGGACACCCTCTACCAGTACGCGACCAACGGGCAGACCACCGGCTACGGCGAGAACTCGACCTCCGAGGGCTGCAACATCTACAACATGCTCAAGCTCACCCGGGCGCTGTTCCAGGTGACGAAGGACGTGAAGTACGCCGACTTCTACGAGAACGCGTTCATCAACGGCGTGCTCTCGGTGCAGAACCCGGAGACGGGCATGGTCACCTACTTCCAGCCGCAGACCGCGGGCTACGCGAAGGTGTTCGGCGAGGAGCACGACGAGTTCTGGTGCGACCACGGTACCGGCGTCGAGAGCTTCACCAAGCTCGGCGACTCGATCTACTTCGAGGGGCCGAAGACGGTCTACGTGAACCAGTTCCGCTCGTCGGTGCTGAGCTCGGGCGGCAGCAACCTGAAGGTGACGCAGACGGCGGACATCCCGAACACCGACACCGCGCGCTTCACGATCGCGGCGCTCGGAGCGGGAGCGGTCGCCGAGGGCACCACGCTGCGCCTGCGCATCCCGGCCTGGGTCGACGGCGCGCCGACGCTCACCGTGAACGGCGCCGTCCGCGACGTCGCCGCGCTGACCGAGGGCGGCTACGCGGTCGTCCCGGTGGCGGCGGGCGACACCCTCACCTGGAAGCTGCCGGCCGCTGTCGCCGCGGTGGCGAACACCGAGAACGCGAACTGGACGGCCTTCACCTACGGGCCCGTCCTCCTGGCGACCGAGCTGAACCGGAACAACGTCGACGCCTCCTACCCCGCGGGCGTGCTCGTGCAGATGAGCGTCGCCGACAAGACGGTGAACTCGAACGTGGTCGTCGCGAACGCGGCCGCGTGGAAGTCCGCGGTGAAGCAGAACCTGCTCCGCCTGCCGAACGGCGCGAACGGCAACGGGACGACGACGATGCGCTTCGGCATGACGAACGTCGACGCAGCCTCCGAAGCCCGGATCTTCCAGCCGTACTACAGCCTCTACAACGCGCGCTACGCGACCTACATGACGCTCATCGCCCCCGACTCCGCGGAGGCTCAGGCGCTGATCCTCAAGGAGAAGCAGCAGCTGCGGGTGGAGGAGACGACGATCGACTCGCTCACCTCGTTCGACAACAACAACTCGGAGGCGGACAAGAACTACAAGTACAACCGCTCGGCGGTCGGGACCTGGCGCGGCGAGGGCTACCGCGACGGCGAGCGGTCGGCGGACGCGTATTTCCAGTACGACATGATCGTCGACCCGGCGCTGCCGAAGAACTACCTCGGCGTCCGCTACTACGGCGGCGACGCGGGGCGCACCTTCGACGTCTACCTCAACGACGTGAAGCTCAAGACCGAGGTGGTCTCGGGCGCCGCGGGCGCGCTGAACTGGTACGTGCAGTACGACGAGATCCCTCGCGCCGTGCTCGACGGGATCGCGGCGAAGGACAGCTGGAAGCGCAATCAGTCCGGCGCCTACGTCCTCGACGCCCAGGGGAACAAGGTCCCCAAGGTGACCGTGCGCTTCCAGGGCACCGGCACCGCGAGCAACGTCGGCGGCGTCTTCGGCGTCTACACGACGGAGTCGACCGGGTTCGCGACGAACGCGGAGCTGACGAAGCTGACGTCGTCCGTCGGGACGTTCTCGCCGGCGCTCGCCGCCGGGGTGCGCGACCTGACGCTGACCGTGCCGGTCCAGGCGACGAGCGTCGCGCTCGACCTCGACCCGGCCGTGGCCAGCGGACTGGTGAAGGTCGACGGCGTGCTGATCGACGACACCGTCGCCCGGACCGTGACCCTCGCGGCCTCGGGGACCACGAACGTCGTGATCACCTCCTCCGCGCAGGACCACACGACGCTCGCGACCTACCGGCTCGCGATCGTCCGGGCCGCTCCCGCCGCGGTGATCGACCTGACGGTCTCGGCCACGACGCGCTGCGTCGCCGGCAAGGTCGTCCTGACGACGACGGCCCGCAACGACTCGAAGGCCGCCGCGTCGATCTCGATCGCGACGCCCTACGCCACGAAGTCCTACCCGGGCATCGCGGCGGGCAGGAGCGCGACGCAGGCCGACACGACCCGCGCCGCCTCGATCCCGGCCGGCACCGCGACCGTCACCGCGACGGCCACGATCGACGGCAAATCGGTGACGACGACGAAGGCGGCCCCCTACTCCGCCCGCACCTGCGGCTGACCCCGCGCTGACTCCCTCCGCGAGATGCCACTTGTGCACGCTTTTCACGGCGTGTCGCGCTCATAAGTGGCATCTCGCGGCCGGAGGAGGAGGTCGCAGCGTTACCGATTCGTTACCCGACTCGACCAAACCGGCACCACACTGCGAACGGGCAGGTCAAGGGCGGAGCATGACTCCCATGGAACAGACAGGGAAGAACCCGCGCGTGCCGAAGCTGCGGTTCATCGCACTCTCGGCCGTGGCCGGCATCGTCGTCGCGGGCGTGCTGCTCGCGATCGCCGAGCTCGTCGCGCTCGTCGTCGCGAAGAACGCCAGCCCGGTGCTCGCACTCGGCGCGTTCGTGGTCGACATCGTGCCGCGCCCGCTCAAGGAGTTCGCGATCGAGACGTTCGGCGCGAACGACAAGATCTTCCTGCTGGCGAGCATCGGCGTCGCCGTGCTGGTCGCCGCCGCCCTCGCCGGCGTGCTGCAGCTGATCCGCCCGCCGCTCGGCCAGATCCTGCTCGTGATCGCCGGCGGCCTCTCGATCGCCGCGATCGTCACCCGCACCGGCGCGACCCCGCTCTCCGCGGTGCCCACCCTGGTCGGTCTCGTCGTCGCGATGATCGTCATGCACCTGACCGTCTCGCGCCTGCGCCGCTGGCGCGCCGCGTCCGCCGCCGAGAAGACCGGGGCGGCCCCCGCCGCCCGCCCGGTCGGCATCGAGCGCCGCGGCTTCTTCCGCGTCACCCTGATCGCCGCCGTCGGTGCCGCCGTGATCGGCGCCGGTGCCCGTGCCGTCAACGCCGCCACCTCCTCGCTCGCCAGCGTGCGCGACGCCCTGCGCCTGCCCAGCCCGCGCAGCACCGTCTCGGTGCCGGCCGGCGCCGACCTCGGGATCGACGGACTCACTCCGCTCTACACGCCCAACGCCGACTTCTACCGCGTCGACACCGCGCTGACCGTGCCCTCGATCGACCCCTCCACCTGGTCGCTGAAGATCTCCGGGATGGTCGACCAGGAGGTCACCATGTCGCTGCAGGACATCTTCGACATGGGCCTGGACGAGTACGGCATCACCATGACCTGCGTCTCGTACCAGGTCGGCGGCGACCTGGTCGGGAACGCCAAGTGGCTCGGCGTCCCGCTCCGCGACGTGCTGAAGAAGGCCGGCATCCAGAGCGGCGCGGACATGCTGCTCTCCACGAGCGTCGACGGCTACACCGCCAGCACCCCGCTCTCCGCGGTCACCGACGAGAACCTCGACGCGATCCTCGCCGTCGGGATGAACGGCGAGGCGCTGCCCTTCGAGCACGGCTTCCCGGTGCGGATGGTGATCCCCGGCCTCTACGGCTACGTCTCCGCCACGAAGTGGCTGACCGAGCTGAAGGTCACCACCTTCGCCGCCGACGAGGCCTACTGGACCCCGCGCGGCTACGACGCCGAGGCCCCGATCAAGATGTCCTCGCGGATCGACACCCCGCGCATCGACGCCGCGATCCCCGCCGGTGCGACCAAGATCGCCGGCGTCGCCTGGGCGCAGACCACCGGCATCGCCAAGGTCGAGGTCAGCATCGACGACGGCGACTGGCAGGAGGCCACCCTGTCGACCCCGGTCAACCTCGACACCTGGGTGCAGTGGTACGTCGACTGGGAGGCCGCGAGCGGCGCCCACTACGTCGCCGTCCGCGCGACCGACGCGAACGGCATGCTCCAGATCGAGGACCGCGCGGGCGTCGCCCCCAACGGCTCCTCCGGCTGGCAGCGCACCCTCGTCCGCGTCAGCTGACGCCGCCCGGATCTCGATACGCGCTCTGCGAGCGCTGCTCGATCAGCATGAAGGGGCCGCCCCTGCAACGCGGCGGTCCGCTCTCATGGTGGTCGAGTAGCCGCGCAGCGGCGTATCGAGACCCACCGTTGCCAGCACGGCTGGTCTTCAGACTCAGCTCCTGACGCCGGTGGATCTCGATACGCGCTCTGCGAGCGCTACTCGATCAGCATGAATCGGGGTCGCCCTGCGACACGGCACGGCCCGCTCTCATGGTGGTAGAGTAGCCGCGCAGCGGCGTATCGAGACCCGGCGTTGCCAGCAGTGCGGCCGCGCAGACCTAGCTCCTGACTGTGGTGGATCTCGATACGCGCTCTGCGAGCGCTACTCGATCAGCATGCATCGCCTCGTGCTGGTCGAGGAGTGCGGCGTCAGGCCTCGGGGCGGAAGCCGGCCGCGTGGTGCTCGGGGGCGAGGTGCGGGCCGGTGCCGAGCATGCGCTCGCGGAAGGTGGCGCCGCTGGGCTCGGGGTCGAGGCGGCCTCGGCGCCGCAGCTCGGGCTGCACGAGCTCGATGAAGTCGCGCATCGAGGCGAGGCCGAAGACCGCCTCGAGCATGATGCCGTCGAGGTCGGCCTCGTCCATCATCCGCTCGAGCTCGTCGGCGACCTCGACGGGGTCGCCGGTGATCGCGAAGCCGCGGGTGCCCTTGCCCTTCAGCTCGTCGAGGATCTCGCGCACCGTCGGCGCCGAGCCGTCCGGGCGGGTGAGGAAGCGCTCGATGTTGCTGGTGCCCATCTGCCCGGCCTGGTCGTCGAGCACCAGCTGCTCGGCGAGCGTGCGGTCGAGGTCGTAGGCCAGCAGATCGACGCCCGTGTTGCCGGCGTAGTAGTGCGCGGCCAGCTCGTCGGTCTGCAGGGCGTCGAACTCGGCGCGCAGCTGCGCCGCCTCCGCCGAGGTCGGCGCGACGACGATCGTGACGCCCACCATCACCTTGATCGACTCCGGATCGCGGCCGTTCTCCGCGGCCCGGCGGCGGATGTCCACGATGTCCGCCTTGACCTTGCCGTAGGTCGAGCCCTGCACGAACACGCACTCGGCGTTCTTCGCGGCGAAGGCGCGGCCCACCGGCGAGGTCCCGGCCTGGAAGAGCAGGGGCGAGCGCTGCGGCGACGGCGGCAGCGTGTGGTAGCCGTGCGAGCGGTAGAACTCGCCCTCGTAGGCGACCGGGCGGATCCTCTCGGGATCGGCGAAGACGTTGCGCTCGTGGTCGAGCACGATGACGTCGTCGTCGTTGCCGCCCTCCCAGAAGGAGAAGGCGACGTCGACGTACTCCTGCGCGGCGCGGTAGCGCTCGTCGTGCGGGACCATCGCGGACTGGCCGAGCATCGCGGCCATCGTGTTCTGCGAGGCGCCGGTGACGATGTTCCAGCCGATGCGCCCGCGGGTGACGTGGTCGAGGGTGGAGAACTTGCGCACCGCGTGCAGCGGGTGGTCGGCGCCGGTGGTGCTGGTGACCACGAAGTTCAGGCGCTCGGTGCCGACCGCCAGCGCGGGGATGAGGTACGCGCCGTCGAGCGCGAAGGTCATGCCGGCCTCGACGAGGACGTCCGAGAGCTCGCCGCGGCGGGAGGAGTAGCCGAAGGAGCCGCCCGCGAAGAAGAGGAAGTCGAAGCCGGCGTCGTCGAGGAGGCGCGCCATCCGCTGCCAGTAGTCGATGTCGCGGAAGTCGCCGTCGCGGCTGCGCGGGTGCGACCAGCTGATGGTGCCGCCGACGTGCGGGGTGCCCGCTTCGAAGACCCCGAGGACGATCCGCTTCTGCATGCTCTCCCGCGTTCCGGCCGGCGTCCGCCGGCACTGCTCCGGGAACCCTAGCGAGCGCGCGTTTCGGGGCTGTTGCGGGGGAGTGCGTGGGGTGGGTGGGTCTCGATACGCCCGCTGCGCGGGCCGCTCGACCAGCAGGGGAGGCGTGGGCTGCCGCCGGCCCCGCACAACATCAGCTGAGACGGGGGTCCCTCCGCTGACGGGGGAGGCCCTGTGCTCTCAGCTGATGTTGTGCGCGGCGGGGTCTCGATACGCCCGCGGCGCGGGCTACTCGACCAGCATGTCTGCGGGCCGTCTCTTCCAGCAGACCCGCGGCGTCAGCCGCCGACGCCCGTCAGGCCGAAGCGGAACTCGAGGCGGCCGTCGAGCGGCCGGACCTCGTACTCGGGGTGCGGGCGGGCGCCCCAGGAGTCGTCGCCCGCGACGCCGCGGCGGCGCAGCGCCGGGCGCAGCACGGTGCGCTGCACCGGCGGCAGCTCGTTCGGGTGCTGCGCGTTCTCGATCTCGTAGGGCGTCCACGGCAGGGCCGAGAACTCCATCCCGCCGGCGCAGTCGAGCCGCAGGCCGAAGCCTGCGTCGTCGGTCACCTCGGCCCAGCGCACTCCGGTGCGGCTGCCCGACTCCTGCGGCTTCAGGTACGGGGTCAGCTCGCGCGCGACGTCGCTCTCCCAGACGTCCAGGCGCGCGCCGAGGCGGCGGTCGGAGTAGCACTCGTCCGGGCCGTCGCCGTACCAGCGCAGCCGGTGCGCGTCGGCGCCGGTGGTCAGCTGTATCCCGAACTCGGGCAGATCGGGCAGTCCGTCCGGCACCGTCATCGCGACGGTCACCTCGATCCGCCCGTCGCCCGTGACCCGGTAGTCGACGTCGCAGACCGCCCGAGGAGTGGTCGGCAGCTCGTAGCGGAACCCGACGACCACCGCGTGCTCCTCGACGGACACCCGCGCGGTCCGCAGCGCCTTGCCCGCGGCGCGCGCGTAGCGACTCGCCAGCAGCCACTGCCCGTCCTCGAAGGGACCGCCCCAGCCGCGCTCGTTCGAGGTCGGCGCGTGCCAGAAGGACGGCATCGGGATCGAGGTGAGCAGTTCCCGTCCGCCCTCGGCTCCGCCGCCCCAGCGGTACGACATCAGCCCGCCGTGCAGCCGGGAGAAGAGGACGCTGAAGTGCTCGCCCACGACGCCCACGTTGTGGGTGCCGTCGATGACCTCGGGCCGCGGCGCGTGCTCCGGCCGCGAGAACCCCGCGACCTCGAAGACGTGCTGCCCGCGCGCGACGACGTGCCCCGCCGGCGCCCACCGCGTGTCCTCGGCCAGCCGCAGCTCGACGTCGAGCGTGTACTCGCCCGGCAGCTCCGGCAGCGGCACCGGCTGCGAATAGGTCGATGACCCGCCCGCGGCCACATCGGTCGCGAGCTCCCGCTCCGCCAGCACGCGTCCCTCCCGCCGCAGCACGACGACCGCCGCGTACGCGGAGGAGGAGGTGGCCAGCAGCCGGTTCCCGATCACGATCTCCGCCGGCGAGACGTCGACGCGGAACGGCTGGTACAGGTGCGCGACCTCCTGCAGCTTCGGCGTCGGCGTGCGGTCGGCGAAGAGGATCCCGTTGCCGCTGAAGTCGCCGTCGTGCGGCGACTCCCCGCTGTCGCCGCCGTAGCCGAGGAACGGCACCCCGTGCCGGTCGGTCATCGCGACGGCCTGGTCCGCGAAGTCCCAGATGAAGCCGCCCTGGAAGAGCGGCTCCCGCTCGGCCAGATCGAGGTAGCGGTCGACCGCGCCGAAGGAGTTGCCCATCGCGTGCGCGTACTCGCAGAGCAGGAACGGCTTGTCGCGGTGCTCCGCGAGGTACTGCTCGATCTCCGCAGCCGGCGTGTACATCTGGCTGACGACGTCGGTCGTCTCCGGGTAGCGGGAGTCCCAGTGCACCCCCTCGTAGTGCACCGGCCGGTCGTCGACCGCGCGGAACCAGTCGGCGAGATCGCGGAGCACGGTGCCGCCGAAGGACTCGTTGCCGAGCGACCACATCACCACGCTCGGGTGGTTCTTGTCGCGCTCGAGCAGGCTCCGCGCCCGGTCGTGCAGCGCGGGCGCCCAGCGGCCGTCGTCGCCGGGCACCGACTCGGCGAGCGGCGCGTCGAGGTAGCGGACGCGGTCCCACAGCCCGTGCGTCTCGAGGTTCATCTCGTCGATCACGAGGAAGCCGTACTCGTCGGCGAGGTCGTAGAAGTAGGAGTTGTTCGGGTAGTGGCTGGTGCGGATCGCGTTCACGCCCACCCGCTTCAGGATCCGGAGGTCCTCCTCCGTCTGCGCCCGGTCGACGACCCGCCCCTGCAGGCCGAACTCGTGCCGGTTGACCCCGCGGAAGACGACCCGCCGCCCGTTGAGGCTGAGCACGCCGTCCTCGATCGCGAAGCGGCGGAGCCCGACGGTCTGCGGGATCACCTCGGTCAGGGCGCCGTCCGCGTCCCGCACGCGCACCGTCAGGCGGTGCAGGTGCGGGTCCTCGGGACTCCACAGCCGCGGCTCCGCGAGGCGGAGGCGGTGCACGCCGTCCGGATCGAGCCGCAGCGGGCCGACGCCGTCGAGCTCGACCGTCGCCGAGCCCGCGCCGTCGAGCCGCAGCTCGACCGCGACCCCGGCCCCGTCGTCGTCGACCGTCGTCCGCACGCGGAGGTCCTCGACGTGCGCCCGCGGGCGGCGCAGCAGCACGACGTCGCGGAAGATCCCGGAGAAGCGGAAGAAGTCCTGGTCCTCGAGCCAGGAGCCGGCGCTCCACTTGACCACCTGCGCGGCGAGCAGGTTCTCGCCGGGCAGCAGCGCGTCCGTCAGATCGAACTCGGCGGGCGAGAAGCTGTCCGCCGAGAAGCCGAGGTGGACGCCGTTCAGCCAGAGCGCGATCGTGCTCTCGGCGCCGCGGACGTCGAGCGCGATCCGCTCGCCGGGCGCGAGCGGCGCGTCCAGCTCGAAGGTCGTCCGGTAGGAGGCCGTCGGGTTGAACCGCTCGGGGGCCTGCCCGGGCAAGATGCTCTCGCGCCCGTCCCAGGGGTACTGGGTGTTCACGTACTGGGGGCGGTCGTGGCCGTGCAGCTGGATGTGCGCGGGCACGGGGATGAGGTCCCAGTCGCCCGCGTCGAACTCGGGCCGCTCGAAGCCGGCCGGCGCGTCGGCCGGGCGGGGCGCGCAGTGGATCCGCCACAGCCCGTTCAGCGACTGCTCGAACGAGCTGACGCCCGTCGCGGCCTCCTCCTCGGAGCGGAACCAGCGGTGGTCGGAGTGCGCGGGCCGCCGGTTCTCGGCGAAGAAGCCGGGGTCGGAGAGCCGCGCGAGGTCGAACCCGGCGGTCGACGCAGCCTCGCCCGGGAGCTCCGCGAGGCTCACTTGATCGCCCCGGTGATGCCCTCGGCGAAGGAGCGCTGCAGGACCATGAAGACGATGACGGTGGGCACCGAGGCGAGGAAGACGGCCAGCATCAGCACGCCGTAGTCGACGACGTAGCCCGCGCTGAGGTTCGAGATCAGCATCGGCATGGTCTGGAAGTCGTTGTTCACGAGGATGACCTTGGGCCAGAGGAAGTTGTTCCAGGCGGTCATGAAGGTGATGACCGCGGCCGCGGCATAGGTCGAGCGCATCGACGGCAGGTAGATCCGGGCGAAGATCCCGAGCTCGCTGACCCCGTCGATCCGCGCGGCCTCGATGATCTCGTAGGGGAACGAGCGCGAGGCCTGCCGGAAGAGCAGGATCAGGAACGGGGTGGAGACCGCCGGGATGATCACCGCGGCGAGGGAGTTGATCATCCCGACCTCGGCGAAGACCTGGAAGAGCGGGATCATCGTCGCTGCGAACGGGATCATGATCGCGATCAGCAGGACCGCCATCACCAGGTCCTTCGCCCGCGAGTGGAAGACCTCGAAGCCGTAGCCGGCGATCGAGCAGACGATCAGCGCGAGCACCGTGGTGCCCACCGCGACGGTCGCCGAGTTCCACATCGCCGAGCCGACGTCCTGCAGATCGAGCAGTCCGGCGAAGTTGTCGAAGAGCGCCAGGCCCGGGATCATCCGCGAGTCGAGGACGTCCTGGCTGGTGTTCGTCGCCGAGACGGCCATGAAGTAGAGCGGGAAGATCGAGAAGAGCGCGAAGACCGAGAGGAACAGGTACTTCGGCAGGCCGCGCAGCCGCGAGGACAGCGGCGCCGTGCGGACGGGGACGGACTCGCTCGGAGTGACGGACTCGACGTCCTCGATCGCGGGCAGGGTGCTGACGCGCTCAATCACGCTTGTCACCGACTTTCAGCTGAACGAACGCGAGGACCGCGACGAGGATGAGGATCACGTAGGAGAGGGCCGAGGCGTAGCCGAAGTTCGGGTTCTTCAGGAACGAGACCTCGTAGAGGTAGTGCGACATCGACATGGTCGTGTAGGCCGGGCCGCCTCTGGTCAGCGCCCACGACTCGTCGAAGAGCTGCAGCGTCCCGTTCGTCGACATGATCGCGGTGAGCAGGATGATCGGCTTCAGCTGCGGGATCGTGACGTGCCAGAAGGTCTGCAGCGCGTTCGCGCCGTCCATCCGCGCGGCCTCGATGCTCGAGTAGTCGACGTTCTGCAGCGCCGCCAGGTAGAAGACCATGTTGTAGCCGGTCCAGCGCCAGAGCAGTCCGAGGATGATGACGAAGCGTCCGGTGTCCGGATTGCCGAGCCAGTTGATCGGCGAGTCCATCAGGCCGATGCCCATCAGCACGTCGTTGACGAAGCCGTCGTTGGCGAAGATCGTGCGGAAGACGAGCGAGTAGGCGACGAGGGAGACGGCGCACGGCAGGAAGATCGCGGTGCGCCAGAAGGTCTTGAACTTCAGGTTCCTGGTGTTGAGCAGGTTGGCCAGCACCAGCGCCATGATCAGCATCACCGGCACCTGGATGATCAGGTAGATGAAGGTGTTCTGCAGCGTCAGCCGGAAGATCTCGTCCTGCAGCAGGCGCTCGTAGTTCAGCCAGAACGGCTGCGCGTAGCTGAGGTTCGCCCCGCGGCCGGTCTGCAGCGAGAGCAGGAAGGCCTGGATCATCGGCAGGAAGCTCACCAGGAAGATGAGCACCGCCGCCGGCAGGAGGAAGGCCCAGCCGGTGAGGCTGCGGCGGCGCTCCCCGGTCAGGCGGATCGGGCGGCTGCGGAGATCGCGCTGCGGCCGGGGTGGGACGCGCAGGCGCGGGCGCGGAGGGGCGGAGGTCGACACGGGCGGGCTCGCATTCTCGGAAGGAGAGGGACGGGGAGGGACGGGCCGGGGAGGAGGAGTCCTCCCCGGCCCGGGGTGCGAGCCGGCTCGCGGTGACGTCGGGTCTCGGCGACGCCGGCTCGCGGCGAGCCCTAGCTCATGGCGAACTCGACGTTCTTCTGCGCCTCCTCCAGCGCCGAGGCGGGGTCCGCGCCGCCGATGATCTGCGTGATCGCGGCGCTCACGGCGTCGCGGCCCTCGTAGTAGTAGGCGCCGGTGTTGTTGCTCGGCACCTCGGCGCCGAACTCGGCGACCTCGGCGAAGATCGGCTGGCCGGCGAAGAACTCGTTCGGCTGCTCGTAGGCCGTCGAGGAGCCGGCGGGCAGCCAGTTCGCGACGGCGCCGGACTTCGGCAGGATCGTGTCGTAGAGCTCGGTCGAGCCGGCGAAGGTCGAGGCGAGGAAGTCGGCCGCGAGGTCGACGTCGGCGTTCGCGCTGATCGCCCAGGACGATCCGCCGCTGGCCGTGTAGTTGGTCGCGCCGGAGATGCCGTCGAGCGAGGGGACGTTCGTGATCGCCCAGTCACCGGCCTGGTCCTCGGCGGTCTGGATGGAGCCGACGATCCAGATGCCCTGGATGGTGCCGCCGACGGAGCCGTTCACGAAGGTGCCGAGGTACTCGTCCCACGAGTTGACCTCGACGAAGACGCCCGAGTCGACGAGCTGCTTGTAGACGTCGATCGCGGCGAGCAGCGCGTCGTTGTCGGTGATGGTGGGGTTGCCCTCGTCGTCGAAGAGGCTGGCTCCGGCGCTCTGCAGCATCATCATGATCATGTCGGAGGAGCCGGCCTGGCCCGAGAGCAGCGGCGATCCGGTCTTCGCGAGGACGTCCTTGCCCTTGGTGAGGAACTCCTCCCAGGTGATGTCGGTGAAGTCGTCGATCGTGTAGCCGGCCGCCTCGAGGACGTCGGTGCGCAGCGCGGTGACCGCGGTGCCCGAGTCGAACGGCACGCCGTAGTGCACGTCGTCGAGGGTCGAGTAGGCGGCGACGGCCTCGGGGAACTCCGCGAAGTCGACGGCGTCGGCGGGCAGCTCGCTGAAGATCTCCGGGTAGTTGACGAGGTTCTTCTGGAACGCGTTGTTCTGCATCAGGAAGACGTCGGGCAGCTCCTCGTACTGCTGCGACTGGGCGAGGGTGGTCAGCTTGGGCTGCAGGTCGTCCCAGGGGGTCTCGATGATGTCGAGCTCGAAGTCCGGGTGGTCCTCCTGGTAGATCTTCTCGGCCTCCTCGAGGGCCGCGATGTTGAACACCGGATCCCAGGCCCAGACGCTGAGCGTCTCGTCGCCGTCGCCTCCGCCGGCGGCGTTCCCGCCACCACCGCCGCCGCCGGCCGCGCAGGCGCTCAGCGCGAGGACGAGGGGCAGGGAGACGGCCACGACGGTCGTGAACTTCTTGGAGCTTCTTCGCACGGATTCGTTCCTTCTGTGTGGGTGGGGTGCTGCTGCGGATGCAGTGGTGCTGCGGAGTGCAGTGGTGCTGCGGGAGAGAGGACAGTGGTGCTGCGGGAGGGAGGAGAAGGGGCGCTCGGGCTCAGCCGAGCGGCTGCCAGGGCCCGTACGGGTCGCCCGGGGTCTGGTTGCGGGTCCACCACTTCGCGCGGTAGCGCTGGCCCTGGTGGACGACGACGTCGCCGGTGTCGAAGATGCGCGAGGCGGTCCAGACCGCGGTGCCGTCGGGCGCGGTCGCGAGCTGCTGCCACGGGCCGTTCGGGTCGCCGGGGGTCTGGTTGCTCGTCCACCACGAGGCCCGCCAGAGCGAGCCCTGGAAGAGCACGCTGTCGCCCTGCTGGTAGACGGAGGTCGCCGACCAGGTGGCCGCGGCCTGGCGCCGGAGGGCCAGCGCGTCGACCGTCAGGCCCGCGCCGCCGGGGCCGCTCGCGAGGATCGCGACGGTGGCGGTGCCGGCCGGCAGCGAGAACTCCGCCGAGCGCACGTCGGCCCAGCCGCTCGTCGCCGGGATCTCGGTGCGGTGCTCGACGCCGTCCGCGCCGGTGACCACGATCCGCGCGGAGTCGAGTCCGCCCGGCCGGTCCGCGCGGAGCGACAGCGTGTAGACGCCAGCGGGGACCTCGTCCTGCTGCTGCACGCCGCCCGAGAAGGCCTGCGCCGCGCCGAGCCGGAGCGCGAAGCGCGAGCCGTCGGCGCCGGGCGAGGGGTTCGAGACGAAGGCGGTGGTCGTCGAGGCGGGGTCGGTGGTCTGCGTCCAGCCGGTGACCGTGGTCACCGCGATCCGGTCGGCGGCGAAGTCGGGGTTGAGGATCCAGTTGTTGCCGGCGCCCGCCCGCCACTCGCCGGAGCGGGCGTTCAGGTCCCACTCGCTCAGCGACTCGAACCGGACGTCCGCGCCGGTCCCGCTGAGCGGCAGCCACTGGTTGTAGCCGAGGCCGTTCCAGGCGAAGTCGGCCCAGCGGTCGCCGGCGTAGATCACGGTGTCCTGCTCGGTGCCCTGCACCGTCAGGAAGAAGCCGCTCTGGGTGACGTGGCTGTAGTCCTTCTCGGTGCCGGGGAGCACGTACATGCTCGAGTACGGCCCCTGGATCCGGCCCTCGAGCGAGCGCACGAGATAGGTCTGCGAGGTGTTCCAGCCGTGCAGGTCCGAGCTCGCGACGTAGTACTGGCCGTCGAGCTTGAACATCGCGTTGCCCTCACGGCCGGCGCCGCGGTAGACCTCGACGGCCGTCTCGACCGAGAGCGAGTCGGTGTCGCTGATCCGGCCGACGTAGGTGCGGCTGCGGCCGTCGCGGTAGGAGAAGACGAGGTAGTCCGCGCCGTCGTCGTCCGTGAAGACCGTCTGGTCGCCGGTGCCCTGCTCCCAGCCCGGCTTGCTCGGGTTCCGGTAGACGCCGGGGATGTGGGTCTGCAGGTTCGCGTACTCGAAGTCGGCGACGGGCGAGTCCCCGCTGAGGAAGAGGACTCCGGCGTTCGTGACGCGGGCCGGGTCGGGGCTCTCGAACTGGGTGAGCAGGACGTACTTCCCGGTCTGCTCGTTGTAGGCGACGCCGAGCCGGCCGATCCAGACCGCGTCGGCGAGCGTGTCCATGTCCGAGAAGTAGCTGCCCGTGACGTCCTTCGAGGCGGGGATGTGCAGCGCGGTGTCCCTCGTGGCGACGTCGTTCTCGAACGTCCAGTGCACGAGGTCCTCGGAGGAGTAGGCCGTCACCGCGACGAAGTCGCCCTCGCCGGCCCGGGTGTAGGCGCGGGTCGGGGAGTCGTAGTAGAGCTGCGAGCCGGTGTACTCGACGCCGTACCAGTAGTAGCGGTCGCCGAAGCGGAAGATCCCGCCGCCCTGGGAGAAGATCGGGTCGCCCTCGGTGTCGAGCCAGAACCGGTCGTTCTCGATGGTCTCGAGGGTGCCGTCGGCGAGCGGGACGAGGGCGGCGGCGGTGGTCTGCAGGCCGTTCTTCGCGGCGACGACGGCCGCGGCGCTCGCTGCGGGGTCGTCGAGGAGCTGGCCCGCGGTGACCGTCGCCGCGGCGAACGGCGCCCAGGACGCGGCGGTGTAGGCGGAGGGGACGCGGGTGCGGTACTCGTCGAGCCGCTCGCGCAGTCCCGAGATCCGGACGAGGCCGGTCTCGGCCGCCTCGAGGGCGTCGCGGGCGGCCAGCAGGGCGGCGTCGGTCGAGGCGGCGTCGTCGCGGGCGGCGGTCGCGGTCGCGAGGGCGGTCGAGAAGGGGGCCCAGGAGGCGGCGGTGAAGTCGGCCGCGGCGAGCGCGCCCACCCGGTCGAGCGCGGCGGCGAGGCGGGCGCGCTCGTCGACGAGCACGGCGCTGGTGAACTCGGCGGAGGCGTGGTTGACGAAGCCGACCGTGACGACCCGGAGGACGTGGTCGCCGGGTGCCAGCCCGGTGAAGCTCGCGATCGGGATCGTCGTGGTCGACCGGGCGCCGCGGTAGTCGGCCGAGCCGATCCTCACGCCGTCGACGAAGACGTCGGCGGTGCCGTTGGTGGTGGCCTTCCGGCCCGAGAGGGCGACCGTCTCGCCGGTGAAGGCGATCTCGAAGGCCGCGCCGCCGGTCGCCCAGGTGTGCGTGCTGTTCTTCGACCAGGCGCCCTCGTAGAAGGTGGCGTTCGGCGTGCCGCGCACGGTCGTGGTCTCGGTGAAGGCGACCGTCGTCGTCCGGATCTCGGCGGCCTCGGCGGTCTGCCCGGCGAGGGGCGACAGGCCGGCGAGCACGAGCAGCCCGGCGAGCAGAGCAGCGATCAGGGCGGGGAGCCGCCTCGTCGTCGTACGCGTCATGTCGTGCCTCCGTCATCGCAGGTCCACCGTGGTACAGCGCTGTACCACGAACGCGAATCTAGCCTGGAGGATCCTGTGAGGGCAAGGAGACTTTTCTCTGATCAGCGTGTCGTGCCGCGGGCGACGACCTGCGATCGGGCGAAGAGCGTGGTCGCGGGAGCCTCCACCCGGTCGATCCGCGCGACCAGGCGCTCGAGCGCCGTGCGGGCGATCCACTCGATCCGCGAGTCCATCGAGGTGAGCGGCGGGGAGAGGAACGCCGACTCCTCGATGTCGTCGAAGCCGATCACCTGCACCTCGTCCGGGATGCGCAGTCCGCCCTCGCGCAGGGCCGAGATCGCGCCGGTCGCGAGGACGTCGTTGAAGCAGACCAGGCCGTCGAACGGCACCCCCGCCTCGACGAGCGCGCGGGCGACCCGGAAGCCGGAGCCGATCGTCCAGTCGTAGCCGGTGACGCCCACCAGGCGCGGATCGAGCGAGCGGCCCGCGGCGGCGAGCTCCTCGACGACCCCGCGCAGCCGCAGCTCGGCGTTCCCCTCGCGGGCCGCGCCGATGCGGCCGGCGTCGAAGGGCGAGTGCGCGCCGACGACGGCCAGCGCGGTGCTGCCGCGCGCGAGGAGGTGCGCCGTGGCCGCGCGGGCGTCGGCGACGTCGTCGGTCGTCACCCGGTCCACCAGCTCGTAGGTGTCGCGGGTCCCGAGGCAGACCAGGGGGTACTCGACGGCGAGCGCCGAGCGGTCGAGGGTCTCGTGCTCGGACAGCGAGAGCAGCAGCCCGTCGGTGAGCTGCGAGTTGAAGCGCTGCAGCAGCCGGCGCGAGCCGTCGCCGCCGTCGTCGGGGTAGGTCGTGACGGAGACCGCGAGGTCCATGTCGCGGGCGGTCTCGATGACCGCCTCCGCCAGCTCGGCGAGGTAGGCGGCCTTCAGGGTCGGCACGGCGAGCGTCACCGCGTCGGTCCGTCCGCGGGTCAGATTGCGGGCCGCGACGTTCACCGTGTAGCCGAGCTCCTCGACCGCGGCCCGGACGCGCTCCCGCGTCCCGTCGGCCATCCGGCCCGTGCCGTTGACCGCGTTCGACGCCGTCTTCAGCGAGACCCCGGCGCGCTCGGCGACCGACTCGAGCGTCGCCTTCCGGCGCGGTGGGGCCATGTCGTCGCGCCTTCCGTCGTCCCGGGCGGTCCGCCTGCGCCCTCCCCATGGATACACCACGGCTCGGACCTCGTCCTGCGCGAGGGCCGAGGTCAACCCTCCCCAGCGCACGGAGCGCCCCTGGAGGGGCACCCGATAGCAGACAGATGTCGGACTGCGCGGAGCGCGGCCCGGCGAAGGAGGAACCGTGAAGGCACTGCGCTACACCACCGTCGGACAGGCCCCCGAGGTCGTCGAGATCGAGAAGCCCGTGCCCGGGCCGGGCGAGATCCTGCTGAAGGTGACCGCCGCCGGCGTCTGCCACTCCGACGACTACGTGATGAGCCTCCCCGAGGAGGACTACCTCGCCCAGCACTACCCGCTGCCGCTCACCCTCGGCCACGAGGGCGCTGGCGTGATCGAGGAGTTCGGCCCCGGCGTCGAGACCGGCCTGCGGATCGGCGAGGCCGTCGCCGTCTACGGACCGTGGGGCTGCGGCCACTGCCTCAACTGCTCGCGCGGCGCGGAGAACTACTGCACCAACGCCGAGGCGGAGGGCATCCGCCCGCCCGGCCTCGGCAACCAGGGCTCGATGGCGGAGTACATGATCGTCGACGACGTCCGCCACCTGATCCCGATCGGCGACCTCGACCCGGTGAAGAACGTCTCGCTCACCGACGCCGGGCTCACGCCGTACCATGCGATCAAGCGCAGCCTCCCGAAGCTCGGCGCGGGCACCTACGCCGTCGTCATCGGCTCGGGCGGACTCGGCCACGTCGGCATCCAGATCCTCAAGGCGCTCTCCGGCGCGACGGTGATCGTGCTCGACGTCAGCGAGGAGAAGCTCGAGCTGGCGAAGCACGTCGGAGCGGACGTCACGCTGATCAGCGACTCCTCCGCCGCCGAGAGGATCCGCGAGATCACCGGCGGGCTGGGCGCGGACGCCGTGTTCGACTTCGTCGGCGCCGGCCCGACCATCGCGACGGCCACCGCGGTCGCGGCCGTCGAGTCGGACGTCACCATCGTCGGCATCGGCGGCGGCCAGGCGACCGTCGGCTTCGGCACGATCGCCTACGACGCGGCCCTGCGGATCCCCTACTGGGGCTCCCGCAGCGAGCTGATCGAGGTCTTCGAGCTCGCCAAGGCGGGTCGCATCGACGTCGAGGTCCAGCGCTACGCCCTCGCCGACGCCCCCCAGGCCTACGCCGACCTGCACGACGGCACCGTCCGCGGCCGCGCGGTCATCGTCCCGTAGGTCCGCGACTGCCCGCAGAGGCGGCCTCCCCTGCTGGTCGAGCAGCCGCGAAGCGGCGACCCATGCTGGTCGAGTAGCCCGCAGGGCGTATCGAGACCCACGTCCTCCAGAACGCCGGATCTCGATACGCCCTCTCCGAGGGCTACTCGATCAGCATGAAAGATCTAGCCTTCGAGGATGCGCTCCCGGCTCCTGCACGCCCGCGAATCGTTCTGGTTCCTGCCCACCCTGTTCGGCGTCCTCGCGATCGCCCTGGCCTTCGGGCTGATCGAGCTCGACCGGCTGCTGATCCGCGCGGGCATCCAGGACCTCCCCCTCGTCGAGGACCTCTCCGCGACCGGCGGCCGCGCGATCCTCTCCGCGATCGGCGGCACGATGCTCGGGGTCGCCGCGACCTCGTTCTCGATCACGATCTCCGTCCTCGCCACCACGTCCTCCGCGTACGGGCCCCGGCTGGTCCGCAACTTCATGGCCGACCGCGGCAACCAGGTCGTCCTCGCGGTGCTGACCTCGACGTTCCTCTACTCGCTGATCGTGCTCCGCTCGGTGCACACCGAGGAGGACGCCACCCTCGCCTTCGTGCCCGTCGTCGCGGTCGGCTTCGCGGTGGTGCTGGCCGTCGGCGACGTCGCGGTGCTGGTCTACTTCATCCACCACATCGCGCTGTCGGTGCAGGTGACCACGCTGCAGAAGCGCGTGCTCGGCGAGCTCGAGGACGTCATCGCGGAGCTGTCGGGCGACGAGGACGAGCGGGACCCGCGCGAGGAGCCGTTCCCCGCCGGCGGTGTCGTGCTGACGGCGCCCCGCTCCGGCTACGTCGAGCAGCTCGAGTTCGAGCGCCTCGTCGCACTCGGTGCCCGCCACGACGCGGTGCTGCGGACGCTCGCCTCACCCGGCGACCACGTCCTGGCCGGCGACTCCGTGCTCGCGCTCGTCGGCGGGAGCGACCTCGAGGAGGCGGCGCTCGCCGCGGTCGTGATCGCGGACGCGCGCACCCCGCACCAGGACCTCCGCTACGCCGTGCAGCAGGTCGTCGAGATCGGCGTCCGCGGCCTGGCGACTGGCACCAACGACCCGTACACCGCGGTCAGCGCGCTGGACGCCCTCACCGGCGCGCTCGTCGACCTCTGCCGGGGCGACGGCCCGCGCACCCGCTTCCGCGACGCCGACGGTGTCGCCCGGCTGTGGTGCACCTGGCCGACCGCCGCGGACCTCCTGGCCGAGGTCTACCTCGCCCTGCGCGCCTACGCGCTGGACCAGCCGCTCGTCGTCCGCGCCGGCCTCCGCCTGGCGCAGCGCCTCGAGCCGGTCGCCCGCGGCACCGCGCGCACCGAGCTGCACCGCCAGCTCGAGGCCTTCGCCGACGCCTACGACGCCGCCGACCGCGACGCGCTCGAGGCCCCCGTGGTGCGCCGCGACCTGGCGGAGCTGCTCGCCCGCCTGTCCACCGGGGAGCACGCGCGCGACTGAGGAGGGCACACATGCTGGTCGAGTACCCGCGCAGCGGCGTATCGAGACCCACCGTCCTCAAGAGGGCGGGTCTGCAGACCCTTGTGCTGACGGTGGTGGATCTCGATACGCCCTCTCCGAGGGCTACTCGATCGGCATGAGGCAGGCGGCTCTTCCCATGCTGGTCGAGTAGCCGCTCAGCGGCGTATCGAGACCCGGCGTCAGCGCAGCGGCGTATCGAGACCCGCCGTCAGCGCAGCGGTGCCGTCGACGAGCGCAGCACCAGGCGGGCGGTGACCGCCGTCCGCTCCTGGCGCTCGCCGGTGCGGATGCGCGCGGCCAGCATCTGCAGGGCCTTCTCGCCCAGCAGCTGGTGGTCGAGGTGCATCGTCGTCAGCGGCGGCGAGTAGTAGGCGGAGTCGGGCATGTCGTCGACGCCGACGATCGAGTAGTCGCCGGGCGCCGTCCGGCCGCGCTCGGACATCGCGCGGAGGAAGCCGAGCGCGATCTGGTCGTTGGCGGCCGAGACCGCGGTGAACGACTCCGGATCGACGGCCCGGCCCTGCGCGGCTCCCGACTCGGCGTCCCACTCCGCACAGCGCAGCACGTCGAGCGGGGCGACCCCCGCCTCCGTCAGCGCCGCCCGGTAGCCGCGCTCGCGGTCGACGGCCTCGTTGCGGTCGCCGGGGCCCGCGAGGTGCAGGATCCGCCGGTGCCCGAGCTCGAGCAGGTGCCGGGTGCCGAGGTAGCCGGCGCCGTAGGAGTCGGCGTAGGTCGAGTCGCCCACGGGGCCGCCGCGCTCGGAGCGCGTCACGACCGGCACCGAGGCGGCGATGTACTCGACCAGCTCGTCGAGCCCGCCGTAGGGCGTGCCGACGATGATCCCGTCGACCTGGAAGGAGAGCAGCTTGTCGACCGCGTGCCGCATCTCCTCGCGGGCTCCGGGGGCGTCCGGCCCGACCTCGAGCAGGGCCGTGATCAGCGAGAGCCCCTCGGCGCGCGCGGCGCGGCTCACCCCGGTCAGCAGCTCGGAGTGCCCGTAGTTCAGCGGCCCCATCGCGAGGAAGCCGACCGTGTCGGTGCGCTGGACGCGGAGGTTCCGGGCGACGCGGTTGTGCCGGTAGCCGAGCTCGGCGATGGCCGCCTCGATGCGCACCCGGGTCGCCGGAGCGACGTAGCCGCCGGTGAAGAAGCGGGAGACGGTCTGCGCGGAGACCTCGGCGTGCCGCCCGACGTCGGCCATGCTCGGCCGCGCGCGGGGCAGGGACGTGCTCGACATCGAGGCTCCCTCCCTGGCGGCGACCCGCTCACTCTACTGAGCGGATTCCGGGCCGATCGCCGTTACCCGATCGTGACGCATCAACCGGTTGCGCGCATTGTCGCCCGAATGTGTTATCGATAACGTATCCCTCATCCACCGCCGCTGGAGCTCCAGTCCCGGCCCTGATCGGCGGATCCGACGTCGATGTCGCGCTGCTGCGATGTCGAGCAGCGAAAGGACGCGACGATGCGTGCTCTGACCCGTTCCCATGCTCTGACCCGATCCGTCGCCCTCGCCACGGGCGCTCTCCTCCTCGCCGGCCTGGCCGGCTGCTCCGCGAGCGGCGGCGACTCCGGCGGCAAGACCGAGATCACCTGGTTCAAGCTCACCGAGTCGGCCGACTCCGCGAACGCGACGATCAACGAGATCGTCAGCGACTTCGAGGAGGCGAACCCCGACATCACCGTCAAGGTCGAGCAGCGGGCGGTGGACGCGCACAAGGACGCGCTGCGCACCACGCTCGGCACGAGCGGCGCCCCCGACCTCTTCTTCTCCTGGGCCGGCCCCGGTCTCGGCGGCGAGTTCATCGACGCCGGCGCGAGCCTGGACCTGAAGGAGTACTACGACGAGTACGGCTGGGCCGACCGCTTCTCCGACACCACGATGTCCACCGTCACCCAGTACGGCGGCTACGACGGCGTGCCCTACACCCAGCGCACCGAGGCGGTCTTCTACAACAAGGACCTCTTCGAGCAGGCCGGCATCGACGCCGCGCCCACCTCCTACGACGAGCTCGTCGAGGACGCCGGGAAGCTGAAGGACGCGGGCATCACCCCGTTCGAGTTCGGCGGCACCGTCAACTGGCACGTGATGCGCCTGCTCGACAGCCTGCTCGAGACCGAGTGCGGCGCCGACGGCTACCAGGCCCTCGTCACCGGCGAGGCGAGCTGGGCCGACGAGTCCTGCGTCACCGACACCTTCACCGAGTTCGCCACCTGGACGTCGGACTACGTCAACGACGGCTTCATCTCGATCAACAACGACGAGTCGAGCTCGCTCTTCTTCGCCGGCAAGGCGGCCATGGCGATCGAGGGCGACTGGTTCAACCAGCAGATCCGCGACGCCGGGATGTCCGAGGACTCGGTCGGCATCTTCGCCTTCCCCACGGGCACCGACCGCATCTACGGCTTCAACGAGAACAACTACATCTCCGCGAACTCGGAGCACGCCGACGAGGCCGCGAAGTTCCTCGACTACCTGACCTCGCCCGAGGCGCAGGCGAAGTTCATCGCCACCTTCGGCAGCCGCTCGGTCAACGTCGACGTCACCCCCGAGGACCAGAGCGCCTTCGACGCCCTCTGGAACCCGATCACCGAGGCGGCGACCGGCGTCTACATGAACAACGACCAGAACCTCTCGCAGTCGCAGACCACCGAGTACTGGCGCATCCAGAACCTGGTCGCGACCGGCGACCTCGACCCGGCCGACGCCGGCGCCGAGTTCCAGAAGTTCATCGACCAGCAGTGACGCCCGGGGCGGAGGGGGCCGCGCGTCCCCTCCGCCCGAGCGCCGCCGTGCCCGAGCACCCCGCGTCCGAGACGTCCGAGAGGTCCGCCATGACGACATCCACCCCCGCCCGCCCGCGGCAGTCCGCGCCGGAGCAGCCGCGGAGGAAGCATCCGCGCCGCCGGGCCCTCGCCCGCTTCGGCGGCACCGGCTTCCTCGCCGCCCTGCCGTTCCTCGCGCCGGCGCTCGCCGCCTACCTCGTCTTCGTGGTCGGCCCCTCGCTCGAGTCGGTGCGGCTCAGCTTCTTCGAGTGGTCCGGCTTCCAGGGCGCCCCGCAGGTCTTCGTCGGACTGCAGAACTACGTCCGCATCTTCACCCAGGACCCGGTGTTCTGGACCGCGTTCTCGAACACGCTGATCTGGGTGGTGCTCTCGCTGTTCATCCCGGTCGGCCTCGGGCTGGTGATGGCGCTGGCGCTGAACCGGCCGCTGTTCGGGCGCAACGCCTTCCGCTCGCTCTTCTACATCCCGGGCGTGCTCGCCCCGATCGCCATCGCGAACATGTGGCGCTGGATGTACAACCCCAATTACGGCGTGGGCGTGAACCTCGCGCAGCTGTTCGACCTGCCGTGGCTGGCCGAGGTGCAGTGGCTCGGGGACAAGAACCTCGCGCTCTACTCGATCTTCGCGGCCTTCGTCTGGCAGATCGCGGGCACGAACATGGTGCTCTTCCTCGCCGGCCTGCAGAGCGTCTCGCCCGATCATGTCGAGGCGGCCCGGCTCGACGGCGCGAACGCCTGGCAGGTCTTCCGCAACGTGACGATCCCGGCGCTGCGGCCGACCACGGTCATCGTCGTCGTCCTCACGATCATCAACTCGATCAAGGTGTTCGACCTGATCGTCGGCATGACCGGCGGCGGCCCGGCGCAGCAGACGCAGGTGCTCGCACTCTGGTCGTTCCAGCAGTCCTTCAACAACCACGAGTACGGCCAGGGCAACGCGATCGCCACGGTCCTGCTCGTGATCACCCTCGTCATCGTCGTCCCGTACATGGTGTGGACGGCTCGTCAGGAGAAGAACTCATGAGCGTCACGAGCATCCCGACCAGCGCACCCGGCCTGGTCGCGCCGCCCAAGCGCACCCGCCGCCCGGTCGGCGGCCGCGACTACATCCGGATCGGCCTCTGGATCGCGCTGGTCTTCGCCGTCCTGATCTGGGCCGTCCCGCTGATCTTCATGGTCTTCACCTCGCTGAAGAGCGAGGCCGACATCTTCAGCACGCCGGCCTTCGTGCCGCCGTGGTCGCCCGACTTCGGCAACTACGTCGAGGCGCTCGACCGCGGCAACCTGCTCACCGCGGGCGGCAACAGCCTGATCATCGCGCTCTTCAAGGTGCCGATCGGCCTGTTCATCTCGGCGGCCGCAGCCTTCGCTCTGGCGCGGATGCGGTTCCGCCGGCAGCGCCTGCTGATGGGCGTGATCGCGCTCGGCGCGATGGTGCCGATCCAGGTCGCGATCGCGCCGCTCTTCCAGGTCATCAACGGGCTGGGGCTGCTGAGCAGCAATTTCGGCATCATCCTGCCGTACATCGCCTTCGGCCTGCCGTACCAGACCTTCATCCTCTACGGCTTCTTCCGGCAGATCCCCGAGGAGATCGACGAGAGCGCGCGGATCGACGGCGCCGGCAACTGGCGGCTGTTCCTGACGATCATCCTGCCGCTGGCCCGCCCGGCCCTCGCCGCGCTGTTCATCCTCGACTTCGTCTCCACCTGGAACGAGTACTCCATCGCGCTCGCGCTGCTGCAGAGCCAGGACTCCTGGACGATCCCGCTCGCGCTGCAGGGCTTCCAGTCGCAGTTCACCAGCTCGTACGGGCCGCTGAACGCCTTCACCATCATGTCCGTGTTCCCCGTGCTGATCGTCTACCTGATGTTCCAGCGCTACTTCGTCGAGGGCGCCTTCGCCGGCGCCGTGAAGGGCTGACCGTGCCGCACACCACCGACACCGCCGAGCGGTTCTCGCGCGAGACGCGCCTGTTCGAGGTCCTCCGGGACCCGCGCGGGCACGCGATCGTCGAGCGCCGCCTCCCCGGGCTGGTGCACTCCTCGATCCTGCACACCCTGCACAGCTATCCGCTCGGGCTCGTCGTCGACACCGAGGAGTCTCTCGACGCGGCCGAGCGCGAGGCGCTGCTGGCCGAGGTCGCAGCGATCCCGACGGAGGAGCCGGCGCCGGTCCGCGAGCAGGAGCGGTTCGTCGAGCCCTCCGGGGACTACGAGACCGCGGACGTGCCGCTGGCCTCGGCCGGCGTGTCCGCGCCGGCCACCGCCACCGTCTTCGGGCGCTTCGAGATCGAGCTGCGCGGCCCCGCGCACGGCAACCCGTTCGTCGACGTCGCGCTCTCGGCGATCGTCGACGGGCCCACCGGGTCGGTGCGCGTGCCCGGCTTCTACGACGGTGACGGCGTCTACCGGCTGCGCTGGATGCCGGAGGCCGCCGGCGAGTACGCCTGGACCACCTCGAGCAGCGCCCGCTCGCTCGACGGCGTCACCGGCTCCGTCTCGGTGACCGCGGCGGTGGCGGGGCAGCACGGCCCGGTGCGGGTGGCCGACACCTTCCACTTCGCGCACGCCGACGGCACGCGGCACCGCCCGCTGGGCACCACCTCCTACGCCTGGACGCACCAGGGCGACGAGCTGGAGGAGCGGACGCTCGCCGCGCTCGCCACCGCGCCCTTCACCAAGATGCGGATGTGCGTCTTCCCGAAGTCGTACCTCTTCAACGAGAACGAGCCGGAGCTCTACCCGTTCGAGGGCTCGCCCGAGGCGGGGTTCGACTGGCAGCGCTTCGATCCGGCGTTCTGGGCGCACCTCGAGCGGCGGATCGAACAGCTCGGCGAGCTCGGCATCGAGGCGGACCTCATCCTCTTCCACGCCTACGACCGCTGGGGCTTCTCGACGATGGACGCCGTCGCCGACGACCGCTACGTACGCTACGCCGTGGCGCGGCTCGCCTCGTTCGCGAACGTCTGGTGGTCGCTCGCGAACGAGTACGACCTGCTGTTCGAGAAGACCGAGGAGGACTGGGAGCGCTTCGCCGGGATCGTGGGAAAGGACGACCCGTCACGGCACCTGCTCTCGATCCACAACTGCCGCGAGTTCTACGACCACTCCCGGCCGTGGATCACGCACGCCAGCATCCAGCGGCAGGACGTCTACAAGACGGCCGAGATGACGACCGAGTGGCGCCGCTGGGGCAAGCCGGTCGTCATCGACGAGTGCGCCTACGAGGGCGACATCGACCAGGGCTGGGGCAACATCACCGGCGAGGAGCTGGTGCGGCGGTGCTGGGAGGGCGCGCTGCGCGGCGGCTACGTCGGGCACGGCGAGACCTACGTGCATCCGGACGACGTGCTCTGGTGGTCGAAGGGCGGCGAGCTGCGCGGGACGAGCCCGGCGCGGATCGCGTTCCTGGAGTCGGTCCTGGCCGAGGGGCCCGCTCGCGGCCTCGAGCCGATCCCGCTCGACTGGGACGTGCCGCGCGCCGGCGTCGAGGGCGAGTACTACCTCTACTACTTCGGCTTCGACCGCCCCACCTACCGCCGCTTCCTGCTCGAGCCCGACGTCTCGTACACGGTCGACGTCCTCGACACCTGGGCGATGACGGTCGAGCGCCTGCCCGGCGCCTACTCGGGCCGCTTCCGCATCGACCTGCCGGGCCGCGAGTACATCGCGGTGCGCCTGCAACGCGCGGACTGACGCCTCCCTGCTGACGACGGCGGGTCTCGATACGCCCCTGCGGGGCTACTCGACCAGCATGAAGCTGTCCTTCGCCGGTCACTGCATGCTGGTCGAGTAGCCGCCGCAGGCGGCGTATCGAGACCCACCCCCCTGTTTATCGAGGACTCGAATCAATTCGACTAGGCTCGACGGCATGACCGAGAACACAGGCACGACCGAGATCCCGGGGGAGCTGCGCGTCGGCGTCGTCGGCCTCGGCTTCGCCGGCACCACCCACCTCGACGCCTTCCAGGCCCTCCCCGGTGCGCGCGTCGTCGCGCTCGCCGGCCAGGAGGAGGAGCGCCTGCGCGAGCTCGGCGCCACCCGCGGCGTCCCCGACCTCTACGCCGACTGGGAGGAGCTCGTCGCCCGCGACGACCTCGACGTCGTCTCGATCGGCGTGCCCAATCACCTCCACCACCCGATCGCGGTCGCCGCGCTCGCCTCCGGCAAGCACGTCTTCTGCGAGAAGCCGCTGGCCACCACCGCCGAGCTCGCCGCCGAGATGGTCGAGGCGGCCCGCGCGAACGACCGCGTCCTCGAGATCGCCTACAACCACCGCCGCCGCGCCGACGTCGCCTACCTGCGCACCTACCTCGACGACGCCCCGCTCGGCGAGATCTACCACGCCCGCGCGAGCTGGCAGCGGCGCACCGGCATCCCCGGCATCGGCTCCTGGTTCACCAGCAAGGAGCTCGCCGGCGGCGGACCGCTGATCGACCTCGGCTCGCACGTCCTCGACATCGCGCTGCACCTGCTCGGCGAACCGCGGGTGACCAGCGTCTCCGCCGTCGCCTACGGCGAGATCGGCCGCTCCGGTCGCGGCGGGCGCCCGCACGGCGTCGCCGCCACCGGCACGCACGCCTTCGAGGTCGAGGACTTCTCCAGCGCGCTGCTCCGCCTCGACAACGGCCGCAGCCTGCAGCTCGACGCCTCCTGGGCCAGCTACTCCAAGGTGCACGAGGACATCGAGGTCGAGCTGCTCGGCTCGGCCGGCGGCGCCCGCCTGCACGTCGCCGACTACGCGACGGAGGGGACGCTCACGTTCTACTCCGAGGTCGCCGGCGCCCCCACCGTCTCCCGCCCCGACGTCCCGGTGCCCGCCGGGCACCACCGCTCGGTGATCGCGGAGTTCCTCGCCGCGATCTCCTCCGGCGCCGACGCTCCCGCCGGCGGTCCCCGCTACGCCGGCCACTACGGCGACTACGCGCTGCACCGCAGCCGGGTGGTCGACGCGATCTACCGCTCCGCCGCCGAGAAGAAGGAGGTGGCGGTCGCATGAGCGCACCCCTCGAGGTCCTGGTCTGGAACGAGTTCCGCCACGAGACGCGCGGCGACGAGACCGTGATGCGGCACTACCCCGACGGCATCCACCGGGTGATCGCCGACGGCCTGACGGAGTCGCTCGGCGACGCCGTCTCGGTGCGCACCGCGACCCTCCCCGAGCCCGAGCACGGGCTGACCGAGGAGGCGCTCGCGAAGACGGACGTCCTGCTCTGGTGGGCGCACATCGCGCACCCGGAGGTGTCGGACGAGGTCGTGCAGCGGGTGCTGCGGCACGTGCAGGAGGGCATGGGCATCCTGATCCTGCACTCCGGCCACTACTCGAAGATCTTCCAGGCGCTGATGGGCACGACCTGCTCGCTGAAGTGGCGGAACGACCACGACCGCGAGCTGGTCTGGACGATCGCGCCGACCCATCCGATCGCCGAGGGCGTGCCGAGCCCGATCGTCATCCCCGAGCAGGAGATGTACGGCGAGTACTTCGACATCCCGGTGCCCGAGGAGACGGTCTTCCTCTCGACGTTCTCGGGCGGCGAGGTCTTCCGCTCCGGAGTGACGTACACCCGGGGCCTGGGCAAGGTGTTCTACTTCTCGCCCGGCGACCAGGACTACCCCGTCTACCACCACCCCGACATCAAGCGGGTGCTGGCCAACGCCGTGCAGTGGGCGCGCCCGAAGCGCGAGCGCACCCCCCTGACGGCCGACCACCACCCCCGAGGCTGGTTCGAGTCCTGACCCCTCCCGCGCCGAGCATGCTGATCGAGTAGCCCGCGGAGCGGGCCAGTCATGCTGATCGAGTAGCCCGCGCAGCGGGCGTATCGAGATCCGCCCCCGCAGACGAGTCGGTCTCGATACGCCGCTGCGCGGCTACTCGACCAGCATGCTCACCGCGCTCGGCGGGCGTGCCAGGCGCGCAGGGCCGCGACGCCGAGGGCGGCGACGACGAGGGCCGTCGCGGGCGTGCGGAGCGAGACGGCCGGGAGCATCAGCGCGCTGGTGAAGACGGCCTGCGCGTAGTCGAGCATCTCGAGCGGATGGCGGGCCAGCACCCGCGAGCCGGCGGCGGCCGAGACGGCGGTGACCAGCACCGGCCCGACCCAGAGCACGGCGAGGCTCACGATCCAGGCGATCACCCGGCCGGCGGAGAGCACCCCGCACCAGGCGAGGGCGAGACCGGCCAGGATCCCCGGCAGCCACTGCACCGCGTTCAGCAGCGCGACTCCGGCGGCCGAGCCGTCGCGGCTGAGCGGCGCCACCACTCCGGTCAGCCACCCGCCGGCGGCCACCGCAGCGAACGAGATCGCGACGGCCGCCCCCACCCGCGGTGCCCGGGCGATCACGAGCAGGAGCAGCGCTCCGACCGCGATCGCGGCGACGGTGCCGCCGACGATCGCCGCGAGGTAGAGGTCGGAGTCGCGGTCCTCCCGCAGCCCGGCGGACACGGTCAGCGCCGACTGCACCAGCGCGACGACCTGCACGCCGACCGCTCCGAGCGCGGCGCCGAGCGGGCCGATGCCGCGCCGCCGGCCGACGCGGGCCGCGAGTCCCGCGAGGGCCGACCCGACCACGATCACCGAGACGATCAGCGTCAGGAAGTACTGGCTGAACGGCAGGAGCGCGAGCGGCATCTCCTCGGGCAGGACGTCGGTCGCCCAGAGGTTCTGCAGCGGCAGTCGCAGCCCGGTGAGCAGCCACGGCAGCAGTCCGAGCGCGCCCGCCGCGACGCCGACCCCGAGACTCGGGAGCAGGCGCGGGCGAGGGTGGACGGGCGCTGCGGAGGAGGTCACCCGACCATCCTCGCGCGAGTGCTGTCCCGCGGGGGCCCGCTCGTGCGACTGTGAGGAGTCCCCGCTCCTCCCCGCACCCGCGCCCCACACGAGAGGAGGGCCGCCGTGGCCCTCGACCAGACCGTCCGCTCCTCCGCGGCCGAGCTCGACCGCCTCGATCCGCTCGCCGGCTATCGCTCCCGCTTCGTCGGCGCGGACGACCCGGCGCTGCCCGCCTACGTCGACGGCAACTCGCTCGGCCGCCCGCTGAAGGTCCTGACCGAGCGCTACGCCGCGTTCGTCGAGCAGGAGTGGGGGACCCGCCTCATCCGCGGCTGGGACGACAGCTGGTTCCAGCTCCCGCTGACGCTGGGCGACCGCCTCGGCGCATCGGTTCTCGGCGCCGCTCCCGGTCAGGTCGTCGTCGGCGACTCGACCACCGTCTCGCTCTACAAGCTGATCCGCACCGCGCTGACCGCCCGGCCCGGTCGGTCCGAGATCGTCATCGACCGCGGCAACTTCCCGACCGACCGCTTCGTGGTCGAGGGGATCGCCGCCGAGACCGGGGCGAGCATCCGCTGGATCGAGACCGAGTCGGGCTCCGGAGTGACGCCGGACGACGTCCGCGCGGTCGTCGGCGCCGAGACGGCCGTCGTCGTGCTGAGCCAGGTCGCCTACCGCTCCGGCTACGCCGCCGACGTCCCGGCGATCACCGAGATCGTGCACGAGCACGGCGCGCTGGTGCTCTGGGACGTCTGCCACTCCGTCGGCGTGCTGCCGATCGAGCTCGACGCCTGGGATGTGGACCTCGCGACGGGGTGCACCTACAAGTACCTCAACGGCGGCCCGGGCGCCCCCGCCTTCCTCTACGTGCGCCGCGAGCTGATCGCCGGGGCCCAGCAGCCGATCCAGGGCTGGATGGGCGTCAAGGACTCGTTCCGGATGGGCGAGGACTACGACCCCGCCGACGGCATCCGCCGCTTCCTCAGCGGGACGCCGCCGATCGTCGGGATGCTCGCCATGCAGGCGATGCTCGACCTGATCGAGGAGGCCGGCCTGCCCGCGATCCACGCCAAGTCGATCGCGCTGACCGCCTTCGCCGTCGAGCTGTTCGACGAGCACCTCGCCCCGCTCGGCGTCGAGCTGTCGACCACCCGCGAGCCCGCGCGCCGCGGCGGCCACATCACCGTCGACCACCCGGACTTCGCCCCGATGGTCCCCGTGCTCTGGGAGCGCGGGATCATCCCGGACTTCCGCACGCCCAGCGGTATCCGGCTCGGGCTCTCGCCGCTCTCCACGTCCTTCGCGGAGGTCGAGACCGTGGTGCTGGCGGTGCGCGACCTGCTCCTCGAGGGGGCGCGCGAGTCCCGAGAGGTCCACGGCGGCGCGTGAGCGGGGTCCTCGACCTCGCGGCGCGCGAACCGGACGAGCTGCTGCGCTACGGGACGGCGCCGGAGCAGATCGCGGAGCTCTACCGCGGCTCAGGGCGGGATCTCGTGCTGTTCGTGCACGGCGGCTTCTGGCGGGCACGCTGGGACCGGAGCCACGCGCGTCCGCTGGCCGCCGCGCTCGCCGACGCGGGCTGGTCGGTGCTGCTGCTCGAGTACCGGCGCGTCGGCGACGCGGGCGGCGGATGGCCGGGCTCCTTCGACGACGTCCTCGCGGCCGTCGCGGCGCTCCCGCCTCTGGTCCCCGCGGAGGAGCGCCCGCGCACGGTGCTGGTCGGCCACTCGGCCGGCGGCCACCTGGCGCTCTGGTCGCAGGCCGCGCATCCGTCACCGCACGTCGACGCCGTCGTCTCGCTCGCCGGAGTCGCCGACCTGCGCGCCGCCGCCGACGAGCGGCTGGGGAACGGCGCCGTGGCGGAGCTGCTCGGCCCGGACGGCCCGCTCGACGACCTCGACCCGGCGCGGCTCCCCGCCCCACCGATGCCGACCGTCCTGCTGCACGGCACCCTCGACGACGAGGTCCCGATCGCGTACAGCCGCCGCTACTGCGCCGAGCACCCCTCCGCGCACCTCGTCGAGATCCCGGACGCCGACCACTACGCCCCGATCGACCCGCGCACGCCCGCGTTCGCCGCGCTCCTGGCCGTCCTCGATCGTCTGCGCGCGTCGCCTCAGAGGTGATCTTCCGCTGCGCGCGGGAAGACGACCGTGCGTCGTGCGCCATCTCGACAGTCCCCCTTTCCTTGTCGTCGTTAGGGGGGCTCCTGCGGCGGGGCAAGGGCAGCCACGAGATCTGGGGTCTGCCCGACGAGTCGGTGAAGGAGACGATCCCACGGCATGCCGAGGTATCGGCGGGCGTGATTCGTCAGCTCGGCAAGAAGTTTCCCGATGTCCCGAGGGAATGGCGTTAGGAGGGTGACCGTGACGAAGTACGACCTTGCAGCGACCGCCGAGCGGGACGGGCGCTGGTGGCTGGTGACGATCCCCGAGCTCGACACCGTGGGTCAGGCCCGAACGGTGGGCGAGGTCGACGCCGTTGCTCGCGAAGTGGCCGCGCTCTTCCTGAACGTCCCTGAGGAGGACGTGAGCGTCACAGTCACTGTGCACGTGACTCCCGCCGCCGAGGCGGCGTGGCGCGAAGCCGAGGAGGCCGAGCGCGAGTCGCGAGAGGCGCAGGAGCGCTCGGCCGCCGCTCGACGCCGAGCGGTCGCGATCGCTCGAGCCGACCGGTACACGCTCGATGCCGCCGCCGCCGCCTTCGGTGTGTCCCGGACCAGGGTGCAGCAGCTCGAGCGCGGGACGACGCCCGTCGCTTCCTGAGTAGCGCTGAGAGGACGTCGCTTCACGTCGTCATGCTGGGGGTGGGAGTGCGGCCGCTGCGCGTCGTCATGCTGGTCGAGTAGCCCCGCAGGGGCGTCTCGAGAGCCGCTCACCCTCGGCGCGGCGGGGTCTGCAGGTCGTCCTGCTGGCGGTGGTGGATCTCGATACGCCCGCTTCGCGGACTACTCGATCAGCATGGATATCCGCACGGAGGCGGTGAGCGATCCGCGAGGCGGCGGGGGCCGCCGCTACAGGGCGGGCGGGTAGAGGAAGAGGGGGACCTGCGCCGTGGGGAAGGTGCGGGTGACGTAGCTGTGGCGGCCGCCGTAGTTGTACTCCTCGAGGAGGACGGTGCCGTCGTCGTTGACCTGCTGCACGTAGGAGACGTGGTTGTAGGTCCACCAGGCGACGCAGCCGACGATGGGGACGGAGCTCGTGGCCCAGCCCTTCGCGGCCCAGTTGTCCGGCCACTCCCAGGCGCTGCCGCCCATCGGCGTGATGTTGCCCCAGGTGTACTTCCACGGCGCGGCGGTCGCGCCGGCGTCGCGGTTGAGGCGCCAGGCCACGAAGTCGACGCACTCGCGGTAGTAGTAGCCGAGCGGGGAGAGCCCCCCGCCGTCGTCGTCGATCGTCTCGTAGGGCCACGGGTAGTCGTCGCCGACGGCGCGGGTCTGCACGGTGCTGAAGCCGCCGCCGTTCGCGTTCTGCAGCACGGCCGCCTGGCGGCTGGCCTCGTCGAGCTGCGCCTGCGTCGGCGCGGCGAACGCGTCGCGGACGGCGGTCTGCCCGGCCGCCTCCGACGAGACGGTGAGGTTCTGCAGGCCTGCGCGGTTCGCGGCGGTGCCGGCCGCGGTGGCCGCGGTGCTTCGGGCGCCGTACGCGGGGAGCGCGGCGGTGGCGAAGAGTCCGCCGACGATCGAGAACGTGGCGAAGCCGAGGGTGCGCCGGCTGAGCCCACCGGAGCGAGCGGGCTGCGAGGCGGCGGGAGGGCGCGGGGCGACCGTGGCGCGAGGAGTCGCGACGGGCACGGAAGCGACGGGCACGGAGGCGACGGGCACGGAAGCGACGGGCGCAGAAGCGACGGGCGCAGAGGCGACGGCCGCGGCAGCGACAGGCACAGCGGCACCGGCCACCCGTGAAGCGGCGGCGGCCTCAGCGGCGCGGGCCTCGCGGCGGGTGAGGTGCGCCGGCGCGGAGGGAGAGGTGTCGTGACACTCCTGCGGATCGGGAATGCCAGTGGTCGACACGCGTGCGCTCTCCTCGGGTGGGCGGACTGGGGTGGTGCAGGGGGGGCCTGCGGGGTGGTGCGGGGCGCCGGCAGGGCCCGGCGACTCGTCACTCTAGCCCGCCACCGTGCGGTAACGGAATGATCACGACGGAACTCGTCGCGCAGCGTCTCCTCCCGCTCCGGCCCCGGTGGGAGGATGGAAGGACCAGGGAAGGAGCCGTCCATGACCGAATCCACTCCCTCCGGACCCGTGCTCGTCGGCGTCGTCGACGGGCAGCGTCCCGAGGTCGTCCGCACCGCCGCGCAGCTCGCCTCCGGGCTCGGCGCGCCGCTGCTGCTGCTCACCGTGGTCGCCGATCCGTACCTCGTCGGCGAGTACGTCGACCCGATGACCGGCGGCATCCCCGTCGGCCTCGTGCCCCGCTCCGGCGGCACCGGCGCCGGCCCGACCGAGCCGCCCGGACTCCGCGAGGAGATCGGCGCGGCCCTCGCCGGGACGGACGTCGACTGGACGCTGCGCACGGTCCAGGGCGAGCCGGCGCTGGTCCTGACCGACGTCGCCGAGGAGATCGACGCCCGGATGATCGTGGTCGGCACCCGCGACGCCGGAGTGCTCGCGAGCATCGCCGAGTTCCTCAGCGGCAGCGTCGCGGTGCACCTCGCGCACCGCCAGCGCCGCCCCGTCCTCGTCGTGCCCCGCGCCGACGAGGGCACACGCCGTCGCGTCCCCTGGGACACGGGGGAGTGACGCCGCCCCGCACCGGGCCGCCCAGCACCGCGCCGCTCAGCACCCGGCCGCCGCACCTGCGGCCGGGCGCGATCCTCCTGGTCGCCGCGGGCGGCGCCGTCGGCACGGCCGCCCGCTACGGGACCGCGCTCGTACTGCCGCCGCTCGGCGCCGTCCCGGTGGCGACGATCGCGGTCAACCTCGTCGGCGCCTTCCTGCTCGGCCTGCTGCTCGCCGGCCTCGCCCGCCGCGGACCGGACACCGGCGGCCGGCTCACCCTCCGCCTCCTGCTCGGCACCGGAGTGCTCGGCGGCTTCACGACCTACAGCACCTTCTCCCTCGACACCGTGGCGCTCCTCGAGGGCGGCCGGATCGCCGAGGTGCTCCTGTACACCGGCGTGACGCTCGTGCTCGGCACCCTCGCGGCCGCGCTCGGCGTCGTCCTCGCGAGCCGGCGCCGGGGCGGGGCGACCGCATGACGGAGCCGCTCCTCTTCCTGGGCATCGCTCTCGCCGGTGGCGTCGGCGCCGCGGCCCGCCTCGTCCTCGACGGCGTCGCGCGCTCGCTGATCCCGGTGCGCTGGCCCGTCGGCACGCTCCTGATCAACGTCTCCGGCTCGCTGCTGCTCGGCGTCGTCACCGGGCTGGCCCTGACCGGCGCTCTGGACGACGCGTGGCGCCTCGTGCTCGGCACCGGCGTCCTGGGCGGCTTCACCACCTTCAGCACGGCGAGCGTCGAGGCCGCGCGGATGCTGCTCGAGCGGCGCTGGGCCGCCGGCCTCGGCTACGGCCTCGGGATGTGGGCGGCGGCGCTCGCCGCGGCGGCCGGTGGGCTGGCGCTGACGGGGGCTCTGCTCGCGCGCTGAGACCGGATGTCTCATCGACCGGCCCGCAGGGCGCTCCGACAGTGGGACCGTGCCCCCCATTGACGGGGGTCAAGCGGCTCTGAGCACGATCTCCGCCGATCCCGTCCCCGGCGCCGGGACAAGATATGCGGTGTGACGTTCGGGGGCGGTCTGCGGGAGCTGCGGCTCGCCGTCGTCGACGACCAGCCGCTCTACCGGCAGATGCTCGCGTCGCTGCTGCGCGCGGTACCCGGAGTCCGCAGCGTCGTCGAGGCGTCCTCGGCCGCCGAGGCGCGCGAGCGGCTGCGACCCGCCGAGCTCGACGTCGCCGTGATCGACATCGAGCTGGGCGACGGCGACGGGATCGAGCTCGGCCGCGAGCTGCGCGCCGGCGACCCCGAGCTCGCCGTCGTGCTGCTCTCGGCGGTCGACTCGATGCACCGATTCCTCCGGCTCGGCCGCGACGAGGTGCGCGGCTGGAGCTACCTCTCGAAGAGCTCGTCGCTCTCGTCCCCCGCGCTGATGACCGCGATCCGGGCGACGCTCGACGGCCGGACCGTGCTCGACCCCGCCCTGGTCGCCGCGCGCACCGCCCGCCGGAGCTCGCCCGTCGACGCGCTCAGCCGCCGGCAGTACGAGGTGCTCGGCGCCCTCGCCTCGGGCCTCACCAACGCCGCGATCGCGGTGCGGCTCGGCATCGCGGTGCGCTCGGTCGACAACCACGTGAACGCCCTCTACGGAGCGCTCGGCCTGCGCTCCGACGGCTCGCGCAACCCCCGCGTGGAGGCGACCCTGCTGTTCCTGGAGCACACCCGGTGACCCTCCCCGACGACTCCCGGCCGCGCCGCGCGGACGACGCCGAGGACAACCGGATCCTGCGCGGGACCGTCGCGATCCTCGGCGGGGTGCTGGCCGTCCTCGCGGCGCTGCAGGCGGTCTTCGCGCTGGGCATGCTGTCGCAGACCGTGCGGGGGGTCGAGAGCGGGCCTGTCGTCGACGTCGTCGTGCGCGTGGTCGTCAACATCGCGTCGATCGGCCTCGCGGTCGCGCTCGTCGCGCTGCTGCGTCCCGAGCGCCGCGCGCGCACCGGGCGGCTGCTGGTCTCGGCGGGGATCGCGGCGGTCGTCGCCGTCGTCCGCGTCGGGCTGCAGCTCATCGTCGGGGTCTACCTGCCGACCGCGCTCGACGCGCTCGTGGTCGAGCTCGTGGTGGGCGCGGTGGTCGTCGGCCTGATCGTCTCGTTCGGGTTCCTGCTCGTCGATGCGACCCGACGGGTGCGCGAGAAGGAGCGGGAGCGCGCCCGCGTGCTGCTCCAGGCCGTCGACGCGGTGCAGGCGCTTCAGCAGGAGGAGCTGCGCGTGCGCCGCGAGGTCGCGCAGGGCCTGCACGGCCGACTGCAGAACACGCTCGTGGTGCTGGCCGCGGAGCTGCGCGGGCTGGCCGCGACTCCTCCCTCCGCCGCGACCGCCGAGCGCCTGAGCGGCATCGCGAGCCGGCTCGACGAGCTGCGGGAGCAGGAGGTCCGCGCGGTCAGCGGGGCGCTCTACCCGGTCGACATCGAGCACGGGCTGGTCGCCGCCGCCCGCGATCTGCTCTCGCGCCTGCCGCCGGAGATCGCCGTCGACCTGGACGTCCACGACGACTACCCGGGTCTCGAGGAGCGCGGTGTCCCGATCGAGCAGCGGGTGCTGCTGGTGCGGCTGATCGAGGAGGCGCTGACCAACGCGCTCAAGCACGGCGGCGCGCGGGCCGTGCGGCTGCAGCTCGACGTGGCGCGCGGGGAGAGGGAGCACGCCGTGGTGATCGGTCTCGACGACGACGGCGGCGGGCTCGCGGCCCCGCCGGTGCTCTCCGGGCTCGAGCGCCTCTCGCGCCAGTTCGCGGTCTACGGTGGCTCGATCGAGCTGGCCCCGTCGGCCGCCCTCGGCGGTGCGCGGCTCGCCGGCCGGCTGCCGCTGCGGCCGTCCTGAGCCGACGAGCCGTCCTGACACGACGGGCCGTCCTGACACGACGAGGGGGAGGCGATTCCGTCCGCCTCCCCCTCGCTCCGCGCCGTCTCTCCGGCGCTCAGCCCGCCGTCAGCTCTGCGGCGGCGTGTAGAACTGGAGGTCGTTGCCCTCGGAGTCCTTGAAGGGGAGGATGCGACCCCACTCGTGGTCGCTGATCTCGCCCTCGATCGACGCGCCGCGCGCCTTCAGCCGCTCCAGCTCGTCCTCGATGCTGCCGTCGGGCTGGAACGAGATGACCGCTCCGCCGCTCTCCGCGACCGAGGCCGACTCGCGGGCGTTCAGCCCGATCATCAGTCCGCCCGCATCGAGCTCCGACCAGTCGCCCGAGGTGCTCTTCACGTCGAGGCCGAGGGTGTCGCGGTAGAACGCGACCGCCCGCTCCATGTCCTCGACCGGCACCCATACCGTCGCCACTCCTGCTGCCGCCATGATCCGGTCTCCTTCGATCGATGTTCCCGTCCGCTCACGGTAGGGCGGGGCCCGAGGCGCGGAGGGGCGTCCTCACCGTTCGTCCAGCCGGCGGCCCGGTGACTGACGGCCGGCGACGCGGAGATCCACAGCAATGCGGGCGGCCAAGGGGTTGCTTCTTGGCCGGGCGTATCGAGACCCACCTCCCTGCGAACGTCGGCCTCCTCCCCGCCCTGCGCCCGAACCTGACGCGCTCCCTCCGCTCGATACGCTGAGGGAGACCGCGGTCGATCGCGTCGGTGCCCGCCGCGCCGCTCGCCGCTCGCCGCTCGAAGGGACTCCCGTGACGACGCCCGCTCCGACTCCGCCCCGATCGACCGAGTCCGGCGCGGACCGCACCGAGCGCCTGCGCGTCGTGGCCGCCACGCCGATCAGCGATGAGCTGATCGTGCGGGTGATGGAGCTGGAGCCGCGGATCGACTTCGTCGCCGACCAGAGTCTGCTGCCGCCGATGCGGCACCCGGGCGATCACGGCGGCGACCCGGCCTTCGAGCGCACCGCGGAGCAGCAGGTGGCGTTCGAGGAGCTGGTCGATTCGGCCGAGGTGCTCTACGGGATCCCCGGCGAGGACCCGGCTGCGCTGGCTCGCACGGTCGCCGCGAACCCGGCGCTGCGCTGGGTGCAGACCATGCCCGCGGGCGGCGGCGCGCAGGTGAAGAAGGCCGGCCTGAGCGAGGAGCAGCTCGCGCGGGTCGCGTTCTCCACCTCCGCGGGCGTGCACTCCGACCCGCTGGCCGAGTTCTCCCTCTTCGGCCTGCTCGCCGGCGCGAAGACGCTGCCCAAGCTGCAGGCGCTGCAGGGCGCCCGCGAGTGGGGGTCGCGCTGGACGATGAGCCTGCTCTCGGAGCAGACGATCCTGATCGTCGGGCTCGGCACCATCGGCCGGGCGACAGCGCAGAAGCTGTCGGCGCTGGGCGCCCGGGTGATCGGCACCAGCCGACACGAGAGCGCCGTGGAGCACGTGGACGAGATCGTGCCGCCGTCGGCGATCGCCGAGGTCGCGGGGCGGATCGACGGCGTGGTCGTCACCCTCCCCGGCACCGAGCAGACCGAGAAGCTCGTCGGCGCGGACTTCTTCGCCGCGCTGCGCCCGGGGGCGACGCTCGTCAGCGTCGGCCGCGGCACCGTGATCGACGAGGGCGCGCTGCTCGTCGCGCTCGAGGACGGCCGGGTCGGCTTCGCCGCCCTCGACGTCGTCGCGGAGGAGCCGCTCGCGCAGGACAGCCCGCTCTGGAGCCACCCGAACGTGCTGCTCAGCCCGCACACCGCCGCGCTGAACGCGGCCGAGGACCGCCTGATCGCCGAGCTCTTCGCCCGCAACGCCACCCACTTCCTCGACGGCGAGGAGCTGATCAACCGGGTCGACACCGTCGAGTTCTACTGACGCCAGGGCCCGCGCGGCCCCCCGAGACCCCTCCACAGCCGCCGATCCGGCGCGAATGCCCGCTCAGAGGCCGGATCTGCGCTCGCGCGCGCCTCCGACGGCCTACCGTTGCACTATGGCGTCCACCGATACACCCGAACCCGCCCCCCAGGCCGACGGCGCGACCGCGCCCGCCGCCGACAGCACCGCCCCGGCCGCGCCGGCAGACGAGACCGCCCCCTCGCTGGTCTTCTCGGACCTGGGTCTCAGCGACCCCGTCCTCAAGGCCCTCAAGGAGGTCGGCTACGAGACGCCCTCGGCGATCCAGGCCGCGACGATCCCCTCCCTCCTGTCCGGCCGCGACGTCCTCGGCGTCGCGCAGACCGGCACCGGCAAGACCGCGGCGTTCGCGCTGCCGATCCTCTCCCGCCTCGACGTCTCGCAGAAGACCCCGCAGGCGCTCGTCCTCGCGCCGACCCGCGAGCTCGCGCTCCAGGTCTGCGAGGCGTTCGAGCGCTACGCGTCCGGCCTGCGCGGCGTGCACGTGCTCCCCGTCTACGGCGGCCAGGGCTACGGCACCCAGCTCTCCGCACTGCGCCGCGGTGTCCACGTCGTCGTCGGCACGCCCGGCCGCATCATGGACCACCTCGAGAAGGGCACCCTCGACCTCACGCACCTGAAGTACCTGGTGCTCGACGAGGCCGACGAGATGCTCAAGATGGGCTTCGCGGAGGACGTCGAGACGATCCTCGCCGACACCCCGGTCGAGAAGCAGATCGCGCTGTTCTCGGCGACCATGCCGTCGCAGATCCGCCGCATCTCGCAGAAGTACCTGAAGGACCCGGAGGAGATCACGGTCAAGGCGAAGACCACGACCTCCGCCAACACCACCCAGCGCTACCTGATGGTGTCGTACCCGCAGAAGGTCGATGCGCTGACCCGCATCCTCGAGGTCGAGAACTTCGAGGGCATGATCGTCTTCGTCCGCACCAAGAGCGAGACCGAGACGCTCGCCGAGAAGCTGCGCGCCCGCGGCTACACGGCCGCCGCGATCAGCGGCGACGTCGCGCAGGCTCAGCGCGAGCGCACCGTCGAGCAGCTGAAGTCGGGCAAGCTCGACATCCTCGTCGCGACCGACGTCGCGGCCCGCGGTCTCGACGTCGACCGGATCAGCCACGTCGTCAACTACGACATCCCGATCGACACCGAGTCCTACGTGCACCGCATCGGCCGCACCGGCCGGGCCGGCCGCAGCGGTGCCGCGATCAGCTTCGTGACCCCGCGCGAGCGCCGCCTCCTCTCCGCCATCGAGAAGGCGACCCGCCAGCCGCTGACCGAGATGCGCCTCCCGAGCGTCGAGGACGTCAACGTGACGCGCCTCTCCCGCTTCGACGACGCCATCACCACGGCGCTGGCCGACCGCGAGCGGCTCGACCGCTTCCGCGACATCATCGGCCACTACGTCGAGCACCACGACGTGGTCGAGTCCGACGTCGCCGCCGCGCTGGCGATCGTCGCCCAGGGCGACGAGCCGCTGCTGCTCTCGCCGGACGACCCCCGCTTCCGCCGCGAGGACAGCCGCGGCGACCGCCCCGAGCGCTCCGACCGGTCCTCGTACGACAACGACCGCGAGCGTCCCGAGCGCCGCCAGCGCTCGTCGAACAGCAACCTCGCGTCGTACCGGATCGAGGTGGGCCGCCGTCAGCGCGTCGAGCCCCGCCAGATCGTCGGCGCGCTCGCGAACGAGGGCGGGCTCAACCGCGGCGACTTCGGGCACATCGACATCCGCCCGGACTTCTCGATCGTGGAGCTGCCGGCCGACCTGCCCCAGGACGTGCTCGACCGCCTCGCCGGTACCCGCATCAGCGGCCAGCTGATCGAGCTCAAGCCCGACCGCCGCCCGAGCCGCGCCGGCGCCGACCGCGGCGCTCGCCCCTCGGGCCCGTCCCGCTCCTCGGAGCGTCCGGAGCGCAAGCCCCGCTACTGAGCCCTGCCCCCTCCCCTCCGCGAGATGCCACTTGTGCACGCCTTTCACGGCGTGTCGCGTACACAAGTGGCATCTCGCGGAGGTGGTTAAGGCGTCAGAGGATGTCGGCGTCGGCCAGGGCCTCGGGGCGCAGGAGTGCGCGCGCGCCGAGGATCTCGACGCCGATGAGGTGTCCGGCGGCGTCGAAGTCGAGGATGATCTCGCCGAACCCGTGCGGGTCGGCGATGTCGTGCACCTGCTCGACGGACTCGCCGGCCTCGGGTTCGCGCCCGACGGGCAGGTAGGCGGCGTTCGCTTGCGGGTCGTATCGGATCCTCATGACACCCACCGTGCTGACTCCTCCCGCGAGATGCCACTTGGGCACGCTTTTCGCGGCGCGTCGTGTACGCAAGTGGCATCTCGCGGAGAGGGAGGGGACGCGCGGGTCAGCGGCGGAGGACTCGACGGGCCAGGACGTTGCCGAGCAGCTGGACGAGCTGGACGATCACGATGATGACGAGCACGGCCGCCCAGGTGACGACGGGCTCGAACTGGCGGTAGCCGTACTGGATCGCGAAGGTACCCAGGCCGCCGGCGCCGATGTAGCCGGCGACGGCCGACATGTCGATGATGGCGACGAAGACGAAGGTGTAGCCGAGGATCAGCGGTCCGAGCGCCTCGGGCAGCAGGACCGTGCGGACGATCCGGAAGCGGCTCGCGCCGACCGAGCGGGCGGCCTCGATCACGCCGGGCTGCACGGTCAGCAGGTTCTGTTCGACGATGCGCCCGATGCCGAAGGCCGCGGCGAGCGAGAGTGTGAAGACGATCGCGTCGGTGCCGATGCCCGTGCCGACCACCAGGCGCGCGAGCGGCTGGGCGGCGGCGATGAAGATGATGAACGGGATCGGCCGGAAGACGTTGACGATCACGTTCAGCAGGCCGAAGACGAAGCGGTTGGCGTAGAGCGCGCCGCCGCGGGTGACGGCGAGGCCGAGCCCGATCAGCAGGCCGCCGATCCCGCCGAAGAGCAGGCTGAAGGCCACGATGTAGAGGGTCTCGCCGGTCGCCTCGGCGAGCTGGGGCAGCAGGGGGATGAGCTCGTTCATCGGGGCACCTCCGTGAGGGCGACGCGGGCGCCGAGGCGGGCCAGCAGGGGGTCGATCACGGCGTCGGACGCGTCGAGCGCGACGGTGAGGTGGCCGAAGGCGCGACCGCGGACGTCGGTGATGCCGCCGTAGACGAGCTCCAGCGGGACGCCGGCCTGCGCGATCTCGGCGAAGACGTCGCCCTGCGAGGCGGAGCCGTCCGAGAAGGACAGCGTGACGAGGCGGCCGCGGTGGCGCGCGCGCAGCACCGCCGCCTCCTCCCGCGAGGGCACCGTGCGCACGACCGTGGAGACGAAGCGGCGGGTGACCGCCTCCCGCGGGGCCGAGAAGACGTCGAAGACGGGGCCGCGCTCGACGATGCGGCCCGCCTCCATCACGGCGACCTTCGTCGCGAGCTGCTGGACGACGTCCATCTCGTGCGTGATGACGACGATGGTGACGCCGAGCTCCTCGTTGATCCGGCGCAGGAGCGCGAGCACCTCGCCGGTGGTGTCCGGGTCGAGGGCGCTGGTGGCCTCGTCGGCGAGGAGGATGCGCGGCGAGGCGGCGAGGGCGCGGGCGATGCCGACGCGCTGCTTCTGGCCGCCGGAGAGCTGCTCCGGGTGGCTGCGGGCCTTGTCGGAGAGGCCGACGAAGCGGAGCATCTCGTCGACGCGGGCGCGCAGCTCGGCACGCGGCGTGCCGGCGACCTGCAGCGGATAGGCGACGTTCTGCTCGACGGTCTTGGAGCCGAAGAGGTTGAACTGCTGGAAGATCATGCCGATCCCGAGGCGCAGCCGGCGCAGCTCCCGCTCGGGCAGGCCGACGATCTCGCGGCCGTCGATCTCGATGCTGCCGCCGGTGGCGGGCTCGAGGGCGTTGATCAGGCGCGCGAGCGTGCTCTTGCCGGCGCCGGAGTAGCCGATCACGCCGTAGACGTCGCCGGCCTCGATGTCGAGGCTGACGCCGTCCACGGCGGTCAGGGCGGACGCGCCGCGCGCGAGCGGCGGGTAGACCTTGCTCACGTCGGCGAGGCGGATGAGCGGCACGGCGCTTCCTTCACTGCTGGGGTCGGGCACTGCTGGGGTCGGGCACTGCTGGGGTCGGACACTGCCGGGACGGGCACTGCTGCGCCGCGGGGTCGCGGCGGGGGAGGGGCGGGTCAGCCCTGGGCGGCGGCGTCGGCCTCGACGGTGGCGAGGGTCGACTGCAGCTCGGCGGCGGGGGTCGTCGCGAAGACGGCGGTGCCGCCCGACTGCTCGGAGACGCCGTCGAGCACGTCCTGCGACGTCTGGTAGACGTCGACGAGCTTCAGGTAGGTCTCGTTCTCGGCGTCGTCCGCGCGGGCGGCGAACACGTTGACGTAGGGCACCGCGGTCGGGTCGCTCGGGTCGTCCTGCGCGAGGGCGTCGGTGGCCTCGAGGCCCGCGCCCGCGAGGTAGTCGTTGTTGACGACCGCGGCGGCGACGTCGGGGAGCGAGGTCGGCACGAGCGCCGCGTCGAGCGCGGTGACGGTGACCTTCGAGGCGCCGGTGTCGATGTCGTCGAGGCCGGAGAAGGCGGTGCCGCCGTCCGTCAGCTCGATCAGGCCGGCCGACTGGAGGACGAGGAGCGCGCGGGCCTGGTTGGTCACGTCGTTCGGGACGGCGACGCTCTCGCCCTCGGGGATGTCCTCGACGCTGTCGTACTGGGTCGAGTAGAGGCCGAGCGGGTAGATCGCGGTCGCGCCGATCGGCACGAGGTCGGCGTCGGCCGAGGTGTTGTACTGCGCCAGGTAGACGAGGTGCTGGAACTGGTTGAGGTCGATCTCGCCCTCGGTCAGCGCGGGGTTGAGCTGGTTGTAGTCGGTGAAGTCGACGATCTCGACGTCGATGCCCGCGTCCTCGGCGGCCTGCTCGTAGGTCGCCCAGTAGGGGTCGCCCGCGCCGACCACGCCGATGCGGACGGTGTCGTCGCTCGCGCCGGCGGCGGACGAGCAGCCGGCGAGGAGGAGGGCGGAGGCGGCGATCGCGGTGGTCGCGAGGAGAGTGCGGCGCAGGGACATGCGGTGGATCCTTCCGTGGAGAGGATCCGGGCGGCGTCCACGGGCGGTGCTGGTCACCGCCGGCGCTGCGACCGGCCTCCGGTCGCTCGACGCCGCGACTGCGCGGATCCCGGAGACCACCGTACGCAGGGCGCCACCGGGCGCGCGAAACACGCCCGTAACACGGCGACTTCCGCGGGGGAGGGAGAGCGGGGGAGGAGGGTCAGCCGGCGAGGGCCTGGTCGCCCGACTCCGCCGCGAGGGCCTCGTGCTTGGCCAGGCGGGCGGCGATCGCGTCGCGCTCGGCCCGGAGGGAGGCGATGGTCGGCTGGTCCAGGCGCGGGTCGGCGAGGTCTGCGAACGGGCTCGAGGTGCCGGTGCGGGCCGAGACGAGCGCCGAGTAGGCCTTCGTCGCGGCGCGGAGCTCGGACGCGGCGCGCGCGACCTTGCTCGGCTTCGACGACTTGTCGCCGACGAGGCCGGCGTGCTTGTCGAGGGCTGCTACCAGGGCGCGATGCGCCGCGTCAATCTTCTTGCTCATCCAGGAAGTATGGCGCAGGATCGCCTCACGAGGCGAAGCCCCCGAAGCGCCCCCGCCGACCCCCTCCGCGAGATGCCACTTGTGCGCGGATTCTGCGGCGTGTCGTGCTCACAAGTGGCATCTCGCGGAGCGCGACCGGGGGACCCGGCGCGCAGGTCACGGGGTCGGCGTCAGGGTCCAGGCGCCGTCTGTGCGGAGGGCGACGACGCCGGGGAGGTCCGCGTCGACGACCCGGGCGAAGGCCGTGGTGTCGCCGAAGGTCTGGCGGGTGCCGCCGGTGCCGAGGACGCGGCCGGAGAGCGAGTCCTCGCTGCTCGCCGGGCCGTAGGCGACGTCGAGGCTGTCGACGTCGTCCGAGAACGCGAGCACCGCGGATCCGCTGCCCGACTGCTCGCCGGAGACCTCGGGCAGGTCGTTCCAGCTCTGCAGCGTGAGCGTCCAGTGGCCGGCGGTCCGCACGAGGAGCGACTGGTCGACGGGGTCGGTCGCGACGGTCTCGAGGAGCCACGACGACTGCGTCCCCGCCGCGGCCTCGCCCACCGGAGTGCTGCGCCCGGGCGCGGACACGGTGACGGTCCCGGAGCAGGCCGAGCAGTCGAGCGCGACGACCACCGCGAAGTCGCCCTGCCGCTGATAGGAGACGTCGACGGTCCCCGCGGCGGAGACCCTCGCCGAGGTGCCGTCCGCCACGCCACCGGCACCGACCGCCGCCGGCCCGGACTCCGCCTCCACGCAGCCGCCCAGCAGCAGCGCGACGACCGCGACGGCCGCCGCAGAACTCCCTCGTCGGCGCATCGCCCCAGCCTGGCACTCCGTGCCCGACGGAGACGCTGCACCCTCTCGGAACCGTTCGACACTCGGCTCGCGGTCCAGCGAGGGAAGGATGAGGAGGATCACTCGATTTCCCAGCAGGCTGCTGGGAGATCTCCTCTGCGAAGATCAGCGCGGTGCCTTCCGGCGTCAGACCGGGCCGGTGCCGCGCTGCACGGGGGTGGACTCGGAGCGGTTCGCGGCGCTCGTCGAGACGGCGGCGAGGACGCGCTGGACCTCGAGGGCGTCGGCGAAGGTCGGGGTGGCGGGGGTGCCGGCCGCGATCGCCTCGACGAGGTCGACGACCTGGTGGCTGAAGAGGTGCTCGTAGCCGATGCCGTGGCCGGCGGGCCACCAGGCCGACATGTACGGGTGCGAGGGCTCGGTGACCTGGATGGTGCGGAAGCCCCGGGCGTCCTCGGGGTCGCGGGCGTCGTAGTACTCGAGCTCGTTCATCCGCTCGAAGTCGAAGGCGATGCTGCCGGTCTCGCCGTTGATCTCGATGCGGTTGGCGTTCTTGCGGCCGGTGGCGACGCGGGTCGCCTCGAAGACGCCGAGGGCGCCGCCCTCGAAGGAGGCGGTGAAGGCGGCGGCGTCGTCGACCGTGACCGGGCCGCGCTCGGCGCCCTCCTCCGCGCGGCCGCCGAGGCCCGCCTGCGTCGCGAGCACGGGGCGCTCGGTGGTGAAGGTGCGCAGGACCGCCGAGACGGAGGCGATCGGGGTGCCGGTCAGCCACTGCGCGCTGTCGATGATGTGCGCGCCGATGTCGCCGAGCGCCCCCGAGCCGGCCTTCGCGGCGTCGAGGCGCCAGGTCAGCGGGGCCTCGGAGTCGCTCAGCCAGTCCTGCAGGTACTGGGCGCGGACGTGGCGGATCGCACCGAGCCGGCCCTCGTCGACGAAGCGCTTGGCCAGCGCCAGCGCAGGGGTGCGGCGGTAGCTGAAGCCGCACATCGCGACGCGGCCCGAGGCGGCGGCCGCGGTGACCATCCGCTCGGCCTCCTCGACGGAGTTGGCCAGCGGCTTCTCGCAGAGGACGTGCTTGCCGGCCTCGAGGGCGGCGATCGCGATCTCGGCGTGGGTGTCGCCGGGGGTGCAGATGTCGACGAGGTCGATGTCGTCGCGCGCGATCACCGCGCGCCAGTCGGTCGAGGACTCGCTCCAGCCCAGGGTCTCGGCGCGCTCGGCGGTCCGCTGCGGGTCGGTGCCCACCAGCACGGCGAGCTCGGGGCGCAGCGGCAGCGGGAAGAAGCGGGGGGCGGTGCGCCAGGCGTGCGAGTGGGTGCGGCCCATGAAGGCGGTCCCCACCATCGCGACGCGCAGTGCTCGGTCGTTCGACATCGTCGTCCTTTCGTCGGCGGGTCGACCCTCCCATGCCCGCGCTCGGCTCCGCCAGCTCTTTCTGCTGAGCGGGAGGGCGGCGACGGAGGGCTCGGGAGGCCGCAGGTCACGATCCGGTTGCGGCCCGGACGGGATTCATAGGGTCGGAGAGCGCTCTATGACGGGACGTGGTGTCTCGACACGCCGCGCATTGCGCCGTCAGATGTCGCCTAAACCCGCGGATCCCAGGGCTGGCGCGAGTGACGGAAGCGTTTCGACGCGCTGGGCGACCGCCGGGATCTCCTTCGAAACGACTCAGAACTTTTGGTTGACCCGCGACTTAAGTCGCTGTAGCTTCGTCCGCATGGTCAACGCAGACCCCGGCGACACCGCCGCCCAGCCTCTTTCCCGCACTCAGGACACCGCGTCAGAACTGCTTCTGCAGATGCGCGGGATCGTCAAAGTCTTCCCCGGAGCACGAGCCCTCGACGGCGTCGACCTCGACGTCCGGCCGGGCGAGGTGCACTGCCTCCTCGGCCAGAACGGCGCTGGCAAGTCCACGCTGATCAAGACGCTCGCCGGGGCCCACCAGCCCACCGAGGGCGAGATCCTCGTGGACGGGAAGGTCGTCACGATCCCCTCGCCGACGGCCGCGCTCGCCCTCGGCATCGCCACGATGTACCAGGAGCTGGACGTCGTCGACGGCCTCTCCGTCGCCGAGAACATCTACCTCGGCCACGAGCTCTCCCGCGGCGGCTTCACCGCCCGCTCCAAGGCCGCGAGGATCACCCGCGAGCTGATGCAGCGCCTCGGCCACCCCGAGATCGCCCCGCACCGCGAGGTCGGCAGCCTCTCCGCCGCCGGCAAGCAGATCGTGCAGATGGCGCGGGCCCTCTCGCACGACGCGCGGGTCATCATCATGGACGAGCCCTCCGCGGTGCTCGACTCGGAGGAGGTGGAGAACCTCTTCCACGTGGTCCGCCAGCTCACCGCCGACGGCGTCGCCATCGTCTACATCTCGCACCGCCTCGAGGAGATCCGCGCCATCGGCGATCGGATCACCGTCATCAAGGACGGCGCGACGGTCGCGAAGAACCTCGCCGTCGCCGACACCCCGACCTCGAAGCTGATCACGCTGATGACCGGCCGCGCCGTGGAGTACGTGTTCCCGGACCGCACCGAGCTCCCCACCGAGGCCGAGACGCTGCTGAAGGTGGAGAACCTGGGGCTGCGCGGCTCGTTCGCCGACGTCTCGCTCGAGATCCGCGCCGGCGAGGTCGTCGGCCTCGCGGGGCTGGTCGGCTCCGGCCGCTCCGAGATCCTGGAGACCATCTACGGGGCCCGCCGCGCCAGCACCGGCACCGTCAGCGTCGCCGGCAAGCGGCTGCGGGCCGGCTCGGTCACCTCCGCGGTCGACGCCGGCATCGGCCTCTGCCCGGAGGAGCGCAAGAGTCAGGGCCTGCTCCTGGACGAGCCGGTCTACCGCAACATCACCCTCTCGACCTTCGACCGCTTCGCCAAGCGCGGCTTCCTCGACGAGCGCTCCGAGCGCGCGGCGGCGGCCGAGCAGGCGGTGGCGCTCGACCTCCGCCCGCACGGCGTCGACCGCGACGCCCGCACGCTCTCCGGCGGCAACCAGCAGAAGGCGCTCCTCGCCCGCTGGCTGGTGCGCGGCTGCCGCGTGCTGCTGCTCGACGAGCCGACCCGCGGGGTCGACGTCGGAGCTCGGGCCGAGATCTACACCCTGATCCGGGACCTCGCGACCAACGGCGCCGCCGTGCTCGTGGTCTCCAGCGAGATCGGCGAGGTCCTCGGGCTCTCGGACCGAGTGCTCGTGATCTCCGACGGCGCCGTGGTCCACGAGGGCCCCGCCGATTCGATCGACGAGCACCGCGTGCTCGATCTCGTCATGGAAGGAAGTGCAGCGTGAGCGGACAGCTCGACACCGCGTCACCGTCGATCGGCGGTCCGCAGGAGGACGCCGGACGTCACGCCTCGGCCGCGACCGGAGGGCCGAGCGGCGGGGCTCCGTCGAAGGACGCCCGCTCCGGGCTCGCCGGGATGATGGGCGGCTCGCTCGGCCGCAACATCGGCCTGGTGCTCGCGCTGGTCATCCTCTGCATCGTCGGGTTCGCCACCGCGGGGGAGCGCTTCGCCAGCGTCGACAACGTGCTGACGATCCTCCGCCTGGCCGCCGTGATCGGCGTGCTGAGCATCGGCATGACCTTCGTCATCACCTCGGGCGGCATCGACCTCTCGGTCGGCTCGGTGATGGGGCTCGCGACGGTCTGGGCCAGCACGGTCTCGACGCAGTACTACGCGGCGAACACCTCCTGGCTGGTCATCGTGCTGACCGCGGTGCTCGTCGGCCTGGTCTGCGGGCTGATCAACGGAGCGCTGATCGCCTACGGCCGCGTGGTCGCCTTCATGGCGACGCTGGCGATGCTCGTCGCGGCCCGCGGCTTCGCAGAGCTGATCTCGAACCGGCAGACGCAGATCGTCACCGTCGACCCGTTCCTCGACTTCTTCCGCGCCGACGTGCTCGGCATCCCGGTCCTCGTGCTGATCTTCGCGCTCGTCGCGGTGGCCGGCTGGATCCTGCTCAACCGCACGACCTTCGGCCGCCGCACCGTCGCGGTCGGCGGCAACCCGGAGGCGGCCCGCCTCGCCGGCATCAAGGTCCGCCGGCACACCATGTACGTCTACGGCCTCGCCGGCCTGACCGCGGGCATCGCCGCGGTGATGATGCTCGCCCGCACCACCGCCGGCTCGTCGACCAACGGCACGCTCTACGAGCTCGACGCCATCGCGGCGGTCGTGGTCGGCGGCACGCTGCTCGCCGGCGGCCGCGGCACGATCGTCGGCACCGTGTTCGGCGTCCTGATCTTCACGACCCTCACCAACGTCTTCACGCAGAACAACATGTCGACCTCGGCCCAGGCCGTGGCGAAGGGCGCGATCATCGTCGCCGCCGTCCTGCTGCAGCAGCGCTTCGCCGCCCGCGGCAAGTCCTGACCCGAGGGGCCGCCGGCCCCACCTCTTCCCGGGGCGCTCGCCCCGCTTCCCAGCACCAGCAGCATCCACCTCGACCACTCCGGTCACCCTCCGCAGGCACCGCTGTGCCCTGCGGCCCCTCATGGATCCATCGAAGGAGATCACTTCCATGTCCGTTCGCCACCCCTCCGGCTCCCGCCTGGACCGCACCACCCGACTGGGCCGCACCACTCGACTGGGCCGCACCGCCCGCCTGGGCACCGCCGGCTTCGCCTTCGGCGCCGTCGCGCTGATGCTCACCGGCTGCATCTCCAACGCCCCCGTCGAGACCGGGAACGCCTCCGGCGGCGGCACCGCCGCCGCGGTCGCCGCCTCGGACAACGACGCCTCGGGCGACACCGTGGTGATCGGCTTCACCGCTCCCGCCGCCGACCACGGCTGGATGGGCGCCGTCAGCCGCGCGGCCATCGCCGAGGCCGAGAAGTACGACGACGTGGAGCTGCGCACCGCGGAGGGCACCAACGACGTGAACCTGCAGATCAGCCAGGTCGAGACCTTCATCAACGACGGCGTCGACGCGATCGTGCTGCTGCCGATCGACGGCGCCGCGCTGACCGAGGTCGCGACCGAGGCGATGGAGGCGGGCATCACCGTCATCAACGTCGACCGCGAGTTCTCCAGCCCGTTCGCCGCCCGCTCGACGGTGCTCGGCGACAACTACGGCATGGGCGTCAGCGCCGGCACCTACCTCTGCGAGCAGCTCGGCGACAACCCGGACGCGGTCGTCGCCGAGATCGCCGGCATCGACTCGCTGCCGCTGACCCAGGACCGCAGCCAGGGCTTCGCCGACGCGCTCTCGGGCTGCGGACTGGACGTGGACAACCGCGTCGCCGCCGACTTCACCGTCCAGGGCGGCGAGCAGGCCGCGGCCAACCTCCTCCAGGCGGCGCCGCAGATCGACGCGATCTGGAACCACGACGACGACCAGGGCGTCGGCGTCCTCGCCGCGATCGACACCGCGGGCCGCGACGAGTTCATCCTCGTCGGCGGCGCCGGCTCGGCGAACGTGATGCGCTCGATCGAGGCCGACGACTCCGTGGTCAAGGCCACGGTCGTCTACCCCTCGACCCAGGCCGCGGACGGCATCAAGCTCGCCCGCCTCATCGAGCAGAACAAGTCGATGAGCGACACCACCTCGCTCGGCGTCCCGCGCCAGATCCAGCTCTTCGCTCCGGTCGTCACCAAGGACAACGTCGCCGAGTACCTGCCCTCGGCCTTCGAGTCCTGATCCACTGATCCGCTCGGATCACTGATCCGACCGGCCCACAGACCCGCCGGCGCGGGGGAGACCCCGCGCCGGCCCGGACCAGCCGGAACCGCCCCTCTGTTAAGAGGAGCGACCTGTTAAGAGGAGCGACCGGCGCCGCGACAGCATCCCGCGAGAGGAGGCGATGACGAAGACATCGGCCCACAGGCCGACCAGAGGAGACCGGATCCGCACGTCGTGCGGACAGAGACGGATCCGGCCTCTGCGATGAACACCTCGTTGAAGGAATCACATCACGCATGAATGGTAAGCGATCCACGAAGAGAAGCATCAGGTCTCTCTTCGCCCTCGGCATCGCCGGGATGGTGACGGTCTCCGGACTCACCGCCCTCGGCCTGCCCGCCTCGGCCCACGACGGAGTGGACCACGGCTCGGAGCCGGGCGCGGAGTCCGCGCTCGACTGGAGCAACTACGAGAAGGTGCTGCTGACGAAGAACGTCGGCGAACCGATCGACCTCGCCGTCCTCCCGGACAAGTCGGTCCTCCACACGGCACGGAACGGCGAGATCCGCCACACCGATCCGAAGACCGGCACCACGCGCGTCGTGGCCACGATCCCCGTCTACCAGAACTCGGAGGACGGGCTCCAGGGCGTCGGCGTCGACCCCGACTTCGCCGAGAACCAGTGGGTCTATCTGGTCTACGCGCCCCAGAGCGGCACGCCGACCGGTGCGGCCCCGAACATGCTCCCCGCGGGTGAGGACGAGAGCTACTGGGACCAGTGGAAGGGCGTCAACCGCCTCTCCCGGTTCAAGTGGACCGGCTCCGGTCTCGACCTGGCGAGCGAGCAGAAGATCATCGAGGTCGAGGCGCAGCGCGGGCAGTGCTGCCACGTGGGCGCCGACTTCGACTGGGACGCCGACGGCAACCTGTACCTCTCGACCGGTGACAACACGCCGGCGAGCGCTCCGGGGGCCGCGGGCTTCGCGCCGAACAACGACGCGCCCGGCATGAACCCCGGCTTCGACTCGCGTCGCGGTGCGGGCAACACGAACGACCTGCGCGGCAAGATCCTCCGGATCACGGTCCAGGAGGACGGCTCGTACACGATCCCCGAGGGCAACCTCTTCCCGGTGGGCACCGAGAAGACCCGTCCCGAGATCTTCGTGATGGGCGTGCGCAACCCGTTCAAGATCGACGTCGACGCGGAGACGAACACCCTCTCCTGGGGCGACTACGGTCCCGACGCGACGAAGGCCGCCGCGGCCGACGGCGTGCGCGGCCCGATGGGTCTCGTCGAGTGGAACGCGACCGGACTCGACCAGCCGCAGAACTCGGGCTGGCCCTACGTGCACGGCCCGAACCTGCCGTACAACGAGTGGGACTTCGAGACGGCGACGCCCCGCGGCTTCTTCGACCCGCAGAACCTGAAGAACAACTCGCGCTGGAACACCGGCCTCGTGGACATCCCGGCGGCCACGCCGGCGACCGTCTACTACGGCGACAACCCGGGCGACCAGCCGTTCGACGAGCTCGTGAACTTCGGCACGGGCACCGGCCAGGGCCCGATGGGCGGACCGGTGTACCACTTCGACGAGGAGAACACCTCGACATCGAAGTTCCCGGCCTACTGGAACGAGAAGACCTTCTTCGGCGAGTTCTCGCAGGACTACATCGCGGCGTTCACGCTCGATGACGACCGCGCGGTCACGCACATCGAGGACTTCCTGCCCAACACGGCGCTGAGCTCGCGCAACCAGCCGATCCACGACAACCCCATGGACATGGAGTTCGGCCCCGACGGGTCGATGTACGTGCTCGAGTACGGCGACGGCTTCTTCCGCGCCAACCCCGACGCCGGCCTGTACCGGATCGACTACGCCGAGGGCAACAAGGCCCCCCAGGCGCGCTTCACCGCGACGCCGCTGTCCGCCTCCGAGACGCCGCTCGAGGTGACGTTCGACGCCACGGGATCCTCCGACCCCGAGGGCGACGCGCTCACCTACGACTGGGACTTCGACGGCAACGGCACCTTCGACGCCACGGGCGTCACCGTGGAGAACACCTACACCGAGCTCGGCCAGTTCACGGCCCGCCTGCGCGTCACCGACGCCAAGGGCAAGTTCAGCCTCACCTCCCGGGTGATCTCGGTGGGCAACCAGGCGCCGCAGATCGAGATCACGACGCCCGGCAACGGCTCGTTCTTCGAGTGGGGCGACGCGATCCCCTACCGGGTGACCGGCCGTGACGCGGAGGACGGCGACCAGATCGTCGGCAGCCGCGTGGCGTGGACCTACGGTCTCGGCCACGACGAGCACGCCCACCCCGAGGTCACCGGCACCGGTGCCACGGGAGCGTTCCCGACGTCCGCCGACTCGCCCGAGCACGGCCCGGGCGCGCTGCTCTACGGCACCGTCGTCGTGACCTACACGGACGCCGGCTACAACGGACTGCCCCCGGCCGCGGCCGAGGCGACGCTGCGGCTGAACCCGAAGACGCAGGAGGCGGAGCACGCCGCCCGCGAGGGCGTCCTGCCCTACGCGGACACCACCGCCAGCGGCGGCAACGCGGTCAGCGGACTCGGTGCGGGATCCTTCCTGCGCTGGGACCCGGTGAACCTCGCGAACCTGACCGGCGTCGTGGTCCGCGCCACCGGTGAGGGCACGGTCGACCTCCGCTGGAACGCCGCCGACGCGGCGCCCTTCGGAACGGCGACCATCCCGGCCGGCGCCGGCTGGCAGGACGTCCTCGTGCCGTTCTCCGGCCAGCCGACCGGCACCGGCTCGCTCTACGTGACCTCGCCCTCCGGCCTGTCCCTCGACTCCCTCACCTTCCAGGGTGCGGGTGCCGGCGACGCGACGGCGCCGACCGTCAGCGCGACCCTCGACCCCGCAGCGCCCACCGGCGTCGGCGGCGTCTACAACCGCGCGGTGAACCTGAACCTGGCGGCCGCCGACAACGGCGCGCTCGCCAGCGTGCAGTACTCGGTCGACAACGGGACGACGTGGACCACGGTCCGCGCCGCGAACGGCGCCTACTCGGTGCCCTTCACCACCAACGGCGCCCGCACCGTGCAGTACCGCGCCACCGACACCGGCGGCAACGTCTCCGCGGTCGGCACGGTCTCGTTCACGATCGACCTCGCCGCGGGGAACGCGCCGACCGTCGACTCGACCACGACCGTGGCGCTCGGCGCCCCGCGCGTGACCTTCGGCGCTCCCGGATCGGCGACGGTCACCGTCTCCGGCCAGGGCGGCACCCCCGGCGGCGAGGTCGTCCTCTACGAGGGCGACACCGAGATCGGCCGCAGCGCCCTCGAGGGCGGGAAGGCGACCATCGCCCTGCCGCAGACCCTCGGGGCCGGGACGCACACCTTCCGCGCGGCGTACGGAGCGGACGGCACTTTCAAGGCGTCGGCCGGCACCGCCCGCCTGATCGTGTCGAAGGCCGACTCCGTGCTCACCGCGACCGTCTCGCCGAACCCGGTCAAGCCGGGCGCCAGCGCGCAGGTCTCGGTCGAGTCGACGACGTCGACCGGCGTCGCCGGGACCGGGCAGGTCACCGTGATGGTGAAGAGGAACCTCTCCACCGTCGCGATGCTCACCGGCACCCTCGACGAGAACGGGAAGGTCGTCGTGACCCTGCCGAAGCTCGCCGCGGGCAGCTACAAGCTGACCGTCACCCACACCGCCACGGCGAACACCAACGCCGCGTCCAGCCTGCTGAACCTCACCGTCCAGCAGTAGCCGCGGCGGGACCGGCCGGCTCGCGCCGAGAGCCCGGGCCGGCCGGCCCCCCCCTGATCCATCTGCATGTTCCGTTTCGAAGGAGAGACAATGCACCACCACCACGGATCCATCACGGCGAAGCCGATGAGCCGACGCGCGCTGATGACGGCGCTCGCCGCCTCCACGGTCGCCGTCGGAGTCGGGGCCGGCGCGCTGGCGCCCGGCGCCCTCGCCGCTCCCGCGCCCTCGTCCGGCGCCAACCGGCTCGTCCCGATCAACCGGATCGGGATCCAGCTCTACAGCGTCCGCGACAAGGTCTCGTCGCTCGGCTTCCGCGCCGTCTTCGAGGAGCTGGGCCGCATCGGCTACAGCGAGATCGAGTTCGCCGGCTACACCCAGGGCAACGTCGGCGCGATCACCCCCCAGGAGATCCGCCAGCTGCTCGACGACAACGGCCTGCGGGCCGTCGGCTCGCACGTCGGCACCAACCTGCTCCGCTCGGAGCTGGGGAAGCAGATCGAGATCGCGCAGATCCTCGGCACCCCGCACCTCGGCACCGGCAACGCCCCGACCAACGTCAACACCGTCGCGGGCTACCGCGCGGCCGCGGACGAGTGGAACGCCTGGGGCGCCCAGGTCACGGCCGCGGGCATGAAGCTCTACCAGCACAACCACGCGGGCGAGTTCGCCTTCGGCTCGGACGACCCGAAGACGCGCCTCTACGACGTGTTCTACGACAACACCGACCCCAAGCACGTCTACCTCGAGATGGACGTCTACTGGGCCTACGTGGGCAAGAAGCTCTACCCGGGCTTCGAGCCGCTCGACTACATCAAGCGCAATCCGCGCCGCTACCCGATCCTGCACCTCAAGGACGGCAAGACGAACAACGCGAACACCAACGGCTACGACATCGTCGAGTTCGGCGCGGGCAACCTGCCGTACCAGGCGTTCCTGTCGGAGCTGCGCGACCGCGGCCAGCGCTACGGCGTCTGGGAGCAGGACACGGCGCCCACCCAGGCCACGCCGCCGAACCCGGCGAACTCGCTGGGCAGCGCGGCTCGCAGCTACGACGCGATCGCGGCCCTCCGTGGCTGAGCGCGGGCGCACCGCCCCCTCCCTTCCCCGCACCACCACGCGCACCGGCGCACCGAGGAGAACCCCCATGAAGTGGAAGACGACCACGGCGGTCCTCGCGGCCGCCTCCCTCGCGATGGTCGCCGCGCCGTCCGCCTTCGCGGCGACGACCGACTGCACGACCGAGCTCGGCAACACGACGATCGCGGGCGACCTGACCGTCGCCGCCGGCGAGACCTGCGTGCTGGGCAACGTCGTCGTGCAGGGCTCGATCACCGTCGGCGACGACGCCTGGCTCGACGCCACCTCGGCGACGATCGAGGGCGACGTCATCGGCACGGACGCGTACGGCATCTCGATCGACGGCACCAGCGTCGGCGGCGACGTCGTGTCCTTCTCCGAGGGCTCGCGCGCCGGCTTCCTCTACCTCCGCGACCTCACCGTCGCGGGCATGGTCGAGGCGGGCGGCATCGACGTCGAGCTCAGCGACGTCTCGGTCGACGGCTCGGTCAGCACCGACGCGGCGAACTACGTCGACGTGGCGCGCACCAGCGTCGGCGGCGACGCGACCTTCGCCGGCAGCGACTTCGGCGTCAGCGTCGGCGGCGCGATCGTCGGCGGCTCGCTGACGGTCAGCGGATCCTCGCGCGGCGTGCTCCTCGGCGCGAACGAGGACGGCTCCGCGGCCGCGCTCGGCAACACCGTCGGCGGGAACCTCGTGCTCTCGGGCAACTCCGGCAACGTCCAGCTCGCGGGCTCGACGGTCGGCGGGCGGATCACGCTCGCCGAGAACGCTCCGGCGGTCAACTTCGGCGCGGGCAACACCGCCGCCGGAGTGGACGGGGACTTCACCGGCACGGCCGCCGGCGCTGCGGCGCAGGGCGACCAGGCCGTCGCGGTCATCGTGCCGGACGCGCGCGAGGGCGAGCTGACCTGGAGCCTCGAGGGCACCAGCAACCTGGTGAACCTCGGTGTCGCCGAGGAGCAGGGCGACCACTTCGCCGCGTCGGGCGAGCTCGTGCCGGTCCGTGTGACCGACTCGCGCCTGTCCGGACCGGAGTGGTCGGTGACCGCTCAGATCAGCGACTTCCGTGCCGGCGACCAGACGGTCTCGGGCAAGTACCTCGGCTGGACCCCCAAGGTCCTGGAGAACGAGGGCGGTGCCGTCGCCGGTGCCCCCGTCGTCTCCGGGTTCGTCTCGGGCGAGGGCCTCGCCACCGCCCGCGTCCTCGGCTCCGCCGCGGCCGGACACCCGACCGGATCCTCGGTCCTCGGCGCCGACCTCGACCTGCAGCTCCCGCTGTCGGTCGGAACCGGCACCTACACGGCGACGCTGACGCTCACCGCGCTCGGCTAGCCACCCTCGGCCGGCCGCCGGAGCCCCGGCGGCCGGCCCCCCTCCTTCCTCCTCCGCGAGATGCCACTTGTGCACGCCTGACACGGCGTGTCGCGTGCACAAGTGGCATCTCGCGGAGGGACCCACCCCCTCGAAAGGCTGGACGATGATGTTCCGCTCCACACTCCGCTCGCTCGGTGTCCTCCTCGTCGTGGGGGTCGCGGGTGCCGTGCTGCCGGCGCAGGCCCTCGCGGAGACGGCGAGCTCGCAGGCGAGCTCGGCCGTCACCTGGGGGGTGCGGCCCGCCGACACCGAGCAGGGCAGCGACCGGCCGAACTACGCCTACGCGCTCGAGCCGGGCGGGCAGCTGAGCGACGCGCTGATCGTCTCCAACTACGACGACGAGGAGCAGACCTTCCGCGTCTACGGCTCCGACGGCTTCCTCACCGAGGCGGGGCAGCTCGATCTGCTGCCGGCCGCCGAGCCGTCTACCCAGCTGGGCAGCTGGATCTCCTTCGAGGCCCCGGACGTCGTCGTCCCCGCGGGCGAGAGCGTGCAGATCCCGTTCCAGCTCGAGGTGCCGGCCGACGCCGTGCCGGGCGACTACGCCGCAGGGGTCGTCTCCTCGGTCCTCGTCCAGGGCGAGACCGGGGTCTCGGTCGACCGCCGCCTCGGCTCGCGGATGTACCTCCGCGTCGGCGGCGACCTCGCCCCGCGCCTCTCGGTCGACGGCCTCGCCGTCTCGTACCAGGGCGAGTGGAACCCCTTCGCCCCCGGCACGACCACCATCGACTACACCGTCACCAACGCGGGCAACACCCGCCTCGCCCCGGGCGCCGAGCTCGCGGTCTCCGGTCTCCTCGGCCTCGGCAGCGTCGCCGCGACCGATCCGGAGCCGCTGCCCGAGCTGCTCCCGGGCAGCTCGACCAGCCGGAGCGTCACCGTCGCCGGGGTCTGGCCGCTGTTCGTCGCGACCGCCCGGATCGCGCTGACCGGCACCGTCGTCACCGCCGACTTCGCGGGGCAGGCCACCGACCCGGCCGCCGTGCCCGAGGTCGCCGCCGTCTCCTCCGAGGCCTCGACCGCGGCCGTGCCGTGGAGCGCGCTGCTGCTGCTGGCGCTGCTGATCGGGCTGATCGTGCTGGCGGTCGTGCGCCGCCGCCGCCGCGCCGCGGGCGAGCAGCGGCGGATCGACGCCGCCGTCGCCGCTGCGGTGGCCGGTGCCTCGACGACCGGCGCCTCCGCGACTCCGCGAGATGCCACTTCTGACGAGGATTCACGGCGTGTCGAGCTCACAAGTGGCATCTCGCGGGAGACGACCGACCCTTCCGCCTCCGACCGTGCGGGGGTGCGCTCCTGACCTCCGTCGTCGCCGGGGCGCCAGTCGCCGGCGAAGGCTCAGCGCTCGGCGAGGCTCTGCTCGCGGAGCTGCTCGAGGAACGCGTCGACGTTGCTCGGGCCGAGGAGGTGCTGCCGCAGCATCAGCGCCGCGCCGCGCACGCCGCCGCTGCCGCCGAGCTCGGCGGTCACCACGTGCAGGCGCTGGGTCGCCAGCGGCAGGGAGCGCCGGTCGACGACCTCGCGCACGCCGGCCAGGATCTCCGGGGCGGCGAGCGCGACGCTGCCGCCGAGCACGATCACCGACGGGTTCAGCAGGCTCACGCAGGTGGCGAGGACCTCGCCGATCTGCAGGCCCGCGAGGCGCGCCGCCTCGATCGCCTCCGGGTCGCGGTCGCGCAGGAGCGCCAGCAGATCGCGGACCGAGTGCACGTCGCGGCCCGCCTCGGCCAGCGCGCGCACCAGGGCCCCGCCGCTCGCGAGCGCCTCGAGGTCGCCGTCGCGGCCGTCCGCCGCCTCCGGAGCGGTGCGCGGCACCTGGACGTGACCGAGATCGCCGGCCGCGCCGAGCGCACCGCGCTGCAGGACGCCGCCCGAGACGATGCCCGAGCCGATGCCGGTGCTGATCTTCACGAAGATCAGGTCCTGCGCGTGCGGGAAGCGCGAGGCGCGCTCGCCGAGGGCCAGCAGGTTCACGTCGTTGTCGACGAGCACGGTGGTGTCGACGCGGCGGCGGATGTAGCCCGGGATGTCGAAGCCGTCCCAGCCGGGCATGATCGGCGGGCGCACCGGGCGGCCGCTCGCGTGCTCGACCGGGCCGGGCACGCCGAGGCCGAAGCCGGCCAGCGCCTCGGGCGCCAGGTGCGCATCGGCGAGGATCTCGTCGCAGACGTCGAGCGCGTGGTCGAGCACCCGGATCGGGCCCTGCGCGATGTCGAGCTCCTCGCGGCGCTCGACGACGATGCGGCCGTCGAAGTCGGTCAGCGCGATCGTCGAGTGCGTCGCGCCGAGGTCGATGGTCAGGAACGCGCGGACCGACGGATCGAAGACCAGCCGCGCCGACGGACGGCCGCCGGTCGACGGCGCGCGGTCGAGGTGCGTGATCAGGCCGAGCTCGAAGAACAGGTCGAGCCGCGTCATCACCGCCGTGCGGGCGAGTCCCGTCTCCTCGACCAGCTCCGCGCGGGTGCGCGGACGGCCGTCGGCGAAGAGCCGCAGCAGGTCGCCGGTCTGCGAGCCGGCCCGCCCGCTCACGCGGAGCGCCCGCCGTCCGTGCAAGCGCCGTCCGGGCGACGGCAGGCGACTGCTCGGGAGATCGGGTGGCGGCTCGGCACACCTGAGGAAAGCAGTCGCCGCGAGGTGACGCAATCTCGACGCGCAGGGAGACCCCGAATGACGTCCCCCCGAACGACCTCCCCGCGAACGGCCTCCCCCCGAACGACATGCCCCGAACGACCTCCCCACGAATGAAGTCCACAGACAGGAGAGAACGATGACCTCGTCCGACACCACCAGCACCACCGGCACCACCACCGCCGCCGACCGCGCCCCGCAGCAGGAGCGCATCGGCCTCTGGCTGATCGGAGCCCGGGGCAGCGTCGCCACCACGGCCGCCGTCGGCCTGCACGCCATCGCCTCGGGCGCCGCTCCCAGCAACGGCTGCGCCACCGCGACCCCGGCCTTCGAGGACGTCCCGCTCGCCGGCTTCGACGCGATCGTGATCGGCGGGCACGACGTCTCGTCGACCCCGCTGCTCGAGAAGGCGATGGGCCTGGCGGCCGGCGGGATGTTCCCGACCTCGGTCGTCGCCGAGGTCGCCGACCGGCTCGACGCGACCGACCGCGAGATCCGGCGCTCCTTCGGCGTCGAGGGCGGCTCGCAGCAGGACGAGATCGATCGTCAGGCGGCCGACATCGTCGAGTTCCGCGAGCGGCACGCGCTCGCCCGGGTCGTCGTGATCGACGTCGCCTCCACCGAGGTGCTGCCGCAGGACCGCCCCGAGTTCCACGACCTCGCCGCCCTGCGCGCCGCGCTGGCCCGGCCCGGCGAGACCGTGCTGCCGCCGAGCTCGATCTCCGCGCTCGCCGCGGTGACCGCCGGCTCGCCCTACGTCTGCTTCACCCCCTCCACCGCGCTGGCGCTGCCCGCGCTGGAGGAGTGGGCCGCGGAGGCGGGCATCCCGATCGCGGGACAGGACGGCAAGACCGGCGAGACCCTGCTCCGCAGCGTGCTCGCGCCGATGTTCACGGCGCGCGGGATGCGCGTGCTGTCCTGGGCGGGCGCGAACCTGCTCGGCGGCGGCGACGGGCAGACCCTCGCCGACCCGGAGGCGGTGCGCTCGAAGCTGGTCTCGAAGAACCGCGGGCTCCGCAGCCTGCTCGGCGACGAGGTCGTCACTCCGCTGCACATCGACAACGTGCCGGACCTCGGCGACGTGAAGACCGCGTGGGACCACGTGCACGCGGAGGGGTTCCTCGGCTCGCGGATCACGGTGCAGACCATCTGGTCGGCCTACGACTCCGCGCTCGCCGCCCCGCTGATCCTGGACCTGGCGCGCCTGATGTCGCTCGCCGACGCGGCCGGGATCTCCGGCCCGGTCGCCGAAATGGGCTTCTTCTTCAAGGACCCGTGGGGGAGCGACGTGCACGGCTTCGCGGAGCAGACCGCCGAGCTGGTCGCCTGGTCGGCCCGCACCGGGGCGGCCGTCGCTCAGCGCTCGCTCGTGGCGGGCGGCGCGATCCGCCATGGCTGAGCTGCGCGACTGGCTCGAGCTCGTGCGCGCCAAGGCGGCGCTCTCGGTGCTCGGCGACACGGTGGCCGGAGCGGCCTGGGCCGGCCGGGCGCCCGGCGCGCGCACCGTCGCGCTGCCGCTCGCGTCCGCGCTCCTCTACTCCGCGGGCATGGCGCTGAACGACTACGCGGACGCGGAGCTCGACGCGCTGGAGCGGCCGGAGCGGCCGATCCCGTCGGGGCGGATCCGGCGCGGCGCCGCGCTCGGGCTGGCGGCCGGGCTGACCGGGGCGGGGATCGCGGTCGCAGCACTGGTGGACGGGCGCCGCTCGCTCCTCCTGAGCGTGCCGCTCGCGGCGAGCATCTGGTCGTACGACCTGCTGGCCAAGCCGACTCCGCTCGGGCCGGTCGTGATGGCGGCGTGCCGCGGGCTCGACGTGCTGCTCGGTGCCGGAGCGGGTGGTGTGCGCGCGGCGGCTCCCGCCTCCGCCGCCGTCGCGGCGCACACCCTCGGCGTCACCGTGCTCTCGCGCGGCGAGGTGCACGGCACCCGCCCGGCCCTCGCGGGAGCGGCGGCGACCGGCACGGCCGCGCTCGCGCTCGCGCTGGGGATCGGGGCGGTCCGGGCGAAAGGCGGCCCGGCGATCGGAGCGGTCGTCGCCGTCGCGATCGCGCGCTGGATCGCGCTCGTGCTGGTCCCGCAGCTGCGGGCCGCGCGGACGCCCGACGCGGCCTCGGCCCGGACGGCCACCCGCTCGGGCATCGCGGGGATGGTCCCGCTGCAGGCGGCGCTCGCCGGGCTGCGGCGGCCGGAGCTCGGCGCGGCCCTGCTGGGCCTCGACGCGCTCGGCGCCGTCGTGCTGCGGCGCCCGAGGGTCTCGGCGGACATCACATGAGCGGGCAGGAGAGCGACCAGGCCGGCCCCGTCCTCGGCTACGGCACCAACGGCTTCGCCGACCACACCCTCGACGACGCCCTGACCGTGCTGCACGCCGCCGGTTACCGGGCGGTGGCGCTGACCCTCGGGACCCCGCACCTCGACCCGTTCGCCGACGACGTCCGCGAGCGCACCCTCGCCCTGCGTCGACGGCTCGACGAGCTGGGCTTCCGCGTGGTGATCGAGACCGGCGCGCGCTACCTCCTCGATCCGTTCGTGAAGCACCGGCCGACCCTGGTCGACGAGGAGGCCGGCCCGCGCCTGGCCTTCCTGCACCGCGCGATCGAGATCGCCGCTCTGCTCGGCGCCGACGCCGTCTCGCTCTGGTCGGGCGTGCTGCCCGAGGGGATGGAGCGCGCCCGCGGCTGGCGGCTCCTGGTCGAGCGGATGCGCGGCGTCGTCGCCGAGGCCGAGCGCTACGGCGTCCGGCTGGGCTTCGAGCCGGAGCCCGGCATGCTCGTCGAGACGGTCGCGGACGCACTGCTGCTGCGCCGCGAGCTCGGCGATCCCGAGGCGCTCGGTCTCACCGTGGACCTCGGCCACTGCGTGGTCGTCGAGCCGGACGGCGTCGTCGCCGCCCTCCGCAGCGCGGCCGGCCTGCTGGTGAACGTGCAGGTCGACGACATGCTGCCCGAGCGGCACGAGCACCTCGCGCTCGGCACCGGCGCGCTCGATCTCGCGGCCGCCTTCGCGACGCTCGAGGAGATCGGCTACCGCGGGATCGCCGCCGTGGAGCTGCCGCGGCACTCGCACGACGCCCCGCGCCTCGCGGTCGCGAGTCTCGCGGCGATGCGAGCGGCGATCCGAACCCGGGGGACCGGGGCGGAGTCGCCCCAGCACTCCTGGACCGCCGGCGCCTGCGCCGTCCTGCGCGAGCAGCCGCGGCGGATCGAGCGCTTCTTCCCGGCCGCCGGTCGGGAGGCCGGCCGCGCGCCGCTCCGCCCGGACACGGATCCGCAGGGCCTCGTGCACGGCACCGAGGACGACGCGGCGCGCTCGGCGCTGATCGCGGCGGCCGCCTCCGCGCTCGACGACGAGGACCTCGCCGCCCTGCTCCTCCGCCTCTACCGCGACGGCGACGACGCCGAGCGCCGCGGCGTGCTGGTCGGGCTGCACGCGCTCACCGCCGCCGGCCGCGCGGGGGAGCCGGTCGCCGCGGCCGGCCGCGAGCTGATCGCGGACGCCCTGCGCGCCAACGACACCCGCTTGGTCGCCGCGGCGATGGGCCGCTTCGCCGAGGAGCACCTCGACGCGCACGCCTGGCGGCACGGCGTGCTCAAGCTCGTCTTCTGCGGCGTCCCGCTCGCGGCCGTCTCCGGTCTCGAGCGGCGGAGCGACCCCGAGCTCGCCGCGATGGCCGGCCGCTTCGCCGACGAGCGCCGCGCCGCCGGCCGCACGGTGCCGGACGACCTGGCGGTGCTCCTGCCGAGCTGAGGGACCCCGGCGCGTCCCTCGACACGACCTCCGGCCCCGCACACCATCACGACCCCTCACGAGAAAGGCGCGACGATGCGCATCTTCGACCCGCACATCCACATGACCTCCCGCACCACCGACGACTACCAGGCGATGCACGACGCGGGGGTCCGCGCCGTCGTCGAGCCGTCGTTCTGGCTCGGCCAGCCGCGCACCAGCGTCGGCTCCTTCACCGACTACTTCGACGCCCTGATCGGCTGGGAGCGCTTCCGCGCCGCGCAGTACGGCATCCGCCACCACTGCACGATCGGCCTGAACCCCAAGGAGGCGAACGATCCGCGCTGCCGCGAGGTGCTGCCCGAGCTCGACCGCTACCTCGCCAAGGACGGCGTCGTCGCGGTCGGCGAGACCGGCTACGACTCGCTCACCGCGGAGGAGGACGCGGTCTTCCGCCACCAGCTCGAGCTGGCGAAGGACCACGGACTCCCCGTGCTCGTGCACACCCCGCACCGCGACAAGGCGGCGGGCACGCAGCAGACGCTCGACGTCGTCGCCGAGTCGGGGATCGACGCCGGCCTCGTCGTCGTCGACCATCTCAACGAGACGACCGTCGACCTCGTCCTCGGCTCCGGCTGCTGGCTCGGCTTCTCGATCTACCCGGACACCAAGATGGACGAGACCCGGCTGGTGACGCTCGTCGAGCGGATCGGCCTGGACCGCGTGCTGGTCAACTCCGCCGCCGACTGGGGCCGCTCCGATCCGCTGACCACCGCGAAGACCGGGCACCTGCTGCTCGTCGCCGGCTTCAGCGCCGCCGAGGTCGACCGGCTGCTCTGGCAGAACCCGATCGACTTCTACGGGCAGAGCGGACGGCTGAACCTCGACCCGATCCCGGGCTTCGACGCGGTCGACGCCATGGGGCGCAGCTTCGAGGGCAACTCGATCCTCCGGGGCTCGCCGCGCGTGGCGGAGGTCGTCTGATGCACCTCTCCTACTGCACCAACGTCCACCCGGCCGAGGACCTCGAGGGCGTCGTCCGCCAGCTCGACGTCTACGCCGGGCCCGCCCGCGCCGCCGCAGGGCTCGACACCGTCGGCGTGGGGCTGTGGATCCCGCGCGACCTCGCCGCCCGGCTGGTCGCCAGCCGCGAGGACCGCGCCGTGCTGCGCGCCGCGCTCGAGCGCAACGGCCTCGAGGTGCGGACGCTCAACGCCTTCCCCTACGCCGCCTTCCACGCCGAGGTGGTGAAGCTCGACGTCTACCGGCCCAACTGGACCACCCCCGAGCGCCTCGCCTACACGATCGACTGCGCGCGGATCCTCGCCGATCTGCTGCCCGCGGGCGCCGACGGCAGCATCTCGACGCTGCCCCTGGGCTGGCGCGAGGGCTGGGGCGCCGAGCAGGACGCGGCGGCGGTACGGCAGCTCGCGCTGCTGGTCGACGAGCTGCGCGAGCTGCGGCGCTCGACCGGGCACGCGATCCGCCTGGCGATCGAGCCCGAGCCGGGCTGCATCCTGGACACGGTCGAGGACGTCGTCGCCTGGCTGCACCCGCGGATCGGCCTGGTCGACCCGGCCTACGTCGGCGTCTGCCTCGACACCTGCCACCTCGCGGTGTCGTTCGCCGACCCCGCCGCTGCCGTCCGGCGGATCCGGGACGCGGGGCTCCGGGTCGTGAAGGTGCAGGCCTCGGCCGCGCTGCACGTCGCGGACCCGGCGGATCCGGCCGCCCGCGCCGCCGTCGGGGCCTTCGTGGAGAAGCGCTACCTGCACCAGACCCGCGAGAACGGCGCGGGCGGGGTGCTCCGCGTCGACGACCTGCCCGAGGCGCTCGACACGCTGCCCGGCGCCGGACCCTGGCGCGTGCACTTCCACGTGCCGCTGCACCACCGGCCGGCCGCGCCGCTGTCGGCGACCACCGCGGTGCTCGCCGAGGCGGTCTCCGCCGTCGACGCCGCCTGGCCGTACGACGAGATCCACCTCGACGTCGAGACCTACACCTGGGCGGTGCTCGCGGACGCGCCGAGCGATCTCTCGGTCGGCATCGGGGCCGAACTGGCCTGGGCGGCGGAGCACCTGATGACGCCGCAGGCACGCGCCGCGGTGCTGGAGCAGGGTGCCGCAGTGCCGCCGGTCGCCGCCCTCGTCGCCGAGGAGGTCGCGCTGTGACGCCGGTGCTGCTGATCGACGTGGTCGGTCTCACCGCGACGGCGCTCGCCGACATGCCGCGGCTGTCCCGGCTCGCCCGGGCCGGCGGGCAGCTGCCGCTGGACACGATCCTGCCGGCCGTCACCTGCAGCGTGCAGTCGTCGATGCTCACCGGCACGATGCCCGCGCAGCACGGGATCGTCGGCAACGGCTGGTACTTCCGCGACCTCGGCGAGGTGCACCTCTGGCGCCAGCACAACCGCCTGGTCACGGGGGAGAAGGTCTGGGAGACGGCCCGCCGGCTGTCCGACGGCGAGCCCTACCGCGCCGCCAACATCGGCTGGTGGTACGCGATGGGAGCGACGACCGACGTCACGGTCACGCCGCGGCCGATCTACCACGCCGACGGCCGCAAGTCGCCGGACGCCTACGTCCGCCCGCCGGCGCTGCACGACGAGCTGGTCGGGAAGCTGGGCGCCTTCCCGCTGTTCCAGTACTGGGGGCCGACCGCGTCGCTGCGCTCCACGCAGTGGATGGTGGACGCGACCCGGCACGTGCTCGCGGGCGACGGCTCCGGCCCGCCGCAGCTGACCACGGCGTACCTGCCGCACCTCGACTACGACCTGCAGCGCTTCGGGCCGGACTCGCCCGAGGCGCGGCGGGCGGCGTCCGAGCTCGACGTGGTGCTCGCGCCGCTGCTCGACGACGCGGAGGCGCTCGGCGCGTCGGTCGTCGTGGTCGCGGAGTACGGGATCGCGGCGGCGGACACCCCCGTGGACGTCAACCGGGCGCTGCGGCGCGCGGGACTGCTCGAGGTGTACGTGCAGGACGGCCGCGAGCAGCTGGACCCGTGGACGTCGCGCGCCTTCGCGGTGGCGGACCATCAGATCGCGCACGTCTACGTGCCGGACGCCGCCGATCTGCCGCGGGTGCGCTCGCTGCTCGAGGCGCTGGACGGGGTGGACGAGGTGCTCGACCGCGAGGCGCAGGCGCGGTACGGCCTCGACCACGAGCGCTCCGGTGAGCTCGTCGTGGTGGCGCGGCCGGGCGCGTGGTTCACCTACTACTACTGGCTCGACGACGATCGCGCGCCGGACTTCGCGCGCGGCGTCGACATCCACCGCAAGCCCGGCTACGACCCGGCGGAGCTGTTCTTCGACCCCGCCGACAAGCTCGTGAAGGCGAAGGCGGCCGGCAACCTCGCGAAGAAGGCCCTGGGCCTGCGCTACGCGATGAACCTCGTGCCGCTGGACGCGTCGCTGGTGCGCGGCACGCACGGCCGCCTGCCGGTGTCGGCGGCGGACACCCCGCTGGTGCTGACCTCGGACGCGGACCTGCTGCCGGCCGGCGCCGGGTCGCTGCCGGTGACGGCGGTGCGCGACCTGGTGCTGGCGGCGCACGGCCCGGCGCTGGCGCGCGCGGTGGCGTCGGCTCGGGCCTGACGCGGGCCCGGCCCGGGGCGGCTTCGAGTTGACGCGCGACGGGCCTTGCAGCTTCCGCAGCGCCCGTCCTGCGTCCACTCGCGCGGCTCGCGCGTCGCGAGCGGACGCGCGACGGGGTCTGCGGAGGGAACGTGCCCCGTCCCACGTCCTCTCGATGAGCGGTCCGCGCCTGGAGCGGGAGTAGTCCTCCGCGAACGGGTACGTTCTTCTCGTATGCCCCGGACGGGACGCGAGAGCGTCGGCGCGCCGGGGCGATCACCGTTGACGGGGTGCGAGCGCTGCGCGCGCGATGACCGCGGGGCATCCGCCGATCCTGCGAGGGCGGAGTTCGTCTCCTCGAGAAGACGGCGGTCGCAGGGTCGTTCGGCGGGCGGCGGTCAGTCGGCGCCGTCGAGGTCCGCGAGGTCGAGGACGAAGCGGTAGCGGACGTCGTTCGCGGCGAGACGCTCCAGTGCGGTGCCCACCTGCGCGGAGGGCAGCACCTCGACGTCGGCGGTGATGCCGTGCTCGCCGCAGAAGGCGAGCAACTCGCGGGTGCTGTGGGTGCCGCCGCTGCCGCCGGAGGTGAGGCTCTTCCGCCCGATCAGCAGGTCGGTGACGTCCACGGTGACCGGTGCGAGCATCCCGAGGACGCTCAGTGCGCCGTCGAGGGCGAGGACGTGCAAGTACGGCGCGAGGTCGTGCGCGGCCGAGACCGTGTCGAGGACGAGGTCGAGGCGTTCGCGCTGCGCGGCCATCGCCTCCTCGTCGCGGGAGACGACGACCCGCGTGGCGCCGAGCGCGAGGGCGTCGGCGGTCTTCGCGGCCGAGGTCGTGAAGACCGTCACCTCGGCGCCGAGCGCCCGGGCGAGCTTCACGGCGAGGTGGCCGAGGCCGCCCAGCCCGACCACGCCGACGCGCGAGCCGGGGCCGACGGAGTGCGCGCGCAGCGGCTCCCAGACGGTGACGCCCGCGCAGAGCAGGGGAGCGACGGCCGCAGGGTCGAGGCCGGCCGGCAGCGGGTAGGCGAAGCGGTCGCGGACGACGTACTCGCGCGAGAACGCGCCGAGTGTGGTGCTGCCGTCGTGCCGGTCGGTGCCGCCGTAGGTGAGGGTCGGGAACTCTCGGCAGAAGTTCTCCTGCTCGGCCGTGCACATGTCGCACGCGCCGCAGGAGTCGACGATGTTGCCGACCGCGACGGGGTCGCCGGGGGAGAAGGCCGTGACACCTTCGCCGACGGCGAGCACCGTGCCGACGAACTCGTGACCCGGAACGAGCGGGCCGGCGTCGGCGGCGGGGTCGGCGGAGTGCGCGGCGTGGGTCCGGAGGGCGTGCAGATCGCTGTGGCAGACGCCGCAGTAGTCGACGCGGACGGCGAGATCGTCGGGGCGGAGGGCGCGCCGCTCGATGGCGGCGGGAGCGAGGTCGCCCTCGGCGGTGGCCGCGTAGGCGGTGGTGCTGGTCATGGCGCGCTCGTTTCTACTAACCGGTTTGTTTTATCGACGCTAGCACCGGCGGGCGGCGGAGAACAGACCGGTCGGTAGTCTCGAGGGATGGGAGCGACACCGGCCACCGGCAAGGGCGAGGCGACGCGTGCGCGGATCATGGCGGCGGCGACGGCCGAGTTCGCCCGCTACGGCATCGCCGGCGCGCGGGTGGACCGGATCGCGGCCGAGGCTCGCAGCAACAAGGCGCAGCTGTACTCCTACTTCACCAGCAAGGAGCTGCTCTTCGACGCGGTCTTCGAGGCGTCGCTCGACCGGATCGTCGACGTCGTGCCGATCGACCCGTCCGATCTCGGCGACTGGGCGGTCCGCCTCTACGACGAGTACCTGCGCCGCCCCGACCTCATCCGGCTGGCCACCTGGGCGCGCCTCGAGCGCCGCCCGGCCGGCCACCTCGTCGCCGACGACGAGGCGCGCGTGCGCGAGGAGGGCAAGCTCGAGGCGATCCGCGCCGCTCAGGCCGACGGCACGGTGGGCGTCGCGGCCGACCCGTTCGACGTGATGGCGCTCGTCATCGCGATGTCGATGGCGTGGTCGCCGGTGAGCAACGTCTACGCCGCCACGGCGGAGGAGGCCGCGTCGGAGCACGAGCGGCGGCGCGCGCTGCTCCGCGCGGCGGTCGGGCGCGCGTTCCCGGCGGCCTGAGCGGAGGCGTCAGGCCGCGGCGACCCGCGCGGTGCCGGTGCGACGGGCGGCGGTGACGCGGAGCAGGAGCGTCGCCACGAGCACGACGGCCGCGGCGATCAGCGCGGCGGTGCCGGCGGGGATCGACACGAGCTCGCCGGAGAAGCGGCCGACCGCGACCCAGGCCAGGCCCCAGCAGAGCGAGAGCATCGGAGCGATCCGGCCGCGACCGGTGACGGCGATCAGCACGCCGATCAGGGCGGCGACGATCAGGACGACGACCGCCCAGGGTGTGGCGCCGGGCCCGTCGGCGCTGCCGATGCCCGCGCCGACGAGGCCGGCCGTGACGTTGGCGACCGTCGCGACGCAGACCCAGCCGAGGTAGAGGCCGAACGTGCCGTCGGTGAGGACCGCGTCGACGACGCCGTCGGTGCGGGTGGTGCGCAGGAGCACGAAGATCCGCGCGAGCACGGCGAGGAGCAGCGCGATCACCACGACGCTGAGCGCGAGCAGTCCGGCCTGCACGACCAGGATCCACGCGGCGTTCAGCAGCAGGCTCGCGGCGGCCCAGTAGCCGAGCCGGCGGTGGCGGGTGCGGGTGGTCTGCGACGGCAGGAACTGCCAGATCGCGTAGCCGAGGAGGCCGGTGTAGATGACGCTCCAGATCGCGAAGGCGGGTCCGTCAGGCGCGACCGGGGTCGAGGACGCGGACAGCGCGCCGCCGGCGGCGTCCTGGATCTGCGTGCCGCCTGCTGCTCCCGAGCCGATGAACGAGCCGACCACCGCGAGCACGGCGCTGACGGCGACGGTCGACTGCCGGATCCGGTCCGCGCGGGTGGGGGATGTCGTGGCGGTCATGTCGCTCCTCGATTAGTCAGCTGGCTGAGTAATGAGCGTAGCGTGCCGGACGGCGTCGGCGCACGCGCCTTCCGAGCGTCGTCCGAGCCGCTCGGGGAGTGGGCGTACGAGGTCCACTGTCTGGCGGGGTCGGTTCTCGATACGCGCTGCGCGCTACTCGACCAGCATGAGGGGCGCATACCGACGCGCGCTGCAGGCGCTGCAGGCGCTGCGGGCTGATGCGCCATGAAGGCGCTGCATGCTGATCGAGTAGCCCGCCTCGCGGGCGTATCGAGATCCACCCACCGTCAGAACGGCGCGGGTACGGTGTCGAACCGAGGCCTCGGCGGCGGGTCCGGCGGCCGCCCGGGCAGTGGGGGCGGCCGGTTGCTGATCCGCCGGCCGGTGGGGCTCGTCCACACGATCGTCACGTCGTCGACCTGGTCGTACGTCCACTGGTCGCCGTGCCGCAGATGGTGATGCGAGGTGCAGAGCGAGACGAGGTTCTCGAGGGAGGTCTCGCCGCC
>NZ_JALGRV010000004.1:0-567791 GCF_022815495.1 Rathayibacter sp. VKM Ac-2929
GAATACGGGCTCCATACCGCGGGTCGTGTTCGCAAAGACACGACCTGCACACCGCACCCGACACTGCTCGGGGCGGATAACAGAACACACGCATGACGTGTGACCCAGATTTGACCACCACCACGCCGTAAGGCTGGCGGTTGCGTCTAGAAGGGTTACGGCGGCCATAGCGAGAGGGAAACGCCCGGTCACATTCCGAACCCGGAAGCTAAGACTCTCAGCGCCGATGGTACTGCAGGGGGGACCCTGTGGGAGAGTAGGACACCGCCGGACACCAATTCACGATGGCCACCCAGAAATGGGTGGCCATCGCTGTTTAACCAGAGGTTCTCCAGGAGAGCCGCTAGCCGCTCGACGCGGCGCCGTGAGGAGTGACGATGTCCGAGGACCGCACGTCCGGAAGCGAGAGCGTCGAGCTCGGCGATCGTCTCGACGACATCGAGCAGTCGCCCTTGGCATCGCGAGCAGCCGCCTACGCGGAACTGCAGGAGCAGCTTCGGATCCGGCTCGAGGGTGGTGACTCCGCTCGATGACCGACTCCGAGGACCAGCGGCTCGATACCGCACTCGCCACGCGAGGCATCGCCCGCTCCCGAGTGCATGCTGCGCGCATGATCGCCGACGGCGTCGTCACTGTGGACGGTGCGCCGGCGCTCAAACCGTCGATCCGAGTGCGGCCCGAGCAGGAGGTCGCCGTCGCCTCGCTGGACCACTACGTCAGCCGGGCGGCCCACAAGCTCATCGCCGCCCTGGACGCCTTCCCCACTGTGCGAGTCGACGGCGCGAATGCCCTGGATGTCGGCGCCTCCACGGGCGGGTTCTCCCAGGTCCTCCTGGAGCGTGGAGTCGCGACGGTGATCGCGCTCGATGTCGGACACGGGCAGCTGGCTCCTCGGATCCGCTCCGAGGAGCGAGTGCGCGTCGTCGAGGGCTTCAACGCTCGGGAGATGACGGCGACCTCGCTCGCAGCGGCCTCCGGAACGGATGTCGTGCCGGACCTCGTCGTCGCGGACGTCTCCTTCATCTCCCTGTCGATGGTGCTGCCGGCCGTCGCCGCGTCCGTCACGCCGACCGCCGATTTCGTCGTGCTGGTCAAGCCGCAGTTCGAGGTGGGCCGCCTCGGCATCAAGGAGGGGATCGTCCGCGATCCGGAGCTCCGGCGCGAGGCACTCTCCGACGTGCTCTGGTCCGCCTGGGACGCGGGACTCGGAGTGGGCGGTCTGATCGCCTCGCCGCTCCCGGGTGGCGCTGGGAATCAGGAGTATCTGGTGCACCTCCACCGCGACCGCGGAACGATTCCGACAGAATGGAGGGACGCGGTCACCGCGCTCACCCTCGGGTGACGCGATCGTGTCCGCCGCCGTCGATCGACCCGAAGGACACCCACTCGATGCAGTCCCCTCCTGGCGAGCGCAACATCCTCGTCATCGCCCACACCGGACGGGCGGACTCCCTCGAAGCGGCGATCCTCGTGGTCGGACGCCTCCGCGGGTCCGGAGCCCGGCCCGTGCTCTGCGCCGACGACAAGGGCGACATCGTCCGCACCGCGCCCGAGCTCAGCGACGTGGCCGTCCTCGGTACCGACGTCACGCTGGAAGAGATCGAGCTGGTCTTCGTGCTCGGCGGGGACGGCACCATCCTGCGCGCGGCCGAGATCGTCCGGACCGGCACGGCTCCGCTGCTCGGAGTGAACCTCGGCCATGTCGGCTTCCTCGCCGAGAGCGAGCGCGACGACCTCGACGACGCGGTCGCGCGCGCGCTCGACGGCGACTACGCCGTGGAGGAGCGGATGACGCTGCAGGTGCGCGTCAAGATCGACGACGCCGTCGTCTACGAGACCTGGGCTCTCAACGAGGCGACCGTCGAGAAGGGCAGCCGCGAGCGGATGCTCGAGGTGATGGTCGGGGTCGACGGTCGTCCCCTCTCCAGCTTCGGCTGCGACGGCATCGTCGTCTCGACGCCCACCGGCTCGACCGCCTACGCCTTCTCCGGCGGCGGTCCCGTCGTCTGGCCCACGCTCGAGGCGATGCTGCTCGTGCCGCTCAGCGCGCACGCCCTGTTCGCCCGCCCGCTCGTCGTGGGGCCGGACTCCAGCCTCGCCGTCGAGGTGAAGGAGCGCACCGAAGGCGTCGGCGTGCTCTGGGCCGACGGCCGGCGCACCTACGAGCTGCCGCCCGGGGCGCGGGTGGTCTACCGCCGCTCGCCCGTGCCGGTGCGCTTCGCGCGCCTGCACGACGCCCCGTTCACCGATCGCCTCGTGCAGAAGTTCGGTCTCCCCATCCGCGGATGGCGGGGGTCGGCGGAGACGGAGTAGCCGCATGCTCGAGGAGTTGCAGATCCGCGACCTCGGTGTCATCGCCGAGGCGACCCTCCCGCTCGGACCGGGATTCACCGCCGTCACCGGTGAGACCGGTGCCGGCAAGACCATGGTCGTGACCGCCCTGGGCCTCGTGCTCGGCGCGCGCTCCGACGCGTCCGCCGTCCGCTCCGGCAGCAAGCAGGCCTGGGTGTCGGGTCGCTGGCTGGTGCCCGAGGAGGGTGCGGTCGCGGACCGCGTCCACGACGCAGGTGGCGACCTCGACGGCCCCGAGCTGCTGCTCGCCCGCTCGGTCTCGGCCGAGGGGCGCGGCCGCGCCGTCGTCGGCGGCCGCAGTGCCCCGGTCAGCGTGCTCAGCGAGCTCGCCGATCAGCTCGTCGTGGTGCACGGGCAGTCGGACCAGATCCGGCTCCGCTCGGCGGCCGCGCAGCGCGACGCGCTCGACCGCTTCGGCGGACCCGAGCTGGGGGAGGCCCTGCGCGACTACGCGAGCGCCTTCGAGCGCTGGCGGGCCAACCGCGAGGAGCTCGACGAGCTGACCACGGCGCGCGAGTCGCGGGCACGCGAGGCGGAGCGACTCCGCAGCGCCCTCGCCGAGATCGAGGTGGTCGCCCCCCAGCGCGGCGAGGACGTCGAGCTCTCGACGCAGTCCGAGCGGCTCGGCAGCATCGAGCAGCTGCGCATCGCCGCGGGGGAGGCCCGCGAGGCCGTGTCCTCGGAGGAGCTCGATGGCCGCGACGCCCTCGGTCTCGTCGAGATCGCCCGCCGGGTGCTCGAGCGCGCGGCGGAGCACGACGCGGCGCTCGAGCCGCTGACCCAGACCCTCGGCGAGGCGTCGGTCCTGCTCGGCGACGTCGCGGCCGGCCTCTCCTCCTACCTCGCCGAGCTCGACCTCGACGGCGCGCACGACCTCGAGCTGATCGAGAACCGCCGGGCGGAGCTCTCCGCGCTCGCGCGCACCTACGGACCGACTCTCGACGACGTGCTCGACCTCGTCGACTCCTCCGGGCTGCGGCTGCTCGAGCTCGACGGCGACGACGAGCGGATCGCAGCCCTCGAGGCCGACACCGCCGCCGACGCCGATCTGGTCGAGCGGCTCGCCGACCGGCTGACCGAGCTGCGCACCGCGGCCGCCGCCGAGCTGGGCGCGCGGGTGAGCGACGAGCTGACCGCGCTGGCCATGGCCGACGCGCGCCTGCACGTGCAGGTCGGCAGCGCGAGCGAGCCGACGGTGCACGGGCGCGACACGGTCGAGATGCTGCTGCAGCCGCACACCGGCGCCACTCCGCGCGCGCTCGCGAAGGGCGCCTCCGGGGGAGAGCTCTCGCGGGTGATGCTCGCGATCGAGGTGGTCGTGGCGGCGAACGATCCGGTGCCGACGTTCGTCTTCGACGAGGTCGATGCGGGCGTCGGCGGTGCGGCGGCGATCGAGATCGGGCGCCGGCTGGCGCGCCTGGCAGAGACCTCGCAGGTCATCGTGGTGACGCACCTGGCCCAGGTCGCGGCCTTCGCGACCAACCACCTCCGGGTCGAGAAGGGCTCGGACGGCTCGGTCACCTCGAGTGCGGTGACCCAGCTGGACGCGGAGGAGCGGGTGTCCGAGATGGCGCGCCTGCTGTCCGGGCTGACCGACTCCGAGAACGCGCTGGCGCACGCGCGCGAGCTGCTCGAGTCGAGCCGGCGGCGCTGACGACGCGCGGTGCGCCGCCCCCCGACCGGTGCGAAATCGGCGGGGGCGGCGCCCGGACCCGGTTCTGCTGTTACGGTGGAACCCCGTGGTGGACAATTCGAACTCGGGCCTTTCCTCTTCCTCTTCCGACACTTCTGCGGCCGGGCGCGACACCGCCCCCGCGAAGGTCACGAAGCACATCTTCGTCACGGGCGGGGTCGTCTCCTCGCTCGGCAAGGGCCTGACGGCCGCCAGCCTCGGCAACCTGCTCACCGCGCGCGGACTGCGCGTCGTGATGCAGAAGCTCGACCCGTACCTCAACGTGGATCCCGGGACGATGAACCCGTTCCAGCACGGCGAGGTCTTCGTGACCGACGACGGCGCCGAGACCGACCTCGACATCGGGCACTACGAGCGCTTCCTCGACATCAACCTCAACCAGGCGGCGAACGTCACCACCGGTCAGATCTACTCCCGGGTGATCGCCCGCGAGCGGGCCGGCGAGTACCTCGGCGACACGGTCCAGGTCATCCCGCACATCACCGACGAGATCAAGCGCCGCATGCGCCTGCAGGCCGAGGACGACCCGCAGCCCGACGTGATCATCACCGAGATCGGCGGCACCGTCGGCGACATCGAGTCGCAGCCCTTCATCGAGTCGGCCCGCCAGGTGCGCCACGAGCTCGGCCGCCGCAACGTCTTCTTCGTGCACGTCTCGCTCGTGCCGTTCATGGGCGCCTCCGGCGAGCAGAAGACCAAGCCGACCCAGCACTCCGTCGCCGCGCTGCGCTCGATCGGCATCCAGCCGGACGCGCTCGTGCTGCGCAGCGACCGGCCGGTGTCGGAGTCGAACAAGCGCAAGATCGCGCTGATGTGCGACGTGGACGAGCAGGCCGTCGTCAACGCGAAGGACGTCGCCTCGATCTACGAGATCCCCTCGATGCTCAACGAGCAGGGGCTCGACTCGTACATCATCGACCAGCTCGACCTGTCGGCCGGCGAGGTCGTCTGGGACGGCTGGTCGCAGCTGCTCGAGGCCGTGCACGAGCCCAAGCACGAGGTGACCATCGGCCTGGTCGGCAAGTACATCGACCTGCCGGACGCGTACCTCTCGGTCACCGAGGCGCTGCGCGCCGGCGGCTTCGCGCAGCAGACCAAGGTCGTCCTGCGCTGGATCGCGTCCGACGGACTCGAGGACCCGGAGGCGGCCGCGAAGGCGCTCTCCGAGCTCGACGGCATCTGCGTCCCCGGCGGCTTCGGCATCCGCGGCATCGAGGGCAAGCTCGGCGCGCTGCGCTTCGCCCGCGAGAACGGCATCCCCACCCTGGGCCTGTGCCTGGGGCTCCAGTGCATGGTGATCGAGTACGCACGCAACGAGGCCGGACTCGAGGGCGCGTCGTCCTCCGAGTTCGACCCGGAGACCGAGTTCCCCGTCATCGCGACGATGGCCGAGCAGGTCGAGATCCTCGCCGCCGGCGACATGGGCGGCACGATGCGCCTGGGCCTCTACACGGCGGACCTCGCCGAGGGCTCGATCGTCGCAGAGGTCTACGGAGCGCCGCAGGCGGCGGAGCGCCACCGCCACCGCTACGAGGTGAACAACGGCTACCGCGACCGGATCGCCGAGGCCGGCCTGTGGTTCTCGGGGACGTCCCCGGACGGCAGCCTCGTCGAGTACGTCGAGCTGCCGCGCGAGAAGCACCCGTTCTACGTGGGCACGCAGGCGCACCCCGAGCTGCGCTCGCGGCCGAACAACGCGCACCCGCTCTTCAAGGGGCTCGTGACCGCGGCGCTCGAGCGCCAGGAGGCGTCGCGGCTGTTCCCGGCGTCGGAGGCCGGCTCCGATGACTGACGCGACCGACTCCGTGCCCTCGGACGCGCCGGCCTCCGACTTCCTGCTCTCGGACGAGCTCGTCGAGCCCGAGATCCTCACCAGCGAGCGCGTCTTCGACGGCATGGTCTGGGGCGTCCGCGCCGAGACCTTCCGCTACGGCGACGGCGAGCTGCGCCGCGAGTTCCTCGACCACACCGGCGCCGTCGCGGTGCTCGCGCTGGACGACGAGGACCGCGTCGCGCTGATCAAGCAGTACCGCCACCCCGTGCGCACCCGCGAGTGGGAGATCCCGGCGGGCCTCCTCGACATCGAGGGGGAGGACGCCCTCCTCGCCGCGCAGCGCGAGCTGGGGGAGGAGACCGACCTGCGGGCCGGCCGCTGGGACCTGCTCTCGGAGTTCGCGACCTCGCCCGGCGGCAGCGACGAGGTGATCCGCATCTACCTGGCGCGCGATCTCTCCGCCACCGACGCCGCCTTCGAGCGCGAGGCGGAGGAGGCCGACATGGAGCTGCGCTGGGTCGCGCTCGACGAGGCGGTCGACGCCGTGCTCGCACGGCGGGTGCAGAACCCGTCGCTGTGCCTCGCGGTGCTCGCGGCGCACGCCTTCCGCGCGCGCGGCTGGGCCGGGCTGGGCGACGCCTCCTCGCCGTGGACGCGGCACCCGCGGGTCCGCCGGGGGTGACTCCGCCCGCGATCGCCGACGCCTTCCTCCGGCAGGCGAGCGTCGAGCGCGGACTCTCGGCGCACACGATCGCGGCGTACCGGCGCGATCTGGGGCTGTACCTCGGCTGGCTCGAGGAGCGCGGCGTCACCGATCTCGCAACGCTCCGGCGCTCGGACGTGGGGGACTTCGCCTCCTGGCTCGCGGCGCGGGCCGAGCGGCCGCTTGCGGCGAGCTCGCGGGCGCGCATCCTCTCGAGCGTGCGCGGGCTGCACCGCTTCGCGCTGGAGGAGGGGCACGTCGCCGACGACGTCGCCCACGATGTGCTGCCGCCGAAGCTGCCGATGACGCTGCCCAAGGCGATCACGGTCGAGCAGATGGCGTCGCTGCTCGAGGCGGCCCGGGGTGAGGAGCTGTCGGAGCTGCGCGACCGGGCGCTGCTGGAGCTGCTCTACGCCACCGGGGCGCGCATCTCGGAGGCGGTGGACCTGAGTGTCGACGACGTCTTCGACTCGGAGGTCGTGCGGCTGACCGGCAAGGGCTCGAAGCAGCGGATGGTGCCGCTCGGGAGCTTCGCGCGCGAGGCGGTGCAGGACTACCTGGTGCGGGCGCGGCCCGAGCTGTCGCGGCGCGGGCGGGCGACGCCGGCGCTGTTCCTCGGCGTGCGCGGGAGCCGGCTGTCGCGGCAGAGCGCGTGGCTGGTGATCCGCGCGGTCGCCGAGAAGGCGGGGCTGGATCGCGAGATCTCGCCGCACACGTTCCGGCACTCCTTCGCGACGCACCTGCTCGCGGGCGGGGCGGACGTGCGGGTGGTGCAGGAGCTGCTGGGGCACGCCTCGGTGGCGACGACGCAGATCTACACGCTGGTGACGGCGGACACGCTGCGCGACGTGTACACGACGGCGCACCCGCGGGCGCGGCGCTGAGGGGGCGGGGCGCATCATGCTGATCGAGTAGTCCGCGGAGCGGGCGTATCGAGATCCGGCTGCTCCGGAACGGTGGGGCCGAGGGGCCGGCGTGTTCACGACGGCGGGTCTCGATACGCCGCTTCGCGGCTGCTCGACCAGCACGGGTCGGGAGCGGTCTCCTCGAGATCGGCGGACGCCGGGGCGGCGGCGGGGACGACGACGAGGTCGCCGGTACACTCGACGGAGGCCGCGCGGGAGCGCACGCCGACACGGGAAGCGAGGCGACGCAGGTGACACGCAAGACGGACGACAAGGCCGAGCTCACCGGTCTCGAAGCCCCGACGCTCGGCCCGACCGGCCGGCCCCTGCGCGACTTCCCGCTCCCGGTCGAGCTGACCGGGCACGGGCCCGCGCGCATCATCTCGCTCTGCAACCAGAAGGGCGGCGTCGGCAAGACGACGACGACCATCAACCTGGGCGCGACGCTCGCCGAGTACGGGCGCCGCGTGCTGGCCATCGACTTCGACCCGCAGGGCGCGCTGTCCGCCGGTCTCGGCGTCGCCACCTACGACGCGATCACGATCTACGACCTGCTGCTCGGCACCGTCAAGGACCCGAGCGAGGCGATCCGCCCGACCCGCGTCCCCGGCCTCGACATCATCCCCGCGAACATCGACCTGTCGGCCGCGGAGGTGCACCTCGTCAACGAGGTCGCCCGCGAGACGATCCTCGCCCGCGTGCTGCGCAAGGTCAGCGCCGAGTACGACGTGATCCTGATCGACTGCCAGCCGTCGCTGGGCCTGCTCACCGTGAACGCGCTCACCGCGAGCCACGGCGTGCTCATCCCGCTCGAGTGCGAGTTCTTCGCCCTGCGCGGCGTCGCGCTGCTGATCGAGACGATCGACAAGGTCCGCGACCGGCTGAACCCGGTCATCGAGCTCGACGGCATCCTGCCGACCATGTACGACTCGCGCACGCTGCACTCGCGCGAGGTGCTCGACCGGGTGGTCGACGCCTTCGGCGACAGCGTGCTCGAGACCGTGATCGGGCGCACGGTGAAGTTCCCCGACGCGAGCGTGTCGGGGGTGCCGATCACCACGTTCGCGCCGGAGCACAACGCGGCGAAGGCGTACCGCAAGCTCGCCAGGGAGCTGATCTCGCGTGGCGCGGTCGCCTGAGGCGCTCCTGCTCGACCAGGAGGCGGACACCGCCCCCGTCTCCCGCGGCTTCACCGTCGCGCTGTCGAACTTCGAGGGGCCCTTCGACCTCCTGCTGAGCCTGATCGCGAAGCAGCAGGTCGACATCACCGAGATCGCGCTGAGCGCGGTGACGGACGAGTTCCTCTCCTACCTGCACGGCATCGACACGGCCGAGGGGCTCGACCGCGCCTCCGAGTTCCTGGTCGTCGCGGCGACCCTGCTCGATCTCAAGATCGCCGGGCTCCTGCCGCAGGGCGAGCTGGTCGACGCGGAGGACGCGGCGATGCTCGAGGCGCGCGACCTGCTCTTCGCCCGGCTCCTGCAGTACCGCGCCTTCAAGCAGGTGTCGGCGTGGTTCGCCGAGCGGATCGACGCCGAGACCGGCCGGCACGTGCGCCAGGTGCCGCTCGAGGAGGAGTTCCGCGCGAAGAAGCCGGAGCTGGTCTGGACGCTCTCGCCCGAGGACTTCGCGGCGCTGGCCGACTTCGCGCTCGCGCCGCGCGAGATCCCGACCGTCGGGCTCGACCACCTGCACGCGCCGCTGATCAGCATCCGCGAGCAGGCCGCGTACATCGTGGCCGTGCTGCGCGAGCGGACGACGGCGACCTTCCGCGAGCTCGTCGCCGATGCGGACGAGAAGGGCGTGATCGTGGCGCGCTTCATCGCCGTGCTCGAGCTCTACCGGCACGCCGCGATCGCGTTCGAGCAGCCGGAGCCGCTCGGCGAGCTGACCCTGCAGTGGGTGGCCGAGAACTGGTCGGACGCGAGCCTCGCGCACCTGGGGGCCGACTATGACCAGTGAGCCCACGAGCACCGACTCCGCGGCCGTCGCCGGTCCCGGGACCGTTGCGTTCGAGATCGACCGCGCCGTCGAGGCGATCCTGATGATCGCGGACGAGCCGCAGTCGCTCGCCGCGCTCGCCACGGCGCTCTCGCGGCCGATCCCGGTCGTCCGGCAGTCGGTCGAGCGGCTCGCCGCGGACTTCGACGGCACGGACGGCGGCATCCGCCGCGGCTTCGAGCTGCGCGAGGTCGGCGGGGGCTGGCGGGTCTACGTGCGCCGCGAGTACGACTCCGTCGTCTCGGACTTCGTGCTGACCCAGAACCCGACCAAGCTGTCGCAGGCGGCCCTCGAGACGCTCGCGGTCATCGCCTACAAGCAGCCGATCTCCCGCGGCCAGGTCGCGCAGATCCGCGCGGTCAACGTCGACTCCGTCGCGCGCACCCTCCTCGGCCGCGGCCTGATCGCGGAGGTCGGCAGCGACCCCGAGACCGGCGCGGTCCTCTACGGCACCACCGAGCAGCTGCTCGTCCATCTCGGCCTCGCCTCGCTCGACGAGCTGCCGAAGATCTCCCCCCTACTGAGCGACGGACGGAACGGATTCGATGAGCGCGGCTGACTTGCCCGAGGGCGAACGACTGCAGAAGGTCCTCGCGGCCGCGGGGGTCGCCTCCCGCCGCGTCGTCGAGGAAATGATCGTCGCGCGGCGGATCCGCGTGAACGGCGAGGTGGCGAGCGAGCTCGGCCGCCGCATCGACCCGGAGAACGACCGGATCGAGGTGGACGGCGTCGCCGTGCAGCTGGACACCTCGCGCCGCTACGTGATGCTGAACAAGCCGGTCGGCGTGGTCAGCTCGCTCTCCGACGAGAACGGCCGGCCCGACCTCCGGACCTACACGCAGAACTTCGAGGAGCGGCTGTTCAACGTCGGCCGTCTCGACTCCGAGACCTCGGGGCTCCTGGTGCTGACCAACGACGGCGAGCTGGCGCACGTGCTCGCGCATCCGTCGTTCGGGGTGACGAAGACCTACATCGCGAAGGTGCACGGGCAGGTGCTGCCGCAGACGATCGCGGCGCTGACCGCCGGCGTCGAGCTGGAGGACGGCACGGTCGCGGCCGACAAGGCGCGGCTGCTCGGCCGGCCGGAGGGGCGCTCGAACGCGTCGCTCGTCGAGATCACGCTGCACTCCGGGCGCAACCGCGTCGTCCGGCGGATGATGGCGGCCGTCGGGCACCCGGTGCTCGAGCTGGTGCGCCGGCAGTTCGGCCCGCTGCACCTGGGCTCGCTGCGGTCCGGCGACCTACGCGACCTGACCCGCGACGAGCTGGGTGCGCTGCTGACCATCTCGCGCCAGGGCGGCGAGGCGCCGGTGGCGAAGCCGGAGCCGACACGCCAGGCGAGCGCGGGCGCGCGGCGGCCGCGGCCGCAGACCGCGGACGACCGGGGGACCGAGGGGCGCGGAGAGCGGCGGACCGAGGAGCGCTCGGTGCGGCGCTCGGAGGAGCGGCCCGTGCGGCGGTCCGAGGAGCGGCCGGAGCGCCGGTCGGAGGACCGCCCCGTGCGCCGGTCGAACGAACGGCCCGAGCGCCGTTCGGACGATCGCCCGGTCCGTCGCTCCGAGGAGCGGCCCGAGCGTCGCGCCGACGACCGCGGCGAGCGTCGCTCGGACGAGCGCCGTCGCGACGAGCGGCCGCGCGAGCGCCCCTCCGATGCGCTGCGCGCCGACGACCGCGCGACGCCGCCGCAGGACCGGCGACGCCCCTCCGCGAACGGTGCCGAGCGGCCCGACTCCGGTGTGCGGCGCAGCGGCCAGGACAAGCGGCGTCGGCCTGATCGGTAGGCTGTCGGGGTGAACGAGCTCCTGCACCCCGCCCCGCCCGCGATGCGGACGACGGGGACGGTGCGGGTGGTCGGCTCCGGCCTGCTCGGCGCGTCGATCGGCCTGGGCCTCGCCTCGCGCGGGGTCGACGTCGTCCTCGACGACGCCTCGCCCGCCAGCCTCTCGCTCGCCATCGACTACGGGGCCGGCCGCGCCGCCTCCGCGGGCGACCGGCCCGTGCTGATCGTGGTCTGCGTGCCGCCGGACGTCGTCGCCGGCGTCGTCGAGCGCGAGCTCGCCGCGTTCCCCGAGGCGGTCGTCACCGACGTGGCGAGCGTCAAGATGCAGCCGCTGCGCGAGCTGCGCGCCCGCGGCCTCGACCTCAGCCGCTACATCGGCTCGCACCCGATGGCCGGTCGCGAGCGCGGCGGCCCGGTCGCGGCCCGCGGCGACCTCTTCGTCGGACGGCCCTGGGTGATCTGCCGCGACGGCGAGACGCCCGCGGACGCACTCGCCCGCGTCGAGGCGCTCGCGCTGGACCTCGGCGGCTCGATCATCGAGATGGGCCCGGAGGAGCACGACCGCTCGGTCGGCCTCGTCTCGCACGCGCCCCAGGTGATCTCCTCCCTGCTCGGGCAGCGGCTCGTCGACGCGCCGAACGACGCCCTGCGGCTCGCGGGCCAGGGAGTCCGTGACGTCTCGCGGCTCGCCGCCTCCGCCCCGGAGCTGTGGGTGCAGATCCTCGGCGCGAACCGCGAGCACGTGGTCGCCGTGCTCGACGCCTTCCGTGACGACGTCGCCGCGGTCGCCGACGCCCTGCGCGACCTCGACGCCCCGGGTGCCCGCCGCCTGCTCGCCGAGCACCTCGCCGCGGGCAACGCCGGCGTCGCCCGCCTGCCCGGCAAGCACGGCCAGGACCAGCGCTTCTCCACCCTGATCGTCCTCGTCGACGACACCCCGGGCACTCTCGCCCGGCTGTTCGTCGAGATCGGCGAGGCCGGGGTCAACCTGGAGGACGTGCGCCTCGAGCATGCGGAGGGGCGCCGCGTGGGCCTCGCCGAGATCTCGGTGGTGCCGGAGGCCGTCGGCCCGCTGACCGAGGAACTGACCGCACGCGGCTGGAGGATCGCCGGATGAGCACGGAGCAGAACAGGCAGGAGGGCGGTCTGAACCGGATGACGCCCGCCCGCCGCGCGCAGCAGAGCATCCCGGAGGACGGGGGAGCGGCGCCCGAGCGCGCGAGCGGCTCGCACACCGACGACGTGCCCGACTTCGGCGACGCGGTCGTCGTCGCGATCGACGGACCGGCCGGCAGCGGCAAGTCGAGCGTCTCGCGCGAGGCGGCCCGACGGCTCGACTTCGAGTTCCTCGACACCGGCGCCGCGTACCGCGCGCTCGCCTGGCACGGCCTCGACACCGGGCTCGACTTCGCCGACGAGAACGCGATCGTCGACGCGCTCGACGGCTTCGACTACTCCATCGGCACCGACCCCGAGTCCTACTCGGTCTGGGTCGGCCGGACCGAGGTCACGGCCGCGATCCGGGAGCCCCGGGTGACCGGTCAGGTCTCGGCCGTGGCGAAGGTCCCGGAGGTGCGCCGGCGGATCACGCTGCTGTTCCGCCGCATCATCGGCGAGACCCGGAAGGCCGGCATCATCGTCGAGGGGCGCGACATCACGACGGTCGTGGCGCCGACCGCCGGGGTGCGGATCCTCCTGACGGCGAGCGAAGAGGCTAGGATGGCGAGGCGTTCGCGCGAAGTCACCACGCAATCCGCTGAAGCGACGGGTCAGGCACTGCGGTCCAGGGACCGCGCCGACTCCCAGGTGGTGGACTTCATGAACGCCGCAGACGGAGTCACTCTTCTCGACTCCACTCACCTCGACTTCGAGCAGACCGTCGATGCGGTCATCGCCGAGGTCCGAACTTCGAGAGCAAGGGCCGGTCATGGCACAGGACACGCACGTCGGTGACGACGAGCTGAACTTCGGAGACGACGACCTCGTCGAGCGCCTCGGCGACCTCGACGAGCAGCTCGCCTCCTCGCGCGCCCAGGCGCTGCGCAGCGGACTCGAGGACTACGACCTCGACGAGGAGGACCGCGACCTCCTCGAGTACGCCAGCGAGGACCCCGACGAGATCCGCTACCTCCCGGCGCTGCCGGTCGTGGCGATCGTCGGCCGGCCCAACGTGGGCAAGTCGGCGCTGGTCAACCGCATCCTCGGCCGCCGCGAGGCCGTCGTCGAGGACACCCCCGGCGTCACCCGCGACCGCGTCTCGTACAAGGCCGACTGGCTCGACCGCCAGTTCACCGTCGTCGACACCGGCGGCTGGGAGCCCGACGCCCGCGGCATCGACGCCTCCGTCGCGATGCAGGCTGAGATCGCGATCGACCTTGCCGACGCCGTCATCTTCGTGGTCGACGCGAACGTCGGCGCGACCGCGACCGACGAGCACGTCGTGAAGCTGCTCCGCAAGACCAGGAAGCCCGTGTTCCTCGCGGCCAACAAGGTCGACGACGTGCGCCAGGAGCCGAACGCCGCCTCACTGTGGTCGCTCGGCCTCGGTGAGCCCCACCCCGTCTCGGCCGTGCACGGCCGCGGCGTCGCCGACCTGCTCGAGACGGTGCTGGAGAAGCTGCCGCTCGAGTCGCTCGTCGCCAAGCGCGAGGTCGGCGGCCCGCGCCGCGTCGCCATCCTCGGCCGCCCGAACGTCGGCAAGTCCAGCCTGCTGAACAAGGCCGCGGGGGAGGAGCGGGTCGTCGTCAACGAGCTGGCCGGCACCACCCGTGACCCGGTCGACGAGCAGGTCGAGATCGCCGGCAAGATCTGGCGCTTCGTCGACACGGCGGGCATCCGCCGCCGCGTGCACCTGCAGCAGGGCGCCGACTTCTACGCGTCGCTGCGCACCTCGACCGCGCTCGAGAAGGCGGAGGTCGCGGTCGTCGTGATCGACGTCTCCGAGCCGATCTCGGAGCAGGACGTCCGCATCATCGACCTGGTGCTCGAGTCGGGCCGCGCGCTCGTGCTCGCCTTCAACAAGTGGGACCTCCTCGACGACGAGCGCCGCCGCTACCTCGAGCGCGAGATCGAGAAGGACCTCGCGCACGTGGCGTGGGCTCCGCGCGTGAACATCTCGGCGAAGACCGGGCGTCACCTCGAGAAGCTGGTGCCCGCGCTCGAGCTCGCCCTCGAGTCCTGGGACACCCGCATCCCGACCGGCAAGTTCAACGCGTTCCTCGCCGAGCTCACCGCGGCGCACCCGCACCCCCTGCGCGGCGGCAAGCAGCCCCGCGTGCTGTTCGGCACCCAGGCGTCCTCGCGCCCGCCGACATTCGTGCTGTTCACCACCGGCTTCCTCGACCCGGGCTACCGGCGCTACATCGCGCGCCGCCTGCGCGAGATCTACGGCTTCCAGGGCTCGCCGGTGAACGTCAACATGCGCGTGCGGGAGAAGCGCGCGCGCTGACACGTTCTGTCGCGGCGGCTCCGGCTCGTCGTTCTGCGTGCCGGAGCATGCTGATCGAGTAGTCCGCGGAGCGGGCGTATCGAGATCCACCCCCGCCCGCGCATCCGGCGATCGATCGGTCAGGAACGGTCGTGCTCCGCGCGCCGACCCGACCACTCGTGACGGATCGATGCCCGCGGGCGTCAGTCCTGCGTGGCGAACGGCCACCAGGACGGCAGCAGCCGCCGGTACGCCGCGAGGTAGGTCTCGGGAGTGCGCGGCTCGGGGAGCCGCAGCCACGCCTCCATCAGGCCGGTCGAACCGGCGGCGAGGAAGGAGGCGGTGCCGTCCGCGAGGAACGCGGTGATGTCGTCGCCGTCGGGCAGCTGCAGCGTCCCGGTCTCGAGCGTCGCGAGGACGGCCGCGCGGAAGTGCAGCGCGAGCATCGCCCGGACACCCGAGTCGCCGCCGGGAGCATCGAACGCCCGCAGGTAGAGGTCGCGGCGCGTCTCGAGGTGAGCGAGGATCCGCGCGGTGCCCTGGCGGATGGTCGCGTCGGTCGCCGCGCCGGTGCGGAGGGTGGAGAGATACTCGTCGCGGATCGCGTCGAGCTCGTCGGCGAGTGCCGCACAGAGCAGCTCGGCGGCCGAGGTCGCGTGCGCGTAGAAGGTGGAGCGATTGACGCCGGCACGATCGGTGATCTCGGAGACCGTGAGGCTGGAGACGTCCCTGGCAGTCGCCAGATCGATGATGGCTCGGTGCAGGGCCACCTGCGATCGCTTCTGCCGCGCGTCCACTGCTGCTGCCTCCTGTAGGGCGCGCGCTCCGGTCCGCCCGGCGCGCACCGCCTCAGCGATTCTACGGGCGCCGAGCGTCGGTCGTTTTCACTCTCGGCCCCGCGATCCGCTAAGGTAGTCGAGTTGCCCGGGCCTCGGTCCGGACTGCCACGGGCTGTGGCGCAGCTTGGTAGCGCACTTGACTGGGGGTCAAGGGGTCGCAGGTTCAAATCCTGTCAGCCCGACAGAAAGCCCTGATGGGATGTCCGATCGCGGACAGCACTCGTCAGGGCTTCGTCGTTTCTGGCGCCGCTGTGCGCGCGTGCCGAGCCGCTCAGCGCAGCAGCTCCGCGACCTCCGCGAAGGCCGCCTCGCGGCGAGCCACCCGCGCCGCCCGCTCGATCGGGTCCTTCGTGAAGAGGGCCTGCTGCGAGGGGTGGAACGTGCGCACAACGGCCAGGCCGCGCTCGCGCTCGATGCCCGGGTGCAGCCGGAGCAGGCGGCGCCAGCCGTGGTCGGCGTCGGCGCCCTGCAGCAGGACGACGTCGATGCTCGGTGCGAGGTCGAGCAGGTGCAGGACGGTCGGGATCCCCGCGTCGAGCTGCTCCGCGGTCGGCGCCTTGCCGATGTACCAGGGGTAGGCGTTCCAGGGCAGGAGATCGAACGGCGACAGTCCGACGTCCATGAGGAGGCGCGACATCTGCTCGGCGGAGCCGTCGTCGTTCTCCGTGCAGAGGAACCCGCTGCCCGCGCCGTCCCGAGTGCCGGGGCCCGGGTCGCGGAGGATGCTCAGCACCCGCGCCTCGGTGCCGCCGTGCAGGGTAGCGACGTAGGGGAGCCAGCCGCGGTCGTACGGATTCCGCAGCTCGTCGATCCAGCGGTTGATCGGGGCGACGTGGGGCGCGTAGCGCTGCTCCCACTGCTGCCGGCGGAAGTCGAGGTCGGCCATGGCACGGGGCATGACTGCACCCTAGACCCCGGGTGCGCGTGACGATCGGGCAGGTCTGGCGGACTCGAGGACGGCCCAGGCAAGACCGGAGGAGAGTAGGCAGGAGATCAGCAGTGCGGCGGAGAGAGTCACCAGGACACGGAGTGCGTCGTTCTCCTGGCCGTGGAGCGCAAGGCTGGAGGCGGCGCCGGCCACCGGCAGCATGGTGAGCGCGACCGCCGCGACCACCCGACCGAGAAGCAGATCCGAGAAGGCGCGTGATCCGATCCCCGCGAGCGCAGCGCTCGTGCAGCAGAGCGCGAGAGGAAGGACTGCGAGCAGACCCCAGCCGATCCCGTGCAAGTACACCGAGGCCCAGAGAACGACGGCGGGCAGCGACACGGCCGACGAGAGGAGGGCGTGAAGCCCGACACCGGCGAATCCGGCTCGGGCGATCGAGACGTCGGAGAGCGGAAGGTGCTGGTGGTCGAGGTCCTGCGCGGTCGCCTGAGACGGACCCGGAAGCGCGAGGATCAGCACGAGGAGAAGTCCGCCCAGCGGCATCGGCACGCTGTCCCGCAGCAGGCTGGAGAGCACCGCCACGGCGAGGAGGGCGAGCGCAGTGCGGGGCTCCTGCCAGCGCCGGCGCCGAGTCTGTGCCAGGTGGCACACGAGGACCGCGCCGACCGCGGAGTCGGGCCATCGCGTCCATGAGGGACGGCCGACGGCGTAGCCCCGGCCGGAAAGAGTCCGGTTCGACTCGCCGGAGAGGACTCGGGTGAGCTGGTTCGCGAGGATGCTCTCCTCGACCGCGGGTTCGACGAAGATTCCGGCTCGCCGGACGAGCAGAACGACGGCGATGCTCGACAGCAGGAGGACGCCGATGGTGGCGGAGGCGTGCGCGAGTCCGCTCGCCTCGGGCGCGAGGATCACCTCGAAGAAGAGCCCGGCGGCGCTCATCGCGGCCGACCCGATGGAGTCCTCGCCCACGAGCAGCGACTGCACCCCGAGGGCGATCCAGACCGCGCCTGCGGCGAGGACGCAGGTCAGCGCGTAACGGCGCCGATCAGGCCGGATGATTCTTCCGAGGAGGTGGCTGGTCAGGGACGTCGCCCGAACCAGGAGGAGGACGGCCGTCATCGCGCACCCCGAGAGCACGCCCCACGCGACCGGCTCGCCACGGAGAAGCAGCGCCGTCGCCGACGCCGCGGAGGTACTGGCGAACGCGATCGCCGCGGTCGCGACCGCATGCACCACCACGACGATGCGCGGACCACTCGGGCTCTGCAGCACCCAGGACACGTCCGCGGGCTGCAACCGCAGCGGCGAACCCCGCTGCGCTGTCAGTGACACCACGATCAGAGAGAGACCGAGGACGAATCCCGCGATCCGCGTGGGGGGCGACTCCGTCGGAGAGCCGCCGGCCCCACCCCGAACCAGGAGCCAGACGCCGCTCGACGCAGCGATCACGAGGACGACGATCGCGAGGGGATTCGTCACGAGGGCCGTGGTGCTGCGGATGCGGATGCGCAGGTAGGCCCGGGAGAGAGCGAGCGCTCCTGCAAGGGGAAGACGCCGCGTTCGTTCAGTGGTCGTCATCGCGAAGAGCTCCCACAACACGGAGATAGACGTCCTCCAGAGGCGGCTGCCCCTCGAGATCGTCGCGCCCGAGACGCGCAATGTGCGCGATCCTCCCGGCGTGCAGGATCACCGCTCGATCGGCGATGCGCTCCAGCTCGGTCAACCCGTGCATGGAGAGCAGCACGCCGCAGCCTTCCTCGGCCAGCCGCCGGACCTCGTTCCGGAGCTCGCGCACCGAGACGGCATCGAGGCCGTTGAACGGCTCGTCCAGCAGGAGGAGCCCGGCGCCCTTCAGCAGCGCAAGAACGAGAGCGAGCTTGCGGCGCATCCCCTGCGAGAGCTGATGGGGGAGGAGGTCCTGCTTGTCGCTCAGTCCGTAGCGCTCCAGGAGCGACGGTCCGAGCGACTCGTTCCGGGGTGAGCCGCTCAGCCGCTCGATCAGCCGGACGTGCTCCACAACGCTCAGACCCGGGTACAGGTCCGGCTCCTCCGGCATGAGGCTGAGGGCTCGTCGAGCCCCCGTCGTGCCGATTGCGTGACCGAGGACGAGCGCACTGCCCCGCGAGGGCTCGTACAGTCCGGCGAGGGTGCGCATGAGGGTGGTCTTCCCGGCGCCGTTGGGTCCGACGAGTCCGACCACCTCGCCGGCGTCGATCGTGAAGGAGACGTCGCGGAGCACGTCCACCGCGCCCATCGTCTTGCCGAGCCCCTGGACCTCGAGGATCGTGCGATGTGTGCCGCCGTCAGTCATCAGCGGCCAGCCATTGCCCGAGGTCGCCGCCGGAACGTTCGACCGGCTCACGCAGCGGGTCGAGCCCTCCCTCCGCCAGAATCGACCGGAGCATCGACCGGATGTCCGGCGATCCGCTCGCTGCGGCCTTTTCGACGGCCCGGCGGACAGCGTCGTCGTAGTGCACCCGCCGACGAGGGAGGAGCCGATCGCGGACGGGTCGCCGTACCGCCGCTGCTCCCCAGCCGCGTGCGTTGCCGAAGGCCTGCACCGCGAGGGCGGTGCTGTTTTGGATCCCGGTCGTCGTCGCCGCGGCGAACGCCACGTGCACCACAGACACAGCCACTCCCTCCTGCTGCGCTGCTCCCTCGGCGACAGCCATCACTGCCCGGAACTCTGCGATGCGATCCATTCGCTTCACCTTTCATGATCTGTGGACGGATTCCTGCCGGCGGTCAGCTCTCTATTGGACGTGCGGGGCCACGGCGCAGACGCGGCGAGGACGCGATACATCCGCTCGACCGGGCCGCTCAGACCGCGCCTAGCGAGGACCTGACAGGCGAGGACGAGTGTCCCGTGGGTCACCAGAGCGATGACCATCGACAGGGCGAAAGGCACACGCGAGTAAAGGGCCAGCCCGTACGCCAGCCCCGCGCAGAGGACGCTCGTCGAGAAGTAGATCGAGAGCGAGTATCGGCCCGCGACCGCGAACCACGTCAAGGTACGGATACGCGCCAGCCGGCTTTCGTTGCGCGAGAGGAGAAGGTAGATCACGACGGCGAGAGCAGGAGGCGCGGCGACCTGACAGCAGGCTGCAAGAGCGCTCAGCAGCCCCGTGTCCGTGGGGAGGAAGAGCTGGATGGAGAGCTGAAAGGCGTAGGCCCCCAGGGCGATGGCGCTGCTCAGGCCGAGAGCGGCCCGCGCGAAGCGGCCGTGAAGGCCGTCTTCTCTGCGCAATCGGGCGAGGGCGATGCCCACGAGGAAGAGTCCGGCGAGTTGAACTCCGCCGATCAGCGCGAAATCCTCCGCGTACGTCACCCAATCGACGAGGCGTTGCCCGCTGACGGCGTCGAAGTCCTGCGAGGTGTAGGCCGAGAGGGCTCGGTCGCCCAGAGACTCGTACATCGAGGCGGCGCTGCTCAGCGCATCGGTAATCTCAGGTCGAACGACGCCTCCGCGGGCGAAGGCGTCGGCGACAGTCAGGATGAGTGGAAGCAGCGTGATGGAGATTCCGATCGCCAACTGTGCTCGCGGTGGCCGGTGCCGGAACTGCAGCGCGACCAAGCCGGCCAGCAGGTAGTAGAAGAGCACGTCGCCCCACCAGACGAGCAGGCCGTGCAGGAGACCCAGCATGCCGAGCACGACGAGCCGTCGCGCCGTGCGCCGATGGCCGCCGGGTCTCTGCAGGAGATCCGCCAGGCCCGGTCCCATAGCGAGCACGAACATCCCCATCCCCGTCATCGTCGGCACGGCGAGGAAGACCGCGACGGCGAGATCATCCGTGAGGTCTCCGGTGAAGGGGGTCCGTCCGGCGACGAGCTGGTAGCGGATCGGAGTGAGGATCAGCGGAACGTTCGTGAGGACGACGAGGAGGGTGCCGAATCCACGCAGCAGGTCGGGCGTCAGCAGCCGCTCCGCCTGCTCGCCGCGAGAATCGATTTCCCGGTCAGTCATGATCGCGCTGGACGCTCGCGAGTCGACCCAGTTGGACGATCAGTCTGCGAAGCCCGTGCTTGCTGACGCCGGATTGAGCGCGGCCCGTGAGGTCGGTGGCGGCGACCGGCTCCTCCGACACGAAGACGAAACCGTCTGAATCGAGGAGGGTGACGCACCGCCGAATCGCCGGTCTCGCCAGCATGTCCTCGTTGAGTGCCGGCACGAGACCGACGGGCGCGTTCACGTTCGCGAGTGTGAGCGTCAGCAGAGTTCCGGTGGAGCCATGGGCCAGTGCGCTCAGGGTGTTGGCGGTCGCCGGTGCGACGAGGGCGGCATCGCAGTGCGAAGCGAGCCATCGGTGCGCGGGCTCTCCGCGAGTGAGGGCGAACGTTTCGACGAACACCTCGGCGTGGAGGAGCGATCCGACCGTCGTCGGTGACACCAGGAGGCAAGCCGACGGAGTCATCACCACGCTGTAGCTGCCGACGAGCGAGCCTCGCGCGGCCGCCAGCACAGGCAGGACCGAGAGGACCGCCGGAGAACCTGACACGCCGAGCAGCAGGCGGTCGACGCTAGCCATGGCGACCCTCCCGAAGAAGGAGATGCGGATGATCCGGGTCGAAGCCTCGTCGGGAGAACTCCGAGCGGAGTGCCTCACGCAGCGCGGCCTCGCCGACGTCGGGGTGCGCGTGCAGTGCCGTCGCCGCGCAGGCGGCACGGGATTCGCCTGCGCTGACACCCGCAGCTCCTTCCATCCAGGCGCTCCCACCCGGACCGGCCTCGGCGAAGAGGGACCGTCGACACGATCTGTCGGTGTAACGGTCGAACTCACAGTCCGCGATCATCCGAAGAGCCGGATCTCGATCGCTGTCCGCGAGGAAGATCGTGAACGAGTCCGGCCGCGGGTACTCGCCCCGCTCCGCGAGGACTTTGACGACATAGCCAGAGGAGACCGCTGGTAGTCGAGACGCCAGAATCCTGCCCACGGTGTGCACGTGCTCCTCGGCGATCGCCAGATAGATACGAGTTCCCGTCCTCGGCGGGTCGTTCTCGCTCAGGAGGGCTGCAAATCCAGGGGTGTAACTGTCCCGCACGGCAGGAAGCCTCAGCGAGCCGTCTCGCTGGACCTGCTCGAGTCCGATGGAGAGTTGCAGTCCGTTGCGGACGAAGACCGGTGCCTCGCGCTCCGGAGCGGGGAGGCGAACCCAGCCGGGCTCGCGCCGCGTGACCATTCCAAACACCGCTTCCGAGGCGAAGGTGGGACCGGTGTCCGAGGGGGACTCGAACCGTTGACGTCGCCTGAGGTGCACCAGCTGGTAGATGGACTCCGTCAGGCGGGACTCCTCATGGATCGGGAGATGTGCGCGATTCTGCAGCAGCTCGGACACGAGATGGTCAATCACGGGTCCGCTCCCGATTCCGCTGCCAGAGGTACGACGCGTCCAGACCGAGCGGACGCAGAAGCGTCGACGGGTTCATGAGGATCATGCAGCCGAGAAGGGCGTAGAGGCGGCCCTGACGGGTCTCGCCGTGAAGCAGCTGGGCCAGCGCTCCCGATCGGTGGAGGAGGTGTACGCCCGCATGACTGGCCAGGAGCGAGAGATGCTCCTCCGGGTCTCGTATCGGGCTCCCGGAGAGCCGGGCAGTCGCTCTGTACCCGGCTACGACTGCTTGCACCTGGTCCGAGCAAGAGGAGGCGGCTCTCTCGATGAGCTGCGATGCACGCTCGTCGTCCTCCTGCGGCCGTGCTGAGGCAGCTCGCTCGATCATCGAGCCGACCAGCGTGCCGAGGTCGAAGAGCGGATCGCCGATCCTGGCCAATTCGAAGTCGATCAGCCTGGGCCTGCCTGGCGGGTCGAGTAGGACGTTGTCCAGACGGAGATCCCCGTGGATCAGGCAGCTCGGCGGCGTCGATGCCAATTCTTCCAGGCGCACACCGACCTGTTCGTCCGCCTGGATGAGGCTCATCGTCCGGAGCTGACCGGGCGTCGCTCGAACGAGCTCCCGCGGAGTGATGGGCTCGGCGCTCGGAATCAGATCGCGGTACTCGCCGAGAAGGCGTCCGGCCCAGGCGGGCCAGATGCTCGAGCTGAGATGCAGATGAGCGAGGGTCGAGCCCACTCGAGCCCACTCCTGGGGCTCCTCCGAGACCTGTTGCCACCCCTCGCGGGCGGTCTTCCCCGGCAGGTGTTCGAGGACCAGCACGTCGTGCTCCCGATCATGAAGGATGCACCGGGGAGCGATGTCGGCGACTCCCAGCTCCTTCAGCAGCTGGTAGGTCAGACCTTCGGAGAGGAGCGCGCCGTCTCCTGCCTCCGTTCTCTTCCGTCCCCGCTTGAGAACCAGTTCGCGCCCGCCGGGTACACGGGCGAGAACCAGGTCGTTCCGCTGCTGGGCGAGCGGGGTCGAAGGAGCGCCGTCGGCACCGATACCGGCGAGGTACTCCGCCCACGAGAACGGCGATCCTTCGACCACGGGTCTTCCTCTCTCTGACTGCGCTTCGACTACGGGTGACTTGCGGCGGCGGTCTCGGTGAGGGCCTTCAGCACTTGAGCAGCCACGTCGCGCACTTCAGAACCACGGTGGTGCGGATGATGATTCCGCCCATCTCCGGCGCGATGTAGTCGTCGCCGAGCATCGCCTCGATCCGGGCCTCGAACGCGTCGACATCGTCGCTCAGGGATCGACCGTGCTCCGCGACGGCCACATCGGCGGCACGCCGAATGAAGTCGAGGTAGTCGCGCTCCTCAGGAGCGAGGGAGTCACGGAACTCATGGAACGAGGCGGTGAATCGCGCGAGACGGCTGCTCTCGGGATCACAGAGCACTTGCAGCTCTGCTTCGAGGTCGATCGTGTCGAGTACTGCGGACATGGGCTTCTCCTTCTTCGAGCCGGTACACGTAGCGGTCGGCTACGTCACGGGAAGAGTAGAAGCGCTGCCTCGGCCTGAAAAGAGGTTTGCTCGCCTTGGCGCGTGATGATCGCTTTCCACGCCGGTCGGGCGCGGCACGTCGCGTCGGGTCGGCGCGGAACCCCTTCGAAGAGGAGTCCAGGCCTAGCGCCCGAGCTTCGCGTGGGAGCGGGAGTAGGCGAAGTAGATCGCGAAGCCGATGGCCAGCCAGATCAGGAAGCGCAGCCAGGTCTCGATGGAGAGGTTGAGCATCAGGTAGGTGCAGATCAGGGCGGAGAGGCCGGGGAGCCAGGGGTTGAGCGGGACGCGGAAGCCGCGCTTGAGCTCGGGGCGCTTGCGGCGGAGGACGATGACGCCGACGGAGACCAGGACGAAGGCGGAGAGGGTGCCGATGTTGACCATCTCCTCGAGGACACCGATCGGGGTGAGGCCGGCCAGCAGGGCGACGATGATCGTGACGACGACGGAGGTGACCCACGGGGTGCGCAGGCGCGGGTGCACCTTCGCGAGGCGCTGGGGGAGCAGGCCGTCGCGCGACATCGCGAAGATGATGCGGGTGGCTCCGATGAGCAGGGTCAGCACGACGGTGGTGAGCCCGGCGACGGCGCCGGCGGAGATGACGGTCGCCATCCAGGTCTGGCCGTGGTACGCGAAGGCGTTCGCCAGGGCGGCGGACGGGTCGAGCTCGCGGTAGGGGACCATGCCGGTGACGACGAGGGCGACGGCGCAGTAGAGCACCGTGCAGATGATCAGCGAGGCGATGATGCCGATGGGCATGTCGCGCTGCGGGTTGCGGGTCTCCTCGGCGGTGGTCGCGACGACGTCGAAGCCGATGTAGGCGAAGAAGACCAGCGAGGCGCCGGCGATGATGCCGCCGACTCCGAAGGTCGCCGGCTCGATGCCGGAGAGGAACTGCAGCAGCGGCTGGGCGAGGCCGGACGCGGCCTGCGACGCCTCCGCGGGCGGGATGAACGGCGAGTAGTTGCCGACGTTGATGAACTGCAGCCCGGCGATGATGACGAACAGCACGATGAAGAGCTTCACGGCGACCAGCACCAGATTGACGCGCAGCGACTCCTTGATGCCGAAGGTCATCAGGGCGCCCAGCACGAGCACGAGCAGGATCGCGGGGACGTCGACGACGCCGCCGTAGGAGATCGCCTCCGGCAGGACGATGCCGAGCTGCCCGAGGAAGGAGCCGAGATAGGCGCTCCAGCCCTGGGCGACCACGCTCGCGCCGAGGAACAGCTCGAGGATGAGGTCCCAGCCGATGATCCAGGCGAAGAGCTCGCCGAGCGAGGCGTAGGAGAACGTGTAGGCGGAGCCGGAGACCGGCACCGTGGAGGCGAACTCCGCGTAGCACATGGCCGCGAGCGCGCAGGCGAAGGCGGCGACGACGAAGCTCAGCACGATCGCGGGGCCGGCGATGTCGTGCGCGGCGCGGCCGGTGAGCGTGAAGATGCCGGCGCCGATCACGACGCCGACGCCGAAGACGGTGAGGTCGAGGGCGCTCAGCGACTTCTTGAGGCGGGTCTCGGGCTCGTCGGTGTCGGCGATGGACTGCTCGACGGACTTGGTGCGGAGGAGGCTCACGGTGGTTCTCTCTGGTGAGGTGACGCGGTGTGCAGCGATTCGCGACGCGACGGCACTCCGGGAGGATAGCGGCGCGGCGGACATCGGCGGCGCGGCGTGCCGATCGCTGAGGCCGCGGACCTGGAGGGACGGCCGCCGCGAGGGCTACCCTTCGACGCATGCACCGGATCTTCACGACGAGCGTCGCCTCCGTGTACCCGCACTACGTGGCGAAGGCCGAGCGGAAGGGGCGGACGAGGGCCGAGGTCGACGAGGTGATCGTGTGGCTGACCGGCTTCTCGGACGAGGAGCTGCACCGCCACGTCGAGGCTGGGACGACCTTCGAGGACTTCTTCGCCGCGGCGCCCATGAATCCGAGCGCGGTTCTGATCACAGGGGTCGTCTGCGGCGTGCGCGTCGAGAGCGTCGAGGATCCGCTGATGCAGCGGATCCGCTGGCTGGACAAGCTGGTCGACGAGCTGGCGAAGGGCAAGGCGATGACGAAGGTGCTGCGCGGCTGACGTCGCCGCTGCTCGCGGCGCGGTCACTCTCCGGCGGCCCGGCTCCTGCCACTGCCCGCACTCTCGACCGTGCTTCCGTCGGCGCCCTTGCTCCGATCGGGGCCCGGCCGACCCGACGTCGGCGCGCCGGTGGGCGGCCCGCGACGACGGCGGACGGCCACCACCAGGAGCGCGACCACGGCGACGACGGCGAGCCAGGGCAGGAGGAAGCCGAGGCCGATGAGGGCGCCGTTCGCGGCGACGACCAGACCGTTCCAGCCCGCGAGGAGGCCGTCGAGGAAGCCGGTGGGCTCGGCGGTGACGGGCGACGACCCCGGAAGGACGGTGACCGCGAGGGTCGCCAGCGACACCTGGCCCTCGAGGGCGGCGAGCTGCTCCTGGGAGGACTCGAGCGAGGCCTGGCGATCGGCGAGGGCGGACTCCGCGGCGAGGAGGTCCGCGAGGCTGCCGGCCTGGGCGATCAGCTCGGTCAGCCGGTCGACGGAGGCCTGGGCGGCGTCGACCCGCGCGCGGAGGTCGATCGCCTGGGTGGTCACGTCGCGCCGGTCGATCGACGAGCCGGTCACCGTGCCGAGGGCCGCCAGCGACTCTCGAGCGTCGGCGAGCCGGTCGGCGGGGACCCGGATCGAGACGCTCCCCGCGCCCTCCGGCAGGGGCGCGTACTGCGACGGGTCGAGCGCGGGATCGGTTCCGGCCGCCGATTCGAGGGTGCTGGAGCTGATGCTGGAGCTCTCGACGTAGCCGCCGAGCTCGGCGGCGGTCGCGCTGAGCGCCGCGATCGCATCGGCGACGGAGTCTGCCTCGAGCGTCGCGTTCGCCGTGGACACGACCTCCCGGCCGGTCCCCTCCGCGGACGCGTCGCCGGGCGCTTCCGCCGCGCCCGGTGCCGAGCCGTCGACGAACTGCGGTGCGGACTCCGCTCCCGACTGCCCGAAGTCGAGACCGCCTGCCTCGCTCGAGGACCCTGCCGCGCTCGAAGCGGACCCCACTCCGGCACCGCCTCCAACCAGGGGGCCGACGACGACGGCGATCACGAGGAGGCCCGCGGCGACACTCCCGATCGCGGCGACGCGTCGGCGACGGGTTCCCCGCTCGCGGCGGGCGGCTGCGACGGCGCGGAAGACGCGCGCCTCGAGTGCCGACACGCGGTCGTCGTCGAGATCGTCGAGATCGTCGAGCTCGGGCGCCGGCGGATCGGAGGGTCGGCGCTCGGGGGCCGGGAGCTCGTCGCTGCGCACTTCGGTGGGTTCGGTCATGACGTCTCGGCTCCTCGGAAGTCGTCGACCACGAGTCGGAGGCGTCGACGGACACGCGACAGGCGGTTGCGGACGGTGGCGTGCGAGACGCCCAGGGTGACGGCGGCCTCCTCGTACCCGCGCCCCTCGGTGGCGCAGAGGCGGAAGATCGCGCGGTCGAGCTCGGCGAGCCCGGCCGTCTCGCGGAGGATCGCCTCGGCGAGTGCGGCGGTGACGATCTGCTGCTCGAGGTCGTGCGGCGAGGGCGTCTGGTCGTCGGCCTCGACGGTCCGCTCCCGGTCGCGGAGGCGGGAGCGGAGGCGGTTGGCCGCCTGGAAGCGGCAGATCGTCGCGAGCCAGGGGAGGAGGGAATCGCTCACCAGCTCGAGCCCGCCGAGTCGACTCCAGGCGAGGACGAAGGTCTCCTGCGCGACGTCCTCGGCGTCCCGGGGGTCGCGGAGGATCCCGTGCGCGAGCCAGTAGACCGGGCGGACGTAGGCGCGATAGAGCGAGCGGAAGGCGAGCTCGCTGCCGGCCGCCGCGCGGCGGACGAGTTCCGCGTCGGTCTCCTCCGGCGGCAGCTCCGACGGCGGCTCTCGCGGCGGCTCGGACGGCCTCGCCGACTTCTGCGCGGCCGTCGTTCCCCCGACAGACGTGCTCTCCTGAGTGGGCGTCATTCGCGGACCTCCTCTCCCTCTCACTCTGACAGTGTCGGGCGGGCGCGGATCGTCTCAGAATCCGATCCGGCCGCCGAGGAGAGCGCCGCCGCTACGACAGATCCGGGATCACGATCTGCTGCAGTGCCCAGGTGTTGCCGTCGGGATCGGCGAAGTACACGAACTCGCCCCAGGGCTGCGAGTCGACCTCGGACACCTCCGCGCCACGAGCCAGCAGCTCCTCCCGGGCCTTCGCCGCGTCCGCGACGACCATCTGCAGGCCCTTCTGCGAGCCGGGCACCATCTCGGTGATGCCGATGCCGAGAACGATGGAACAGGCAGACTCGGGAGGCGTCAGCTGCACGAAGCGCAGCCCCTCGTGCACGGTGTGGTCGTGATCGGCGACGAAGCCGATCCGCTCGACGTAGAACCGCTTGGCGCGATCGACGTCGGTCACCGGAACGGCGACGAGCTCGAGCTTCATGTCCATGGTGTCTCTCCTGCTCCGTGTCCTTCGAGCGCCCGGCTGAGCTCTCGGGGTCGACGCTAGAGCGGCATCAGGTCGGTTCACGTCCTGATGGAGGAGCAGGATGTCGGCATGGCCGCGACCACCTCCCGCGCACTCGCTCTGCTCGCCCTGCTGCAGACCCATCGGCAGTGGTCGGGGCCGGTTCTCGCGGCGCGCCTCGGCGTGACGGAGCGGACTCTGCGCCGTGACATCGAGCAGCTGCGCGAGCTGGGCTATGCCGTGGCGGCGACCCGCGGCGCACTCGGCGGCTACCGGCTCGAGCCGGGCAGCCGCGTCCCCCCGCTGCTCCTCAGCGACGACGAGGCCGTGGCCGTGGCGGTCGGGCTCCGGCTCGCGGCCGACGAGGGGCTCGCCGACGGCGAGCGGACGACGCTGAGCGCCCTCGCGAAGTTCGAGCAGGTGCTGCCGAGTGCTGTGCGGGAGCGCGTCAGCGCGGTCGGCGGGGTGCTCCGGTCCGCCAGGCCGCGCGCCGCGTCGATCCCGCCGGAGATCCTCGGCCGGATGGCACTGGCCTGCCGCGACCACGAACGGCTCCGCTTCCACTACGTCGCGGCGGACGGGGCCGAGAGCGACCGCGTCGTCGAGCCGCACGCGGTGGTGTCCACGCATCGCTCCTGGGTGCTGGTCGGCTGGGACCGGCAGCGCGAGGACTGGCGGACGTTCCGGCTCGACCGGGTGAGCCGGCTCCTCGAGACCCGCGTGCACTTCGAGCCGCGGCGGCTCCCCGAGGACGACGCCGCGGCGTTCGTGGCGTCGTCCGGGCGGACGGCGCGGTACGAGCTGGTCGTCGATCTGGCGATGCCGATCGACGAGGTGGTGCGGGTCTTCGGGCGGTGGTCGGCGGGATCCGTCGCGCTCGGCGCTCGGTGGACGCGCTGGCCGGTGGAGGCGGAGACGGTGGCCGGTCTGCTCGCGGCACTGGTCTGGATCCCGGTGGGGGTGGAGCATCGGGTGGACGGAGATCCGGGCACGCTCTCGGCGGTGCGCGCGGCTCTCGAGCGGATGCACGCCGCTGCGTCGAGGTGAGGTGTCCCTCCACAGGGGATGAGGTGCGGCGGCTCTCCACGGATCGGCCGATCGGCTCCCACGGCGGGCGGGGAGACGACGACCGTAGCCGCATGACTCCTACCGATCGCCTCGCCACCGCCCGCCACAGCCCCTCCCGGGAGCCGGAGCTCCTCCGCGTGAGCGGGCTGCCCGACCTGCTCGCCGCCGTCCCCTCGATGATCGGCCTCCATCCGGAGGACGCCCTCGTCGTCGTCCCGTTCCTCGGGAACCGGGCGGGAGGCGGTTTCCGCTTCCCGATCCCTCACCGACTGCGCCGAGCGGAGATCGACCAGCTGGCGGGCCGGTGCGAGCGCTTCACGGCGTCGATCTCCCGGGCGACCGCGGTGCTGGCCATCGTCTACACGCGGCAGAGGTACGAGACCGCGCGCGGTATCCCGCTGCTCGACCTCGGCCGCACCGTCCTCCGGCGGCTCGAACGGACCGACCTCGGGATCGTCGGCGTGGCCTGCGTCGCCGCCGACGGCTGGGGGCGCTACACCTCGATCGAGGAGACGCGCGAGCCGCGCCCGCTCGCCGAGATCGAGGAGAGCCCGACCGGCGTCCTCGCGCGCGCGGCGGCTCCCGAGCCGCTCGACGTGACGGCGCTCGCCGCACTGCCGACGGTCTCGGACTCCGATCGTGCGACGGTCGAGGCGATCGTGCGTCATCCTGCCTCGGGGGCGCACGACGTGATCGGCCTGGTCGAGCGCTGGCTGCACGGCCCGCCGGCACCGAGGCAGGAGGCCACGCTCATCCGGGTGCTGCAGTCCCCGGCGCTGCGCGATCAGGCGACCCTGCAGATCGCGCTCGGCTGCGAGACGGCGATCGAGGAGCGGCGGCGTCAGAAGCGGCTCGAGGGGGAGCAGGCGCGCACCGGCCGCCCGATGGACGAGCTCGTCGAGGGCGACGCCGACGCGGGACTCGAGGACGCGCACGACCTGCTCTCCGCGTCGCTGATGATGGGGACGGGGCCCGGCCCGGACCTCGAGCGGACCGAGCGAGCGACAGGTCGGCTCGCTCGGGCGGCAGCGCTCGCGCCCGCCGAGGCGCGGCCGCCGGTACTGACCGTCCTCGCCTGGTGCTGGTGGGCGCTCGGCGTCTCCTCGATCGCCACCCGGCATCTCGAGGAGGCGCTCCGGATCGACCCGCACTACTCGCTGGCGAGGCTCCACCGGTCGGTGCTCGAGATCCGCGCCGTGCCCGACTGGGTGCTCGACTCCGCGACGCGTTCCCTGGACCGGGCGGCGGCGCACGTGTGACCGGCGCGGAGAGCACGGGGTGACGAGGTGCCGAGGGCGGCTCTTGCCTCCTCGGACGAGCGAGAGTAACGTGCAACCAAATGGTTGTACAAATTGAGGACGAGAGCGACGTCGACCGGCTGTTCCAGGCGCTGGCCGACAAAACGCGGCGCGACATCGTCGCACGGGTGCTGGAAGCGGAGCAGTCCGTGACAGTGCTCGCGGCACGCTACGAGATGTCCTTCGCCGCGGTGCAGAAGCACGTCGCGGTGCTGGAGCGGGCGGAGCTTGTCCGCAAGCGCCGCAGCGGGAGGGAGCAGCTCGTGAGCGGAGAGGTCGCCTCGCTCAGGAGGGCGGCGCGACTGCTCGAGGCCTACGAGCTGCTCTGGCGCGATCGCGTCGACCGCATCGCCGACGTCCTCGCCGAGGACGAGGTGCGACCACCGGAGGAACGAAGGAAGGGACGTGCAGGATGACCGTCGTGGAGTCCGTCAAGGACATCGAGAACCTGACCATGACCATCACCGCCGAGTTCGAGGCGCCCGTCGAGCGGGTGTGGCGGATCTGGGTGGATCCGCGGCGGCTCGAGCGCTGGTGGGGACCGCCGACCTGGCCGGCGACCTTCGAGACGCACGAGGCGGTGGAGGGCTCGCGGAGCCGGTACTTCATGACGGGGCCGGACGGGGAGAAGGCCCGCGGCTACTGGGTGGTGACGAAGGTCGAGGAGCCGACGCGGCTCGAGTTCGACGACGGCTTCGCCGACGAGGAGGGGCACCCGGACGACTCGATGGGGGTCACCCATGCGGTGGTCACCCTCGCCGAGGTGGACGGACGCACCCGGATGACCGTCCGCTCCTCCTTCGAGACCCTCGAGCAGCTCGAGCAGATGGTGCAGATGGGCATGGAGGAGGGGATGAACCAGGCGATGGGTCAGATCGACGCGCTGCTCGCGGAGTAGGCAGGGCCGAGGACCCGCGGCGGTGGGCGCGCCGTCCGGCGACCGGCCGTCTCAGGTCTGCGGCGCCGAGTCGGTGAGGTCGGCGGCGTACGCGGCGACCGATCGGCGATAGCGCGGCAACGTCGGGGCGAGCGCCTCGAGGGCGGTGCGCAGCGCCTCGTCGGTGCGACCGGCGCTGTGCAGAGCGAGCGCGAGGAAGACCTCGCGCGCCGCACCGATCGACGGGTGCTGCTGGGCGGAGGAGAGGAGGACGATCGCCTCGTCGGTCCGGCCGAGGTTCCGGAGGGTCGATGCGTACTGGATGCTCAGCCGGGCGAGCCGCTCGTCGTCGAGGCCTGCGGCGACGGCGCGCTCGTACTCCGCGGCCGCCTCCGCCTCGTGGCCTGCGCTGTCCAGGGCACCGCCGAGCTCGAAGTGCGCGACTCCGTCGCTGCCCGGGTAGCGCGCGGCGAGCACTCGCATCCGCTCGACGACACCGTCCGGATCCTCGAGGCCGTCGAGCCGGTCGACGGCGCGCTGCCAGACGAGGAGCTCGTCGTCCGCGCCGTCCTCGGACGCCGCTTCGAGCTCCTCGAACAGCGTCAGCTGCAGGCCGTCGGGGGAGCGCAGGCGGGAGTTCAGCGAGCGCCACGGCGTCTCCCGCGGGGAGGCGACGAGCGCGGCGCCCGCGGCGGCGAGGGCCGCGGTCGCGGCGGCGGCGTCGTCGACCTCGAAGGCGACGCGGAGGAGGTCGCTCGTGTCGCCGTCCGTCTCGAGGCCGTCGATCATCCGGACCTGCGCGGGGTTCGCCAGCTCGAGGGTGGCGATGCCGGCCTCGAGGATCGCGACGCGCGCGTCGCCGTCGCCCTCGAAGGCGGCGCGCTCGGTCAGACCGAGGGTGTCGCGGTAGAAGCGGAGCGCCGCGTCGAGGTCGTCCACCTGGACGACGAGGCGCAGCTGGCGGACGGCGGGGGGAGTGGAGGCGGTCATGTGCCGACGCTAGCGGGTCTCGTTACGCCGTCCTGCGGACGGCTGCTCGACCAGCAGGGGATCCCTGGCCGAGCCCCGCCGATCGGACGCCGTTCACGCCGCGTATCGGCCCGCTCATGGTGGTCGAGCGGCCCTGCAGTGGCGTATCGAGACCCGGGGCCATGCTGCGGGTCGGCGCGCACATGCTGGTCGAGTAGTCCGCAGGGCGAATCGAGACCCGGCGCCTCCAGAGGGGCGGGTCTGCAGACCACCCTTCGGAGGGCGGTGGATCTCGATACGCCCGCTCCGCGGGCTACTCGATCAGCATGGCCGAGCTCATGCGGAAGCCTCGATCAGCATGGGTCCGCTCAGGACGCGGTGTCGCCCGACGCAGTGGGGGAGTCGGGCGCGGTGAGGGTCTCGCTGCCGGTGCCCTCGACGTCGGCGGCCTTGGCGCGGCGTCCGGCCTCGATCACGGCGGTGGAGGCGGCGGCGCCGGCGACCAGGGCGAAGAGCGCCCAGCCGGCGCCCCACTTCCGCTTCCCGACGAGGCCGTCGAAGGAGAGCGCGCCGGGGCCGTCGGCCACGATCGCGGTCGCGGCGGCCGCGAGCAGGCCGTTGTACTCCCAGCCCCCGCCGCTGTTCCAGAGGCCGTTCGCCCAGTGCACCTTGCGGACGGCCGTGACCATCGTCGCGATCAGCCCGGCCGCGGCGACCGGCGTCGCCAGGCCCAGAGCGAGCGCGGCGCCGCCCGCGGTCTCGGTGACGGCGGCGGCGACCGCGTTCCGGCGCGCCGGGTGCAGCTCCAGGCTCTTCATCATCTGCTCGGTGCCGTCGAGGCCCGGGCCGTCGAACGAGCCGCGGAGCTTCTGCAGTCCGTGTCCGATGAACAGACCGCCGACGGTGAGACGGAGAACGAGCGAGCCGACCTTCATGGTGACCTCCGGGAGGGGTGGGGTGGTGCGGGACGTGTAGAGCGAGCGTCGCGGCTGGACCGGGCCGGGTCAAGGGGTCGCGCCGACCGCTGGAATCGAACAGCCACGGCCTAGGCGGTCAACCGGTTCGCCTCCTATGATCGGAGCAGATCGACTCGAAGGAGAGCACGCATGACCGGACGCCTCACTGGCAAGACCGCCCTCGTCACCGGAGCCGGCTCCGGCATCGGCCGGGCCGTCGCGGAGCGCTTCGCGCGCGAGGGCGCCCGGGTCGCCTTCACCGACCGCGACCTCGCCGCCGCGGAGGACGCAGCGGCCGCCTTCCCGGACTCCGTCGCCGTCCGGCTCGACGTCTCCGAGGAGAGCAGCGTCGAGCAGGCCTTCGCCCGCCTCGCGGCCGACGGCTTCGCGGTCGACGTGGTCGTCGCGAACGCCGGCGTGCAGCTCTTCGGCCAGGACGCGAAGATCGCCGACCTCGACCTCGACGTCTGGCGCCGCACGATCGACATCAACCTCACCGGCACCTTCCTCACCGTCAAGCACGCCGTCCGTGCACTGCGAGGCCGCGGCGGCTCGATCGTCCTCACCGGCAGCCCGACCGGGCTCAACGGCGAGGGCCAGGACTTCACCGCCTACAGCAGCTCGAAGGCCGGCATGCACGGCCTCGCCCGCACCGTCGCCGCCGCGTACGCGGGCGAGGGGATCCGCGTGAACACGGTCGTCCCCGGCTACACGGAGACCCCGCTGGTGACCGCGATCTCGGGCGACGCCGAGGCCCGCGCCGCGATCACCTCGCGCATTCCGCTCGGTCGCCCCGGCTCCGCGGCGGACGTCGAGGGCATCATGGTCTACCTCGCCAGCGACGAGTCGAGCTACGCCACCGGCGCGCTCTTCCGCGTCGACGGCGGCATGACCACCCTCTGATCGTGCCCGCGATCGAGATCCGGCCCGCCGCGCCGACGGTCCCGGCCGGGCTCCTCCAGGACGCCGAGCGCGACGAGCGGGCGGTCCGCTGCGGCCCGTGGTCGCTGCGGATCTCGGACGGCCGGCTCGACGACCTCCGGTTCGGCACGGCGCGGATCCTCCGCGGGGTCCGGTTCGTCGTCCGCGACGAGGACTGGGGGACCTTCGCGACCGTCCGCGCAGCGCTCGAAATCGAGGGCGGCACGCTCGTGGTCGAGGGCGAGAGCGCTCAGGAGGAGGCGCGCGTCACCTGGACCCTGCGCGCCGACTTCTCCGGAAACTCGCTCACGATCGCACTCGAGGCACGCGCGAGCACGCCCTTCCTCCGCAACCGCCTGGGGCTGATCGTGCTGCACGGCACGGAGAGCGCCGGAGCGGCCGTCGAGGCGCGCCACCCGGGCGGCACCGCCGACCGCTTGGCCTTCCCCGAGCGGATCGCGCCCCATCAGCCCGCGCAGGACCTCGCCGGTCTCGCCTGGACCGCCGAGGGCGTCCCGGTCGAGCTGACTCTGGAGGGCGACGTGTTCGAGACGGAGGATCAGCGCAACTGGACCGACGCGTCGTTCAAGACCTACTCGACGCCGCTGAGCCTGCCGTTCCCGGTGCCGGTCGCCGCGGGGGAGATCGTCCGGCAGAGCCTGCGGATCGACTGCGGCGGCGCGCCGCCGACCGTCACGCGGGAATCGCCCGCGTCCCCCTCCGTCCTGCGGACCGGGAGCACCGGGCACCCGCTCCCCGAGATCCGCACCTCCGCCGCGAGCGCGCCGACGGACCTCCGGCCGGACGTGCGACCGGCGCTCGATCTGCTGGTCGAGTGCGACGTGCGCTGGGCGGGCTGGCGTCGCGCGTTGCGGCGCGCGTTCGAGGACGCCGGCGGACGCCCTGTCGATCTGCGCCTCGTCGCGTCCGGGCCGGAGGACGTCCGCGCGGTCCTCGACGAGCTCGGCGACGCGCCGCTCGCCCGCCTCGGCGTCTTCGCCGCCCAGGGTCACCGCAGCACACCCGAGCTGCTCGAGGCGGCGCGACGGGCGGCGGCCGAGCGCGGCGCCGAGGTCGTCGGCGGCGTCCGCTCGCACTTCACCGAGCTCAACCGGGGCGCGGAAGCCCTCGCGAACGGGGAGGCGTCGCTCGCCTTCAGCATCACCCCCTTCATGCACGACCGCTCGGGGCACCAGCTCGTCGAGTCCCTCGCCGTGCAGCGCACGGTGGTCCGCGACGCGGCGGCGATCGCGGACGGCCGTCCTCTGCACGTCGGGCCGATCACCCTCGGCGCGCGGATGAACGCCGTGTCGACCTCGGCGTTCGACCCCGGCACCGCCGACATCGACGGGTCCGGCTACGGCCCGGAGATGGTCCCGGGAGCGACCGACGAGCGCCAGCACGCGCCCGAGCTCGCGGCCTGGGTCGTCGGCAGCCTCGACGCGCTCGCGGTCCCGGGCGTCGCCTCGCTCGCCTACTTCGAGCAGTGGGGACCGCGCGGTGTCGTCACGGCGGCCGGCGTCACGGCCGTCGGCGCGGTGCTGCAGTGGGCGGCGGCCCTCACCGCGTCGCCGCGTCTGGACGCTCATGCAGCGGGACTCGTCGCGCTCGGAGCTGTCGCCGCGGACGGCCGGGTGGTGTTGCTCGGCAACCCGGGCGGCACCGCGGTGACGGTCGATCCGACGGGGATCGAGCGCTGGGAGGCGGCCGGGGGAGCGGACGGCGAGTCGTTCGTGCTCGAACCGGGCGGAGCCGCGCGGGTGCTGCTGACGCCGTAGCCGCGTCCGCGGATCGACGTCCCGCGCCGCAGGAACCGCTCGACGTGGGCGTCCCGCGGCGCGTCGACCGACGTGCGACGCCAGAGCCCGCCCCGACCACACGGTGATGAGGATCCGTCGGTATCGTCGTCGGCGGCGCGCGAGCGCGGGACCCCCGCCCGCGCCGCGCGCCCCTGAACGAGAGGGACCTCCGTGAAGCATCGACGCCGCGCCCACCTGACCATCGCACGCTCCGCACTGGCACTGTCCGCTCTGGCGCTGTCCGGCGTGCTGGCGCTCTCCGGCTGCTCCGCCCCCGCCGAGGACGCGAAGACCGTCGAGCCGACCTCTCCGCTGATCGACTACCTCGGTGCGCTCTACGGCGGGGACCTCTCGCCCGAGGAGCAGGAGGAGAAGTACAGGGAGCAGGACCGCAAGCGCGAGGAGCTCGTCGCGACCTGCATGCAGGAGTCGGGCTTCGACTACACCCCGAGCGTGCAGTCGGCGTCGTTCTCGTCATCCGACGCCGACGCCTACAAGCCGGACGATCGCGAATGGGTCGCGCAGTACGGCTACGGCGTCGTCGACTCTCCCGGTCGCTACGACTCGGCCGAGCCGGAGGACGAGTACGTCGACGCCAACTCCGAGTACTACGACAGCCTCTCGGAGTCCGAGAAGGCGGCCTACTCCGGGGCGCTCCACGGCCCGGCGGAGCCGGAGGACGCCGCTGCCTCCGAGGACGGGTCGTACGAGTACGACTGGACGACGGCGGGCTGCTTCGGCGCCGCCCAGCACGAGCTCGAGGGGGAGGATCCGGCGTCGGCGGAGAAGCACAAGCCGGTGATGGACGCGCTGAACGAGTTCTACACCGATCTGCAGTCGGTCCCCGAGCTGGCGGATCTGGATGCAGCGTGGTCCTCCTGCCTGAGCGACGCGGGCTACCCCGGCTTCACCGCCCCCTACGACGCCGTGAACTCGATCAGCGACAAGTTGACGGCGGTCTACGACGCGGCCGGCGACCAGGTGGTTGAGCCCACCGACCCGAAGCTCGTCGCGGTGAAGGACGAGGAGATCGAGCTCGCCCTCGCCGATCTGGACTGCCGGGAGAAGACCGACTACTCAGCGGTGCACAAGAAGGTCCAGGACGCGCTGGAGCAGCAGTTCATCGACGACCACCGCGCCGAGCTCGACGCGCTGAAGGCCGACGCCGAGCAGGGCGAGTAGATGCGCGTTCCCCGCCGCTCGGGCTCCGGCGATCCGACGCCGTCCGACTCGGAGCCGACCGGTCGGCCGACCTCCGATCCGACACCGACCGATCCGCTCGACCTCCTCGCGGTCATCGAGCCCGCCGACGGTCCCGACGGCGGGTCCGACGCTCCGCGACGTCGCAGCCGCTTCGCCGCACTCGCCGCCGTCGTCTCGCGCAACCGCGTCCTCTGGATCGTGGCCGCCGCCGCGCTGCTGAGCCTCGTCGCGGGCCTGCTCGTCGGGAGGTTCGTGGTGTCGCCCGCCGAGGCGGCCGCCAACGCGGAGCCGCCCGCCCCCGGCCTGATCACCGCGCCGGTCGACTTCGGCGAGCTGAGCAACGACGTGACCCTCCGCGGCGAGGTGCGCTACGCGGACGCCGTCGAGGTGACCATCGACACGACCGGGATCCAGGGCGCGGCGGTGGTGACCGGTCAGGTCCCGGCGGCCGGCACCGAGCTGTCGCCGCTGTCGATCGCGCTGGAGATCGCCGGCCGCCCCGTCATCGTCCTCCCCGGCGATCTGCCGGCCTACCGGACCCTGCGGTTCGGGGTGTCCGGGCCGGACGTGGTGCAGTTCAAGACGGCGCTGCGCGGCCTCGGGATCGATGCCGGCGACCCCGCCGACGACGTCTTCGACGAGACGGCCGCGAACGCGGTCACCGAGCTCTACGCGCAGGCCGGCTACGCGGCGCCCGCGACGCAGGAGGGCGGCGAGGACGTCGTCCGCGCCGCCCAGGAGACGCTGCGCGCGGCCGAGCAGGGGCTCGTCGCCGCGCAGAAGGAGCTCGACGCCGCTCGGGCGGGCTCCTCGCCGGTCGAGGTGCGCGAGGCGGACAACGCGGTCGCGAGTGCGCGACGTGAGCTGGAGGCCGCCCGCGCGGCCGAGCCGCCGGACGGCCTCCGCATCGCGGACCTCGACGACGCGCTCGGCCTCGCCGAGCTCCGGCGGGCCCAGCTGGGTGCGAGCACCGACACCGGCGCCCAGCGCGGCGCCGTCGAGTCGGCGCAGTCCCAGGTGACGCAGGCGCAGGAGGATCTCACCCGGGCCCGCCAGTCCGTCCTGCCGGCGCTCCCCGCAGGCGAGGTGCTGTTCCTCACGTCGCTCCCGCGGCGGGTGGACGCCGTCACCGCCAAGCGCGGCGGCGTCCTGTCCGGGGCGGCGATGACGGTCTCCGGCGCGCAGGTCGAGCTCTCCGGCTCCGCCGCCGAGGCCGACGCGCGGCTGCTCTCGGTCGGGCAGAAGGCCTCGTTCGAGCTCCCGGATCGGTCGTCGCACGGCGCCACCGTGTCGGGTGTCGATCCCGCGAAGGACGGCAAGGGGCGCTGGACGGTGACGCTCACCCCCGATCCGCTCTCGCCCGAGCAGATCGAGCAGCTGCGCGACACCAACGTCAAGGTCAGGGTCGCGGTCGGAGCGACGGAGGGCGCCGTGCTCTCGGTCCCGGTCGCCGCGCTGTCCGCCGGCTCCGGCGGCGAGAGCCGGGTCGAGGTCGTCGACGGCGATCCGCGCGATCCGAGCGCCGCCACCCGGCTCGTCGTCGTGACCACCGGTCTCGCCGCGAAGGGCGCGGTCGAGGTGTCGCCGGTGGACGGGACGCTCGACGAGGGCGACCTGGTCGTGGTCGGCCGGTGACCGCTCCGCTGGTCGAGCTGCGGGACGTCACCCGCTCGTTCCCCGGTCCGCCCGAGGTGCAGGCGCTGAAGGGCGTCAGCCTCCGGATCGACGAGGGCGACTACGTCTCGATCGTCGGCCCCAGCGGCTCGGGCAAGTCGACGATGCTGAACATCCTCGGGCTGCTCGACCGGCCGAGCGTCGGCGAGTACCGGCTCGACGGCGCGCTCACCGGGGCGCTCGACGAGGACACCCGCGCGGCCGTCCGGGCGCAGCGCATCGGCTTCGTGTTCCAGTCCTTCCACCTGCTGCCGCGGCGCACGGTGCTCGAGAACGTGATGCTGCCGATGCTCTACAGCGGGACGCCGCGGGCCGACCGCGAGGCGCGCGCCCGCGACGCCCTGCTCCGGGTCGGCCTCGGGCACCGGCTCGGCTTCCTGCCGACGACGCTCTCGGGAGGCGAGCGCCAGCGCGTCGCCGTGGCACGCGCCGTGGTCGCCCGCCCGAGCCTCCTCCTCGCCGACGAGCCCACCGGCAATCTGGACGGCTCGACGACCGCGGACGTGATGCGGCTCTTCGAGGAGCTGACGGACACCGGACTCACCCTGGTCGTCATCACCCACGATCTCGCCGTCGCCCGGCGGGCGCGCCGGTGCCTCCGCATCGCCGACGGACGGATGCAGGAGGTGACCGCATGAGCCCGGTGCTCGCGACCGTGCGCCGGCGGCTCGGCCGCCGGCGACCGCGCTCGGCCGCCGCGTCCCCGCTGCTGCGGCCCGTCCGCCGAGCGGACCGCTTCACCGCCGCCGACCTGCTCGCCGAGGCCACCTCCGACATCGGCACGCGGCCGGCCCGGCTGGTGATGACCCTGCTCGGCACGGTGCTCGGCATCGGCGCCCTCGTCGCCACGATCGGCTTCGCGCAGACGACCGCCGATCAGCTCGCCCGCCGGTTCGACGCGTTCGCCGCCACCCAGGTCGTCGTGCAGCCGGCCGAGGCGAAGGACTCCACCGGGGACAGCGTCGCCACCGGGCGCCTGCCCTGGGACGCCGTCGACCGGGTGCTCCGGCTCGCCGGCGTCGAGCAGGCGGCCCTCGTCGGCGAGGTGTCCCTCCGCGAGGGCGCGACCGTCACCGCCGTCCCCGTCAACGACCCCTCGGCGCCCGCCGCCGCCCCGCCGCGGGTGTTCGCGGCCTCCGCCGATCTCCTCGGCACCCTCGAGGGCGAGGTGACCGCCGGGCGGATGTTCGACTCCGGGCACGACGCGCGCGCCGACCGCGTCGTCGTCCTCGGCAGCCGCGCGGCGGAGCGGCTCGGTGTCGAGCGCGTCGACTCCCGGCCGTCGATCCTGATCGACGGGGTCGCCTACTCGGTCCTCGGGATCTTCGCCGACGTCCAGGCCCGCGCCGAGCTGCTCGACGCGGTCGTCCTCCCCACCGGCACCGCGCGGGCCGACTTCGCGCTCGCGACTCCGGGAGACCTCCAGGCGCGCATCGACATCGGCGCCGGCCCGCAGGTCGCGGCGCAGGCACCCCTGACCCTCGCCCCGGACGCACCCGACTCCGTCTCCGTCTCGGCGCCCGGCGGTCCGTCCGAGCTGGCCGGCGACGTCCGCGCCGACGTCGACCTCGTGTTCCTGATCCTCTCGGTGGTGGTGCTGCTCGCGGGCGGCGTCGGCATCGCCAACGTCACCACGCTGTCGGTGATGGAGCGCGTCGGCGAGATCGGCCTGCGCCGTGCCCTCGGCGCCGCACGACGCAGGATCGCGCAGCAGTTCGTCGTCGAGTCGGCCGTGATCGGCCTCCTCGGCGGTCTGCTCGGTGCGGCGACCGGCGTCCTCGCGGTGCTCGCGGTCTCGCTCGCGCAGCAGTGGACCCCGGTGCTCGACCCCGGGGTGGCGTTCGGCGGCGCGCTCCTCGGCGCGCTGATCGGACTGCTCGCGGGCAGCGTGCCGGCGCGGCGCGCCTCCCGCATCGAGCCGATCGCGGCCCTCCGCGGGACGTGAGCGCCGCCGCCGGCGCCCGGGTCGCGACCGTGGCGTCGGCCCCGATCCGCTGCCCGGGTGATGCCGCAAGCGGCCCGACGCTCAGGCGTCGAGCGTCCAGCCCGGGCGCACCCAGTGGCAGGTGTAGCCGCCGGGGTGCTTCCGGAGGTAGTCCTGGTGCTCCTCCTCCGCGTCCCAGAACTCGCCGGCCGGCTGGACCTCGGTGACGACCGGGCCCGGCCAGCGGCCGGAGGCGTCGATCTCGGCGATCGTCTCGCGGGCGACGCGCTCCTGCTCGGGCGAGAGGGCGACGATCACGGAGCGGTAGCCCGTGCCGATGTCGTTGCCCTGCCGGTTCCGGGTGGTCGGATCATGCGCCTGGAAGAAGAACTCGAGCAGGTCGCGGTAGGAGGTCTGCTCGGGGTCGAACTCGATCTCCACCGCCTCGGCGTGGTCGCCGTGGTGGCGGTAGGTCGCGTTCGGGGTGGTCCCGCCGGAGTAGCCGGCGCGGGTCTCGAAGACGCCCGGCAGGTCCCGGATCAGCTCCTGCAGGCCCCAGAAGCAGCCGCCGGCGAGGATCGCGCGCTCCTCGGCCATCAGACGGCGACCGTCTCGGACAGCGGCGAGTGACCGCCGGAGCGGGTGGCCGGCGCGGAGGGCAGGCGGGTGGACCGGGCGCGGGCGCCGGTGTCGTTCGGGGGGATGAGCATGGGTTCTCCTTGTCCTCGTCCATTCCATCACCTGGGCGCGGTCCTCGGGGGACCGGCGCAGGACCTAGCCGAGCAGCGTGTAGGTGGAGGCGTCCAGGTACACGGTGCCGTCGGTGCAGACCTCGATCGCGGCGGGCGCGCGGACGGCGGCATCGGCCGCGTCGATCACCTCGGCCACCAGGAACGTCGACGTCGCGGTCGGGCAGCCGAAGGCGCGGGGGGAGTGCCAGGCGACCCGGACATCGGCCTGCGCCGCCGGAGCGAGGGCGAGCAGGCCGTCCGGGTTCGGGCCGTCGGCGGAGGCGACCGCGCCGAGGCGGCTGCCGTCGGCCCCGGCGGCGTAGACACCGGGGATGCCGGCGAGCGTGCAGGTCCGGTCGGTCGTGTTCGTGAAGATCAGGTCGAAGGCGCTGCTGCCCGCGCCGGACGCGTCGGGGTCGGCGCGGTACTCGAGCGAGAGGTCGCTCCCGACGCAGCGGACGGTCGAGGGCTCGGGCGCAGGCTCGGGAGCCGGTGCCGGCGGCTGCGACGAGGTCGGCAGCGGGGCGGGAGTCTCGGATGCCGCCGTCGGCGCGGCGGTCGGCTCCGCGGTCGGGACGATCGAGGCGGGTGCCGACGCCGTCGCCGTGGGCGAGGCGGTGGGCGTCGCCGTGGCCGTCGCGCTCGGCCGCGGCAGCGGCGAGGTGGAGGAGGCGATGTCGGCGCGCCCCGCGCAGCCGGTGACGAGGAGGCCGACCGCGGCGAGGGTCAGGGCCGCCGCGGCACCGCGGCGCAGGAGGTCGCTCATGGGCCGAGTCTGCCACCGCGGGGCGCGATCAGCAGCCCCGGACTCAGGGCCCCGGACCGACGGCCCGCGATCAGCTCCCGGTGTCCGCCAGGCGCCGGGACGCGGTGCTCATGTGCGCCTCCATCGCCCGCGCGGCGGCGGACGGGTCGCGCGCCTCGATCGCCTCGAGCACGGCGCGGTGCTCGGTGAAGGCGTCGAGGGCCTGCTCGGGGCTGCTGAGCGCGCGCTCGACCCAGAGTCGCAGCAGCGAGCGGATGGTCTGCAGCAGATCGCGCAGCACCACGTTCTCGGCGCTGACCGCGATCTGCAGGTGGAAGCGCACGTCGGCCTCGACGAACGCCGCGATGTCGTCGAGATGCGACTCCATCGCCGCCAGATGCGCGCGCAGGCGCTCGAGTCCCTCGTCGTCGATCCGGAGCGCCGCCAGCATCGCGGCCTGCACCTCCAGGGTGCCGCGCACCTCGATCAGCTCGGCCGTGCGCCCCGCGGAGAGCATCAGGCCCCAGCTCAGCGTGGTCGGCAGGAGCTCGGAGGTGCTGTCGCGCAGGTAGGTGCCGGAGCCGGGCCGCACCGTGACGATGCCGAGGATCTCCAGCGCCGCGAGCGCCTCCCGCACCGCCGACCGGCCGACGCCGAGGCTCTCGGCGAGCTGGCGCTCCGGAGGGAGGCGGGAGCCGGGCACGAGATCGCCGCGGGTGAGCAGCGAGGTGAGCTGCTTGGCCACCTCGGCGACGGCGGTGCCGCGGGGGAGGACCTGCAGCTCCAGGCGCACGAGGGAGGGGTCGTCTTCGGGGTACGCCGGCATGCTCCGACCGTAGCAACCGCGCCGACACCCCACCCGCAGCGACTCGACCGGAGAACCGGTTGACAACCGGCGCCCCGGCACGGCATCCTCTAATTGGTCAACCGGTCAGCCAATTCCCCCGAAGGCGGCCCGAGCCCCACCCCGCACCATCCAACACAGTCGTTGACACGGATCAGGAGATCGACGTGGACCTTCCCTCCCGCACAGGCGGAACCGCGACGGCGGACGCCGCCGTCGAGAAGAGCGCCATCAGGAAGGTGTCGATCCGGCTCGTGCCGTTCGTCGCCCTGATGTTCTTCATCAACTATCTCGACCGCACGGCCATCGGCTTCGCCGCGCCGAACGGCATGGAGGCCGACCTCGCCCTCTCGGCGGCCCAGTTCGGCTTCGCCTCGGGCGTCTTCTTCATCGGCTACATCCTGCTGGAGGTGCCGAGCAACCTCGCGCTGCACCGCTTCGGCGCCCGCCGCTGGCTCGCCCGCATCATGGTCAGCTGGGGCATCGTCGCGCTGCTCTTCACCTGGGTGCAGAACTTCGAGCAGCTCGTCGCCCTGCGCTTCCTGCTCGGTGTCGCCGAAGCGGGCTTCTTCCCGGGCGCGATCCTCTTCCTCAGCCTCTGGGTGCCGGCCAAGCACCGCTCGAAGATCCTCGCCCTCTTCTACCTGGCGCAGCCGCTCACCACGGTCATCGGCGCCCCGCTCGCCGGCCTGCTGATCGAGCAGGACGGCATCCTCGGCCTCGAGGGCTGGCGCTTCATGTTCCTCGGCGTCTCGCTGCCGGCGATCGTCATCGGTGTCATCGCCTGGTTCTACCTCAAGGACAAGCCCTCCGACGCGAAGTGGCTGACCCGCGAGGAGCAGGTCTGGCTCACCACCGCGCTGAAGCGCGAGGAGGACGTGAAGACCAAGGGCGTCACCACCCACCCCAAGATGTCGTCCGCTTTCAAGAGCGGCCGCGTCTGGATGCTGAGCTTCGTCTACTTCGGCTTCATCTACGGCCTCTACGCCCTCGCCTTCTTCCTGCCCACGATCATCGAGGGCTTCCAGGAGCAGTACGGCACCACCTTCGGCATCTTCGAGAAGGGCCTGATCACCGCGATCCCCTACGTGCCCGCGGCCATCGCCCTCTACCTCTGGTCGCGCGACGCCACCCGCCGCGGCGTCCGCACCTGGCACATCGTGATCCCCGCGATCGCCGGCGGCCTGTCCATCCCGCTCGCGCTCTTCGCCGGCTCCCCGGCGGCCACGATCGCCGTGATCACTGTCACCGCGATGGCGATCTTCTCGGCGCTGCCCAACTTCTGGACCTTCCCGACCCGGTTCCTCACCGGCGCGGCGGCCGCGGCGGGCATCGCGCTGATCAACACCGTCGGAAACCTGGCCGGCTTCTCGGCCCCGTACATCACGGGCGCCCTGAAGGACGCGACCGGCGGCTACGAGGTCCCGATGTTCATCGTCGGCTTCTTCCTGCTGCTCTCGGCCGTGCTGATGTCCCTGCTGGCGCGCCGCTACAAGGACGCACCGCTCGACGCCCCCAGCGTCGACGTGATCGCGCACTGATCACCTGCACGACCCGCTGACCGCCCGTCGCCCGACGCCCCTCCTCGAACAGGACTCCTGATGACCCGGCTCTACAACGATCCGTCCGACTTCGCCGACGAGATGATCGACGGCTTCGTCGCCGCGAACCGACGCTTCGTGCGGCGGGTGCAGGGCGGCGTGGTGCGCTCGACCGTGAGCGCGCCCGGCTCGGTCGCCCTCGTGGTGGGCGGCGGCTCCGGTCACTACCCGGCGTTCGGCGGACTCGTCGGGCAGGGTCTCGCGCACGGCGCGGCGATGGGCAATCTCTTCGCCTCGCCGTCCGCGCAGCAGGTGCACTCGGTCGCTGCGGCGGCCGAGCACGGCGGCGGCGTGCTGCTGAGCTACGGCAACTACGCGGGCGACGTGCTGAACTTCGACGCGGCCGAGCGGCGCCTGCGCGACGAGGGGATCGACGTCCGCACCGTGACGGTGACGGACGACGTCTCGAGCGCGAGCGTCGCCGAGAAGCACAAGCGCCGCGGGATCGCCGGCGACCTGACGGTCTTCAAGGTCGCGGGCGCCGCCGCGGAGGAGGGCGCGTCGCTGGACGAGGTCGAGCGCATCGCCCGCCTCGCCAACGAGCGCACCCGCTCCTTCGGCGTGGCCTTCTCCGGCTGCTCGCTGCCCGGGGCGTCCGAGCCGCTGTTCACCGTTCCGGAGGGGCGGATGGCGGTCGGCATGGGCATCCACGGCGAGCCCGGCATCCGCGAGGACGACGTGCCGACGGCCGACGGTCTCGCCGAGCTGCTGGTCTCGTCCCTGCTCGCCGAGCTGCCCGACGGCGTCGACGCGGCCGAGGGCTCGCGCCTCGTCGTCGTGCTGAACGGGCTCGGCTCGGTGAAGTACGAGGAGCTGTTCGTCGTCTACGCCGGCGTCGAGCGGCGCCTGCGCGAGCGCGGCCTCGAGGTGCTCGAGCCCGAGGTCGGCGAGCTCGTCACCAGCTTCGACATGGCCGGCGTCTCGCTCACCTTCTTCTGGGTGGACGACGAGCTGGAGCGGCTGTGGGCCGCGCCGGCCGAGGCGCCCGCCTACCGCAAGGGCTCGGTCCGCCCCGCCGAGCAGGCCGCGGTGACCGAGCACGAGACGCCCGCGGTCGTCATCGGCGACGCGAGCGACGACTCCCGCGACGCCGCCCGCACCGTGCTCGCCGCCCTCGAGGCGACGCAGTCCACGATCGACGAGAACGCCGAGGAGCTCGGCCGGATCGACGCTGTCGCCGGCGACGGCGACCACGGCATCGGCATGCAGCGCGGCGTGCACGCGGCGGTCGCCGCCGCCCGGGCCGCGCTCGAGGCCGGCGCCGGGGCGGGGACCGTGCTCGCCCACGCCGGCGACGCGTGGTCCGACCGGGCCGGCGGCACCTCCGGAGCGCTCTGGGGTGCCGCGCTCGCCGCGGTCGGCTCGGCGCTCGGCGACACCGCCGCGCCCACGGCCGCCGCGGTGGTCGAGGGCGTCGACGGCGCCCGCGCCGCGATCCTCCGCTTCGGCGCGACGCCGGGCGACAAGACGATGGTCGACTCCCTCGTGCCCTTCGCCGACGTCCTCGCCGAGGCCGTCGCCGCGGGCGAGGAGCTGCCCGCGGCCTGGACCCGGGCCGCCGAGGCCTGCACCGCCGCCGCCGCCGCGACCGCGCAGCTGCTGCCGAGGATGGGCCGCGCCCGGCCGCACGCCGAGAAGAGCCTCGGCACCCCCGACGCGGGCGCGCACTCGCTCGGGCTGATCGTCACCGCGATCGGCGCGGTGCTGCGCTCCGGTGCCGCCGCCGCCGCCCCCGGCTCTGTCGGCAGCGGCGCGTAGCGTCGACACCGTCCCCGAATCCGCTTCCAGCAAGGAGAGAACACCCATGAGCGCACCCTTCCGCCTCGTCGTCGGCTCCGACGACGCCGGTCTCGACTACAAGGAGATCGTCAAGGCCGACCTCGAGAAGGACTCCCGCGTCGCGTCCGTCGTCGACGTCGGTGTCGACGCGTCGTCGCACACGCCCTACCCGAGCGTCGCCATCGCCGCCGCCGAGATGGTCGCCCGCGGCGAGGCCGACCGCGCGATCCTGATCTGCGGCACCGGGCTCGGCGTCGCGATCGCCGCCAACAAGGTGGCCGGCATCCGCGCCGTCACCGCGCACGACTCGTTCTCGGTCGAGCGCTCGATCCTCTCCAACGACGCGCAGGTGCTCTGCATGGGCCAGCGCGTCGTCGGCATCGAGCTGGCCCGCCGCCTCGCGAAGGAGTGGCTCGGCTACGAGTTCGACACGTCCTCCGCCTCCGCGGAGAAGGTGCGCGTGATCGAGGCGTACGAGGCCGGCAACCCGGTCGCGGACGACGCCGCCACGGTCGGCTCGTGCTGAGCCGCGCCGCCGGGGACGCCCCGGCGTTCACCGTCGGCGTGAGCCTCAAGATGTACTTCGGCCACGCGCGGACGCTCGAGTGGATGCGGCGCATCGCCGAGATCGCGCGGACGCACGAGGCGACCGCCTCCGGAGCCGTCGAGCTGTTCGTGGTGCCGACCTTCCCCGCGCTGGTGCCGGTCGGCGCCCTCGCGGCGGAGTCCGGCGTCGCGCTCGGCGCCCAGGACCTGTTCTGGGAGGACGCGGGAGCGTTCACCGGCGAGGTCAGCGGCGCGGAGCTGCGCGAGATCGGCTGCCGGCTGGTCGAGATCGGCCACGCCGAGCGGCGCGCGCTCTTCGGCGACGACGACGAGCGCGTCCGCGCGAAGGTCGCGGCGGCGTTCCGCAACGATCTCGTCCCGCTGCTCTGCGTCGGCGAGACCGAGCGCGGTTCCGTCGAGGACGCGGTCGAGCTCGTGCTCGCGCAGATCGGCTCCGCCCTCGCGCACGCGGACGAGGCCGGCGCCGTCGGCCCGATCCTCGCCGCCTACGAGCCCGTCTGGGCGATCGGCGCACCCGAGCCCGCCGAGCCGGCCTTCATCGCCGGCGTCGTCACCGCGCTCGAGGCGGCCCTCGCGGAGCTGCCCGGCCGCGCCGGCAGCCGCGTCATCTACGGCGGCAGCGCCGGACCGGGCCTGCTGACCGCGCTCGAGGGCCGCGTGCCCGGGCTGTTCCTCGGCCGCTTCGCGCACGACCCGGAGGCGGTCGGCGCGATCCTCGACGAGGCGCTCGCCCTCGTGCGCGCCGGCTCGGAGACTCGGTCGTGAGCCGCCTCGGCCTGAGCAGCTACGCCTTCTTCTGGCGCTCCTCCGACCGCGTCCCGGAGCCGCTCGGCGTCGAGGACATGGTCCGCGAGACCGCCGCGCTCGGCGTCGACCTGCTGCAGCTCTGCGACGTGCCGGCGCTCGAGGAGTACTCGGACGAGCAGCTCGCGTCATTGCGCGCGGTCGCCGCCGCCGAGGGGGTCGCGCTCGAGCTCGGCACCCGCGGCACCGATCCCGCGCACCTGCGCCGTTGGCTCCGACTCGCCCGCGCGCTCGACGTCGTGCTGCTGCGCAGCATGTGGACGTCGGGGGAGGACCGGCCGGACCGCGCCGAGACGCTGCGGCGCCTGAGCGAGATCGCGCCCGAACTGGAGGAGGCCGGCGTCACGCTGGCCCTGGAGACCTACGAGCAGGTGAGCACCGCCGACCTCGTCGACGTGATCGCGACGCTCGATCACCCGCGGATCCGGATCTGCCTCGACCCGGCGAACACCGTCGCGAACCTCGAGCTGCCGGAGGACGTCACCGCCCGCTGCGCTCCGTACGTCGCGAACTGGCACGTGAAGGACTTCGACTTCAGCCGCAACCCCGGCTGGGTCGGCTTCGTCTACACCGGCACGGCGCTCGGCGACGGCCGCCTCGACTACGACGGCATGCTCGCGCTGCTCCGGCCGGCCGAGCGCGGCATCACCCAGATCATCGAGTTCTGGCTCCCCTGGCAGGACACCGTCCCTGCCGCGGAGCAGGCGCTCGTCACCACCCGGCTCGAAGCCGAGTGGACCCGCACCACCCTCGACCAGCTCAGGAGAAGGAACTCATGACCGACACCACCGCCACCACCGCCCCGGGCACCGCCGCCTCCGCCCTCACCGTCGCCGTCATCGGCGCCGGCGGCAAGATGGGCATGCGGGTCTCGAACAACCTGCAGAAGTCCGAGTACAACGCCCTCTACAGCGAGGCCTCGCCCGCCGGTCAGGAGCGCACCCGCGAGGCCGGCCGCGAGATCACCGCGACCCCGGACGCCGTGAAGGACGCCGACGTCGTCATCCTCGCCGTCCCCGACGTCGTGCTCGGCGCGGTCTCGGAGGACGTGATCCCGCAGATGAAGAGCGGCGCGATCATCCTCACCCTCGACCCGGCCGCAGCGTACGCGGGGCTGCTCGCCAAGCGCGAGGACATCCACTACGCCGTGGCGCACCCGTGCCACCCGTCGGTGTTCCTCGAGCGCACCACTCCGGAGGAGTGGGCCGACACGTTCGGCGGCATCGCCGCGCCCCAGGAGGTCGTCGCGGCGCTCGAGGACGCGGACGACGACGTGCGGGCCATCGCGGAGAAGGTCATCTCGACCATCTACGCGCCCGTCATCGCCGTGCACTGGGTGACCGTCAAGCAGCTCGCCGTGCTCGAGCCGACCCTGGTCGAGACCATCGCCTGCATGGTCGGCGAGTTCCTCAAGGAGGCGCTGGACGAGACCGTCAACGGCGTCGGCGTTCCCTACGAGGCGGCCCGCGCGATGCTCTACGGCCACACCTGGATCGCGCTGACCAACGGCCTGCGCGGCTCGAACCCGTTCTCCGAGGCGTGCCACATCGCCATGGGCTACGGCCGCGAGGCGCTCATCAAGGACGACTGGAAGAAGATCTTCGACGACTCGGAGCTCGACTCGGTCATCGCCAAGATGCTGAAGATCGACGCCGTCAAGCGCTGACCGGCGGACGGGGGCACTGCCTGCTGATCGAGTAGCCCTCGCAGAGGGCGCATCGAGATCCGCCGTCGTCCGGTGGGCGGGTCTCGATACGCCGCTGCGCGGCTACTCGACCAGCAGGGAAGGGGGCGCTGCGCACCTCCTCGACCAGCAGGGAAGGTCCTAGAGGCGGACGATCATCTTGCCGGTGTTGCCGCCGCGCATCATCGAGAGGAAGGCGTCGACCGCGTGGTCGATGCCGTCGACGACGGTCTCGTCGTAGGCGATGCTCCCCTCCTGGAACCAGCCGCCCATCAGGCGGTTGAACTCCGGGGCGTGGTCGAGGTACGCCGCGAGCGTGAAGCCGCGCAGCGTGAGCGCGCGGGTGATGACGTTGGCCATGTTGTCGGGGCCGGCCGGCTTCTCGGTGCTGTTGTAGCCGGCGATCGCACCGCAGAGGGCCGCGCGTCCGCCGTCGTTGAAGGCGTCGAGCGCCGCCTCGAGGTGGTCGCCGCCGACGTTGTCGAAGTAGATGTCGATGCCCTCGGGCGCCGCCGCGGCGAGCTGCTCGCGGACGGGATCGGCGTGGTAGTCGAACGCGGCGTCGTAGCCGTACTTCTCCGTGAGCAGCGCGACCTTCTCGGCCGAGCCGGCGGAGCCGATGACGCGCTTCGCGCCGAGCAGTCGCGCGATCTGGCCGGCGGCCGAGCCGACGGCTCCCGCGGCGCCGGAGACGAAGACGGTGTCGCCCTCCTTCAGCCCCGCGATGGTGGTGAGGCCGACGAAGGCGGTGAGGCCGGTCATGCCGAGGACGCCGAGTCGCAGCGACAGCGGGGCGCCGGGGATCTCGGGGACGACGCGGAAGGCCGAGGTCTCGGCCTGGACGATGTCGCGCCAGCCGAGCTGGTGCAGCACGACGGCGCCGACCGGGAAGTCCGGGTCGCTCGACACGGTGACGCGGCCGATCGCGCCGCCGGTCATCGTCTCGCCGAGTGCGTACGGCGGGGTGTAGCTCTTGACGTCGTTCATCCGGCCGCGCATGTAGGGGTCGACGGAGAGGAAGGCGTTCTCGACGCGGATCTCGCCGGCCGCGGGCTCGTCGTACTCGACCTGCGCGGTGCGGAAGTCCTCGGCGACGGGCCAGCCGACGGGGCGGCGGACGAGCTGGATCTGGGTGCTGGTGACGGTGGTCATGGAGCCTTCCGAGGGGTCGTGGGGGTGGGGATCAGGAGGCGGCGAGGCCGATGCCGAGCGCGAGGACCGCGAGCAGTCCGGGCGCCATCTGCGTGAGCGCCGCGCGCCGCTTGCCGGGGGAGGAGAGCAGCAGCACGAGGGCTGCGGCGACCATCGATCCGGTGCCGGTGAAGACGAGGGCGGCGCCGACGGCCGTGGCTCCCGAGGCGAGCACGATCACGCCAAGGATCGTCACGATCGCGAGGAACAGGTTGTAGAAGCCCTGGTTGAAGGCGAGCTCCTTCGTCGACTCGGCCTCTCCGGCGGTGGTGCCGAAGGTGGAGCGGGCGCGCGGGGTCGTCCAGAGCAGCGACTCGAGCACGAAGATGTAGACGTGCAGCAGCGCCGCGAGGGCGGCGAGAACGAGTCCGATGACGATCACGACGGGACCTCCTGATTGTGTATCGCTCGGTTCACTACCGAACGGCCTCACTCTATACTGGAACGACCGGTTCACAACAGTCCGGTTCTTTCCGGCAGTCAGCAGAGGGAGTCGCCGTGGGACGCACGCAGAGCTTCGACACCGACCAGGTCGTCCGGTCGGCGCGCGCCGTCTTCTGGGACCGCGGCTTCGAGGAGGCGTCGCTGCCCGAGCTCGAGGCGGCGACCGGACTCGGCCGCTCCAGCCTGTACCACGCGTTCGGCAGCAAGCGCGGGCTCTTCGACGCGGCGGTGCAGAGCTACCTCGACGAGATCGTGCGGCCGAGGCTGGAACCGCTGACGCGCGACGAGGTCTCGCCGACGGCCCTCGAGGACTACTTCTCGGGGTTGCGGGACGCGCTCGCCGACCCGCGAACCGTGTCGGCGCAGAGCGGGTGCCTCCTGCTCAATGCGGCGGGGGCGCCGATCGCGCGCGACGACGCGGTGCGCGAGGTGATCGCGGAGTACCGGGCGGAGCTGCAGCGGGCGATGCTCGCGGGGGCGGCGGCGCGGTGGCCGGGGGAGCCCGCCGAGTGGCGGGGGCGGCAGGCGGGGGTGCTGGTGTCGCTGCTGGTGACGGCGCTGGTGCTGGCGCGGGTCGATCCGGGGCAGTCGGTGGCGACGGCGGAGGCGGCGCTGGGGCTGGTGCGGGGGGACTGACGAGGCCGGGTGCTGACTGCTGGCGTGCTCGTCGCTTCGCGACGTCGCGCTCGGTGCGAACGGGGTGGACGCGGTGCCTCGTCGCGGCTCCTTCCCGCGCGCCTGCGGCGCGCCCGCCAGACCCGAGCCAGGAGCCGCGACGAGGCACCGCGACCACCCCTCCGGTCGGAGGAGGTGGCGGTGGTGGGCGTGGGACGCAGAGCGGATGTCCGTGCCCGCGGCGGTATGGGCGGGGTGCCGGGCGGACGTCCGGCTCGTGGAACCGGGGTCGGCTCGCTGGATCGGGCCGTTCCGACGGGCCGAGGGTCGTTTCGCGTGCCGGAGGTGGCGGGCGGGACGGTTCGGCTCGTGGAAGGACGTTCGGCTGGCGGGAGCGGGCCGTTTCGGCGTGCCCGGGAGGGTTTCGAGTGCCGGAGGTGGCGGGGCGGTGGGTTCGGCTCGTGGAAGCGTGTCCGGCTCGCGGAATCCGGGGGTTTCAGCGTGCCCGGGTTGGTTTCGCGTGCCGGAGGTGGGGCATGGGCTGCGGGTACCGAGAAGGGCCGGCGGAGGAGTCTCCGCCGGCCCTCAGGGGTGGTGCGTCAGTCGGTGCCGGCGTCGAAGGCGGCGCCCTCGGAGGCGAGGTCGGTGGCGCGGCCGAGGGCGTCGGCGGCGGCGGAGCCGTTGCCCTCGGTGATCGCCTCGGACTCGCCGATCTCGAGGTGGCCGACCAGCTCGGCGGTCGAGCCGCCGACCAGGCCCGCGGCGGCGTACTGCTCGAGGCGCGAGCGGGAGTCCGCGATGTCGAGGTTGCGCATGGTCAGCTGACCGATGCGGTCCTCGGGGCCGAAGGCGGCGTCGCCGACGCGCTCCATCGAGAGCTTGTCGGGGTGGTAGCTCAGCGCGGGGCCGGTGGTGTCGAGGATCGTGTAGTCGTCGCCGCGGCGCAGGCGCACGGTGACCTCGCCGGAGACGGCGGAGCCGACCCAGCGCTGGATGGACTCGCGCAGCATCAGCGACTGCGGGTCGAGCCAGCGGCCCTCGTACATCAGGCGGCCGAGGCGGCGGCCCTCGGAGTGGTACTGCGCGATCGTGTCCTCGTTGTGGATCGCGTTGAGCAGGCGCTCGTAGGTCAGGTGCAGCAGCGCCATGCCGGGCGCCTCGTAGATGCCGCGGCTCTTGGCCTCGATGATGCGGTTCTCGATCTGGTCGGAGTTGCCCAGGCCGTGGCGTCCGCCGATCGCGTTGGCCTCGAGGACGAGGGCGACCGGGTCGGAGTACTCGACGCCGTTGAGCGCGACCGGGCGGCCGGCCTCGAAGCGCACGCTGACCGTCTCGGCGGCGATCTCGACGTCCTCGCGCCAGGCGGCGACGCCCATGATCGGCTCGACCAGCTCCATGCCGCTGGAGAGCTCCTCGAGGCGCTTGGCCTCGTGGGTGGCGCCCCAGATGTTCGCGTCGGTGCTGTACGCCTTCTCGGTGGCGTCGCGGTACGGGAAGCCGCGGGCGACGAGCCACTCCGACATCTCGGTGCGGCCGCCGAGCTCGTTGACGAACTGCACGTCGAGCCAGGGCTTGTAGATGCGCAGGCGCGGATTGGCCAGCAGGCCGTAGCGGTAGAACCGCTCGATGTCGTTGCCCTTGTAGGTGGAGCCGTCACCCCAGATGTCGACGCCGTCCTCGCGCATAGCGCGGACCAGCAGGGTACCGGTGACGGCGCGGCCCAGGGGGGTGGTGTTGAAGTAGGTCTTGCCGCCGGAGCGGATGTGGAAGGCGCCGCACTGCAGCGCGACGAGCCCCTCCTCGACGAGGGCGCTCTTCGCGTCGACGAGGCGCGAGATCTCGGCGCCGTACTGCGCGGCGCGCGCGGGCACGCTGTCGATGTCGGGCTCGTCGGCCTGGCCGATGTCGGCGGTGTAGGTGCAGGGCACCGCGCCCTTCTCGCGCATCCAGGCGACTGCGACCGATGTGTCGAGCCCTCCCGAGAATGCGATTCCGACGCGCTCGCCCACGGGCAGACTGTTCAAGACCTTCGACATGGCTCCAATTTTAGGAGACTCGCGAGGGTCCTCGTGACGCGGGCGGCCGCACGACATCTGTTGGGTAGTTCTACCCAAAAGGATGGACGGGCGGGGAGGGCGCGTGGGAGGCTCCGCCTGGCCCGCTCGATGACGCGCGGGCCTCCTCTGCATCCGCACTGTGAAAGGCGCTTCATGCCACAGCCCCCCGCCCGCCGCCTCGCAGCACTCACGCTCGCGTGCCTCCTCGCGGCGGGAGGTGCCGCCGCGCTCGCTCCGACCGCGTCCGCGCTCTCGTCCTCGGTGGCGGACCCGACGGACACTCCGACTCCGACGCCCACCCCGACGATCGAGCCGACGCCGACGCAGGAGCCGACTCCGGAGCCGACGACGACGCCGACCGCGACGCCCGAGCCGACGCCCACCGCGACGCCGACTCCGACGGCCACTCCGACCGTCACGCCCACCGCCACTCCCACGGCGACGCCCACCGCCACTCCGACCTCGACCCCGCGCCCGACGCGGACGCCGACGCCGACCCCCACTCCGACGCAGCCCCCGGCCGCGGCGACCGACCGACTCGCCTCCGACTCGACGCTCACCGCCGGTCAGCGGATCGTCTCGCGCAACGGCCAGTTCCGCTTCGTGATGCAGACCGACGGCAACGCGGTCGTCTACGACGCCGCGGGCCGCTCGACCTTCAGCACCGGCACGTCCGGCACCGGCAACCGCATCACGATGCAGGCCGACGGCAACCTCGTCGTCTACACGACGGCGAACCGCGCGCTCTGGCAGTCGGGCACCGGCGGCAACTCCGGCGCGTTCCTGGTGATGCAGAACGACGGCAACCTCGTCGTCTACCGCACCAACGGCACCCCCGCCTGGGCGACCTCCTACCAGGCTGCTCCGCCCGCCGTCGTCGGCGACACCCTCCGCGGTGGCACCGAGCTGCGTGCTGACCAGCAGATCACCTCGACCGACTCGCGCTCGCGCGCCGTCATGCAGGGCGACGGCAACTTCGTCGTCTACAGCAACGGCTCCGCGCGCTGGAGCGCCGGCACCTCGGGCGCGGGCAACCGCCTCGCGATGCAGGGCGACGGCAACGCGGTCGTCTACTCCGCGGGCGGCGGAGTGCGCTGGCAGTCGGGCACCTCGGGCAACCCGGGTGCGCGCATGGTCATCCAGAACGACGGCAACCTCGTCATCTACGCCGCCTCGGGCCGTGCCCTGTGGTCGAGCTACACCCCGCCCGCGCCGCCGGCCCCCGTGATCCGCGACGTGCTGAACGGCGGCGGCGAGATCCGCGCCGGCCAGCAGCTCGTCTCGAGCGACGGAGGCTCGCGCGCCGCGATGCAGGGCGACGGCAACTTCGTCGTCTACCGCGGTGGCGAGGTCCGCTTCTCCACCGGCACGTCCGGCAGCGGCAACCGCCTCGCGATGCAGACCGACGGCAACGCGGTCGTCTACTCCTCCGGTGGCGCTGTGCGCTGGCAGTCGGGCACCTCGGGCAACCCGGGCGCGCGCATGGTCATGCAGAACGACGGCAACCTGGTGATCTACTCGGGCAACCGCGCCGTGTGGTCGAGCTACACGCCCCCGGCCCCGCCCGCGCCCGTCATCAGCGACACGCTGAACTCGGGCAACGAGCTCGGCTCGGGTCGCCTCCTCCGCTCGTCGAACGGCAGCAGCGAGGCGATCATGCAGGGCGACGGCAACTTCGTCGTCTACAGCAACGGCGGACCCCGCTGGAGCGCCGGCACGAGCGGAGCGGGCAACCGCCTCGTCATGCAGGGCGACGGCAACGCCGTCATCTACTCGGGGAGCCGTGCCGTCTGGCAGTCGGGCACCTCGGGCAACGGTGGTGCGCGCATGGTCATGCAGAACGACGGCAACCTGGTCATTTACTCGACCGACGGCCGCGCCCTGTGGCAGAGCAACCAACCGGCGCCCGCGCCGCAGCCGGGACCTGGCACCCGTCCGGTCGGTCCTCAGCGCACCTGCGGATCGTTCTCGACCTGGGCAGAGGCGAACGCCTGGTTCTTGACCTACTCGAACACCGGCAACCTCGACGGGAACGGCGACGGCGTTCCCTGTGAAAGCCTCCCTGGAGCACCCCGCTAGTCGGACTCTGCACTGAGCGAAGGGCCCGTCTTCCCACTTCGGGAGGCGGGCCCTTCGTCGATTCCGGGCCGTCGGAACAGCCGTGGCTCGCCAACTTCCGACGTGCGGCACGCGGCGCTTCCCGCCGTGTCAGGATGCCGTGTCCGCACCAATGCGCTCCCGTTCGAAAGGCCCTCGCCCGTGTCCCTGCCCCCTCGGAGCCGCCTCACGGCCGCCGTCCTCGCCGCCGTCGTCGTCTCCGCCTCCGGGGTCGCCGCGGCGCCCGCCCTCGCCGCGCCCGCCACGTCGTTCTCCGTGGTCCGCCTCGCCGCCGCCGTCACGGTCGGCGACACCCTCGCGCCCGGCACCGCCCTCCACATGGACGAGCAGCTCGCCTCGGCGAACGGGCAGTACCGCCTGGTCATGCAGGGCGACGGCAACGTCGTGCTCTACTCCGCGTCGGGCGGCGTCGAGTGGACGACCGGCACTCGCGGGTCGGGCAACTACTTCACCTTGCAGAACGACGGCAACATCGTCGTCTACACCGAGGACGGCGCGCCGCTGTGGGCCAGCGACTCCAGCGGTCACGAGCAGCCCGACCGGCTCGTGCTGCAGGACGACGGCAATCTCGTCTCCTACGCGCGCTTCGACGGCGGCGGGCCGCTGTGGTCGAGTCGCGGCGTCGACACGCTCGGCTCCGACCGGCGCCTCGAGCGCGGCCAGTCGATCACCTCGCAGAACGGCGCCTACCGGACCGTCTTCCAGCGTGACGGCAACCTGGTCACCTACGGCCCGAACGGCGTGCGCTGGAACGCGGAGACCAGCGGCGGCCTGCGCCTCCTGATGCAGGCCGACGGCAACCTCGTCATCGACGACTTCTACCGACCCCTCTGGTTCACCGGCACGGGCGGCAATGCGGGCGCGCGCCTGGTCATCCAGAACGACGGCAATCTCGTGATCTACTCGACCGCGGGCCGTGCGCTCTGGTCGAGCGATGCCGCCGCGCCGGCTCCGGCGAAGCGCGACACCCTCACCGCGGGCCAGGAGCTCGCGGTCGGCGAGCAGCTGACCAGCGCTGACAAGCGGTTCCGCGCCGTCCTGCAGGGCGACGGGAACTTCGTGCTCTACGACATGGTCGTCAGCACCATCGACGACAGCGGTGTCCGCCGCGACAAGGTGATCTGGAGCAGCGGCACCTCGGGAGCAGGAAACCGCCTCGTGCAGCAGACTGACGGCAATGTCGTGATCTACAGCGCCGGTGGCCGCGCGCTGTGGCAGACCGGGACCTCGGGCAACCCCGGAGCCCGCTTCGTGCTGCAGAACGACGCGAACCTCGTCGTCTACAGTGCGGGCGGTCGGGCTCTGTGGACCTACCAGCAGCCTCGGACGTTCTATTTCACGCCCGTGCGTCCCGGTTCCTAGCCGCGGCTGTCCGTCGCAGCGGCGGCCGGAAGGGCAGGGCGCGACCGCGCGCCTTCATGGTGGTCGAGTAGCCCCGGAGGGGCGTATCGAGACCCGGCAACGTCAGCAGGGTGGGTCTGCAGGCTCGGCTTCTGGCGGGGGTGGATCTCGATACGCCCGCTGCGCGGGCTACTCGATCAGCATGAATGCAGTGCGGCGAGCATGGTGGTCGTGGCCCTCATGGTGGTCGAGTAGCCCCGCAGGGGCGTATCGAGACCCGGCGTGTTCAGCAGGGTGGGTCTGCAGACTCGGCTTCGGCGGCGGGGGCTCCGGCGCGCAGGCCGACTGCGGGGAGGAGCACGTTGTCGACGAGGGAGATGAGGTAGTCGCGGTCGACGGGCTCGCGCATCAGGAGCACGCGGTAGGAGACCATCGAGGGGGTCAGGACGGCGAGCATGTCGACGTCGACGTCGGCCGGGATCTCGCCGCGGTCGATGGCGCGGCGCAGCAGCGTCCGGTTGGCACGGGCGCGCGGCTCGACGATGGCCTGGCGGACGGCGTCGGCGAGCTCGGGGGCCTTGGAGATCATCGCGACGACGCCCGACATGATCCGGAGCTTGCGCTCGGCGTCCTCGATCGCGCGCGGACGGATCAGGGCGACCAGGTCGCCGCGCAGGGTGCCGGTGTCGGGGAGCGCGTCCTGGTCGAGGTCGGCGCCCTTCAGGCAGGCGACGGCCTCGAGCACGAGCTCGGCCTTCGACTCCCAGCGGCGGTAAAGGGTGGCCTTTCCGGCCTTGGCCCGGGCGGCGACCATGTCGATCGTCATGCCGTCGTAGCCGGTCTCGGCGAGCACGTCGAGGGCGGCGGTGAGGATCTCGCCGTCGCGGTTCGGATCGCGGCGGCGGCCGGGGCGTGCCGGGGCGTCGCAAGTGGCGGCGGGGGGAGTTGGCGGCGTCATCGCGGCTTCTCCAATCGGTTCGGGAGGGCCGCGCGAACGGCCCGTGTGAACACCATGCTAATTGAAGAACTCCGCAGTTCCGAAACTAGTGAGTCTCGTATATGGTCTCCTCCATGTCGCAGACCACATCACTGCCGGACTCCGCCGCCCCCGCGGTTCCGGCCCCGTCCTCCCGCCGCTGGTGGACGCTCGTCGCCGTCGGGCTCGCCCAGCTCATGGTCGTGCTCGACTCCACCGTCGTGAACATCGCCCTCCCCGCCGCCCAGGCCGACCTCGGCTTCTCGGACGGCGACCGCCAGTGGGTCGTCACCGCCTACTCGCTCGCCTTCGGCAGCCTCCTGCTGCTCGGCGGGCGCCTCTCCGACCTGATCGGCCGCAAGCGCACCTTCGTCATCGGCCTGATCGGCTTCGCGATCGCCTCCGCGCTCGGCGGAGCCGCCCCCAACTTCGAGCTGCTCATCGCGGCCCGCGCCCTGCAGGGCGTGTTCGGCGCCCTCCTCGCGCCGACCGCCCTCGCCGTGCTCACCACCACCTTCACCGTCCCGAAGGAGCGCGCCCGCGCGTTCGGCGTCTTCGGCGCGATCGCCGGCGCCGGCGGCGCGGTCGGTCTCCTGCTCGGCGGCGTGCTGACCGAGAGCTTCGACTGGCGCTGGAACCTCTACATCAACGTCGTGATCGCGGTCGTCGCGGTCATCGGCGCGATCGTCTTCGTGCCGACGATCGACCGGGTCGGCCCGCGCCCGCGGCTCGACGTGCCCGGGACGATCCTCGTCTCGGCCGCCCTCTTCGGCCTGGTCTTCGGCTTCGCCAACGCGGAGACCGACGGCTGGGACTCGCCGATGACCTGGGTGCCGCTCGCCGCGGCCGTCGTGCTCCTCGTCGGCTTCGTGCTCCGCCAGCGCAGCACCGAGCACCCGCTGCTGCCACTGCAGATCGTGCTGGACCGCGACCGCGGTGCCGCGTACCTCTCGGTGCTGATCGCCGGCGCGGGGATGTTCGGGATCTTCCTCTTCGTCACGTACTACCTGCAGGTCTCGCTCGGCTACTCGCCGATCCAGACGGGGCTGTCGTTCCTGCCGATGATCGGGATGCTCGTGCTCGCCGCGCAGCTCTCGACCAACCTGCTGCTGCCGCGCTTCGGACCGAAGATCATGGTGACCTTCGGCATGCTGCTCGGCGTGGTCGGCATGCTCCTGCTCACCCGCCTCGACCTCGACAGCGGCTACGCGGCCGACGTGCTGCCGGCGCTGATGGTGCTCGGCTTCGCGATGGGCTCGATCATGCCCGGCTCGATGCAGACCGCCACCCGCGGAGTCGACATGCGCTTCGCCGGCGTCGCCTCGGCGATGGTCAACACCAGCCAGCAGGTCGGCGGCTCAATCGGCACCGCGCTGCTGAACACGCTCGCGGCGACGGCGGTCACCGACTACCTCCTCACGCACACCCCGACCACGGCGGCGACCGCGGCGGAGGCCGCCGTGCAGAGCTACGCGGTCGCCTACGGCTGGGGCGCGGGCTTCTTCGCCCTCGGCGCGGTGCTCTCGGTGCTGCTGTTCCGCCGCCGCTCGGCGGGCCTGGCGGTCTCGTCCGGGGCGTCCGCGGAGCCGGTGCTCGCGCACTGATCCGCCGAGTCGCGCGGCCCCTTCCACGACCGTCCGACAGGGCGGGCCGGGGGAGGGGCCGCCTCGTCGTGCGGCCGTGATCGGATCGTGAGAACGCCTTCGGCGGGCCGTCGTGCGCGACTGCCAGGATGAGCGGGCCCGCACTGCCGCGGGCGATCGATTCACCGGGGGAACCACATGATCCTGTCCACTCGAGGCCGCCTCGCGGTCGTCGTCCTCGCCACCACCCTGACCTGCGGCGCCGTCGCCGGTCCCGCGCTCGCAGCTCCGCCGGCGCTGCACGCCGAGACCGCCGCCGCGGCCGTCGCGACCGGCGATCGGCTCGCCGTCGGAGCGACGCTGAAGGCCGGTGAGGAGCTCCGGTCGAACCTCGGCAGCCAGGGCGTCTTCCGCTTCGTGATGCAGACCGACGGCAACGCGGTCGTCTACGACCCGAACGGTGGGGCGTTCTGGGTCAGTGGCACCTCGGGTGCCGGCAACTCGCTCACGCTCCAGCGCGACGGCAACATCGTGATCTACTCCGCGCAGGGCGCGGCGCTGTGGGCCAGCGGCAGCAACGGCCGCGGGGAGCCGTCGTTCCTCGCGATCCAGGCCGACGGCAACCTCGTCTCCTACTCCGCCACGGCGGCACCGCTCTGGGCGAGCCGCGGCGAGACCACCCTCGTCGAGGGTCGGCAGCTCGACCGCGGTCAGGCGCTCGCCTCCGCCGACGGCCGCTACCGCGCCGTCTACCAGAACGACGGCAACCTCGTCGTCATCGGGCAGAGCGGGGTCCGCTGGAGTGCCGGGACGAGCGGCGGCACGCGGCTCGCCCTCGAGGCGGGCGACCTCGTCAGCTATCAGGGCGGAGCGGCGGTGTGGTTCACCGGCACGTCCGGCTTCAACGGTGCCCAGCTGGTGCTCCAGAACGACGGCAACCTGGTGCTCTACTCGAGCTCGTTCCGCGCTCTCTGGTCGAGCGACGGCGGAAGCCCGGCGTACCGCGACTCGCTGGTGCCCGGCGCGCAGCTCTCCGTCGGCCAGTCCCTCCGCTCGCGAGGCGGGGACGTCCGCACGGTGCTGCAGAGCGACGGCAACGTCGTCGTGTACTACGGCAGTCCCTCCGGCGACGTCGCCCTGTGGAGCACGGGAACCTCCGGCGCGGGCAACCGCTTCGTGATGCAGAACGACGGCAACGCGGTCGTCTACAGCGCCTCGGGCCGAGCGCTGTGGTCCTCCGGGACCGGCGGCAATCCGGGATCGGTGCTGACGATGCAGAACGACGGCAACCTCGTAGTGCGCAGCGCCAACGGCCGGGCGCTCTGGGACTGGCAGCCGAACGGGTACGTGGGCATCTCCGGCGCCTGATCCGAGAGGCGTTCGCACGGGACGGCCGGGGCGCTCCGCAGCAGCGGGGACCTCGGCCGTTCGCGTGCGCAGGGGAGATGTCCGCGTGTTGCGCCGTCGGTCGCCCCGGGTCGGGCGCGTGCGTAGCGTCGGGGGATGCCCGAGACGCTCGACATCGTCCACCTGCGCACGCTCGTGGCGATCGCCGACTGCGGCGGGTTCGGCCGGGCGGCCGTCGCCCTGCACATCAGCCAGCCGACGGTCTCGCAGCACGTCCGCACGCTCGAGCGGCGGCTCGAGCGCACCTTCATCGAGAAGGTCGGGCGCCGGGCCCGCTTCACGCCGGCCGGCGAGCGCCTCCTGGTGCAGGCCCGCCGGATCCTGGCCGTGCACGACGACGCGCTGGAGCTGCTCGACGCGGCGAGCGAGAACCCGCTCGCCCTCGGCCTGACCGAGCCGGCCGCGGAGCAGCTGCTGCCGCGCCTCCTCCAGACGCTGCACCGCGCCTTCGACGACCGCCCGCTCACCTTCACGCTCGACCGCTCCACTCATCTGGCGGAGGCGGTGGCCCGCGGCGTCGTCGATCTCGCCGTCATCCTCGGCGTGGGCGGCGACCTGCCGGGCCGCCAGGTCGCGACGCTGCCGCTCGACTGGTACTCGGCACCCGGCTGGCAGCCGCCGGAGGACGCGCCGATCCCGCTCGTCGCCTACTCCGAGCCGTGCGGGATGCGCCAGCGCGCGCTGCAGCAGCTCGGCGCCTTCGGCCACGAGGTGCGGGTGGTCGCCGAGTCGGCGGGGCTGGAGGGCGTGATCGCGGCGGCCCGCGCCGGTGTCGGAGTCGCGGTGCTGCCGACCGCGCACCGCGGCGCGGTCGCCGAGGGACTCGTCGAGCGGCACGACCTGCCGGCGCTCGGCTCGGTCAACCTGCGCCTCGTCTCGCGGCGCGGCCTCGCCCCGGACGTCGAGGACACGGCGCTCGCCGCGCTCGCGGAGGTCTTCGGCACCGTGCGGGCGCGGCCGGTCGCGGTGCCCGCGGGCGCGCGAGTGTGACCTCCGTCGCGGCCGCCGACGCGGGTGTGACGAATCGTTACCAACGATCGGGATCGCCGATCGGAACGCATCCGGAATCATCGTTGGACGCCCGGAGCACCTCGCCCGTAGCGTCGGAGCCATGACGTTCCCGCCCGCCCTCACCGCCGCCGCGCCGCTCGGCGCGACCGGTGCAGCGAGCCGCGGGAGCGTCGGCACTCGAATGTCCTCGGACGGGAACCCCTTCGCGCCGGTGCGCGGATGTTCCTGTCCGGTCTCCCGCTGACGCCTCCGCGTCGCCCGACTCCTCCGCCCGACGGCCTGGCCCTCGCCGCCTGTCCCGGCATGTGCGCGCCGCCGCCCGCCGCGCGTCCCTCTCTCCGCGCCCTCCCGCGCTCCTCCGGCGTGCCCGCGCGCCTCCGGTGCGCCTCCGCACCCTCTCGAAAGGACCTCCCATGACCGTCGAGTTCATCTCCGCGATCAACGTCAACCACTCCAACGAGGTCAACGGCCTGGCCGACCCGGCCATCGACGTCGCCTACCTGCGCCGCTACTCCCGGATCCTCGAGGACGGCGGCTTCGACTACACGCTGGTGCCCTACGGCTCGGCCGGCCACGACCCGTTCACGATCGCCGCCGCGGTCACCCAGTACACCGAGCACCTGAAGCCGATCGTCGCGCTACGGCCCAACACGGTCTACCCGACCGTCGCGGCGAAGGCGCTCGCCACTCTCGACCAGCTCTCGGGCGGCCGGGCCGTCGTGCACTTCATCGCCGGCGGGAACGACCACGAGCAGGCCCGCGAGGGCGACCGGCTGAGCAAGGCCGAGCGCTACGCCCGGCAGGAGGAGTACCTCCGCATCCTCCGGAAGGTCTGGTCGGCGACCGAGCCGTTCGATCACGAGGGCGAGTACTACCGCTTCGAGGACTTCGTCTCGCGGGTGCGGCCGGTGCGCGGCACCATCCCGATCTCGGTCGGCGGCTCGAGCGACGAGGCCTACCGCCAGGGCGGCGCGCTCGCGGATGTCTTCGGCCTCTGGGGCGAGCCGCTGGCCGACACCCAGCAGCAGATCGACCGGATCGCGGACGCGGCGCTCGCCGCCGGCCGCGCGGACACCCCGCGCACCTGGGTCACCTTCCGGCCGATCATCGCGCCGACCGAGGAGCTCGCCTGGGAGAAGGCGCACCGGATCCTCGGCATCCTGCAGAGCCGTGGCGGCACGACGAACCCGCGGAAGGGCGAGAAGGGACTCTGGGTGCAGACGCCGAGCGCCACCGGCCCGGCGAACGTCGGCTCGCAGCGCCTCCTCGACATCGCGCGGCGGAAGGACCTGCACGACCGCGCGCTCTGGACGCCGACCGCGACCGCCACCGGGGCGGCCGGCGCCTCCACCGCGCTCGTCGGCACGCCGGAGACGGTCGCCGCGGCGATCCTCGACTACGTCGACCTCGGCGCCGACCTGATCTCGATCCGCGGCTACGACAACCTGAACGACGCGGTCGACTACGGCCGGTACGTCATCCCGCTGGTCCGCGAGGAGCTCGCGCACCGCGAGGCGACCGGGCGCCGCGGCGAGGTCGTCGCGCAGCCGCCGCTCGAGGTCGAGCTGGCCGGGGCGATCGCGTGACGCTGCTCACGGGACAGGCCGCCACGGTCCGCTCCGCCGCCGCGGTCCTGCCCGCGCCCGATGTCTCCGACCGCGCGCTCGCCCGGATCACGGCCCGCCTGGCCGAGACCGCCGAGCACTACGACCGCACCGCCGAGTTCCCCTGGCAGGGGATCCAGGCGGTGCACGAGGCGGGACTGCTCTCCCTCGGAGTCGGCACCCGCTACGGCGGCACGCCCGCCACCACCGTCGACCTGGTCCGCGTCTTCGGCGCGCTCGGCCAGGGCGACCCGGCGGTGGCGCTGATCTCGGCGATGACCGTGCTGCAGCACGCCGCGCAGGACCGCGCCGCGCTCTGGCCGGAGGAGCTCTACCGCTCGGTGCTCGCCGACTCCGCCGAGCGCCCCGTGCTGCTCAACGCGGTGCGCGCCGAGCCCGAGTGGGGCGCTCCCGCCCGGGGCGGCCTGCCCGCCACGACGATCCGCCGCGACGGCGACGGGTGGCTGCTCGAGGGCCGCAAGGGCTTCGCCACCGGCTCGGAGGGGCTGGCGTACCACCTGGTCTGGGCGGTCGATCACGGCGGGGCGTCGGGCGAGCCCGAGCTCGCGCACGCGATCGTGCCCGGCGACGCCCCCGGGGTCCGGATCGAGCGGACCTGGGACCACCTGGGCCAGCGGGCCTCGAGCACGCACGACGTGGTCTACGAGCAGGTCCGCCTGCCGCTGGAGCACTTCCGCGGGACGCCCCGCTCGCAGCTCGCGCCCGAGTCCGGGGCGGCCGGCGGCTTCGGTCTCGCGGTCGCGGCGCTCTACGTCGGCGTCGGACGGGCGGCGCAGAGCTTCTTCGTGCGCTTCGCGAACGACCGGGTGCCCACCTCGCTCGGCCGGCCGATCGCCACGACGGAGCGGATCCGCTCGGTCGCCGGCGAGATCCAGGCGCAGCTGGTGCAGGCCGAGGAGGTGCTGCTCTCGCTGGCCGCGCGAGTGGATGCGGGCGATCCGCGCGCCGCCGAGCGCCTCGTGGTCGGCAAGCTGCTCGCCACCCGCTCGGCCGTCACCGCGGTCGAGACGGCCGTCGCCGCGCTCGGCAACCCCGGGCTCACCCGGCACCACCCGCTCGAGCGGCACCTCCGCGACGTCCTGGCGTCCCGGGTGCACCCGCCGCAGGACGACGCCGCCCTCCTGATCGCCGGCACGCGCTCGCTCGCGGCCGCCGCGCTCTGACAGCCCGCACTCCGACACCCCGCACTCCGACACCCCGCACTCCGACTTCTCTGCACGGGAGACCACCGCCATGACGTTCCACCGCTCACGCCCCCTCCGACGATCGGGCACCGCCGCCGCCGCGCTCGCCCTCGCCTCCGCGCTGGCCCTCTCCGCCTGCTCGGGCGCCTCGGGCGCGGGCACGGCCGCCGACGACGCGACCCCCGTCGACGGCGGCCGGCTCTCACTCGCCTTCTTCCCCGACAACGCCGCGTTCTCCTGCGTCGACCCGTTCCAGACCTACTGGATCGAGCACCGCACGGTGATCCGCAACGTCGCCGACTCGCTCACCGACCAGGACCCGGAGACCGGCGAGATCCAGCCCTGGCTCGCGACCGACTGGAGCGTCAACGACGCGGGCACCGAGTACACCTTCGACCTGCGCACCGACGTCACCTTCTCGGACGGCACGCCCTTCACCGCGGAGAGCGTGAAGACCTCGTTCGACAACGACAAGGCGACCCTCGCGCAGCTGCCCTCGGCCTACGGAGGCGTCTACCTCGCCGGCTACTCGGGCACGGAGGTCGTGGACGCCGACACCGTGAAGGTCGTCTTCTCCACGCCCAACGCCGCGTTCCTGCAGGGCACCTCGACCACCAACCTGGCGATCCTCGCCGCCTCCTCCTACGAGAAGACGCCCGAGGAGCGCTGCCTCGGCGGGATCGTCGGCTCCGGCCCGTTCACGCTGACCGGCTACACCCCCGGCACCGGCATCACGCTGGACAAGCGCGACGGGTACGCCTGGGGCTCGGCCCTGCGCGAGAACACGGGGGAGGCGCACCTCGACGGGATCGACATCAGCTACGTTGCGGAGGACAGCGTCCGCGTCGGGCAGCTGACCAGCGACGAGATCGACATCGCCTGGCCGCGGAACCCGATCTCGGAGAACGACCAGGCCGTGATCACGGGCTCCGGCGACACGGTCGAGAGCCGCTCGCTGCCGGGCCCCGCGAGCAACTACTACCCGAACGTCGCCGAGGGGAAGATCCTCTCGGACGAGAGGGTGCGGCAGGCCGTGCAGAAGGCGATCGACCGCGACACCTACGCGACGACGGTCTTCGGCTCCGGCTACCCGGCCGCGACCAGCATCTACAACACGACGACTCCGTTCTACGAAGACGAGTCGTCGAAGCTCGCCTTCGACGCCGAGGGCGCGGGCGAGCTGCTGGACGAGGCGGGCTGGAAGCTCGGCGACGACGGCTACCGCTCGAAGGACGGGCGGCGGCTCACGCTCTCGGTGCCGATCGTCACCCAGTTCGGTGCCGGCGATCAGCTGATCCAGGACCAGCTGAAGCAGGTCGGCATCGAGCTCGAGCTGAACGTGATCACCAACGCCCAGCGCGCCGACGTGCTGAACAGCGGCGACTACGACCTGATCTCGACCTACTACACGCGGGCCGACCCGGGAGTGATCCAGTGGATCATCGACTCCCGCTACGCCGGCTCGAAGGCGCAGGCGACGAACGGCCTCGACGCCGAGCAGGCCGCGACCGTGCAGGCCCTGCTCGACGAGGGCGTGCAGACGGTCGACACCGCGGCGCGCGCCGAGGTCTACGGCGAGCTGCAGGACTACCTGATCGACAACGCTTTGGTCTTCCCGTTCGCCGAGCGGGTCCAGCTGGCGGGCGTCTCATCGGCGGTGCACGGCTTCCGCTTCACCTCGGAGGCGTTCGGCGACTTCGCCGACGCCTGGATCCAGCCGTGACCGCGCTCGGCTCGGCACCGGCGGCGGCGGCACCGGGGACCGCTCCGGGGAGACCGGGCGCTCGCTCGGCCCCCTCGGGCCTCGGCCGCTACCTCCTCGGCCGGCTCGGCCAGGCGGTGCTGGTGCTCTGGGCCGCGTACACCGTGACCTTCGCGGTGCTGTGGCTGCTGCCGAGCGACCCGCTGGCGCTCCTGCTCTCGGCCAACAACGTCGAGGTGGACTCGCTCACCCCGCAGCAGCTCGCCGAGGCTCAGGCCCGCTACGGCCTCGACCAGCCGGTCTGGCAGCAGTACGCGACGATGCTCGCGAACGCACTGCGGGGCGACTTCGGCACCTCGATCACCAAGGGGATCCCGGTCACCGACCTGATCGCGGAGAAGCTGCCCGGCACCCTGCAGCTCAGCGCCCTGGCGATCGGCCTCGCGCTGATCGGCGGCACCGTGCTCGCGTACCTGGCGGCGTACGTCCGCTGGGGGCCGCTGAAGACGGTGCTCGGCCGGCTGCCCTCCGCGGGTGTGGCGTTCCCCGGCTTCTGGATCGGCCTGCTGCTCATCCAGTTCTTCGCCTTCTCGCTGCACCTGCTGCCCTCCACCGGCAGCGCGACCCCGGCGAGCCTGATCCTGCCGGCGGTGACCATGGCGATCCCCACCTCCGCGATGCTCGCCCAGGTGCTGATCCGCAGCTTCGCGGACGTCGAGGCGGAGGCGTACATCACCACGGCCCGCGCCAAGGGCCTTTCCCGCGGCGCGGTGCAGTGGCGGCACGCCTTCCGCAACGCCTCGCTGCCGACGCTGACGATCCTCGGCATCCTGGCCGGCAACACCGTCACGGGAGCGATCGTCGCCGAGACGATCTTCGCCCGGCAGGGCATCGGCACGCTCGCCCAGGAGTCGGTGCTCACCCAGGACGTGCCGGTCGTCCAGGCGATCGTCGTGCTGGCGGCCGTCGTGTTCGTCGGCATCAATCTCCTGGTCGACCTGCTCTACCCCCTCCTCGATCCGCGCATCACCTCGACACCGAAGGCGAGCCGACCATGACTCTCGAACTCACCCGGCCCGAGGCGCTCGTCGTCCCCGAGCCGCTCACCCGCGCGGCGCACGGCCGGGGTGCCCGCCGCGTGCGGGTCCTCCGCCTGCTGCTGCGCCGCCCGGGCTTCGTGCTGGCGCTGGTCTTCGTGCTGTTCGTCCTGGCCTCGGCGATCGCTCCGGCGCTGTTCACCGGCGTCGACCCGACGGCGACCGCGCCGGCCGACAAGCTGCAGGCGCCGAGCCTCGCGCACCTCTTCGGCACCGACGAGCTGGGCCGCGACCTGTTCGCGCGGGTCCTGCACGGCGGGGCCTTGACGGTGCAGGCGACGGTGATCGCCCTCGCGATCGCCCTGGTCGGCGGGCTGACGCTCGGCGTGGTCTCCGGCTCCGCGGGCGGAGTGGTGGACGCGGTGATCATGCGGATCGTCGACGTGCTGCTGGCGATCCCGGGGCTGCTGCTCGCCCTGGCGATCGTGACGGCGATCGGCTTCGGCACGCTGCCGGTGGCGCTCGCCGTGGGGATCGGCATCCTGCCCGGCTTCGCGCGCACCACCCGCGCCGAGGTGCTCCGCGTGCGCACGCTGCCCTACGTCGAGGCCGCGCGCACCGGAGGGGCCAGCCGGCTGCGTGTGCTCGTGCGGCACGTGCTGCCCAACTCCTGGGGGCCGGTCGCCGTGCTGGCCGTGCTCGATCTCGGCACCGCGATCATCGCGATCGCCGCGCTGAGCTTCCTCGGCTTCGGCGCGGCGCCGCCCGCAGCGGAGTGGGGGACGCTGATCTCCAGCGGCCGCAACTACCTCGTCACCAGCCCGTGGCTGTCGCTGCTGCCGGGGCTCTTCGTCGGGCTGCTGGTCTTCGCGCTCAACCACGTGGCCAAGAGCCTCGAGGAGGTGCAGCGATGAGCGCCGGCGTGGTCCCCTCCGCAGGGCCCGCCGCTTCCGGCCCGCTCGTGCGGCTCGACCGCCTCAGCGTCGCCTACGGCGAGCGCACGGTCGTGCACGAGGTCTCGCTCGAGATCGCGGCCGGCGAGATCGTCGCCGTGGTCGGCGAGTCCGGCTCGGGCAAGTCGACGACCGCGAACGCCGTGCTCGGCCTGCTGCCCTCCGGCGGCCGGATCACCGGCGGCTCGATCGCGCTCGCCGGCGAGGACGTGACCCGTGCGGCCGAGAAGCGGCTCCGGCATCTGCGCGGCCGGTTCGTCGGCCTCGTGCCGCAGGACCCGATGGTCGGGCTCAACCCGACGCTGCGCATCGGCGCCCAGGTGGCGGAGGCGGTGCGCCTGCGCGGCGTCGACCGCCGCTCCGTCGACGCCGAGGTGCTCGAGGCGCTCCGGCAGTCGGGCATCGACGATCCGGAGCTGCGCGCCCGGCAGTACCCGCACGAGCTGTCCGGCGGGCTGCGCCAGCGGGCGCTGATCGCGATCGCGCTGGCCGGCCGGCCGCGGCTGATCATCGCCGACGAGCCGACCTCGGCCCTGGACGTCACCGTGCAGAAGCGCCTGCTCGATCACCTGCAGTCGCTGGTCCGCGAGCAGGGCATCGCGCTGCTGATCATCACCCACGACCTCGCCGTCGCCGCCGACCGGGCCGACCGCGTCCTCGTGCTGCGCGAGGGCCGGGTGGTGGAGCAGGGCCCGCCCGCGCAGATCCTGGTCGCGCCGCGGGAGGAGTACACCCGCGAGCTGCTCGCGGCGGCGCCGGGCCTGGGCGGCGAGCTCGTGCCGCGCTTCGAGCACGTCGAGCCCGCTCCGGAGATCGTCCGGGTCGAGAACGTCGTGAAGGACTTCGCGCTGCCGGGCCGCCGCCCGCCGTACCGCGCGCTCGACGACGTCTCGTTCTCGATCCGCGCGGGGCAGACCCTCGCGCTGGTGGGGGAGTCGGGCTCGGGCAAGACGACCGCGCTGCGGATCGCCCTCGGTCTCGAGCGGGCGTCGAGCGGCCGGGTGCTCGTGGAGGGGGAGGACCTCACCGCGGCGAGCGACCGGCAGTGGCGGCCGCTGCGCCGGCGGATCCAGCTCGTGCAGCAGAACCCCTTCGCCGCGCTCGACCCGCGCTTCACGGTGCTGGAGTCGGTCGTCGAGCCGCTGGTCTCGTTCCGGATCGGGGACCGCGCCTCGCGGCTGGAGCGGGCCCGCGAGCTGCTCGACCGGGTCGGGCTGCCCGGCTCCTTCCTCTCCCGGCTGCCGGCCGAGCTGTCCGGCGGTCAGCGCCAGCGGGTCGCGATCGCCCGCGCGCTCGCCCTCGGGCCGGATCTCGTGCTCCTCGACGAGCCGGTCTCCGCGCTGGACGTGTCCGTGCAGGCGCAGATCCTCGAGCTCCTGGTCGAGCTGCAGCGCGACCTCGGCGTCGCCTACCTCTTCGTCTCGCACGACCTGGCCGTCGTCGCCGAGGTCTCGCACGAGGTCGTCGTCCTCGACCGCGGGCGGGTGCAGGAGGCTGGGACCACCGCCCGCGTCTTCGGCTCGCCCGCCGCGGAGTACACCCGCACCCTGCTCGCGGCGATCCCCGGCCGAGCGGCGGTGCGCCCGTGAGCGGCCGCTTCCTCGTGATCGGCGGCGGGGCCGTCGGCTCGGTCCTCGCCGCGCAGCTGCACCTGGCAGGGCAGCCGGTCCTGCTCGTGGCGCGCGGGGAGCACCTGCGGCTCCTCCGCGAGAACGGGCTGCGGGTGCGCCGGCCCGCGGGCGACGAGATCGTCCGGCTGCCCGTCGCCGCCGGCCCCGCGGAGGCGGCGCCCGCGCGCGGCGACGTCCTCGTGCTCGCGGTGAAGGCGCAGGACGCGGAGGCGGCGCTCGCCGAGTGGGCCTGGACGCCGCTCGCCCGGGGCGGGGCCGGGGCCGAGCTGCCGGTGCTGACCCTGCAGAACGGACTCGCCACCGAGGACAGCGCGCTGCGCCGCTTCGCCGCGGTCTACGGGGTGTCGATCGGCATCGCCGCCAGCTTCCTGGTGCCCGGCGAGGTCGTCTCGCCCTCCTTCCCGACCGTGGGCGTGCTCTGGATCGGCCGGCACCCCGACGCCGCCGATCCGCGCGCGGAGGAGTACGCCGCGATCCTCCGCGACGCCGGTTTCGCCGCCCGCGCCGTGCCCGACATCGGTGCCTGGAAGGCCCGCAAGCTGCTCGCCAACGCGGCCAACGGCCTCGACCTGTTCGAGGGCCCGGCTGAGCAGCGCGCCGCCGCGCGCGTCCTGCTCGTCGCGGAGGCGCGCGCCGCCCTCGCCGCCAACGGCCTCGCGGTCGCTCCCGACGACGGCACGCGCCTCGCCGTCGATCCCGTGCCCGGCCACACCGCCGGCCGGCTGTCGACCTGGCAGAGCGCCGCCCGCGGCACGAGCAGCGAGATCGACCACCTCACCGGCGAGATCGTCCTGCTCGCCCGCCGCGTCGGCGTGCCCGCCCCACTGAACGAGCGCCTGCAGCTCCTGCTCGGCCTGCGCGGCCGCGCCGCGGCCGCCGCGCCGCTCCCGCTCGCGGACCTGCTCGCCCCCGTCCCCGTGCTCGTCGAGTAGCCCCGTCCTCATGCTGGTCGAGTAGCCCCGTCCTCATGCTGGTCGAGCAGCCCCACCAGGCCAGCCTCATGTTGGTCGAGTGGCCCCGCAGGGGCGTATCGAGACCCACCCCCTCCGCACACTCACCCGCCGGTACGCCCGCCCTACCAAGGAGCCCCCCATGACCCTCACCCACCCGCCCACCACCGCCCCCGCCGCCCGCGCCTTCGACGAGCCCGAGGGCATCGCCCCGCGCGGCACCCTCGTCGTCCTCGGCGGCCGCGGCGAGACCCCCGCCGTCTACGAGCGCTTCGGCAGCCGCATCGCCCGCGACGCCTACCGTGTCCGCGCCTTCGGCGACGCCACGGCCCCCGGCGTCCGCGACGCCGCGCTCGCCCTCCTCCGCGACCCCGCGACCATCGCCCCGCTCGTCCTCGTCGGCTCCGACGCCGGCGCGGCCGTCGCCCTCGAGCTCGCCGCGACGGAGCCGGTCGACGCCGTCGTCCTCGCCGGACTGCCCGTGCGCGCCGAGAGCGGCGGGGGGATCGGCGAGCGGACCGCCTGCCCGAACCACGCCGGCGTCCTCGAGCGCGAGACCGACTCCGCCGCGCGCGACGCCGCACTGCCGCCCGAGCTGCTCGCCGTCGCCGCCAGCGCCGTCACCGTTCCGCTGCTCGCGCTGCACGGCGCGGCCGATGCGATCAGCCCGCTCGCGGAGGCGGCCGCCGTCTACCGCACCGCCCCACGGGCCGAGATCCACGTCCTCGCCGACGGCCGCCACGACGCGCTGAACGACGCGACGCACCGCTCGGCCGCCGCGACGGTGGTCCTCTTCCTCGAGCGGGTGAAGGCGTCGGCCGCCGCCGCGCCGATCATCGAGCGGATCGCGGAGTGAGCGCGCTCGCCCCCGCCGTCGACCCCACCCCTGTCGAGATCACCGCCGACGTCCCCACCGCCGACCGCTCCGGCTGGTCCCCCGGCGGCACCCCGCTCGGCGTCGTGCGCGCCCGCTCGGTCGACGACGTCCGCGCCGCGCTCCGGCACGCCTCCGCCCACGGCATCCCCGTCGTCACCCGCGGCGCCGCCAGCGGACTCGCCGGCGGCGCCAGCGCGGGGGAGGGCGTCCTCGTCCTCGACGTCTCGGGCCTCGACCGCATCCTCGAGATCGACCCCGTCGACGGCGTCGCCCGCGTCGAGCCGGGCGTCATCACCGCCGATCTCGACCGCGCCGCCGCCGTGCACGGCCTCCTCTACGCCCCGGACCCCGGCAGCGTCGAGATCGCGACCATCGGCGGCACCATCGCCACCAACGCCGGCGGCCTGCGCGGCGCGAAGTACGGAGTCACCCGCGACGCCGTCCTCGCCCTCGACGTGGTCCTGGCCGACGGCTCGCTGGTCCGCCTCGGGCGCGACACCGTGAAGGGCGTCGTCGGCCTCGACCTCACCGCGCTCGTCGTCGGCTCCGAGGGCAGCCTCGGCGTGGTCGTCGGCGCGACCCTCCGCCTGCTGCCCCGGCCGCGGGCGACCGCGACCGCCGCCGCCTTCTTCGCCGACGTGGCCGCGGGCGCCGAGGCCGCCGTCGCCCTCGCCCGTGCGGGTCTGCGCCCGAGCGTGCTCGAGCTGGTCGACGACCGCACACTCGAGGCCATCGACGCCCTGCGCGGCTCGACCCTGGCCGGCCGCGGCGGCGCCTTCCTCCTGGTGCAGACCGACGGTTTCGGCGCCGCCGAGGAGATCGCCGAGGTGCGCGCGGTGCTCGCCGCGACCGCGCTCAGCGTCGAGACCACCCTCGACCCGGCCGAGGGCCTCGCCCTCGCGAGCGCCCGCCGCGACGCCCTGCCCGCGATCGAGGCCCGCGGCCGCGTGCTGATCGAGGACATCGCCGTGCCCCGCTCCCGCCTCGCCGAGGCGATCCGCCGCGTGCACGCCATCGCCGCGGACACCGGCGCCGACGTCTACGTCTTCGCCCACGCCGGCGACGGCAATCTGCACCCGATCATCCGCCTGCGCGACGACTCCGAGCGGTCCCGCCGCCAGGCCGACGCCGCGGCCGAGGCCGTCTTCGCCCTCGCCCTCGACCTCGGCGGCACCGTCAGCGGCGAGCACGGCGTCGGCGCCCTCAAGCGCGACTGGGCCCGCCGCGAGCTCGGCCCCGACGTCGTCGCCCTGCAGCGCGCGGTGCAGCGGGTCTTCGATCCGCAGGGCATCCTGAATCCCGGTACCGCGCTGTGAGCGCACCCCTCGAGAGGACCGACATGACCACCACCCTCCGCTCCGACGTGCTCGTCACCCCCGACGAGCTGGAGGCGGCACTCGCCTCGCCCGAGCCGCCGCTCGTCCTCGACGTGCGCTGGCGCCTCGACCGGCCCGACGGCCGCCCCGCGTACCTCGAGGGCCACCTCCCCGGCGCCGTGTACGTCGACCTCGACCACGAGCTCGCCGCGCACGGCGCCCCCGAGGACGGCCGCCACCCCCTGCCTCCGATCGAGGCGCTGCAGGAGTCGGCGCGCCGCTGGGGCCTGCGCCAGGGTCAGGCCGTCGTCGTCTACGACGACCTGAAGAACCTCTCCTCCGCGCGGGCCTGGTGGCTGCTGCGCGCCGCCGGAGTCGCCGACGTGCGCCTCCTCGACGGCTCGCTCCGCGCCTGGACCGCCTCGGGCCGCACCCTGGAGGCCGGCCCCGTGACGCCGGTCGCGGGCGACGTCGAGCTGGCCTACGGCGCCTTGCCGGTGCTCGACATCGACGAGGCCGCCGCGCTGCCGTCCTCCGGCGTCCTCCTCGACGCCCGCGCCCCCGAACGCTACCGCGGCGACGTCGAGCCGATCGACCCCCGCGCCGGCCACATCCCCGGCGCTCTGAACGCCCCCGCGACGGGCAACGTCGACGCCGACGGCCGCTTCCTCGACGCCGCCGCCCTGCGCACCCGCTTCGAGTCCCTCGGCGTCCGCCCCGACGCCCCGGTCGGCGTCTACTGCGGCTCCGGAGTCACGGCCGCCGCCGACGCCGTCGCCCTCACCCTCGCCGGCTTCGCCCCGTCCCTCTACCCCGGCTCCTGGTCTCAGTGGTCGAACACCCCCGCCCGCCCGGTCGTCACCGGCCCGGATGCCTGACCGGCCTCGGCCGCTCACGCGCAGCCCCTCCACGCCGGTCGAGCAGCGCACAGCGCGCCCCGAGCTGGTCGAGCAGTGTGCAGCGCGCCCCGAGCTGGTCGAGCAGCGCGCAGCGCACCCCGAGCTGGTCGAGCAGCGCGCAGCGCCCCCCATGCTGGTCGAGTAGCGCGCAGCGCGTATCGAGACCCACCCTCCGGGGGAGAGCCGACACCCGTGAGGACGTCGACACCGCGACGAGCCGACACGGGATCTCGATACGCGCCCTGCGGGCGCTCCTCGATCAGCATGAACTCCCTGCGCGCCGGCGTCGGCCGCAACGAGCGCGCTGTTACCGGGCGCGGGCCGAGCACGCGGCCGCCCCATGCAGGCGGAGAACGCGGGCGCCCCAAACGGGCGAAGAGCGCGGCCGCCCCATGCGGGCGAAGAAGGCGGGCGCCCCACGCAGGCGAAGTACGCGGCCGCCCCATGCTGGTCGAGTAGCGCGCAGCGCGTATCGAGACCCGCCCGCGACCAGACCATCAGCCGAGAGCCCCGCTCACCGCTCATCGCTCCGCAGAAGTCGTCGTACCGGCCACTCGGGTACGACGACTTCTGCGGACTCGCGGCCGCAGCCGCGGTCGGCGCCGCCGACTCCTCAAGAGTTGCGGTAGTCGAGCGCGACTACCGCAACTTGCGAGGAGTGGGCCGGCCGCCCCCCGGCGTCAGCCCAGGCGGGAGTGCTCGCCGAGGTGGTGCCACGTCCGGTTGTGGTACACCAGCGGCGCCGTGGCGTCGGAGTCGTCGGGGACGTGCGCCTCGAGGGCGTGCACGGCGACGATCGTCGACGAGCCGGCCTCCATGCGGTTGATGACGGTGCCGCGGATCCACGCGGACGCGCCGGGGAAGTACGGCTCGCCGGTGGGCAGCCGCGACCAGATCGAGGTGTCGGCGAAGCGGTCGATGCCGCTGGTCGAGCCGAGGCGGGCGAGGTCGAGCTGCTCGGCGCCGAGCAGGTGCACGACGAGGGTCTCCGACGCCTGGATGGCCGGCGAACTCGACGACGCCGAGGACAGCGAGAACACGAACAGCGGCGGCTCGGCGCTCACCGAGAAGACGGACGTCGCGGTCAGCGCGACCGGTCCGGTGCCCGGGTCGGCGGTGATCAGCGCGACCCCGGCGGCGTGGTTGCGGAACGCGAGCTTGAACTCCGCGGGCGAGAGCCCGGCGAAGGCGGCGTGCGGCCGGCCGTCAGCAGGCGCGGACCCGACGGACGCGGCAGGATCGGACGCGGCGGTGTCGGATGCGGTGGCGAGGTTCTCACGGCTCATCGGAGACTCCAGATCGATCGGGGATGCGGCGCGGAACGGGCCCGTCATCGCGCCGCAGCACGGCCCCTCCAGCCTGTCGCACCGGGCGGAGTCCGTTCGCCTCATTGCGGAGTATGACACTCCCGCCTCCGCCCCCCCCCCGAAGCCCGCACCGCTCGTCCGATCTGCAGGCGACGCGACGGCGAGAGCCCTCCCAGCCGCCCCGGGGGCGGCACACCCCCCGGAACGCCTGCAGATCGAACACCCAGCACCCCCATCCCCGCGTCCGCTCCCCGCGCAACCCGTGGCACCCCCGCCCGCACGCGCGCAGACTCGACACCATGGCCCACCGCCCTCGCGAATCGAGCACCCGCCCCGAGAACAAGACCTGCGCCTCCTGCGGCCGCGAGATCGAGTGGCGCGCGAAGTGGGCGCGCGACTGGGAGAACGTCCGCTACTGCTCCGACGCCTGCCGCCGCCGCGGCGTCGGCCCGGAGGAGGCGCGCCTCGAGGAGGAGATCCGCACCGTCCTCCTCGCCCGCGCCGCGTCCGCCACCGCCTGCCCGTCCGAGGTCGCCCGCCGCGTCGGGGGAGAGGAGTGGCGGCCGCTGATGGAGCCGGTCCGCCGCGCCGCCCGCCGCCTCGTCGACCGCGGCGAGATCGACATCGTCCAGGGCGGGCAGATCGTCGATCCCTCCCGCGCCAAGGGCCCGATCCGCCTGCGCCGCCGACCCGGGGGACCGCTGTCGCCCGACGGCGGCGCCCGCTAGCCTCGCTGACATGCCCAGCAGCGACGCCGTCGTCCTCACCGTCCCCGGACCGCACGGCGACCGGGAGGTGCGCGTCTCCAGCCCTGGCCGCGTGCTGTTCCCGGAGCCGGGCATTACCAAGCGCGAGGTGGCGGAGTACCTGATCGCGGTCGGCGAGGCCTTCGTCGCCGCCAACGGCGACCGGCCGATCTCCCTGCAGCGCTTCTCCTCCGGCATCGACGGCGACCAGTTCTTCTCGAAGAACCCGCCCAAGGGCGCCCCGGAGTACGTCCGCTCCGTCCCCGTCACCTATCCGAGCGGCCGCGTGCACCCGCAGCTCGTGATCGACGAGCCCGCCGTCGCCGTCTGGGCCGCGCAGATGAACACCCTCGTCTTCCACCCGTGGGCGTCCCGTGCCGAGGACTCCGACCGGCCCGATCAGCTCCGCATCGACCTCGACCCGCAGCCGGGCACCGATGTCGCCGACGCGGTCGTCGCGGCGCACGCGCTCCGCGAGGTACTGCGCGAGGCCGGCCTGGAGTCGTTCGTGAAGACCTCCGGCAACCGCGGGCTGCACGTGTTCGCGCCGATCGTGGCCGAGCACGAGTTCCTCGACGTGCGGCACGCGGTGATCGCCGCCGGCCGCGAGCTCGAGCGGCGGATGCCCGAGCAGGTCACGACGGCGTGGTGGAAGGAGGAGCGCGGCGAGCGGATCTTCGTCGACTTCAACCAGGCCAACCGCGACCGCACGATGGCCGGCGCCTACAGTCCGCGTCCGCTCGCGCACGCTCCGGTCTCCTGCCCGGTCGAGTGGGAGGAGCTCGACGGGATCGATCCGACCGCGTTCACGATCCGCACCGTTCCCGAGCGCCTGAGCACGACGGGCGACCCCTGGGCGCGGATGCGTGACGCCCCCGGCCGCCTCGACGCGCTGCTCGGCTGGTGGGAGCGCGACCTCTCCGCGGGCCTCGGCGAACTGCCCTTCCCGCCCGACTTCCCGAAGATGCCGGGCGAGCCGCCCCGCGTCCAGCCCAGCCGCGCGAAGAAGCCGGCGGCGGCGTCCGGGGAGGACGCCGCCGAGTAGCGTCAGCCCAGCACGTCGCCCAGGTCGTACGCCGTCGGCTGCTCCAGCTGCGCGAAGGTGCACGAGCCGGCGTCGCGGTCCGGCCGCCAGCGCTCGAACTGCACGGTGTGCCGGAACCTCGCCCCCTCCATCTGGTCGTAGCGCACCTCGAGCACCGTCTCCGGCCGCAGCCGCACGAACGAGGTGTCGCGGCTCCCGGAGAAGCGGCTGCGCTCGCCGTCACCGCGCACCGCCTCGCCGTCCGCGTCGCGCTCGACGACGTCGGCGAGCTCCTCGATCAGCTCGACCCGCCGGGCGTCGGTGAAGGCGGAGGCACCGCCCACCTGCCGCAGCGTCCCGTCGGTGTCGTACAGGCCGAGCAGCAGCGAGCCGAGCCCGGGCTTCGAGGTGTGCTCGCGGTAGCCGATCGCGATGACGTCGGCCGTCCGGTGGTGCTTGACCTTGAGCATCGTCCGCTTGCCCGGAGCGTAGGGCGCGGCGAGGGGCTTCGCGATCACGCCGTCCAGCCCCGCGCCCTCGAACCGCTCCAGCCAGTCGCGGGCGAGCGCCTCGTCGGCGGTGGTCCGGCCCAGGTGCACGGGCGGAGTGACCCCCTCCAGCAGTGCGGCGAGCGCCTCGCGCCGCGCCGAGTACGGCTCGTCGAGCAGGCTCCGGCCGTCCACGGCGAGCAGATCGAAGGCGACGAGCATCGCCGGGGTCTCGGCCGCGAGCGTCGCGACGCGGCTGGCCGCCGGGTGGATGCGCTGCGAGAGCAGCTCCCAGTCCAGCCGCTGCGCCCCGCCCGGCCCGGTGGCCAGCACGATCTCGCCGTCGAGGACGCAGCCGTCGGGCAGCAGCCGGAGGAACGCCTCGACCAGCTCGGGGAAGTAGCGGGTGAGCGGCTTGGAGCCGCGGCTGCCGATCTCGCAGACCCCGCCGGAGACGGAGACGATCGCCCGGAAGCCGTCCCACTTCGGCTCGTAGGAGTAACCGCCGTCGACCGCGTCCTGCGCGGGCACCGCGGCGACCGCCTTGGCGAGCATCGGGGCGAGGGGGAGGGGGAACGGGAGGTCCATCCTGCGATCATCCTCGCCGCGGCCGCTCCAGCGCACCCCTCCCGCAGAGGCTCCTCCCCAGGGTCGACCGCGTGACGAACAGATCACAAGCGCCACCTCCGGTACCTTTCGCGCCAGCGGATACGGAAGACTGCGCCTCATGAGCATGTGGGGACAGCACTCCGGAACGCGCGCCAGACCAGACCGATCGGCGCGTCCGCTCCGAAGAGGAGCTGTGACCCTCGAATGTCGGAACGACGCCGGACGGAGCCGCCGCTGATGGCGCGCACCGCCGTCTCGGCCGCCCGGCAGCTGTTCTCGCGCTCGCGGCGCAGCGACTCCCCCGGGGAAGGGGAACCCCCGTACGGAGTCGAACCCGACGTGACCGAGTACCTGCCGGCTCCGGCGCGTGACGAGGAGGCTCCCCGCCGGGACGCCCTCCTCGAGCAGCACGCCGCTCCGGCGCACGCGGATGCCGGGTACGTCTTCGACGTGCCCGCGCCCGCGATCGGCGAGTACTGCGAACTCGACGCGGATGCTCTCGAATTCCCCCATCCGGGGGTCGCCTCCTTCGTCCCCGATCTCTCGCGCCCGGTCCGCGGCGGAGGATCGCACAGCGCGTTCCGCAGCCCGCCGCCGCCCGCCCCGGCGCCCGCCGCGCCGTCGCCGATGATCGACCTCCCGCGCGACTTCGCGCCCTCCGAGGAGGTCGAGGAGCCGCACGCGGTGACGATCGCGCCGCCGCCCCCGTCGTCGCGCTTCGAGCCGGAGCCCGTCGACGCGCAGTTCTTCGACGCGCCTCCGGCGCCGCCCGCACCCCCGGCCCCGCCCGTCCTCGCCCCGCCCCTCGCGGAGCAGCCGGTCGAGCCCGCCGCGGAGGAGACCGAGGGGTCCGGGACCGAGGAGCCCGCGGACCTCGAGTTCGACGGCACCCGCCTCGCCGCGCCCCGGCCGCCCGCGGCTCCGCCCGCCGACGCGCAGCCGGTCGACGCGCAGTTCTTCGAGCCGCCGACCTCCGCGCCGTCCGCGGTCCAGCCGCCGGCCCCTGTCGATGCCGCAGCGCCCGTCGCACCTCCGCTCCCGCCGGCACCGACCGTCGACGCCGCGCTCCTCCGCGGCTTCGCCCTCGCGCCGACCGACGCCGAAGGCCCCGCCCTCGCACCCGTCATCGGCGAGGTCTGCGAGCTCGACATCGAGCACCTCGAGTTCCCGCACCCGAACGCCGCCTCCTTCGTGCCGGTCCAGGGCCGCAGCCGCGGCGCCTTCGGGCTGCTCCTGCCCGATCCGGCCCGCCGCTCCGCGCCCGTCCAGCCCGAGCAGCACGTCGAGCCCGAGCCGTACGACGAGCCCGATCAGCACGACGAGCCGCAGCAGTACGACGAGCCGGAGCAGTACGACGAGCCGGAGCAGTACGACGCACCCGAGCAGTACGCGCAGGAATCCTTCGGCGGACCCGAGCAGCACACCGCGCCGCAGCACCGCACCGAGGACCCCGCACAGGACATCTTCAGCGATCGCTTCCTCGCTCCCGCGCCGTTCCCCGGCCGCAGCGACTCCGACGGCGACACCCGCGACGACGACGACGCCCCCGGCTTCCTCGCGCCGCCCGTGCCCGCCACAGCGCACCAGTGGCACGGCGCTCCCGTCTCCGCCGAGGCCGCGGACGACGAGGGCAGCCCCCGCCTCCGCCGGAAGACCGTCCTGATCGTCGCCGGCATCGGCGCCGCCGTGCTGCTCATCGGCGGCGCGCTCGTCGCCGTCCCGCTGATCACGAACGGCGGCGGAGACGCCGGCGGCACCACCGGGCCCGTCGCGGCCGCCGCTCCCGGCACCACCGAGGCCGCCGTCGCCTGGGTCGCGGACACGATCGACCCCGCCTCGGTGCTCCTGGTGCAGGACGATCTCGTCGGCGACGTCACCGACGCCGGCTTCCCCGGCGACACCGTCGTGTCGGAGTCGACGCTCTCCGCGGCGGCACCCGACTCGGCCTGGCGCGCGGCCGACTACATCCTCGTCACGCCGAGCCTGCGGGCGAGCGCGACCGGCGAGACCGAGACGGCGCTCGACAACTCGGAGGCCGTCGCGAGCTTCGGCAGCGGCGACACCGCGGTGGAGGTGCGCCGCGTCCTCGACCAGGGCACCGATCAGGCCGCCGCCGCGGCCACCGTCCTGACCGCCGCGCGCGCCTCGGCCGGCAGCCAGCTGGCGGCCAACCCCGCGCTGACCACGACCGACGCCGCCCGCGCCCTGCTCGAGGGGGGCCGCGTCGACTCGCGGCTCCTCCTCCTGCTCGGCCAGCAGCTCGCCTTCACCCCGCTCTCGGTCGCCGACTTCCCCGTCGGCACCAGCGAGGTCGACGGCGTCCGCCACCGGATGATCCTGTCCGGCTACAACGGCGCCGCGCTCCCTGCCGACGCCGCCGCGCTGCAGAGCGCGACCACCTGGCTCGGCAGCCAGTCGGGCGACTTCGTCCCGACGTCCGTCGAGTCGACCCCCGAGGGTCTCCTCGTCACCCTCGACCTCGATGAGCCGACCGGGCTGCTCCCGGGCGCTCAGTAGCACGACCCACCCGAAGGACCCGCCATGAACCCGATCCGCCCCCTCCGTCTCGCGCGCGCCGCGCTCGCCCTCGCCGCGGTGTCCGCGCTCGCCGCCCTCGGTGCCGCGCCCGCCTCGGCGGCCGAGGCGCCGCCGGCCACCGGCTGGGTGCGAGTCGCGCACCTCTCGCCGGACACCAAGTCGGTCGACGTCACTCTGACCGCCCTCGGCGGCGGCGGGGCGAGCTTCGAGCTCGACGGCGTGGCCTACGGCGCGGTCTCGCCCTACTGGACGCTACAGCCGGGCACCTACGTCGTCGCGATGGTCCCCTCCGACGCCCCCGAGGGCACCGCCCCCGTCATCGAGCAGTCCGTCGACGTCTCGGCCGGCACCCCGCTGACCGTCGCCGCCCTCGGCCGCAACGCCGTACTGCGCACCACGGTCTTCACCGACGACCTCACCCCGCCCGCCGACGGCCAGGCCCGGGTCCGCGTCGTCCAGGCCTCGACCACCGCGAGCCAGGTGGACGTCGCCACGACGACCGGCACGCTGCTCGCGACCGGCGCCGCCCAGGGCACCGCCACCGGCTACACCAGCGTCCCCGCCGGCCCGTGGAGCCTCGACCTCTCGGCCGGTGCCGTGACCGCGACGGCCGACCTCGACCTCGCGCCCGGCTCCGTCGCCTCGCTCTTCGTCCTCGACGACGCCTCGAACGGCCTCGTCGTCTCGCCCGTGCTCGACTCGGCCGCCATCGGCGACCTGCCCACGGGCGGCATCCAGACCGGAGGCGGCGCCACCGCCGTGCACGTCGCCTCCACCACGTCCGCCGCCGCGCCGCTCGTCGACGGACTCCTCGGCGTGCTCTCGGTCCTCGGCGTCTTCGCCGCGGTCGCCGGTGCCCTCGCCCTGATCGCGCGCCGCTCCTCGGTCGGCACCGGCCGAGCGAGCTGATGCGCCGCCTCGCCGGAGCGGGAGCCGCCCTCGCGGCGCTCCTGCTCCTGGCCGGCTGCGCCACCGCGGGGGAGGAGGCCGCCCCCGCGGCGACGTCCGCCTCCTCCTCCTCCTCCTCCGCCCCCGCCACCACGGCGCCGGCCACCCCGTCCCCGGGTGACGCGGGCGCGCTGCAGAACCCGGTCGCCGCCGCCGCTCCCGCGCGCTCGGCGGTCACCCCGGTCCGCGTCGTGATCCCCGCGATCGGCGTCGACTCCACCCTCGAGTCGCTGACCCGCGACGACACCGGCTGGATCCAGCCGCCCGTCCAGGTCGACGAGGCCGGCTGGTACCGGGACGGCGTCGTCCCCGGCGACATCGGCCCCTCCGTCATCGCGGGGCACGTGGACTCGCGGATCGGCCCCGGCGTCTTCCTGGACCTCACGGCCCTCGTCCCCGGCGACACGGTCGACGTGATCCTGTCGGACGGCAGCACGCGCACCTTCTCCGTCACCGGCTCCGTCTCGGTGCCCAAGGAGGACTTCCCGACCGAGGACGTCTACGGCCCGAGCCCGACTCCGCAGCTGCGCCTGATCACCTGCGGGGGAGTGTTCGACGACTCCTACGGCCACTACGTCGACAACGTCGTCGTCTCGGCCGACCGCATCGCCTGACGGTCCGCCGTGACGGCGCCCCACTCGGAGGCGGCGCGCCGATTCGAGGCGTAGCGTCGACGACTATGAGCACCTCTTGGAAGCGCTGGGTCCCCGCCGCCGCCGTCCCCCTGGTCGTCGTCGCCGCGGCCGTCACCCTGCCCCTGTCCGCGAGCGCGGCCGGGGACCTCCCGGAGAAGTCCGCCGCCGACCTCCTGACCTTCGTCGCCGAGAGCGACACCACCGCCTTCTCGGGCGAGGTCCAGCAGACCTCCGCCCTCGGGCTCCCCGACCTCTCCGCTCTCGGCAGCACCGGCTCCGGTGCGCAGGGCTCGGACGACGCCTCGGCGACGAGCGCGCTGATGGAGCTCGCGACCGGCTCTCACCAGGCCCGTGTCTTCGTCGACGCCGAGCACGGCGCGCGCCTGCAGGTCCTCGACCGCCTCGCCGAGCGCGACGTCGTCGCGACGAAGGCCGACGGCGTCTGGATCTACGACTCCGCCGAGAACTCCGCGACCCACCTGCTGCCGCCCGCCGGCGACACGGCCGCTCCGCCGACCGAGGCTCCCGCCGGCGAGATCCCGACCCCGTCCTCGATCGCCGAGCAGCTGCTCGCCGCGATCGACCCGACGACCACCGTCGCCGTCGGCTCCGACGTCCGCGTCGCCGGCCGTGACGCCTACGAGCTCGTGCTCACTCCGCGCGACAGCAGCACCCTCGTCGGCTCGGTCACCGTCTCGATCGACGGCGAGACCGGCCTGCCCCTCGGCGTGGCCGTCACTCCCGTCGGCGGCACCGCGCCCGCCTTCAGCGTCGCCTACACGAGCCTCGACGTCTCGGCGCCCGACGCCGCGATGTTCTCCTTCACGCCGCCCGTCGGCGCGGAGGTCACCGAGAAGGCCGCACCGACGCACGAGCAGGACCCCTCCACCGACGCCACCGACGTCCCGGCCGCGCCCGAGGGGGACTCCGGCGTCACCACCACCGGCACCGGGTGGGGCTCGATCGTCGAGCTGCCGGCCGGTGACGCCGAGTCGCTCGCCCAGCTGAACGCCGTGACCACGGCCGTCGACGGCGGCCGGGTGCTCTCGTCCGCGCTGTTCACGGTCCTCTTCACCGACGACGGACGCGTCCTCGCGGGCGCCGTCCCGGTCGACGCGCTGACCGCCGCCGCCGGTCGGTGACGACCGGCGAGCTCGCGGTCGAGACCCGGGGCCTCACCAAGCGCTTCGGGCGCCAGGAGGCGGTGTCGGGTCTCGACCTCGCCGTCCCGCGCGGCGCCGTCTTCGGCTTCCTCGGGCCCAACGGCTCGGGGAAGACCACGACCATCCGGATGCTCCTCGCCCTGGCCGCGCCGACCGAGGGCGACATCACCGTCCTCGGCACGGCGATGCCGCGCGGCGCCGCCGAGGTGCTGCCGCGGGTCGGCGCGCTCGTCGAGGGGCCCGGCTTCTACCCGTTCCTCTCCGGCCGCGCGAACCTCCGCCGCTTCGACGCGGCCGAGGCCGGCACCTCCGCGCGCAGCCGCGACAGCCGGGCGGAGGAGGCGCTCGCCCGCGTCGGCCTGTCCGCCGCAGCGGGCAAGAAGGTCGGCTCCTACTCGCTCGGGATGAAGCAGCGCCTCGGCATCGCCGTCGCCCTGCTGTCGCCGCGCGACCTGATCGTCCTGGACGAGCCGACCAACGGGCTCGACCCGCAGGGCACCCGCGAGGTCCGCTCGCTCGTGCGCAGTCTCAACGCCGACGGCACGACGGTCCTCGTCTCCAGCCACCTGCTCGCCGAGATCGAGCAGCTCTGCACCCACGCCGCCGTGATGCGCACCGGCCGCCTCGTCGCGCAGGGCGGGCTCGACGAGCTCCGCGGCGACGCGGCCTCCCTCGAGCTGCTCACGCCCGATGTGGTCGACGCCCAGCGCGCCCTCGTCGAACTGGGACTCGCGCCGCGGCTCGTCCCCGCCGAGCACCCGATCGATCCGCCGCTGGTCGTCGCCGCGATGCCGACGACCGCCGCCCCGGAGTCCGTGGTCGCGTCCCTCGTCACCGCGGGAGTCCGCGTGCGCGGCTTCTCCGTCCGCCGCCCCTCGCTCGAGGAGCGCTTCGTCCAGCTCACCGGGGAGGGCTTCGATGTCGAGCGCTGAGACCACTGCGGCCGCCGCTGCCACCAACTCCGCCGCCCCCGCCCGTCCGCGCCGGAGCATCGGCATCGGCTCGCTCCTCGCCTCCGAGCTGGCGCTGCTCTTCCGACGCCGCCGCACCTGGGCGCTGCTCGCCGCCCTCGCGGCCATCCCGATCCTGCTGGCGGTCGCCGTCCGGCTGTCCGGCGGTGACGGCGGCGGGCCCTCCTTCGTCGGCGCGATCGCCGGCAACGGCCTCTTCACCGGCTTCGCGGCGATCACGGTCGCCGTCCCGCTCTTCCTGCCGCTGACCGTCGGCGTCGTCGCGGGGGACGCGATCGCGGGGGAGGCGTCGCTCGGCACCCTGCGCTACCTGCTGGTCAGCCCGGTTGGCCGGATCCGGCTGCTCGCGGTCAAGTTCGCCGCCGCGATCGCGTTCTGCCTCGCCGCGGCGCTGACCGTGATGGTCGTCGGCATCCTGATCGGCCTGGCGCTCTTCCCGGCCGGCCCGGTCACCCTGCTCTCGGGGACGACCGTCCCGCTCGCGGACGCCATCGGCCGCGCGCTCGCGATCGCGGTCTACGCGGCGCTCTCGCTGGTCGGCCTCGCGGCGATCGGCCTGTTCGTCTCGACGCTCACCGACGTCCCGGTCGGCGCGATGGCCGCGACCGTCGTCGTCTCGATCGCGGCGCAGATCGTCGGCTCGCTCTCGCAGCTCGACGCCCTCCACCCGTTCCTGTTCACCGACCGCTGGTTCGACTTCGCCGACCTGCTCCGCGACCCGATCGCCTGGAGCTCGTTCGGCGAGAACGCGCTCCTGCAGCTCGCCTACGTCGCCGTCTTCGGCTCGCTGGCGATCGCGCGCTTCACCACCCGCGACGTCCTGTCCTGAGCCGCCCGGAACGACGGAGGCCGCCCTCCCCGCAGCAGCGGGAGGGCGGCCTCCGTCGTTCGAGCGGCTGAGCGTCAGCCCTGCGGCGTGATGCCGAAGGTGACGGAGCCGCCCTCGTCCACCTGCGCGTCGAGCACCTTGTCGCCGAGGGCCACAGAGGCGGCGACGTCGAGGAAGACCCGCGCGCCGTCCTGCTCCACGACCGCATCGGTGGTCTCCGGGGCCGGCGCGACGGCGACGGCGAAGTTGCGGGCGTCGAGGTCGTCGCCGCTGATGCGGAGTCCGCCCTCGACGGGGGTCTCGGTCTGACCGGTGATGGTCTTGACGACGGTGCTGGCGTTGTCGGTGAGCGTGAGCATCGGGTCGTTCCTTCCGTCCGTGATCGATGAGGGAGCCACGATGCCGAGATCCCCGGCCCGTCTCAACCCGGAGCCGCGGACGTGGAGGGGATGCACACCTCCGCGTCCCTCGCCGCAAGACACGGCAAGGTTTGCCTTGACGCGGAAAGTTACCGCAAGCTACCGTGGCCGTCACGCGCACCCGCGCTCTCGACGACGAGAAGAGGACGACCCCGATGAGCTTCCCCGCCCGCCGCGTCACCCTCAGCGACGTCGCCGCGGCGACCGGCGTCTCGGTCGGCACCGTCTCGAAGGCGCTGAACAACCGCGGCCAGCTGAGCGGCGACACCCGCGGGCGGATCCTCGCCGCCGCCGCCGAGCTCGGCTTCGCGCTGCCGGCCGCCGCGAGCGGGCTGGCGCCCCAGCAGCGGGTGCTCACCATCGGGCTGGTGACCTCCGACGACATCGGCCGCTTCAGCATCCCGGTGATGTGGGGCCTCGAGGACGCCTTCCCCGCCGAGCAGGCCTCGGTGCTGCTCAGCAACTCCCGCGGCGACCGGGTCCGCGAGCGGCACTGCGTCGAGATCCTCGCCGCCCGCGGCGTCGACGCGATCGTCGTGATGACCAACCTCACCGGTCCGCGCCCGGCGCTGCCGGCGACCAGCGTGCCGATCGTCTACGTGATGGGCTCCTCCGACGACCCGGCCGACATGTCGGTCGTCGTCGACCAGACCCAGGGCATCCTGCTCGCCCTCGAGCACGTCGCCGCGCTCGGCCGCCGCGACATCGCCTACGTCGCCGGGCCCCGCCTCGACTACTCCGCCCGGATCCGCGCCGAGGCGGTCCAGGAGCACGCGCCCTCCTTCGGCCTGCGCCTGGTCGGCGACCGCTCGCTCTACGGCAACTGGACCGAGACCTGGGGCCGCCAGGCCGCGCAGATGCTGCGCCAGCGGGTCGAGCCGGTCGACGCGGTGCTCTGCGGCAGCGACGAGATCGCCCGCGGCGTCGCCGACGGCCTCCGCGAGGCCGGCGTGAGCGTCCCGCACGACGTCGCGATCGTCGGCTTCGACAACTGGGCCGCCGCGGCGATGAACTCCCGTCCCGCGCTCACCACGGTCGACATGAACCTCGAGGAGCTCGGCCGGGCGGCCGGCGCCCGCGCGCTCGAGGCCATCGACGGCCGCCCCCGCGCCGGGATCGAGGCGCACCCCTGCCAGCTGATCGTCCGCGACTCCACCTGATCCGGCGCCCACCCGCCGCGCACCCGCCCGCACGCACCCGACCGCCCGCACCGACCGAACGACGAGGGACCGACGATGCACTCTCCTCTCCGCCTGCTCGACCCGCACCTGCCCGACCTGACCCGCCGGCGCGCGCTCGCCCTCGGCGGTGCGGGCCTGGCGGCCGCGCTCGGCCTGACCGGCTGCTCCGCCGTGCTGCCCGAGGCCGACGTCTCCGCGCCCTCGTTCGCCGCCGCCCCGAGCGGCACGATCCGATTCTGGTGCCGCAGCGTCGCCTTCACGCCGGCCCAGCTGATCGTCGAGAAGTACCACGCGGCGCAGAGCGCGGTCCGGGTCGAGCTGACTGTGCTGCCCGAGGGGCAGATGGTCACCAAGCTCGCCACGGCGATCCGCGCGGACGCCGTGCCCGACGTCGTCGCTCCCGACTCGGTCACCACGCCGGTCTTCAGCTCCCGCGAGGCGCTGACCGACCTGACCCCGCTGATCCAGGCGCTGCCCTACGCCGACCGCCTCAACCGGCCGCTGCTCGACGTCGCCTCCTACGACGGCAAGGTCTACGGCCTGCCCGCCCTCTCCAACGTCTCGCAGCTGTTCTGGAACAAGCGCCTCTACGAGCAGGCCGGCCTCGACCCGGAGCAGGGACCGACCGACTTCGACCAGTACCTGACCCACGCCCGGGCGCTCCGGCGGCTCGACGGCGTCTCCGGGGTGACCTTCCCCGGCAACTCCGCCGGCATCCTCGGCTACGTGATCCAGCCGCACTTCTGGGCCGACGAGAGCCCCTTCTACGACGGCGTCGTCGGCCGCCAGAGCGCGACCGTCGCGGGCAACGAGCCGCTGCGGCGCACCCTGGAGCTCTACCGCACCTTCGAGCAGGAGGGCCTCGCCCAGCCCGGCGCCTCGGCCGACAGCGGCACGGCCTGGGGCAAGGACTTCCTCGACGGCACCGTCGGCCTCTTCCCCGGCTCCTACGATCTGATCGTCGGCGGAGCCACCCCCGAGTTCCTCGGTGACCTCGGCGTCAGCGCGTTCCCCGGCCCCGACGGCGGCGTCTCGCAGTTCTCCGGCGGCGCGGTGCTCTCGATCCCGCGCGGCGCGCGGAACCCCGAGGCGGCCTGGGACTTCATGCGCTTCGTCACCGAGCTGGAGCAGCAGTCCGAGCTCGCCGCGCTCGGCTGGTACCCGGTGCGCGACGACGTGCTCGAGACCGGCTTCGTCGACGACTTCCCGCTGATGGTCCCCGGGATGGAGCGGATGAACGAGGGCTTCGCCGCCCCGACCACCCTGTACACCCAGCTCACCAACACCGTGCAGTCCCCGTGGCTCGCGATGTTCCGCGGCGCGGTCTTCGGCGACGACGACCTCGACGCGGTCCTCGACCGCGGCCAGGAGGAGACGGCCCGCGTCCTGGAGGTGAACCAGGCATGAGCGTCGCCCTCGGAGAGAAGGACGCCCGCACCGGGCTCCTGATGATCCTGCCCGCCCTCGTGCTCGTCGTCGTCTTCGTCGTCGTACCGCTGATCTTCGCGGTGGTGATCTCGGTGACGGACTGGCCGCTGGTCGGCACCGTCGGCTTCGTCGGGTTCGACAACTACGCGACCGCCTTCTCGGACACCACGTTCTGGGCGTCCGTGCTCTACACGCTCGGCTTCGCCGTCGTCTCGACGCTGCTCGGCATCGTCGTCGGCTACCTGCTCGCCGTGCTGGTGCGCTCGAACCGTCGCGGGGCGGGGATCATCCGCACCGCCGTCTTCGTGCCCTACGTCATCGGCCTCACCTCGCTGAGCTTCGTCGCCCTGCTCGAGTTCCGCCCCGACAGCGGCGCGCTCGACCAGGTGCTGATGGCCCTGGGCCTCACCGACGCGCCCACCGCCTGGCTGCTCGACGCGACGAGCGCGACGACGCTGATCGTCCTCCTCGGCGCCTACGTCGGCTCCGGCTTCACGATGATCGTCCTGATGTCGGGCATGCAGGGCATCGACGACGCCCTCTACGAGTCCGCGGCGATCGACGGCGCGGGCCGGTGGAAGCAGGAGTTCCTGGTGACGGTGCCGCTGGTGAAGCGCTACCTCGGGCTGCTCAGCGTGCTGGGCTTCGTCGGCGCGATCCTCGCCTTCACCCAGTTCTACGTGATCACCGGCGGCGGGCCGGGCACCGGCACCCTCACCGTGATGCTCTACGTCTACAACAAGGCCTTCGGCGATCTGCAGGTCGGCTACGCGACCGCGCTGTCGTTCGTGGTCGTCGTCATCGCGGCCGCGCTGACGCTGCTCCAGTTCCGCGTGATGAAGGACGACTGATGCCCCCTCGCACTCCGACGCCCACCCGCCCGCCGGCGCCCGCCGCCGCCCCGGTGCCGGCCCGTCGCCGCAGCACCCCCGCCACCCGGCTCCGCACCGTCCTCTACGTCGTGCTCGGTACGCTGGTCTCGGTCGCGTTCGTCGCGCCGGTCGCCTGGTCGATCCTGCGCTCGTTCCAGCCCGGCGCGCAGATCGTCGCGCCCGCCGCCGAGCAGTCCTTCTCGAACCTCACGCTCGACAACTACACCGGCCTGCTCGGCTCGATCGGCGCGGGGACCTACATCGTCAACTCGCTGATCATCGCGCTCGGCACCGCCGTGCTCAGCGTGGTCGTGACCACCCTCGCCGCCTACGCCCTGGTGCTCTTCCCGTTCCGCGGCTCCAACGTCGCCTTCGGCCTGATCCTGCTGACGATGATGGTCCCGTTCCAGGCGGTGCTCACCCCGCTCTTCCTCGAGATGAACGCGCTCGGCCTGACCGACACGCACCTGGGGATCATCCTCTTCTACCTCACCTTCAACCTGCCGTTCGGGGTGTTCCTGATGCGCAACTCCTTCGCGCAGATCCCGCGCGAGGTGACCGAGGCCGCGCGGATCGACGGGGCCGGGCCGTTCCGCATCCTCTTCTCGGTGCTGCGGCCGATGATCGTCCCGGGGGTCGCCACGGTCTTCCTCTTCGCCTTCCTCGGCGCCTGGAGCGACTTCCTCGGCGCGCTGACCTTCCTCACCCGGCAGGACCTCTTCACGCTGCCGGTCGCCATCCAGAACATCTCCTCCGGCGCCTTCGGCCAGACCGACTTCGGCTACGTCATCGCCGGCGCGGTGCTGCTGATGATCCCGTGCCTGCTGCTCTACGCCGCCATCCAGAAGTACTACGTCCGCGGTCTCGTCGCGGGCGCCGTCAAGGGCTGAGAGGTCTCCCGTTGCCCCGCACCGTCCCCGCCGTCCGCCCCGTTCGCCGCTTCCCGCTGCGCTCCGTCCGCCTGCTGCCGAGCGCCTTCGCCGACGCCCAGACCACGGGCCTGCGCTACCTCCTCGCGCTCGACCCCGACCGCCTGCTCGCGCCGTTCCTGCGCGAGGCCGGCCTGCCCGCGGGGGAGGGCTACGGCAACTGGGAGTCGGACGGGCTGGACGGGCACGTGGGCGGTCACGCCCTCTCGGCGAGCGCGCTGATGCTCGCGGCCACAGGCGACGCCGCCGCGCGCGAGCGGATGGAGACCCTGCTCGACGGATTCGAGCGGGCCCAGGACGCGGTCGGCACCGGCTACCTCGGCGGCGTCCCCGGCGGGCGCGCACTGGGGGAGGAGCTCGCCCGCGGCGAGGTCGACGCCGACCTCTTCACCCTCAACGGCCGCTGGGTGCCGCTGTACAACCTGCACAAGACGCTCTCGGGCCTGCTCGACGCCGCGTCCGCCGGCGGCTCGGAGCGGGCGCTCGCGATGGCCGTGCGGTTCGCGGACTGGTGGCTCGGCGTCTCCGCCGGGCTCGACGACGACGCCTTCGAGGCGATGCTGCACGCCGAGTTCGGCGGGATGAACGAGGCGTTCGCCGATCTCGCGGAGCAGGTGGCCGCCGCGGACCCCGGCGACTCCGAGCGCGCCGCCGCGTACCGCGCCGAGGCCGCGCGCTTCTCGCACCGCGCGCTGCTCGACCCGATGCTCGAGCGGCGCGACGCGCTCGACGGGCTGCACGCGAACACCCAGATCCCGAAGGCGGTCGGCTACGCGCGCCTCGGCGGCGAGCAGCTGCCGGCCGCGCGCTTCTTCTGGGAGCGGGTCACCGGCGAGCGCACCGTCGCGATCGGCGGCAACAGCGTGCGCGAGCACTTCCACCGCGCGAGCGACTTCACGTCGATGATCCTCGACCGCGAGGGCCCCGAGACCTGCAACACCGCCAACATGATCGAGCTGAGCGGTGTCCTCTTCGAGGCGGGCGGCGAGGAGCGCTACCTCGACTACGTCGAACGCGCGCAGTACAACCACCTGCTCTCCTCGCAGCACCCCGACGGCGGCTTCGTCTACTTCACGCCGCTGCGCCCCGCGCACTACCGGGTCTACTCGGCGCCGCACGAGGGGATGTGGTGCTGCGTCGGCACCGGGCTCGAGAACCACGCCCGCTACGGCGAGCTGGTCTACGCCCTCGTCGGCGACGAGTCGCGCGACGGTGACCATGCGCAGACCGGCGACGACCTGCTGATCGCCCTCTACCTGCCCTCGACCCTCGACGCCCCGGAGCACGGGCTGCGCGCGCGGATCGACACCGCCTTCCCGCAGGCGGACGACGTGACCATCACCGTGGACCTGGAGCGCGCCGGCGCCGTGCGGCTCCGCCGGCCGTCGTGGGCGGAGTCGATGACCGTGACGGTCGACGGCGCAGCGCTCGACACCGCGGCCGTCGAGGGCTTCGTCCGCACCGCCGTCCTGGAGCCCGGCCGCCACGAGATCCGGATCGTCTTCGCGCTCGGCTTCCGCGCCGAGCCGCTTCCCGACGGCTCCGCCTGGTCGGCGTTCTCCTACGGCCCGGTCGTGCTCGCGGCGCGGACCGACGACGCCGACCTCGACGGCCTGATCGCCGACGGCCGGCGGATGGCGCACGTCGCCTCGGGCCCGCTCCGCGACCTCGCCGCGACCCCGGTCGTCACCGGGGGAGTCGGCGCCGTCGCCCTCCTCGACCGCGCGACCCTGACCGCGGAGCTCCGCACCGACGCCGGTCCGGTCCGCCTCGAGCCCTTCTCCGCACTGCACGACAGCCGCTACACGCTCTACTGGCCCACCGGCTCCGACGCCGCCGCGCGCTGGGCCGAGCTCGCCGCGCTCGACCGCGAGGCCGCCTCCGCAGCCGCGGTGATCGACTCCGTGACCGCGGGCGAGCAGCAGCCCGAGTCGGACCACGCCTTCGTCGGGCACCGCAGCCGTGCGGGCGGCGCCGACGGCGTGCACTGGCGCAGCGCCGAGGGCCCGGACGGCTGGTTCGGCTACACCCTCGTCGATCCGTCGCGGCGCGCCGCCGTGCTCCGCGTCCTGCTGCGCGACCGCGACGGCGGCGGCGAGCACGAGCTCCGGATCGACGGCCGCCCGCTCGGCGAGCCGCTCGCCGTCCGGACGCTCGACGACGCCGTCGAGGTGGAGTACGAGATCACCCCGTCGACGGGTGAGGACGGCGTCGTCGAGGTCACCCTGCACGCCGTCGGACCCGGGCCGACGGGAGCGCTGCTCGCGGTGTCCCTGCTGGCGGGGTCTGCGGTAGCGGGGGAATAGAGCGATCCGGCGCGCCCGCGCCCTGCGAGACTGTCCGGATGCACCCCGCCGACGCCTGCCCGTGCGGAAGCCGCCGCCACTACGCCGACTGCTGCCGCCCCGCCCACCTCGGCGAGACGCCCTCGCCGACCGCGGAGCGCCTGATGCGCAGCCGCTACAGCGCGAACGTCCTCGGCAGCGCCGGCTACCTGCTGTCCAGCTGGCACCCGTCCACCCGCCCGAAGCGCGTCGACCTCGACGACGACGTCCGCTGGCGGCGCCTGCAGATCGTCGACACCTCCTTCGGCGGCGAGGACGACGCGGAGGGGCTCGTCGAGTTCCGCGCCTCCTACCGCTCGTCCGAGGGGCCGGGGCTGGTGCACGAGCGCAGCCGCTTCCTCCGCGAGGACGGCCGCTGGTACTACGTCGACGGCGATCTGCTCGGCGACGGATCCTGACCACCCCGGCCGTGCGGAGCGCGAGCGGCCTACCCTGGGGAGATGGCCAAGGACTTCCGCCGGGCGGACCACGCGTCCCGCTACGAGCTGCACCAGGACGGGGCGCTCGTCGGCGTCCTCGACTTCCACGAGAACGACGAGAGCGTCTCGCTCGTGCGCTCCTTCACCTCGCCGCCGCACCGCGGCCAGGGGCTGGCCGGCGAGCTGGTCGCCTTCGCCGTCGACGACATCGAGGCGACGAGCGGCCGCAGCATCGTGCCGATGTGCTGGTACGTCGGACAGTGGTTCGACCAGCACCCCGAGCGGGCGCACCTGCTCACCCGCGGCGCGCAGGCGTAGGCCGAATCTCTACGTCCTGACGATCGGCTCGACCCCGGCGAGGTCGGGCCCGAGCCCGATGTCCACGAGCCGGATCCGCCCGACGTAGGAGCGCGCCGGCTCGAGGAGCAGCCCCGCCTTGATCGCCCCGAAGGTCACGGTCACGTCGGCGGGCAGGACGGTCTCGTCCGGTACCGCGCCGTCGTCGGGCCCGATGCCGCTCGGTAGATCGACGGCGACCACGACGGGCGCGTCCTCGCGTCGTCCGAGCGCCTCGATCACCGTCGCCACCACCTCGCGCGGCCGCCCGCGCAGCGCCGGCTCCGCCGTGCCGATGCCGAGGATGCCGTCCACGATCACGTCCGCGCGGGCGACGGCGGCCGCGAGGGCGGCCGGGTCGTCGGCCGCGACGCGGCCGCAGCCGTCGTCCAGCGCGACGGCGAGTCCGCGCTGGTGCGCCCGGTCCGCGGTCAGCACGAGCGACACGTCGCTGCCGGAGGAGGATATCTCGGCCGCCGCGTACAGGGCGTCCCCGCCGTTGTTCCCCGGCCCGACCAGCACGAGCACGCTGCCCGCGCCGCGCCGGTCCCGGCGCGTGCTGAGCGCGGCCCGCAGCTCCCGCGCGAGCCCGTCCGCTGCCCGCTGCATCAGCGGCTCTCGACGCGCCAGATGCGGCGCCTCGGCGGCCCGCACCTGCGCGGAGGAGTATCCCTCGGCCATCCCTCCACTGTGCGCCCCGCCGGCCCGCACAGCAACCCGCCCCACCCCATTCGCAGCCCGACCGCCCCCTCCGGTCGAGCACCCGAGTCACGCCGGTCGACCAGCCCGAGCCAGGCTGCTCGAGCAGCCCGACCCCTGCTGGTCGAGTAGCCCGCAGGGCGTATCGAGACCCGCCCCGTCGGGAGCCGCCTGCCCTGCATGCTGGTCGAGTAGCCCGCAGGGCGTATCGAGACCCGCCCGCCACGACCCGCCCTCACCCCGCCTGCACCGCCCGGTCCGCCTCCTCGACGATCGCGCGCATCGCCGCCTCCGCCGCCTCGCCGTCGCCCTCGGCCACCGCGGCGGCGACCGACCGGTGCAGCCCCACCGCCTCCGAGTCCGCCTCGCGCGGCATCAGCGCGTGCCGCGTGCGCCCGGCGAGCACCTCCGCGACGAGGTCGCCGAGCTGCGCGAGCATCGGATTCCCCGACGCCGCCAGCAGCGTCCGGTGGAAGACGACGTCGGCGGCGAGGTAGGCCGCCTGATCGGCCGCCCGAGCGTGCCCGGACATCCCGCCCGCCGCCTCGGCGAGCGCGATCCGCTGCCCGGCCGTCGCGTGCTCCGCCGCGAGCCGCGCCGCCAGCGGCTCCACGCCGAGGCGCAGCTGGCTCAGCCGGTGCAGCTGCGTCTGCCGGTCCGGCCCGTCGAGGCTCCAGCCGATCACCCGCGGATCCAGCGCGTTCCAGCACTCCGGCGGCTGCACCCGCGTCCCCGCCCGCCGCCGCGAGACCACCAGCCCGAGCGACTCCAGCACGCGCACCGCCTCGCGCATCACCGAGCGGGAGACCCCGCGGCGCTCCGCCCGCTCGTCCGCGCTGAAGGCGCTCCCGGGCGCCAGTGCGCCCTGCACGATCTGCGACCCGAGCTCGTCGAGCACCGCCTCGTGCAGCGAGCGCGGTCCGTCCATGCCCCCAGTATTCCGGCGCTCGCCTCGCCCGACCAGCTATTCGTCGGACATAATCGAGGTCATGACCGCATCGGCCAGTCCCTCCGCCACTCCCGTCCGCGCCCTCGTCGTGATGGGCGTCTCCGGCAGCGGCAAGTCCACGATCGCCACCCTGCTGGCCGACCGCCTCGGCTGGACCTTCGTCGAGGGCGACGAGCTCCACCCCGCCGCGAACGTCGCGAAGATGGCCGAGGGCGTCCCGCTCGACGACGAGGACCGCGCCCCCTGGCTGGCGACGATCGCGGCCCGCGTGGACGCCCTCGTGAGCGGGGGCGACTCCGTCGTCGTCACCTGCTCCGCCCTGCGGCGGCGCTACCGCGACGTGCTCCGCCGCGACGACCTCGTCTTCGTGCACCTCGCCGGCACCCGCGAGCTGATCGCCGATCGCCTCGGCGCGCGCACCGGCCACTTCATGCCGCCCGCCCTGCTGGATTCGCAGTTCGAGGCCCTGGAGCCGCTCGGCGACGACGAGCGGCACGTCACCGTCGACCTCGCGGCCGCCCCCGAGGACGAGATCGCGCAGATCGTCGAGACCCTCGGCCTGAGCTGACCGCGGCCGCCTAGCCCAGCAGGTCCTCGAGGCTCGCCGCCGGCAGCCCGAACGCCGCGGCGACCGCCGCGTTCACGACCTGCCCGTCGTGCGTGCTGAGCCCCTTCGCGAGCGCCGGATCCGCCGCGAGCGCCGCCTTCCAGCCGCGGTCCGCCAGCGCGACGACGTAGGGGAGCGTCGCGTTCGTCAGCGCCCGCGTCGACGTCTCCGGCACCGCGCCGGGCATGTTGGCGACGCAGTAGTAGACGCTGTCGTGCACCGCGAAGACCGGGTCGTCGTGCGTCGTCGGCCGCGATCCCTCGAAGCAGCCGCCCTGGTCGATCGCGATGTCCACCAGCACCGAGCCCGGCTTCATCGTCGCCACCATCTCGTCCGTCACGAGCTTCGGCGCCCGCGCACCCGGGATCAGGACCGATCCGATCACCAGGTCGGCCTCCGCCATCTGCGCCGCGATCTCGTACGTCGAGGACGCGCGCGTCTGGATCCGCCCGTCGAAGCGCGCCTCGAGCTCGCGCAGCCGGGGGATCGACAGGTCCACCACGGTCACGTCGGCGCCCATGCCGAGCGCGTTCGCCGCCGCGTGCTCGCCGGCCACGCCGCCGCCGATCACGACGACCTTGGCCTTCGGCGTCCCGGGCACTCCGCCGAGGAGGGTGCCTCGCCCGCCGGCCGCCCGCATCAGGTGGTAGCCGCCGACGGTGATCGAGAGCCGCCCGGCGACCTCGCTCATCGGCGAGAGGAGGGGCAGGTGGCGATCGGGCAGCTGCACGGTCTCGTAGGCGATCGCGGTGGTGCCGGCGGCGAGCAGCGCATCGGTGCACGCGCGGGAGGCGGCGAGGTGCAGGTAGGTGAAGAGGATCTGCCCGGAGCGCATCCGTGGGTACTCCGCCTCGATCGGCTCCTTGACCTTGACCACCAGGTCGGCCTCGCCCCAGACCTCGTCCGGCCCCGCGACGATCCGGGCGCCGGCGGCGGCGAAGTCCTCGTCCGAGACCCGCGAGCCGAGCCCGGCGCCCGCCTCGACCAGCACCTCGTGCCCGCGCCGCACCAGCTCGTGCACTCCGGCGGGCGTCGCCGCCACCCGGTTCTCGTTGTTCTTGATCTCGGTGGGGATGCCGATGCGCATGACTGCTCCTTCGCGGTGGACTGCCCCTATCGTGCGAAGATCATGTTTCGAACGGGAGAACATCCGCAGGATCGTCGAGAATCGGAGTGTTCACCGCAGGATCCGCGATCAGAGGGAGCCGTGCCGCCATGAGACCGCAGGATCTGCACGACCTCGGCGACCTCGATCCGATCGACCGGACCCTCGTCCGCCTGCTCCGCGCCGATGCCCGCACCCCGAACAGCCGCCTCGCCGAGCAGGCGGGCATCGCGCCCTCCACCTGCGTCTCGCGGGTGCGCTCCCTCGTCGAGCGCGGCATCATCACCGGCTTCACCGCCGAGCTCGACCCCGCGGCCCTCGGGCTGACCCTGCAGGCACTGATCAGCGTCAACATCCGCGCCGGTCAGCGGCAGGCGATCACCCGGTTCGCCGAGGAGATCCGCGCGCTGCCCGAGGTCGTGCAGCTGTTCTTCCTCGGCGGCTCGGAGGACTTCCTCCTCCACGTCGCCGTGCGCCACTCGAACGACATCCGCGACTTCGTGGTGTCGAACCTCTCGGCGCACCCGGCGGTCGCCTCGACCCGGACGAGCCTGGTCTTCGACCACCACCGGAAGGGACCGGCGCTGCCGGAGTGACGCGGTGCGCTCAGCGCGCTCCGGGACTCAGTGCGCTCCGGGACTCAGTGCGCGCCGGGGCTCAGGTCGCCGCCGCCGCGCTGCGTCAGCCCGGGGATCCGCCGCGCGAGCCCGGCGATGTGCTCCTCCGCGATCTCGATGCGGGTGTCGCGCAGGCGCTGGCGCAGCAGGGCCTCGACGTCCTCCTCGGGCCGGAGCTCGGCGTCGCCGGCGACCTGCAGCAGGATGCCGCGGAGCTTCTCGTCCAGGGCTGCGTCGTCACTGCCGTGCTGAATCGGGTGGTCCTGCGATGCGTTCGTCATGCCCCCATGCTGCCACCGTCCGCGCGGCCCGCACGGCAGGATGGCCGCATGCCGTTCTCCCGCGCCGAGCTCGCCTCGTACCGCGACCGCACCGTCGAGGACCTGCTCGACGGCGACGTCCGCCTCCTCTTCGTCGGCATCAACCCCGGGCTCTGGACGGCCGCGACCGGCGCGCACTTCGCGCACCCGGGCAACCGCTTCTACCCGGCCCTCGCCGCCGCCGGCATCCTCGACCGCGTGCTCCGCGTCTCCGACGGGATGACCGTCGAGGATCGCCGCGCCCTCGCCGACCGCGGCGTCGGCATCACCAACCTCGCACCCCGCGCCACCGCCCGCGCCGACGAGCTCACGCCGGAGGAGCTGCGCGCCGGCGCCGAGCGCCTGATCCGCACCGTCGAGCGCGTCCGCCCCGCCGCCGTCGCGATGGTCGGCATCACCGCCTACCGCGCCGCCTTCGGGCGGACCAAGGCGCGCCAGGGGCGGCAGGACGAGCCGATCGCCGGCGCCCCGCTCTGGGTGCTGCCCAACCCCAGCGGCCTGAACGCGCACGACACCGTCTCATCGCTGGGGCTGGCCTACCGCGAGCCGGCCGTCGCCGCCGGAATAGTCCCCGACCCTCGGAGGTTGCAAAGTCCATGAGTACGCATGAAATTAAGTTCGGTGTCGACACCTTCGGCGACGTCACGGCCGCGGCCGACGGCACGCTCCTCTCGCACGGCCAGGTCCTGCGCGACGTGGTGGAGGAGGGCGTCCTCGCCGACGAGGTCGGCCTCGACTTCTTCGGCGTCGGCGAGCACCACCGCGCCGACTTCGCCGTCAGCGCCCCGGACGTCGTGCTCGCCGCGATCGCCGCGAGGACCGAGCGCATCCACCTCGGCTCCGCGGTCACCGTCCTCTCCTCCGACGACCCCGTGCGCGTCTACCAGCGCTTCGCCACCCTCGACGGGCTCTCGAACGGCCGCGCCGAGGTCATCCTCGGCCGCGGGTCCTTCACCGAGTCCTTCCCGCTCTTCGGCCTCGACCTCTCCCAGTACGAGGTCCTCTTCGAGGAGAAGCTGGAGCTGTTCCACGAGCTCGTGCAGGGCGGCCCGGTCACCTGGCAGGGCACGGTCCGCCCGGCCCTGACCGAGCAGAGCGTCTACCCGACGATGGAGGGCGACCGCCGCCTGCGCACCTGGATCGGCGTTGGCGGCAGCCCCGAGTCGGTCGTCCGCGCCGCGCGCTTCGGCTTCCCGCTGGTCCTCGCGATCATCGGCGGCGCCCCCGCCCGCTTCCGCCCCTACGTCGACCTCTTCGGCCGCGCCCTCGACCAGCTCGAGCAGCCGCGCCTGCCCGTCGCCGTGCACTCGCCCGGCTTCATCGCCGACACCGACGAGGAGGCGCACGAGCTGTACTTCGGCCACTACAAGGGCATGCTCGACTCGATCGGCCGCGAGCGCGGCTGGGCCCCGCTCACCCGCGAGCGCTTCGCCGAGGAGGCGGGCCCCGAGGGCGCGCTGCACCTCGGCTCTCCCGAGACGGTCGCCCGGAAGATCGCGAACACCGTCGGCGCCCTGGGGATCGACCGCTTCGACCTCAAGTACAGCGCCGGCACCCTGCCGCACGCCGCGATCATGCGGAACATCGAGCTCTACGGCACCCGGGTGATCCCGCGCGTCCGCGAGCTGCTCGCCGACCGCTGACCCGAGTCCGGACGCCGACCCGCACCCGGGCGCCGTGGAGCGTGCGCCCTGCGCGCTCCCACCGGGCGCCCGGGCGGCGTCGATATGCTCGGAGACCGGGCGTTCATCCGCCGCCCCCGACCCTCCGGAAGCACATGCCAGACAGCCACGCCGCCCGCACCCCCTACGAGGTGCTGGGCGTCCCCGCGAGCGCGTCGGAGGACGAGCTCAAGCGCGCCTACCGCCGCCTGCTGCGCGAGACCCACCCGGACACCGGGGGAGACGCCGCCTCGTTCCACGCCGTGCAGGTCGCCTGGGAGCGGATCGGCAGCGCCGGCGCCCGCGTCGACTACGACCGCGGAGCGCCCGCCCCCGGAGCCTCCTCGCACGCGCCGTACACCGGCTCGCCCCGCCAGCAGACGGCGTCCTCTGTGCGCGCCCGTTCCTACGGCCACCCGGGTGGCGCCGCTCGCGAGTACTACCTCCGCCTCGTCCGCGAGTGGGTCGGCCGCGGCGTCGAGATCGACGACCCCTTCGATCCTGCGCTGGTGCGCTCCGCCCCCCGCGAGGTCCGCTCCTGGCTGGCCAAGGCCCACGCGGAGGAGGCGACGGCCTCCCTGGTCGGCGCCCTCGGCATCGCCTTCACGATCTGGAACGACGTCGCGGTCGGCGACGGCGGAGTCAAGATCGACCATCTGGTGCTCGGCCCGTCCGGCCTCCTCGCCCTGACCTCGGCCGACTGGGGCGAGCCCGTCCGCCTGCGCAAGGGCGAGGTCGAGGGTGCCGGCCTGGCCGAGGACGAGAAGCCGCTCGCCTCGCTCTCGAAGGCCGCCCGCCGCCTCGGCCGCGAGCTCGGCGTGCGCTTCTCCGCGAGCGTGATCGTCGTCCCCGACGACGCCCTCGAGCAGCCCTACGAGCAGGTCGAGCGGGGTCGCCACGCGGGAGACGTGCTCCTCCGCCGCTCCCTCCTCCCGCAGCTGCTGCGCTCCGGCACCGACGACCCGCGCCTCGGCGGCTACGGCGAGTCCTTCGAGGTCCGCACCCGCGTCCAGAACCGCGTCCGCTTCGTCTGACGCACGGCGCCGCTAGCCCGCCCCCGCCCGGCGGGCAAGGGGCTGTCGGCGCCACCCGTCCCCGCCCGACGATGGAGCCGAACGATGGACGCCTGCCCTCCGGCACGGCGACGACGACGAGCGGAACGAGGCGGACGATGGTGCGATTCGGCTACACCCTGATGACCGAGCAGAGCGGCCCGAAGCAGCTGGTGAGCTACGCGGTCGATGCCGAGAGGCACGGCTTCGAGTTCGCGGTCTCGAGCGATCACTACTCGCCCTGGCTGACCGAGCAGGGGCACGCCTCCTACGCCTGGACGATGCTCGGTGCGGTCGCGCAGGCGACCTCGACCATCGAGCTCGCCACCTACGTCACGGCGCCGACCATCCGCTACCACCCCGCCGTGATCGCGCAGAAGGCGGCGACCCTCGCGATCCTCTCCGACGACCGCTTCCTCCTCGGCCTCGGCTCGGGCGAGAACCTGAACGAGCACGTGGTCGGCGAGGGCTGGCCCGCCGTCTCCGCGCGCCAGGACATGCTCGAGGAGGCGGTGCACATCATCCGCGCCCTGCACACCGGTGAGCTGGTCACCTGGGAGGGCGACTACTTCCGCGTCGACTCCGCCCGGATCTGGGACCTCCCGGACAAGCCCGTGCCGATCGGCCTCGCCGTCTCGGGCGAGAAGTCGATCGAGCGCTTCGCCCCGCTCGGCGACCACCTGATCACCACCGAGCCCGAGGCCGAGCTGATCTCGCAGTGGACCGCCGTCCGCGGTGCCGACGCCGCTCCGTCGCGCTCGATCGGGCAGATCCCGATCTGCTGGGCGCCGGACAAGGAGCAGGGGATCGCCCTGGCGCACGAGCAGTTCCGCTGGTTCGCGGGCGGCTGGTCCGTCAACGCCGACCTGCCCACCCCGGCCGGCTTCGCGGGTGCCAGCCAGTTCGTGCGCCCGGAGGACGTCGCCGAGTCGATCGCCTGCGGCCCCGACCTCGACGAGCTCGCCCAGAGCGTCGTCCCCTTCATCGAGGCCGGCTTCACCGACGTCGCCTTCGTCCAGGTCGGCGACGCCCTGCAGCAGCGCTTCCTCGACGAGGTCGCCGAGGAGCTCCTCGAGCGGGCACGCGCGCTCGCTCCTTGAGGCGCGGAGCCGGCCGTCAGAAGCCGCGGAGCCGCTCGATCTCGCGCCGATCGCGCTTGGTCGGGCGGCCGGCGCCCCGGTCGCGCTCGATGATCGCGGGGGCCGCCTCGCGCGGCGGCGGCGGGGGAGTGCGGTCCTCGAAGCACTCGGCCGCGACGGGCGCGCCGACCCGCTTCACGATCAGGCCGCGGACCACGAGCTCGCGGTCGAAGCCGCCGATGCGGGCGCGGACCTCGTCGCCGACCTTCACGGTCTGCGCGGCCTTGGCCCGCTCGCCGTTCACCCGGACGTGACCGGCCCGGGCGGCCGTCGTGGCGGCCGAGCGCGTCTTGTACACGCGGACCGCCCACAGCCAGGCGTCCACGCGGACGGAGCCGGTCACCGGGATCTGCATCCGTCCAGTCTACGAAGCCATGATGGGGGTGGTCCCATCGACGAGGGATCCGCGGCCCCACCGGCCGCCGACCGAGGAGGTTCACCATGAGCACGTACCACAGCTACGGCGAGGACACCGGCGAGGGCGTCCCCACCCGCGGAGCGCCCGAGCACAGCGGCTCGCCGTCCGAGCTGCGCGACAGCCCCTTCCCGCACGCCGGACTCGAGTTCACCCTGGTCCCGTCGGGCCACGAGGAGTGGCAGGTCCGCCACCCCGAGGGCCGCGCGGTCGGCGTCCTCGCGATCATCTCGCACAGCGGGGAGGAGGGCGAGGCGGTCTTCGTCACCCGCCGTGTCGGCTCCGACGAGGCCGTCGCCGAGGGCACCGACTGGCGCGGCATCGTCACCGCCGTGATCAACGACGAGGCGGCCGACGAGCGCGTCCAGGGCAGCCCCGACCCCGCCCTGGACTACACCCGCGGCGGTCTCATGCACCACGGCACCGCCGACATCGAGGACCAGGTCTGAGCGGTCGCGCCTGAGCGGGCCGGTCCGAGCGACCGCCCCTAGCGCGCGAGGAGCGCCGCGTTGATCCGGGCCGTGAGCTCGTGGTCGACGCGGCGCTCCTGCACGTCCACCGCGCGGATCGGCGCGGCGTTCCGCGCGCTGGAGACCAGCCAGGCGGCCTCGGCCGCCGCGAGGTCCTCGGCCCGCAGCGGGCGCTCCGCCGTGCCGAGCCCGAGCCCGCCTGCGAGCGCGAAGAGGTCCGCCTGCGTCGTCCCCGGCAGCAGCCCCAGGCTCGGCGGCGGAGTGACCAGCTCGCCGCCCGCGAGCAGCACCAGGTTCGAGGTGGGCCCCTCCAGAAGGAAGCCGTCGCTGGAGACGAACAGCGCGTCGTCCGCCCCGCGCCGCAGCGCCTCTCGCGAGGCCGCCCGGTTGACCGCGTAGGAGAGCGTCTTCGCGCCGGCGAGCAGCCACGGCGACGTGTGCTGCACGTCGGAGCGCAGTCCGCGGTCGAGCAGCACCACCCGCACGCCGTCCCGGCGGGCCGGCCCGAAGTCCGGGCTCGTCTGCACGAAGACGATGCCGGTCGGCCGTCCGTCGCCCTCGACCCCGCGGCTCAGGATCGTCTTCACCATCGCCTCGGGCACCCGCGGGTGGGCGGCGACCGCCTCGTCGATCGCCGTCCGCCAGGCGGCGCGGTCCGGGCGGGGCAGGTCCAGCATCCGCGCCGAGGTCTCCAACCGGTCGAGGTGCGCGTCGAGCGCCTGCAGCCGTCCGTCGACGAGGTTGATCGTCTCGAAGACCCCGTCGCCGCGGGTGAAGCCGAGGTCGGTGACGTCCAGCCCGCCCCGACCGGTCGCATCGAGCACGGATGCGGAGCCTGCGTCGTGCGCCGGAGTGTCGAGCGAGGGGCGGCCGAGGACGACGAGGGTGTCAGCGGGCATGGGCGGTGCGGTCCTTCCGGGGGCGGAGCGGGAGACGGGCGAGCACGACGACCAGCAGCGCCCCGAGGAGCGCGCCGGTGCCGTTCGAGACGAGGTCGCGCACGTCCGCGACGCGCGAGGGCAGTGCGAGCAGCTGGATCGTCTCGATCAGGATCGAGACGCCGAGGCCGATCGGCGCGGCGAGCAGCCGGCGCCGCCGCGGCAGCTGCAGCGCGACCAGCGCGCCGAGCGGCACGAACATCAGCACGTTGGCGACGAACTCGGCGACATCGAAGGTGAACCAGGCGGTCAGCGGCGTGGAGGCGAGGAACGCGATGATCCCGCGGACGAGCGCCGAGGGCTGTCCGGCCGGGTACGGCGCCGGCGTGAGGGTGATCAGCGCGATCACGCCGAGCCAGGCGAGCGTCGCGGGCAGGAGGATCCTCGAGCGGCGCATCCGTCGATTCTGCCAGGTGCTCGATTCGAGCCGGTGAGCGACTCGGTGCTGTGCGGCGGGCGGTCCGGGACGGTCGGCGCGATGTGGAAGGCTGGAGCGCATGACGAGCGACGGCCCGGCCGACGGCGGAGCGCTTCCGCGCCACCCCTTCGACGCCGCGCTCGGCGACGGCTGGGTCGAGATCGGCGACGGGCGCCGCTTCTGGGGTCGCTTCGGCGCCGCCGGGCTGCTGCTGCGCGACCCGGACGGCCGCGTCCTGCTCCAGCACCGCGCCACCTGGAGCCACTTCGGCGACACCTGGGGACTCCCGGGCGGCGCCCGCCACCCCGAGGAGACCGCCTTCGAGGGCGCCCTGCGCGAATCGGTCGAGGAGGCCGGAGTGCCCGACGGGATCGTCGTGCCCGTCCTCTCCCGCGTCGTCACCATCGGCCCCTGGAGCTACACCACCGTCGTCGCCCGGGCCCTCGAGCACTTCACCCCGCGGATCGCCGACGCCGAGAGCCAGGAGCTGCGCTGGGTCCCGCCGGCCGAGGTCGACGCGCTCCCGCTGCACCCGGGGTTCGAGGCCTCCTGGCGCGAGCTGCGCGCCCTCGACACCGAGCCGTGCGTCCTCGTCGTCGACGCGGCCAACGTCGTCGGCTCGCGTCCGGACGGCTGGTGGCGCGACCGCGCCGGCGCGGCGGAGCGCCTCGTCGCGGCGCTCGGGCGCCTCGCGGCACTCGGTGTCCCCGGCTCGCTGTTCGCCGTCGAGGCCGACACGGTCTGGCCGCGGATCGCGGTCGTCCTCGAGGGCGACGCCCGGGCGGCACGCACCGCCGACGCGGTCGACGCGGCTCCGCGCGGACGGCTGAGCGTCGAGAGCGCCGCCGGCTCCGGAGACGACGCGATCGTCGAGCGCGTCGCGGCGATCGGGCCGACCGCCCGCGTGGTGACCGCCGACCGCGGCCTCGTCGCCCGGATCGAGGAGCTCGGCGCCACGGCTCTGGGCCCGCGCACCCTGCTCGACCTGCTGGACTCCGCGGCGCCGACCACCCCGCCCGCCGCCCGGGAATAGCGCGCGGATCGGGTCGGTTGCATCCCTCATGGCCACGACAGCGATGACTCTCGACACCCACGACCAGACCGTCTCCGACGGCATCGTCCTCATCGACTTCTGGGCGGAGTGGTGCGGCCCGTGCCGCCAGTTCGCCCCCGTCTTCGAGGCGACCAGCGAGAAGAACCCGGACGTCACCTTCGCGAAGGTGGACACCGAGGACCAGCAGCAGCTCGCCGGCAGCTACGGCATCTCGTCGATCCCCACCCTCGTCGTCTACCGCGACGGCATCCCGCTGATGGCGCAGCCCGGCGCCCTGCCCGCCCCGGCCCTCGACTCCCTGCTCGAGCAGGTCCGCGGCCTCGACATGGTCGCGGTCCGCAAGCAGTACGAGGAGGCGAAGGCCGCGCAGGAGTCCGGCGCCCCGCAGACGTTCGACCACGGCGCGCAGATCTGATCCGCACCGCTCCACCCGCACGACGACGGAACCCCCGGCAGCCGCTCAGGCCGCCGGGGGTTCCGTCGTTCGCGCGGGAGTCCCGCGGCGAGCTGGATCAGCCCGTGTTCTGGAGGCCGGCGGCCACGCCGTTCACGGCCAGCAGCAGGAGCCGCTGGTTCTGCTCGGTGCCCGAGCCGCCCGGATCCGTGCGCAGCGCCCGGAGCGCGCGCAGCTGCAGCAGCGACAGCGCGTTGACGTAGGGCGTGCGCAGCCGCACAGCCCGCCCGAGCACGCGGTGCCCGGTGAGCAGGCTCTCCTCGCCGGTGATCGAGAGCACCCAGCGGCGGGTGAGCTCCATCTCGTCGAGCACCAGACCGGCGAGGTCGTCGCGGGAGTCGAGCGCCAGGTAGCGTCGGGCGATGCCCTCGTCGGTCTTCGCCAGCGACATCTCCACGTTGTCGATCATCGTGGTGAACAGCGGCCAGGTCTCGTAGGCGGTGCGCAGCTCGTCCAGGTCGCCGACCGCCTCGAGGGCGCTGCCGAGTCCGAACCAGCCGGTCAGGTTGACGCGGGCCTGGGTCCAGGCGAAGACCCACGGGATCGCCCGCAGGTCCTCGAGCGACTCGACCGAGAGGCCGCGGCGGGCCGGCCGCGAGCCGAGCGCGAGCAGGCCGACCTCCTCCTGCGGGGTGACCCGGGCGAACCAGGGCGCGAAGCCGTCGGCCTTGACCAGCTCGAAGAAGCGGCGGCGCGACTCGCGGTCCATCGTCGCGGCGACGTCGCGGAAGCGGTCCGCGGCGCCGGCGTTGCGCTCGCCGATCGAGGGCGAGGAGGCGAGAAGCGTCGCACCGGCGACCTGCTCGATGTGCCGGGTGGCGATGTCCGGGTTGCCGTAGCGGGCGAAGATGACCTCGCCCTGCTCCGTCAGCTTGAAGCGGCCGTCGACCGAGCCGGGCGGCTGCGCGAGCACCGCGCGGTTCGCCGGTCCGCCGCCGCGGCCGAGGGCGCCGCCGCGGCCGTGGAAGAGCGTGAGCACGATGCCCTCGTCCTCGGCCCACTTCGCGATGCGCGCCTGCGCGTCGTAGAGCGCGAGCGTCGCCGAGACGGGGCCGACGTCCTTCGAGGAGTCGGAGTAGCCGAGCATGACCTCGAGCCGGTTCCCGGTCGCGGCGAGGCGCGCGCGCACCTGGGGCAGTTGGATCATCTCGGCCAGGATGTCCGTCGACGCGTCGAGGTCGGCGAACGTCTCGAAGAGCGGGACCGCGTCGATGATCGGCGGGTTCCCGTCGGTCGCCGCCTCGGCCAGGTCGAAGACCGTCTTGAGGTCCTCGGCCGACTGGGTGAACGACACGACGTAGCGGCGGGCCGCGTCGGTGCCGAAGCGCTCCTGGATCGTCGCGATGGCGCGGTAGACCGAGAGCACCTCGATGCTGCGCTCGTCGAGCTCACCGCCGGCGCGGACCGCCGCGAGGGTCTCGCGGTGCACCTTCGAGTGCTGCCGCACCTCGATCTCGGCGAGGTGGAAGCCGAAGGTCTCCACCTGCCAGAGCAGGTCCTGCAGGTCGCCGTAGGCCGAGCGGACGTCGCCCGCCTCGATCAGCGAGTCCTGCAGGGTCCGCAGGTCGGCGAGCAGCTCGGCGGCGGAGCCGTAGGCGAGCGCGCCGCCGGAGCGGGTCGCCGCGAGCCGGTCCGCTGTGAAGAGCAGGACGCGGCGGTGGGTCTCGCTCGGCGAGCGCTCGGCGATGACCGCGGCGAGCTCGGGCGCCTTCTCGACCCCCGCGGCCCAGAGCGCCTCGACGGCCGCCGACGGGGGAGTGGTGCCGGCGTCCAGCGTGAGGGAGCGGCCGACCCGGCGGGCGACGCGCTCGAGCCCGATCAGGACGTGCTCGGCAGCGATGTCGACGGCCTCGAGGGTCGTCTCCGCGGTGACGAACGGGTTGCCGTCGCGGTCGCCGCCGATCCAGGTGCCCAGGCGCACGAACGCGGGGGCGATCGGCTTGCGGGTGCCGGAGGCGTCACCGAGCAGCGCGTCGTCGAGCCGGCGGTAGACCCGCGGCAGGACGGAGAACAGCGACTCGTCGAACACGCTCATCGCGGTCCGGACCTCGTCGAGCGGGCTGGGCTTCGACTCGCGCAGCGGCGCCGTGCGCCAGAGCGTGTCGACTTCGGCGAGCAGGCGCCGGCGGTTCTCGACCAGCACGACGCCGCCCGTGCGCGGGTCGTCCCGCTGCTCGAGCAGGGCGCTGATCCGGCGGATGGTGGAGGAGACCGCGCGGCGGCGCGCCTCCGTCGGGTGCGCGGTGAGGACGGGGCGGAACTCCAGGCGCGAGAGGCGCTCGAACGCCTCCTCCTCGCCCAGCTCGTCGGTGAGGGTCGCCATCGACGCGATGATCGAGTCCTCGGGCCGCTGGGCGCCGGCGTCGGCGTCGCGGCGGCGCAGGACCCGCACGCGGTGGAACTCCTCCGCCACGTTCACGAGGTGGAAGTAGCAGGTGAACGCCCGCGCCACCTCCTCGGCGCGCTCGGCGTTCAGCGACGCGACGAACTCCTCCGCCGCGGCCAGCTCGTCCGGGTGCCCGCTGTCGTAGGCGCCGATCGTCAGGGCGCGGAGCCGCTCGACGTCGGTGTAGAGGCTGTCGTCGCCCGATTCCCGCAGGACCTGGCCGAGGAGCTCGCCGAGCAGATGGACGTCGCCGCGGATGCGGTCGTCCATCGGCGGCGCGACGGTCCCGTCGGCGGAGGAGGCGGAGGAGGCGGGTGCTGCGGTCGCGGCTGGCGCGTCGGAGATCGGAGGCACGGCACGACCTTAGCGGCGGCGCGTGTCCGGCGGATGACGCCACTGTCACGCGGCGGAATGGAATGATCGAGGGGTGACCGTGACCCCTGCACCTCCCGCCCCCGCCGTCCAGACCGAGCAGGCCGCCCCTCACGTCGTCGTCCTCTTCGGGGCCGTGGGCGACCTGTCCCGCCGCAAGCTCATCCCGGGCATGGCGCACCTGGCGCTGTCCTCGCTCGCACCCGATCTGCAGATCGTCGGCACCTCGCTCGAGGAGCACGACGACGAGTCCTTCCGCGCCTTCGCCAAGCTCGCCTACGACGAGTTCGGCAGCCGCTCGCTGACCCCCGCCCAGTGGGACGAGTTCGCCTCCAAGCTCCGCTACGTCCCGCAGTCCGCCGGCCCCGCCGCGCTGGCGAAGGCGGTCACCGACGCCGAGAAGGTGCTCGGCCCGGACGTCAGCCGCCTGCACTACCTCAGCGTCCCGCCGCGCGCCGCCCTCTCGGTCGTCCGCATGCTCGCGGAGGCCGGCCTCGTCGAGCGCTCGCGGATCATCATGGAGAAGCCTTTCGGCGTCGACCTCGAGAGCGCCGTCGTCCTCAACGCCGAGCTGCACGAGACGTTCGACGAGGAGCAGATCTTCCGGATCGACCACTTCCTCGGCAAGGAGCCGGCGCAGAACATCCTCGCCTTCCGCTTCGCCAACGGTCTCTTCGAGCCGATCTGGAACCGCAACTTCATCGACCACGTCCAGATCGACATCCCCGAGAAGCTCACCCTCGACCGCCGCGCCGAGTTCTACGAGTCGACCGGCGCCTACAAGGACATGGTCGTCACCCACCTCTTCCAGGTCCTCGCCTTCATGGCGATGGAGCCGCCGACCGCCCTCGAGCCGAAGGCGATCAGCGAGGAGAAGAACAAGGTCTTCCGCTCGATGCGGCTGCTGAACCCCGAGAACGTCGTCCGCGGCCAGTACATCGGCTACCGCGAGGAGCCGGGCGTCGCGCCCGACTCCGAGACCGACACCTTCGTCGCGCTCAAGTGCGAGATCGACAACTGGCGCTGGGCCGGGGTGCCGTTCTACCTGCGCACCGGCAAGCGGATGGCGGAGGGGCAGCGGATCATCTCCATCGCCTTCCGCGAGCCGCCGAAGAGCATGTTCCCGCAGGGCTCCGGCGTCGGCGCGCACGGCCCCGACCACCTCACCTTCGACCTGGCCGACGCCTCCAAGGTGTCGCTGTCCTTCTACGGCAAGCGCCCCGGCCCGGGCATGCGGCTCGACAAGCTGAGCATGCAGTTCGCGCTGCAGGAGACCGACCGCGCCGGCGACGCCCTCGAGGCCTACGAGCGGCTGATCCTCGACGCGATGCGCGGCGACCACACGCTCTTCACCACCGCCGAGGGCATCGAGCGCCTCTGGGAGGTGTCGGCGCCGCTCCTGCAGGACCCGCCGCCCGTGCGCCTCTACGCACCGGGCTCCTGGGGCCCGAACGCGATCCACCAGCTGATCGCCCCGCACGCCTGGCGGCTCCCCTTCGAGCGGGTCTGGCGCGACAAGCGCTGACGAGGGCTCCCGGCATGGCGCGCGCGGCGGAGGACCGCATCTGGACGGTCCCGAACATCCTCAGCATGGTGCGGCTCGCACTGGTGCCGGTGTTCCTCGTGCTCATCATCGAGGGCGAGGACGCGCTCGCCCTGCTGACGCTCGTCCTCTCCAGCCTCACCGACTACCTCGACGGCTGGATCGCGCGCCGCTTCGACCAGATCACGCGCCTCGGCGCCGTCCTCGATCCGGCCGCCGACCGCCTCTACATCTTCGCGACGGTGATCGGGCTCGCCGTCCGCGAGCTGGTGCCCTGGTGGCTGGTGGCCGTGCTGGTCGCGCGCGATCTGGTGCTCGTCGTGCTCGCGGTCGTCCTCGCGAACCACGGCTACGGACCGCTGCCGGTGCACCACCTGGGCAAGTTCGCCACGTTCTGCCTCTTCTACGCGCTGCCGCTGATCATGCTCGGGCAGGCCTTCCCGGCGCTGGCCCCGGCGTCCCTCCCCGTCGCGTGGGCCTTCGCGCTCTGGGGCGCGTTCCTCTACTGGTGGGCGGGGATCGTCTACGCGGTGCAGACCCGAGGCCTCGTCCTGGGGGTCGACGGACCGTCAGGGGCGACCGGCGGGCCCTCCGATTCCGATACGCTGAGGGGATAGCGAGGAGGTACGTCTTGGTCGAGTCCGTGCGCGGAGCGTCATCCGCAGATCCGTCCGTTCCCGTCGAGCCGTCGACGGAGACGACCCTCACGTTCACCGACGACATCGGCGCCCAGCTGGCGGCGCTCGACAACCGGGCATCCCGCGAGGAGGCCGAGGCCGTCGGCGCTCTGCCCTCCGGCTCCGCCCTGCTCGTCGTCCGTCGGGGTCCCAACACCGGGGCCCGCTTCCTGCTCGACATCGACTCGACGACCGTCGGCCGGCACCCGGACGCGGGCATCTTCCTCGACGACGTCACGGTCTCGCGCCGGCACGCCGAGTTCGTGCGCCGCGGCACCTCGTTCGAGGTCCGCGACCTGGGCTCGCTGAACGGCACCTACTTCGACGGTGTGCGGATCGAGTCCGCGATCCTCACCGACGGCTCCGAGGTGCAGGTCGGCAAGTTCCGCCTCACCTTCTACGCGTCCCGCGCCGACCTCGTCGCCGCTCCGGACGCGTAGCCGTGGGTCGTTCGGCCGCTCGCGCACTCCCGTCCGGCCCGGCCGCTCTCCTGAGCATCGGCCAGGTCCTCTCGCACCTCACCACCGAGTTCCCCGACGTCACGCCGTCGAAGCTGCGGTTCCTCGAGGAGCAGGGGCTCGTCTCGCCCGCTCGCACCGACTCGGGCTACCGCAAGTTCTCCACCGGTGACGTCGAGCGCCTGCGGATGATCCTCGCGCTCCAGCGCGACCACTACCTGCCGCTCAAGGTGATCCGCGGCTACCTCGACGACGTCGACGCCGGACGCGAGCCGTCCCTCCCCGCCGGTGCCGGCGGCGCCGCACCCTCCCTGCTGGCCCCCGCCACCCGGCTCACCCGCGACGGCCTCGCGAGCGAATCCGGGGCGAGCCCGGCGCTGGTACGCGAGGCGATCGCCGCCGGGCTGGTCCGCGGCGGGGACGTCTTCGGCGAGGAGGCGGTCACGACGCTCAAGGCGCTCGTCGACCTCGGCCGCTCGGGCATCGAGCCGCGCCACCTCCGCCCGCTCCGCATCGCCGTGGAGCGCGAGATGTCGCTGATCGAGAGCGTCGTCGCCTCGAGCACCCGCCGCGGCGACGCGTCCGGCACGGCCGGCGCCGCCGAGAACGCGATCGGCCTCGCCGCGCACCTCGGCACCATCCGAGAGGCCATGGTGCGCAGTGCGCTCTCGCGGCTCGCTCGCTCGTGATCTCCGGGTCGGGCCGACGACACGCCCTCCCGGAAGAGCGGATGTCGTTTACTCGGCATCCCCGGGTCGGTAGCTTAGGGAGCGCGTTCGGAGCGACCGGCGTTCGTATCCGGAAGGCACAGGGATGAGAGAAGTCAGCCGCGACGTCAGCGGCCAGCGCGACCTCGTCCTCTTCACCGACGGACTGCCCGACCTCGACGCCGACGCGGGCTACCGCGGCGCCGTCGCAGCGCGGGCCGCGGGCATCACCTACCGCCAGCTCGACTACTGGGCCCGCACCGAGCTCGTCGAGCCCACCGTGCGCGGCGCCTCCGGCTCCGGCACCCAGCGCCTCTACGGCTTCCGCGACATCCTCGTGCTGAAGCTCGTCAAGCGCCTCCTCGACACCGGCATCTCCCTCCAGCAGATCCGCACCGCGGTCAACCAGCTCCGCGAGTCCGGCGTCGACGACCTCGCGCAGACCACGCTGATGAGCGACGGCGCGAGCGTCTACCTCTGCACCTCGAACGACGAGGTCATCGACCTCCTCAGCCGCGGCCAGGGCGTCTTCGGCATCGCCGTCGGCAAGGTCCTCCGCGAGGTCGAGACCAGCCTCGTCGAGCTCGACCACCAGTCCGTCGACCCCTCCGACGAGCTCGCCCGCCGCCGCGCCTCCCGCAAGGTCGGCTGACCCGCCCCTCCTGCCGGTCGATCGCCGCACGCCTGCGACACCTGCTTGCCGAGGAGCCCCGCAGGGCGCGGTCATCATGCTGGGCCGTCCGGGCACGGCGTTCGATCGAGGCTCGCTCCCGCATGTCGGTCGAGTAGCCCCGAAGGGGCGTATCGAGACCCACCGTCCCCAGCACGCCGGCCCTGCAGACCCGCCGTCCGACGCCGGCGTTCCGGCGTGACCCGCTCCCGCACACAGCGACGGCGCCGCAGCCGAGGCTGCGACGCCGTGCGCGGACCTCGCCGGGCTAGCTCGTCGCCGCCGGCACCGCCTGCTCGCCGATGCGCCCCGTGCGGATGACGCGGTCGAGCAGCAGGTCGAAGTTGTGCGCCATCTCCTGCGCGCTCTCGCCCGGCCAGACGTGCACCGGCTTCGCAGCGCCCTGCGCCTGCTGGAGCGAGGTGCGCTCGGGCAGCTGCGGGCTGAGGACCAGAGGGCCGAACATGTCGCGCAGCTCCTTGATCCGGAACTGGTGCTCGAGCGACTGCACGCGCGCGCGGTTGACGATGATGCCGAGCGGCTGCAGGCGCGGGCTGAGACCGCGGCGGATCTCCTCGATCGCGCGCAGCGCGCGGTCGGCGGCGGCCACCGAGAACAGGCCCGGCTCGGTGACCACGGCGACCCGGTCGCTCGCGGCCCAGGCCGTGCGGGTGAGGGCGTTGAGCGAGGGCGCGCAGTCGATCAGGACGAGGTCGTAGTCGGCCTCGACGCTCGCGAGCGCCTCCTCGAGCTTCCAGATGTCGCGGATGCTGGGGTGCGGTCCGTCGAAGTTGATCGCGGACGGGCTGCCGATCAGGACGTCGATCGTGCCCTGGCGCTCCTTCGTCCAGCCGGAGGGCGCGATCGCCGAGCGGACGATCTTCTCCTTGGGCGACGTGAGGACGTCGGCGATGTTGAGGTGACCGGCGACGTTGATGTCCATGCCGGTGGAGACGTCGGACTGCGGGTCGAGGTCGACGACCAGCGTTCGCAGGCCCTTCGAGAACGCCGCGGATGCAAGGCCGAGCGTCACGGTGGTCTTGCCGACGCCGCCCTTGAGGGAGCTCACGCTGAGTACATGCATGGCTGAGTACTTTACTTTCCTCCGGGTGGGAGAACCTAACCGTTCCCTGCACACGGTTCCACTCGGCACCTAGCAGGCGCGAGGACGGGAGCCGAGCCCCCGTGCGCCGCCGGGCCCGTCGGTACACTGGCGGCAAGCGGAAGGAGGCTCGTTCGCATGGATGAGCGCAACGACGACCAGCCCGATCTCGACACCGGCCCGACTCCGCGGACGGCGCTCGACGCGGCGCGGGACTCCGAGCAGTACGCCCCGCGCGCGAGCGACACCGCTCCGACCCGCATCCCCGACGGCATCCGGCTGGACTCGCCCGCTCCGGCGCGCCGTCGGTCGAGCGCTCCGGCACCCGTGGAGGACCCGACGATCGACGTCGGACGCCTCGGCATCCCGGACGCACCGGGCGCCGTCCGGCCCGTCTCGGCCGGCATCGCCTCGCGCGACGAGGTGTCGGTGCTCCCCGAGGACTCGGGCGAGCGGCCGCGCGGTCGCGGCGAGCAGCGTCCTGCCGAGCCCGCCCCGGAGATCGAGCACGAGCCCGACACGGCTGCCGCGGATCCGGCTCCCGGCGTCACCCGGCGCGACCGCCTCCGCGCCGAGTCCGGCACCGGCGGGTCGTCCTCCGCGCCCGAGTCCGCGTCGATGCTGACCCCCGACCGGCTCCTCGAGGTCAACCGCAAGACCCGGCCCGCGCCGACCGGCGGCTGGAACCGCTTCGTCTACGGCCTCACCTTCCACACCGTCAACCTCGGCGACTCCGCGAAGGTCCAGGCCTGGAAGGCGATGGACGAGCGGATCGGCCGCCAGTTCGAGGGCGGCACCCGCTTCGTCCCGGTGATGACCCGCAAGGGCGGCGTCGGCAAGACGACCGTCACGACCCTGCTCGGGATGGCCCTCGCCGACTCGCGCGAGGACCGCATCATCGCGGTCGACGCCAACCCCGACCGCGGCACCCTCGCCGAGCGCGTCCCCAAGCAGACCCGCTCGACCGTCCGCGACGTCGTCAACCGCGCCGCCGGCGTGACCGGCTTCACCGAGTTCTCGACGATGGTCTCGCGCGACGAGACCCGGCTCGACGTGCTCGCCTCGGACACGGACCCGCAGCTCTCCGAGGCCTTCGACGAGGACGACTACAACGTCGTCGCCGATCTCGTCGAGCGCTTCTACTCGATCATGCTCACCGACTGCGGCACCGGCATCGTGCACTCCGTGATGCGCGCGACGCTGCAGCGCGCGGACAGCGTCGTGATCGTCTCCGGCGGCAGCGTCGACGAGGCGCGCCTGGCCTCCGAGACCCTGACCTGGCTCGACGCCAACGGCTACGGCGATCTCGTCCGGAACGCCGTCGTCGCGCTGAACACCGCGACGCAGGGCACCAGCCTTGTGAAGCTCGAGGAGATCGAGTCGCACTTCCGCTCGCGCGTGCGCGACATCGTCCGCATCCCGTACGACCCGGTGCTCGCCGCCGGCTCGGTCGTCAAGTGGGAGCAGCTGCGCCCGGCGACCCAGGAGGCGGCGCGCCTGCTCGCTGCGCTCGTCGTCGAGGGCATCCCGGTCCGTCGTGCCTGACGCGGTTCTGCAGGACGCCGTGGCGGTCGACTCCACGGAGACCCTGACGTTCGATCTGATCGTGCTCGGCGCCGGTTCCGGGAACTCGATCGTCGGCCCGGAGTGGGCCGGCTCCCGCGTCGCGATCCTCGACGACGGCGAGTGGTTCGGCGGCACCTGCCTCAACGCCGGCTGCATCCCGACCAAGATGTTCGTGCACGTCGCCGACATCGTGACCGACGTCGACCAGGGCGACCGGGTCGGCGTGCACGGCCGCGTGGCCCGGCCGGAGTGGGCCGAGGTGCGCGACCGCGTGTTCGGCCGCACCGACGCCATCAGCGCCGGCGGCCTCGACTACCGGGCGAACCGGTCCGAGAACGTCACCGTGCTGCGAGAGAGCTTCGGCTTCGAGTCGCTCGGCGACGGCGACCGGCCGCACGTGCTGGTCAGCGCGAGCGGCGTCCGGATCAGCGCACCGCAGGTGGTCGTCGCCGCGGGCTCGCGTCCGCGTCCGCTCCTCGCGGCCTACGAGCCCGACCCGCGGATCCACGACTCCGACTCGATCATGCGGATCGACGAGCTCCCCGCACGGATGCTCGTGCTCGGCGGCGGTGCGGTGGCGGTCGAGTTCGCCCACATCTTCTCGGCCTTCGGCACCGCGGTGACGGTCGCCGTCCGCGGCGACCGTCTGCTCCGCTCGCTCGACGAGGGCATCGCCCGCGGCTTCACAGCGTTGGCGCGCGAGCGCTGGGACGTCCGCACCGGCGTCTCCGCCGAGAGCGTCGAGGCGACTCCGGGCGGACTCGTCACGACCTTCGACGACGGCTCCCGCGTCGAGACCGACACGATCCTCGTCGCCACCGGGCGCGACCCGAACAGCGACACCATCGCCGCGGCCTCCGTCGGCATCGACCTGCACCCGGACGGCCGTGTCGTCGTCGACGACGAGCAGCGGGTCCTCTCCGGCGGACGCGTCGTGCCAGGGCTCTTCGCGCTCGGCGACGTCTCCTCGGAGTGGCAGCTCAAGCACGTCGCCAACCACGAGGCGCGGCTCGTCGCGCACAACCTCCTGCACCCGGGCGAGATGCTCTCGAACACCCTCGCCCCCGTGCCCGGCGCGATCTTCGCGCACCCGCAGATCGCGCACTTCGGCCTCACCGAGAAGGAGGCGGGGGAGCGCGGCATCGACGTCGTCGCCGTCACCCAGGAGTTCGGCTCCACCGCCTACGGCTGGGCGATGGAGGACGACTCGAGCATCTGCACCCTCGTCGTCGGACTCGACGGCGAGCTGCTCGGCGCGCACCTGATGGGCCCGCAGGCGAGTATCCTCATTCAGCCGCTCGTCCAGGCCGCCAGCGCGGGGGTCGGGATCCGCGGCCTCGCCCGCAGCCAGTACTGGCCGCACCCCGCGGCGAGCGAAGTCGTCGAGAACGCCCTCCTCTCCGCCGAGGAGGCACTGAGGGAGCGCACCGCATGACCGAACGCCAGATCCGGATCTTCGGCGATCCCGTCCTGAAGACGGTGTCCGCCCCGATCGAGACCGTCGACGACGGGATCCGCGGTCTGGTCGAGGACCTCGTCGACAGCGTGCGCACCCCCGGGCGCGCCGGCGTCGCCGCCCCGCAGATCGGCGTCAACCTCCGCGCCTTCAGCTACAACGTCGACGGCGCCGTCGGCTACATCCTCAACCCCGAGATCGTCGAGCTCAGCGGCGAGCCCGAGCCCGTCGACGAGGGCTGCCTCTCCGTCCCCAACCTCTGGTACCCCGCGATCCGCTACCCGCACGCAAAGGTCCGCGGCACCGACCTCGACGGCAACGAGGTCGTCCTCGAGGGCGACGGCCTGATGGCCCAGGCCCTCCAGCACGAGTGCGACCACCTCGACGGCCGCCTCTACCTCGACCGCCTCTCCAAGGACGACCGCCGAGCCGCCATGAAGGAAGTCCGCGAGAGCTCCTGGTTCTGAGCTGATTCCGAGCCGGTCCCTGCCCGGCTCGGCGCGGTCGGCTCTCCGAGGTGGCCGCGTTCCGCAGAGCGTCGTGCGTCCGCCGACGGGAAAGCGCTCGGACGCGCTTTCCCGGATACGGCTCGGCCTTCGGCCATCGCGCTTCGGCCGGCTTGCGCAGCATGCTGATCGAGTAGGCCGCGGAGCGGGCGTATCGAGATCCACCCGCGTCAGAACAAGAATCTGCAGAGCCGCCCTGCTGGCGAGGGCGGGTCTCGATACGCCCCTGCGGGGCTACTCGACCAGCATGAGTGTGCCCATGCTGATCGAGTAGGCCGCGGACCGGGCGTATCGAGATCCACCGTGGTGCAGACGTGGACCAGTCAGCGGAGGCTGATGCCCTCGGTGGCCGGGGCGGCGCTGTAGACGCTGCTGATGGTCGCGGCGAAGTCGTCGAGGATGACGTTCCGCTTGATGCTCATCTTCGGGGTGAGGTGTCCGCTCGCCTCGGTGAACTCGGTGGGCAGGATCACGAACTTGCGGATCGACTCGGCGCGCGAGACGCGGGCGTTCGCGGCGTCGACGGCGCGCTGCACCTCCGCGAGGACGGCCGGGTTCACCGCCGCCTGATCGAGCGAGAGCTTCGCGTCCTGGCCGTTGTTCGCGAGCCAGGTCGGCAGCATCTCGGGGTCGAGGGTCACCAGCGCCGCGATGAACGGGCGCTGGTCGCCGACGACGACGACTTGGCCGACGAGCGGGTTCGCGCGGATCGGGTCCTCGAGCGCGGCCGGCGCGACGTTCTTGCCGCCCGCGGTGACGATGATCTCCTTCTTGCGCCCGGTGACGCGGAGGTAGCCCTCCTCGTCGAGCGAGCCGAGGTCGCCGGTCTTGAACCACTCGCCGTCGAAGGCCTCGGCCGTCGCCTTCTCGTCGTTCCAGTAGCCGCCGAAGACGTCGATCCCGCGCACCTGGATCTCGCCGTCCGCCGCGATCCGGATGGAGCAGCCGGGCATCGCCGGGCCGACCGAGCCGATCTTGAACCGCTCGGTCCGGTTGACCGTCGCGGGCGCCGTCGTCTCGGTGAGCCCGTAGCCCTCGAGGATCTTGATGCCGAGACTGTGGAAGAAGTGGCCCAGCCGGTCGCCGAGCGGCGCCGATCCGGACACCGCGAAGCGGACGTTGCCGCCCATCGCCGTGCGCAGCTTCGAGTAGACGAGCCGGTCGAAGAGCAGGAACTGCAGCTTCAGCGCGAGCGGCACCGAGCCGGCCTCGACGGCGATCGAGTGGGCGACGGCGACATCGGCCGCGCGCCGGAAGATCCTGCCCTTGCCGCCGGCCTCGGCCTTCTGCTCGGCCGAGTTGTAGACCTTCTCGAACACCCGCGGCACGGCCAGCAGGAACGTCGGCTTGAAGGAGCCGAGCGAGGGGAGCAGCTGCTTCGTGTCGGCCTGGTGCCCGACCTTGACCCCGCCGTGGACGCAGAGGATCGCGATGAAGCGGGCGAACACGTGCGCGGTCGTGATGAAGAGGAGCGTCGAGGCGCCCGGCTGGTGGATCAGCTCCGTGAGCGCGACCGCGGAGTTGCGGCTCAGCTCGACGAAGTTGGAGTGCCGGATGATGCAGCCCTTGGGGCGGCCGGTCGAGCCGGAGGTGTAGATGATCGTCGCGATGTCCGCACCGGTGGCGATCGAGCGGCGGCGCTCGATCTCGGCGTCCGGCACGTCCACCCCGCGCGCGGCCAGCTTGTCGAGGTCGCCCAGGCCGATCTGCCAGGCGAGCCGGACGTCCGGGAGATCCGGGCGGACCTCGTCGAAGCGGGCGAAGTGGTCCGCCGTCTCGACGATGACGGCCCGCGCTCCGGAGTCGAACAGGTTCCACTGCACCTGCGCGGGAGAGGAGGTCTCGTACACCGGCACGAGCACGCCGCCCGCGAACCAGACGGCGAAGTCGATCAGCGTCCACTCGTAGCGGGTCTTGCAGATCAGGCCGACCTTGTCGCCGGGCTCGATGCCCGCCGCGACGAGTCCCTTCGCGAGCGCGGTCACCTGGTCGAGGAACTCGCGGGCGGTGACGTCGCGCCAGCCGCCGGCCTCGGGGAGGGCGAAGAGCGCCCGGTCGGGCGTCTCCCGCACGCGGTCGAGCAGCAGCGCCGTCGTGTTGGCCTGCGGATCCGGCGCGACCACGAGGGGGGAATCGAACTGCTCCACGGCAACTCCTTCGGTACCTGAATGATTGTCGGGTCCAGCCTACCGGCGCATCCCGACTGTGTATCCACTCAGGATAACGATCCGCACGTCGGTTCTCGGCGGGTCACTACACTCGATGTGGCCGCCGCTCCAGGGCGGACCCGCGGCGCAGCGGCGTCGGAGGCTAGCGGAAGGCGGTTCGCGTGCACGCGATCGGTATCGACATCGGCGGCACGAAGATCGCGGGAGCGCTGGTCGACGAGTTCGGCGGCATCGTCCGCGAGGACCGCCAGCCGACGCCCGCCGGTCATCCCGAGCTCATCGTCGACGTCGTCGTCGAGATGGTGGCGCGCCTGCGCGAGGGCCTGCCCGCCGGCGACGTCTCCGCTGTCGGCGTCGCCGCGGCCGGCTTCATCGACGCCTCGCAGTCGATCGTCTACTACGCCCCCAACATCAACTGGCGCAACGAGCCCTTCCGCGAGAAGCTCTCGGCGCGGATCGACCTGCCGATCATCATCGAGAACGACGCCAACGCGGCCGGCTGGGCCGAGTTCCGCTACGGCGCCGGCCGACTGGTGAGCGACATGCTGATGCTCACGATCGGCACCGGCGTCGGCGGCGCGATCGTCATCAACGACCGGCTCCTGCGCGGCGGCTTCGGCGCGGCGGCGGAGATCGGCCACATGCGGGTCGTCCCCGGCGGCCTGCCCTGCGGCTGCGGTGCTCGCGGCTGCATCGAGCAGTACGGCTCCGGCCGCGCACTGCAGCGCTTCGCCGCCGAGCTCGCCGACGCCGGCGGGATCGGCCAGGGCATCGCCGACGCGCGTGCGAGGAACGGCGGCGAGCTCGACGGCGGCGTCATCGCCGAGCTGATCAGCGCCGGCGACCTGGGCGCCCTCGCGGCCCTCCGCCAGCTCGGCCACTGGCTCGGCGAGGCGGCGGCGAGCCTGAGCGCGGTCCTCGACCCGCAGATGTTCGTGATCGGCGGGGGAGTGGCGCAGGCCGGCGACCTGCTGCTCGACCCGATCCGCCAGGCCTACCTCGACAACCTGCCCGCCCGGGGGTACCACCCCGAACCCGAGTTCCGCATCGCGGAGCTCGTCAACGACGCGGGGGTCGTCGGCGCCGCCGACCTCGCCCGCCTGCACGCGAGCTCGCTGTGACCCCGGTCGCGGACCGCTGAGGAGCGCCCCTTGTTCTACTGGTTCATGAAGCACATCGTCGCGGGGCCCCTGCTCAAGACGATCTTCCGGCCCTGGGTGGTCGGCGCCGACCGCGTCCCGGCCACCGGCGGCGTCATCCTGGCGAGCAACCACCTCTCCTTCATCGACTCGGTGTTCCTCCCGCTGGTGATCGAGCGCAACATGGTCTTCCTCGCCAAGAGCGACTACTTCACCGGCAAGGGCCTGAAGGGCTGGGCGACGAAGCTCTTCTTCACCGCCACCGGCATGCTGCCGATCGACCGCTCCGGTGGCAAGGCGTCCGAGGCCTCGCTGAACACGGGGCTCCGCGTCCTGGCTGGCGGTGAGGCGCTCGGCATCTATCCCGAGGGCACCCGCAGCCCCGACGGACGGATGTACCGCGGCCGCACCGGCGTCGCGCGGATGGTCCTCGAGGCGCGGGTGCCCGTCGTCCCGGTGGCGATGATCGACACCGCCCGCATCATGCCGATCGGCAAGCGGCTGCCCAAGCTCGGGCGCATCGGCATCGTCTTCGGCGAGCCGCTGGACTTCAGCCGCTTCGAGGGCATGGAGGGCGACCGCTTCATCCTCCGCTCGATCACCGACGAGATCATGTACGAGCTGCTGGCTCTGAGCGGCCAGGAGTACCTCGATGTCTACGCGACCTCGGTCAAGGAGAAGCGCGCGGCCCTGCTGCGCTGAACCCGCCGCGCCGAGCCGGCCGCACAGCGCCGGGTCCGGTGGGCCGACTGCGCGCACCTCCGGAGAACGCTCCGCCGAGCCGATAAGCTCGTCAACCGTCGCCGTCCGACCGGGCGGCGATCACTGCGCGCGCCGCGCGCCCGTCAGAACCAGGAACCCTCGTGGTCATCGATCCGAACGAACCGTACGTCCTCGCCGCCCCCTCCGTGGTCGCCGGCCTGGACTACTGGCGTGAGCTCGAGGTCAAGCAGCAGCCGAACTGGCCGGACGCCGCCGCCGTCGCCGCCGCGTCCGCCGAGGTCGCCGCGCTGCCCCCGCTCGTCTTCGCCGGCGAGGTCGACCAGCTGCGCGAGCGCCTCGGCGCCGCGGCCCGCGGCGAGGCCTTCCTGCTGCAGGGCGGCGACTGCGCCGAGACCTTCACCGGCGCGACCGCGGACCAGATCCGCAACCGCGTGAAGACCGTGCTGCAGATGGCCGTCGTCCTGACCTACGGCGCGAGCATGCCCGTCATCAAGATGGGCCGCATGGCGGGCCAGTTCGCCAAGCCCCGCTCGAGCGACCTCGAGACCCGCGGCGACGTGACGCTGCCCGCCTACCGCGGCGACATCGTCAACGGCTACGACTTCACTCCGGAGTCGCGGACCGCCGACCCGCGCCGCATCGTGCAGGGCTACCACACGGCCGCCTCGACGCTGAACCTCATCCGCGCCTTCACCCAGGGCGGCTTCGCCGACCTGCGCCTCGTGCACTACTGGAACAAGGGCTTCACCGAGAACCCGCAGAACCAGCGCTACGAGCAGCTCGCCCGCGAGATCGACCGCGCGGTGAAGTTCATGGTGGCCTGCGGCGCGGACTTCGAGGGCATGAAGCGCACGGAGTTCTACACCGGCCACGAGGGCCTGCTGATGGACTACGAGCGCCCGATGACGCGGATCGACTCGCGCACCGGCACGCCGTACAACACCTCCAGCCACTTCATCTGGATCGGCGAGCGCACCCGCGAGCTCGACGGCGCGCACGTCGACTTCCTCTCGCGCGTCCGCAACCCGATCGGCGTCAAGCTCGGCCCGTCGACGACGCCCGAGACGATGCTCGAGCTGATCGACAAGCTCGACCCGGACCGCGAGCCCGGCCGCCTCACCTTCATCACGCGGATGGGCGCCGGCAGGATCCGCGACGCCCTGCCGCCGCTGCTCGAGGCGGTCAAGGCGAGCGACGCGCTGCCGCTCTGGGTCACCGACCCGATGCACGGCAACGGCCTGACGACGCCCACCGGCTACAAGACCCGTCGCTTCGACGACGTGGTCGACGAGGTCAAGGGCTTCTTCGAGGCGCACCGCGCCGCGGGCACGCACCCGGGCGGCATCCACGTCGAGCTCACCGGCGACGACGTCACCGAGTGCCTCGGCGGCTCGGAGCACATCGACGAGGCGACCCTCGCGACGCGCTACGAGTCGGTCTGCGACCCCCGCCTCAACCACATGCAGTCCCTCGAGCTGGCCTTCCTCGTCGCCGAGGAGCTGCGCGAGCGCTGAGCCGCCCGCTGCCCGCCAGCGGGCCCTCCCTGCCGATCGAGGAGCCCGCTGGGCGGGCCCGTCCTGCTGATCGAGGAGGCCGCTGAGCGGGCGCTCCCATGCTGATCGAGTAGCCCGCGGAGCGGGCGTATCGAGATCCACCGTTGTCTGGAGGCTGGGTCTCGATACGCCCCTGCGGGGCTACTCGACCAGCATGTTTCTGCTGCCGGTCGTGTGCCGGAGGCGGTTCATGCTGATCGAGGAGCCCGCGGAGCGGGCCCCTCCATGCTGATCGAGTAGCCCGCGGAGCGGGTGTATCGAGATCCACCGTCGTCAGATGGGTGGGTCTCGATACGCCCCCGCGGGGCTACTCGACCAGCATGTTTCCGCCGCTGGTCGTGTGCCCGCGGCAGTCTTCGCTGAGCGAGTAGTCGGCGCGGCGGGTCCTCCATGCTGATCGAGTAGCCCGCGGAGCGGGCGTATCGAGATCCACCGTTGTCAGGTGGGTGGGTCTCGATACGCCCCTGCGGGGCTACTCGACCAGCATGCCGACGCAGCATGCCGACGCAGCATGCCGACGCAGCATGCCGACGCAGCATGCCGACGCGGCATGCCGACGCGGCATGCCGACGCGGCGTGCCGACGCGGCATGCCGACGCGGCGTGCCGCGCTCGGCCGCAGTGCTCCGCGGTCAGATCGTGATCGTGATCGAGAGCTGGACCGTGGTGCCGCGCTGCACGAGGGCGCCCTCCTTGTCGGACTGGTTGGTCACCTTCGTCACCTCGTCCGGCACCTGGTCGATCAGCGGGGTCGTCAGGCCGTAGCTCCACTTCAGGTCGACGGAGCTGAGCGCGGCCTTCGCCTGGTCGCGGGTCATCCCGACGACGTTGGGGACGGCGACAGGCTGCGGGCCCTTGGAGACGACGACGGAGACGGTGTCGCCGGTGGTTGCGGGCGCCTCCGGGTTGATCTGGGTGAGGACGACGCCGGCGGCGACCGTGTCGCTCCAGTCTTCGCGCTCGCGGTCGAGGGCGAGCCCGGCGTCCTTCGCCGCGGCGGTCGCCTCGTCGACGGTGAGACCGACGACGTTGGGGATCGCCCCGAGGCTGACCGTCATCGCGATCGTGCTCGTCTCGGACATCGTCGCGGGCAGCTCGCCGCCGTCGGGCAGCGACGCCGAGACGACGACGCCCGCGGGGACGTCGGCGTCGAAGATCCGCGTCACCTCGCCCACGGTGAACGGCGCGGCCTGGATCGCGGCCGTCGCCTCCTCCTCGGAGACACCGGCCAGTGCAGGCACCTCGATCTGCCGCGGGCCGCTGGAGACGACCAGCGTCACGACCTCGCCCTTGTGCAGCCCCTGGCCGCCTGGCGGATCGGTGCTGAGCACGGTCCCGGCCGGCACGGTCAGGTCGTTCGCCTGCTGCGGCGACACCTCGAAGCCCTGGCTCACCAGCGCGGCCGTCGCGTCGTCCTGCGAGCGGCTCACCACGTCCGGCACGTTCACGATCGCGCCCGGGCCCTCGCCGTACCACCACGCGGTCCCGCCGCCGATGAGGGCGAGCAGCAGCACGATCACCGTCAGCAGCACGCCGCGGCGGCGCCGCGTGCGGCGCTTGGTCGCGAGCCGAGCGACCGCGTCGTCGTCGTCGCGCTGCTCGAGCTCCGCCGGCGAGCCCTCGATCACGGAGGTGTGCCCGGTCACCGCCTCGTCGAACAGCAGCGCGGTGGCGGGCTCCGCCACCGGAAGGGGGGTGACGGCCTGGGTGTCCGCGCCGCGGCGGTCGGTCGGCGTGATGCCCATCAGGCGCTCGGCCTCGAGCAGCTGCGCCAGCATCACGCCGGCGTCGCGCGGACGCATGTCCGGGTCGCGCTCCGTCGCCCAGAGCACGAGCTCGTCGAGCGAGGTCGGCACCGAGGGCACCTTCGCGCTGGGGTAGGGGACCGAGTCGTTCGCGTGCTGGTAGGCGATCTGCATCGGCTGCTCGCCCGTGAAGGGCTGCTCGCCGGTGAGCATCTCGTAGATCATGATGCCGATGGCGTAGATGTCGCTGCGGGTGTCGGCGGTGCCGCGGGTGACCAGCTCGGGGGAGAGGTACGCGATGGTGCCGAGCAGCGCCTGGCCGGAGGCGGTGTTCGCGCTCGCGGCGCGGGCGAGGCCGAAGTCGCCGATCTTGATCCGGCCGTCGTCGGCCAGCAGCACGTTCTCGGGCTTGAGGTCGCGGTGCAGGATCCCCGCCCGGTGCGCGGCCGCGAGGCCGGACAGCACCGAGTGCATGATGTCGACGACCTGCTGGGCCGTGAGCCGTCCGCGCTCCTTGAGCAGGTCGCGCAGGGTGATGCCGGGCAGGTACTCCATCACCAGATAGGCCATGTCGGAGTCCTGGCCCTGGTCGAAGACGCTGACCACGTTCGGGTGGGCCAGGCGGGCGGCGGAGCGCGCCTCCTGGACGAAGCGGTTCTTGAACGTCGCGTCGTCGGAGAGGTGTCCGTGCATCACCTTGATGGCGACCCGGCGCTCGAGGCGCTGGTCGTGCGCCAGGTAGACGGTGGCCATGCCGCCCCGCGCGATGCGGGAGCGCACCTCGTACCGGCCGTCGACGAGACGGCCGAGGAGAGGGTCGAGCTGGCTGGTGGTCACGCGACGAGTCTAGGCAAGACCCTCCGGACAACCGGCGTGCAACGCGGAGGCGGCTCGTGGCACTCTTGACGGGTGACCGACTCGTCCGCTGCCTCCGCCTCCCCGTCCGCTCCCGAGATCGAATGGCTGACCGTGCCCGATCTGGTCGAGCTCACCGGTCTCGGCGTCAGCCGGGTGCGCCGCCTCCTGGAGGAGCGCCACCTGCTCGGCACTCGCCGTGACGGCAAGCTCGTCGTCCCCTCCGTCTTCCTCCGCGACGGCGAGCCGCTCAGCGAGATCCGCGGCACGGCGATCCTGCTGTCGGACCAGGGCTTCTCGGACGACGAGGCGATCGACTGGCTGCTCGCGGACGAGGACAGCCTCGGCACCAGCCCCGTGCAGGCGCTGCTCGCCGGCCGCAAGGCCGAGGTCCGCCGCGTCGCCCAGGCGCTCGCCTGAGCCGAGCCGGCACCAGCGCGCCGGTCCCGGGCTGATCCGCTCTACGCCGTCCGGGCGGTGACCCGGTCGGCGAGCTCGCGGAGTTCCGCGAGGCCCTCCTCGCGCAGGGGCGCGTCCGGCAGCACGGCCAGCGCGGCCTCGACGTCGCGGGCGATCCGCTCCTCGAGCCGATCGAGCGCCCCGGAGCCCGCCACGATCTCCTGAGCGCGGGCGATGTCGTCGGCGCTCGCGTCCGCACGGCCGACCACGGCGTCGAGCTCGTCGCGCTCGCCCGCCGAGGCGGCTGCGCGGGCGAGGCCGAGCAGCACGGTCCGCTTGCCCTCGCGGAGGTCGTCGCCGGCCGGCTTCCCGGTCACGGCCGGATCGCCGAACACGCCGAGCACGTCGTCGCGCAGCTGGAAGGCGATGCCGAGAGGAAGGCCGAAGCGGCGCAGGGCGTCGATCTGGGCGTCGTCGCCGCCGCCGAGCGAGCCGCCGATGGTCAGCGGTGCCTCGATGCTGTACTTCGCGCTCTTGAAGACGACCACGCGCTCCGAGCGCTCGAGGTGCTCGTGCTCGGGGTGCTGCACCCAGGCGCTCTCCTCGAGGATGTCGAGGTACTGGCCCAGGGTCACCTCCGTGCGCATCAGGTTGAACTCCGCCCGGGCCCGCGCCGCGGCGGTGCGGTCCTCGAGCGCCCACTCGGCGTCCGCGAAGATCTCGTCGGACCAGACCAGCAGCAGATCGCCGAGGAGGATCGCGGAGGAGCGGCCGAACTCGTCCGCGTCGCCCGACCAGCCGCCGCCCGCGTGCAGCGACGCGAAGCGGCGGTGCGCCGAGGGGGCGCCCCGGCGGGTGTCGGAGTTGTCGATCACGTCGTCGTGGACCAGTGCCGCGGCGTGGAACAGCTCCAGGCTCGCGCCGACCCGCGCGACCGGATCCGAGGCGCTCCGGTGAGCGTCGCTCGGGACAGCGGAGACCGCCGTCCAGCCCGCCTCGCAGAAGCGCGCCCGGAAGCGCTTGCCCCCGCTGAGAAAGTCCCGCGAAAGGTCGCCGAGGGCGGAGACGTCCTCTCCGATGGAGCGCAGAATTGGCGTGCGCCCGGTGAGGAATTCATCGATTCGGAACTGGACGCGATCGACCAGACGAGTGCTGTGGTTCACCCGACCAGCCTATGCACCGATGGCGCCTGGCGCCTCGGCGGGCCGCGGTCTACACTGAAGCGCCACCAGCCCGGTCGAGCAGACCGCCCGCCCACCCTCGGTGCCGTCCCCGCCGGGTCGACGCCACACCCTGAAGGGGTCCCGATGCCGCTTTCGGAACACGAGCAACGGCTCCTCGACGAGATGGAGCGCAATCTCTATCAGAACGACGCCGACTTCGTCGCGGCGGTCAGCAAGGGCCGGGGCGGCACCAACTACCGCGCGCTCGTGCTCGGCATCCTCCTCGCCATCGTCGGCCTGGGAGTCCTCGTCGCCGGTGTGATCGTCCGTCAGCCCCTCGTGGGCGTCGCCGGCTTCGCGCTGATGCTGGCCGGCGTGGTCGTCGCGATGCGCCCCGCGCCCGGCGGCTCCACCACCTCCGGAATCCCCGAGGCGGGCCGGCCCTCGAAGCCGCGCTCCGCGAGCGGACGCCAGGGGTCCAACTTCATGGACCGTCTGAACGACCGGTGGGACAACCGCGGCGACGGCCGCTCCTAGCGCTCCACGGCGCGGGTCCTCCACCCCGCACCACCCACAGGGTCGATCCTCACGGATCGGCCCTTTTTTCATGCCCGGACGCTCCCCGGGAGTGCGATTCCCCTCCACTGCGCTCCACCGTGCTGGATCCGCAGAACGACGCGGATCGACGGGACCGTCCCGGCGCGCCGTGACGGTTCGGAGGGTTGTGGGTGGGGGGAAGTGGAGTACTGTGGGGCCCACACCAACCTTGGCCGGAGAGAAGTGGGGGCAGTCCGTTGTTCCTCGGCACTCATTCCCCCAAGCTCGACGAGAAGGGCCGCGTCATCCTTCCCGCCAAGTTCCGCGACGAGCTCTCCTCCGGAGTCGTCGTCACGCGCGGCCAGGAGCGGTGCCTCTACGTCTTCAGCCAGCGCGAGTTCGAGGCGATGCACGAGAAGATCCGCCAGGCGCCGGTCACCAGCAAGCAGGCCCGCGACTTCCTCCGCGTGTTCCTCTCCGGCGCCAGCGCCGAGACGCCGGACAAGCAGAACCGCATCACCCTCCCGGCGCCGCTGCGCGCCTACGCCGGTCTCGACCGCGACCTCACCGTCATCGGTGCGGGCAATCGCGCCGAGATCTGGGCCCAGGACGCCTGGGACAGCTACCTCACCGAGCAGGAGTCCGTGTTCTCCGACACCGAGGAGGAGGTGATCCCCGGACTGTTCTAGCTCCTGCCGCGCGACTCCCAGCCACTCGGCGCCCGGACGCACCTTCCCCGGTGTCCGGTCGTGAGCTGGATGGGGATCGGACGGCAGGAACAGGACGGCGGGACCGCCATGACAGAGAGCACCGAGAGCACCCCTGCGCACCGCGCCGACGTGAGCGCGGACGACGCGAGCAGCGCCGACGCACCCCGCGCCGACGTGCGCCCGACCGAGGAGCGGCACCTGCCCGTGCTCCTCGAGCGCTGCGTCGAGCTGCTCGCTCCGGCGCTCGAGCGCGACGGCGCCGTGCTCGTCGACGCGACGCTCGGCATGGGCGGCCACTCGCTCGCGCTGCTGGAGCGCTTCCCGCGCCTCCACCTCGTCGGCCTCGACCGCGACCGGGAGGCCCTCGAGCTGGCGGGCGCCCGGCTCGCCGCGCACTCCGCGCGGATCGACCTCGTGCACGCCGTCTACGACGAGCTGCCCGACGTCCTCGACGAGCTCGGCATCGACACGATCGACGGCGCACTGTTCGACCTCGGCGTCTCCTCGCTGCAGCTCGACGAGACCGAGCGCGGCTTCTCCTACTCCAAGGACGCTCCGCTGGACATGCGGATGGACGCGTCGGCGCCGCTCACCGCGGCGAGCATCCTCGCGGACTACGACGAGGTCGCGCTCCGGCGGATCTTCCACGAGTACGGCGAGGAGCGGCTCGCGGCGCGCTACGCCAAGAAGATCGTCGAGGCCCGCGCGTCGGCGCCGATCGTGCGCTCCGGCCGGCTCGTCGAGATCATCCAGGCGGCGACCCCGGTCGCGATCCAGCGCAACGGGCACCCGGCCAAGCGCGTCTTCCAGGCACTGCGCATCGAGGTCAACCAGGAGCTCTCCGTGCTCGAGCGGGCGATCCCCGCCGCACTCGGCCGCATCGCCGTCGGCGGGCGCCTCGTCGTCGAGGCGTACCAGTCGCTCGAGGACCGCATCGTCAAGCGCGCCCTGCAGGCCGCCTCCTCCTCCACGGCGCCGGTCGGCCTGCCGATGGAGCTGCCCGAGCACCGACCCGAGTTCCGGCTCGTCATCCGCGGCGCAGAGCTCGCCTCGGACGACGAGAAGGCCGCCAACCCCCGAGCAACACCCGTGCGACTGCGCGCGGCCGAGAGGATCAGGAGCACCGCATGAGCGCGACCGCCGTCATCGACCCCGTCATCGACCGCAGCACCGCACGACCGGCGCAGCCCGCCGAGCCGGCCCAGCGACCCCGCATCGAGGCGGTCCCCGCTCCGGCGCGCCAGGCCCGGCCGAAGCTCGTCTACGGGATCGTCGCCGTCGCGGGGCTGTTCGCGATCATCGTGATCCAGCTCCTGGTCAGCGTCGGCCTCTCCGAGGGCGCCTACCAGATCGCGACGCTGCAGGGCGAGCAGAAGACGCTCACCCGCGGCAACGCGGAGAAGCAGGACACGGTCGACACCCTCAGCTCGCCGCAGAACCTCGCGACCGCCGCGCAGGGCCTGGGCATGGTCGCGAACACCGCGCCCGTCTACCTCCGCCTCTCCGACGGTGCCGTGCTGGGCGATCCCGCCACCGCCGCCGCGAGCGAGGTCGGCACCGCCGCGACCGCCTCCGCCGTGCCGAACGCGCTGATCGCACCGCCGGCCGCCGCCGCCGCACCCGGCTCCGCCACGGCGGTCGCACCTCTGCAGGGCGAGCTGCCCGCCCCGATCACGCACTGACTCCGCCCGAGCACGCACTGAGCCGCTCCGACCACGCACCGAAGGGCCCCTAGCGCCGTGAGACATCACCGTTCGAGCAGGCGACGCACCGCCGTCACCTTCCTCGTCATCGCCGCCGTCGTCGGACTGTTCATCGGCAAGCTGGTCGACATCCAGGTCGTCCGCGCCAACGAGCTGACCGACGAGGCGGCGCAGAACCAGTCGAACAGCGTCATCACCTACGGCACCCGCGGCTCGATCGTCGACCGCTCCGGCACGGTGCTCGCCGACGCCACGACCCGGTACCGGCTGACGACCTCGCCGAAGAACGTCGCGGAGTTCCTGCGCGAGATGCCCGACGGCCAGGAGGTGATGGTCAGCGTCGAGCAGGCCGCCTCCGAGATCGGCGCCATCACCGGGCAGACGGTCCCGCAGATCGTCACGGCCGTGAGCGACGCGGTCGCGAAGGACCCGAAGGCGAACTACCTGATCCTCTCCGAGGGCCTCGACCTCGAGGCGTACCAGAAGCTCGTCGCCCTCGACATCCCGTGGACCTACTTCGAGACGCAGCAGGGCCGGACCTACCCGAACGGCGCGGTCGCCGGCAACCTGGTCGGCTACGTGGGCGGCGACGGCGCCGCCCAGGAGGGCATGGAGTACGCCGAGAACGCCTGCCTCGCCGGGGCCAACGGCTCCGAGAGCTACGAGCGCAGCGCCGACTACGTCCGCATCCCCGGCAGCACCGTGGCGGAGACCCCCGCGGTCGACGGCGGGACGCTCGAGCTGACCATCGACGCCGACCTGCAGTACTACTCGCAGCAGGTGCTCGCGCAGCGGGTCGCCGAGGTCGGCGGCAGCTACGGCATCGTCGTGGTGCAGGAGGTCAAGACCGGCAAGCTCCTGACCGTCGCCGAGACCCCGACCGTCGACCCGAACAACGTCTCGGCGAGCGCACCGGCCGACCGCGGCTCGCGCGCCTTCCAGAGCCCGTTCGAGCCCGGCTCGACCTTCAAGCCGATGACGGCGGCGATGCTGATCGACCAGGGCCTCGCGAGCCCGACGAGCCAGGTCGTCGTCCCCGACACCTTCGAGAAGGACGGCGCCTCGTTCAGCGACGACTTCGCGCACACGCCCACGAACTACACGCTGACCGGGATCCTCAAGGACTCCTCGAACGTCGGCATCGCGATGATGGGCTCCAAGCTCTCCGCGTCGCAGCGCTACGACTACCTGAAGAAGTTCGGCCTCGGCGCCTCGACCGCTGTCGACTTCCCCGGCGAGACCGGCGGCCTCCTCGCCGACTCCGAGGACTGGGACAACCAGACCAACTACACGACGATGTTCGGGCAGGGCGTCTCGGCGACCGCGGTCCAGGTCGCGAGCATCTACCAGACCCTCGGCAACGGCGGGGTGCGCCTGCCCGCGCAGCTGGTCGAGGGCTGCACCATGCCCGACGGCTCGGTGATCGACGTGCCCGACACCACCGGCACCCCGGTGGTCTCCGCCGGTGCCGCGAAGGACGTCGTGGACATGCTGCAGACCCACTACAACGAGGGCTGGCTGGCGAACGACATCCACGTCGACGGCTACAACATCGCCACCAAGACCGGCACGGCGCAGCAGCCGGACGGCAACGGCGGCTACTCGAAGAGCTACACCGTCTCGCTGGCCGGCCTCGCGCCCGCGGAGGACCCGGAGTACGTCGTGACGGTCACCATCGCCGATCCGGTTAAGATGAACACGTCCCAGGCGACGGCCCCCGTGTTCCAGCAGGTCATGACGCAGGTGCTCAAGACCAACCGGGTGGAGCCGTCCACGGTCCCGCCGGTGGAGTACCCCACCACGTGGTGACCGCCCTCTCCAGGACACGACCCAGCAGACCAGAACCAGCACGAGCACCAGCACGAGAGAAAGAGCGGGCATTGCACGACACTCGCCCGCAGTCCTCCCTCCGGCCCGAGCACCCGGCGCCCCGAGCGCTCGCGCAGCTCGTCGCCGAGTTCTCGCTCGGGCCCGTCCGCGGGGTCGAGGGCGTCGAGGTCAGCGGGGTCACCCTCGACTCGCGCTGCGTCGAGCCGGGCGACCTCTACGTCGGCGTCGCCGGCCGGGCCGCGCACGGCGCCGCCTTCGCCGCCGGTGCCGCCGCCGCCGGTGCGGTCGCGGTGCTGACCGATCCCGAGGGCGCCGAGCTGGCCGCCGGCAGCGGCCTCCCCGTGCTGGTCACGCCCGACCCCCGCGCCGCCCTCGGCGACGTCGCGGCCTGGATCCACCGCACCCGCGAGGACGCGCCGACGCTGTTCGGCGTGACCGGGACCAACGGCAAGACGAGCGTGGTCTACCTGCTCGACGCGCTGCTGCGCCGCCTCGGCGTCGTCTCCGGTCTCAGCTCGACCGCCGAGCGCCGCATCGGCGACGTGGCGGTCGTCAGCTCGCTGACCACTCCGGAGGCGAGTGAGCTGCACGGTCTGCTCGCCCGGATGCGGGAGTCCGCGGTGCGCGCGGTCTCCATCGAGGTCTCCGCGCAGGCGCTCACCCGCCACCGGATCGACGGCCTCGTCTTCGACGTGGTCGGCTTCACCAACCTGACGCACGACCACCTCGACGACTACACCGACATGGCGCACTACTTCGAGGCGAAGGCCGACCTGTTCGGTCCGGACCGCGCGCGCCGCGGCGTGGTGACCGTCGACAGCAGCTGGGGCCGCGAGCTCGTCGAGCGCAGCCGCATCCCCGTGACGACGCTCGCCAGCTCGCCCGTCGTCGGAGTCGCTCCGAGCACGCCGGCCGACTGGTCGATGACCGTCGTCGAGAGCACCGCCGACGGCACGACCTTCCGCCTCGAGGGGCCCGAGAACCGCTCGGTCGTCGTGAGCATCCCGCTGATCGGCTGGTACATGGCGGCCAACGCGGCGCTCGCGATCGTCATGCTCGTCGAGTCGGGCTTCGACCTCGAGGCCATCGCGCACGCTCTGGGCGAGGGCGCACTCGACGTCTACATCCCCGGTCGCGCCGAGCGCGTCTCCGGGGACCGCGGTCCGCGCGTCTACGTCGACTACGGCCACACCCCGGACGCGTTCTCGAACGCACTCGAGGCGCTGCGGGCGCTGACGCCCGGCCGGCTGATCATGGTCTTCGGCGCCGACGGCGACCGGGACACCACGAAGCGGGCCGACATGGGGCGCATCGCCGCGGAGCTGTCCGACGTCGTGATCGTGACCGACTTCCATCCGCGCTGGGAGGACCCGGCGGCGATCCGCGCCGTCCTCGTCGGCGCGGCGACCGAGGCCGTGCCCGGCCGGGAGATCCACGAGATCCCCGACCCGCGGGCCGCCGTGCGGGCGGCCGTCGCCCTCGCGGACGAGGGCGATGCGATCCTCTACGCCGGACCCGGCCACGAGGACTATCAGGAGATTGCAGGAGTGCACATGCCGTATTCGGCCAGAGACGACGTCCGGCAGGCCCTGCGCGAGGCGGGCTGGCTCTAGATGATCGCCCTGACCCTCACCGAGATCGCCGCGGCCGTCTCCGGCCGGCTGCACCTCGCCGGCTCCTCCGCCAACGCGAGCACCGTCGTCGACGGCGCGACCGAGACCGATTCGCGCGAGATCGCGCCCGGCGGGATCTTCGTCGCCAAGCGCGGCGAGCACACCGACGGCCACCTCTTCGCTCCGGTCGCCGTCGAGCGCGGCGCCGCCCTGCTGATCGTCGAGCGGCCGCTCGACCTCGACGTGCCGCAGGTGCTCGTCGACGACTCCGTCGAGGCGCTCGGCGCCCTGGCGACCGAGGTCGTCCGCCGCGTGCGCGCGCTCGGGAACCTCACCGTCCTCGCGGTCACCGGCTCCAACGGAAAGACGACCACCAAGAACCTCCTCCGCACGATCCTCGAGCGCGAGGGCGAGACCGTCGCCCCGCAGGGCTCGTTCAACAACGAGGTCGGTGCGCCGATCACGATGCTGAAGGTGTCGCCCTCGACGCGCTTCCTGGTGGCCGAGATGGGCGCGAGCGCGGTCGGCGAGATCCGCCGCCTCGTCCGGATGGCGAAGCCCGACGTGGGGATCGTCCTCGCGGTGGGCCTCGCTCACGCCGGCGAGTTCGGCGGCATCGAGCGCACGCTCGAGGCGAAGACCGAGATGGTCGCCGACCTGACGGCCGACGACGTCGCGGTGCTGAACGCCGACGACGGCCGCGTCGCCTCGATGCAGGCGAGGACCGCCGCCCGGGTGCTGTGGTTCGGCCACGGCGAGCAGGCCGACGTCCGCGCCGTCGACATCGAGCCGACGGCCGAGGGCACCCGCTTCACCGTCGAGATCAGCGCCGGGGAGGGCCGCGAGGCCGCCCGCGCCGAGCTCTTCCTCCGCGTCCTCGGCGAGCACCACGTGATGAACGCGCTGGCGGCCACCGCGGCCGCGCTCTCCGTCGGCGTCCCGCTCGACGCGATCGTCGACGCGCTCGGCACCGTCACGCTCGCCGAGCGCTGGCGCATGCAGGTGCTCGGCGGCGCCGACGTCACGGTCGTCAACGACGCGTACAACGCCAGCCCCGACTCCACCGCCGCCGCCCTGCGGACCCTCGCCCAGATCGCGAAGCCGGAGGGGCGCACCGTCGCGGTCCTCGGCGAGATGAGCGAGCTGGGGGAGTGGGCCGACGAGGAGCACGACCGCGTGGGCCTGCTCGCCGTCCGGCTCAACATCGCGCAGATCGTGGTGGTCGGCGCGAAGGCGCGACGGATCCACGTCGCCGCCGAGCGCGAGGGCTCCTGGAGCGGCGAGTCCGTCTTCGTCGAGACCGCCGACGAGGCGTACGACCTGCTCGACGGCTATCTTCGGAGCGGCGACACCGTCCTGGTGAAGTCGTCCAACTCCGCCGGGCTGCGATTCCTGGGCGACCGACTGGGAGAGCGCCACCGATGAGAGCACTCCTTCTGGCCGGAGCCTTCTCCGGCGCCTTCACGCTGCTGCTGACGCCCCTGTTCATCCGGCTGTTCCACCGCCTGCAGTGGGGCCAGTTCATCCGCGAGGACGGACCGAAGTCGCACCACGTCAAGCACGGCACGGCGACGATGGGCGGCATCGTCATCATCATCGCCACCGTGGCGGGCTACTTCCTCGGCTCGCTCTTCGGCAACCGGGCGCTCGCGCCGTCGGCGCTGCTGGTGCTGTTCATGATGGTCGGGCTCGGCTTCGTCGGCTTCATCGACGACTTCCTGAAGACCCGCAACCAGCGCAGCCTCGGGCTCGGCGGCTGGGCCAAGATCGCCGGGCAGATCATCGTCGCGGCGGCCTTCGCGGTCATCGCGATCATGGTGCGCGACTCCAACGGACTGACGCCGGCCTCGACGTCGATCTCGTTCATCCGCGACCTGCCGTTCGACTTCGCCGCGCTCGGCTGGATCGGCATCGGGCTGTTCGTGCTCTGGATCTGCGTGATCGTGACCAGCACGTCCAACGGCGTCAACGTCGCGGACGGCCTCGACGGCCTCGCGACCGGCTCGTCGATCCTCGCGATCGGCTCCTACGTCATCATCGGCTTCTGGCAGTCCAACCAGTGGTGCTTCGACGCACAGCTCAACCCCGAGGTGGCCGACAAGTGCTACCAGGTGAGCGATCCGTTCGACCTCGCGATCATCGCCGCGGCGATCTCCGGCGCGCTCGTGGGCTTCCTCTGGTGGAACACCTCGCCCGCGCAGATCTTCATGGGCGACACGGGCTCGCTCGGCCTCGGTGGCGCGCTCGCGGCCCTCGCGATCCTCACCCGCACCGAGCTGCTCGTCATCCTGATCGGCGGACTGTTCGTCATCGTCACCGGCTCGGTGATCGTGCAGCGGATCTACTTCAAGCTCACCCGGGGCAAGCGCATCTTCCTGATGAGCCCGCTCCACCACCACTTCGAGCTCAAGGGCTGGGCCGAGATCACGGTGGTGGTCCGCTTCTGGATCATCGCCGGCATCTTCGTCGCGGCCGGCGTCGGGCTCTTCTACCTCGAATGGCTCTCCCTGGCATGACCGATCCCGCCTCGTCCGCCCGCCCCGAGTCGCTGACCAGCTGGCACGCCGACTGGCGCGGTCTCCGCGTCGCCGTGCTCGGCCTCGGGGTCACCGGCTTCTCCGTCGCCGACACGCTGACCGAGCTGGGCGCCGAGGTGCTCGTCCTGGCCGATCGCGCCGACGAGGAGCGCGAGCGCCTGCTCGAGGTGATCGGGGCGCGCCTGCACCGGGCCGAGCGGCTCGACCGCGTCCCGGTGGAGCTGGCGTCGTTCGACCCCGAGCTCGTCGTCGTCTCGCCCGGCTTCGCGCCGACGCATCCGCTCGTCGCGTGGGCGGGGGAGTCGGGCATCGCGCTCTGGGGCGACGTCGAGCTCGCCTGGCGCGTGCGCGACAAGGTCGTCCGTGCCGACGGCACCCCGGCCGACTGGGTGCTGGTCACCGGCACGAACGGCAAGACCACGACCGTGCAGCTCACCGCGACGATGCTCGTCGCCGGCGGGCTGCGGGCCGCCCCCTGCGGCAACATCGGCATCCCCGTGCTCGACGCGGTCCGTGACCCGCAGGGCTTCGACGTCCTGGTGGTCGAGCTCTCGAGCTACCAGCTGCACTACCTCGGCCGGATCGAGCCGCTCGCGAGCACCTGCCTGAACATCGCCGACGACCATCTCGACTGGCACGGGACCTTCGAGGCCTATCGCGCCGCGAAGGCGAAGGTCTACGCGAACACCCGGGTCGCCTGCGTCTACAACCGCGCCGACGCCGCCACCGAGCAGATGGTGGTCGACGCCGAAGTGATCGAGGGCGCGCGCGCGATCGGCTTCGGCCTGGGGGTCCCCGGGCCGAGCGACTTCGGCGTCGTCGACGGCATCCTCTGCGACCGCGCCTTCCTCGAGGACCGCGCGACGAGCGCGATCGAGATCGCGACCGTCGACGAGCTCGCCGCTCGCGGACTCGCCGCCCCGCACATCGTGCAGAACGTGCTGGCGGCCGCCGCGCTCTCGCGGGCCTGCGGCATCGAGCCCGCCGCCGTCCGCCGCGCCCTCGCGACCTTCGAGCTCGACGCGCACCGCATCCAGGTGGTCGCGGAGAGCTCCGGCGTGGTCTGGGTGAACGACTCCAAGGCCACCAATCCGCACGCCGCCGACGCCTCGCTCCGGGCCTACCCGTCCGTCGTCTGGCTCGTCGGCGGGCTGCTGAAGGGCGTCGACATCGACGCTCTCGTGGGCGCCCACGTCGGCCGGCTGCGCGGCGCCGTGGTCATCGGCGCGGACCGCGCGGAAGTCCTCGAGGCATTCCGGCGACACGCGCCCGCCCTCCCCGTGACCGAGGTGGTCCCGGATGACACTGGGGCGGTGATGCAGGCGGCCGTCGAGGCCGCCGCGGTGCTCGCCCGCACGGGTGACGTCGTCCTGCTCGCACCTGCTGCGGCGTCGATGGACCAGTTCCGCGACTACGCGGAGCGGGGCCGCTTCTTCGCGGCCGCCGTGGCGACGTATCTGGGAGGGGGAGCCGATGACCGCTCCGACGACGAACCGCAGCCCGGGCCGCTCGCGCACTGACCGCTCGCGCGCCGAGGCGTCCGAGGGCGAGCAGCACAAGGAGCGCGGCGGACTGCGCACCGCGCGGATCGTGCTCGCCCGCGTCCTCGCCTCGGGATCGCCGAACTTCTTCCTGCTCTTCGGCACGACGCTCTTCCTCGTGCTCTTCGGGCTGACGATGGTGCTCTCCTCCTCGTCGGTCACCTCCTACGTCCGGAGCGACGACTCCTTCGGCGGCTTCTTCCGCCAGGGCGGCTTCGCCCTGCTCGGCGTGCCGCTGATGCTCGTGGTGTCGCGCGTGCCGATCCGCTTCTGGAAGAAGGCGACACCCCTCCTGCTCGGGGCCGGCTGCGTCCTGCAGCTGCTCGTGCTCTTCTCGCCGCTCGGCTGGGAGGTCGGCGGCAACCGCAACTGGCTGCGGATCGGCGGCTTCACGATGCAGCCGTCCGAGATCATCAAGCTCGCGCTCGCGCTCTGGCTCGGCCTGCTGCTCGCCCGCCGCTACCGCGGCCCCAAGGACTGGAAGGACGCGCTGATGCCCGTCCTGATCGTCGCGGGCGGCTCGATCGGCCTCGTCCTCGGCGGCGGCGACCTCGGCACCGTCCTGATCCTCGCCGGCATCGTCCTGGCTGCGCTCTTCTACTCGAACGTGCAGATGAAGGTGCTGATCCCGATCGTGCTCGTCGGCGCGGTCGGCGCCGTGCTCTTCGCGGTCTCGAGCGAGAACCGGCTGACCCGGATCATGTCCTTCCTCGGTGACTGCTCGGGCTCGGAGCAGTACGAGACCTCCTGCTGGCAGCCCGTGCACGGCACCTGGGCGATGGCCTCCGGCGGCATCTTCGGCGTCGGCCTCGGCAACTCCAAGGCCAAATGGTCCTGGCTGCCCGCGGCCGACAACGACTACATCTTCGCGATCATCGGCGAGGAGCTCGGCCTGATCGGGGCGATCGTGGTCCTCGCGCTCTTCGTCGTCCTGGCGATCGCGTTCTTCCGCATCATCCACGCGTCCACCGACCCGTTCGTCCGCATCACGACCGGCGCCGTCATGGTCTGGCTGATCGGCCAGGCGTTCGTCAACATCGGGGTGGTGCTCGGGGTGCTCCCGGTGCTCGGAGTGCCGCTGCCGCTGATCTCCTCCGGAGGCACCGCCCTGCTCAGCTCGCTCCTTGCCATCGGCGTCGTGCTCTCCTTCGCACGCCACCAGACCTCGCCGAGCGACGGCGCCGCCGCGCGCGCCGCCAAGAAGGCCGCCGCCCGATGACCCGCTACCTGCTCGCCGGCGGCGGGACCGCCGGCCACGTCAATCCGCTGCTCGCCACGGCCGACGAGATCCGGGCGCGCCACCCGGACGACGAGGTCCTCGTCCTCGGCACGGCCGAGGGACTCGAGGCACGACTGGTGCCGCTGCGCGGCTACGAGCTGTCGGTGATCCCGCGCCTGCCGTTCCCGCGCCGTCCCAACGGCGCCGCCCTGCGCTTCCCCTCCGCCTTCCGCGCGACGATCGACGGCATCGTCCGCACTCTCCGCGAGCGCCGGATCGACGCGGTCGTCGGCTTCGGCGGCTACGCGGCCGCGCCCGCCTACCTCGCCGCCCGGCGCGCCGGGATCCCGTTCGTGGTGCACGAGGCCAACGCCCGGCCCGGTCTCGCCAACCGGCTCGGCGCCCGCTTCACCCCGTTCGTCGGCGTCGCCTTCGAGGGCACGCCGCTGCGCAACGCGCAGGTCGTCGGGATGCCGCTGCGCCGCGAGATCGCGCAGCTGGACCGCGCGGCCGTGCGCGACGAGGCGATGGCCGCCTTCGGTCTCGATCCCGCACGCCGCACCCTGCTCGTGACCGGCGGCTCGCTCGGTGCCCGGCGGATCAACGCGACCGTGCACGCGAGCGCCGCCGCGCTCGTGGCGACCGGCTTCCAGGTGCTGCACATCACCGGCGACCGCGCCGAGATCGCCGACCCCGGCGTCGCGGGGTACCAGCTGCTGGCCTACTGCGACCGGATGGACCTCGCTCTCGCCGCCGCGGACGTCGCGGTCTCCCGCGCCGGAGCGGCCACCGTGAGCGAGCTCAGCGCGCTCGGCCTCCCTACGGTGTACGTGCCCTACCCGGTCGGCAACGGCGAGCAGCGCTTCAACGCCCGCGGTGTCGTCGATGCGGGCGGAGCGCTCCTCGTCGAGGACTCGGCGTTCACCCCGGCCTGGGTCGCGAGCGACCTGGTGCCGCTCCTGCACGACGCTCCGCGCCTCGCCGACATGGGTCGCCGTGCCGCGTCCGTCGGCGTGCGCGACGGCTCCGGCCGGCTGGTCGACCTCATCGGCTCCGGTCTCCGTCCGCACTGATCCCTCCGCGGTTAAACTGATCCCTTCGTCCGGCCTGCGGCACCCCGCACGCCGCGCCGACCACCCGAAAGCGAGAGCCCCGTGATCAAGCCCGACCTCGGCATCACCGTCCCCGACGAGCTCGGCTCGGTCCACTTCATCGGCATCGGCGGCTCGGGGATGAGCGGGATCGCGCGGCTGTTCCACCGCGCCGGTCACCGCGTCACCGGCTCCGACGTGCGCGAGTCGCACCCGATCGAGCAGCTCCGCGAGCTCGGCATCCCGGTCGCCATCGGGCACGACGCGGCGCATCTCGGCGACGCCGAGGCCGTCGTCGTCACGTCGGCGCTCTGGCCGGACAACCCCGAGTACCTGCTGGCGAAGGAGCGCGGCCTGCCCGTCCTGCACCGCTCGCAGGCGCTCGCCTGGCTCGTCCGCGGCAAGCGCCTCGTCGCCGTCGCCGGCGCACACGGGAAGACCACCTCGACCGGCATGATCGTCACCGGTCTGCTCGGTCTCGACGCCGACCCCAGCTTCGTCAACGGCGGCATCATCGAGGGCCTCGGCACGTCCTCGGCGGCCGGCTCCGGCGAGGTCTTCGTCGTCGAGGCGGACGAGTCCGACGGCAGCTTCCTGCTCTACGACACCGCGGTCTCGCTCGTGACCAACGTCGACCCGGACCACCTCGACCACTACGGCTCGCTCGAGGCGTTCGAGGAGGCGTTCGTCACCTTCACCTCGAGCGCGCGCGAACTGGTCGTCATCTCCTCCGACGACCCCGGCGCCGTGAGCGTCACCCGCCGCATCGACGGACCGAAGGTCCTGACCTTCGGCGAGGCGGAGGGCTCGGACGCCCGCGTGGTCGATCTCGAGCTGGTCGGCCCGGTCGGCTTCACCGTCGAGTACGAGGGCCGCCGCTACACGACGCGCCTGCGCATCCCGGGCCGCCACAACGCGATCAACGCGGCGGGCGCCTTCGCCGTGCTCGTCGGCCTCGGCTTCGAACCGGCTCCGGCCCTCGCCGCGATCTCCGAGTTCGGCGGCACCGAGCGCCGCTTCGAGCTGCACGGCGCCGTGCGCGGCGTGAGCGTCTACGACGACTACGCGCACCACCCCACCGAGGTCGCCGCCGCCCTGTCGGCCGCGAGGACCGTCGTCGGCACCGGCCGGATCATCGCCGTGCACCAGCCGCACCTCTACAGCCGCACCAGGCTCTTCGCCCGCGAGTTCGCCGAGGCGCTGGAGACCTACGCCGACGAGACGATCGTGCTCGACGTCTACGGCGCGCGCGAGGACCCCGAGCCCGGCGTCACCGGCGCGCTGGTCAGCGAGAAGTTCGCCGACCCCTCGCACGTCTCGTTCCTCGCCGACTGGCAGGAGGCGTCCCGCCGCACCGCGGAGATCGCGCGCGAGGGCGACTTCGTGATCACCCTCGGCTGCGGTGACGTCTACCGGATCATCCCGCAGCTGCTCGAGTCGCTCGGCGCGAGCGAGGTCGCGCCGGTCGCGCGATGAAGCGGCCGGACGGCGTGCGGCCGCCGAGCGGAGTGCGTTCCGCGCCCGCTCGTCCGGCGAGCCCTCCGCCGGCGCAGTCGCGTCCGTCCGGCGACGACGAGCACCCCACCGAGCCGATCCGGCTGACGACGCCGGCGTCGCTGCGGCTGCCGTCCGCTCCCCGGAGTGCGGCGGGGAAGCTGCAGGCCGAGCGGATGAAGGCGGAGAAGGCGGCGGAGGCCGGGAGACCGGCGAAGGCCGCACCGGCGAAGGTCGCACCCGCGAAGCTCGCACCTGAGAAGGCGACGTCCGAGAAAGCGGTACCCGCGCGTGCCGAGCCCGCCACGGCCGAGTCGGAGAGGACGCCGCCCGGGACGGCGGCCGAGCCGCGGAGGACGCCGCTGTCCCGGCTCCGGGGTCTCCCACTGCCCGGGTCGGAGGGTCACGCGCTCGCGAAGGCGGCCCGGGAGCGCCGGCGCTTCGAGCGCGGCGAGGTCCGCCGCTTCACCAAGCGCGCACGCCGCCGCCGCACCATCGCCCTGGTCACGGCCGGCTCGCTCGTCGTCCTCGCCCTGGTCGTCGCGGTCGCGGCGTACTCGCCGCTGATGGCCGTCAAGACGATCGAGATCACCGGCACCCAGCGCGTCAGCGCCGAGGACATCCAGAACTCGCTCGCCGACCAGGTCGGGGTGCCGCTCACGCTGGTGGACCGCGCCGCCGTCGGGCGGGTGCTCGGCAGCTACCCCCTGGTGCGCAGCTACTCCGTGCAGACGCGACCGCCGAGCACGCTCATCGTCAGCGTCGTCGAGCGGACCCCGGTCGGCGTGATCGCCGACGGCGCCGAGTTCGACCTCGTCGACCCGGCGGGCGTGGTGATCGAGACGGCGCCCGCCGCGCAGGAGGGCTACCCGCTGCTCAGCACGCCGACCGGCTCCGCCTCGGGAGCGGCGTTCCGCGCGACCGCGCGCGTGCTGCTCACCCTGCCCGAGTCGCTCGAGAGCCAGGTCGCCTCGGCGGCCGCGACCACGGGGGACGACGTCTCCCTGACCCTCGCGGACGGCGCGGTCGTCTTCTGGGGCGGGTCGGACGACTCCGCGCTCAAGGCCGTCGTCCTGGAGAAGCTGATGGCGGCGACGGACCCCGCGGCGGTCGCCTCCTACGACGTCTCCTCGCCCGAGGCCGCCGTCGTCGCCCGGCGATGAGCGGCGCGCCGGACGGATCCGCGCGGCTCTTTTCCGATTGCGGGCGTGTCTGTCGCAGGGTGGCGCGCACTCCGCCTACCGTCGAGCCCACACCCCAAATGCATACTCAGCATAACTTTAAGCCTCAACTACAGGTTTAAGGTTCAGCCCGGAGGCCGGACACGTGACTTCAAACCAGAACTACCTCGCCGTGATCAAGGTCGTCGGCATCGGCGGTGGCGGCGTCAACGCCGTCAACCGCATGATCGAGCTCGGCCTCCGCGGCGTCGAGTTCATCGCGATCAACACCGACGCGCAGGCGCTGCTGCTCAGCGACGCGGACGTCAAGCTCGACGTCGGCCGCGAGCTGACCCGCGGACTCGGCGCCGGCGCCGACCCCGAGGTCGGCCGCCGCGCCGCCGAGGACCACGCGGAGGAGATCGAGGAGGTCCTCGCGGGCGCCGACATGGTCTTCGTCACCGCGGGCGAGGGCGGCGGCACCGGCACCGGCGGCGCGCCCGTCGTTGCCCGCATCGCGAAGTCGATCGGCGCGCTCACCATCGGTGTCGTCACGAAGCCCTTCGGCTTCGAGGGCCGCCGCCGCCAGACCCAGGCCGAGGCGGGTGTCGCGACCCTGAAGAACGAGGTCGACACCCTCATCGTCGTCCCGAACGACCGCCTGCTCGAGATCAGCGACCGCGGCATCTCGATGCTCGAGGCGTTCGCCACGGCCGACCAGGTGCTGCTCGCCGGTGTCCAGGGCATCACCGACCTGATCACCACCCCGGGCCTGATCAACCTCGACTTCGCCGACGTCAAGTCGGTCATGCAGGGCGCCGGCTCCGCGCTGATGGGCATCGGCTCGTCGCGCGGGGCGGACCGGGCGATCAAGGCGGCCGAGCTGGCCGTCGCGTCCCCGCTGCTCGAGGCCAGCATCGACGGCGCGCACGGCGTGCTGCTCTCCATCCAGGGCGGATCGAACCTCGGCATCTTCGAGATCAACGACGCGGCGCGCCTGGTCCAGGAGGCCGTGCACCCCGAGGCGAACATCATCTTCGGTGCCGTGATCGACGACACCCTCGGTGACGAGGTGCGCGTCACCGTGATCGCGGCGGGCTTCGACGGCGGTGAGCCCGGCGCGACCGGTCCCGCGGCCGTCGCCGCGCCGCGCCCGCAGCAGAGCCTGCCCGCGGAGGCGTCGTCCGAGCCCGCCCCGGCCCCGGTCGCCGCGCCGTCGGCCGGGTCGATCTGGTCGAGCACCCCCGTCGCCGCGCCGGCTCCCGTCGCCGACCCGTCGTTCGACGACGACGAGAGCGACCTCGACATCCCCGACTTCCTCAAGTAGTCGCCGCTGTGGTGGATCGCGAGCTGGCCGAGCGCTGGGCCTCGGTGACCGAGCAGGTCGCCGACGCCGCCCGCTCGGCCGGTCGCGACCCGTCGGAGCTGACCACGATCGTGGTCACCAAGTACCACCCCGTCTCCCTCCTGCGCGACCTCCTCGAGCTCGGCGTCGCCGACTTCGGCGAGAACCGTCACCAGGAGGCGCAGGAGAAGGCGGCCGAGCTCGCCGGCACGCCCGCGCGCTGGCACTACATCGGCCAGCTGCAGAGCAAGAAGGCGCGCCAGGTCGAGCGCTACGCGAGCTCGATCCACTCGGTCGACCGGCTCGCCCTCGTGCCGCTGCTCGACGCCGGCCCGCCGGAGCCCGGGCAGGCGCCGCTCGACGTGTTCCTGCAGGTCAATCTGACCGACGACCCCGACCGCGGGGGAGCGGCCCCCGGCGAGGTCGAGCCGCTCGCGGAGGCCCTCGCGGCCGCCCCGGGGTTGGTCCTGCGCGGCGTGATGGCCGTCGCTCCGCTCGGCGAGGAGCCCCGCCCGGCCTTCGCGCGGCTGCGCGCGATCTCGGAGCGGGTCCGCTCGATCGCCCCCGGTGCGACCGGCATCTCCGCCGGCATGTCGAACGACTTCGCCGACGCGATCGCCGAGGGTGCGACACACCTGCGAATCGGGTCGGCAATCACCGGCAATCGGCCCGCCCGCCCGTAGCCTCGTCGTGACCCAGCTGTGGGTGCGACGACAACACGGAGGACACTGATGGCCAACCCGCTGAAGAAGACGATGGTGTACCTCGGACTCGCCGACGAAGAGGTCGAGTACGAGCGTGCCGAGACCGTCGAGGCGGCCCCCGCGACAGCGCACCGCGCCCCGGTCTCCCCGGTCCAGCCGGTCCCGCCGGTCGAGCCGACCCCGCAGCAGCCCCGCGCGACGGTCACCCCGCTCCGCAAGCCCACCCCCCAGACCCCGAAGGCGACGGCACACGCTGAGATGAACGAGATCCTCACCGTCCACCCCAAGCAGTACCGCGACGCTCAGGTGATCGCGGAGAACTTCCGCGACGGCATCCCCGTCATCATCAACCTCTCGCAGATGAGCGACGCCGACGCGCGCCGCCTGATCGACTTCGCCAGCGGCCTCTCGCAGGGCCTCTACGGCCGCATCGAGCGCGTCACGAGCAAGGTGTTCCTCCTCTCCCCGTCGCACATCACGGTCGCGGGCGATTCGGCCTCCGCCGAGAGCGACGCCGACGCGTCGTTCTTCGCGAAGTCCTGATCCCGGGAGCCCTGTCGTTCGGTGAGCTCCGTCATCTCGCTCTTCGCGAGCGTCCTCTACTTCGCGCTCCTGCTGTACTTCTTCGCCATGTGGGCGCGGTTCGTCCTGGATCTCGTCCGGGTGATCCGCCGCGAATGGCGCCCTCGCGGCGTGGGACTCGTGGCGGCCGAGACCGTCTACACGGTCACGGATCCGCCGATCTCCTTCTTCCGCCGCGTGATCAAGCCGGTCTCGATCGGTCCGATCGCCCTCGACTTCGGCTGGAGCCTCACCATGCTCTGCGTCATCGTGGGCATGTACATCGCCACCTGGCTCCAGCGCGTCTGATGCCCGGCGGTGCACGGGTCGCCCGCGTCCCCTGTATCGTTGGCGTCGATCGGACGTGCTCCGCTGTGCCCGCACTGCGCCGCGCGCTCCCAGTTGCTAGCTTTAGTCGTTGCTAGCTCCAGCCGAACGTTCTTGAACGTGTACCTACTTGAAATCGAAGGTGGAAAGCCATGGCGCTCACTCCCGAAGATGTTGTCAACAAGCGGTTCCAGCCGACGAAGTTCCGCGAGGGATACGACCAGGACGAGGTCGACGACTTCCTCGACGAGGTCGTCGTGGAGCTCCGCCGCCTGAACCAGGAGAACGAGGAGCTGCGCCAGCGCCTCTCCTCCGGTGACTCGCGGCCGATGGACGCCCCCGTCGCGTCCACGCCGGCCCCCGCTCCCGTGGTCGACGAGACCCCGGCTCCCGAGCCGGAGCCCGAGCCCGAGCCGGAGCCCACCCCGGCTCCCGCCCAGGCCGCTCCCGCCGCCTCGCAGTCGGCTCCGGTCGACGAGGCCGAGAGCTCCAGCGGACTCCTGCAGCTCGCGCGCCGTCTCCACGAGGAGCACGTCCGCGAGGGCGCCGACAAGCGCGACGCTCTCGTCGCCGAGGGCCGTGCCACCGCCGCGCGCATCGTCGCCGAGGCCGAGGCCAAGCAGCGTGCCCAGGTCGCGAAGCTCGAGGAGGAGCGCGCGACGGTCGAGCACCGCATCGACGAGCTCCGCACCTTCGAGCGCGAGTACCGCCAGAAGCTGAAGAGCTACATCGAGGGCCAGCTCCGCGACCTCGACACCCAGCCGGTGTCGGCCGAGTCGTCCTCGTTCCCCGGCTTTGGGGCGTAGCACCACCGCAGCGAACGTCAGGCCGAGGGTGCTCGTCACCCTCGGCCTCGTTGCGCTCGCGGTGTTCGCGATCGACCAGACCGCGAAGCACCTCGTCAGCACCGGGCTCACGCTCGGTGAGGACGTGCACGTCCTCGGCGACGTGCTGATCCTGCACTACGTGAAGAACCCCGGAGCCGCGTTCTCGCTCGCGAGCGGCTCCACCTGGATCTTCTCGATCATCGCCGCGTGCGTGGTCGTCGCCGTGATCTGGTTCTCCCGGCGCATCCGCTCGACGGCGTGGGCGCTGTTCTTCGGGCTGCTGCTCGGCGGCACGCTCGGCAACCTGTTCGACCGGCTCTTCCGCGAGCCGTCGTTCGGTCTCGGCCACGTGGTCGACTTCCTCTACACGCCGTGGCTGCTGCCGGCGATCTACAACGTCGCCGACATCGCGATCTGCACGGCGATGGGGCTCTTCGTGATCCTCAGCCTGCGCGGCGTGAACCTCGACGGCACGCGCTCCTCGCGCAAGGCCGAGCAGGCCGCCGCGGAGGACGGTGCGGACACCGACAGCACCGCGGCGATCGACTCCGAGCCGCGCGGCGGCGCCTGATGGTGCAGTCCCGCGCGCTGCCCGTCCCCGACGGACTCGCCGGCCTCCGCGCCGACGCGGCCGTCGGCAAGCTCCTCGGCTTCTCGCGCACCTTCGCCGCCGAGGTCATCGACGCCGGCGGCGTCACCGCCGACGGCCGGGTCCTCGACAAGAGCGATCGCGTCGCCGCGGGCGCCTGGCTCAGCGTCGAGTGGAGTCCCCGCGAGGAGCCGCGCATCGTCCCGATCGCGGTCCCCGACCTGGGGATCGTCCACGACGACGACGACATCGTGGTGATCGACAAGCCCGTCGGGGTCGCGGCGCACCCGGCCGTCGGCTGGGAGGGCCCGACCGTGCTCGGCGCCCTCGCCGCGGCAGGCTTCACGATCTCGACCTCCGGCGCCGCCGAGCGGGCGGGCATCGTGCACCGGCTCGACGCCGGCACGAGCGGCCTGATGGTCGTCGCGAAGTCCGAGCGCGCGTACACCCACCTCAAGCGCGCCTTCCACGACCGGCTGGTCGAGAAGATCTACCACGCCGTCGTGCAGGGGCACCCCGATCCGCTGACCGGCACGATCGACGCGCCGCTCGGACGCCACCCCTCCTCGGACTGGAAGTTCGCGATCCGCGCCGACGGCAAGCCCTCGGTCACGCACTACGAGACGATCGAGGCGTTCCCCTTCGCCTCGCTCCTCGAGATCCGGCTCGAGACCGGCCGGACGCACCAGATCCGCGTGCACATGGCGGCCCAGCGCCACCCCTGCGTGGGCGACGCGATGTACGGAGCCGACCCCACGCTCTCCAAGCGCCTCGGCCTCACCCGGCAGTGGCTGGACGCCGTGCGGCTGGCCTTCACCCACCCGGGCACGGGGGAGTGGGTGCAGTTCGAGGCGACCTACCCGGACGACCTCGCGCACGCGCTGGACGTCCTCCGCGGGGAGTGACGCGGGTAGACTTTCGGTCTCCCTGCCCGCAGTCCGTCGGAGGCGCATCCTTTGCCGAGTAACGATTCCTTCGTCCACCTGCACGTGCACAGCGAGTACTCGATGCTCGACGGTGCCGCCCGGGTCAAGCCGCTGATCGACGCGGCGGTGGAGGAGGGCATGCCGGCGATCGCCGTCACCGACCACGGCAACGTGTTCGGCGCCTTCGACTTCTGGCGCACCGCGACCGCGGCGGGGATCAAGCCGATCATCGGCACCGAGGCGTACATCACCCCCGGCACGCACCGCTCGGACAAGACCCGGATCCGCTGGGGCGACGGCGGCGGCGACGACGTCTCCGGCTCGGGCGCCTACACGCACATGACGCTGCTGAGCTCGACGACGACCGGCATGCACAACCTCTTCCGGCTCTCCTCGCGCGCCTCGATCGAGGGCTACTACTTCAAGCCCCGGATGGACCGCGAGATCCTCGCCGAGCACTCCGAGGGCCTCATCGCGACCACCGGCTGCCCGAGCGGCGAGGTGCAGACGCGCCTGCGCCTCGGGCAGTACAAGGAGGCGCGCCAGGCGGCCGCGGACTACCGCGACATCTTCGGCAAGGAGAACTACTTCGCCGAGATCATGGACCACGGCCTCGACATCGAGCGCCGCGTCATCGGCGACGTGATCCGGCTGGCGAAGGACCTCGATCTGCCGCTGGTGGCCACGAACGACCTGCACTACACCCACGCGCACGACGCCACCTCGCACGCGGCGCTGCTCTGCGTGCAGTCGGGCACCACGCTCGACGACCCCAAGCGCTTCAAGTTCGACGCGGACGAGTTCTACCTCAAGTCCCCGCGCGAGATGCGCCAGGTCTTCCGCGACCACCCCGAGGCCTGCGACAACACGCTGCTGATCGCCGAGCGCTGCGACGTGCAGTTCGACACCTCCGCGAACTACATGCCGCGCTTCCCTGTCCCCGAGGGCGAGACCGAGGACACCTGGTTCGTGAAGGAGGTCGAGGCCGGGCTCAACGAGCGCTATCCGGACGGGATCTCCCAGGAGGTGCGCGACCGCGCCGACTACGAGACCCGCGTCATCCTTCAGATGGGCTTCCCGGGCTACTTCCTCGTCGTCGCCGACTTCATCAACTGGTCCAAGCGCAACGGCATCCGCGTCGGCCCGGGCCGCGGCTCCGGAGCCGGCTCGATGGCCGCCTACGCGATGAAGATCACCGACCTCGACCCGCTGAAGCACGGCCTGATCTTCGAGCGCTTCCTCAACCCCGACCGCGTCTCGATGCCCGACTTCGACGTCGACTTCGACGACCGTCGCCGCGGCGAGGTCATCCGCTACGTCACCGACAAGTACGGCGACGAGCGCGTCGCGCAGATCGTCACCTACGGCACCATCAAGGCGAAGCAGGCGCTCAAGGACGCGTCGCGCGTGCTCGGCTTCCCGTTCGGGATGGGCGAGAAGCTGACCAAGGCGATGCCGCCCGCGATCATGGGCAAGGACATCCCGCTGACCGGGATCAACGACCCCGAGCACCCGCGCTACAAGGAGGCGCTCGACGTCCGGAACGTCATCGCCGAGGACCCGCAGGCGAAGCTCGTCTTCGAGACGGCCCTGGGCCTGGAGAACCTCAAGCGCCAGTGGGGCGTCCACGCGGCCGGCGTGATCATGTCGAGCGATCCGCTCAAGGACATCATCCCGATCATGAAGCGGGAGCAGGACGGCCAGATCGTCACGCAGTTCGACTACCCCGCGTGCGAGTCGCTCGGCCTGATCAAGATGGACTTCCTGGGGCTGCGGAACCTCACGATCATCGACGACGCCCTCGACAACATCCGCGCCAACCGCGGTCAGGACCTCGTCCTCGAGGACCTCGCGCTCGACGACCCGGCCGCCTACGAGCTGCTGGCCCGCGGCGACACGCTCGGCGTCTTCCAGCTCGACGGGGGGCCGATGCGCGGGCTCCTGCGCCTGATGAAGCCCGACAACTTCGAGGACATCTCCGCGGTCCTCGCGCTCTACCGGCCGGGCCCGATGGGTGCCGACTCGCACACCAACTACGCGCTGCGGAAGAACGGCGTCCAGGAGATCACCCCGATCCACCCGGAGCTCGAGGAGCCGCTCGCCGAGGTGCTCGGCGGCACCTACGGGCTGATCGTCTACCAGGAGCAGGTGATGTCGATCGCGCAGAAGCTCGCGGGCTTCACGCTGGCGCAGGCCGACCTGCTCCGCCGCGCGATGGGCAAGAAGAAGAAGTCCGAGCTGGACAAGCAGTTCGAGGGCTTCTCCGGCGGCATGGCCGACAACGGCTACTCGATGGCCGCGGTGAAGACCCTCTGGGACATCCTGCTGCCCTTCTCCGACTACGCGTTCAACAAGGCGCACTCGGCCGCGTACGGCGTCATCTCCTACTGGACCGCCTACCTCAAGGCGCACTTCCCCGCGGAGTACATGGCCGCGCTGCTCACCAGCGTCGGCGACTCCAAGGACAAGATGGCCGCCTACCTCAACGAGTGCCGACGGATGGGCATCAAGGTGCTGCCGCCGGACGTCAACGAGTCGATCGGCTTCTTCACCGCCGTGGGGCCCGACATCCGCTTCGGCCTCGGTGCCGTCCGCAACGTCGGGACCAACGTCGTCGAGGGCATCCGGGTCGCCCGGGAGGAGAAGGGGCGCTTCGAGTCGTTCCACGACTTCCTCCGCAAGGTGCCGCTCCCGGTCGCGAACAAGCGCACCATCGAGTCGCTGATCAAGGCGGGCGCGTTCGACTCGCTCGGCTCGACCCGGCGCGCGCTCGTCGAGGTGCACGAGGACGCGGTCGAGGCCGCCGTCGGCGAGAAGCGCAACGAGGCCAACGGCCAGGTCGGGTTCGACTTCGACAGCCTCTGGGACGAGCCGCAGGCCGCGATCCAGGTGCCGACCCGGCCGGAGTGGGCCAAGCGGGACAAGCTCGCCTTCGAGCGCGACATGCTCGGCCTCTACGTCTCCGATCACCCGCTCGCCGGGCTCGAGACGGAGCTGGCCAAGCACTACAGCACGACGATCGCCGACCTCCTGGTCTCGGAGTCGATCGGCGACGGCGAGACGGTGGTCGTCGCCGGACTCGTCACGAGCGTGCAGCACCGGATGGCGAAGGCCTCCGGCAACCAGTACGGGATGATCCAGGTCGAGGACTTCGGCGGCGAGATCACCTGCATGTTCATGGGCAAGGCGTACCAGGAGTTCGCTCCGGCGCTGACGAACGACTCCATCGTCGTCGTGCGCGGCCGCGTCAGCATGCGCGACGACGGCATGAACCTGCACGCGTTCAGCCTCTTCGCTCCCGAGATGAGCCAGGACGGCGACTCCGGGCCGCTGACCGTCTCGATGCCGGAGTCGCGTGCGACCACCGACACCGTCTCGCAGCTCAGCGACGTGCTCATCCGCCACTCCGGCCGCACAGAGGTCCGCCTCAAGCTGATCAAGGGCGACACGGCCCGCGTCTTCGAGGTCCCGTTCCCGGTCCGGATCACCCCGGACCTCTTCGGCGAGCTGAAGAGCCTGCTGGGTCCGAACTGCCTGTACTGAGCCGCGCCGACGCGGCGCGCGCTGCACATGCTGGTCGCGTAGCCGCGGAGCGGCGTCTCGAGACCCGGCGACCGGTGCGGGGCGGCGTCTCGAGATCGCGCTTGGACGGCGCGGGAGGCGCCCGCGGGGGAGCGGCGCGAGCGCGGCCGGTAGGCTGGGGCGGCCATGATTCAGACTCTCGATCTGCGGGGGCGACGTCCGTCCGCCGCCGAGCTCCTCGCCCTCGTTCCGCGCAATCCGGGCACCTCCGCCGCCGTCGGGCCCGTCGTCGCCGAGCTGATCGCCGACGTCCGCGCGCGCGGCGCCGAAGCGCTGCTCGAGCAGGCGGAGCGCCTCGACGGCGTCCGCCCGCCGCACCTGCGCGTGCCCGCCGAGGAGATCGCCGCGGCGGTCCGCGACCTCGACCCCGCGATCCGCGCGGCCCTCGAGGAGGCGATCGTCCGCGTCCGCAAGGCCAGCGCCGCGCAGATCCCGCCGGCCCGCACCACGGTGCTCGACGACGGCGCCACCGTCACCCAGCGCTGGCAGCCCGTCGGCCGCGCCGGCCTCTACGTCCCCGGCGGCAAGGCCGTCTACCCCTCCAGCGTGATCATGAACGCCGTGCCCGCCCAGGTCGCCGGCGTCGGCTCCGTCGCGATCGCCTCGCCACCGCAGAAGGCGTTCGGCGGCTCCGTGCACCCGACGATCCTCGCCGCCGCCGGGCTCCTCGGCGTCGACGAGGTCTACGCGATGGGCGGCGCGGGAGCGGTCGCCGCCCTCGCCTACGGTGTCGACTCCCTCGGCCTCGACCCGGTCAGCATCATCACCGGTCCCGGCAACGTCTGGGTCACCACCGCCAAGCGCCAGGTGCTCGGCCAGGTCGGCATCGACTCCGAGGCCGGACCCACCGAGATCCTCGTCATCGCCGACTCCAGCGCCGACCCGCGCCTGATCGCCGCCGACCTGGTCAGCCAGGCCGAGCACGACGAGGCCGCCTCCGCCGTGCTCGTCACCGACGATCCTGCCCTCGCCGAGGCCGTCGGCCGCGAGATCGTCGAGCAGGCCGGGCGCACCCAGCACTCCGAGCGCGTCGGCATCGCCCTCTCCGGTCCGCAGTCGGCCCTCGTGATCGTCGACGACCTCGAGATCGCCTGCGCGTTCAGCGACGCCTACGGCCCCGAGCACCTCGAGCTGCACACCGTCGACCCCGAGGCCACCGCCGAGCGGATCCACGACGCCGGCGCCGTCTTCCTCGGCCCGACCACCCCGGTGAGCCTCGGCGACTACCTGGCCGGTTCCAACCACGTGCTGCCGACCCTCGGGCAGGCGCGCTTCTCCTCCGGTCTCGGCGCGCACACCTTCCTCCGCCCGCAGCAGCTCGTCTCCTACGACCGCGCCGCCCTGCAGCGGGTCGCCCCGCACATCCGCGCGCTGAGCGACGCCGAGGCGCTCCCCGCGCACGGCGACGCCGTCGACGCCCGCTTCGCCTGACCTCGAGAGGCACCCGAGATGTTCTGCCCCTTCTGCCGGCACCCCGACTCCCGCGTGATCGACTCGCGCACCAGCGACGACGGCCTCTCCATCCGCCGCCGCCGCCAGTGCCCGTCCTGCGGCCGCCGCTTCTCCACCACCGAGACGGCGAGCCTCGTCGTGATCAAGCGCAGTGGAGTCGTGGAGCCGTTCAGCCGCGAGAAGATCGTCAGCGGCGTCCGGAAGGCCTGCCAGGGCCGCCCGGTGACCGACACCGACCTCGCCGTGCTCGCCCAGCGGGTCGAGGAGAACCTCCGCTCCACCGGCGCCTCGCAGATCGACGCGAACGACATCGGCCTCGCCATCCTCGTCCCCCTCCGCGAGCTGGACGAGGTCGCCTACCTGCGCTTCGCGAGCGTCTACCAGGCGTTCGACTCCCTCGACGACTTCGAGTCGGCGATCGCCCTGCTGCGCGCCGAGCGCCCCGCCGCCCTGCACACCGCCGACGAGCTGTGAGGGCCGCCGTGTACCCGCTGCTGTTCTCCACCGTGCTCAAGCGCCTCGATCCCGAGCGTGCGCACCACCTCGCCTTCCCGGTGATCCAGGCGCTCGGCCCCGTCGCCCCGCTCGTCCGCCGGCTCACCGTGCCGCGCGCCGACCTCTCGGTCGAGGCGCTCGGCCTGCGCTTCCGGACGCCGTTCGGCGTGGCCGCCGGCTTCGACAAGGACGCGACCGCCGTGCTCGGTCTCGGCGCGCTCGGCTTCGGCCACGTCGAGGTGGGCACGCTGACCGCCCGCGTCCAGCCCGGCAACGACCGCCCGCGTCTCTTCCGGCTGATCGCCGACCGCGCGCTGATCAACCGGATGGGCTTCAACAACCACGGCGCCCGTGCGGCGGCCGGTCGCCTCGCCCGCCTGCGCAGTGCCCGGGGCCGCCCCGTGATCGGCGTCAACATCGGCAAGAGCCGGGTGGTCGACGTCGACGACGCGGTCGAGGACTACCTGGTCAGCGCCCGGATGCTCGCGCCGCTCGCCGACTACCTGGTCGTCAACGTCAGCTCGCCGAACACCCCGGGTCTGCGCGGCCTGCAGGAGATCGACAAGCTCGAGCCGCTGCTCGCCGCGGTCGCCGAGGCGGCGGACACGACTCCGCTGCTGGTCAAGATCGCGCCGGACCTCTCGGACGAGGAGGTCGTCCGCGTCGCCGAGCTCGCGGTGCGCCTCGGCCTCGCCGGCGTCATCGCCACGAACACCACCCTGTCCCGCGAGGGACTGCGCACCGACCGCGCCGTCGTCGAGCGTGCGGGAGCGGGCGGGCTCTCCGGCGCTCCGCTCGCCGCGCGCGCACTCGAGGTGCTGCGGGTCATCCGCGGTGTCGTCCCCGCGGAGTTCTGCGTGATCTCCGTCGGGGGAGTGGACACCGCGGAGGACGTGCAGGAGCGGCTCGACGCCGGCGCGACGCTGGTGCAGGGCTACTCGGCGTTCGTCTTCCGCGGTCCGCTCTGGGGCCGTCAGATCAACCGCGGGCTCGCCAGGCTGCGCGCCGCGTAGTCCGAGGGCGCCGGGACCGGTCCGGCCTCTGCCGGCCCGGTTCGCGCCGCCGGGTCAGGCCGGGAACGCTCCGCGCTTGACCTGAGGCTTGGGCAGGCGCATCACGCGCAGCTGCAGGGCGCGCATCGCGGCGTACCACGGGATGCCCTTCTCGACCTTGTCGGCGCCGCCGAAGCGCTCGGCGAGCTTCTTCTTCAGGCGGCGGCCCAGCAGGATGCAGTCGAGGACGGCGAGCAGGAAGAACGCCCACAGGATGATCAGGGTGAGCGAGGCGAGCTCGGGCTGCGGGAAGAAGCTGATCAGCAGCACGACGACCATCACCGGGATGAGGAACTCGCCGAAGCTGAAGCGCGCGTCGACGTAGTCGCGGACGTACTTGCGCTGCGGGCCCTTGTCGCGCACCGGCAGGTAGCGCTGGTCGCCGGCGGCCATGCCGACGCGCGCCTGCTCGCGCAGCTCCGCGGTCTTCACGCGGGCGTCCCGCGCGGCCTGCTTGCGGTCGGTCACGACCAGCGGACGCTTGCGGGCGAGCTCCTGCTCGCGGCGCGTCGGGGTCGGCCGGCCCTTCCCGATGGCCGTCACGTCGGCGTCGTCGGGGGTGTCGGGTGCGATCGGGTGCTTGGCCACAGGGGAACGTCCTTGGAATCGAGGGTCTCTTAAGATTACCTCCATGGCTCACGACGCTCCGACTCCGTCCTCCACCCTGTCCGCCGCCGAGGAGGAGGTGCTCGCCGCCGTGCGCGACGACCTGCCCCGCTCGCTCGGCGAGCTCGGCCGGCTCGTCCGGATCCCCTCCGTCTCCTGGGACGGCTTCGACGCCACCCGCGTCGCCGCCAGCGCCGAGGCGATCGCCGAGCTCGCCCGGGAGACGGGTGTCTTCGACGAGGTCTCGATCCGCAGCTCCACCCTCGGCGACTCCGACCTCCTCGGTCAGCCCGCCGTCCTCGCGACGCGGGCCGCACGCAACGGCGCACCCACCGTCCTGCTCTACGCCCACCACGATGTCCAGCCGCAGGGGGCGGAGGAGGCGTGGGAGACGCCGCCGTTCGAGCCGACCGTGCGCGGCGACCGTCTCTACGGCCGCGGTGCCGCGGACGACAAGGCGGGCGTGGTCTCGCACCTCGCCGCCGTCCGGGCCCTGCGCCGGGTGGCGGGCGACGACCACGACCTCGGCCTCGTGCTCTTCATCGAGGGCGAGGAGGAGTTCGGTTCCCGCTCGTTCCCGACCTTCCTCCGCGAGCACCACGACGCGCTGCGGGCCGACGTGATCGTGGTCGCCGACAGCGACAACTGGGACATCGACACCCCCTCGCTCACCGTGGGCCTGCGCGGCAACGTCACGCTGACCCTCACCGTCCGCACCCTCGACCACGCCTCGCACTCGGGCATGCTCGGCGGCGCGGTGCCCGACGCGATGCTCGCGACGATCCGCCTCCTCGACACGCTCTGGAACGAGGACGGCTCGGTCGCGGTCGCCGGGCTCACCGAGCACGACGGTGTGGTTCCGGAGACCACCGAGGAGGACCTGCGCCGCGACTCCGGCCTCCTCGACGGGGTCTCGCCGATCGGCTCCGGTCCCCTCCTCTCCCGGATCTGGTCGAAGCCGTCGATCACGGTCACCGGCATCGACGCGCCCAGCGTGGTGGACGCCTCCAACACCCTCAGCCCGTCGGTGCGGGTCAAGATCAGCGCCCGCATCGCTCCCGGCCAGGAGGCGCAGGAGGGCTTCACCGCCCTCGAGCGGCACCTGCGGGCGCACGCCCCGTTCGGCGCCCACCTCGAGATCGCCGACATCGACACGGGGGAGCCCTTCCTGGTCGACACCTCGGGCTGGGCCGTCGGCCTGGTCGAGCAGGCGATGGCCGACGCCTGGGGCCGTGCGCCGCTGGAGACCAGCGTCGGCGGCAGCATCCCCTTCATCGCCGACCTCGTGCGCGAGTTCCCGGACGCGCAGATCCTGGTCACCGGCGTCGAGGACCCGGACTCGCGCGCGCACAGCCCGAACGAGTCCCTCCACCTCGGCGTCTTCCAGCGCGCGGCGCAGACGGAGGCGCTGTTCCTGCTGCGCGCCGCCGAGCACCGGGCCTGAGCGATTCGGAATAGCCCGGCCCGCGCCCGGGTTGCCACCGTAGAATCGTCGGCAGCACGCCGTCCGATCCCGCCAGCGCTGTTCACGCTCGGCTCCGTTCCGACCGATCCCACCGAGGAGTGACATGTCCGACACGACACTGACCGCCAGCACCACCACCGCGGCGCACGGCGTCTCGATGACCCCCGTCGCCGCCGCGAAGGTGAAGAGCCTCCTCGAGCAGGAGGGCCGCGACGACCTGCGCCTGCGCGTCGCCGTCCAGCCCGGCGGCTGCTCCGGCCTGATCTACCAGCTCTACTTCGACGAGCGCACGCTCGACGGCGACGCGGCGGTCGAGTTCGAGGGCGTCGGCCTCGTCGTCGACAAAATGAGCGTCCCCTACCTCGACGGCGCCTCGATCGACTTCGAGGACACCATCCAGAAGCAGGGCTTCACCATCGACAACCCCAACGCCGGCGGCAGCTGCGCCTGCGGCGACAGCTTCCACTGATCACCCGCGGCGACACGCCGCACGGCCCGCTCGAACGGCGCCCGACTCCCCGCTCCGGCGGGCGGCCGGGCGCCGTTCGCCGTTGCAGCACCACTTCGGCGAGAGGTCAAGAGCGGGTGCCGATGCACTCCCTGCCGACGACGGCGGGTAGGCTAGGGCCGGTCTAATACAGTTTCGTGTGAACTGGTCCCCAGTCTTCCGAAAGGTCACCGGTGCGCTTCAATCGCCGTCTCCGCCGATGGGTCGCAGTACCCGTCGCAGGAGCTCTCGCCCTCGTCCTCGCGGGCTGCACGCAGGAGCAGCTGCAGGGCTGGCTCCCCACCGAACCCGGCACGACGAACCACGTCGACCGGGTCATCGGACTCTGGGTCACCTCCTGGATCGTCCTGCTCGCCGTGGGTGTCATCACCTGGGGCCTGACGATCTGGGCGGTCGTCGTCTACCGCCGCCGGAAGGGCCAGACCGGCCTCCCGGTGCAGCTGCGCTACAACATGCCGATCGAGATCTTCTACACGATCGTGCCGCTGATCCTCGTGATCGGCTTCTTCGCCTTCACCGCGCGCGACCAGGCCGCCATCGAGCAGGCCTACGACGACCCGGACGAGACCATCCAGGTGTACGGCAAGCAGTGGGCGTGGGACTTCAACTACGTCGACGAGGACGTCTATTCCGCAGGCATCCAGGGCCAGTACGAGGACAGCGCCGACGGCGCCGGCTCGCTGGTCGAGTCCGAGGTCCCGACGCTCTATCTGCCGGTGAACCAGAAGATCAAGATCCAGCTCGACGCCCGCGACGTCATCCACTCCTTCTGGGTCGTCGACTTCCTCTACAAGAAGGACATGATCCCCGGCAAGACGAACTACATGTACGTCACGCCGCTCAAGGAGGGGACCTACGCCGGCAAGTGCGCCGAGCTCTGCGGCGAGTACCACTCCGCGATGCTCTTCAACGTGAAGGTCGTCTCGCAGGGCGAGTATGACGACTACATCCAGTCGCTGCGCGATGCGGGCCAGACCGGCCAGCTCGGCGCCGAGTACGACCGCAACAGCAACCTGCCCGGCACCGGCGCGCCGGCCCGCACCGAGAACGAGGAGTAGAGGGAGCATGAGCACCGCCACAGCACCCGCCCCGTCCCGCTCATTCGGCACACCGCCGGTCGAGCGCAAGGCGAACGTCCTCGTTCGCTGGATGACGTCCACCGATCACAAGGTCATCGGGTACATGTACCTGATCACCTCGTTCATCTACTTCTGCATCGCGGGCGTGATGGCCCTGGTCATCCGCGCCCAGCTCTTCGAGCCCGGCCTCGCCGTGGTCGAGACCCGCGAGCAGTACAACCAGCTCTTCACGATGCACGGCACGATCATGCTGCTGATGTTCGCGACGCCGCTCTTCGCGGGCTTCGCCAACGTCCTCATGCCGCTGCAGATCGGCGCTCCGGACGTCGCGTTCCCGCGACTCAACGCGTTCGCCTACTGGCTCTACAGCTTCGGCTCGCTGATCGCGGTCGCCGGCTTCATCACCCCGCAGGGCGCCGCGTCCTTCGGCTGGTTCGCCTACGCGCCACTCTCGAGCACGACGTTCTCGCCAGGGCTCGGCGGCAATCTCTGGGTCTTCGGCCTGGCGCTGTCCGGCTTCGGCACGATCCTCGGTGCGGTGAACTTCATCACCACGATCATCACGATGCGCGCCCCCGGCATGACGATGTTCCGCATGCCGATCTTCACCTGGAACATCCTGGTGACGTCGATCCTCGTGCTGCTGGCCTTCCCGGTCCTCGCCGCCGCGATGTTCGCCCTCGGTGCCGACCGCGTGTTCGATGCGCACATCTACGACGCGGCCAACGGCGGCGTGCTGCTCTGGCAGCACCTGTTCTGGTTCTTCGGCCACCCCGAGGTGTACATCATCGCGCTGCCGTTCTTCGGCATCGTCTCCGAGGTCTTCCCGGTCTTCAGCCGCAAGCCGATCTTCGGCTACAAGACGCTGATCTACGCGACCATCGCGATCGCCGCTCTGTCCGTGACCGTGTGGGCGCACCACATGTACGTCACCGGCTCGGTCCTGCTGCCGTTCTTCTCGCTGATGACGATGCTCATCGCGGTCCCGACCGGCGTGAAGATCTTCAACTGGATCGGCACCATGTGGCGCGGATCGGTGACGTTCGAGACCCCGATGATCTGGGCGATCGGCTTCCTGATCACCTTCACCTTCGGTGGCCTTACCGGCGTCATCCTCGCGTCGCCGCCGCTGGACTTCCACGTGTCCGACTCGTACTTCGTCGTCGCGCACTTCCACTACGTGGTGTTCGGCACCGTCGTGTTCGCGATGTTCTCGGGCTTCTACTTCTGGTGGCCCAAGTGGACCGGCAAGATGCTGAACGAGACCCTGGGCAAGTGGCACTTCTGGCTGCTGTTCATCGGCTTCCACACCACCTTCCTCATCCAGCACTGGCTCGGAGTCGTGGGCATGCCCCGCCGCTACGCGAGCTACCTGCCCGAGGACGGCTTCACCTGGATGAACCAGTTGTCGACGATCGGCGCGATGATCCTCGCGGTCTCGCTCATCCCGTTCTTCCTCAACGTGTACATCACGGCCCGCAAGGCGCCGAAGGTCACGGTGAACGACCCATGGGGCTTCTCTCGCTCGCTCGAGTGGGCGACCTCCTGCCCGCCGCCCCGGCACAACTTCACCTCCATCCCGCGCATCCGCAGCGAGGCTCCGGCCTTCGACCTCAACCACCCCGAGGCCGGCATCCCCGTCGGCATCGGTCCGGCGAAGGACGCTCCGGACGCCCCCACGTACGACAAGTCCGAAGGCACGGTGAAGTAGGGCCATGCGCGCCAACGTCAATCTGTTCTGGCTGCTCGCCGGGTTCTTCCTCCTCGCGGACGTCACCTACATCCTCTGGTCGCTGATCGACACCGGCCAGGTCGAGTGGGTCGGCACCGTGGGCATCGCGCTCTCGTCGGTGCTGGGCGGCTTCATCGCCTTCTACGTCGGTCGGGTGCACAAGGCCCAGGGCGCCGAGCTGCCCGAGGACCGCCTCGACGCCGACATCGACGACGGTGATCCCGAGCTGGGCTTCTTCAGCCCGTGGAGCTGGTGGCCGCTGATCCTCGGCGGCTCCGCTGCGCTGGCCTTCCTCGGCCTCGCGGTCGGCTTCTGGATCACCTACATCGCGGTCGGCCTCTTCCTGGTCGCCATCGCCGGCTGGGTGTACGAGTACTACCGCGGGTACTTCGCCCGCTAGGCGGACTGCACGGCTCCGAGGGCCGGGTGCAGGAGGTTTCGATCTCCGGCACCCGGCCCTTTCGCGTGGCGCGAGGGAGCCCGCAGGGCGGGTCTGGGCGTCTGAGGTCTGCCTCCGAGCGTCCAACACACGGACGGGCGCGAAACAGGCTTTGAAGGGCCCCCTGAGGCCGCCCCGACTCCACTCGTGCTGTCACTGGGCCGCGAGCGGACCCGTCACGGGCCTCAGCCGACTGCCTGCATCCGTTCCGGGGAGTCTGGAAGGGCGGAGCACCCTTCATGCTGGTCGAGTAGCTCCGCAGGGGCGTACTGAGACCTGGCTTCCTCAGCAGGACGGGTCTGCAGGCTTGTGTTCTGAGGGTGGTGGATCTCGATACGCCGCGCTTCGCGGGCTACTCGATCAGCATCATCGACTCCGCGCGACAAGGGCGTTCGACAGAGGCACGCCGACGCGATGGTCCAGTAGCCCCCGCGGCGTGCCGAGAGCCGGTTCCTTCCGCAGTGCGGGTCTGCGGACTGGGTCTTCCGGCGTGGTTGGATCTCGATACGCGACCTGCGGTCGCTACTCGATCAGCATGGTTCCGAGCGCTGCCGTGCCGCTTCGCCTCGGGTGGGTGGGGGAGGAGCGTTCCTTGCTGGTCGAGTAGCCCCGCAGGGGCGTATCGAGACCAGCGGTCCTCAGCAGGGCGTGTCTGCAGACTCGTGTTCTGACGGTGGTGGATCTCGATACGCCCGCTGTGCGGGCTACTCGATCAGCATGAGGGCGGCGGTGCTGTCCATGCTGGTCGAGTAGCCCCGTAGGGGCGTATCGAGACCAGGGGTCCTCAGCAGGGCGGGTCTGCAGAGTCGCGTTCTGACGGTGGTGGATCTCGATACGCCTGCTGCGCGGGCTACTCGATCAGCATGAGGGCGGCCGTGCTGTCCATACTGGTCGAGTAGCCCCGCAGGGGCGTATCGAGCCCCGGGGTCCTCAGCAGGGCGGGTCTGCAGACTCGTGTTCTGGCGGTGGTGGATCTCGATACGCCCGCTGCGCGGGCTAGTCGATCAGCATGAGGGCGGCCGTGCTGTCCATGCTGGTCGAACAGCCCCGTAGGGGCGTATCGAGACCAGGGGTCCTCAGCAGGGCGGGTCTGCAGACTCGCGTTCTGACAGTGGTGGATCTCGATGTGCCCGCGGTGCGCGCTACTCAGTCAGCATGAGGGGGCGGACTCTGCCGTGCGGGGGTGCCGCTCGACCGGTGGTGTCCGCGCTCTGTGAGGGGTGGTCGAACAGGGGACGACGAAGGGCCCGGACGCTGTGCGTCCGGGCCCTTCGGGGGAGGAGTCAGTGCTCGCTGTGCGAGCTCTCGAGCTCCTTCTGGGTGACGGGGGTGATCCGGTCCTCGAAGAACCAGCGGGAGAGGCCGGCGCGCACGCGCTCCGGGGCGGTGATGCGGCCGCGGGAGTCCGGGCGGATCATGAGGGGCTCGTACTCCTCCTGGCCGACCAGCTTCCAGCGCTCGTACGCGTCGAGCTGCTGGTGCACCTCGATGAACTCGCCGCCGGGAAGGCGGACGATGCGACCGGACTCGAAGCCGTGCAGGGCGATCTCGCGGTCCTTCTTCTGCAGGGCGAGGCAGATGCGCTTCGTGACGAAGTACGCGATGACCGGACCGGCGAAGAGGAGGAACTGCAGGGCGTGGATGACGCCCTCCATCGTGAGGTGGAAGTGCGTCGCGATGATGTCGGAGGACGCCGCAGCCCAGAGGACGGCGTAGAACGTGACTCCGGCGGCACCGATCGCGGTGCGGGTCGCGGCGTTGCGCGGGCGGTCGAGCAGGTGGTGCTCGCGCTTGTCACCGGTGATCCAGGCCTCGAGGAACGGGTAGAGCAGGACGACGACGATGAACAGCCCGACCACGGAGAGCGGCAGGAGGATGTTGAACGAGATCGTGCCGAGGCCCGGGATCGCCCACTCGAGTCCCGGCGGGACCAGACGCAGGGCACCGTCGGCGAAGCCGATGTACCAGTCTGGCTGGGTGCCGGCGGAGACGGGGGAGGGGTCGTACGGGCCGTAGTTCCAGATCGGGTTGATCGTGAACAGCGAGGCGATGAGGACGACGACACCGAAGACGATGAAGAAGAATCCACCGGCCTTGGCGGCGTAGACCGGGAGCACCGGGTAGCCGACGACGTTCTGCTCGGTCTTGCCCGCACCGGGGAACTGGGTGTGCTTGTGGACGACCACGAACACGAGGTGCAGAGCGATGAACGCGAGCACCAGCGCCGGCAGCAGCAGGATGTGCAGCGTGTAGAGGCGGCCGACGATGTCGGTGCCGGGGAACTCGCCGCCGAAGAGGAGGAACGAGACCCAGGTTCCGACGATCGGGATGCCCTTGACCATGCCGTCGATGATGCGGAGGCCGTTGCCCGAGAGCAGGTCGTCCGGGAGGGAGTAGCCGGTGAAGCCCTCGGCCATCGCGAGGATGAAGAGGACGAAGCCGATGACCCAGTTGATCTCGCGGGGCTTGCGGAACGCGCCGGTGAAGAAGATGCGGAGCATGTGCAGGCCGATCGAGGCCACGAACAGCAGGGCCGCCCAGTGGTGGATCTGGCGCATCAGCAGGCCGCCGCGGATGTCGAACGAGATGTCGAGCGACGAGGCCATCGCCGCGGACATCTCGATGCCCTTGAGCGGCAGGTAGCTGCCCTCGTAGTGCGTCTCGACCATGGAGGCCTGGAAGAAGAAGGTGAGGAAGGTGCCCGACAGCAGGATGATCACGAAGCTGTAGAGCGCGACCTCGCCGAGGAGGAACGACCAGTGGTCCGGGAAGATCTTGCGGCCGAACTCCTTGACGACCGCCGAGATGCTCGTGCGCTCGTCGATGTAGTTCGACGCGGCCCCGACGTAGCCCTTCTGCAGCTTGCCGCTGCCGAGGATGACGCCGTCGCCGGGCTCCGCGGGCGATGCCGCGGGGCGGGAAGGTGTGGTGGTGGACATGTGTGTCATCGCTCCCAGAAGGATGGTCCGACCGGCTCCGTGAAGTCGCTGCGGGCGACCAGGTATCCGTCGGCGTCGATGGTGATGGGGAGCTGCGGAAGCGGGCGCTTCGCAGGACCGAAGATGACCTCGGCCTCGCGCTTGATGTCGAACTGCGACTGGTGGCACGGGCACAGGAGGTGGTGGGTCTGCTGCTCGTACAGCGCCACGGGGCAGCCGACGTGCGTGCAGATCTTGGAGTAGGCGACGATGCCGTCGTAGTTCCAGGTCTCGCGACCCTCGCTGACGGTCAGGTCCTCGGGCTTCAGGCGCATCAGGAGGACGGCGGCCTTGGCCTTCTCCTCCAGCTTGCCCTCGACCTCGTCGAGTCCCTCGGGGATGACGTGGAAGGCGGAGCCCAGCGTGACGTCCGATGCGAGGATCGGCGCTCCGGAGGGGTCCAGGGTGAGCCGCGTGCCCTCGCGCCACATCGTGGTCTTGAGGAGGGCGACGGGGTTCTGGTCCTGCGGTCCGAGGCCTCGGAACAGGATCACGGCGGGCAGGGGGAAGACGATCAGCGAGCCGATGAGGCTGTTGCGGATCAGCGAGCGCCGGCCGAAGCCGGACTCCTTGTCGGACTGGTCGAAGATCTCGAGCGCACGGGCACGGGTGTCCTCCGCGCTGCGGACGGGGTGGCGGATGTCGATGCCCTCGTGGTCGGACATCAGCTGCTTGCCCCAGTGGACGGCGGCGATGCCGATGCCCAGGAGTGCCAGCGACATGCCGAGGCCGATGAACAGCGTGTTCAGCCGGACCGACTCGATGTTCTCCGTGATCGGGAACGCCATGTAGGCGGCCACCGCGAAGATCGAGCCCGCGAAGGAGAGGTAGAAGAGCGTGTAGACCGTGCGCTCGGCCCGCTTCGCGACCTTGGGGTCGACGTCGGTCATCCGGGGGCGGTGCGGCGGGAGGCCCGGGTCCTGGACGCGGTCCCGCGTCACGACCGCGGTGCCGGCCGGAGCACTCCCGTGCCCGGTGGCCGACGAGGTGGCGAGGTCGGTGCCACCCTCATCGTGCTCTGCCATGGTTCTCCTTTTCACGCCGTGTCGACGCCGCTCGGCGTCGTGGGGGTCGAGCGCCCGCCAGGGCGCCGGTGTCTGCTAGTTGGATCGTGCGGTGATCCACACCGTCAGGGCGACGATGGAACCGAGTCCGAAGATCCAGAGGAAGAGGCCTTCGGCGACGGGGCCGAGGGAGCCCAGAGCGAATCCGCCCGGGGAGGGGTTGGCCTCGATGTACTTGAGGTAGGAGATGATGTCGCGCTTGTCTTCCGGCGAGATGTTGAGGTCGTTGAAGACCGGCATGTTCTGCGGGCCGGTGACCATCGCCTCGTAGATGTGCGCCTCGGTGACGCCGCCCAGCGGGGGAGCGAACTTGCCCTCGGTCAGGGCGCCGCCGGCGCCGGCGACGTTGTGGCACATCGCGCAGTTGATCCGGAAGAGCTCGGCGCCGTTGGCCGAGTCGCCCTGGGCGTCGAGGACCTCGCCGCTGGGGATGGCGGGGCCGGGCGCGAGCGAGGCGACGTAGGCCGCCAGCTCGGCGACCTGGTCGTCGGTGAACTGCACCGGCTTCTCGAGGGCCTGCGGGCCGTGCATCTGCATCGGCATGCGGCCGGTGCCGACCTGGAAGTCGACCGAGGCGGCGCCGACGCCGATCAGCGACGGGGCGTTGTCGGTGCCCGCGGCGTCGAGGCCGTGGCAGGTGGCGCAGTTGGCGGCGAAGAGCTTCGAGCCCTCGTCGATCGTCTGCTGGCTGGTGGCCGAGGTCTCCGCGGAGGCGGAGGTCGCGACGCCGACGGCCGCGTAGGTGCCGCCGGTGAGGCCGAGGCCGATCGCGATCAGGGCCAGCGGGGCCAGGGGGTGACGGCGACCCTTCTTGGCGCGGCTCTTCGTCTTCGGGGAGGCCATCGAGGCAACCTTCCTGCGGGGTTCGGGAGTGTGGTGGGGCATGGAGGCGGCTGGCCTCACTTCAGGAAGTAGATGACGACGAAGAGGCCGACCCAGACGACGTCGACGAAGTGCCAGTAGTAGGACACGACGATCGCGCTGGTCGCCTCCTTGTGGCCGAAGTTCTTGACGGCGAAGGCGCGGCCGATGACGAGCAGGAAGGCGATGAGCCCGCCGGTCACGTGCAGGGCGTGGAAGCCGGTGGTGAGGTAGAACGCGGAGCCGTAGGCGTTGCTCGAGAGCGTGACGCCCTCCGAGACGAGGGTCGCGTACTCGAGGACCTGGCCGCAGACGAAGACCGCTCCGAGGGCGTAGGTGAGGAAGAACCACTCGACCATGCCCCACTTGAACGGGCTGAGCCCGGTGGACCGGGGCTGCAGGCGCTCGGCGGCGAAGACGCCGAACTGGCAGGTGAACGACGAGGCGACCAGGATCACCGTGTTGACGCTCGCGTAGGGGACGTTCAGGATGCTGGTCTCGGCCGACCACAGCTCCGGGGAGGTGCTGCGGAGGGTGAAGTAGATCGCGAACAGGCCCGCGAAGAACATGACCTCGCTGCCCAGCCAGACGATCGTTCCGACCGCGACCGGGTTGGGTCGGTTCACTACGGGCACGGTGGCCGTGGGGGAGAGAGAGGTGCTCGTCACACAGACCATTATGGACGATCGCAAGGGGGGGAACTCGCACTTCCCGTGGGGCCTTCGTAGTCGCATAATCTGAGAGCCATGTCGGAAACCCTGTCCTGGCCGCTCATTCTCGGCTCCCTCCTCGACTCCTCCGATCTCTCGGTGTCGGAGGCGACCTGGGCCATGGAGCGGGTGATGCAGGGCGAGGCCACGCCGGCGCAGCTCGCGGGCCTGCTGATCGCGCTGCGCGCCAAGGGCGAGACGGTCGACGAGATCGTCGGCTTCCGCGACGCGATCCTCGAGCACGCGGTGCCGCTGGACGTGGATCCGATGGCCCTCGACATCGTCGGGACCGGCGGGGACCGCTTCGGCACGGTCAACATCTCCTCCACCGCGTCGATCATCGCGGCGGCCGCGGGAACGCCGGTCATCAAGCACGGGAACCGCGCGGCGTCCTCCTCATCGGGCTCCTCCGACGTGCTCGCGGCGCTCGGCGTCGATCTGACGCTCTCCGCCGACCGGGTGGCCGAGGTGTTCCGCCGGACGGGGATCGCCTTCGTCTTCGCCGCGATGTTCCACCCGGGGTTCCGCCACGCCGGGCCCGTGCGGGCCGAGCTGGGCGTGCCGACCGTCTTCAACTTCCTCGGGCCGCTCTGCAACCCGGCGCGGCCGGAGGCGTCCGCCGTCGGGGTCGCGCACCTGGACCGGGTCCCGCTCTTCGTCGGGGTGTTCCAGACCCGCGGTGCGACCGCGCTCGTCTTCCGCGGCGACGACGGTCTCGATGAGCTGACCACCACGGGGCACAGCCACATCTGGGAGGTCTCGCGCGGCTCGGTCGTCGAGCACGACCTCGACCCGCGCGACCTCGGCCTGCGCCGCGCGAGCATCGACCAGCTCCGCGGGCGCGACGCCGGCTACAACGCGCAGGTCGTCCGCTCGGTCCTGGCCGGCGAGGAGGGGCCGGTGCGGGACATCGTGCTGCTGAACGCGGCGGCGGGACTGATCGCGTTCGATCTGGCGCGCGACCCGGGGCTGATCCGGACGGCGATCCTCGACCGCCTCCGCTCGGCGCTCGACCGCGCCGCGCAGGCGGTCGACTCGGGTGCCGCGACGGCGAAGCTGGACCAGTGGGTCGAGGAGACCCGGCGCGGCGCCTGAGCCGCGCGGCCGGGCCTGCGCGAGCCGGGACGGCGGGCGTAACGTGGAGCCGCTGTCCGCGACGGAGCGGAGCGCCCTGGAGGAGACCTCGATGAAGAAGCTCATCAACGACCCGAAGAACGTCGTCGCGGAGTCCGTGGCCGGATTCGGCCTCGCGCACGCCGACCTGGTGCGGGTCGAGCCCGATCCGCTGTTCGTGGTGCGCGTCGACGCTCCTCGGCAGGGGAAGGTCGGCATCGTCAGCGGCGGCGGCAGCGGGCACGAGCCCCTGCACGCCGGCTTCGTCGGCGTCGGCATGCTCGACGCCGCAGTGCCCGGGCCCGTGTTCACCTCGCCCACTCCCGATCCGATCGTCGCCGCCACGAAGGCGGTCGACGGCGGTGCGGGCGTCCTGCACATCGTGAAGAACTACACCGGCGACGTGCTCAACTTCGAGACGGCGGCCGACCTGGCCCTCGCCGACGACGTGGAGGTCCGCTCGGTGATCGTCGACGACGATGTGGCCGTCAAGGACTCCCTCTACACGGCGGGGCGCCGCGGCGTGGCCGGGACCGTGATGGTGGAGAAGATCGCCGGAGCGGCGGCCGAGCGCGGCGACTCGCTGGACGAGGTGGCGGCGATCGCCGAGACGGTGATCGCGAACGTCCGCTCGATGGGCGTCGCGCTGCGGCCCTGCACGGTGCCGCACGCGGGGGAGCCGAGCTTCGAGCTGGCCGAGGACGAGATCGAGATCGGCATCGGCATCCACGGCGAGCCCGGCCGCGAGCGGATCCCGCTCGAGCCGGCCGACCGGATCGTCGACCGCCTGCTCGCGCCGATCCTCGAGGACCTGCCCTTCTCCTCCGGCGACGACGTGCTCCTCTTCGTCAACGGACTGGGCGGCACCCCGCAGGTCGAGCTCTACCTCGTCTACCGGCGAGCCGCGGAGGTGCTGGCCGAGAAGGGCGTGACGGTGCGGCGCAGCCTGGTCGGCAGCTACGTCACCTCGCTGGAGATGCAGGGGGTCTCGATCACGCTGCTGAAGCTGGACGACGCGCTGACGGAGCTCTGGGACGCACCGGTGCAGACCGCGGCGCTGCGCTGGGGGCGCTGAGCGGCCCCGAGCAGAGGGCGGGCGCCCGGCCCGGACAGCGGCGCGCACACGACGACACGACCGCACGACGACACGACGGTCGCAGAGGCGACACAGGGAAAGAGGACGGATCGATGCAGGACGGACAGGGAGCACAGGGGCTCGACGCGGCATGGGCTGTGGCGTGGATCCGGGCCGCGGCGCAGGCGGTCTCGGAGCACCGGGTGGAGCTGATCACGCTCGACCGCGCGATCGGCGACGGCGACCACGGCGAGAACATGGACCGCGGCTTCCAAGCCGTGGTCGCGAAGCTCGACGCGGCTGCCGAGCTCGCGACTCCGGCCGAGGTGCTCAAGCTGGTGGCGACCACGCTGATCTCGACGGTGGGCGGAGCCTCCGGGCCGCTGTTCGGCACCGCGTTCCTCAAGGCGTCCGGCGCGGTCACCGGGCAGGAGTCGCTCGACGGTGCCGCGGTCGCGGCCCTGCTCGCGGCGGCGCGCGACGGGATCGTGCTGCGCGGCAAGGCCGAGGTCGGCGACAAGACGATGGTGGACGCGTGGACGCCGGCGGTCGAGGCCGCGCAGGCCGCCTCGGCCGACGGCTCCTCGGCGGCCACCGTGCTCGCCGCGGCAGCGGACGCGGCACAGGGCGGAGCGGAGTCGACCGACCCGCTCGTCGCACGGAAGGGCCGGGCGAGCTACCTGGGCGAGCGGGCCGTCGGGCACCGCGATCCGGGCAGCGTGTCGAGCGTCCTGCTGCTGCGCGCCGCGGCCGAGGCGGCGGCGTGAGCGTCGGGCTCGTCCTCGTCTCGCACAGCGCGCGACTGGCCGAGGGACTCGTGGATTTGGCGGCGCAGATGGCGCCCGACGTCGCGCTGATCGCCGCGGGCGGCACGGACGACGGCGGGATCGGGACGAGCTTCGAGCGGATCACCGCGGCGCTGGCCGAGGCCGACTCCGGCGAGGGCGCCGTAGTGCTCTGCGACCTCGGCTCGGCGATCATGACCGCGGAGACCGCGGTGGAGTTCCTGGACGACGAGGCGCGGGAGCGGGTCCGGATCGCGGACGCGCCGCTCGTGGAGGGTGCCGTGGCGGCGGCCGTGGCGGCGGGCACCGGTGCCGCGCTGGCGGACGTGCTCGCGGCGGCGGAGTCGGCGCGGGGCGCGCTGCTCGCCGAGTCGCCCGCGGCCCCCGCCGAGTCGGCGAGCGTGCGGCGGACGGTGCGGCTGATCAACCCGAACGGGCTGCACGCCCGGCCGGCCGCCGACTTCGTCACCCTCGCCACCCGCTTCGACGCGCGGATCGACGTGAACGGCAAGGACGCGACGAGCCTGCTCGGCGTGATGTCGCTCGGGCTCGACCGCGGCGACGAGGTCGCGATCTCGGCGACCGGCGCCGAGGCGGAGGAGGCCGTGGGGCGGCTCGCCGACCTGGTCGAGTCGGGCTTCGGCGAGGTCTAGCCGCCCAGGGCTCAGGGAGTCGCGGAAGGCGCCTCCTACCCTGGAGGCATGCCTCTGCGCGGAACCCGACCCCCGTCCGTCCTGCTCCGGCGCGTCCTCGCGGTGCCGCGCGCCGTGCGCCGGGCCGATGCCCGCGCCGCCCGGAAGCTCAACGCGCGCCGTCCGGTGCCGCTCGTGGACGGAGCGCTGGTCGGGCTCTCGCGCGCCGCCGATCACGGGGTGCTCTGGTTCGGGCTCGGGGCGCTGCTGCTCCTGGCCGGCCGGCCCCGCGAGGCGGCGCGGGGAGCGGCGTCGCTGGCGGCGGCGAGCGCCGCGGCGAACCTCGTCGGCAAGCAGCTCTTCGGCGGGGTCCGGCCGCTCGTGGTGGATGTGCCGGTGGGGCGGCGGCTCGCCCGCGTGCCCACCTCGCCGAGCTTCCCCTCCGGCCACGCGGCGAGTGCCGCCGCCTTCGCCGCCGGGGTCGCGCTCGAGAACCCGCGGGTGGGACTCGCCGTCGCGCCGCTCGCCGCGGCCGTCGCCTTCTCGCGCCTGCACGTCGGGGTGCACTGGCTCTCCGACGTGGTCGGCGGAGCGGCGCTCGGCGCGGCCGTCGCGGGCCTCGGGAAGGTGCTGGTGCCGGCGCGCCCGCGGCACGTCCCCGTCTCGGAGCGGACGAGCCGGCCGCCGGTCGACGTGCGTCCGCTCGGCGACGGTGCCGGCCTGCTGGTGGTGCTCAACCCGAGCGCCGGGCGCGACTCGCACCGGCCGGATCCGGAGCCGCTCCTCCTGCAGCGCTTTCCCGCGGCGCGGGTGCACCGGCTGGCCGAGGGCGAGGACCTCGGCGACGTGGTGCGCTCGGCGCGCGCCGGCGACGCTCCGCCCGAGGTGCTGGGCGTCTACGGCGGCGACGGGACGATGGCGGTCGGCGCGGGGCTCGCGCGGGCCGAGGGGATGACGCTCCTGGTGCTGCCGGGCGGGACGATGAACCACTTCGCCAAGGCGCTGGGCCTGGTGACGATCCAGGACGCGCTCGACGCGGCGGCGCACGGCGAGCGCCGCGACGTCGATGTGGCCGAGGTGACGGCCGGGGACGCCGAGCCGGTCACGGTGCTGAACACCGTCTCGATCGGGCTGTACCCGGAGTTCGTGGCCGCGCGGGAGAAGCGCGAGAAGGTGATCGGCAAGCCGCTCGCCGCGGTCCTCGCCGCCTTCGAGGTGGTGCGCTCGACCGACCCGTTCGAGCTGCGGCGCGACGGGCGGACGGAGCTGGTCTGGTCGTACTTCGTCGGAGTGAACCGGGAGCACCCGCGCACCGCGACGCCGCTCGCCCGCCGGCGCCTGGACGACGGGCAGCTCGACATCCGCGTGCTGCACTCGGGACGGACGCCCCGGACCCGCGGCGCGGTGTCGCTGGCGCTCGGGCGGGGCGCGACGCCGGTGGTCGGGCGGGTGCCCGGCTGGCGCGCGCCGGTGGTCGAGTCGGCCAGCACCGCGGGCGTCGTGGTCGGCGCGCGGCGACCGGCCGGCGTGGACCCGGAGTGGGCGCACGACGGCGAGAGCGAGGTGTTCGACGGCGAGCCGGACGGGTTCCACGAGGCGAGGGTCCGGATCGTGCCACTGGCGCTGCGGGTCTACTCGGCGGCCGACGACCGCGGGCACGGCGGGGGCGGTGCCGGGAAGTAAAGCCCCCGGCGGATGTCCGCCGATCCGCCTGCGCGCCGGGGAGCGCGTGCCACCCTGGGGAGGGAGCCGGCCGGGCTCTCCTGCAGCCGGCCGCTCCGCCGACTGAAGGAGTCCGCCGTGCGACGCATCCACTACGCCGAGGGGAGCGTCCTCACCGGGGACGACATCGCGGACGCGGTGCTCGAGTACGCCCGGATGCTCGCCTCGACGGCGACCGCGGCCACGGTGGAGATCCCCGTCCGGCGCGGGGGCGGCGTGCTGACGGCCCGGCTGCTGCTCGGACCGTCGAGCCAGATGCTCGTCGAGGACGAGCCCGAGGACGCCGCGGAGATCGTCGACGAGGCGCTGGTCGCGGAGCTGGCCGACCGCGCCCGCCGACTCGGCCGGCCCGTGCCGATGGCGACCGACGACGACCTGGCGATCCCTTTGGACGTCCTCGACTACTGAGCCGAGTCCTGCGCTCCCGAGCGCTCGGCCGCCGGTCGGTCCGTCGCGGTCAGGGCCCGCTCGAGATCGTCGAGCGCGGGCACCTGCCCGGCGGTGATCTCCTCGCGGGCGCGATCGAGCGGCAGCCACTCCGCACGCTCGATCTCCGGGTAGGCGCGGATCACTCCGGAGCCGCGCGGCCACTCGAGCTCGAAGGTGTTGCTGGCGACGAAGGCGATGTCGGCGGCGCACTCGGCGGCGAAGACGGTGACGGTCTTCCCGGAGCGCTGGCGGTAGGCGCCGAGGAGCGCGTAGTCGAGGTCCGGGGCGGCGACGCCGATCTCCTCCTCGAACTCGCGCCGAGCGGCGTCGAGCGGTGCCTCCTCGGGCGTGTGCAGGCCCTTGGGGATCGACCAGGCCCGCGGGCGGCGGGTCCACAGTGGGCCGCCCATCCGGCCGAGGAACACCTCGCGCTCGCCGCCGCGCAGCCGGTGCAGGAGGATCCCCGCGCTCGTGGGTCCCGTCATCGCCGCGCTCCGCTCATCCGCCCATCCTGCCGCCTGCCCGGGCCGCCGTGGAAGGATCGAGGGGCCGACCCGCGATCCGCCCGGAGTGACCCGCATGAGCAGCACCGAGACCAGCCGTACCGAGACCAGCGCCGCCGAGACCGTTCACACCGGAACCGGTGCCGAGGCCGTCGGCGGTGCGCTCGTCCTCCGGAGGCTGCGCGAGGAGCTCGGCGACGCGGTGACGACCGAGGGGCCGGACTTCGAGTCCGCGCACACCGACAAGTCGGGGTGGACCGCCGGCGGACGCGCGCTCGCGCTGGTCCGCGCGCGCTCGGTCGCCGACGTGCAGGCGACGCTCCGGCTCGCCACCGAGCACCGGGTGCCGGTCGTCCCGCGCGGTGCGGGGACGGGGCTCGCCGCGGGGGCCGTCGGGCGCGACGGCGCGATCGTGCTCTCGACGGCGGCCATGGACCGCATCCTGGAGATCTCGCTCGAGGACGAGCTCGCGGTGGTCGAGCCGGGCGTGCTCAATCAGGCGCTGTCCGACGCGGTCGCCGCGGACGGGCTGATCTTCTCGCCCGACCCGGCGAGCAAGGCGATCTCGAGCATCGGCGGCAACATCGCCACCAACGCGGGCGGGCTGCTCTGCGCGAAGTACGGGGTCACCCGCGAGGCGGTGCTCGGTCTGGCCGTCGTGCTGGCCGACGGGCGCCTGGTGCGGACCGGGCGGCGCAGCGTGAAGGGCGTCGCCGGCTACGACCTCACGGCGCTGCTCACCGGCTCGGAGGGGACACTCGGGGTGATCGTCGAGGCGACGGTGAAGCTCCGGCCGATCCCCGCGGGCCGCGTCGTGACGATCGGCGCGTACTTCCCGAGTGTCGTCGCGGCCGCGGCCGCCTCGGCAGCGATCACGGCGGCCCGGCTGCGACCGGCGGTGATGGAGCTGATGGACGAGGGGGCGCTCGCCGCGATCGGCCGCTACACGGGCGCACAGCTCGACCGCGGCGCCGCCTACCTGCTCGTGCAGACGGACGGCGGGGGAGCGGAGGACGAGGCGCGCCGGATCCTCGCGATCGTCACCGGGGCCGGCGGGGACGCCGAGTCGACGGACGACCCGGTGGCGGGCGAGGCGCTGCTCGCGGTGCGGCGGGCCTTCCATCCCGCGCTCGAGGCCGAGGGCGAGGTGCTGATCGAGGACGTCTGCGTGCCGCGCTCGGCGCTGCCCGCGATGTTCGCCGCGATCCGCGGGATCGAGGAGCGCACCGGGCTGAGCATCCCGACCGTGGCCCACGCGGGCGACGGCAACCTGCACCCGAACTTCGTCGTGCCAGCCGGGTCCGACGGGGTCGGCGAGGAGGTCTGGGCGGCGGCGGGCGAGCTGTTCCGCACGGCGCTCGCGCTCGGCGGCACCCTCACCGGGGAGCACGGGGTGGGGCTGCTGAAGCGCCGCTGGCTCGCGGAGGAGCTCGGCGAGGACTCCATGGCGCTGCAGCGCGGGATCAAGGCGGTGTTCGATCCGCTGGGGATCATGAACCCGGGCGCGGTGTACTAAGAGCTTCCGCCCGGATCAGAGGAGCTCCTCCGCGAGCAGCCAGGCCGTCAGCACGATCGTGGCGGCCGACATCAGCCAGTAGAGGATCGTCTCGCGCCAGGAGCCGGCCGAGCCGAGGACGGGGATCGCGGCGTAGCCGCCGGACGTCCAGAGCCGCCTCAGCACGGGCGTGCGGCGCACCCAGCGCGGGGAGCGGATCCGCAGCGGCCAGAGCCAGTTGATCCCCTCGGTGGTGAGGGCGTCGCCGGCGACGTGCACGAGGTAGCCGAGGGTCGCGGCGACCTGCAGCCAGGCCCAGGTGCCGTCGGCGAGGGTGACCAGGAGCACGGTCACGACGAGCGCACCGGCCCAGGCGATCGGCCAGGAGGGCGCCGCCCTGACCGCCTTCGCGGCGAAGGCGATCGCCGGCAGGGTGAGCACGGCGGCCAGCGAGACCGGGCCGACGAGCGGCACGGGGAAGCGCAGGGCGACCAGGAGCGGGATCAGGTACCAGACGACGGCCACGGCGAGCAGGGAGTGCATCCCGTGCCGGTGGCCGCCGCTGATGCGGCCGGCGGTCGCGGTGAGGAGGGACGCGCCGGGTGCCGAGCGCGAGATCGTCGCCCGGGCGTGATCGGCGTCCGGGACGAGTGCCCAGCCGGCGGCGACGCCGAGACCGACGAGCCGCAGGTCGAGCGGCAGGCCGGCGAGGCCGAGCGGCGCGGCGAGGGCCGGGACGGTCGTGACGACGGACCAGGCGAGCGCGCCGGAGACGGCGTGGGAGCGACCCATCACGAGAGTGCCTCCGCGGTGTGGAGATGCGCGGGTGGTGTGGAGATGCGCGGGTGGAGATGCGGAAGGTGGAGGGAGGAGTGTGGTGGGCGATACCGGACTCGAACCGATGACCTCTTCCGTGTGAAGGAAGCGCGCTACCAACTGCGCCAATCGCCCTGACGGCCGTCTTGTGGACGACCCGAGAAACGATCGTAGCGGATCCGCGGCGCTCCGATGCACCGGGAACGGCGCGCCACGCCCGGGTGAACAGCGGGTTGCGGGCCGGTTTCGCGCGGAACGACGCGGGTCCGGCGTCGCGGTGCATGAATCGGGGCGCCGTCGATTTGGAAGTTCGCGCGGCGTTCGGATACAGTCTTCTAGGTCGAGCCGGGCAGCGAAAGCGCCGGGGAGACAGGCAAGACCAGCAATCGGCAGCAAGACAGGAATCCAACACATCATGCGGATGTGGCGCAGTGGTAGCGCATCACCTTGCCAAGGTGAGGGTCGCGAGTTCGAATCTCGTCATCCGCTCGAAGAACCGGCCCTCGGGCCGGTGTTTCACCTGGTAGGCCCCGGGAGCTCACGCTCCGAGGGGCCGCCGACACCGAATCCCGTACACGGTGGATTGGCCGAGAGGCGAGGCAGCGGCCTGCAAAGCCGTATACACGGGTTCGAATCCCGTATCCACCTCGATCGTTCACCGAGCGAGGCGCTCCTCCGGGGGCAGCGGGCGATTGGCGCAGCGGTAGCGCGCTTCCCTGACACGGAAGAGGTCACTGGTTCGATCCCAGTATCGCCCACCACGACGACACCCCCGGCCCCGGCCGGGGGTTCGTGCGTTAACGGACCGGATCGGTCTAGCCTCGCAGGGTGTCAGCCTCGATCGCCGTCGGTCACGGCACCGTCCTCCGCCTGATCGTCCGCGAGGACGGTCCCGCGCTCGCCGAGGCGTACCGCCGCAACCGGCGCCGCCTCGCGCCCTGGGAGCCGCTGCGGTCGGCGCGGTTCTTCGAGGCCGGCGGGCAGACCGACGCGATCGCCGACGCGCTGCACGGGCACCGGTCCGGTGCACTGCTCCCGCTGGTGCTCGAGCGCGGCGACGAGCTCGTCGGGCGGGTGACGCTCTCGAACGTGGTGCGCGGCGCCTTCGACAGCGCGGACCTCGGCTACTGGGTCGACGGCGAGCTGGAGGGCCGCGGGGTGATGACCCGCGCGGTCGGCGCGACCCTCGGCCTCGCCCGCGACGAGCTGCGGCTGCACCGGGTGCAGGCGGGCACGCTGCTGCACAACGTCGGCTCGCAGACGGTGCTCGAGCGCAACGGCTTCGAGCGGATCGGAGTGGCCCGGCGCTACCTGCGGATCGCGGGGGAGTGGCAGGACCACCTGCTCTTCCAGGTGCTGCTCGAGGACGCCGCGACGCCGCCGCTGCTGCCGCCGCAGCCCTCGCCGATGCGGCTCGTCTAGGGTGAGCGCGCCGACGCTCGCTCGGCGCGGGCAGCCGGAGGGACGACGGACGATGAGGCGCACGATCGGCGGACGCGGGTTCGACTTCGAGCGGGAGGTCGCGGTGATGGCGGTCGTGAACCGCACGCCGGACTCCTTCTACGACAAGGGCTCCACCTTCGCGCTCGACCGGGCCGTCGACGCCGCGGTGCGGGCCGCCGAGCAGGGCGCCGACTGGGTCGACATCGGCGGAGTGCCGTTCGGCCGCGGGCCCGCCGTCTCGCTGCAGGAGGAGCTGGACCGGGTGGTGCCGGTGGTCGCGGCCATCCACGGGCGCAGCGACGTGGTGATCTCCGTCGACACGACCCGCGCCGAGGTGGCCCGGGCGAGCATCGCCGAGGGCGCCTCCGTCGTCAATGACACCAGCGGGCTGCACGATCCCGGGATGCTCGCGGTGCTCGCGGGCTCCTCCGCCCAGCTCGTCGTCACCCACAGCGTCGGTGCGCCGCGCAGCGAGCCCACGGCGCCGCAGTACGACGACGTCGTGGCCGAGGTGATCGAGCACCTGCGCGTCCGGGTGGACCGTGCGCGGGCCGCGGGGATCCCCGACGACCGGCTGATCGTCGATCCGGGGCACGACCTCAACAAGAACACGCTGCACACGCTGGAGCTGACGCGGCGGCTGGGGGAGCTGGCGGTGCTCGGGCTGCCGGTGCTCGCGGCGGTGTCGAACAAGGACTTCATCGGCGAGACCCTGGACCGGCCGCAGGGCGAGCGGCTGGAGGGATCGCTGGCGGCGGCGGTGATCTGCATCCTGAACGGCGCGCGGATCGTGCGGATGCACGACGTGCGGCAGGCGGTGGACGCGGTGCGGCTGACGGAGGCGGTGCTCGGCTGGCGGGCGCCGGCGTATCTGCGGCACAACGTCGCGGCCGGCGAGACGGCGGACCGCGCGTGAGCGCGGCGATCGACCGGCTCCGGCCGGCGCCCGCCCAGGACCTCGACGACGAGCAGCTGCTCGCGGCCTACGCGGACGGCGCCGGTGACGCGTGGCTGCGGGTGAACTTCGTCTCGAGTATCGACGGCGCGGTGACCCGCGAGGGGGTCTCGGGGGCGCTGGGCGGGGAGGCGGATCTGCGGGTCTTCGACCTGCTGCGGCGTCTGGCCGACGTGGTGCTCGTCGCGGCGGGCACAGTGCGGACCGAGGGCTACGGGCCGATGGTGCTCGGCGACGAGGCCGCGGCGGCGCGGACGGCGGCGGGGCTGCCTCCGCACCCGGTGTTCGCGATCGTGTCGGGGTCGCTGGACCTCGATCCCGGGTCGCGGATCTTCACGGAGGCGCCGGTGCGGCCGATCGTCGTGACGACCGGGGCGTCGCCGGAGCGGCGGCGCGCGGAGCTGGCGGAGGTGGCCGACGTGCTGGTCTGCGGCGAGGACGCGCTGGACGCGGGACGGATGCGCGCGGCGCTCGTCGAGCGCGGGCTCGGCCGGATCCACTGCGAGGGCGGTCCGGGCCTCCTCGGCACACTGCTGGCCGCGGACGCCGTCGACGAGCTGTGCCTGACGATCAGCCCGTCCCTCGAGTCGGGCGACGCCGGCCGCATCGCCCGCGGCGCTGCGACTCCGCGCGAGATGCGCCTGGCCCACGTGCTGGCTGCCGGCGACACCCTCCTCCTCCGCTACCTGCGCTGACCCCTCCCGCGAGATGCCACTTGTGCACACGACACGCCGAGGATTGCGTGCACAAGTGGCATCTCGCGGGAGGGTGGGGGCATGAGCGGGCCGGATCTGAGCAGGCAGACGTCGATGGTCGGGGTGCGGGTGCCCGAGGTGGCGATCGCGCTCAACGGGGGAGTCGCGCCGGAGCTGGTGTGGCGGAACCAGCTGGACGGGCTGACCTTCCGGGTGCGGGACGGCTACCTGAAGTGGAACCCGCGGGCGAGCGGCGTCGACCTCGGGCGGGAGGCGGTGCGGCTGGAGTGGCTCGCCGGACGGCATCCGGTGCCGCGGATCCTCGAGCGCGGGGAGGACGCCGAGGCGCAGTGGCTGCTGACGGCGCCGCTCGATGGCGCGAGCGCGGTCGCTCCGGCGTGGATCGCGCGGCCGGAGGAGGCGGTGCGGGCGATCGCGGCGGCACTGCGGGCGGTGCACGCGCTGCCGGTGGCCGACGTACCCGCGGCGCTGCGCGGCGACTCGTGGTTCGATCGGCGCCCCGCGGCGCTCGGTGCGGCTCCGGCGCTGGACGAGCCCGTCGTCGTGCACGGGGACGCCTGCGCGCCGAACACTCTGATCGGCAGCGACGGCCGCTGGTGCGCCTCCGTCGACGTGGGCGATCTCGGCGTGGGCGATCGCTGGGCGGATCTCGCGGTCGCGGCGGTCAGCCTCGGCTGGAACTACGGCGAGGGCTGGGGGCCGCTGCTGCTCCGCGAGTACGGGATCGAGCCGGACGAGGAGCGGGCGCAGTACTACCGGGAGCTGTGGCGGCTCGAGTCCTGAACCGAGTGCGACTCGGGAGCTCGGCCATGCTGATCGGGCAGCCCGCTGAGCGGGCGTATCGAGATCCGCCGGCGTCGGATCAGGAGTCCGCGGAGCTGGTGTGCTGAGTGCGGTGGGTCTCGATACGCCCCTGCGGGGCTGCTCGACCGGCATGAGCTCGTGGCGCCACCTGCTGCGGTTGCTCGACCAGCATGTCCGCGGGTGTCTCAGTCTTTCGCGGCCGCCTTCTCGGAGTCCTTCGCGGCCTCGTCGTCCTGCGAGGGGCCCTTCTGGCCGCGGTTCTCGCTGGAGAGGCGCAGCCAGCGGCCGTCGCGCACGTCCTTCTCGTGGACCGCGGCCTTCTTGTCGCTCGCGGCGGTGTCGCGCGGGGGGAGCTGGATGGTCTCCTCCGCCTCGATGCCGGCCTGGAGCTCGCGGCCGCGCTCGAGCTCGGCGTCGAACTCGGCGCCGAAGAGCAGGGCGATGTTGGTGATCCAGATCCAGAGCAGGAAGACGATCACGCCACCGAGCGAGCCGTAGGTCTTGTTGTAGTTGGAGAAGTTGGCGACGTAGAAGGCGAAGCCGACGGAGGCGAGCAGCCAGATGGCGAGGGCGAGGATCGAGCCGACGCTGATCCAGCGGAACTTCGGCTGGCGGATGTTCGGCGCCCAGTAGTAGAGGATCGCGATGGTCAGCACCGCGATGATCACCAGCACCGGCCACTTGGCGATGTTCCAGACCGACAGCGCGGCGGGGCCGAGACCGACGACGTCGCCGACGGCGGTGGCGACCGGGCCGCTCAGCACCAGGATGAGCGCGGCGACGACGATGAGGATCACGGTGACGACGGTGACGCCGAGCATGGTCGGGCGCAGCTTCCAGAACGGGCGGCCCTCGTCGATCTCGTAGACGCGGTTCATCGCGCGGCCGAAGGCGCCGACGTAGCCGGAGGCGGACCAGAGCGCGCCGACGAGACCGGTGACGAAGGCGACGCCGGCGGCCGGCGAGTTGACCAGCGACTGGATCGGGTCGCGCAGCAGGTCGACGACCTCGGCGGAGGCCAGGTTGCCGACCAGGTCGAGCACGGTCTGCGTGGTCGCCTGCGCCTGGCCGAAGAGGCCGAGGACGGAGACGATGGCGAGCAGCGCCGGGAACAGCGCCAGCACGGCGTAGTAGGTGAGGGCGGCGGCGAGGTCGGTGCACTGGTCGGCGCCGAACTCGCGTCCGGTCTTCTTCAGGACGTAGAACCAGGAGCGCTTGGTGATGTCGGTGACGTCGTCCGGCTTGCGCGCGTCGTCGGGCTCGGGCGCGGTCTTCTCGCGGGTCGTGCTCTTCTCGGCCATGCCGCCACGCTATTGCCCCGCGCGGGAGAACGGTGGCCCCTTGACGCCGCGCCGCCCGATCCGGGAGGGGAGCGCTCTCAGACAGCGCCGTCGACCGGGTGGCCGCGGGCCGTGCTCCCGCGACGGCGCCTCAGCCGGTGCCTCAGACGCTGCGGCCCTGACGGCTCGCGGCGAGGATCCCGAAGGCCAGGAAGGAGCAGGTCGCGGTGAGCACGATCAGCAGCGGGGCGTCCCAGCCGCCGCTGAGGTCGTGCGCGAGGCCGACCACGGTCGGGGCGGTGGCCGCGACGGCGTAGCCGAGGCCCTGCACGGTGGCGGAGAGCCGCGAGGCGTGCCGGTCGGAGCGGGAGAGGCGCACGAGCAGGACGAAGACGACGGTGATGCCGCCGCCCTGCGCCGCGCCGCCGAGCAGGCACCAGAGCGCCCAGAGCTGCGGGGCGAGCAGCAGGCCGAGCGGGACGGTGCACCAGAGCACGCCGATCAGGACGATGCTGCCGAGCGGGCGGAGCCGGCGCACCACCAGCGGGACGCCGATCGCGCCGATGATCGCGGCGATCTGGAAGACGGAGGAGCTCGCTCCGGCCGCCTCGATCGAGAAGCCGTTGCGGTCGACCAGGAGCGAGGGCAGCCAGGCGGTGACGCCGTAGTAGGAGAAGGCCTGGCTGGCGAAGCAGACCGCGAGCGCGAGCACGGTGGCGCTGCGCCAGATCCGGGGCGCCGGCTCCTGCGGTCCGCGCGCGGCCGGCGGGCGCGGGGCGGGGCGGAGGGCCCGGGCGGGTCCGCGGGCGAGCAGCCAGCCGGCGACGGCCAGGACGTTGAGCACCAGCCAGGCGAGCAGGGCACCGCGCCAGCCGAGGACGAGGGCGAGCGGCGCGGTGCCGAGCGAGGTGATGGTCGAGCCGATGTTGAGCGCGGCGGTGTAGACGCCGGTCGTGAGGTCGACGCGCTCGGGTGCGACGTCGCGGCGGATGACGACGGGGACCACGACGTTGCCGATGGTGATGAAGACGCCGATGAGGATCGTGCCGGCGACGACGGAGACCACGTCGCCGGCCGAGCGCAGGATCGTGCCGAGGGCGACGCCGAGCACGGTGACGGTCACCGCGGCGTCCGGCCCGACCCGGCGGATCACGAGCAGGGCCAGCGGCGTGGCCAGGGCGAAGCAGAGCACCGGGATGCTGGTGAGGACGCCCGCCTGGCCGGAGGAGAGCGCGAGGTCGTCGCGGATCGCGTCGATGACGGGAGCCACGGCCACGATCGGGCCGCGGAGGACCAGCGCGACCAGGGCCACGGCGACGACGAAGAGCCAGGGGGCGCTCCGCCTCGTCACGCCTGTCAGCTGGAGAGCCCGGCGGCGCGTGCCAGGAAGGACAGCACTCCGAAGACGACGCCGATGACACCGGTGATCAGGCCCGCGGTGGCGAAGCCGCGGCCGCCGAGCTGCGCGGAGGCGGCCCGGCCGCGGACGCCGAAGACGATCGCGAGGATCGACGGGACGAGCAGCGGGTTGATCAGGATGCTGGCGATGCCGAGGACGAGGCTCGCGATCGCGAGGGAGTTGCGGCGTGCGGGGGCGGCGCCGTAGCCGGCGGCCGGGCCGTAGCCGGGGGCCGGTCCGGAGCCCGGGGCGACCGGGTACTGCGGGGCGGCTCCGTAGCCGGGGGCGGCCCCGTACCCGGGCGCGGCTCCGTAGCCGGGGGTGGCGGGCTGCTCGGGCTCGGGCGTCCCGTAGGCGGGAGCGGGCGGCACGGCGGGGCGCGAGCGATCCGTCCAGGCCGCTCCGTCCCAGTAGAGCTCGGCACCGAGGTCGGCGGGGTGCGGGTACCAGCCGGGCGCGGGAAGAGGGGCGGAGTCGTCGGGCATGCGCTGATTCTAGGACGGCGGCGCGGAGCAGTGCGGCCGGGCGGCGGGACCGGGAGCGCCGTCCCGCCCGGTCGCCGCCGGGTGCGGGACCGCGGCGCAGGGCAGGATGGACCCGTCGAGCGGGCTCGCCGCGCGGTCGCCGGAGGAGGAGCCATGGGCTGGAGCATCGTCGAGGTCGAGTGGGCGGACCCCCGGGCCGAGAGCCTGCGGTCGGCGCAGCGGGTCGAGCTGGACGAGCGCTACGGCTCGGACGACCACGAGCCGGGGACGCCGCCGTCCGCCGAGGACGTGCCGGTGTTCCTCGTCGCCGTCGACGAGGGCGGCGCCGCCATGGCCTGCGGCGGGCTGCGCCCGCTGCCGGACTCGGTGCTCGGGCCGGACGTCGTCGAGGTGAAGCGGATGTTCGTCGACCGGTCCGCCCGCGGCTCCGGAGTCGCCGCGGCCGTGCTCGCCGCGCTGGAGGACAGGGCCCGCGAGCGCGGGGCGGTCCGCCTGGTGCTGGAGACGGGCACGCTGCAGCCGGACGCGATCCGGTTCTACACCCGGCAGGGCTACGCGCCGATCCCGCTGTTCGGCTCCTACCTCGGCTCGGAGCACTCGGTCTGCTTCGGGCGCTCGCTGCGGCCGGCGCGCGTCGAGGCGTCGGCGGACGTCGATCCGCGCGCCGAGGTCGGCGACGGGACGCTGGTCTGGCACCTGGCCCAGGTGCGCGAGCGGGCCCGGGTGGGCCGGGACTGCGTGATCGGCCGGGGCGCCTACCTCGGCCCCGGCGTCGTGGTCGGCGACCGCTGCAAGATCCAGAACCACGCGCTCGTCTACGAGCCGGCCGTGCTCGGCGACGGGGTGTTCGTCGGCCCCGCCGTGGTGTTCACGAACGACCTGCGGCCCCGCGCCGTCACTCCGGACGGGGCGCTGAAGTCGGCGGACGACTGGCACGCCGTCGGGGTCGTGGTGGAGGAGGGCGCGGCGATCGGCGCCCGGGCCGTCTGCGTCGCTCCGGTGCGCATCGGTGCCTGGGCGATGGTCGCGGCCGGCGCCGTGGTGGCAGCCGACGTGCCGCCCTTCGCCCTCGTGGTCGGCGTGCCCGCCCGGCGGGTCGGCTGGGTCGGGCGGGCCGGTGCGCGACTCGAGGCGGCCGGAGACGGTGCGGACGGCGCTCTCTGGCGCTGCCCGGAGACCGGCGAGGAGTACGTCGAGCGCGACGGGGTGCTGAGCCGGGTCTGAGGTCCGCGCCTGCCCCGCACCGGGCCCGGCCCGCACGGCGTCCGGCGCCGCGGCCCGCTCAGCTGCGGTGCGGGGTGAGCCCGCTCCGCTCGGGGACGGGGTCGCGGTGCCGGACCAGGGCGGGCGGGGTGCTGTGCCCGGCGTGCGGGGCGGCGCGGAAGGCGGGCGGGGCGTCGTGCGCGGAGGTCGTCGCGCTCGGCGCGGCGATCGGGAGGCGCGGAGACGGTGCCGCCGCCGTCGAGGTGCCGGCCGCGGCGCCCCGTCGTCCGGCGCGCCGGCCGTCGACGGCGCGGGCGATCGAGATCGCGCCGAAGAGCAGCACCACGCCGCCGACGGCGACCATGATCACCGCACGGAGCCGGTCCGAGATCTGCTCGACGGCCTTGCCGGGCGTCTGCACCTCGAGCGCGGTGAAGAGGTAGCGGTCGTCCGCGCCGTTGATCGTCTGCATGCTGCGCAGCGTGTCGACGAGCCGGTCGCCGAGCGCCGTCGTCGTGGCGAGCGAGCCGTCGGCCGTCGGTGCGTCGGCGGTCACGCTCAGCAGCAGCCCCTGGCCGGCCCAGGCCGAGCGCTCGACCGCGAACTGGGTGCTGAGACCCTGCGCGGCGAGCGCGTCCGCGGTGTCGTCGCTGTTCATCACGGTGACGAGCACCTGGGCGGCGAGCGAGTTGTCCGAGGAGCGCAGGTACGGGTTGTCGGAGTTCAGCGCGGCGAGGGCCGGGTCGGCCTCCAGCTCCGCGGTGGAGGGCAGCTTCGGATTGACCAGCGCGTAGGTCGCGGTCGAGGCGTAGGTGCGCGGTGAGAGGACGAGGACGTAGGCCATCGCGGCGACGGTGAGCACGAGGACGACGCCGGCGAGGAGCCGGTGGCGCCAGAGGGTGCGGAGAACGGAGACGGGGTCCATCAGGACAGCCTTTCTGGGACGTGATCGATCGCGCCGCGGGCGGGGACGGAGGCGTCCGTGCTCAGGGCGGAGGGGAGTCCGAGCTCGGCGCGGACCAGGAGCCAGCAGCTCCCGGACAGGCCGAGCACGAACGGGTACAGCAGGGCGAACACCGGGAAGCCCAGTGAGTCGAAGGTGGCGGAGGCGACCGCGGCGACCGTCGCGGAGGCGGCGACGCTCCCGGTCAGGGCGCGCAGGCGCGGGTCCCGGGCGAACTGGGCGGCGATCAGCCCGAAGAGGGCCGGGACGCCGAAGTAGGCGAGCACCGCGACGGCGCCGAGGAGGCCGAGCGTGATGGCGGCGCCGAGGTACTGGTTGTCGAGGATGAGCAGGGCGCTGTCCGGGAGGTAGGTGCCCGGGCCGGTGCCCAGCAGGGGCTGGTGCGCGACGAGGGCCGCCACGCGCGGGTAGTTGTCGAGGCGGTTGGTGATCGAGGAGTCGCTGGTGCCCGCGCCGATCGAGCCGGTGAGAGTGCCGAGCAGACCCGGCGTGGTCACGAAGAACGCCGCGACGGCGACGGGCGCGATCACGTAGCCCCACCTCCGCGCGTACGCGGGCAGGAAGACCGCGCAGACGACTGCGCCCACCACCAGGGAGAGCACCCCCGACCGCGAGACCGTCAGCGCCAGGGCGACGACCAGCAGCACGCAGGAGGCGGCGCGGAGGAACCGCGGAGACGTCCGGTCGTACAGCAGCCGCCAGACGGCGAGCGGCAGGAGCATCGCCGAGACGACCGCGAGCTCGATCGGGTGGAAGGTGGTGCCCGCCACCCGGGTGAGCCCGTCCCGGTCCTGGAACGGCGTGCTGCCGCCGTTGTCGACGAAGCCGACCATGACGCTCCGGATCCACTCGACCGGGTCGACGTGGGTGGTGAACTGGATGATCGCCACGATCGCGCAGAACGACGCCGCGTTCACGAGCGAGCCGAGCAGCACCCGCGCGTCCTCGAGGGTGCGCACGCTCTGGGTGGTGACCAGGGCGATCCCGGCGGATGCGAGCAGCAGCAGCAGCCAGCGGTCGGCGCTGAGCTGCCCCTCGCCGGTGCGCGGGATGGTGTCGTTGACGGCGTAGCGGACGTAGGACGCGATGCTCACGAGCAGCAGCAGGGTGAGCGCGGCCCGCCCCGGGTGGCGCATCGGGATCGGGTCGTGCAGCCCCAGCAGGGCCGACGCCGCCCACGCGCCGGTGAGCAGCAGCGCGAGCACCATCGCGACCGAGCCGGACGCGCCCAGGGGAGCGAGCACCTGATCCGCGGGGAAGAGGAACAGCGCGTAGGCGACCAGGCGCAGCAGCGTCGGTGGTCCGGTCCGCTCGATCATGACGGCCACGGCTCAGGCCCCCGACTGCGCGGAGGAGGCCCGGCGGGTGGTCTCGTCGCGGGTCCAGCCCGCCGCCTGCCGCTCCGGCAGCCGGCTGGCGAGGGCGAAGCAGAGGTAGACGGCGGCGTCGGCGAGCTCGAGCGGACCCCGGGCGGCCCGCAGCACCTGCACGGCCGTGCGGGACGAGCGGCGCTCGCCGCCGGGGGTCGCCGCCGCCAGCTGCGCGCTGCCGCGCTGGGTGCGGCGCAGGACGCCGAGCAGGCTGGTCGCGCTCCGGGGCACCTGCACCACCGCGGGGGCGGTGGCGACGACGGCGCGCTCGGCGACGGAGAACCGGCCGTCGACGAACTCGTCGTCGGCGATCAGCGCGGGGAATGTCCCGATCCGCTCGTGTCCCGGGCCGCTGACGGCGTAGCCGCCGGCCCCCCAGAGCGCGGTGTGCAGCGAGGCCGTGCGCGAGCGGGCGCGGTAGTAGGCGCGGACCAGCGGGTCGGCTCCGGTCGCGTCGTAGACCGCCGTCGGCCGGGCGGCGAGCAGCCCGCCGCGGGTGACCGCGTCGAAGACGTTCCAGACCGCGTCCGCCGTGACGCCGACGTCCGCGTCGAGGTAGAGGCGCGGCCAGGTGGCGGCCACCGCGTCGCCCGCGTTCAGGGCCGCGGTCTTGGACGCCTCGGCGATCTCGACCACGGTGACGCCGGCGAAGCCGCGCGCGATCTCGGCGGTGGCGTCGGTGCAGGCGTTGCAGACGACGATCACCTCCAGGGCTCCGCTCGCAGCGGCGGCGGCCAGCGGCGCCAGGGTGCGGGCGATCACCGCCTCCTCGTCGTGCGCGGGGACGACGACCGAGCCGCTCGGGTGCGGTGCGGCGAGCGGGCGGGCGAGCGCGCCGGAGGGGAGCGAGGCGAGCCGGGCGCCGACCGCGAGCGCGAGGGCCGCGTGCCGGTGCTCGCGGCCTCGGGCGCCGGGGAGGGCGCTGCGGGCCGACTCCGCCGCCAGCACGACGAGGCGGAAGGTGCTCGAGTACAGCGCGCCGTGGAACTTCTGCACGTAGCGCACCCGGTTCACGGCGAGCAGCGCGGCGAGGGCGGTGGAGGAACCGGAGCCGCCGCCGTCGTGCACGACCTGCGCGGCGGGCTCGAACCAGGCCTCGGCGCCGAGGTCGCGGGCGCGGCGGAAGTAGTCCGTCTCCTCGGAGTAGAGGAAGAACCGCTCGTCCCAGTCGCCGAGGCGGGCGGCGACCAGCGCGTCGATCAGCATCGCGGCGCCGGTGGCCCAGTCGATCCGGTGGGCGTGCCGGTAGCTCTCCGGGTCGCTGTCGGTCTCGCTGGAGAACGCGGGGCGGTCGAGGACCTTGTCGCCGAGCATTGCGTCGCCGAGGGCGCGCAGCCGGGTCGGCTCGCGGCGGAGCGAGCGCGACGGGGCGCCCGCGGCGTCGAGCAGGAGCGGCACCACGATGCCCGCGGAGGAGGAGTCCATCCGCGCCAGCAGCGTCGAGACGGCGCCGGGCAGCACGACCAGATCGGGGTTCAGCACCAGCAGCGCACCCGCGTCGCCCGCGTGCCGCCGGGCGATGTTGATCGCGGCGGCGTAGCCGACGTTGGCCCCCGCGTCGACGGCGACGACGTCGGAGTGCGCCGAGGCGAGGGCGAGCGAGCCGTCGTCGGAGGCGTTGTCGACGACGACCACGCGGATCCGGACGCCGGTCGCGGCCTCCGCGCGCAGGCTCGTCAGCAGGCGCTCCATCGTCGCGGCCGAGCGGTAGCTGACGACGAGGGCGGCGACGTCGGCGCGCTCGCCGGCTCCGACGAAGCGGGCGCTTCCGCCGGGCAGGACCACGGGCAGCACGGGGGACGGCGCGGCGGGCTGCGCGGCCCTGCCGAGCACGGGGCCGCGCTGCGGGGTGGTCGAGCTGTGCCGGCGCAGGCTCGCGTAGGCGAGCGGCCCCTCGACGAGATAGCGGCGCGCGAGGCGGCGCGGCTCGAGGGCGAGGCGCCAGAGCCACTCCACGCCGCGGTCGGCGACCCACTGCGGCGCTCGGCGGACGGAGCCGCCGAGGAAGTCGACGGCCGCGCCGAAGGCCAGCAGCACGTGCGCGCCGGTGCGCGGGCCGTGCTCGTCGATCCAGAGCTCCTGGCGGGGCTTGCCGAGTCCGACGATGAGCAGGTCGACCCGCGCGCCGCGGATCGACTCGACCAGCGCGGCGTTGGCGGCGGGGTCGGCGAGCTCGGCCCGGGAGGGCGACCAGAGCCCGGCCATCACCAGGTCGGGCCGCTCCTCGGACAGGCGGGCGCGCAACCGCGACTGCGCGACCTCGGAGCCGCCGAGCACGCCGACGCGCACGCCGTCGGTCGCGGCGCGGTCCAGCAGCGGCCCGATCAGGTCGCTGCCGGCCAGGCGCGGCCAGGAGACGCCGGTGAGGCGCTCGGCCTGCTTGGCGATCGGGCTGCCGTCGATGAGCGAGAGCCACTCGACCGGGCGGGCCGGGACGTCCAGCGGCGCGTCGGTCCACTCGGTCTCGCCCTCGGCCACGGGGACCAGGACGAGGGTCGGCGCCTCGGCGACCGGCAGGGCGCGACGCTCGAGCACGTGCTGCCAGCGTCCGCCGTGGCCGAAGTGGTTGACGTGGTCGACGTTCACGGAGAGGACGCCCAGCGGCGCGTCGTGCAGGGCGGCGGCGCGGTCCGCGATGGTGCGGACCGCCTCCTCGTGCCGGGCGAGATCGACGGGGCTGCCGCCGAGGACGACCCGGCGGTGGGTTTCGAGGGTCATGGGTCAGCTCTCCGATCGAGCGGGGGCGAGTGAGGGGACGAGTGCGGGGGCGGGGGCAGCGGCCGCGGTGCGTGCCGGGCCGGCGAGGGTCGTCCGGGCGAGCTCGTCGAGGACGACGCGCTCGACGACCTCCTGGGCGACGCCCCAGCCGTGCCGGACGCCGGTGGCGACCTCGCGGCCGGGACGGGCGGCGTCGACCGCGCGGCCGAGCGCCTCCGCGATGCCCGCCGGAGTCGGGCGGGCCCAGCTCGCGCCGGGGTGCGGCAGGTCCGCGCGGGCGTCGACGGCGTCGTTCACCACGGCGACGGCGCCGCAGGCGAGCAGCTCCTCCGCCACCAGCGAGATGTTGGTGAAGGAGAGGGCGATGCCGGCCGAGCAGCGGTTGTAGAGCGCGGCGAGCTCGCTCGGCGCGAGGGTGCCGTGCTCGATCACCGGCACGTCCCACACTCCGGGCGCCGTGCCGTAGACGTGGATCGGCACCTCGGGGTGCTCGGCGTGGAAGAGCGCGAGCGCCCGCCGGCCGAGCAGGTAGCCGCGCCGGTCGGCGGCGGGCTTGGCGTAGAACACCACGCCCGAGCGCTCGCCGTCGGGGTTGTCCAGCGTGTAGGTGGTGGTGTCGCAGCCGAACGGCGCGAGGTCGCTCGTGACGCCGAGCGCGTCGAGGTGCGAGCGCACCATCTCGCCGAGGGCGATCGTGCGGAAGCCGAATCGGTAGCTGTCCTCCGCCAGGGCCGCGAGGGTCCCGCGCGGGTGGAAGAACGGCTCGTAGTCCTGCACGAAGTACAGCCGGGCCATCGGCGCCGTTCCTCGGGTGGCGAGCACGTGCGCGGTCTCCCAGGAGGTCGCGACGGCCGCGTCCACGCCGGTGACGCCGTCGTCGGCGCTGCGGATGTCCACGTCGAGCCACGGCCAGCCGGCGCGGATGATCGCGGCGCGGGTCTCGAAGTCGGCCCCGTGCCGGTCGTAGAGGAAGAGGGTGCAGCGGTGGCCGCGCGCGACCAGGCCCTGCACCATCCGGAACAGGGTGGTGTGGCCGCCGGAGCCGCGGTCGGGCGGGGTGCAGATCCAGCCGATCGACGCGGGGCCCTCGGCGCGGACCGGGGCGCCGGGCAGATCGAGGAGACCGGAGTCGGCGATGTCGCCGGGGAGCAGCGGCATGTCGAGCTCGCGGACGCCGACGCGGTCGCCGAGCGAGCGGACGGCGCGCTGCAGCACATCGCGGCCGCCGGTGCTCCGCAGGCGCCGGACGAGCTCGCGGGGGACGCGGGAGGCGCGCATCAGAAGCTCCCCTCGCGGTGCCAGCGGCGCCAGGACCGGTCGGTGCGCAGGCGCCGCAGCACCCGCTCCAGCAGGAAGCGCGGGGAGAAGCGGTCGCTCGGCGCGCTCAGCAGCCGCGACTGCAGGCGCTCCCACTCGGGCAGCCGGGCCGCGTCGCCGTAGACCTGGTGCGCGAAGCCGAGGTGCTCCTCGAGGTCCGCCGCGGTGGCGCCGCCGCTGTCGAAGCGCTGCGCGCCCTTGACGAGGGCGTCGCGGGCGAGGGCCCGCCGGGCGAGGTGCTCGAGCTCGTCGCGCCGCTCGAGCGGTCCGCCGGGATCGGCGAAGAAGGTCTCGAAGGCGAGCAGGCGCTCGCGCAGGTCGTGCAGCGGCGTCACGGTGTCCGAGCGGCTGCCCGCGTGCTCGCGGTGCCAGGCCTGGTCGACGCCCTGGATGTAGGCGACGTCGGACGCGGCCGAGAGGCGCAGCCAGAGCTCCATGTCGTAGGTGTGCGGCAGCGGCCGGGGCCAGCCGACGCGGTCGAGGACGGACCGGCGCACGAGCACCTCGGGCGAGGTGATCACGTTGAGCCCGGTGCGGCAGCGCTCGTGCAGCCAGTCGCCGCCGGACCAGAGCAGCCACGACGTCGGAGTCGTCCGCGCGGTCGGCAGCACCGACCCGTCCGGGAAGTGCACGGGGTGGCCGTAGACCAGCCCGACCGACGGGTGCGCGCGGGCGACGGCGACCGCGCGGGCCAGGGCGCCCGGAGCGATCACGTCGTCGGCGTCGAGATACCAGGAGAACTCGCCGGTCGCCACGGCCAGCGCGGCGAGCACGCTGCCGACGGGACCGAGGTTCCGCGGGTTCGCCAGCACCAGGACGCGGTCGTCGCCGGCCGCGATCGAGCGGGCCACCGCGAGCGAGTCGTCGGTGGAGCGGTCGTCGACGATCACCAGCTGCACGCGGACGCCCGTCTGGCCGAGGGCGCTCGCCGCGGCGGCGGGCAGGAACTGCGCGTAGTCGTGCAGCGGGATGAGGACCGAGACGGTGGCGTCGGAGGTGTCGACGTCCTCGACCGGCACCGTGCGACCGCGCCGGGTCCCCGCGGCGACGGCGGTCGTCACGACAGCACCCCCGCCGGGCTCGGGGCGGCGGAGGTCGTGCTCCGCAGCGCGGCGATCAGCGACTCCGCCACGTACTCCTGCTGCGCCGCCGTGATGCCGGGGAACAGCGGCAGCGTCAGCAGCTGCCCGGCGAACGCCTCGGCGCGCGGCAGCGGGCGCGGGCGGCCGGAGGCGGGGAGGAACGGGGCCAGCAGGTGCACCGGGGTCGGGTAGTGCACTCCGGTCGCGACGCCGGCCTCCGCGAGCGCGGCGCGCAGGCGCTCCCGCTCCGGGGTGCGCACGACGTAGAGGTGGTGCACGTGCTCGTTGCCCGGCGCGGTGCGGGGGAGGACCAGCCCGTCGACGCCGTCGAGGAGCTCGGCGTAGCGGGCGGCGGCGTCGCGGCGCTGCTGGTTCCACTCGTCCAGGTGCGCGAGCTTCGCGCTCAGCACGACCGCCTGCAGCGAGTCGAGCCGCGAGTTCGTGCCGACCACGTCGTGCCGGTAGGCGCTGAGGCCGCCGTGGTTGCCGAGGCGCCGGACTGCCGCGGCGAGCTCGTCGTCGTCGGTCATCACTCCGCCCGCGTCGCCGTAGGCGCCGAGGTTCTTGCCCGGGTAGAAGCTGGTGCCGGCGATGGCGCCGAGCGAGCCTGCGCGGGCGCCGAAGCGCCGGGCGCCCTGGGCCTGCGCGGCGTCCTCGACGATCCGCACCTCCTCGCCGAGAGCGGCGGACAGCCGCTCCACCGGGGCGCACTGCCCGTAGAGGTGCACGGCCATCACCGCGCGGGTGCGGGGAGCGACGGCCTCCGCGGCCGAGTCGACGTCGATCAGGTAGTCGTCGTCGCAGTCGACGAACACCGGCCGGGCGCCGGCGCGCACGACGGCCTCGGCGGTCGCCACGAAGGTGTTCGCGGGGACGAGCACCTCGTCGCCGGGTGCGAGGTCGAGCGCCAGGAGGGCGAGCTCGAGCGCGTCCGTCCCGTTGCCGACGCCGACGGTGTGCCGCACGTCGCAGTACGCGGCGAACTCCTCCTCGAAGCGGGACACGTCCGGACCGCGGACGAACGACGAGTCCGCGAGCACGCGGTCGAAGCCCTCCCGGATCACGTCGGCGACGACGAGGTGCTGGAGGTGCAGATCGGCGAGCGGGACGATCGGCTCGGTGGTCATGACGGGTTCCTTCGGTCGGAGGTGAGCTCGCGGACCCGGCGCAGCAGCCAGGTCCGCAGGAGGAGGAGGTAGAGGACGCCGCCGGTCGCGCCGCCCCCGAGGAGGGCGAGCCAGTCGGCATCGAGGCCGACGGCGTCGAGGCCGATCGGGACGAGCAGCGCGGCACCGGCCGCGGCCGCCGCGGCGAGCGCCGGCGGCAGCAGGGAGCGGCCCACGGCGCGCAGGTCGACGTCGATCGAGCGCAGCAGCCAGGCGAAGACGGGACCGACCACGAGCGCGGCCACCCCGATCTGCGCCCAGGCCGCGCCGACGAAGCCGCCGCCCAGGACCGCCGGGACGAGCGCGAGCGTGAGCGCCGCGAACCAGACGCCCTGCACGATCGCGACGCGGCCGGAGCCGCCCTTCGCGAGTGCCGCCGAGCTGAAGAGATCGGCCACCACCCGCAGCGCGCCGACGACGCCGAGGAGCCCCAGCGCCGCCGCGGCGGGAGCCCAGCGCTCGCCGTAGACGACGTGCACGAGCGGGGCGGCCAGGGCGGCGAGCAGCGCGCCGAGCGGAGCGGCGAGCGCCCAGGTCAGCCCGGTCGCCGCGGCGACGGGCAGGGGGCGGCCGTCCTCGTGCGCCCGGGAGAACGCGGGCAGAGCGACGGAGCGGACCACCTGGCCCACCGCGGTCATCGGCCAGGTCGAGATGTTGAACGCGAGGACGTAGTAGCCCAGCGCCACCGGTTCGATCAGCCCGGCGATCACCACCTTGTCGGTGCCGAGCACGCCCCAGGAGATCAGGTTGGCGATCGCCACCGGCAGGCCGAAGCGCAGCGCGGAGGGGGCGATCGCGCGGTCCCACCCCAGGCGCGGCCGCTCGCGGGCGGCGACGAAGAGCAGCACCATCGTGCAGGTCTGCGCGACGACGCGGGCGACGGCGAGCGCCAGCACCCCGGTCCCGGCGGCGAGCAGCGCCAGGGTGATCGCGGTGGAGACGACGAAGTCGACGGCGGCGATCAGGAAGAGCGGCCGCTGAGCGAAGCGGCGCTGCAGCGCGGCGTAGGGGACCACTCCTGCCCCGGCCAGCGGCAGGGTGATCGCGAGGACCGCCAGCACGCCGGCCGTCTCGGGCGAGCCCGTCGCCGCGGCGATCATCGGCGCCGAGGCCGCCATCGCCGCGCCGAGAGTCCCGCCGAGGACCAGGCCGAGCACGGCCACGGTCGGCGCGCGCCGCTCGGGCTCGCTCGAGCGGATCAGATCGGTGCTGAGTCCGAAGTCGGACAGCGCCATCAGCACCGACTGCACGGTGAGCGCGAGCGCGTAGACGCCGAACGCCTCGGGCGCGAGCAGCCGGGCCAGCACGACGCCCAGGGCGAGGCTGCCGAGCCGGAGCGCGATCGTGCTGAGCGCGCTCCAGCCCAGGGCCGATGCGATGCGGCTCCGGCCCGCGGAGACCGGAGGGGACTCGACGGCGGTCACGAGAGCGGCTTCCGAGCGCGCTCGCCGGCGCGGACGAACCGCCGCCACTCGGCCGTGTCGACGACCGCCGGCCAGCACTCGGCGGCGATCGAGGCGAAGCGGGCGCCCTCGGCCTGATCCTCGGGGCGTGCCGAGGCGCGGCTGCGCAGCGCCCGGCCCATCGCCTCGTGGGCGAGGGCGCGGCCGGCGTTCGCGCGGCGGTCCCCGCCCTGCGCCCGGCGGCCGGAGGAGTCGTGCCCGGCGCTGGTGAAGAAGTGCTCGATCGTGCCGCGGCGCTCGCGCAGCTCCGCCAGCGGGTCGCTGCTCGGCTGCGGGTGGCAGCGGGTCTGGACGACGCCGCTGATGCGGCCGATCCCGCCGAGCGCCGCGAGCCGCAGCCCGTAGTCGAGGTCGGCGGTGCGGGGGAGGTCCTCGGCGTAGCCGCCGAGAGCGTCGGCGATCGAGCGGCGGACCAGCACGGCGTGGTCGACCAGGAGGTCGGAGCCGTGCCGGCTCGTGCGCTCGATCCAGTCGGCCCCGCTCCACAGCGTCCACTCCACGCGCCCGGTGGCCGCGGTCGCGGGCCGGACCGAGATCTCGGCGTCGCCGTGCACGGCGCCTACCCACGGGTGCGCGGCCAGCAGGGCCGCCGCCCGCTCGAGCGCCCCGGCGGTGAGCGCGTCGGTGCTCGGCAGCACCAGCACGGACTCGCCGCGGACGAGCGCGAGCCCGGCGTTGCGGGCGGCGATCGTGCCGAGGCCGGCGGGCACCTCGAGCACGCGCACGCGCTCGTCGTCGACGACCGGATCCGCGTCCGTCACGACGACGACGTCCAGCCGGACGCCGCGCTGCGCGAGGACGCTCGCCAGCGCGGCGAGGGGAGATGCGCCGTCGACGGCCGCGATCACGACCGAGACGAGCGGCGCCGGGCCGGAGAGGGGGAGCACCGGCGACCGGTGCCCGCGGACGGCGCTCATGCGGACGCTCCTTCGAGGGTGCTGTCCGTGCGCCGGACGGCGTCGGGCTCGATCCGCGGAGCCGCGGGCACGCCCAGCCAGGTCTCGCCGGCCGGCTGATCGCGCAGCAGCACCGCGCCCATGCCGAGCGTCGCCCGGCGGCCGATCCGCGAGCGCTCGCGGACGGAGGCACCCATGCCCAGGTACGCCTCCTCGCCCACCCGCACCCCGCCGCCGAGGGTGACCCCGGCGCAGAGGGTGGCGAACGAGCCGATGCGGTCGCCGTGGGTGAGGGTCACGTTCGGCATCGCCACCACGTGCCGGCCGATCGCCACATCCGCGGTCAGCACGACGCCGGCGAGCAGGATGCTCCCCGCGCCGATCCGGCAGTCGTCGGGCACGTGGATGGCCGGGTGCACGATCCGCGCGTAGCGGTGGTCGTGCACGCCGAGCGCGCGGAGGCGGTCGACGATGCGCGCCCGGCCGCTGCCGTGGCCGACGCAGACGGCGATCTCGGCGCGGGGGTGCTCGGCGATCGCGTCGAGGCCGCCGATCACGGGGACTCCCGAGATCTCGGTGCCCCAGCGCGCGGCGCCGTCGTCGACCACGCCGATGACGCGGTGGCTGCCGCTCACGGAGAGGAGGGCGAGGGTCTCGCGCGCCAGTCCGCTCGCGCCGACCAGGATCAGATCACGCACGGAGGACCGCCGTCTCGTGCTCGCGGGCCAGGCGCGACGGGGCCAGAACGGCCTCGATCACCCGGTCCTGGTCCTGCTCGGTGAGGGCGTGGAAGAGCGGCAGGATCAGCGTCCGGTCGGTCAGGCGCTCGGTGACGGGCAGTCGGTCCGCGTTCGGGTGGGCGCGGTACGGCGGCTGGCGGTGGGCCGCCATGATGCCGCGGCGGGCGGAGACGTCGCGGGAGGCGAGCTCGGCCATCAGGCCGTCGCGCTCGAGCGGGTAGTCGTCGCCGACCTCGATCCAGAACGACTGGAAGTTGCTCGTGCCGTGCTCCGGGTCGGTCACCGTGCGCAGGCCCGGGACGTCGGCGAAGGCCGCCGCGTAGCGGGCCGCGAGCGCCCGGCGGCGCTCGATCAGTGCCGGCAGCCGGCCGAGCTGCACGAGGCCGAGGGCCGCCTGCAGATCGGTCATCCGGAAGTTGAAGCCGACCTCGTCGTAGTGCTCCGGTGCGGCGAGCACGCTGCCGTGCCGGTCCGCCGCGGAGACGGACATCGAGTGCTCGCGCAGGCGGCGGGCGCGGGCCGCGAGGTTCGCGTCGTCCGTCGTGAGCATCCCGCCCTCACCGGTGGTGAGGAGCTTGCGCGGGTGGAACGACCAGGCGGTCAGAGCCGCGCCGGCGCCGACGGAGCGGCCGCGGTAGCGCGAGCCCGCGCCGCAGGCGGCGTCCTCGAGGACGAGGACACCGAGCGGGTCGCAGAGTGCGCGGATCGGCTCGAGGTCGACGGGCACGCCGCCCTGGTCGACCGCGATCACCGCGCGGGTGGCCGGGGTCAGCGCCGCGGCGATCGTCTCCGCGGTGACGTTGCCCGTGACCGGGTCGACGTCGGCGAAGACGGGCCGGCCGCCGGCGTGCACGACCGCGTTGGCGGTCGCGATGAAGGAGAAGGAGGGGACCACGACGTCGTCCCCGGCGCTCACGCCGCCGACCACGAGCCCGAGGTGCAGGGCCGTGGTGCAGCTGGACAGCGCGACCGCGTGGCCGACGCCCATCGCCTCGGCGAAGGCCGCCTCGAAGCGCGCGACCCGGGGGCCCTGCGCGATCCAGCCGGAAGCGATCACCTCGGCGAGCGCGTCGCTCTCCTCGGTGCCCAGCCAGGGGCGCATCACGTCGATGCGCCCGGTGCTCGCCGCGCCGGTGCTCGCCGCGCCGGTGCTCGCCGCGCTCATCGGGTCGCTCCGCTCAGGACGGGGGCGTCCAGCCGCTCGGCGCGCCACCACTCGACCAGGGAGCGCAGACCGCTCTCCAGGTCGTACGCGGTGACGAAGCCGAGCTCGTCGCGCGCCGCCCGGGTGTCGGCCAGGCGGCGGGTGACGCCGTTGACCGAGCGCGCCGGTGCGAAGACGACGTCGAGGTCGGACTCCATGACGTGCAGCAGCGTGCGGGCGAGCTCCAGCAGGCTGGTCTCGACCCCCGTGCCGATGTTGAAGGCGCCGTCGCGGCCCGCCGTCGCCGCGACCACGTTGGCCCGCGCGACGTCGTCCACGTGCACGAAGTCCATCGTCTGCGCGCCGTCGCCCATGATCAGCGGCGGGACGCCCGCCTCGATCCGCTCCATCCAGCGCACGAGCACCTCGGTGTAGAGGCCGTGCACGTCCATCCGCGGTCCGTAGACGTTGAAGTAGCGCAGCGCCGTCGAGCGCAGGCCGTTCATCGCGCCGAAGCTGGTGAGCATGCCCTCCGAGAAGGCCTTCGCCGCGCCGTAGATCGTGTCGTTGGCGTAGGGGTTGTTGCTCTCGGGAGTGGGGAACTGCGTCGCGAGTCCGTAGACGGAGGCGCTGGACGCGGCCACCACCCGGCCCACGCCGTGCGCCGCCGCCGCCTCGAAGACGGTGAAGGAGCCCTGGGCGAGGACGTCGAAGGCCAGGCGCGGGTCCTCCGCGCACTGGGTGATCCGGATCGCCGCCTGGTGGAAGACGACGTCCTTGCCGCGGACGACCGAGTCGACCATCGCGCGGTCGCGGATGTCGCCCTCGATCAGCCTGACCCGGCCGTCCGCGAGCGCGTGCTCGAGGTTCTGCCGGCGCCCGCGGACGAGGTTGTCGAGGACGTCGACCCGGCTGACGCCGGTGTCGAGGAGGCGGTCGACGATCGTCGAGCCGATGGTGCCGGCACCGCCGGTCACCAGGACCTCGGCGCCCTCGAGCGAGACGGGGGAGGGGGTCAGCTCAGCCACGACGCCTCCTCCAGGCGGACCGCCGGAGCGGTGGTGCGGCTGACCTGGCCGGCGTCGAGCAGCCGGTCGCTGACCTGCTCCAGGACGCTGAGGACGCGCAGGGCGGCGCGGCCGTCGGTGCGGGGCGCGCGGCGCTCCGAGATCGAGGTCGCGAACTCAGTGACCATGTCGGCGAGCGGCTCGCGCTCGGGCAGGGCGGGCGACCAGGTGTCGCCGAGGCGGTAGGAGATCGCCGCGTCGTGGCGGGAGGTCCCGCCGCGGAGCGAGGTGCCGAGGTCGACGCCGCGGTCGAAGACGCTGAGGCGCTGCTGCGGATTCACGTCGTCCCAGACCAGCGTGCGCCGCGAGCCGCCGATCACCATCCGGCGGATCTTGGTCGGGCTGAGCCAGTTCACGTGAACGTTGGCGATGGCGCCCTGGCCGAGCGGGACGGTCAGGTAGCCGACGCAGGCGCGCCCGGAGCCGAGCGGGTCGGAGCCCTGGGCGGCCACGTTCCCGGGGCGCAGGCCGCCGGGGATGATGAAGTCGAGGATCGACAGGTCGTGCGGGGCGAGGTCCCAGAACACGTCGACGTCGGGCTGGATCAGACCGAGGTTGATCCGCACCGCGTCGACGAAGAGCACGTCGCCGAGCGAGCCGGCGGCGATCAGCTCCTTCATCTTCAGCACGGCGGGCGTGTAGCAGTAGGTGTGGTCGGCCATCAGCACGACACCGGCGCGCTCGGCGGCGTTCACCATGTCGATCCCGAGCACGCTCGAGTCGGCGAGCGGCTTCTCGACCAGCACGTGCAGTCCCGCGGCGATCGCCGCCATGGCGATCGCGTGGTGGGTGCGCGCCGGCGTGGCGATGGCGATGGCGTCGAGTCCCGGCAGGTCGAGGACGTCCGAGAGCGAGCGCAGCACCGGCACGGAGCCGTTGGCGCGGGAGACGGCCTCCGCGCGGACCGGGTCGAGGTCGCAGATCGCGACCAGGTCCCAGTCGGCGCTGGCGGAGAAGTTCCGGGCGAGGTTCGGGCCCCAGTAGCCGGCGCCGACGAGCGCGACGCGGAGCCTCCGGGAGGGGATGGTGGTGGTCATGGCGGGTTCCTTCGGGTGAGGAGGGCGGCATGCGGGCACGCCGAGGGGACCGGGCGCTCCGACCAGGGAGAAGGAGCGCGCGGACGGGTGGGGACGGCGCGTCAGGGCGCGCCGAGGGAGGGGACGGCGGGGAGAGCGCCGGAGGAGGAGAGGGAGAGGAGAGGAGGGGAGCGGTCGTGCGTCAGTACGCGCCGACCGGGCGGAGCATCACGCGCAGGGTCCGCCAGAGGATGAGCAGGTCGCCGGCCAGCGACCAGTTCTCGACGTAGTAGAGGTCGAGTCGGATCCCGTCCTCCCAATCGAGCTCGGAGCGGCCGCCGGTCTGCCAGAGCCCGGTGATGCCGGGCTTGATGTAGAGGCGGCGGTTCACGACGTCGTCGTAGCGCTCCACCTCGCTCAGCAGCGGCGGGCGCGGGCCGACCAGGCTCATGCTGCCGCGCAGCACGTTCCAGAACTGGGGCAGCTCGTCGAGCGAGTACCGCCGCAGCACGCGGCCGAGCGGGGTCACCCGTGGATCGTCGCGCAGCTTGAACAGCAGGCCGGAGCCCTCGTTCGCCGCGCTCAGCTCCGCCAGCCGCGACTCCGCGTCGATGCTCATCGAGCGGAACTTGAGCATGGTGAAGAGGTGACCGGCGCGGCCGACCCGCTGCTGCCGGAAGAGTGCGGGCCCGGTGCTGTCGCGGCGGATCATCACCGCGAGCACGGCCAGCAGCGGCGAGAGCACCAGCAGGGCGAGGGCCGAGACGCTCACGTCGAGCACCCGCTTGAGCGCGTGGCGCGGACCGGAGTAGCGCGGCGGCTCGACCCGCATCAGCGGGAGACCGTCCACCGGGCGCCAGTGGATGCGCGGTCCGGCGACACTGCTGAGCCCCGGTGCGAGCACCAGCTCGACCGCGAACGGCTCGAGCGCCCAGCAGAGCCGGCGGAGGTAGGCGTCGCCGCCGTCCACCTGACCGGCCACGACGACCGCGTCGGCGCGCTGCTCGACGACCGCCTGGGCGATCGTGTCGATCGCTCCGACGACCGGGATCGAGCGGCCGCGCACGGTGATCGAGCGCCGCGGGTCGGCGAGGAGCGTGCGCTCACCGCCGGTCGAGAGCGCGACGCCGACGACGTCGTACTCGACGCGGCCGCGCCGGCGGTCGATCTGCGTGACGATGTGCGTCACGTCGCCGGCGCTGCCGACGACGATCACCCGGGACAGGGCACGGCCGGCCCGTCGCTCCCGGGCCAGGTGCCCGCGGCTGAGGGCGTGCGCCGCCAGCATCCCGCCGAGCCCGACGGGCAGGGCGATCAGCACGTGCACCCGCGGCAGGTCGACGTGGGTGAGGACCGAGGCGACGGAGGCGAGGCCGAACGTCGCGACCGTCGCCGAGAGCAGACGGCGGAACTCGTCCGCTCCCGCTCCGATGCGGTGCGCGAGGCGCCGCTGGGCGAGGAGGACGGAGCAGACCCAGAGGGTGCCGAGGACGCCGGCGACCACGAGGTCGGCCGAGCGCGCCTCGGCGGATCGCGCTTCGACGGTCGAGCGCAGGCCGGCGGCCAGCGACACGGACCCGAGCACGACCAAGACGTCCGCGGCCAGGACCCTCCGCGAGAATCGGCGTCGCCAGCTCGAGGCCTCCGCCGGCGGTGCCGGAACGAGGACGAGGGCGCGCGGATCGCGCTGAGGAGTCGGGGCCGCGGTGGAGACGGCGGTCACCGCGGTCTCCTGCTCTCACCGCCGCTCGTATGCCGGGTCGCCGGGGGGAGGCGACGGGGTCTCGAGGAGGGAGGGAGCCGTGTGGGCGCGCTGGAGGCGCGCACCAGTGGTGCATACAAAGGATCAACCTGCATTTCGGGTTTACAGGGAAGGGGGGTACTGCAGGGCGGGCTCAGAGGACGTCGCGGTTTCGGGGCCGCGATGCATCGTCGCCACGTCGGCACCGCTGTGACCGTCGTACTCCCAGGATGAGCAGATCGGTCGAGGTGGGGCCTCGCGTCGGGGCGGCGCGGCACGACAGGGTTCGTGCGCTCCGGTCCCGGTGGTCGGGTGGTTCTCAGCCGAACATAGCGCTCCTGGCAACCCGGTGCGTGGCCCCAGTAAGAGGGTCGTAGAAGGGGTGACATCCTCGACCGACTCCCGGGCGCTCCTCAGCGATCCTCCTAGAATCGTCCCGGTGCCGGGAGTGCGATCGGGTCGCGCCCCGGCGCCAGGGGAGCACTGCCGCCCCCGATCGCCAGGAATCGAGACGGGGCGCGGGAATCCCTGCGCGGCCCGGGAGGTCACCTCCCGGGCCGCGTCGACGCGTCGAGGCGGCCGCGCCGACGACTAAAGTCGAGGGGTCCCCCAGCCCCAGAGGAGCACCCGCGCGTGTCGAACGCAACGTCGAACGTCCCCGAATCGTCCCGTCCCACCGCCGACGCCGCCGTCGTCACCGAGGCCGGCACGGGGTTCACGCACTTCACCGACCGGGCGGTCGTCGCGATCCGCGTCAACGGCGAGCTGAAGGACCTGGCCGCCGACGTCGTCCCCGGCGACAGCATCGAGCCCGTCCTGATCTCCTCGCCCGACGGCTTGAGCATCCTCCGCCACTCCGCCGCGCACGTGCTCGCGCAGGCCGTGCAGCAGAGCAACCCGGAGGCGAAGCTCGGCATCGGCCCGCCCGTCACCGACGGCTTTTACTACGACTTCGACGTCACCGAGCCCTTCACGCCCGAGGCGATGAAGGCGCTCGAGAAGGCGATGGACCGCATCATCCGCCAGGGCCAGCGCTTCGTGCGCCGCGTCGTCACCGAGGACGAGGCGCGCGCCGAGCTGGCCGCCGAGCCGTACAAGCTCGAGCTGATCGGCCTCAAGGGCGCGGGCGCCGACGGCGAGTCGGTCGAGGTGGGCGGCGCTGAGCTCACCATCTACGACAACGTCGACCCCCGCACCGGCGAGACGGTCTGGAAGGACCTCTGCCGCGGCCCGCACCTGCCCAACACCCGGATGATCGGCAGCGGCTACGCGCTGACCCGCAACGCCGCGGCCTACTGGCGCGGCTCGGAGAAGAACCCGCAGCTGCAGCGCGTCTACGGCACCGCTTGGCCCACGAAGGACGAGCTGCGCGCGCACCAGGCCCGCCTCGAGGAGGCCGCCCGCCGCGACCACCGCAAGCTCGGCCACGAGCTCGACCTCTTCTCGTTCCCGGACGAGATCGGCTCCGGCCTCGCGGTCTTCCACCCCAAGGGCGGCATCATCCGCTACGAGATCGAGCAGTACATGCGCGAGCAGCTGCTCGCCCACGACTACGAGCTCGTCTACACGCCGCACATCACCAAGGGCGACCTCTTCATGACCAGCGGCCACCTGCAGTGGTACGCCGAGGGCATGTTCCCCCCGATGCACCTCGACGAGCTGCAGGACGAGGACGGCACCGTCACCCGCCAGGGCCAGGACTACTACCTGAAGCCCATGAACTGCCCGTTCCACAACCTGATCTTCCGCTCGCGCGGGCGCAGCTACCGCGAGCTGCCGCTGCGCCTGGCCGAGTTCGGCACCGTGTACCGCTACGAGAAGAGCGGCACCCTGCAGGGCCTCACCCGCGTCCGCGGGCTGACCCAGGACGACGCGCACATCTACGTCACGCAGGAGGACGTGTCGGCCGAGCTGACCCGCAACCTCGAGTTCGTGCTCCAGGTCCTGCGCGACTACGGCCTCGACGACTTCTACCTCGAGCTCTCCACCAACGAGGAGGGCAACCCGAAGTTCGTCGGCGACCCCGAGCAGTGGGAGTCGGCGATCGAGTCGCTGCGCGCCGTCGCCGTCGAGTCCGGCCTCGAGCTGGTCCCCGACCCGGGTGGAGCCGCGTTCTACGGCCCGAAGATCTCGGTCCAGGCCCGCGATGCCATCGGCCGGACCTGGCAGATGTCGACGATCCAGCTCGACTTCAACCAGCCCGAGCGCTTCGAGCTCGAGTACACCGCCTCCGACGGCTCGAAGAAGCGCCCGGTGATGATCCACCGCGCCCTCTTCGGCTCGATCGAGCGCTTCTTCGCCATCCTCACCGAGCACTACGCCGGAGCGTTCCCGGTCTGGCTCTCGCCGGTGCAGGTCGTCGGCATCCCGATCGCCGACGAGTACCTGCCCTACCTCGAGGACGTGGTCGGTCAGCTGAAGAAGGCCGGCGTCCGCGCCGAGATCGACTACTCCAGCGACCGGATGCAGAAGAAGATCCGCAACGCGACCCTGCAGAAGGTCCCGTTCCAGCTGATCGTCGGCGAGAAGGACCGCGACGCCGGTGCGGTCAGCTTCCGCTTCCGCGACGGCACCCAGGAGAACGGCATCCCCGTCGCCGACGCCGTCGCCCGGATCCGCGAGGCCATCGCGACCAAGGCCCAGGTCTAGCGGTGGGGGAGCCGTTCGACGACGCCGTCCCCGAGGGCGCCGAGTCTTCCGCGCACCTCGCCGGCGTCCCCGACGAGTTCCAGCGCCTGTGGACCCCGCACCGGATGGTGTACATCCGGAAGGGCCAGCCGGGCGACGACGACTGCCCGTTCTGCGTCGCGCCGACGCTGAGCGACGAGGAGGCGCTGATCGTCGCGCGCGGCGAGCACGCGTTCGTCCTGCTGAACCTCTTCCCGTACAACTCCGGCCACCTCCTGGTCTGCCCGTACCGGCACATCCCGCTCTACGACGAGGCCACTCCCGAGGAAGTGGCCGAGATCGGCGCGCTCACCCAGACGGCGATGCGCGTCCTCCGCGAGGTCTCGAACAACGACGGCTTCAACCTCGGCATGAACCAGGGCGCCGTCGCCGGCGCCGGCATCGCCGCCCACCTGCACCAGCACGTCGTGCCGCGCTGGGCGACCGACGCCAACTTCTTCCCGATCATCGCCCGCACCAAGGCCCTGCCCCAGCTCCTCGGCGACGTCCGCGCGAGCCTCGCCGCGGCCTGGCCCCGCCCCTAGCCCGCCGCCTCTCGAGTAGTCGCGCAGCGGCCACCTATGGTGGTCGAGTAGCCCCGCAGGGGCGTATCGAGACCCACCGTCGTCAGCAGGCCGAGTCTGCAGACTCCAGTCCCGGTGCCGGTGGATCTCGATACGCCCGCTCGGCGGGCTACTCGATCAGCATGGTGGGCCCCCTGCTGGTCGTGTGGGCCCGCACCGGCGCCCGATGCCTGTCGGGCAGCGGCGTGGCGGCGCCTCATGCTCGTCGACCAGCCCCACTGCCGCGTCTCGAGACCCGCCCCGCCCGCCTTGTCCAGCGCCGATGTCGGTCAGCCCCGTCTCGTAGACTGGACGCTGCCGTCGGCGGAAGTCGCCGCACAGAACAGGACTCGCGAACATGACCGACACCACCCCCACGTCCTCCTCCGCCTCGGAGCAGTTCGGCTCGAGCCGCGTCAAGCGCGGGCTCGCCGAGATGCTCAAGGGCGGCGTCATCATGGACGTCGTCAACGCGGAGCAGGCGCGCATCGCCGAGGACGCCGGAGCCGTCGCCGTGATGGCGCTCGAGCGCGTCCCCGCGGACATCCGCTCGCAGGGCGGCGTCGCGCGGATGAGCGACCCCGACCTCATCGACGGGATCGTCGCCGCCGTCTCCATCCCCGTGATGGCCAAGGCCCGCATCGGCCACTTCGTCGAGGCGCAGATCCTCCAGGAGCTCGGCGTCGACTACATCGACGAGTCCGAGGTCCTCTCGCCGGCCGACTATGTGAACCACATCGACAAGTGGAACTTCACCGTTCCCTTCGTCTGCGGCGCCACCAACCTCGGCGAGGCCCTGCGCCGCATCACCGAGGGTGCAGCGATGATCCGCTCGAAGGGCGAGGCCGGCACGGGCGACGTCTCCGAGGCCACCAAGCACATCCGCACCATCTCGGCCGAGGTGAACCGCCTCAAGTCCCTGACGAAGGACGAGCTCTACGTCGCCGCGAAGGAGCTGCAGGCTCCCTACGAGCTGGTCGCCGAGATCGCGCAGACCGGCAAGCTCCCCGTCGTGCTCTTCACCGCCGGCGGCGTCGCCACCCCGGCCGATGCTGCGCTGATGATGCAGCTCGGCGCCGACGGCGTCTTCGTCGGCTCCGGCGTGTTCAAGTCGGGCGAGCCCGCGAAGCGCGCCGCCGCGATCGTCAAGGCGACGACGTTCTTCGACGACGCCAAGGTGGTCGCCGAGGCGTCCCGCGGTCTCGGCGAGGCGATGGTCGGCATCAACGTGGCCGACGTGCCCGCGCCGCACCGCCTCTCCGAGCGTGGCTGGTAGCGAGAGCGCGCCCGTCGCGGGCGAGGACGAGACCCGGGGGTCCCTCGCAGGGCTCCGTGTCGGCGTCCTCGCCCTGCAGGGCGACTTCCGCGAGCACGCGCACGTGCTGCGCGAGCTCGGCGCCGAGGTGGTGCTGGTGCGCCGTCCGTCCGAGCTCGCGTCGGTCGCGGGTCTCGTGATCCCCGGCGGCGAGTCCACGGTGATGGACAAGCTCTCGCGCCTGTTCGGCCTCGCCGAGCCGGTGAAGGAGGCGATCGCCGCGGGTCTGCCGGTCTACGGCACCTGCGCCGGACTGATCATGCTCGCCGACCGCGTGCTCGACCGCATCGACGGCCAGAGCAGCTTCGGTGGCCTGGACGTGACCGTCCGTCGGAACGCCTTCGGCAACCAGCTGGACTCCTTCGAGACCGACCTCGACATCGACGGCATCGGCGACCCGCCGATGCATGCGGTCTTCATCCGCGCCCCCGTCGTCGAGGAGCTGGGGGAGCGCGCGCACGCCCTCGCGGCCCTGGCCGACGGCCGGGTCGTCGCCGTCGAGCAGGGCGCCCTGCTGGGCACCTCGTTCCACCCCGAGATCACCGGCGACTACCGCTTCCACGAGCTGTTCCTGCGCAAGGTCGCGGCCACCCGCTTCGGCGCGGCACAGTAGGGGCATGCCCGAACTCCCCGAAGTGCACGCGCTCGCCCGCGACCTCGACGAGCGCCTCGGCGGCCGCGTGCTGGAGCGACTCGACGTGTTCGCGATCTCCGCGCTGAAGACCGTCGCGATCCCGCCGTCCTCGCTCGCGGGGGAGACGGTGCACGGTGTGAGCCGGCACGGCAAGTTCCTCGATCTCGCGATCGGCGACGTGCACGTGCTGCTGCACCTGGCCCGCGCGGGCTGGGTGCGCTGGCGCCCCGAGCGGCCGACCGCGCCGGTGAAGCCGGGCCGCGGCCCGCTCGCCGCGCGCCTGATCCTCGACGACGGCTCCGGCTTCGACATCACCGAGGCCGGCACGAAGAAGAGCCTGGCGATCTCGATCGTGAGAGACCCGCGGGACGTCCCGGGCGTCGAGCGGCTCGGTCCGGATCCTCTCGACCCCGAGTTCACCCGCGAGATCCTCGGGGCGATCCTGGCCACCGCGGGCCGCGCCCAGCTCAAGGGCGTCCTCCGCGACCAGTCCCGGATCGCGGGCATCGGCAACGCCTACTCCGACGAGATCCTGCACGTCGCGAAGATGTCGCCGTTCAAGCCGGCGACGCTCACGCCGGAGGAGCTCGACCGCCTGTACACCGCGCTGCACTACACGCTCGAGGAGGCGCTCGGCCGGGCCGAGGGGCTGCACGCCGCCGATCTCAAGCGCGAGAAGAAGCTCGGGATGCGGGTGCACGGCCGCACCGGCGAGGCCTGCCCGGTCTGCGGCGACACGATCCGCCAGGTGATCTACTCCGACTCGACGCTGCAGTACTGCCCCACCTGCCAGACCGGCGGCAAGCCGCTGGCCGACCGCGTGCTGTCCCGACTGCTGAAGTAGCGCGCCCGTCAGTTCTGCACCGTCTCCGTCGAGGACGTCGCTCCGAACAGCCGGACGGCGGCGGGATCGGGCCCGAAGTGGACGGGGCCGCGGGTCACGGTGGCCGTCGCGGCGACCACCAGCGCCGTCTCGGCGGCCGTGGCGGCGGTCCGCCGCGCGACTCCCGCACGATCGGACGGACGGGGATCGCCGGCATCCGGGTGTCTCTGATCAGGTGTCATCGGTGTCCTCGTTCTCGTTCGCGTCGATGGGACGGCGGGGACTGCCCGGCTCGCCCGACACCCTGTCGACGAGGAGCGGCGAGTGACGAATCGCTGGCGGAGACGGTGCCGGTGGCGCGATCGGAGAACCCGAGCGCGCGGATCCGACTCGTCAGATCGTCATCGTGCCCACGGCCGACGAGCTCCCGTACTGAGCCTTCACGGCGGGGTCCGACCCCTGATAAAGAGGCCCTCGGATCACCGTGGCCGAGACGGTGATGCTGCCTTTGGGGGAGGCGGTGATTCCGCAGAAGCAGAGCCTCGTGAGTTCCGCAGCGTGTCTCCCCTCGGTCTCGTAGCTGTTCGTGACCGGGTGCGAGCCGGCCGGGATCACGAGATGCCCGCTGCGCGGACCGTCGGCGACGACCCCCTCGCCCCAGGGCGCGACGTCATGCTCAGCGGCGATGTCCACCCGGACGTCCTCTCCGAAGACGACGTCCGTCGTGGTCGTCGTCGCAGTCGTGTTGAGGAGGACGAGGACGAAGAAGCGGCCTTCTCCGAGGCTGGAGCTGATCGACACACCGGCGAAGATCCCAGCTCCGACGGGGGACGCGGAGGCGCCGGGCGCGGCGACCGCGGCGGCGATCACCGGCGTCGTCCACGCGGCGGCGATCGCGGTACGGCGCGCGACTCCCGGCGGGATCGATGTGGGGCGATCGTCGCTCGGTGAGTGGTGCTGATCGGGTGTCATCGGTGTCCTCGTTCTCGGTCGCGTCGACTGGACTCAGGGGGGCTGCCTCGCCTCGGACACTCTGTCGACCGGGCGTGAAGCGTGCCGAATCTCTGGCGGGAACGGTGCCGGATGGCTCGATTCCGCGCGGACTCCGCCCCGCCGAACCGGTGACGGTTCTCTGCGACTCGGAGGCCTCTCAGAACTCCAGGACGACGACCGCGGACGGGCGGCCGTAGATGCCGACCGCGTACGGGTCGGGGCCACGATAGGTGGGCCCGCGAGTCACCTTCGCCTCCACCGCGAACCGTCCCCGCGGCTCGGCGGCGAGCTCGCACACGGTCTGCGGCCCCGGGTACGGGGCGGTGACCACCACGCTCCTGTCGCCGATCGTGTACTCCCCGACCGTCGGGTAGACCCCGGCGGGGATCGTGATCGAGCCGGCCCGCGGCCCCTCGGGAACGATCCCGTCCGCCCAGACGGCGACGTCGTGGTTCGAGCAGGTGACGCGCACCACCGCGTCCTGGGGGAGGACGACCGGGGTGCCCGGGGTCCCGGTCCCGTCGAGGTACACCTCGACGCGGAAGGCCCGCGAGGACTCCAGGCCGTCGGAGACGAGCCAGACACCGAGGAACGTGCCGTCCTCCTTCGGCGGCGTGGAGGCGGAGGCCGCGGGGGCCGCCGCGGCTCCCGCGATCACCGGGACCGTCCAGGCGACCGCGAGCGCCGATCGGCGCCCGATCCCCGGAGGACGAGCCCCGTCCTGCCCGGTCGTGCCGTCCCTCTGCGGGTCGTTCATCATCGCGGTCCTCGTTCTCGTCTCGGCTGCGCGGCGGCCTGGTCCGCCCCGCGGCAACCCTTCCGCAGACCCGACTGCACATGGTCATTCCTGGCAGCGGACGCAGGCCTGGCCGGATTCGTGCAGTTCAGCCGCTCTTGCGGCGGACGGCGCCCAGGGCGAGGAGCACCACGGCATCCCGCCCTCGGGCGCGGCTCGGGCCGCCCCGCCCGGTGCTCGATTACACTGGACCAGCCATCAGCGGCGCCCGAGGGAGTCGCACGAACGAGATTTCCGAGGGAGCACCGTGTCCGGGCATTCCAAGTGGGCCACGACCAAGCACCAGAAGGCGATCAAGGACTCGCGCCGCGCGAAGTCCTTCGCCAAGCTGATCAAGAACATCGAGGTGGCCGCCAAGATCGGCGGCGCCGACATGTCCGGCAATCCGACGCTCGTCGACGCCGTGCAGAAGGCGAAGAAGACCTCGGTCCCGAACGACAACATCGACCGCGCGATTAAGCGCGGCGCGGGCCTCACCGGCGAGGTCATCGACTACACGACGATCATGTACGAGGCCTACGGCCCGAACGGCATCGCGCTGCTCGTCGAGTGCCTCACCGACAACAAGAACCGCGCCGCGGCGGACGTCCGCACCGCGATGACCCGCAACGGCGGCACCATGGCCGACCCGGGCAGCGTCGCCTACAACTTCGCGCGCAAGGGCGTCATCACCGTCCCGCACGGTGACGGCGTCACCGAGGACGACGTGCTCGGCGCGGTCCTCGACTTCGGCGTCGACGACGTCATCGACCACGGCGAGTCCTTCGAGGTCCGCACCGAGGCCGCCGAGCTGGTCCCGGCGCGCACGGCGCTGCAGGAGGCCGGCATCGACTACGACGCCGCCGACGTCGAGTTCGTCGCCTCGCTGCAGGTCGAGGCCGACGCCGAGACGGCGCGCAAGGTCTTCCGCCTGATCGACGCGCTCGAGGACTCGGACGACGTGCAGAACGTCTACACGAACCTCGACATCACGCCCGAGGTCCGGGCCGAGCTCGAGAACGACGAGGAGTGACCCGGTGACCCCGGCTCGTCCCGAGCGGGCGCGCTGATGCGCGTCCTCGGGATCGACCCGGGGCTCACCCGGTGCGGCGTCGGCATCGTCGACGTCGGCCGCGACCGGCGCGCGACGCTCGTGCACGTGAGCGTCCTCCGGACCCCCACCGATGCTCCACTGGAACGCCGGCTGCTCGCCCTCGGCGACGGGATCGAGGCGCTGCTCGACGAGCACCGGCCCGAGGCCGTGGCGATCGAGCGCGTCTTCGCGCAGAACAACGTCAGCACGGTGATGGGCATCGCCCAGATCAGCGGCGTCGCCCTGGTCGCGGCCGCCCGCCGCGACCTCGTCGTCGGCATGCACACGCCCAGCGAGGTCAAGGCCGCGGTCACCGGCTACGGAGCGGCCGACAAGCGCCAGGTCACCACGATGATCCAGCGCATCCTCCGGCTCGATGCCCCGCCGAAGCCGGCCGATGCGGCCGACGCCCTCGCCCTCGCCGTCTGCCACGCCTGGCGCGGTCCCCTCGCCGCGGGCCCCGCCGCCGCCGAGGGGGAGAGCGCGGCCCAGCGGGCCTGGCGCGCCGCGGAGGCCGCCGCTCGAACGCCTGTTCGAGCCTCTAGACTGACGCGGTGATCTCCTCCCTCCGCGGCACCGTCCTCTCCGCTCGCGGGAGCCTCGCCGTCGTCGACGTCCACGGCGTCGGCTACGCGGTCAACGTCACGCCGCAGCACGCGCTCGAGCTGCGGGTCGGCGACGAGACCGTGCTGACGACGACGCTGATCGTGCGCGAGGACTCGCTGACCCTCTACGGCTTCCCGGACGAGGAGCAGCTCGAGATCTTCGAGCTGCTGATCGGCGTCACCGGCGTCGGTCCCAAGTCCGCGCTCGGCGTGCTCGGCTCGGTGGAGCCCGAGCGCATCGCCCAGGCCGTCGCCGACGAGGACGACGCCGTCTTCCGCAAGGTCTCCGGCATCGGCCCCAAGACCGCGAAGCTCATCATCCTGTCGCTCGCGGGCAAGCTCGCCGTCCGCCCGCGCGCCGCCCGCGGCTCCGGGCCGGGTGCGACGGCCGCGCAGAGCGTGCTCTCGGCCCTCGTCGGCCTCGGCTGGCCCGAGCGCGTCGCCGCCGAGGTCGTCGACGAGATCCTGCTCGACGCCCAGGCCTCCGACGCCGCGAGCGTGCAGTCGCTGCTCCGCCTCGCCCTCGCCCGGCTCGGTCCGGCGGCGCGCTCGTGAGCGGCGACGACGTGATGGGCCCCGAGGTCGCGTCCGAGGCCGAGATCGCCTTCGAGGGGGCGCTCCGCCCGAAGAACCTCGGCGAGTTCGTCGGCCAGCGCAAGGTCCGCGGCCAGCTCGAGCTGCTGCTCAAGGCGGCGGCGATGCAGGGCCGCACGCCCGACCACATCCTGCTGGCCGGCCCGCCCGGCCTCGGCAAGACCACCCTCGCGATGATCGTGGCGGAGGAGAGCTCCTCGCCGCTGCGGATGTCCAGCGGCCCCGCGATCCAGCACGCCGGCGACCTGGCCGCCGTGCTCTCCTCGCTGCTGCCCGGCGAGATCCTCTTCATCGACGAGATCCACCGGATGGCGCGCTCCGCGGAGGAGATGCTCTACCTCGCGATGGAGGACTTCCGGATCGACATCATGGTCGGCAAGGGCGCCGGCGCGACCTCCGTCCCCCTGGACCTCGCGCCGTTCACCCTCGTCGGCGCGACCACGCGCTCGGGCCTCCTGCCGAATCCGCTGCGCGACCGCTTCGGCTTCACCGCCCACCTCGAGTTCTACGCCGAGGACGAGCTGCGCCAGGTGCTCACCCGCGCCGCGCGGCTGCTCGACCTCGACATCGACGGCGAGGCGGTCGCCGAGATCGCGGGCCGCTGCCGGGGCACCCCGCGCATCGCGAACCGCCTGCTGCGCCGGGTCCGCGACTTCGCGCTCGTGCACGGCGGCCGTGCCGACGTCACCGCGGTCCGCGCCGCACTCGACCTCTACGACGTCGACGAGCTCGGCCTCGACCGCCTCGACCGCGCCGTGATGGACATCGTGCTCACCCGCTTCGACGGCGGACCGGTCGGCCTCAACACGCTCGCGGTCTCCGTCGGCGAGGAGGCGGAGACGGTCGAGGCGGTCGTCGAGCCGTTCCTCGTCCGGATCGGGCTGCTCACCCGCACGCCGCGCGGCCGCGTCGCGACCCCGGCCGCGTACCGGCACTTCGGCGTGGATCCGCGCGGGGGAGCCGCCTCGGCCTCCCAGCGGCCCCTGTTCGGAGATGACCTATAATCTTCAAGGCCCGACGGGCCGCTCGATCCGCATGCGCCACCCCTTGTGTGCGCGGCGGATCACCCTCAACTCCGGAAGGCTCACCCATGGATCCGACGATCATCCTGCTCGTCCTGCTTCTCGCCGTGATGATCATCTTCATGTTCCGCAACAACAAGAAGCGGCAGCGCGACGCGGAGAAGATGAAGTCCGGGCTGGTCCCCGGTGTCGAGCTGATGACCGGCTCCGGCCTGTTCGGCACCGTCGTCTCGATCGACGACGACGAGAACAAGATCGTCATCGAGTCGACCCCCGGGACGCTCCTGACGATCCACCGTCAGGCCATCGCCCGCCTCATCGACCCGACCGAGAACGCGGTCGTCGCCGACGAGGACGAGGCCGAGTCCGTGGCGGCCGTCGAGTCGCCCGCGTTCGGCGAGCGCGACGCCGCGCACACGTCCGACCCGCTGGTCGACCCGGTCGAGCGCGACCGCAGGCCCGACGCGCAGTAGTCTCCAGGGCGGGCAGGGTGCATCGGCACCCCGCCCGCCCTTCCACGTCCGGGGTGCGCCCCGGACCGAAGACCGTCGATCGGACGACAGGCGCGGCCCCCGGGGTCGGCGCCTGCGCGAGGATCGACGTCGACCGCAGAGCCAGCGTCGGCCGGAGAGCCGGCGCCGACCGAAGAAGAAGGTGAGCCCTGGGTGGCCGCATCAACCCCCGTCCGGAAGGCCCGGCGCTCGCTGAGCTGGCTCGGCGTCCTGATCCTCGCGCTCGTCGGCCTCAACGCCGCCGCCGTCGCCTTCGGTGGCGGCTCCTGGACGCCGAAGCTCGCGCTCGACCTCGAGGGCGGCACCCAGATCGTGCTCCAGCCCCAGCTCTCGGACGGCCAGACCGTCTCGTCCGAGCAGCTGACGCAGGCCGTCTCGATCATCCGCCAGCGGATCGACGCCGCGGGCGTCTCCGAGTCCGAGATCACGACCCAGGGCTCGAGCAACATCGTCGTCTCGATCCCGGGCACGCCGGACGACGCGACGCTGCAGCGCATCGAGGCCTCGGCGAAGCTCGACTTCCGCCCGGTGCTCGTCGCCAGCCAGGCGACCAACAGCTCGGTCGGCGGCGATTCGTCCGCCTCGCCCACGCCGACCCCGGTCGACCCCTCGCTCGCCACCGAGCCGACGGCCGCGCCGACCAGCGCGAGCGACCTCGCCTACATCACGCCGGCGCTCGAAGCGCAGTACACCTCGTTCGACTGCGCGTTCCTCAACGACCAGGACCCGAACCTCGCGCCGGCCGATCAGCCCCTGATCACCTGCGACGACAACGACACGGCGAAGTACATCCTCGGCCCGGTCGAGATCACCGGTGAGGACATCTCCGACGCCTCGAACGGCCTGATGACGACGTCCTCCGGCGCCAGCACCGGCACCTGGGCCGTCAACCTCTCCTTCGACGACCAGGGCACCCAGGCCTTCGGCGACGTCACCTCGCGCCTCGTCGGCCTGCAGGGCGCGCAGAACCAGTTCGCGATCGTCCTCGACGGCCGCGTCATCTCGGCGCCGTCCACCAACGCGGCGATCACCGACGGCAACGCGCAGATCTCCGGCTCCTTCACCCAGGAGTCGTCGAAGACCCTCGCCGACCAGCTGAAGTACGGCGCCCTGCCGATCGGCTTCCAGGTGCAGAGCTCGGACAGCATCTCCGCGACGCTCGGCTCGACCCAGCTCGCCAGCGGCCTGCTCGCGGGCCTGATCGGGCTCATCCTCGTCGTCGTCTACTCGATCGCGCAGTACCGCGTGCTCGGCGCGGTGACCATCGCGTCGCTGATGGTGGCGGCGATCGTCACCTACCTCGTCGTCACCCTGCTCTCCTGGCGGGAGGGACTCCGCCTCTCGCTCGCGGGAGTCGCGGGTCTGATCGTGGCGATCGGCATCACGGCGGACTCGTTCATCGTCTACTTCGAGCGGATCCGCGACGAGCTGCGCGACGGCCGCGGACTCGAGTCCTCGGTCGAGGCCGGCTGGCGGCGCGCGCTGCGCACGATCTTCGCCTCCGACATGGTGAACCTGCTCGCCGCCGTCGTGCTCTTCGCCCTCGCGGTCGGCAGCGTCCGCGGCTTCGCGCTCACCCTCGGCATCACGACGCTGATCGACCTCGTGGTGGTGATCCTCTTCACCCACCCGATGCTGCAGCTGCTCGCGACGACCAAGTTCTTCTCCGAGGGGCACAAGGCCTCCGGACTGGATCCGCGCGCACTCGGCGCGGTCTACCGCGGCCGAGCGGCGTTCCGTCCGCAGGACGCCGTGCTCGCCGGCAAGGGGGCCTCGGGCAAGGGCTCCTCCGCCGCCCGCGAGGCCGCCCGCCGCCAGACCATCGCCGAGCGCAAGGCCGCCGAGGCGGCCGCCGCGCGCAGCTCCTCGAACGACTCGAACGGGAAGGACGCGTGATGGCCAGCTTCTCGCAGTTCGGAAACGACCTCTACACCGGCAAGCGCTCGGTCGACTTCGTCGGCCGCCGCCGCACCTGGTACCTCATCTCGATCGCGATCATCCTGCTCACCGTGCTCGGCACGGCGGCGCGCGGTGGCTTCAACTTCAGCATCGAGTTCACCGGCGGCTCCGAGTTCACGGTCACCGCGCCGGAGAGTCTGGACCAGACCGCCGCGACGGACGCCGTCACCTCGGTCTCGCCCGACGCGGTCCCGCGCGTCTCGATCGTCGGCGACGACTCGATCCGGGTGCAGACCAGCCAGCTGTCGACCGATGAGTCGACCCAGGTCCGCAACGCCCTGTCCGAGGCCTACTCCGTCCCGACGGAGCAGGTCGCGTCGTCCTTCATCGGCGCCGCCTGGGGCTCGGACGTCACGCAGCAGGCGGTCCGCGGCCTGATCATCTTCGTGATCCTGGCCGCCCTGGCGATGTGGGCGTACTTCCGGACCTGGAAGATGTCCCTCGCCGCGATCGTCGCGCTCCTGCACGACCTCGTGATCGTGGCCGGCGTCTACGGAATCACCGGGACGGAGGTGTCGCCGGCGGCGGTCATCGGACTGCTGACGATCCTCGGCTACTCGCTCTACGACACCGTCGTGGTCTTCGACAAGATCCGCGAGAACACCGCGGAGGCGCTCGGCAGCACCACCAAGACCTTCTCCGAGACGGTCAACCTCGCCGAGAACCAGACGCTGGTGCGCTCGATCAACACCTCGATCGTCGCGGCCCTGCCGGTCGCCGCGATCCTCGTGATCGGCGCCTTCGTCCTCGGTGCCGGCACGCTGCGCGACATCTCGCTCGCGCTGCTGATCGGCATCATCGTCGGCACCTACTCGACGATCTTCGTCGCCGCCCCGCTCTACGCCCAGCTGCGCAGCGGCGAGGCCGAGATCGGCAAGCACGACACGCGGGTCGTGTCGGCCCGCGAGCGCGCCGCGACCCCCGTCGTGCAGGGCTGATCGTGGCCGACTACGCGCAGGTCACCGCCGCGGACGCGATCGGCCTCGTCGAGCGCGACGAGGTCTGGCTGCTCGACGTGCGCGAGCCGCACGAGTGGGCGCTCGGGCACGCCGCAGCGGCGCACCACATCCCGATGGGCAGCATCGGCGAGCGGCAGGACGAGCTCCCACGGGACGCGGCGATCCTCGTCGTCTGCCACTCCGGCGTCCGCTCGGCCATGGTCGTCCAGGCGCTCGACGGCGCCGGCTACGAGACGGCGAACATCGAGGCCGGGATGACGGCCTGGGCCGCCGCCGGCGGCGATGTCGTCGACGACGAGGGACGTCCGGGCCGGATCGACTGATCGCGGGCCTGTCCGCTCCCGGCGGACCGGTCACGCGGCGCCCGCGCGACGGGCGATAATGAGGCGATGGAGATCTCCGCGTGAGCGACACCACGACCACGTCCTCGACCGCCGCCCTGCGCCGGCTGGTCCCGCGGATCTTCTCGCGCGCACAGCCCTCCGGGGCGGTCGACACGCTCGTCCGGACGGTGCGCACGCACCACCCCAAGAGTGACATCGCGCTGATCGAGCGGGCCTACTCGGTCGCCGAGCGCGCGCACGCGAACCAGAAGCGCCGCAGCGGCGAGCCGTACATCACGCATCCGCTGGCCGTCGCGCAGATCCTCGCCGACCTCGGCATCGGCTCGAAGACCATCGCCGCCGCGCTGCTGCACGACACGGTGGAGGACACCGACTACAAGCTCGACGAGCTCCGAGCCGACTTCGGCGACGAGGTCGCGATGCTGGTGGACGGCGTCACCAAGCTCGACAAGGTCAAGTACGGCGACAGCGCGCAGGCCGAGACCGTCCGCAAGATGATCGTGGCGATGTCGAAGGACATCCGCGTTCTGATCATCAAGCTGGCCGACCGCCTGCACAACGCGCGCACCTGGGGCTTCGTTCCCGCCGAGTCCGCGGCCCGCAAGGCGACCGAGACCCTCGAGATCTACGCGCCGCTGGCGAACCGCCTCGGCATCCAGGCGATCAAGTGGGAGCTCGAGGACCTGTCGTTCGCGGTGCTCTACCCGAAGATCTACAACGAGATCGAGAGCCTCGTGAAGGTGCGGACCCCGCAGCGCGAGGAGTTCGTCCAGAGCATCATCGACCTCATCGGCGAGGACCTGCGGGCGGGAAAGATCCGCGGCCGCGTCGTGGGCCGGCCGAAGCAGTACTACTCGATCTACCAGAAGATGGTCGTCCGCGGCCGCGACTTCGACGAGATCTACGACCTGGTCGGCATCCGCGTGCTGGTCAACTCCGTGCGCGACTGCTACGCCGTGCTCGGCTCGATCCACGCGCGCTGGAGCCCGATGCCCGGTCGCTTCAAGGACTACATCGCCACCCCCAAGTTCAACCTGTACCAGTCGCTGCACACCACGGTGATCGGGCCGAAGGGCCGCGCGGTCGAGATCCAGATCCGCACCAACGAGATGCACCAGCACGCCGAGTTCGGCATCGCGGCGCACTGGAAGTACAAGGAGCAGATGGCGACGGGCAAGGTCGCCTCCGGTTCGAACGACACCGACCTCGCGTGGCTCGCGCACCTCTCCGACTGGCAGTCCGAGACGACCGACCCGAACGAGTTCCTCGACTCCCTCCGTTTCGAGATCGGGGCGAAGGAGGTCTACGTCTTCACGCCCAAGGGGCGCGTCATCGGCCTGCCGACGGGCGCGACCCCGGTCGACTTCGCCTACGCCGTGCACACCGAGGTCGGCCACCGCACCATGGGCGCCAAGGTCAACGGGCGTCTCGTGCCGCTCGAGTCCTCGCTGACCACCGGCGACGTCGTCGAGGTCTTCACCTCGAAGAACCCGGACTCCGGCCCCAGCCAGGACTGGCTGAACTTCGTGCAGAGCCCGCGGGCTCGCAACAAGATCCGCCAGTGGTTCACCAAGGAGCGCCGCGACGAGGCGATCGAGCAGGGCAAGGACTCCATCGCGCGGGCCATGCGCAAGCAGAACCTGCCGCTGCAGAAGCTGATGAGCCAGGACACCTTCACCGAGGTGGCCAGCCAGCTGCGCTACAACGACGTCGAGGCGCTCTACGCCGCGGTCGGCGAGGGGCACGTCTCCACGCAGTCGGTGCTGGAGAAGGTCGTCGCGACCATCCAGGGCGACCCGGAGTCGGACGAGCACGAGGTCACCCTCCCGCGCTCCCCGCGTCCGCGCAGCCGCAGCAGCGAGTCCGGGGTCCTGGTCAAGGGCGCGCCGGACATCCTGGTCAAGCTGGCGAAGTGCTGCACCCCGGTTCCGGGCGATCAGATCGTCGGCTTCGTCACCCGTGGCGCCGGCGTCTCGGTGCACCAGGCCAACTGCCACAACGTGCAGGAGCTGCTCAAGGAGCCGGAGCGGATCGTCGACGTCGAGTGGGCGCCGTCCTCGAAGAGCATCTTCCTGGTGCAGATCCAGGTCGAGGCGCTCGACCGGTCCGGCCTGCTCAGCGACGTCACGCGCGTGCTCTCCGAGCACCACGTGAACATCCTGTCGGCCACGGTCTCCACCTCCAGCGACCGACTGGCGATCAGCCGGTTCGTGTTCGAGATGGGCGACACGACGCACCTCGACCGGGTGCTCAACGCCGTCCGCAGGATCGACGCCGTCTACGACGTCTACCGGGTGAACGCGGGCTGATCGCCCGGCGCGGCCGGCGCAGTGCCCGGGCGCAGTGCGAGGTCAGCCGATGGCCGCGGTCAGGCGGAGCAGGGCGATCCGGCGGCTCGAGACCGGAGGACCGCTGTCCAGTCGCTCGAGCACCCGCTCGAGCGAGACACCGGTGACGGCCGCCAGGCTGCGCAGGAGGTCGTCGTCGCAGGTGCTGCGGGTGCGCGCCAGATCGATCAGGGTCCGCTCGGGGGTCGTGACGGAGCAGCCGCCGAGGAGCACGACGTCCTCGTCGGTGAGCCGCACCTCGTGGAAGCGCACCCGCGCGAGCATCGGCGGGTGCAGCCGGTTCCGTCGGTCGATGGAGGCGCTGTGCACCGGGGGAGCGGCGGGCATCGCGCCGTGCACCCAGGCCGCCGACAGCCGGTCGGCCACCGCCTTCGCCGGGACGACCGCCCGCAGCGCCTCGCCGCGCTCGGCCGGGCCCACCGGCAGATCGGCGAGGAGGAAGCCCTCGTCGAGCGCGACGACCTCGCCGTCGAGACGGGCGGCGCAGAGCTCCGCGAGCGGCAGCTGCCCCGGGAGCAGCACGGAGGGGAGGAGGCGCGTCATCCGCCCATGCTGTCCGAGCCGTCGTCCCCGCGGGACAGCCGCAGCACATCTGTGGACGGATCCGCGAGAACCATCGCCGTGCGGTTCCCGCCGGCGACAGGCGGGTCTCGATACGCCGCCTCCGGTGGCTACTCGACCAGCATGCTGGTCACGGACGCGTGCTCATGCTGATCGAGTAGCCCGCGCAGCGGGCGTATCGAGATCCACGTCGTCCGAGGGGCGGTTCTCGACACCCCGCTTCCGGCGGCTACTCGACCAGCATGCCGGTCACGGACGCGTGCTCATGCTGATCGAGTAGCCCGCGCAGCGGGCGTATCGAGATCCACATCGTCCGAGGAGTGGGTCTCCACACCCCGCCGCCGGCGGCCGCTCGACCAGCACGCGAGCAGGCCGGGATCAGCCCAGGGCGTCCAGCCACACCTTGCGGGCGTCGAGGGCCTCCTGCGCCTGGGCGATGGCGGCGCGGTCACCGCGGGCCTTCGCCTCGTCGAGCTCGTCCTGCAGCTTCTGGATCGCGGCGGTCAGCTGCGAGGCGAGGCCCTCCGAGCGCGCCTTGCGCTCGGGGTTGCTGCGGTTCCAGTGCTCCTCGTCGAGCTTGCGCACGTGCGCCTCGACCTTGCGGAGGCGGTCCTCGACGGTGCGCACCTGCTCGCGCGGCACGCGTCCGACGGCGTCCCAGCGCTCCTGCACGGAGAGCAGCACGCGCTTGGCCTTCTCGCGGTCCTGCTCCTGCAGGAGCGGCTCCGCCTCCTCGAGGAGGGCGAGCTTGAGGTCGAGGTTCTCGGTGTACTCGACGCTCTCCTGCGCGACGACCTCGGCCTTCGCGCCGTAGATCGCGTCGCCGGCGGCCTTGAAGCGCGCCCAGAGGGCGTCGTCGAACCGCTTGCCCGCGCGACCGGCCACCCGCCAGCGCTCGAGGAGGGCCCGGTACTCCGGGATCGCCTCGGCACCGCGTGAGACCAGGGCGTCGGCCTGATCGATCAGCGACTGCTTGGCCTGCTTGGCCTCGCGGTGCGCCGAGTCGAGGTCGGCGAAGAACGCCTTGCGGTTCTGCTCGATCGTCGTGCGCGCTCCGCGGAAGCGGCGCCACAGCTCGTTGGCGTCGTTCTTGGGGAGGCGCGGACCCTGCTGCTGGTGGCTCTGCCAGCGGGCAAAGAGGTCGTCGATCGCGGCGCTGGCCTGCTTCCACTGCGTCTTCGCCGGGTCGACGGCGGCCAGCGCCTCGGCCTCGGCGACGATCGCCTCGCGGTGAGCGATCGCGTCGCTGAGGGCGGCCTTCGTCTCGGCGGCCTGCTGCTCGGTCAGATCCTCGACGGAACCGCTGAGCGCGCTGACGCGGGCCTGCAGGGCGTCGAGGTCGCCGACGGCGTGCGCCTGCGAGATGGCCGCGGTGAGCGTCTGCACTCCGCGCGACACGTCGTTCGCCGGAGCGCCGCGCTTGGCCCGCTGCTCGAGCAGGGAGACCTGCCCGGCGAGCTCGGTGTACTTGCGCTCGTAGTAGGCGAGGGCCTCCTCGGGAGTCGCGTCGGGGTACTGGCCCACCTCGCGCTCCTCGTCGCCGACGCGGACGTAGACCGTGCCGTCGTCGGCCACGCGGCCCCACGGCTGCCGGGCGCCCGCCTGCGGGCGGGGAGCCGTCGGGACGACGGGAGGCGCCGCGTCCTCGGGAGCCGTCGTCTCATCGGCGGTCGCTGCCTCGCCGGAGGTCGCCGTCTCGTCCGAGGTCGTTGTCTCGCCCTCGGAGGGCGCCGTCTCGTCCGAGGCCGCTGCCTCCTCGGGGGCCGCCACCTCGTCGGGCGTCGCCGTCTCGGATCCGGGCGTCGCCGTCTCGGGGGAGCCCTCTCCCGTCTCGGGAGCGTCCGTCTCGGCCGGGGCGTCGGCGCCCTCGGGGGCGCCGGTGCTCTCGGGAGCGTCCGTCGTCTCGGAGGACGCGCTGTCGTCGGGTGACACGGTGCCGGGGGTGGACACGGTGTCGATGTCGCCGTCTGGAGTCAGCATCGGGTGCCGCCTTTCGCTGTCGTCCCGCCCCTCGGCCTCGGTGCTCGACAGCCGGAGGCCGACGACCGCGCTCAGCCGCGAACGGGCAGTGACGACAAGCCTATTGCACTCCCCGCGCCCCCGTTCGTCCGCGGTCCCGCGGGTCGCGCGCGCCGCTCGTCGGCGGCGCGCGCGAGGGCTACTGCAGCGAGATGCCGCCGATCGCGACCGGCTCGGCGGGAGCGCCGTCGCCGGAGCCGTCCGCCGTGCCCTTCGCGACCACGTCGGCGACCAGCGCATCGAGACCCGAGGTCACCTGGCCGACCACCGTGTAGCCGCCCGCGGCGTCCTCGGGGAGCTGGGTGTCCTGATAGACGACGAAGAACTGGCTGCCCTGGCTGTAGCCGTTGCCGCCCTGGCGGGCCATCGCGATCGTGCCGGCCGGGTAGACGCCGTCCGCGGGCGCGTTCTCGACGGGTCCGTAGCTGTAGCCGGGGCCGCCGGTGCCGTCGCCGTTCGGGTCGCCGCACTGCAGGACGTAGAGGCCCTCGGTGGTGAGCCGGTGGCAGGAGACGCCGTCGTAGAAGCCGGACTGCGACAGGGAGAGGAAGGAGGAGACGGCCTGCGGTGCTGCGGCCCCGGCCAGGGTGATGCCCAGCTCGTCGCTGTTGATCGACATCGTGCCGGTCCAGTCGCGGCCCTCGGCGAGGTCGGCGGAGGGGACGTCACCGGTGTTCTGGCCGGTCGCCTCGGGTGTCGGCGTGGGCGTCGCGCTCTCGGAGGACGTCGGCTCGGCGACCGGGGTGCCCGGGCCGCCGGAGAAGTAGAGGAGCTGCGCGACGACCGCGAGGGCGATCACGACGACGCCCGCGACGGCCGCGATCACGTTGTCGCGGACCCGGCGCTTGGCGCGCGTGCGGTGCAGGGTCTGCCGCGCCTGGTAGGCCCTCAGTCGGGTGCGCGCCTCGCGATCGTTCGTCCTGCCCTGGGCCACGTGTTCCTCCGCCGTCGTGCGTCGCGCCTGCGTCCGGCGCGGCCCCGCGCGAGCGCGGAGCGCGTCGAGCCTACGAGAATCGCCGCGCCCTCGCCGGACGCCGCGACGCCGGGTGCCGGGCGGGCGCCGGGGCCGACTGTCGGAGGCCGTCGTTACGCTGGTGCGATGACCATGCAGCAGGCCGGACTCCGCTCCGGGGCGACGCCGCTCGCCGTGCGCATGCGTCCCCGCAGCCTTGAGGAGGTCGCGGGGCAGCGGCACCTGCTGACGCCCGGTTCGCCGCTGGTGGCCCTCGCGGCCGACACCACGGGTGAGCGCGGAGCCGTCTCCGTCATCCTCTGGGGCCCGCCCGGCACCGGCAAGACGACGCTCGCCCAGGCCGTCGCGCACTCCAGTGGCCGGCGCTTCGTCGAGCTCTCCGCCGTCACGGCCGGCGTGAAGGACGTCCGCCAGGTGATGGAGGAGGCGCTCTCCACCCGCGACCTCTACGGCACGTCGACCGTCCTCTTCCTCGACGAGATCCACCGCTTCACCAAGGCGCAGCAGGACGCGCTGCTGCCCGGCGTCGAGAACGGCTGGGTGATCCTCATCGCGGCGACGACCGAGAACCCGTCCTTCTCGGTGATCGCCCCGCTGCTCTCGCGCTCCCTGCTGCTCACGCTGAACACCCTCGACGACGAGGACCTCGGGCTGCTCGTCGACCGCGCGCTGCACGACGAGCGCGGGCTCCGCGACTCGGTGCGGCTCGACGACGAGGCCCGCGCGAGCATCGTCCGGCTGGCCTCCGGGGACGCCCGACGCGCGCTCACGGCGCTCGAGGCCGCCGCCACCTCCGCGAGGTCGGAGGCGCGCGAGGCGGATCGCGTCGCGCGGGCGACCGCGGGCGAGAGCGAGGAGGAGGAGGACGAGGACGAGGGCGTCTCCGCCGAGCCCGCCGTCGTCGAGGAGCCCGAGCTCCCGCTGATCACAGTGGAGGTGGTCGCCCGCGCCGTCGACCGCGCGCTGCTGCGCTACGACCGCAACGGCGACGAGCACTACGACGTCATCAGCGCGTTCATCAAGTCGATCCGCGGCTCGGACGTCGACGCGGCGCTGCACTACCTGGCCCGGATGATCGAGGCGGGGGAGGACCCGCGCTTCATCGCCCGCCGGATCATCGTCTCGGCCTCCGAGGACATCGGGATGGCCGACCCGCAGGCGCTCGTCGTCGCGATCGCCGCCGCCGACGCCGTCCAGTTCATCGGCATGCCGGAGGGGCGCATCCCGCTCGCGCAGGCCGTCGTCCACCTCGCCACCGCCCCGAAGTCGAACGCCTCCTACACGGCCATCGACAGGGCGATCGCCGATGTCCGCGCGGGCAAGGCCGGCCGGGTGCCGCCGCACCTGCGCGACGCGCACTACCCGGGCGCCAAGCGGCTCGGCCACGGCAAGGGCTACCGCTACCCGCACGACGCCGAGCTCGGCGTCCTCGAGCAGCAGTACCTGCCGGACGAGCTCCGCGGCGCGCGCTACTACGCGCCGACCGAGCACGGCAACGAGCGCGACGTGTCGGCCCGGCTGGCGAAGCTTCTCCGGATCATCCGAGGCCACGGCTGACGGTCGGGGACGGCGGACCCGGAACCGCGCGTGACGCGGGCTCCCGCGCCTGGTAGTCTTGCGAGGTTGCCCACCGCTCTGTAGCCGAGCGGAGCAGCGCATCCCTCTGAATCGCGCAGTCCGCCACCGCGGTCACCCTGCCTCCCGCACCCGCGGGGGGACACGACCTCGGCGCCCGCCCTCCTCCCGGAGCCGGCGGACGAGGACTGCGACCGAACCTCTCAGACCCTGGAAGGACCACAGTGTCGACCACCTCACGGACCCGTTCGAAGACGCGCCTCTCGCGCGCCCTTGGCATCCCCCTGACCCCGAAGGCCGCCCGCTACCTCGAGAAGCGTCCCTACGCTCCCGGTGAGCACGGCCGCTCGAAGCGCAAGGCCGACTCCGACTACGCGGTCCGCCTGCGAGAGAAGCAGCGTCTGCGAGCCCAGTACGGCATCCGCGAGAAGCAGCTGCGCATCGCCTTCCAGGAGGCGCGCCGCACCCAGGGCCTGACCGGTGAGAACCTGGTCGAGCTCCTCGAGATGCGCCTCGACGCCCTCGTCCTGCGCTCGGGCTTCGCCCGCACCACGGCGCAGGCCCGCCAGTTCGTCACCCACCGCCACATCATGGTGGACGGCCAGACGGTCGACCGTCCCTCCTTCCGCGTGAAGCCGGGCCAGGTCATCCACGTCAAGACCCGCTCCGAGGGCACCGAGCCCTTCCAGGTCGCGGCCGCCGGCGGACACGTCGACGTCCTCCCCAAGACCCCGGGCTACCTCGAGGTCGAGATCGACAAGCTCCAGGCGACGCTCCTGCGCCGCCCGAAGCGCGCCGAGGTCCCCGTGACCTGCGAAGTCCAGCTCGTCGTCGAGTACTACGCGGCTCGCTAGTCAGCGCACCCCCGTTGGAAAGGCCCCGGCTCCTGCCGGGGCCTTTCCTCGTTCCCGGGCCTCCTCGGCGCGCAGCCGCCGCCGTGCAGCCAGGTCGGTCCGGCTCGCGATCCGAGCTCCGGCTCGCGGATTCCGGGTGTTCCGGCGTGCCGGGGCCGTTCTCACGTGCCGAAGGCGTGCCGGTGCCGCCTCCGGCCGGACCAGGGCCGCCGTGCGCCGTCGGTAGGCTGGGGTGCCGCATCCGGCGGCGCCGAAACGGAGGTCATCGTGTCCGGTGGAGACATCGCAGGGCTCATCGCCGCGGGGGTGTTCGCGATCCTCGTCGCCGTCGCCGCGATCCCGCTCTGGAAGCTCGGTCGGGTCTTCGACAGCACGAGCGAGGCCATCAAGCAGGCCAGCGACGGCCTGACCCCGATCCTCGACGAATCGGCGTCGACGCTGCGCGAGGCGAACCAGCAGCTGGCTCGCGTCGACACCATCACGAAGGACGTGGCCGAGGTCACCGGCAACGTCAACGCGCTCGTCGCCCTGACCGCCGCGACGATCGGCGGACCGCTGATCAAGCTCGCCGGCTTCACCGCAGGAGTCCGCGCCGTCCTCGTCGCCGGCCGCACCGCCGACAAGGCGGGTGCCGCGGTCGGACGCGGCGCCGCGCGCCGCTCTCGGCGCACCCGCAGGTCGTCCTCCAGGTAGCCCCCTGCCCGCGCCCTACAATCGAGGGGGTCGCCGCGCCCTCGGGCCGGCTGCCGTGAGCAGGAAACGCTGTGGGAGGAATCGCTGTGAAGAACATCGTGCTGATCGTCATCGGGATCGGTCTCGGATTCGCGGTCGCGCACCAGGTCGCGCGCACCGAGGCGGGTGCTCGTCTTTTCGAGGACCTCAACCGCGCGGCGAAGGAGCTCGGCGACGCCGTCTCCGAGGGCTACCACCAGCGCGAGGCCGAGCTCAAGGCCGCCATCGGCGAGGGCTGACGCCCTGCCCGTCCCGGCGCACCCGACAGACCCGCACCACCCGCTGGAACCGCACCACCCGACAGACACCCGCGTCGACCAGGTCGACCGAAACGTAACGGAACCCATGCAGACCGCAGACATCCGCAACCGCTGGCTCGACTTCTTCGGAAGCCGCGGGCACACCGTGGTCCCCTCCGCCTCCCTGGTCAGCGACGACCCGAGCCTCCTCTTCACCGTCGCCGGCATGGTGCCCTTCGTGCCCTACCTCACCGGGGTCGTCCCCGCGCCGTTCGACCGCGCGACGAGCGTGCAGAAGTGCATCCGCACGAACGACATCGAGGAGGTCGGCAAGACCCCTCGCCACGGCACGTTCTTCCAGATGAACGGCAACTTCTCCTTCGGCGACTACTTCAAGGAGGGGGCGATCGGCTACGCCTGGGAGCTCCTCACCGGCAGTGAGAGCGACGGCAACCTCGGCTTCGACGAGAAGGACCTCTGGGTCACCGTCTACAAGGACGACGATGAGGCCATCGCGCTCTGGAAGAAGATCGCCGGACTGCCCGACGAGCGGATCCAGCGCCTCGACAAGGACACCAACTACTGGTCGACCGGCCAGCCCGGCCCCGCCGGGCCCTGCTCGGAGATCTTCTTCGACCGCGGGCCCGCCTACGGCATCGAGGGCGGCCCGGCCACCGACGACGACCGCTACGTCGAGATCTGGAACCTCGTCTTCATGCAGTACCTGCGCGGGCAAGGCACGAGCAAGGTCGACTTCGACATCCTCGGCGAGCTGCCGAGCAAGAACATCGACACCGGCATGGGTCTCGAGCGCGTCGCGTTCCTCAAGCAGGGCGTCGAGAACATGTACGAGATCGACCAGGTGCGCCCGGTGCTCGACCGCGCCGCCGAGCTCTCGGGCCGCCGCTACGGCGCCGTGCACGAGGACGACGTGCGGATGCGCGTCATCGCCGACCACGTCCGCTCCTCGCTGATGCTGCTCTCCGACGGCGTGACGCCGTCCAACGAGGGCCGCGGCTACATCCTGCGCCGCCTGATGCGCCGCACCGTGCGCGCGATGCGCCTGCTCGGAGTCGACACCGCGACGTTCCCCGAGCTGTTCACCGCCTCGCGCGACGCGATGGCCTCGGCCTACCCCGAGGTCTCCACCGAGTTCGAGCGCCTGTCGACCAGTGCCTACGGCGAGGAGGAGGCGTTCCTGCGCACGCTCGCGGCCGGCACCGAGATCCTCGACCTCGCGGTGCTGAAGACCAAGAAGGCCGAGGCGGCGACCCTGCCCGGCGACACCGCCTTCCTCCTGCACGACACCTTCGGCTTCCCGATCGACCTCACCCTCGAGATCGCCGAGGAGTCGGGCCTCAGCGTCGACCGCGAGGCGTTCGACTCCCTGATGACGGCGCAGCGCACCCGCGCGAAGGCCGACGCGAAGTCGAAGAAGAACGCCCTGGCCGACCTCTCGGTCTACGCCGACTTCCGCGCCAAGGGCGAGACGCTCTTCACGGGCTACGACGTCCTCGACACGGAGTCCCGGATCCTCGGCCTCATCGTCGGCGGCCACGCGGTCCAGAAGGCGGTCGCCGGCGACATCGCCGAGGTGATCCTCGAGGCGACCTCGCTGTACGCGGAGTCGGGCGGGCAGGAGGCCGACGCCGGCCGCATTGTCGGCAACGGCTTCGACCTCGAGGTCCTCGACGTGCAGAAGCCCGTCAAGGGCCTGATCAGCCACAAGATCCAGGTCGCCAGCGGCGAGGTCGGGGTCGGCGACGCCGCCACCTCCGTCGTCGACCGCGACTGGCGCCGCGGTGCGCGTCAGGCGCACTCCGGCACCCACCTCATCCACGCGGCGCTCCGCCAGGTCCTCGGCTCGCAGGCGCACCAGTCCGGCTCGTTCAACAAGGCCGGCTACCTGCGCCTCGACTTCTCCTGGAACCAGGCGCTCTCGCTCGAGACCCGCAGCGAGATCGAGGACATCGCCAACGGCGCGATCCGCGACAACCTCGAGGTCGTCACCCGCGAGCTCCCGCTCGACGAGGCCAAGGCGCTCGGCGCGATGGCGCTCTTCGGCGAGAAGTACGGCGAGGTCGTCCGCGTCGTCGACATCGGCGGCCCCTGGTCGCGCGAGCTGTGCGCCGGCACCCACGTCGGCACCTCCGCGGAGATCGGGCTGATCAGCCTGATCAGCGAGTCCTCGGTCGGCTCGACCAACCGCCGCGTCGAGTCGCTCGTCGGCCGCGAGGCGCTGAGGGAGCTCGTCGCCGAGCGCGCCCTGGTCAGCACCATCTCGTCCTCGCTCAAGACCCCGCGCGAGCAGCTGCCCGACCGGATCGCCGAGCTCGTTGCGAGCCTCAAGGCCGCCGAGAAGCGGATCGCGACCTTCGAGGCCCGCGCCCTCGCCGAGCGGGTCCCCGCGATCGCCGCGACGAAGCGCTCGATCAACGGCGTGACGATCGTCGCCGAGAACGTCGGCACGGCCGGCTCGGGCGACGAGCTCCGCTCGCTCGTCATCTCGGTGCGCGAGCGCCTCGGCCAGGACGCGGCGGTCGTCGCCCTCGCGGCCGACGTCGCCGGCAAGCCCGCCGTGATCGTGGCGACCACCCCCGCCGCCCGCGAGCTCGGCCGGAAGGCGGGCGTTCTCGCCCGTCGCGCGGCCGGTGTCCTCGGCGGCGGCGGAGGCGGCAAGGACGACCTCGCCCAGGGCGGCGGCTCGGACGTGTCCGCCATCGGCGCGGCGCTCGACGCCGTCGTCGAGGAGGCGACGCGCTAGATGGAGAGGTTCGGCGTCCGGCTCGGCATCGATGTGGGCCGTTCCCGCATCGGTGTCGCGCGCTGCGACGCCGACGGCCTCCTCGCCGTGCCGGTGGAGACCGTCGCGCGCGTCGCGGAGGCGCCGGACGGCGCCGACGTCGCCCGGATCGCGGCCCTCGCCGCCGAGTTCGGCGCGTCGGCGATCGTCGTCGGCCTCCCGCTGTCGCTGTCGGGCGCCGAGACGGCCTCGACGGACGACGCCCGCGCCTTCGCGGCGCGCCTCGCCTCCGCCGTCCCGACCGCCCCGGTGCGGCTCGTGGACGAGCGGCTCTCGACGGTGAGCGCCCAGAGCGCGCTGCACCGCTCGGGACGCAGCACCCGCGGCTCCCGCGCCGTGATCGACCAGGTCGCCGCCGTGGTGATCCTGCAGCACGCCATCGATTCCGAGCGCTCGTCCGGTACCCCCGCCGGATCCGCGCTCGAACCGAACGAAGGACGACCCAGCCGTGACCGACGTCCCCCCGAGCCGCCGCGCCGCCCGCGCCGCGGAGGCCGATCAGCAGAGTCAGCTCCCGCACGACCCGGAGCAGCACCCCGCCTCTGAGACGGAGCCGACGGCGGCCGACTCGATCGACCACCTGTTCGCCGGCCCCGAGGTCGGCGCCCCGCGCGACCGCGGAGAAGCCGTCGCCGCCGCGCACCCCGACGCCGCCCCCTCCACCCGCCGCCGCCGCGCGAAGCGCGAGAACAGGCCCCGACGCAGCCGTCGCGGGCTGATCGGCGGGCTCCTCGCCTTCGGCGTCTTCGTGGCCCTGGTCGCGATCGCGGTGACGATCTTCGTCGAGCCCGTCCGCGCGCTGTTCGCGGAGCCGGAGCCGACCGACTTCACCGGCACCGGCACGAGCGAGGTGGTCTTCACCATCCACCAGGGCGACGGCGGCAGCACCATCGCCGAGAACCTCGTCGCGGACGGCGTCATCAAGTCGTATACGCCGTTCTACGAGCTGCTCCTCGCGGAGAACCCCGAGCCCGTCTTCCAGCCCGGTGCCTACTCGCTGAAGGCGGAGATGAGCGCGAAGGCGGCGCTCTCCGCGTTGCTCGACTCGGACTCGACCCGGCTCGCCAACACCTTCGTCATCCCGGAGGGCACCTCGCTCAAGGGCGCGCTGCCGCTGATCGCGGACGGCTCGGGCGTCGCCCTCGCCGACCTCGAGGCGGCCGCGGCCGACTGGGGCTCCTACGGTCTCCCCGCCGAGGCGACGAGCCTCGAGGGCTTCCTCTTCCCGGCGACCTACGACATCGACCCGGGCACCTCGGCGCACGACATCCTGCAGACGCTCGTGAACCGGATGTACCAGTCGCTCGACGCGGCGGGCGTGCCGGTCGAGAACCGCTATCGCACCGTCGTGTTCGCCTCGCTCGTGCAGCGCGAGGCCCGCGTCGCCGAGGACTTCCCGAAGGTCGCGCGCGTCTTCCAGAACCGCCTCGACCAGGGCTGGCGCCTGCAGTCGGATGCGACCGTCGCCTACGGCACCGGAGCCACCGACCGGGTGACCACGACCGACGCGGAGCGCAATGACGCGAGCAACGTCTACAACACCTACCAGCGCGACGGCCTGCCGCCCGCGCCGATCTCGAACCCGGGCGACGTCGCCATCCAGGCGGTGCTGCAGCCCGCGGACGGCACCTGGCTCTACTTCGTCACGGTCAACCTCGAGACCGGCGAGACGGTGTACTCGACCACCGATGCGGAGCACAACGCCGCGGTGGCGCAGTGGCAGGCGTGGATGCGGGACCACCCGGAGTACCAGTGATCGCGGAGCCGGCGCCGGGCGGGCGCCGGCTGGCGGTCCTCGGCTCGCCGATCGAGCACTCGCGCTCGCCCCAGCTGCACGCGGCGGCCTACCGGGTGCTCGGGCTCGACTGGAGCTACACGGCGGTCGAGGCGACGGAGGCGACGCTCGCCGCCGTCGTCGCCGATCCGGTCGCGCTCTGGCACGGCCTGTCGCTGACGATGCCGCTCAAGCACGCGGTGCGGCCGCTGCTCGACGAGGAGGACCTGGTCGCGCGGGCGACCGGCGCCGTCAACACGGTGCTGCTCGACCGCTCCGCCGACGCACCCCGCCTGCGCGGCTTCAACACCGACGTGGCCGGGATCGTCCGGGCGCTCGGCGAGGCCGGCGTGCACTCGGCCGAGCGCGTCGAGATCCTCGGGGGAGGGGCGACCGCCGCCTCCGCCCTCGCCGCGGCGGCCGAGCTGGGCGCGGCGCGGGTCACCGTCACACTCCGCTCGCCGGAGAAGGCCGCGCCGCTGGCCGCGATCGCCGCCGCCGTCGGCGTCGCCCTCGACGTCCGCCCGTTCTCGGACTGGGACGGTGCGGACGCGGCGCCGCTGCTCGTCTCGACGCTGCCGGGCGGCGCGTCGGCCGAGCTGGCCGTGCCGGATGCGGTGGTCGCGGCCTCGACGCTCTTCGACGTGGCCTACTCGCCCTGGCCGAGTCCGCTCGCGCTGCGCTGGGGCGCGGCCGGCTCGCCCGTCGTGTCGGGGCTGGGGATGCTCCTGCACCAGGCGCTGCTGCAGGTGCGGGTGTTCGCCGGCGGCGACCCGGCCGTGCCGCTGCCGGACGAGGACGCGGTGCTCGCGGCGATGCGCGCGACGCTGCCGGCCGACTCCACCGCCTGAGCCCGCGGGGCGCGAGTCCGGTCGGGCGCGTGTGCGAGAATCGGAGGATGCTCCGTTGGCTCACGGCCGGGGAATCCCACGGCCCCGAACTCGTCGCCGTCCTCGAAGGACTGCCGGCGGGTGTCCCCGTCTCCCTCGACGACGTCCGCGCCGACCTCGCCCGGCGCAAGCTCGGCTACGGTCGCGGCGCCCGGATGAAGTTCGAGCAGGACGAGCTGAACGTCTCGTCCGGCATCCGCCACGGCGGCACGACGGGCGGCCCGATCGCGCTGCGCATCGGCAACACCGAGTGGGCGCGCTGGGTCGACGTGATGGCGGCCGAGCCGCGCGATCCCGAGACGCTGCCCAAGGGGCGCGGCGCCGCGCTCACCCGCCCGCGCCCGGGTCACGCCGACCTGGTCGGCATGCAGAAGTACGGCTTCGAGGAGTCGCGCAACGTCCTCGAGCGCGCGTCGGCCCGTGAGACGGCCGCTCGTGTCGCGCTCGGCGCCGTCGCCCGCCGCTTCCTCGGCGAGCTCGGCATCACCCTCGTGAGCCACACCCTCGCCATCGGCCCGGTCCGCGTGCCGGAGGGTTCGGCCCTGCCGACCCCCGCCGACGTCGACGCGCTGGACGCCGATCCGCTGCGCTGCCACGACGCGGCGACCAGCGCCCTGATGGTGGCCGAGGTCGACCGCGCGCACGAGGACGGCGACACCCTCGGCGGCGTCGTCGAGGTCCTCGCCTACGACCTCCCGCCGGGACTCGGCTCCTACGTGCACTGGGACCGCCGGCTCGACGCGCAGCTGGCTGCCGCGCTGATGGGCATCCAGGCGATCAAGGGCGTCGAGGTCGGCGACGGCTTCCTGACCACCACCCGCCGCGGCTCCGAGGCCCACGACGAGCTGTTCGTCGCCGAGGGCGGCATCGGCCGCTCGAGCGATCGCGCCGGCGGCACCGAGGGCGGCATGAGCACGGGCACCGTCCTGCGGGTCCGCGCCGGCATGAAGCCGATCGCCACCGTCCCGCACGCGCTGCGCACGGTCGACGTCGCGACCGGCGAGGCTGCGGGCGCGCACCACCAGCGCTCGGACGTCTGCGCGGTGCCCGCCTCGGGCGTCGTCGCGGAGGCGATGGTCGCGCTGGTGCTCGCGAACGCCGTGCTGGAGAAGTTCGGCGGCGACAGCGTCACCGAGACCCGCCGCAATCTGCAGGGCTACCTCGACGCGATCCCGGAGGAGCTGCGCACGCTCGCCGCCAGCGATCCGGCGCTCGGTCTCGTCTGATGCCCGAGCACCTACCTGGGCGGGCCCGCTGATGGCGGGTCACGATACCGGCGCGGCCCGCGCCCGCGTCGTCCTGATCGGCCCGATGGGGGCCGGCAAGACGACGATCGGCAAGCGGGTCGCGAAGGCCCTCGCGGCCGAGTTCGTCGACTCCGACGCGGAGTTCGTGCGCCGGCACGGTCCGATCGCCGCGTACTTCGACCTCCACGGCGAGGCCTCCTTCCGCGTGGAGGAGCGCCGCGTCGTCGAGCAGGCCGTCCGCCGCGGCGTCGTGCTGAGTCTGGGCGGGGGAGCGGTGCTCGACGAGGGCACGCGCGCCGACCTGGCCGGCGTCCCCGTCGTACTGCTGACCACGACCGCCGAGGCCGTGCGCGACCGGCTCGGCTCCGGCCGCCCGCTGGTGCGCGGCGGCGTCGCGGACTGGACGCGCATCTTCGAGTCGCGACGCGCCGTCTACGAGTCGCTCGCCGACACCGTCGTCGACTCCTCGCGCCGCCCGATCACGACCCTGGCAGCCGAGGTGACCGCCTGGGTGCGCGAGCGCGAGGCGGCCGTCGGCGCGCCCGCTGCCGGCACCACCGAGTCCACCGGCACCACCGAAGCCACCAGCACCACAGAACCGGCGGCCCCCACCGGCCGCCCGACCGGAAGAAGAGCATGAACGACGGCGCCACCGCCCTCACCGTCACCGGAGAGAACGGCTACGACATCACGGTCGGCCGCGGCCTCCTCGACGGCCTCGCCGACGCGATCGGCCCGCGAGCGGCCAAGGTGCTGATCGTGCACCCGCCGACCCTCGCGGTCCTCGCCGCCGAGATCCGGGAGAGCCTCCTCGACCGCTACGAGGTGCTGCTCGCCGAGGTGCCCGACGCCGAGGCCGCCAAGCGCGTCGAGGTCGCCGCCTTCTGCTGGCAGGTGATGGGTCAGTCCGACTTCACCCGGACCGACGCGGTCGTCGGCTTCGGCGGCGGCGCGATCACCGACCTGGCCGGCTTCGTCGCCGCGACCTGGCTCCGCGGGGTCGACCTCGTGCAGGTGCCGACCACGGTGCTCGGCATGGTCGACGCGGCCGTCGGCGGCAAGACCGGCATCAACACGGCCGAGGGCAAGAACCTCGTCGGCGCCTTCCACGCGCCCCGCGCCGTCGTCGCCGACCTCGACGTGCTGACGAGCCTGCCGCGCAACGAGATCCTGGCCGGCTTCGGCGAGATCGTGAAGTACGGCATGATCGCCGAGCCGCGGATCCTCGACATCATCGAGTCGGACGTGGACCTCGCGACCGACCCGACGTCGGAGGAGTTCCGCAGCCTGGTCGAGCTGTCGATCGGCATCAAGGCGCGTGTGGTGAGCGAGGACTTCACCGAGAAAGGTCTGCGCGAGATCCTCAACTACGGGCACACCCTCGGCCACGCGGTCGAGCACGCCGAGCGCTACCAGTGGCGGCACGGCGCGGCGGTCTCGGTCGGCATGATGTTCGCGGCGGAGCTGTCCCGGCTCACCGGCTCGCTCAGCGACGCCGTCGTCGATCGCCAGCGCAGCGTCCTCGAGTCGCTGACGCTGCCGACGAGCTACCCGCTCGGCCGCTGGGAGACGCTGCTCGCCGCGATGCAGCGCGACAAGAAGTCGCGCGCGGGCATGCTCCGCTTCGTGGTGCTCGACGACCTCGCTCGCCCGAGCATCCTGCAGGGACCGGAGACGTCGCTGCTGTTCGCGGCGTACCAGGAGATCGGCGCGTAGCGGCAACTGGCGGGGTCAGCCCTGCCGGTCGTCCGGCCCGCGGTCGCCGGTGAGCGCGGCCTCGCGGGCACGGGCGTGCTCCTCCGCGCTGATCGTTCCGGCGGCGCGCAGCCGGTCGAGCTCGGCCAGGCGATCGGTGAGCGAGGAGCCCGCCGGGCCGATGCCGTGGCGGAGGTAGCGGGCGGCCATGTCCGTCTGCATCGTGGTCGGGTCGACGCCGAGCCGGCGGCCGCGACGCACATTGCGGACGATCAGCACGATGATCAGGACGATCACCGCGACGATGACGATCGGCACGATCGCGAAGACGACCGCGAACCACGGCGGAACGATGTTCTGGCCCGGGAGCGTCGGTGCGAAGAAGTCCGAGCGGGCCGCCGCGGAGATGATCCCGGAGTGAGCGGTGCTGAGGGTCATGCGACCTCCTCGGTCGTGGGCGTCCCTCCAGTCTGCTCCGGGTGCTCCGACGACGCATCGCCCGGCCGGGGGAGGCGGCCCGGCCGCTCGCGGGCCGGACCGACTACACTCGATGGGTTGGCCGGATCGGCCGATCAGCAGACTTCCACGAAACGGATCCCCCTTCGCATGGCCTCTACCACCGACATCAAGAACGGCACCGTCCTCAGCATCGACGGTCAGCTCTGGAACGTCATCGACTTCCAGCACGTGAAGCCGGGCAAGGGCGGCGCGTTCGTGCGCACCAAGATGAAGAACGTGCTGACGGGCAAGGTCGTCGACAAGACCTTCAACGCCGGCGCCAAGATCGACACGGCCAACGTCGACCGTCGCGACTTCCAGTACCTCTACCGCGACGGCGCGGACTTCGTCTTCATGGACACCTCGGACTACGACCAGATCACCGTCCCCGAGGCCGTCGTCGGCGAGGCCGCGAACTTCATGCTCGAGAACCAGAACCTCACCCTCGCCCTGCACGACGGCGACCCGCTCTACGTCGAGCTCCCCGCCTCCGTCGTGCTGGAGATCACCTACACCGAGCCGGGCCTGCAGGGCGACCGCTCGACCGGCGGCACCAAGCCCGCGACCGTCGAGACCGGCTACCAGATCCAGGTCCCGCTCTTCCTCGAGCAGGGCACCAAGGTCAAGGTCGACACCCGCACGGGCGACTACCTCGGCCGCGTCAGCTGAGCCGGGCCTTCTGTGAGCGCTCGGACGAAGGCGCGCAAGCGCGCCCTCGACATCATCTACAACGCCGACGTGCGGCAGATCTCCTTCTCGGAATCGCTGCGCTCCGAGGCGGAGCGCGCGGCCAACGAGCCGGCGCGTGAGGCCTCCTGGCTCTACGCCCGCGAGATCGTCGACGGCGTCATCGACAACGCCGACGAGATCGACGCGCTGATCGCGCAGCTCGCCAAGGGCTGGACGCTCTCGCGCATGCCGCTCGTCGACCGCGCGATCCTCCGCATCGGCGTGTGGGAGATCCTGCACAACGACGCGGTCCCGGACGGCGTCGCGATCTCCGAGGCCGTCGAGGCGGCGACCCTGCTCTCGACCGACGACTCGGCCGGCTTCATCAACGGCCTGCTCGCCTCCGTCGCCGAGTCGCACGCGACGGCCTGACGCCCGCGGGTCTCGATACGCGCCTGCGGCGCTACTCGACCAGCATGGAGGTCGCCGCCACGGCGGCCCCTTTGCATGCTGATCGAGTAGCCCGCGGAGCGGGCGTATCGAGATCCACCACCGTCAGGACGTGAGTCTGCGGATCGGCCCCCCCTGAGGACGGTGGGTCTCGATACGCCCTTGCGGGGCTACTCGACCAGCATGAAGGGCCGCCGCCGCGTTCTTCGCCTCACCGCTCGATCAGCATGATCGGGGAAGGGCGCGGCGCCTGCGCCGCTCCACGTCCGCGGCAGGCGGACCCCTATACTCGGGGAGGCATTTCCTTTAAGGCCGTCCAGAGAGACGGGGAAGGAGGTCGGTGTGACGGCACGAATCGTGCTCAGCAGCGCTGACATCACGCGCGCTCTGACGCGCATCGCTCACGAGATCCTCGAGTCGAATCGCGGCGCGGAGTCGCTGGTGATCCTCGGGATCCCGACCCGCGGAGTCGCGCTCGCGCGGCGGATCGCCGAGACGATCGCCAGGATCGAGCCCGGGGCCGACCCGGTGTTCTCCGGCTCGCTCGACGTGACGATGTACCGCGACGACCTCGCCCACCACCCGACGCGGATGCCCGCGCGCACCGCGGTCCCGGCGAGCATCGACGGCCGCACCGTCGTCCTGGTCGACGACGTGCTCTTCTCCGGCCGCACCATCCGCGCGGCCCTCGACGCGCTGAGCGACATCGGCCGCCCCCGGGCCGTCCGTCTCGCCGCCCTGGTCGACCGCGGACACCGCGAGCTGCCGATCCGCGCGGACTTCGTCGGCAAGAACCTCCCCAGCAGCCTCAGCGAGCGGATCAACGTCCGCCTGGTCGAGACCGACGGCGAGGACCTCGTCGCGATCGAGTCCGCACCGGACGGAGGCACCCGATGAGGCACCTGCTCTCCACCCGCGACCTCGACCGCGCCACCGCGATCGGCCTCCTCGACATCGCCGAGGACATGTCGGACGTGCAGAACCGCGAGGTCAAGAAGCTGCCGACCCTGCGCGGGAAGACCGTGGTCAACCTCTTCTTCGAGGACTCCACCCGCACCCGCATCTCGTTCGAGGCCGCGGCGAAGCGGCTCTCGGCCGATGTCATCAACTTCAGCGCCAAGGGCTCCAGCGTCTCGAAGGGCGAGAGCCTCAAGGACACCGCGCAGACCCTCGCGGCGATGGGCGCGGACGGCGTCGTCATCCGCCACCACGCGTCCGGCGCCCCGGCCGTGCTCGCGGCCAGCGGCTGGATCGACGCCGCCATCCTCAACGCCGGCGACGGCACGCACGAGCACCCCACCCAGGCGCTGCTCGACGCCTTCACCATCCGCCGCCGGCTGCACGGCGCCGCCGCCTCCCGCGGCAAGAGCCTCGACGGCGTCGCCGTCACGATCGTCGGCGACATCCTGCACTCGCGGGTCGCCCGCTCGAACGTCTGGCTGCTGACCGCGCTCGGCGCGGAGGTCACCCTCGTCGCCCCGCCCACGCTCGTCCCCGTCGACACGCTCGACTGGCCGGCGACGATCCGCTTCGACCTCGACGACGCGATCGACTCCGGACTGCCCGACGTGGTGATGCTGCTGCGCATCCAGCTCGAGCGGATGTCGAGCGGGTTCTTCCCCAACGGCCGCGAGTACGCGCGGATCTGGGGCCTGGACGACGAGCGGCTCGCCCGCCTCGGCCCGGATACCATCGTGATGCACCCCGGACCCATGAACAGGGGCGTCGAGATCTCCTCGGCCGCCGCCGATTCGAGCCGCTCCACGGTGCTCGAGCAGGTCGCGAACGGGGTGTCCGTGCGGATGGCGGCGCTGTACCTGCTGCTGTCCGGTGAAAGGGAGGTCCTGTGATGACCGGTACGAGGATCCTCCTCTCGGGAGCGACGCTCGCCGACGAGACGACGGCCGACGTCCTGATCGACGGCGGGACGATCGTCGAGATCGGCACCGACGTCGACTCGAGCGGCGCGCGCGTGATCGACGCCGACGGGCTCCTGGCGCTGCCGGGTCTCGTCGACCTGCACACCCACCTCCGCGAGCCCGGCTTCGAGCAGAGCGAGACCGTGCTGACCGGCACGCGCGCCGCGGCGGCGGGCGGCTTCACCGCGGTCTTCGCGATGGCGAACACGTCGCCGGTGCAGGACACGGCCGGCGTCGTCGAGCAGGTGCAGAGCCTCGGCGAGGACGCGGGCTACGCCACCGTCCGCCCGATCGGCGCCGTCACCGTCGGCCTCGCGGGGGAGTCGCTCGCCGAGCTCGGTGCGATGGCCCGCAGCCGTGCCGCGGTGCGCGTCTTCTCGGACGACGGCAAGTGCGTCTCGGACGCGCTGCTGATGCGCCGCGCGCTCGAGTACGTGAAGGCCTTCGACGGGGTCGTCGCCCAGCACGCGCAGGAGCCGCGGCTCACCGTCGGCGCGCAGATGAACGAGGGCGCCGTCTCCAGCGCCCTCGGGCTGCAGGGCTGGCCGGCCGTGGCGGAGGAGGCGATCATCGCGCGTGACGTCCTGCTGGCCGAGCACGTCGGCTCGCGGCTGCACGTCTGCCACGTCTCGACCGCCGGCTCCGTCGACGTGATCCGCTGGGCCAAGGCCCGCGGCATCGACGTGACGGCCGAGGTCACCCCGCACCACCTGCTGCTCTCCGAGCAGCTGATCGCGGGGGTCGACGGCGCCCCGGGCTACGACGCCCGCTACAAGGTCAACCCGCCGCTGCGCCGCGACGAGGACGTGCTCGCCCTCCGCGAGGCCCTCGCCGACGGCACCATCGACATCGTCGCCACCGACCACGCCCCGCACCCGGTCGAGGCGAAGGACTGCGAGTGGGACGCCGCCGCCTTCGGCATGGTCGGCCTCGAGAGCGCTCTGAGCGTCGTGCACGCCGCGGTCGTCGAGGACGGCCGGCTGAGCTGGTCGGACGTCGCCCGCGTGCTCTCCTCCGCCCCCGCGCGGATCGGCCGGCTCGACGGCTACCAGCACGGCCTCGCCGTCGGCGCCGCGGCCAACGTCGTCCTCTACGACCCCGAGGTCCGCCGCCGCTTCTCCACCGGCGACCTGCGCGGGCGCAGCACCAACTCGCCGTACCTCGGCCGGGAGCTGCCGGGCCGCGTCGTCGCGACGCTGCACCGCGGCGTCCCGACCGTCCTCGACGGCGAGCTCGTCGACGCGGCGACCGTCGCCGCGGCAGCGAGGGGCGCCCGTGGATAGGACCGCCATCGCGATCGTCATCGCCGCGGCCGTCACCCTCGTCTTCATCGGCATGGCGCTGTCCTGGCGCGCGCGCCGGCGCCGCTCCGCCGCGCTCGCCCCCGAGGCCGTGCCCGCCGCGTCGCTCGGCGCCGAGCGCGAGGCGGTCGAGCTGCCCTACGTCGCGACCACCCGCTTCGAGCAGCCGCTCGAGCGCGTGGTGCTGCCGGGCCTCGGCTTCCGCGGCCGGGCGACGCTCCGCCTGCACGCGCGCGGCGTGGTGATCGCCCCGGTCGGCGAGCGCGAGACCGTGATCCCCGCGGCGCTCCTCCGCGGTGCCGGAGAGGGCTCCTACGCCATCGACCGCGCGGTCGAGGAGGGCGGGCTGCTCGTGCTCTCCTGGTCGCCGCGCGGCGAGGAGATCGTGGACAGCTACCTCCGCGTGGCCGATCCGGCGCTCCGACGACGACTGGTCGACGAGCTCCAGCGGCTCGCCGGCCCCGATTCCTCCCCCTCCCACCCCGGGACCGCCGACGGCGGCTCCGACTCGATCCAGAAGGGCTCCTAGTCCGTGCCAACCACACGCCTCAGCACCGAACCCACCGCCGTCCTCGTCCTCGAGGACGGGCGACGATTCTCGGGTCAGGCCTACGGCGCACGCGGCCGCACGCTCGGTGAGATCGTCTTCGCGACCGGCATGACCGGCTACCAGGAGACGCTGACCGACCCGTCCTACGCGGGTCAGATCGTCGTGCAGACCGCCCCGCACATCGGCAACACCGGGATGAACGACGAGGACGAGGAGTCGCGCCGCATCTGGGTCGCCGGCTACGTCGTCCGCGACCCCTCCCGTGTGGTCTCGAACTTCCGCTCGCAGCGCTCGCTCGACGACGACCTGGAGAAGGACGGCATCGTCGGCATCTCCGGGGTCGACACCCGCGCGATCACCCGGCACATCCGCTCGCTCGGCTCGATGCGCTCCGGCGTCTTCTCCGGCGAGGACCTCGCCCTCCCCGAGGAGGAGCAGCTCGCCCTGGTGCTCGGCGGCGCGCAGATGGCGGGCCTGAACCTGTCGTCCTCCGTCTCCACCGAGGAGCGCTACACCGTGCCCGCGCAGGGCGAGCGCGTCGGCTCGGTCGCCGTGATCGACCTGGGCGTGAAGACCTCGACGGTCAACTACCTCTCCGAGCGCGGCTTCGACGTGCACGTCCTGCCCGAGTCGACGACCGCCGAGCAGGTGCTCGCGCTCGACCCCTCCGCGCTGTTCTTCTCGAACGGGCCCGGCGACCCGGAGGCCTCCGACCGCCACGTCGACCTGCTGCGCACCACGCTCCGCGCCGACCTGCCGTTCTTCGGCATCTGCTTCGGCAACCAGCTGCTCGGCCGCGCGCTCGGCTTCGGCACCTACAAGCTGCCGTTCGGCCACCGCGGGATCAACCAGCCGGTCCTCGACAAGCTGACCGGCCGGGTGGAGATCACCTCGCAGAACCACGGCTTCGCGGTCGACGCGCCGATCGACGGCGAGCTCGACTCGCCCGAGGGCTTCGGCCGGGTCGAGGTCAGCCACTACAGCCTCAACGACTCGGTCGTCGAGGGCCTGCGCTGCCTCGACATCCCCGCGTTCTCGGTCCAGTACCACCCGGAGGCGGCGGCCGGCCCGCACGACTCGAACCACCTCTTCGACCGCTTCCGCGCCATGGTCGTGCAGCGCACGGCCGAGCAGGGCGGCGCCGAGCCCGCCACCGCAGACTCCACCACCTCGACCACCACCGGAGAGCAGAAGTAATGCCCCGCAGGGAAGACATCAGAAGCGTCCTCGTCATCGGCTCCGGCCCGATCGTGATCGGCCAGGCGGTCGAGTTCGACTACTCGGGCACTCAGGCCTGCCGCGTGCTGCGCGAGGAGGGCGTCCGCGTCATCCTCGTCAACTCCAACCCGGCGACGATCATGACCGACCCGGACTTCGCCGACGCGACGTACGTCGAGCCGATCACCCCGAAGGCGATCGAGGCGATCATCGCCAAGGAGCGCCCCGACGCGATCCTGCCGACCCTCGGCGGCCAGACCGCGCTCAACGCCGCGATCCAGCTGCACGACCTCGGGATCCTGGAGAAGTACGACGTCGAGCTGATCGGCGCGAGCTTCGAGGCGATCAACCGCGGCGAGGACCGCCAGATCTTCAAGCAGCTCGTGCTGGACGCGGGTGCCGACGTCGCCAAGTCGTACATCGCGCACACCGTCGAGGAGGCGATCGGCTTCGCCGAGGACCTCGGCTACCCGCTGGTCATCCGCCCCTCCTTCACCATGGGCGGCCTCGGCTCCGGCTTCGCGCACTCGGTCGACGAGCTCGTGCGGATGGTCGGCGACGGCCTGCACCAGAGCCCGACCACCGAGGTGCTCCTCGAGGAGTCGATCCTCGGCTGGAAGGAGTACGAGCTCGAGCTGATGCGCGACACGGCCGACAACACGGTCGTCGTCTGCTCGATCGAGAACGTCGACCCGGTCGGCGTGCACACCGGCGACTCGATCACGGTCGCTCCGGCGCTGACCCTGACCGACCGCGAGTACCAGAAGCTGCGCGACATCGGCATCCGGATCATCCGCGACGTGGGCGTGGACACCGGCGGCTGCAACATCCAGTTCGCGATCGACCCCGCCGACGGCCGGATCATCGTGATCGAGATGAACCCGCGCGTCTCGCGCTCGTCGGCGCTGGCCTCGAAGGCGACCGGCTTCCCGATCGCCAAGATCGCCGCGAAGCTCGCGATCGGCTACCGCCTCGACGAGATCCCGAACGACATCACCAAGGTGACCCCGGCGAGCTTCGAGCCGACCCTCGACTACGTCGTGGTCAAGGTGCCGCGCTTCGCCTTCGAGAAGTTCCCGGCCGCCGACAAGACGCTGACCACGACCATGAAGTCGGTCGGCGAGGCGATGGCGATCGGCCGCAACTACGCGCAGGCGCTGCAGAAGGCGCTCCGCTCGCTGGAGAAGCGCGGCTCCTCCTTCCACTGGGGCGAGCAGTCGCGCTCGGTCGAGGAGCTGCTCGAGATCGCGAAGACCCCGACCGACGGCCGCATCGTCACGGTGCAGCAGGCACTGCGCCTGGGCGCGAGCGTCGAGCAGGCCTTCGACGCCACCAAGATCGACCCGTGGTTCCTCGACCAGATCGTGCTGATCAACGAGATCGCCGAGCTGGTGCGCGAGCACGACGGCCTCGACGCCGGCGTCCTGCGCCTGGCGAAGGACCACGGCTTCTCCGACGTGCAGATCGCCCAGCTGCGCGGTCTCGACGAGGCCGAGGTGCGCCGCATCCGCTACGACCTCGCCGTCCGCCCGGTCTACAAGACGGTCGACACCTGCGCCGGCGAGTTCCCCGCGCTGACGCCGTACCACTACTCCTCTTACGACGAGGAGACCGAGGTCGTCGCGGCCGACCGCCGCAAGGTCGTCATCCTCGGCTCCGGCCCGAACCGCATCGGTCAGGGCGTCGAGTTCGACTACTCCTGCGTGCACGCGTCGTTCGCGCTCTCGGCCGCCGGGTTCGAGACGATCATGATCAACTGCAACCCGGAGACGGTCTCGACCGACTACGACACCTCCGACCGCCTGTACTTCGAGCCGCTGACGCTCGAGGACGTGCTCGAGGTCATCCACGCGGAGTCGCAGTCCGGCGAGCTCGTCGGTGTCGTCGTGCAGCTGGGCGGCCAGACCGCGCTCGGCCTCGCCGCCGGCCTCGAGGCCGAGGGCGTGCCGATCCTCGGCACCACCCCCGCCAACATCGACCTCGCGGAGGAGCGCGGCGCGTTCTCCCGGATCCTCGACGAGGCCGGCCTGCTCGCCCCGCGCAACGGCACGGCGACCGACCTCGGGGGCGCCCTCGAGGTCGCGGTCGAGATCGGCTACCCCGTCCTCGTCCGCCCGTCGTTCGTCCTCGGCGGCCGCGGCATGGAGATCGTCTACGGCTCCCCGCAACTCGAGGACTACTTCGCTCGGATGGCCGACGAGGGGATCATCGACGCGACGCACCCGCTGCTCGTCGACCGCTTCCTCGACGACGCGATCGAGATCGACGTCGACGCGCTCTACGACGGCGAGCAGCTCTACATCGGCGGCGTGATGGAGCACATCGAGGAGGCCGGCATCCACTCCGGCGACTCGGCCTGCACGCTGCCGCCGGTCACCCTGGGCCGCCAGCAGATCGACAAGGTCCGCGAGGCGACCCTCGCCATCGCCGAGGGCGTCGGCGTCCGCGGCCTGCTCAACGTGCAGTTCGCGATCGGCCAGGGCGTGCTCTACGTCCTCGAGGCGAACCCGCGCGCCTCGCGCACCGTGCCGTTCGTCTCGAAGGCGCTCGGCATCCCGCTCGCGAAGGCCGCCTCGCGCCTGATGGTCGGCGAGACCATCGCCGAGCTCAAGGCCGAGGGCCTGCTGCCCGAGCGCGACGGCTCCGACGTGCCGATGGACTCGCCGATCGCGGTGAAGGAGGCGGTCCTGCCGTTCAAGCGCTTCCGCACCAAGGAGGGCAAGATCGTCGACTCGCTGCTCGGCCCCGAGATGCGCTCGACCGGCGAGGTCATGGGCATCGACCGCGACTTCCCCCGGGCGTTCGCGAAGAGCCAGGAGGCGGCCTACGGCGGGATGCCCGCCAGCGGCACCGTGTTCATCTCGGTCGCCGATCGCGACAAGCGCTCGATCGTGCTGCCTGCGTTGCGCCTGCGCCAGCTCGGCTTCGAGATCCTCGCCACCGAGGGCACGGCCGAGGTGCTCAACCGCAACGGCATCCAGGCCCGGGTCGTCCGCAAGTACAGCGAGGAGGCCGTCGACGACGCGCCCTCGATCGTGGAGCTGGTCAACCGCGACCAGGTCGACGTCGTGATCAACACGCCGAGCGGCGGGGCCTCCCGTGCCGACGGCTACGAGATCCGCGCCGCCGCGGTCGCCGCGGACAAGCCGCTGTTCACCACCATCGCCCAGCTCGCCGCGGCCGTCGCCTCGCTCGACGCCGCCGCCGAGCCGTTCGAGGTGACGAGCCTGCAGGACTACGCGGTCCGCCGGGCGGAGCGCACCGCGTGACGGACGCCGTCGCGCAGCCGGGCGCCGAGTCCTTCGGCGCCCGGCTCGAGGCCGCGTTCGACGCGTTCGGGCAGCTCTGCGTCGGGATCGATCCGCACGCGTTCCTGCTCGACTCCTGGGGCCTGGACGACAGCGCGGCGGGCCTGGAGTCCTTCGGCCGGCGGGTCGTCGAGGCCTCGGCCGGCCGGGTCGGCCTGGTCAAGCCGCAGGTCGCGTTCTTCGAGCGGCACGGCTCCGCGGGCTACGCGGCGCTCGAGCGCGTCCTCGCCGACGCGCGCGCCGCGGGCCTGCTGGTCATCGCGGACGCGAAGCGCGGCGACATCGGCACGAGCGTCACGGCCTACGCCGAGGCCTGGCTCCGGCCGGGCTCGCCGCTCGAGGCCGACGCGATGACGGCCGCCGCCTACCAGGGCGTCGGCTCGCTCGAGGGCATGCTCGCGCTGGCCGAGGAGTCGGGCAAGGGCGTCTTCGTCCTCGCCGCTACCTCCAACGCCGAGGCGCGGCCGGTGCAGCGCGCGCTGCTGCAGGACGGGCCCGCCGCCGGCTCGACCGTGGCGCGCGCGGTGCTGGCCGACGTGGCATCCTGGAACGCGGGACACGCGCGCTCGTCGATCGGCTCGGTCGGCGTCGTGCTCGGGGCCACGGTCGCGCTCGGCGACTACGGCATCGGCACGGGCACTCCGCTCCGCCCCGCACTGCCGGTGCTGGCGCCCGGCTTCGGCCACCAGGGCGCCGACACCGCGGACGCGTCGCGGCTGTTCGGAGCGCTGGCCGCCTCGACGATCGTGAGCGAATCGCGCAGTGTCCTCGGCGCCGGCCCGGACGGGATCGCCGCCGAGATCGACCGCCGAGCCGCACACCTCCAGGAGACCCTTGTCCGCTGAAGCCGTCAGCCCGATCGACCCCGCCGCCGAGGCGCCGTCCGGCGCGCGCCGTCCTGCACCGCCCGCCGTCGACCGCCGCGCCGCCTCGGAGGCCGCGATCGCCGCGCGCCGCGCCCGCGCCCAGGTGAAGAAGGGCGTCGCCGCCGGCGACCGGCTCGCGACGGCCGTGCTCGCCGCCGCGCAGGAGGACCCGACCGGCGTCGAGGGGCGGATGCGCGTCAGCGAGCTGCTGCGCGCCGTCCCCGCCCTCGGCGTAGTGAAGACGCCCCGGGTGATGGAGCAGCTCGGCATCGCGCCGTCCAAGCGCCTGGGCGGCCTCGGCCGTCGTCAGGTCGAGGGCCTCGGCGCGTTCCTGGAGGAGCGCGAGTCGCGCCAGCGCCGCGGCGAGCGCAACCGGCTCGTCGTGCTGGCCGGTCCGACCGCGGTCGGCAAGGGCACCGTCTCCGGCTACATCCGCGAGAACTACCCCGACGTCCTGCTGTCCGTCTCGGCGACCACGCGTGCCCCGCGCCCCGGCGAGATCGAGGGCGTCAGCTACTACTTCGTCGACGACGCCGAGTTCGACCGCATGGTCGAGGCGGGGGAGTTCCTCGAGTACGCGACGGTGCACAACGCCTACCGCTACGGCACGCCCCGCGGCCCGATCGACGCGGCCCTCGCCGCCGGTCGCCAGGTCATGCTCGAGATCGACATCCAGGGCGCGCGGCAGGTCCGCGAGCGGATGGGCGACGCCCGGCTCGTCTTCCTGCTGCCTCCGAGCTGGGAGGAGCTGGTGCGCCGCCTGGTCGGCCGCGGCACCGAGAGCGCGGAGGAGCAGGAGCGCCGACTGGCCACCGCAAAGGTCGAGCTGGCCGCGCAGGACGAGTTCGATTTCTGCGTCGTCAACAGCACCGTGCCCGAAGCGGCCCGCGAGGTCGTAGAATTGATGTCGCCTCGCTCCGACAGCACGACCGCCGATCCGGGTCGCTGAGACCGAGACCACCGACCACCTCCGGGCCTTGCCCCGATCGCCCTCCCCGGTGATCGCGCGCCGTGCCGCTCCGGAGCCGCAGATCGGCGCTTCGCGCCACGCTAGGAGACACCATGGCCAACAACCTCGGCATCATCGACCCGCCCATCGACGAGCTGCTCTCGAAGGTCGACTCGAAGTACGCGCTCGTCATCTTCGCCTCCAAGCGCGCGCGCCAGATCAACGACTACTACGCCGACCTGCACGAGGGCAGCCTGTTCGACAACGTCGGCCCGCTGGTCGACTCCACCATCGACGACAAGCCGCTCTCCGTCGCGCTGCACGAGATCAACGAGGACAAGCTCGTCGCCCGTCCGGTCGCCGAGCCCCTCGACGAGTAGTCCCGACCGGGGGCGCTCCGCGACATGCGGTCATCGAGACGGGCCGCACGGCTGAACGTCGTCGTCGGGATCACCGGCGGCATCGCCGCCTACAAGGCGGTCGGAGTCGTCCGCGCGCTGGTCCTCGAGGGCCACGACGTCCACGTCGTGGCCACCGAGGCGGCGCTGCGCTTCGTCGGGAAGCCGACGCTCGAGGCGATCTCGCGGAACGCGGTGCACACCGAGCTCTACGAGGGCGTCGCCGAGGTGCGGCACGTGGCGATCGGCCAGGCGGCCGACCTGATCGTGATCGCTCCGGCGACAGCGCACACCCTGGCCAAGCTGGCGACCGGCCTCGCCGACGACCTGCTCGGCAACACCGTGCTCGCCAGCACCGCTCCGGTCGTGGTCGCTCCGGCGATGCACACCGAGATGTGGGCGAACGCGGCGACGGTCGCGAACGTCGCGACGCTCCGCTCCCGCGGCGTCCACCTCGTCGGCCCGGCCGTCGGCCAGCTCACCGGCGCCGACTCTGGCCCGGGCCGGATGGAGGAGCCCGCGACGATCGTCGCCGAGGCCCTCGCCGTCCACGCGCGGGCCACCGCCGCCCGGCGCGACCTCGAGGGCCTGCGCGTCCTCGTCACCGCCGGCGGCACCCGCGAGCCGCTCGACCCGGTCCGCTTCGTCGGCAACCGCTCCAGCGGCCGGCAGGGCGTCGCGCTCGCGCTCGCCGCGGCCGCGCGCGGAGCGAGGGTCACCCTCCTCGCCGCGAACCTCGACATCGAGGCGCCGCAGGGCGTCACGGTGGTCCCCGTCGGGACCGCCCAGGAGCTGCGCGAGGCCGCGCTCGCCGCCGCCCGCGACGCCGACATCGTGATCATGGCCGCGGCCGTCGCCGACTACCGTCCGGCCGACGTCTCCGAGGCCAAGATCAAGAAGGAGCAGCAGGGCGACCGCCTCGTCCTCGAGCTCGTGAAGAACCCCGACATCCTCGCCGAGATCTCCGCCGCGAAGACCGACGGGCAGCTGATCGTCGGCTTCGCCGCCGAGACCGAGCCCGACCGGGACGCGATGCTCGCGCTCGGCCGCGCCAAGATCGTCCGCAAGGGCTGCGACCTGCTCGTCCTCAACAGGGTCGGCTGGGCCGAGGGCTTCCAGAGCGACAGCAACACCGTGGTGGTCCTCGATCCGGCCGGAGATATAGTGATCGAGGCTTCCGGCAGCAAGGCGTCGGTCGCCGATCGCGTCCTCGACGTGGTCGCGCGCTAGGGCGTCACCCTGGCCCGGTCCGCCCCCGGTGAGAGGGCGAGCCCGGTGCGGGACTGCACCGGATCGAGACAGCTCCGGCTGCCGCGCCCTACGGAATGAGACGCTCGACATGACCTCCGGCCCCCTCCGCCTGTTCACCTCCGAGTCCGTGACCGAGGGTCACCCGGACAAGATCTGCGATCAGATCTCGGACCGCATCCTCGATGCGCTCCTCCGCGAGGACCCGCGCAGCCGGGTCGCCGTCGAGACGCTCGTCACCACGGGGCTCGTGCACGTCGCCGGCGAGGTCTCCACCTCCGGCTACGTCGAGATCCCCGCGATCGTCCGCGACACCATCGTCGAGATCGGCTACGACTCCTCGCTCAAGGGCTTCGACGGCCGCTCCTGCGGCGTCTCCGTCTCGATCGGGCAGCAGTCGCCCGAGATCGCCGCGGGCGTCGACACCGCCCTCGAGGTGCGCGGCGACGCCTCCGACGAGGACGCGTTCGACCGCCAGGGCGCGGGCGACCAGGGCCTGATGTTCGGCTTCGCCACCGACGAGACCCCCGAGTACATGCCGCTGCCGAGCTGGCTCTCGCACCGCCTCGCGGAGCGCCTCGCCGAGGTCCGCAAGACCGGCGAGCTGGACTACCTCCGGCCCGACGGCAAGACGCAGGTCACCATCGGCTACGACGGCACGACGCCGGCGACGATCGACACGGTCGTGCTCTCCACCCAGCACGCCGAGCACGTGAGCACCGCCACGATCCACGCGGACATCGAGGAGCACGTGATCCGCCCCGTGCTCGAGCGCGTCGACCTCGACTCCTCCGGCGTGCGCCTGCTGATCAACCCCTCCGGCCGCTTCGAGATCGGCGGCCCGCAGGGCGACGCCGGGCTCACCGGCCGCAAGATCATCGTCGACACCTACGGCGGAGCCGCGCGCCACGGCGGCGGCGCCTTCTCGGGCAAGGACCCGTCGAAGGTCGACCGCTCGGCCGCCTACGCCATGCGCTGGGTCGCGAAGAACGCGGTCGCCGCGGGTCTCGCCCGCCGGATGGAGGTGCAGGTCGCCTACGCGATCGGCAAGGCCGCCCCGGTCGGCCTCTACGTCGAGACGTTCGGCACCGGCACGCTGCCCGACGAGCAGATCACCGAGGCGATCCGCTCGGTCTTCGACCTCCGTCCCGCCGCGATCATCCACGCGCTCGACCTTCTCCGCCCGATCTACTCGCAGACCTCGGTCTACGGGCACTTCGGCCGCGAGCTGCCCGACTTCACCTGGGAGCGCCTCGACCGCGTCGACGACCTCCGCTCCGCCGCGGGTCTCTCGTAGGCGCCGACGCGGCGGGGGAGGCGGTGACCGGTCCCGAGGGGCGCGTCGCGCGCGTGCTCCTCGACTCGCCGCTCCCGCAGCTCGACCGGCTGCTCGACTACGCCGTCCCCGAGGCGCTCCGCGACGGCGTGCGGCCGGGTGTCCGGGTCCGCGTCCCGCTGCGCACCGGCGGGCGGATCGCGGACGCGTTCGTCGTCGAGGTCGGCGAGGGCTCCGAGCACGCGGGCGCGCTGAGCGAGCTCGAGGAGCTCGTCTCGCCGCTCGTCGTGCTGACCCCGGAGGTCTGGACCCTCGCCCGGCGGGTCGCCGACCGCGCCGCCGGGGGAGCGAGCGACGTGCTGCGCCTCGCCGTGCCGCGGCGCCACGTGCGTGTCGAGCGGGCGCACCTCGCGGCCCTCGCCGAGGCGGACGCGGACGCCGGCCCGGCCGAGCCGGTCGCGGACCCCACCCCGGCCGAGCCGGACGCGAACGGCACCGGGCCCGGCGCGGTGACCGGCTATCCCGCGGAGACCTTCGACGGCCTCCTCGACGGCGGGCGTCTCGCGGTGAACGCCGTGCCTGCGCCGGTGCAGCTCGCCTCCGGTGCCTGGGTCGGCGGCTGGGCGGTGACGCTCGCCGAGCTCGCCCGCACCGCGCTGGCGGCCGGGCGCGACGCGATCCTGGCGGTGCCGGACTACCGCGATCAGGAGCAGCTCGAGCAGGCCCTCGCCGAGCACGTCCCCGAGGACGCGGTCGTCCGCCTCGACGCCCGGCAGAAGGGCGCCGGCCGCTACGCCGCGTTCCTGCGCTGCCTCACTCCCGGGCCGCGGGTCATCGTCGGCAACCGCTCCGTGCTCTACGCGCCCTCGTCGGCGCTCGGCCTGATCGCGCTCTGGGACGACGGCGATCCGCTCTTCGCCGAGCCGCTCGCGCCCTACGCGCACGCCCGCGACGTCGCGCTGGTCCGGCAGGAGCAGAGCGGCGCCGGGCTGGTCCTGCTCGGCAACACCCGCACGGTCGAGGTGGAGCGGCTGGTCGGCCTGGGCTTCGCCGCCCCGGTGCAGCCGCGGCCCTCCCGCCGCCCGCACGTCGTGCCGACCGCGCAGCAGACGGCCGCCGACGAGCACGACCAGGCCGCGCGCATCCCGTCGACCGCCTGGCGGCAGGCGCGGATCGCCCTCGACTCGGGTCCCGTGCTCGTCCAGGTCGCCCGTCCCGGCTACGCGCCGGTCGTCGCCTGCGCGCGCTGCCGCACCGTGGCGCGCTGCAACCGCTGCCAGGGTCCGCTCGCCGTGCACGCGGCGGGGGCGCGGCCGAGCTGCGGCTGGTGCGGCCTGATCGCCGCCGACTGGCACTGCTCGGTCTGCGAGGCGACGGCGCTGCGCCTGGTGAGCCTCGGCGCGGGACGGACGGCGGAGGAGCTCGGCCGCGCGTTCCCGGGCGTCAAGGTCGTCGTCGCGGACGGCGCCCACCCGATCCTCACCGTGCCCGGGACGCCCGCGCTCGTCGTCGCCACCCGCGGCGGCGAGCCCCGGGCCGACGGCGGCTACCACGCCGTGCTGCTGCTCGACGGCGAGCGGATGCTCGCGCGGGAGAGCCTGCGCGTCGCCGACGACGCCCTGCGCACCTGGTCGAACGCGGCCGCGCTGGCCCGCCCCGGCGCTCCCGTGCTGCTGGTCGGCGTCGCCGGGCGCCTCGCGACGGCCCTCGCGACCTGGCGCCAGGACGAGTACCTCCGCGCCGAGCTGATCGAGCGGCGCGAGCTGCGCTTCCCGCCCGCCGTCCGGCTCGCGACCGTCAGCGGCGACGCGCACGCGGTGACGGAGGCGCTCGACGCGCTCGACGAGGCCGACCGGCACGAGGTGCTCGGCCCGGTCGGGCTCGAGGACGGCTCCGTCCGGGCGATCGTGCGCTTCGACTACGCTCGCGGGGCGGAGGTCGCCGCCCGCCTCCGGTCCGCCGTGATCCGCAACGCGACCCGCCGCCGCCGGCCGCCCACCACGCCCGGCCGCTTCCGGCCGGCGCCGAAGCTGCGCGTCCGGCTGGACGACCCCGACATCCTCTAGACCCGTCCCTCCCGGACCCGTTCTCCGCTCGACCCCCACGCTCAGGAGCTCCTCGTGCGCCTCGTCTTCGCCGGCACGCCGGCCGCCGCCGTCCCCACCCTGCGCGCCCTGGCCGCATCCGAGCACGAGATCGTCGCGGTGGTCACCCGGGCGGACGCGCCCGTCGGCCGGAAGCGCGTGCTCACGCCCTCGCCGGTCGCCGCGGTCGCCGAGGAGCTCGGCCTGCCGGTGCTCAAGGCGAACCGCCTCGACGAGGAGGTCACCGACCGGATCGCGGCCCTCGAGCCCGACCTCGGCGTGATCGTGGCCTACGGCGGCCTGGTCCGCGCGCGGCTGCTGGCGGTGCCGCGCCTCGGCTGGATCAACCTGCACTTCTCGCTGCTGCCGCGCTGGCGCGGGGCGGCGCCCGTCCAGCGCGCGCTGATGGCGGGGGAGCAGCGGATCGGCGCGGCCGTCTTCCAGCTGGTCGCCGAGCTCGACGCGGGCGACGTCTTCGCCGAGATCCAGGAGGAGGTCGCCGGGCGCTCGGCCGGCGAGCTGCTCGAGGTGCTCGCCGAGCGCGGGGCCGCCCTGACCGGCGAGGTCGTCGACGGGCTCGCCGCCGGGACCGCGGTCGCCGTGCCGCAGTCGGGCGAGGTCACGCTCGCCCCCAAGCTCGACGTGACCGACGGCCGGATCGACTGGTCCCTGCCGACCGCGCGGATCCTCGCGCTCGTCCGCGGGGTCACTCCCGAGCCCGGAGCGTCGACGGCGGTCGGCGATGCGCGATTGAAGGTGCTCGCCGTCCACGAGGCGCGCACGGACGCTCCCCTCGCGCCCGGTGCCGTGCTCCTCGACGCAGGCCGCGCCCTGGTCGGCACGGGCGACGGCGCCGTCGAGCTCGGCTCGGTGCAGCCCGCCGGCAAGACCGCGATGTCCGGCGCCGCCTGGGCCCGGGGCCTGCGCGAGAGCACGGTGCTCGCGTGAGCGCCCGGACCACGGTCGCTCCGGCCCGCCAGGTCGCCTACGACGTCCTGCTCGCGGTCAGCGGCGGCGACGCCTACGCCAACCTCGTGCTGCCCGCCCGGATCCGCGCCGCCGAGCTCTCGCCGGCCGACGCGGGCCTGGCCACCGAGCTCTGCTACGGCACGCTCCGCCTCTCCGGCTACTACGACCGGGTGATCGCCCTCGCCGCCGGCCGCGCCGTCGAGACCATCGACGCCCCGGTGCTCGACGCGCTCCGGCTCGGCGTGCACCAGCTGCTCGGCACCCGCGTCGCCGCGCACGCCGCCGTCAACGAGAGCGTCGCGCTCGTTGCGGGCGGTTCCTCCCGCGGCGCCGTCGCCTTCGCGAACGCGGTGCTGCGCTCGGTGACCCGCTCGAGCGCCGAGGAGTGGCAGCAGCGCGTCGCGGACGCGGCGACCTCGGGTGACGACCGCATTGCCGCGGCGACCTCGCACCCGGTCTGGATCGTCAAGGCCCTGCGCCGCGCCCTCACCGCGGAGGGCGCCGCCGACGAGCTCGAGGCCCTGCTCGCCGCCGACAACGCGGCGCCGCGGGTGAACCTCGTCGCCCTGCCCGGCCTCGCGGAGCCCGCCGAGCTGCCCGACGCCGCGCCCGACCGCTACTCGCCCGTCGGTCTCGTCAGCACCGGAGGTGACCCCGAGGCGATCGTGCCCGTGCACGAGGGCCGGGTGCGCGTCCAGGACGAGGGCTCGCAGCTGGCCGCGCTGGCGCTCTCCCGCGCCGAGCCAGTCCGCGCGGGCGAGCGCTGGCTCGACCTCTGCGCCGGCCCCGGCGGCAAGGCGGCGCTGCTCGCCGCCGAGGCGCGCGCGGGCGGCGCGACGCTGCTGGCCAACGAGGTCGTCCCCGCACGGGCGGGGCTCGTCCGCCAGGCCCTCGCCGCGGTCGACCCGACCGTCGAGGTCCGCACCGGTGACGGCCGCACCCTCGGCGAGGAGCAGCCGGACACCTTCGACCGCGTCCTCCTCGACGCCCCGTGCACCGGACTCGGCGCCCTCCGCCGCCGCCCGGAGGCGCGCTGGCGGAAGACCGCCGACGACGTCGCCCCGCTCGCCGCCCTGCAGGGCGAGCTGCTCGACTCCGCCCTCGCCGCGCTCGCGCCCGGCGGACTGCTCGCCTACGTCACCTGCTCGCCGCACCTCGGCGAGACCAAGCGCGTGCTCGCCCTCGCCGCGGAGCGCCACCCCGGCGGCTTCGAGCTCGTCGACACCCCGGCGGTCCTCCGCGGCATCACCCGCGAGCCGCTGCCGCTGGCCGAGGGCGCGCTGCACGTGCAGCTCTGGCCGCACCGGCACGGGACGGACGCGATGTTCATCCAGCTGCTGCGCCGCAGCCCGGCCTGACGGCCCGGCCGCCCGGCCTAGGCTGGGGAGCATGCCCGCACGGATCAACCCCAGCATCCTGTCCGCCGACTTCGTCAACTTCGAGGCCGAGCTGCAGCGGATCGCCGGGGCCGATCTCGTGCACGTCGACGTGATGGACAACCACTTCGTGCCGAACCTCACCTTCGGCCTGCCGATGGTGCAGCGCCTCCAGGAGGTGTCGCCGCGCCCCCTCGACGTGCACCTGATGATCGACGACCCCGACCGCTGGGCGCCGGGCTACGCCGAGACGGGCGCCTACTCCGTCACCTTCCACGCCGAGGCCGCGCGCGACGCCGTCGCGCTGGCGCGCCGCCTCCGTGAGATCGGCGCGCGCGCCGGCATCGCGCTCAAGCCCGGCACGCCGGTCGACGACTACCTCGACCTGCTGCCCGAGTTCGACCAGGTGCTCGTGATGACGGTCGAGCCCGGCTTCGGCGGCCAGTCCTTCATGGCGGAGACGATGCCGAAGCTGCACGCGCTGCGCGAGGTCGTCGACCGCATCGGCCTCGACGTCTGGCTCCAGGTCGACGGCGGCATCGCCCCCGGCACGATCGAGATCGCCGCCGAGGCGGGTGCCGACACCTTCGTCGCCGGCTCCGCCGTGTTCGGCGCCGACGACCCGGAGGCGGCCATCGCCGCGCTCCGCGACACCGCGTCCTCCCTCCTGCACCGCCACTGACCCGGCCGCCCTCGCCGGTCCGCCGCCGCGTATAGACTTCCCCGGTGAAAACTTTCGACGACCTCTTCGCTGAGCTGGGCGAGAAGGCCGCCGCGCGTCCCGAGGGTTCGGGCACGGTCCGCGAGCTCGACGCCGGTGTGCACTTCATCGGCAAGAAGATCGTCGAGGAGGCCGCCGAGGTGTGGATGGCCGCCGAGTACGAGGGCGACGAGCGCACGGCCGAGGAGATCTCGCAGCTGCTCTACCACCTGCAGGTGCTGATGCTCGCGAAGGGCCTGACGACGGCCGACGTCTACCGACATCTGTGAGCGTCCCCCCGATCGCCGGAGTGCGCCGCCGCCACGTGGCCGCGCGCTCCCACGCTCTCCGAGGCGCCGTCGCGCCTCCGCTCACCGAATCACCCTCGACCTCCAGAGGACGTCCCGTCGTGACCACGACCACCCCCACCACTCCTGACACCACCGGCACCACCGCCCCGCCCGCGCTCCTGCGCGTCGCCGTCCCGAACAAGGGCTCGCTCTCCGAGACCGCCGGCCAGATGCTGGCCGAGGCCGGCTACACCGGCCGCCGCGATCCCAAGGAGCTGCACGTCGTCGACGAGCGCAACGGCGTCGAGTTCTTCTACCTCCGCCCGCGCGACATCGCCACCTACGTCGGCTCCGGCGCGCTGGACGTCGGCGTCACCGGCCGCGACCTGCTGATCGACTCCGGCTCCGAGGCGCGCGAGATCGCCAGCCTCGGCTTCGCCGACTCGACCTTCCGCTTCGCCGGTCCGGCCGGCCGCTACACCGAGCTGCAGCAGATCGACGGCCTCCGCGTCGCGACCAGCTACCCCGGTCTCGTCGGCCGATTCCTGCGCGAGCACGGCGTCGAGGTCACCCTCATCCGCTTGGACGGCGCGGTCGAGTCGGCCATCCAGCTCGGCGTCGCCGACGTGATCGCCGACGTCGTCGAGACCGGCACCACGCTGCGGAAGGCGGGCCTGGAGATCTTCGGCCCCGTCATCCTGAAGTCCACGGCCGTCCTCGTCTCCGGCGCGGGCGAGCCCGAGGGCATCCCGGTCCTGCTGCGCCGCCTGCAGGGCGTCCTCGTGGCGCGCGAGTACGTGCTGCTCGACTACGACTGCCCCGTCGCGCTGCTCGAGACCGCCACCGCGCTCGCGCCCGGCTTCGAGTCGCCCACCGTCTCGCCGCTGCACGACCCCGAGTGGGTCGCCGTACGGGTCATGGTGCCGCGCGCCGACATGAACCAGGTGATGGACCGCCTGTACGACCTCGGCGCCCGCGCGATCCTGGTCACCTCGATCCACGCCGCACGCCTCTAGGAGGGGGAGCGATGAGTCTCGCCGTCCGCGTCATCCCGTGCCTCGACGTGGCCGCCGGCCGCGTCGTCAAGGGCGTCAACTTCCAGAACCTCCGCGACGCCGGCGACCCGGTCGAGCTCGCCCGCCTCTACTTCGAGCAGGGCGCCGACGAGCTGACCTTCCTCGACGTCACGGCCACCGTCGACGACCGCTCCACCACCTACGAGGTCGTCCGCGCGACCGCCGAGCAGGTCTTCATCCCGCTCACCGTCGGCGGGGGAGTGCGCTCCGTCGAGGACGTCTCGCGCCTGCTCGCGCACGGCGCGGACAAGGTCGGCGTCAACTCCGCTGCGATCGCCCGCCCCGAGCTGATCGGCGAGATCGCCGACGTCTTCGGCGCGCAGGTGCTCGTGCTCTCGCTCGACGTCAAGCGGAGCGACGCCACGCCCTCCGGCTTCGTCGTCACCACCCACGGCGGTCGCCGCGAGACGACGCTCGACGCCCTCGCCTGGGCGGCCGACGCCGTTGAGCGCGGGGCCGGCGAGCTGCTGGTCAACTCCATCGACGCCGACGGCACCAAGCAGGGCTTCGACCTGCCGCTGATCACGGCGATGCGCGAGCTGAGCACCGTGCCGGTGATCGCCTCGGGCGGCGCCGGCGCCGTCGAGCACTTCGCCCCCGCCATCGAGGCGGGCGCCGACGCGGTGCTCGCCGCCTCCGTCTTCCACAATCGCGAGCTGACGATCGGCGACGTGAAGCGCGCCCTCGACGACTCCGGGATCGAGATCCGCCGATGAGCACCGAGACGACGACCGATGGCGCGACGAGCACCGACGACCTCAGCGCGGTCCTCGACCGCGCGACCTTCGACGCGAGCGGCCTCCTGCCCGCCGTCATCCAGGAGCACGACACGCGCGAGGTGCTGATGCTCGGCTGGATGGACCGCGAGGCGCTGCGCCGCACGCTGACCGAGGGCCGGGTGACCTTCTGGTCGCGCTCCCGCCGGGAGTACTGGCGGAAGGGCGACACCTCCGGGCACGCCCAGTACGTCCGCGGGGCCGCGCTGGACTGCGACGCCGACACGCTGCTCGTGCAGGTCGAGCAGATCGGCGCCGCCTGCCACACCGGCGAGCACTCCTGCTTCGACGTCGATCCGCTCGCCCCGGTGACGGACCTCGGACCCCAGGCGTGAGCGGCCGGCGCCTCAAGTACTCCGCGATCCTCGGGATCGTGCTGCTCGCCGCGCTCGAGCTCACCGCCTCCACCCAGCCCTGGGCGACGCTCTTGCTCACCCCGGGCGTCGGCGACGGCCGGGCGCTCTCCGTCGTCGGCACCGTGGCCGCGCCGGCCCTGTCGGCCCTGGCCCTCGCCGGGCTCGCTCTCGCGGCCGCGCTCGCCATCGCCGGGCCGGCCTTCCGGATCGTCCTCGGGCTGCTGCAGATCGTCCTCGGCGGCTCGGTCGTCCTGGCCGCCTCGACCGCGCTCGCCGATCCCGTGCGCGCCGGCTCGTCGCTGGTCACCGATGCGACCGCGATCGCGGGCCGGGAGTCGGTCGCCGCGCTCGTCGCCTCGTCCTCCGTCACCGCCTGGCCGGTCGTCGCGCTGGTGGCCGGCGTGCTGACCGCGGTCATCGGCGTGCTCGTGCTCGTCACGGTCCGGCGCTGGCCCGGCGCGAAGAAGAAGCGCGCCTCCCGGTTCGAGCCCGCCGACGGCTACGGCCACGGCGCGACGACCGTGCAGACCGACGACGGCGACATCGATCCCGTCGTCTCCTGGGACGAGCTGTCCCGCGGCGACGACCCCACATCGGCCCGCTGAGCACGCCCTCCGCAGACCCCGCCCGGCGGCGGAGCCCTTCGGCCCCGAGCCGCTAGACTGCTCTGGTTCCCACGCACGTCCAGGAGGAGAGCCATGAGCACCGAGCACGACGACGACAACCACGGCCACTCGCCCGCAGCGTGGACGGCCGTCGTCATCATGCTGGTCGGCTTCACGGTCGGCACGATCGCCTTCTGGTTCGACCTGCCCCTCGTCGTCTGGCTGTCCGCCGGACTCGTCGTGGTCGGCCTCCTCGTCGGCGTGATCCTGGCCCGCCTGGGCTACGGCGTCGACGGCGCGAAGGCCAACCCGAAGGCGCGCGCGTAGAGTGCTCGGCGATCTGACCGCCGGCGCCCTGGCCGACGCGGCCCGGCGTCGCGAGACCGTCCCGCTCGCCGCCCTCGAGCGGCGTGCCGCCGAGCGCCCGCCCGCCCTCGACGCCCTCGCCGCGCTGGCTCCGGTCGAGCGCGTCAGGATCATCGCCGAGGTCAAGCGGTCCAGCCCGTCCCGCGGCGCCCTCGCCGAGATCCCCGACCCCGCGCTGCTCGCCGGGCAGTACGAGCTCGGGGGAGCGAGCGCGATCAGCGTCCTCACCGAGGAGCGCCGCTTCAAGGGCTCCCTCGCCGACCTCGAGGCCGTCCGCGCGAAGGTGTCGATCCCGGTCCTGCGCAAGGACTTCATCGCGGAGCCCTACCAGGTGCTCGAGGCGCGCGCCTCCGGAGCGGACCTCGTCCTGCTCATCGTCGCCGCGCTCGAGCAGCCCGTGCTGGCCGAGCTGCACGCCCTCGTCCTCGAGCTCGGGATGACCCCGCTGGTCGAGACCCACTCGGGCGACGAGCTCGAGCGGGCTGCCGACCTCGGCGCGCGCCTGATCGGCGTCAACGCCCGTGACCTCTCCACCTTCGAGCTCGACCGCGACCTCTTCGGACGGCTCTCCGAGCGCTTCCCGGCCGGCGCCGTCAAGGTCGCGGAGTCGGCGGTCCTCTCGGCCGACGACGTCGCGCACTACCGCCGCTCCGGCGCGGACGTCGTCCTCGTCGGCGAGGCCCTCGTCACCGGCGGCGACCCCGTCTCCACCCTCGCCGGCTTCCTGGCGCACTGATCACGATCCACCGATAGGCGGCACTGCCATGGCACTCCGAGACGAACTCGGTCCCTACTTCGGCGACTTCGGCGGACGCTACGTCCCCGAGTCGCTCGTGAAGGCGCTCGACGAGCTGAGCGCCGAGTACGAGCGCACCAAGGTCGACCCGGCGTTCCGCGCCGAGCTGACCGAGCTGCACCGCAGCTACACCGGCCGGCCCTCGATCATCACCGAGGTGCCGCGCTTCGCCGAGCACGCGGGCGGTGCGCGGATCATCCTCAAGCGCGAGGACCTCAACCACACCGGCTCGCACAAGATCAACAACGTGCTCGGCCAGGCGCTGCTGACCAAGCGCATCGGCAAGACCCGCGTGATCGCCGAGACCGGCGCCGGCCAGCACGGCGTGGCCACCGCCACCGCCGCCGCGCTCTTCGGCCTCGACTGCGTCGTCTACATGGGCGAGGTCGACACCGAGCGCCAGGCGCTCAACGTCGCCCGGATGCGCCTGCTCGGCGCCGAGGTCGTCTCGGTGACCACCGGCTCGCGCACCCTCAAGGACGCGATCAACGACGCGATGCGCGACTGGGTCACCAACGTCGAGACGACGAACTACGTCTTCGGCACCGTGGCCGGCCCGCACCCCTTCCCGGCGATGGTGCGCGACTTCCAGAAGATCATCGGCGAGGAGGCGCGCGAGCAGGTCCTCGCGCTCACCGGCGCCCTGCCCACCGCGGTCACCGCCTGCGTCGGCGGCGGCTCCAACGCGATGGGCATCTTCCACGCGTTCCTCGACGACCCCGAGGTCAGGCTGGTCGGCTTCGAGGCCGGCGGCGACGGCATCGAGACCCCGCGCCACGCGGCGACCATCAGCAAGGGCCGCCCCGGCGTCCTGCACGGCGCCCGCAGCTTCCTGCTCCAGGACGAGGACGGCCAGACCGTCGAGTCGCACTCGATCTCGGCCGGTCTCGACTACCCGGGCGTCGGCCCCGAGCACGCCTGGCTCTCCAGCATCGGCCGCGCCGACTACCGCGCGGTCACCGACTCCGCCGCGATGGACGCCCTGATGCTGCTCAGCCGCACCGAGGGCATCATCCCCGCGATCGAGTCGGCGCACGCCCTCGCGGGCACGCTCGAGCTCGGCCGCGAGCTCGGCCCCGACGCGACCATCCTGGTCAACCTCTCCGGCCGCGGCGACAAGGACATGACCACCGCCGCGCGCTACTTCGGACTCGTCGACCAGGGCGCGGTGCAGTCGTGAGCGGCGTCGGCCCGAGCGTCGCCGAGACTGTCCGCCGCCGCAACCAGGAGGCCGCGGGCGCCCTGATCGGCTACCTGCCCGCCGGCTTCCCGGACCTCGCGACGAGCATCGACGCCGCAGTGGCCCTCGCCGAGAACGGCGTGGACGCGATCGAGCTCGGCCTGCCCTACTCCGACCCGGTCATGGACGGCCCCGTCATCCAGGAGGCGACCCAGGCCGCCCTCGCCGGCGGCTTCCGCCTGCGCCACGGCTTCGACGCGGTCCGCGAGATCCGCGCCCGCGTGGACGTGCCGGTGCTGGTGATGACGTACTACAACCCCGTGCTGCAGTACGGGGTCGAGCGCTTCGCCACCGACCTCGCCGAGGCCGGCGGCTCCGGCCTGATCACGCCCGACCTCATCCCCGACGAGGGCGCGGAGTGGATGGCCGTGTCCGAGCGCCTCGGCCTCGACCGGGTCTTCCTCGCCGCCCCCTCCTCGAGCGACGAGCGCCTGCGAGCGACCGTCGAGGCGAGCCGCGGCTTCGTCTACGCGGTCTCGACGATGGGCATCACCGGAGCGCGCGCGGACGTCGACCGTGCCGCCCGCACGCTCGTCGAGCGCCTGCGCACCGCCGGCTCGGACAGCGCCTGCGTCGGCGTGGGCGTCTCGACCGGCGACCAGGTCGCCGAGATCCTCGCCTACGCCGACGGCGCGATCGTCGGCTCGGCCCTCGTGCGCGCGCTCGCCTCCGGGGGAGTCGCCGCGGTGGCGGAGACGGCTCGCGGTCTGGCAGAGGGCACGCGTCCGCGCGCCTGACGCCTCCCAGTACACTCGGGATGCCCGTCGGGGCGCGGCGCCGCCGCGACCGCGGGATCCCTCCTTCGAAAGGTCGACGTACCGGTGTCCGTACCGCTGAGCATCCCGAGTCCGCCCGAGGCGTGGAGTCAGTACGACTTCACGCTCTTCGATCGCGCGTTCTCGATCCACACCTATGCCGTCTGCATCCTGGTCGGCATCGTGGTCGCCACGATCATGACGAACGCCCGCCTCAAGCGCCGCGGGGCCGAGCCGTGGGTCGTCCTCGACATCATCATCTGGGCCGTGCCGCTCGGCATCATCGGCGCGCGGCTCTACCACGTGCTCACGCACCCCGGCGACTACTTCTACGCCGGCGCGGACCCGTGGGAGATCATCCGGATCTGGAACGGCGGCAACGCGATCTTCGGCGGCCTGATCGGCGGCGCCGTCGGCGCCTGGATCGGCTGCCGCTGGACCGGCGTCCGCTTCTGGACCTTCGCCGACGCCCTCGCGCCCGGCATGCTCGCCGCGCAGGCCATCGGCCGCCTCGGCAACTGGTTCAACCACGAGCTGTTCGGCCTCCCGACGACCCTGCCCTGGGGCCTCGAGATCGAGAGCAGCAACCCGGCCTTCCCCGTCGGCCTGCCCGCCGGCACGCTCTTCCACCCGACCTTCCTCTACGAGATCCTCTGGAACGTCGTCGGCATCGCGGTCATCCTGCTGCTCGAGCGCCGCCTCAAGCTGCAGTGGGGCACCGTCTTCGCCGCCTACCTGATCTGGTACGGCATCGGCCGCGTCTGGTTCGAGTCCATCCGGATCGACCCGAGCGAGTTCTTCTGGGGCATCCGCACCAACGTCTGGGCGGCGCTGGCCGCCGTCGTCGTCGGTCTGGTCCTCGTCGTGATCCAGCGGCGCGAGCACCCGGGTCGCGAGACCTCGGCCTATCGGCCCGGCCGCGAGTGGACGCCCGCCCCGGCTGCGGTAGAATTCGAGGACGTCGAGTCCGACTCCGACGCCACCACTCCTTCTTCCGGCACCGACGCCGAGAAGTCGACGGTCTCCCGCAGCTGACGCGGTCCGCGGCACCCCCGCGGCCCCGCATCCAGCTCACCTCTCCGTCCGTCCGCCCCACCGCGGCTCAGCCACAAGCGCTGCCGCGGGGGAGCGAGCGCACGACCCCGACGACGGCGCCAGACCTCCGCTCCGCGACCACCGAATGCACGGCCCTCCCGATCGGGGAGCCGCTCCTCCACCACCACACCGCGGGCCAGCGACGTCCCGATCCGCTACGACTCTCGTGAGGACGGTCCCCATGGCTCCCGTTCAGCCCTCGCCCCGCGTCCCCGCCGTGCCGTTCCTCGGCACCCCGTCCGCGCAGGGGATGTACGACCCGGCGGCCGAGAAGGACGCCTGCGGTCTCGCCATGGTCGCCACCATGCGCGGGACGGCCGGGCACGACATCATCGACGCCGCGCTGAACGCGCTGCGCAACCTCGAGCACCGCGGCGCGGTCGGCTCCGACGCCGGCACCGGCGACGGCGCGGGGATCATCACCCAGATCCCCGACGACTTCCTGCGGGCCGTCGCGGCCGTCGAGCTGCCCCCCGCCGGGCAGTACGCGGTCGGCAACGCCTTCCTCCCGGTCGACGTCTTCGAGCGCGAGCGGGTCAAGTCGACCATCGCCGAGATGGCCCGCGAGGAGAACCTCACCGTCCTCGGCTGGCGCTCGATCCCGGTGCAGCCGGACGAGATCGGCACGCTCGCCCGCGCCGCCATGCCGGCGATCGAGCAGCTCTACGTCTCGAGCGAGCTCACCGACGCGGCCGGCGTGCCGCTGGCCGGGCTCCGCCTCGACCGCCTCACCTTCCGCCTGCGCAAGCGCGTCGAGCGCGAGCTCGAGGTGTACTTCATGTCGCTCTCGAGCCGCACGCTCGTCTACAAGGGCATGGTCACCACGCTCCAGCTCGAGCCGTTCTACCCCGACCTCTCGGACGAGCGCTTCACCTCGAAGCTCGCGCTGGTGCACTCGCGCTACTCGACCAACACCTTCCCGTCCTGGCCGCTCGCGCAGCCGTTCCGGATGATCGCGCACAACGGCGAGATCAACACCGTGCAGGGCAACCGCAACTGGATGCGCGCGCGCCAGTCGCAGCTGAAGAGCGCCGAGCTCGGCGACCTCTCGCCGCTGTTCCCGATCGTCTCGACCGGCCGCAGCGACTCCGCCTCGTTCGACGAGACCGTCGAGCTGCTCACGCTCGCGGGCCGCTCGCTGCCGCACGCGATCATGATGATGGTCCCGGAGGCGTGGGAGAACCAGGCCGCCGCGATCGACCAGAAGCGCCGCGCGTTCTACGAGTACCACTCGATGCTCATGGAGCCGTGGGACGGCCCGGCCGCGATCGTCTTCACCGACGGCGACCTCGTCGGCGCCACGCTGGACCGCAACGGCCTGCGTCCCGGCCGCTACGTCGTCACCGACGACGGCCTCGTCGTGCTCGCCAGCGAGATCGGCGTCCTCGACATCGACCCCGCGAAGATCGTCCGCAAGGGCCGCCTCCAGCCGGGCCGGATGTTCCTGGTCGACACCGAGCAGGGCCGCATCGTCGAGGACGAGGAGATCAAGGCGCAGCTCGCGGACTCCGGTCCCTTCGACGAGTGGCTCGACAAGGGCCGCATCAACCTCAAGGACCTGCCGGAGCGCGAGCACATCGTGCACACGCCCGCGTCGGTCAACCGCCGCCAGCGCACCTTCGGCTACACCGAGGAGGAGGTGCGGCTGCTGCTGCTGCCGATGGCGAAGGCCGGCGCCGAGCCGCTCGGCGCCATGGGCTCCGACACGCCCGTCGCGGTGCTCTCGAAGCGCCCGCGGCTGCTCTTCGACTACTTCACCCAGGCGTTCGCGCAGGTGACCAACCCGCCGCTCGACTCCATCCGCGAGGAGGTCGTCACCTCGCTGCGCCTCGGCCTCGGCCCGGAGCGCAACCTGCTCTCGGCCGGCGCCGAGCACGCCCGCCAGGTCGTCCTCGACTTCCCGGTGATCGACAACGACGAGCTCGCCAAGATCCAGCACATCGCGCCGCGCCCGCTCAGCCACATCACCACGACGATCCGCGGTCTCTACCGCGTCGACGCCGGTCCCCGCGCCATGCAGGACCGTCTCGACGCGATGTGCGCCGAGGCCGACGAGGCGATCGCCGCCGGAGCGCAGTTCCTGGTGCTCTCGGACCGCGACTCCACCAAGGACCTCGCGCCGATCCCCTCGCTGCTGATGCTCGCCGCCGTGCACCACCACCTGATCCGCACCGAGAACCGGATGCGCGTCGGGCTGGTCGTCGAGGCCGGCGACGTCCGCGAGGTGCACCACGTCGCGACGCTGATCGGCTACGGCGCCTCCGCGGTGAACCCGTACCTCGCGATGGAGACCTGCGAGCAGCTGGTCCGCAGCGGCATGATCTCGGACCTCTCGCCCGAGAAGGCCGTCAAGAACGTGATCAAGGCGCTCGGCAAGGGCGTCCTCAAGATCATGTCCAAGATGGGCATCTCGACCGTGTCCAGCTACGCCGGCGCGCAGACCTTCGAGGCCGTGGGCCTCAGCCAGGTCTTCGTCGACCAGTACTTCACCGGCACCGCCTCCAAGCTCGGCGGCATCGGGATCGAGGTCGTCGCCGAGGAGAACGCCGCGCGCCACCGCGCCGCGTACCCCGAGGACGGCGCGGTCGTCGCGCACGAGCGCCTCGCGGTCGGCGGCGAGTACCAGTGGCGCCGCGACGGCGCGCCGCACCTCTTCAACCCGGACACCGTCTTCCGGCTGCAGCACTCCACGCGCAACCGCCGCTACGACGTCTTCCGCGAGTACACGAAGATGGTCGACGACCAGGCGCTCTCGCTGATGACCCTCCGCGGCATGTTCACCCTCGACACGGAGGGCCGCACGCCCGTCCCGATCGACGAGGTCGAGTCGGTCGAGTCCATCGTCAAGCGCTTCTCCACCGGGGCGATGAGCTACGGCTCCATCTCGCCGGAGGCGCACGAGACGCTCGCCATCGCGATGAACCGCCTCGGCGCCAAGTCGAACACCGGCGAGGGCGGCGAGGACACCGAGCGGCTGCTCGACCCCGAGCGCCGCTCCGCGATCAAGCAGGTCGCCTCGGGCCGCTTCGGCGTCACGAGCATGTACCTGACCCACGCCGACGACATCCAGATCAAGCTCGCCCAGGGCGCCAAGCCCGGCGAGGGCGGCCAGCTGCCGCCGACCAAGGTCTACCCGTGGATCGCGCGCACCCGGCACGCGACCGCGGGAGTCGGCCTGATCTCGCCGCCGCCGCACCACGACATCTACTCGATCGAGGACCTCAAGCAGCTGATCTTCGACCTCAAGCGGGCGAACCCGAAGGCGCGCATCCACGCGAAGCTCGTCAGCCAGTCGGGCATCGGCGCGGTCGCGGCCGGCACGGCGAAGGCCCTCGCCGACGTGATCCTCGTCTCGGGCCACGACGGCGGCACCGGCGCGAGCCCCGTCAACTCGCTCAAGCACGCGGGCACGCCGTGGGAGCTCGGCCTCGCCGAGACCCAGCAGACGCTGATGCTCAACGGCATGCGCGACCGCGTCGTGGTGCAGGTCGACGGCCAGATGAAGACCGGCCGCGACGTCGTCATCGGGGCCCTGCTCGGCGCCGAGGAGTTCGGCTTCGCCACCGCCCCGCTGATCGTCGAGGGCTGCATCATGATGCGCGTCTGCCACCTCGACACCTGCCCGGTGGGCGTCGCGACGCAGAACCCCGAGCTGCGCAAGCGCTTCAACGGCAAGCCCGAGTTCGTCGTCAACTTCTTCGAGTTCATCGCCCAGGAGGTGCGCGAGTACCTCGCCCAGCTCGGCTTCCGCTCGATCGACGAGATCGTCGGCCACCGCGAGCTTCTCGACGTCAACCGCGCCATCGAGCACTGGAAGGCGAGCGGGCTCGACCTGACGCCGATCCTGGTCGGCCCGGTCTTCCGCGCCGAGGAGCCGCGCCGCCACGGCCGCGCGCAGGAGCACGAGCTGGAGAAGCACTTCGACAACGAGCTGATCCGCCTCGCCGCGAACGTGCTCGACCACCGCGGCACCGTGGTGATCGACCGCGAGATCAAGAACACCGAGCGCGCGGTCGGCACCATGCTCGGCCACGAGGTGACCGTCCGCTACGGCGAGAACGGGCTGCCGGCCGACTCCATCACGGTGAACCTGCGCGGCTCGGCCGGGCAGTCGCTCGGCGCGTTCCTGCCCGCGGGCATCACGCTGCGCCTCGAGGGCGACTCGAACGACTACGTCGGCAAGGGCCTCTCCGGCGGTCAGATCGTGGTGCGGCCCGACCGCCGCAGCACCTTCGACGCGTCGGCGAACGTCATCGCCGGCAACGTGATCGGCTACGGCGCGACCCAGGGCACGATGTTCATCCGCGGGATGGTCGGCGAGCGCTTCCTGGTCCGCAACTCCGGTGCCACGGCGGTCGTCGAGGGCGTGGGCGACCACGCGCTCGAGTACATGACCGGCGGGCTCGCCGTCATCCTCGGCGCGACCGGCCGCAATCTCGGCGCGGGCATGTCCGGCGGCACCGCCTACATCCACGACCTGAGCCGCGAGCTCGTCAACCGCGACGCGATCGCCTCCGGGGAGCTGACGCTCTCCGAGCTCGGCAGCGCCGACGTGGAGATCCTGCGCGACCTGCTCGAGCGGCACGTGGCCGAGACCGAGTCGACCCTGGCCCAGGGGATGCTCGACGATTTCGACGGAACCGTCTCGCGTTTCGTCAAGGTACTGCCCCGCGACTTCGCCGCGGTGCTCGCGACGCGAGCATCCGCCGTCGAAGAGGGGCTCGACCCCGACGGCGACGTCGTCTGGGGACGGATTCTGGAGGTGACCGGTGGCTGATCCCAAGGGATTCCTGAAGGTGCAGGACCGGGAGCTGCCTAAGCGGCGCCCGGTGTCCGTGCGGCTGATGGACTGGAAAGAGGTGTACGAGCAGGGCGACACCGCCGTGCTGCGCCGGCAGGCCGGCCGCTGCATGGACTGCGGCATCCCGTTCTGCCACAAGGGCTGCCCGCTCGGGAACCTGATCCCCGAGTGGAACGACCTGATGTGGCGCGGCGAGGGCCGCCAGGCGATCGAGCGCCTGCACGCGACCAACAACTTCCCGGAGTTCACCGGCCGCCTGTGCCCGGCGCCCTGCGAGTCGTCCTGCGTGCTCGGCATCAACCAGCCCGCGGTCACGATCAAGCAGATCGAGGTCTCGATCATCGATCAGGCCTTCGGCAACGACTGGGTGCAGCCGCACCCGCCGGAGCGCCTGACCGGCAAGACGGTCGCCGTCGTCGGCTCCGGCCCCGCCGGCCTCGCCGCGGCGCAGCAGCTCACCCGCGCCGGGCACACCGTCGCGGTCTACGAGCGCGACGACCGCATCGGCGGCCTCCTGCGCTACGGCATCCCCGACTTCAAGATGGAGAAGAAGCACCTCGAGCTGCGCCTGAACCAGATGAAGGCCGAGGGCACCCGCTTCCGCGCCGGCGTCGACATCGGCACGGACATCACCTGGGACGACCTGCGCGCGCGCTACGACGCCGTCGTGGTCGCCACCGGCGCGATGGTCCCGCGCGATCTGCCGATCCCCGGCCGCGACCTGGCCGGCGTGCACTTCGCGATGGAGTACCTGGTGCAGTCGAACCACGCCATCGCGGGCGACCGCGTGTTCGAGCAGATCTCGGCCGAGGGCAAGCACGTGGTCGTCCTCGGCGGCGGCGACACCGGAGCGGACTGCATCGGCACCGCGCACCGCCAGAAGGCGGCCTCGGTCACCAACCTCGCGATCGGCACGCAGCCCCCGTCGCAGCGTCCGGACAGCCAGCCCTGGCCGATGGACCCGACCGTCTTCGAGGTCGCCAGCGCCCACGAGGAGGGCGGGGAGCGCGTCTACCTCGCCTCCACCGTCGAGTTCCTCGCGAACGAGGTCGGCGAGGTCCGCGCCGTGCGCGTGGCCGAGACCGAGTACCTCGACGGACGCCGCGTGCCCAAGGCGGGCACCGAGCGCGAGATCCCGGCCGACCTGGTCCTCCTGGCCCTGGGCTTCACCGGCCCCGAGTCGGAGCACCTCGCCGGCCAGCTCGAGGTGCCGTTCACGGACCGCGGCAACGTGGTCCGCGGCGACCGATTCGAGACCAGCGTCCCGGGCGTCTTCGTCGCCGGGGACGCCGGCCGCGGCCAGTCGCTGATCGTCTGGGCCATCGCCGAGGGCCGCTCCGTCGCGGCCGAGATCGACCGCTACCTCGAAGGCACCACCCAGCTGCCCGCGCCCGTCGGGCCCAACGACCGGGGCTTCACGCTCTAGTCCCACGGACGCGATAGTCTTCGCGCGCCAGCTTCACAGCTCACCCTCCCCGCTATCGACGCGCCCTCGGGCGCAGAACAACGGAGCACCCCCTCAATGAGACGAGCGAAAATCGTCGCCACCCTCGGCCCGGCAACGTCGTCGTACGAGACCATTCGTGCGATCATCGACGCCGGCGTGGACGTGGCCCGCATGAACCTCAGCCACGGCAGCTACGACGTGCACGAGGGCATCTACCGCCTCGTGCGGAAGGCCGCCGAGGACTCCGGTCGCGCCGTCGCGATCATGGTCGACCTGCAGGGTCCCAAGATCCGCCTCGGCAAGTTCGAGGGCGGTCCGTACCCCCTCGTCGAGGGCGACGTCTTCACCATCACCACCGAGGACGTCCTCGGCACCAAGGAGCTCTCGGGCACCACGTTCAAGGGCCTGCCCGACGACGTGAACCCCGGCGACATGCTCCTGATCGACGACGGCAAGGTCGCGGTCCGCGTCACCGCCGTCGAGGGCCCCCGCGTCATCACCGAGTGCGTCGTCCCCGGCAACATCTCGAACAACAAGGGCATCAACCTGCCCGGCGTCGCGGTCAACGTGCCCGCGCTGTCGCAGAAGGACGAGGACGACCTCCGCTGGGCCATCCGCCTGGGCGCGGACATCATCGCGCTCTCCTTCGTGCGCAACGCCAGCGACATCGTCCGCGTGCACGAGATCATGGCGGAGGAGGGCCGCAAGGCTCCCGTCATCGCCAAGATCGAGAAGCCGCAGGCGGTCGACAACCTGCAGGAGATCATCGACGTCTTCGACGGCATCATGGTCGCCCGCGGCGACCTCGGCGTCGAGCTGCCCCTCGAGGCCGTGCCGATCGTGCAGAAGCACGCCGTCGAGCTCGCCCGCCGCTGGGCCAAGCCCGTCATCGTCGCCACCCAGATGCTCGAGTCGATGATCGAGAGCCCGCGCCCCACCCGCGCCGAGGCCTCCGACGTCGCCAACGCCATCCTCGACGGAGCCGACGCGGTCATGCTCTCCGGCGAGACCAGCGTCGGCGCCTGGCCGGTCGTCACCGTTCAGACGATGGCCCGCATCGTCGAGTCCACCGAGGAGCACGGCCTCGAGCGGATCCCCCCGCTCGGCAGCAAGCCGCGCACCCAGGGCGGCTCCGTCACCCTCGCCGCCGCCGAGGTCGCCGAGTTCGTCGAGGCCAAGTTCCTCTGCGTCTTCACCGAGTCCGGCGACTCCGTCCGCCGCATGACCCGCCTGCGCCACGGCATCCCGATCATCGGCTTCACCCCCGAGCCCTCGGTCCGCCGCCGCATGGCGCTCAACTGGGGCGTCCAGTCCTACGTCACGCCCCGCGTGAACCACACGGACGCCATGTTCGCCCAGGTCGACGCCGTCCTCCTCCGCGAGAACCTCGCGAAGGCCGGCGACACCGTCGTCGTCGTCTCCGGATCGCCCCCCGGACGCGCCGGCACCACCAACGACATGCGCGTGCACGTCGTCGGCTCCTCCAGCTCCTCCGAGCCGGTGGAGAACTGGGACCACTGAGTCTCTGCAGAAGGGCCCGGTCGCCAGCGCGACCGGGCCCTTCTGCGACGGACTCCGCGTTCCTCGTCGTCCGTCGGCGGTCGGCTTCGCGACGGGGTGCGCTGGTGGGAGCCGGTCGCGTTCCGGGTACGACGATCCGCTGGCACGCGGATCGCCGGTGGCCCTGCGGAGCGGCGGCCGGTCTGCAGGGGTGGCGACCCCTTCGGGGCGCCACGCTCCCGAGCGGGGGTGGGTGCTCCCGCTCCTGCTGATCGAGCAGCCGCGCGTCCATGCTGGTCGAGTAGCCGCGCAGCGGCGTATCGAGACCCACGCCCGCCAGCGCGTCGGGTGCAAGGGCCGCGGCCCCTTCGGGGCGCGAGCCGCTCCTCGCCGCATGAGCAGCTGCCGACCCCGGCCGAGCGTGCACAGCGGCTCCTTCAGAGGGGCGTGCCTTCCATGCTGGTCGAGTAGCCGCGTGGCGGCGTATCGAGACCCGGCGTCTTCGGCAGGGCGGGTCTGCTGACTCGTTCGGGCGCGGGTGGATCTCGATGCGCCCGTTCCGCGGGCTGCTCGATCGGCATGCTCGTGCCCGACGATGCGGTGCGATCCTCGCGGGCGTCGCCGCCGGTCCGGGGGCGGCTGCGGGCCGCGCTAGCGTGGGGGCATGCGACTCGGCGTGCTCGACATCGGCTCCAACACGGTCCATCTGCTGCTCGTCGATGCGCACCCGGGGGCGCGTCCCGTGCCGTACCGGTCGCACAAGCGCAGCCTCGCGCTGGTCGCCTTCCTGGACGCCGCCGGCGACATCACGGAGGAGGGGCAGCGCGAGCTGATCTCCTTCGTCGCCGAGGCGCACGAGGTCGCCCGCCGCCACCGCGCGGAGGACCTGCTCGCCTTCGCCACCTCCGCGATCCGCGAGGCCGGCAACGGCGCCGCGGTGCTCGAGCGCGTCCGCACCGAGACCGGCGTGCACCTCCAGGAGCTCGGCGGCGAGGCCGAGGCGTCCGCGACCTTCCTCGCCGTGCGCCGCTGGTTCGGCTGGGGCGCCGGCTCGATCCTCGACCTCGACATCGGCGGCGGCTCCTTCGAGCTGTCGATGGGCGTCGACGAGGTGCCCGAGCTCGCCGTCTCGGTGCCGCTCGGAGCCGGCCGCGTCACCCGCGACCTCCTCGACGGCGACCCCGCCTCCGCCACGAGCGTCAAGGCCGCCCGCCGGCACGCCCGCGAGGTGCTCGCCGAACCCGTCCGCGCCTTCCTCGCCCTCGGCACCCCCGACCTCGTGGCCGGCACCTCGAAGACCTTCCGCTCCCTGGCCCGGATCGCCGGCGCCGCTCCCAGCGCCGCGGGCCCGCTCGCCCGCCGCGAGCTGCACCTCGTCGACCTGCGGCTCTGGTCCTCCCGCCTCGCCGCGATCAGCGCGGCCGACCGCTCGGCGCTGCCCGGTGTCTCCACGCTCCGCGCCCCGCAGCTGCTGGCCGGCGCGCTCGTCGCCGAGGCGGCCATGGAGGCGCTGCACGTCGAGACGCTCGTGATCTGCCCGTGGGCGACCCGCGAAGGCCTGATCATCCGCCGCTTCGAGCTCCTCGACGCGCAGCTGCAGCGCGAGGAGCCTCAGCTGAGCGTGATGCTGTAGGAGAAGGCGCGCTGCTCGCCCGGGGCGAGCACGAACTGCCGCGGCTTGTCGACGATGTCGCCGTCCCAGCCCTCCGGCGTCGGCACGCTCCGCCACGGCTCGATGCAGACGAACGGCGCGCCGACCGGCTTCCAGACGCCGACGACGTCGAAGTCGCCGCTGTCGACCGCGATCGAGCGCGCGCCGTCGGCCTCGAGCGTCAGCGTGCGGCGGCGGGGCTCGTCGAAGATCAGCACGCCCTCCTCGAAGTGCGCGTCGTCCACCGTGAGCACGCCGTCCTCCAGCGGCGCCGGGTGGCGCTCGGCGACGAGCAGGTTCTCGGGAGCCCGGCGGAAGCCCTCCGGCTCGGGCTGCGCGAAGCGGATCCGGTGATCACCGGTCGCGCCGGGCAGCGGCAGGGCGAACGCCGGGTGGTTGCCGACCGAGGCGCCGAGCGGCTCCGTGCCGCGGTTCTCGACGGTCTGCGTGATCCGCAGCGTCGATCCGGTCACCGCGTAGGCGATCAGCAGCGACCAGTCGAAGGGGAACACCGCGCGGGTCGCGTCGTCGCTGCGCAGCCGGAAGACGGCCTCGTCGCCGCCGACGCCGGCCAGCTCGAAGACGCGGTCGCGCGCGAAGCCGTGCTGGCCCATCGGGTGGTCGCGGCCGTCGTGGTGAAGGGTGTCGCCCGGCAGCCGCCCGATGATCGGGAAGAGCACGGGCGCGTGCCGGCGCCACTCGGGTCCGGCCTGCCAGAGGTACTCGCGGTTCTCGGTGTCGCGGAGGGAGGTCATCTCGGCGCCCGCGGTCGTCAGCGCCACGCGCAGCTCGTCGCTGCCGATCGCGAGGACGGTGGGGGCGGGGGAGTCGTTGCTGCTCATCCTCCGATTCTGCCGCTGACCCGGGCCGGCGCGGGGACCGGCGCCGCACCGACCGAGGATCGGTGTCGGACCGGCGTGACAGCATGGGGCGATGCCTCCCGAGAAGTCCGCCGCCTCCTGGCGCGCCCGTGTGGGCGAGCTCAGCGGCGGCGAGCCCGGAGAGCCGACTCCGACGCTCACGCCGATCGGCCTGCAGTTCGAGTTGCGCCGCCTCGTCCGGCGCGTGGACGACCCGTGGCGCGCGCCGACGAGCGAGCGCGTCACCGCGGCGACCTACGACCCCGCCGAGCGTGACGACCACCGCCTCGCCACCCGCCCGGTCGTGCCGGGCCGCGGCGGCGCCTGGAACCGGACGACCCTCACCTGGAAGTCGCTCAACTTCCAGACCCACCGGCTCTCGCTGGATCCGGCGCATCAGCGCTGGTTCGCCGAGTTCGCCGCGCTGCACCGGGCCACCCGCACCGTGCACCTCGGCCAGGACCCGGACTGGATCCACCTCGACGACTACGAGAGCCCGCTGCTCTGGCGCCTGCTCGAGCAGGCGGAGGGCCTGCGCATCCTGCTGCTCACCACCGGCGCGGGTGCTCTCGCGCGCTCCGCCTCGGCGCATGTCGCCCTGGTCGCCTCCGAGCTGGCGGGCGCCCTGGAGCTCACCCCCGTCCTCCGGCTCGACGCCGGCGAGCGCCCGCTCGAGGCCGCGAGGCCCATCTCCCGGCACGGCGTCTACCTGGTGGAGTCCGGCGACCCGACCGCGCTGCTGCTCGCGCCGACCCCGCAGCCGCTCGACGACGAGGAGCTGCGGCTGCTCCGCCATCCCGAGCCGACGGGTATCCCGGCGGAGGACGTCGCCGAGTTCCTGGCGGAGCACCTGCCGACCCTGCGCGGCCGAGTCGCTGTGCGGGGCGCGGACGCCGGCGTGGAGCTGGACGAGCCAGAGCCGCCCCGGCTGGTCTGCACCGTCTCGTTCGAGCCGCGCCGCGTCGTCCGCGTCGGCTTCCACTGGCGGCGCAGCCCCGACCGTGCGCGCGAGCTCGACGATGCCGACGACGACGCGCTCGAGGACTCGATCCTCCGCCGCGCCCGGACCGTCCTGGCCGCCGCGCAGTCGGACGTCGTCCCCGACGTCGACCGGCCGGCGGTCCTGCGCGGCGCGGCGGCGGCGGTCTTCGTCGTCGAGCAGCTGCCGCTCCTCGAGAACGTCGGCGGCGTGCGGATCGAGCGCGAGGGGAAGCAGCCCGACTACCGGCTGCTCAACGGACCGCTCACCCTCACGCTCACCGCGGCCGACACCGAGAGCGCCGACTGGTTCGACCTCGGCGTCGTCGTCACGATCGGCGACGCGAGCGTCCCCTTCGGCCCGCTGTTCCGCGCGCTCGCGAACGGCGGCGACCGGATCCGGCTCGTGGACCACTCCTACCTCTCGCTCGCGCATCCCGGCCTCGACCGGCTCCGCGAGCTGCTGCAGCGCGCCGACGAGCTGGAGGAGTGGGAGACCGGCCCGCGGATCGGCCGGCACCAGACCGCGCTCTGGGAGGAGCTGGACGAGCTCGCCGACGCGAGCACCGCCTCCGATGCCTGGAAGGTCGTGCTCGACAACGCTCTGGCCGCGGGTGCGCCGGTCGACGTCGAGCCGCCGGCCGGCCTCACCGGCGAGCTGCGCTCGTACCAGCGCGAGGGCTATTCCTGGCTCGTGCACCGCCGCCGCCATGGGCTCGGCGGGATCCTCGCCGACGACATGGGGCTGGGCAAGACGCTGCAGACCCTCGCGATGATGCTGCAGGCGGTGGAGGAGGCGCGCGCCGCCGGAGTCCGCGCCGCGCCGTTCCTCGTGGTCGCGCCGACCTCCGTGCTGCCCGGCTGGCTCTCGGAGGCGGCCCGCTTCGCCCCGTCGCTCCGGGTCGCGGCGGTGACCAGCACTCGGGACGGGCGCGGCGACACGCTCGCCGCCCTGCCGGCCGACCTCGACGTCGTGGTCACCAGCTACGCGGTGCTCCGCCTGGCCGGTGAGCAGTGGGCCGAGCGGCAGTGGTCGGCCCTCGTCCTCGACGAGGCGCAGTTCGTGAAGAACCCGTCCTCGCAGGCGCACCGGGCCGCTCGCGGCGTCGGCGCGCCGATCACCCTCGCGCTCACCGGCACGCCGCTCGAGAACTCGCTCGACGAGCTGTGGGCGGTCCTCGCGCTGACCGCGCCCGGCCTCCTGCCGTCGCTGCGGCGCTTCCGGGAGGAGTTCACCCGCCCGATCGTGCACGCGGACGAGCCGGTCGGCATCGTCTCGCCGGACCTGTCGGCGGGGCGCACGGTCTCGCACTCCGAGGGAGCGCGGCGGCGCCTCGACCGGCTGCGCCGCCGGATCCGCCCGTTCCTGCTGCGCCGGACGAAGGAGGCGGTGGCGCCCGAGCTGCCCGAGAAGCAGGAGCAGACCCTCGAGGTCACCCTCGCTCCGAGCCACCGGGTGCTCTACGACGGCTATCTGCAGCGCGAGCGGCGGAAGCTCCTCGGGCTGGTCGACGACCTCGACCGCCAGCGCTTCACCGTGTTCCGCTCGCTCACGCTGCTCCGCCTGCTCGCCCTGGACGCCTCGCTGGTCGATCCCGCGTACCGGCACGTGCCCTCGGCCAAGCTCGACGCGCTGATCGAGCAGCTCGACGACGTGCTGGCGGAGGGGCGCCGGGCGCTCGTCTTCAGCACCTTCACCTCGTACCTGGAGCGCGCGGCCGAGCGGCTGCGGCGGCGGGGGATCCCGTTCGTGCAGCTCGACGGCTCCACCCGCGACCGGGGTGCGGTGATCGACGAGTTCCGCTCCGGAGCCGCGCCGGTGTTCCTGATCAGCCTGAAGGCGGGCGGAACCGGGCTCACGCTGACCGAGGCCGACCACGTCTTCATCCTCGACCCCTGGTGGAACCCCGCCGCCGAGGCCCAGGCGGTGGACCGCGCGCACCGGATCGGCCAGGAGCGCCGGGTCAACGTCTACCGGCTGGTGGCGAAGGACACGATCGAGGAGAAGATCGTCCGGCTGAAGGAGCGCAAGGCGCGCCTGAGCACGGCCGTCCTCGACGAGGGCGAGCTGTTCGCCCAGGCGCTCACCGCCGACGACCTGCGCGAGCTGCTGGGGGAGTGAGGCGGGCCCGGCACCCCCGGCGTGATCCGAGGACCTCGGACGAGCCCGGCGGCCCGGGAACCTCCTGCCCTGTAGCACCCCTGGCGGAGTGAGGGAAGAGACGGTCGCACCCAGGATCCGAGCGCAGACTCGATGGATGAGTCGACGCCGTCCCCGCCCCCGCCCCGACTGGGTCGCCGCCCTCGAGACGGGCGACGACGCGGGCCTCTTCGGCCCCGGCAGCGCCGTCTGGGCCGTCAACGGCGCGATGCCGACGATGGTCGCCGGCGTCCGCGCCCTGCTGATGCAGACGCTGCACGCGGGCGCGATGGCCGGCGTGCACGACCACTCCCGCTACCGCGAGGACCCGATGGGCCGCCTCGACAACACCGTGCGCTGGGTGCTCACCACCAGCTTCGGCGACACCGCCACCGCCTCCGGAGCCGCCCGCTGGGTGACCGGCGTGCACGAGCGGATCGTCGGCACCTACCAGGACGCGACCGACGTCGAGCGGCACTACTCGGCGCAGGATCCGCGGCTGCTGCTCTGGGTGCACGACGCCTTCACCGACGCGTTCCTCGGCGCGCACCAGCTGTGGGGCGGCCCGATCCCGGGCGGTGCCGACGCCTACGTCCGCGAGTGGGCCGCGTCCGGCCGCCTGCTCGGGGTGGAGAACCCGCCCGAGAGCGTCACCGAGCTGCGCGAGCAGCTGGCCGGGTTCGCGGGCGAGCTGCGTCCCGACGAGCGCGTGCACGAGGCGGTCGAGTTCCTCCGGACGGTGAAGCTCCCCGGGGAGGCCGGGCTGATCTACCCGCTGCTCTTCGCCGGCGCCACCGCCTCGCTGTCGCCCGAGGTGCGCCGCCTCCTCGGCCTCCGCCGCCCGTGGTGGCCTGCGATCACCGCGACCCGCCTGCTGATGCGCTCCCTCGAGCTGTACCTCGGCCGCGTCTCGCCCAGCGAGCGCGCCGCCCGCACCCGCCTCGGCCGCCTCGCCGCGACCCGCACCGCCGCGAGCTGACCCGGGCTCGGACTCCGCCGTTCTGCCGCGGCCCATTCCACGCACTTCCGGCTCACGGAATCGCTCCCGGCACGCCGGAACCGCTCGTTCCCGCGTGCCGAACCCGCTTCCACGAGCCGGAGGTGGCGCGTGGAGCAGCCGACTGCCCGGTCGGCTCGCAGAATCACGTCCGGCACGTCGGATCGGCGCGTTCCCGCGCGCCGAAGCCGGTTTCGCGAGCCGGAGGTGGTGCGGGGAGTGGCCGCGTACCCGTTCGGCTCGCGGATTCACGTCCGGCACGTCGGATCGGCTCGTTCCCGCGTGCCGAAGGCGGTCTCGCGAGCCGGAGGTGGTGGGGGAGTAGCCGCGGGCAGGTTCGGCTCGCGGAATGACGCTCGGCTCGCCGTACCTGCTGGTCTCCGCGTGCCGAGGCCGGTTCCGCGTGCCACAGGTGATGGCGCGAGCAGCCGCGCACGCCTCCGGCTCGCTGAAACGCGTCGGGCACGACGGATCCACCGGATCCCGCGTGCCGAACCGCTTCTCGCGAGCCGGAGTCGACCGGCACACCAGTTCTCCGGGTTTTCCGAACACCTGTCCGGGAAGTGGTAGACTGTCGGAGATGTCTTCCGCTCGAGCCGCCTCTCCGCACGGAGTGGAGGCACCCGTCACCCCGGGGCCCGCGTCGGCCGATCCGCGCACGCGCCGCACCCGGCGCCGGGTCTTCGACGCGGTCGAGCGGCTCGTCATGCAGACCGACGGCGGCCGTGCCGAGGGCATCGCGGTCAGCGACATCGTCCGCGAGGCCGGCATCAGCCGCAGCTCGTTCTACTCGCACTTCGAGGACGCGGCCGCTGTCGCCTCCGCCCTCCTCCGCGAGGACCTCGTCGTCGCGGACGTCGCCGCTCCCGACCCCGCGGACCGCACCGGCGCCCGCGCGCTCCGCCGCGGCTACGTCCGCCTCGTCGACCGGCTGGTCGACCGGCACGCCTTCCACGCCCGGCTCCGCGCCCGCGCCTCGGCCCGGGTCGCCTCGGACGACGCCGTCCTCGACACCGTGCTCGCCCTCCACCGCGAGGTGCTCGCCCGCGTCGACGCCCCGGCCGGCGTCGACCCCGAGCTGACGGCGACCTTCGCGGCCGGCGGCGTGCTCGCCGTGGTCGGCGCCTGGCTCGCGGGCGGACTCGACGGCACCGACGAGGAGCTCGTCGAGCAGCTCGTCGCGCTCCTCCCGCCCTGGCTGGCCGACGCGCCGCTGCGGGCCCCGGACTCCTCCTCCCTCCCACCACGCCCCACGATGAAAGGCACGACATGATGACATTCGAGGTCGGCGAGACCCTGGTCTACCCGCACCACGGAGCGGTGACGATCACCGGGCTCGAGAAGCGCTCGGTCAAGGGCGTCGAGAAGACGTTCATGACGATGAACGTGCACACCAGCGAGCTCACGATCACCCTGCCCGTCGAGAACGCCGAGCTCGTGGGGGTCCGCGAGATCATCGACGACGCCGGCGTGCAGGCCGTCTACGACGTGCTCCGCAGCGACGTGGCCGAGGAGGCCAGCAACTGGTCGCGCCGGTTCAAGGCCAACCAGGAGAAGATGGCGAGCGGCAGCGTCTACCGCGTCAGCGAGGTCGTCCGCGACCTGTGGCGCCGCGAGCAGGCCGGCGGAGTCTCGGCCGGCGAGAAGCGCATGCTGCTGAAGGCCCGCCAGATCCTGGTCTCGGAGCTCTCGCTCGCGCTGAAGGCCACGGACGAGGAGGCCTCCGCGAAGCTCGACGAGGTCCTCGCCTCGGCGATCTGATCCGCCCGACGGCGCGTCCACCCTCCGGGGCGGGCGCGCCGTCGGCGTCTCCGGGCCCCGGCTCGCGGCCGCCGTCAGCCGTCCTAGGCTGGTGGAGCCGGCCGGACGCGGTCGCGCGCAGGGGAGCGGACGGGAGCGCGGTCGATGACGGCATCGGACGAGGCGACGAGAGCCGCCGCCGCGCTGCAGGAGCTGCTCGCGCAGACCGTCGTCGAGCTCGAGCTCCGCGGTGTGCCCGATCAGGCCCTCGCCGAGCTCCGCCGGCCGCGCGCGATCCTCGGCTTCCGCCGCGCGCCCGTGATGGCCCCGGTCACCCGGGCCTGGCGACTCGGCGTCCTGCTGCTCGGGCACGACGGCGACGTCTTCGCGACCGGCTCGGTGACCCGCTCCGTGGCCCCGCTGCACGCCAACAACCAGTCGGAGTCGCAGGAGGCGCGCCGGGAGATCCGGAAGGCCGCCTTCGACGGACCCTTCCAGGAGGGCGAGATCGTCAACCACGGCTGGCGCCGCCTGGCGATCGACGCCGAGAGCCTCGCCGCCGGTCAGGAGCCGCTGTCGCTCCGCGGCGCACGGGTGGTGGTCCGCTGGGCACCCGGCCTCGGCGAGCAGGGACTCATGCCGCTCGAGCGCTACCTCGCCGACCGGCTCGACCTGCTCGAGGGGGCGTAGGAGCCGACCGCTCCGGCCGGCTCCGCCGCGTCACTCCGCAGCGTCACTCCGCTGCGTCACTCCTCTTCGGCGACCGGGTGGAACCAGGGCGGGTAGACCGCGACGCGGGGAGAGGCCCCGCTGTTCTCGAACATCGCCTTGACCTTGTTCTTCATCGTGACGGACGGCACGCCGACGACGGCGATCTCCTCGATCGGGAAGCGGTCCGGCACGAGCGCCTCGGCGCTGCGCAGGGCGGGCTCGTCGACGAGGAGCCGCGCGAAGGTGCGCACGAGCGCGTCGCCCTCGGTGAAGCGGGTGAGCACGTGCGACGCGTCGCCGTCGCTCAGCACGGGCGCGGAGGACAGCGAGCCGACCAGGACGACGAACTGCGACGCGGTGGTGGTGTGCGCGCGGGGCGACCAGTGCGGGAGCACGCGGTCGCCGCGGAGGTCGGCCCAGAGCGCGGCGTCGGGGGAGAGGAAGAACGGGACGTAGCCGGCGACGCTGACGCCGTCCTTGACCTGGACGGCGCGGCGGTGCTCGCGGGTCGTCTCGGCGCTGACGTCGACCGCGGGGCGGCCTTCGAGGTTCTGGTCGGCCAGGACGGCGCCGGCGGCGACGATCGCCTCGAGGTTGTCGAGGTGGGTCACGTGGTAGATGCGCTGCGCGGTGATGTCCACCTGCGGGAGCGGCTTCTCGCGGGCGGTGCCGCGGGCGGCGGCGCGAGCGGTGGCCGCGCGGGACGTGCCGGGCACGCGCACCGGAGCCCGGGTGCGGCCCTGCGGCTCGGGGAGCTTGGCGGGGGAGCAGACGTCGCAGAGAGCGATGTCCAGACCGTGGATGCATTCTTCGGGCACGCGTGTAATCCTTCTGCGCGCGGTCTCGGGATTCCGGCGCAAGGTCGACGTTACGCGACCGCGGCGACCCCGTGCCGTCCCGGCGGTGATCCGCGGACCTCCGACGTGCCCGGCCGCGCATCGCCTGGGAGCGGGCGAGGCGCTGGGGCGGGCCCGCGTAGCGTGGGCCGGATGAAGCGCACACCCCCCGCCGAGGGACAGGAATCCGTCTGGGACTACCCGCGACCGCCCAGGGTCGAGCCGACCGCCGAGCACGTCGTGGTCCGGCTCGGCGGCGTCGTCGTCGCCGACACCCGGGAGGCGTTCCGCGTCCTCGAGACCAGCCACCCGCCCGTCTACTACCTGCCGCGCAGCGCGTTCGCCGACGGCGCGCTCGAGCCCGCCCCCGGTCGCAGCATCTGCGAGTTCAAGGGCGCGGCCTCCTACCTGACGGTGCGCGGCGGCGAGGCCGTCGCCGAGGCGGCCGGCTGGATCTACCCCGAGCCGATGCCGGGCTTCGAGCAGCTCGTCGACACGGTCGCGCTCTACCCGGGGCGGATGGACTCCTGCACCGTCGACGGCGAGACCGTGCAGCCGCAGCCGGGGGACTTCTACGGCGGCTGGATCACCTCCCGCGTGGTCGGACCGTTCAAGGGCGCGCCGGGGACGATGTTCTGGTGACGCTCCGGCGGCTCCGTCGTAACGCCGGGTAACCGCCCGACGCGCCGCCCTCCTCCTCTGCCACGGTGGTGCCCACTGCCGGAGGGCGGGCACGAGGGAGGCGGATCATGGCACGGCACGGGCACGCGAGCGAGGACGGCTGGGGCTTCTCGACCCGGCAGCTGCACGCCGGAGCGGTCGAGGACGCGCTGCACGCGCGGCGCACCCCGATCTACCTCACGGCCGGCTTCAGCTTCGACTCCTTCGACGAGGCGCGCGACCGCTTCGCCGGCGCGGACGGCTACACCTACACGCGGGTCGGCAACCCGACCACCGACGCCGTCGAGCGCCGCCTCGCCGCCCTCGAGGGCGGCGTCGAGGCGCTCCTGGTCGGCAGCGGTCAGGCGGCCGTCTCGGTCGCCCTGCTCGCGCTCGCCTCGGCCGGAGACCACGTGGTCGCCGCCGCGAGCCTCTACGAGGGCACCCGCAACCTCCTGCTGGAGAACCTCGCCCGCCTCGGCGTCGGCGCCACGTTCGTCGAGGACGCCGACGACCCGCTCGCCTGGGCCGCCGCGATCACCCCGCGCACCCGCGCCGTCCTGATCGAGTCGATCCCGAATCCGCGCAACGACGTGGTGGACGTCCGGCTCGTCGCCGAGGTCGCGCACCGCGCCGGTGTCCCCGTCGTCGTCGACAACACCTTCGCGACCCCGTACCTCCTCCGCCCGCTCGAGCACGGGGCCGACATCGTCGTGCACTCGGCGAGCAAGTTCCTGGCCGGGCACGGCGCCGTCATCGCCGGCGTGATCGTGGACGGCGGCCGCTTCGACTGGCGCACGCCGCACTATCCGCACCTCGCCGCCGCGATCGAGCGCGGTGGCGACCCCGAGCGCGCCTTCGCCGACTACGCCCGCCACGTCGTCGCCGGTCGGATGGGGCCGACCGTCTCGCCGCTCACCGCTTTCCTGCTCGAGCAGGGCCTCGAGACGCTGTCGCTGCGGGTCCGCCACCAGTCGCGCAGCGCCCTCGCCGTCGCGCGCTGGCTGGAGGAGCGGCCCGAGGTCGCGAGCGTCGACTACAGCGGACTCGCCTCCAGCCCCTCGCACGCGCTCGCCCGCCGCCTGCTGCCGCGCGGGCAGGGCTCGGTCTTCTCCTTCACGCTGCACGGCGGCGAGGAGGCGGCGCGCCGCTTCTCCGACGCCCTCGGCCTCTTCACCCGGATGACCCACCTCGGCGACGTCCGCTCGCTCGTGCTGCACCCGGCCTCGACCACGCACGTCGGCCGCACCGCCGAGCAGCTCGAGGCCGCGGGGATCGGCCCCGGTCTGCTGCGGCTCTCCATCGGCATCGAGGACGTCGAGGACCTCCTCGCCGACCTCGAGCTCGGGCTGCGCGCCGCGGCCGTCCGGCCGCTCGTGCTGGCGGAGGCGTCGTGAGCCGGCCGCAGCACTTCGCCTGGTTCCTCTCCCGCGGCTTCGGGCCGCAGGCCTGGGGGCAGCCCGGCTGGGAGTGGGACCACTCCTGGACGACGGCGGAGGTCTACCGGCGCAGCGCTCGCGAGCTCGAGCAGGCCGGCTTCGACCTGGTCATCATCGAGGACGCGCTCTCGCTCGGGAACGCCGGCACCCTCGACCTCCGCATCCGCCGCGCCTACGGCGGGCCCAAGCACGACCCGCTGCTGCTCGCGCCGTCGCTCTTCGAGGCGACGCAGCACCTCGGCGTCGCGCCGACCGTCAATCCGATGGCCTACAGCCCGTACCAGGCGGCCCGCCAGTTCGCCACGCTCCAGCACCTCAGCGGCGGGCGCCTCGGCCTGAACGTGGTGACCGACGTCGGCAGCAGCCGGCACTTCGGCCTCGAGCCGCTGCCGCACGACGGCGCCTACGACCGCGCGCACGAGTGGCTCGACTCGCTGCGCGAGCTCTGGCGCAGCTGGGACGACGGCGCGCTGATCCAGGACGAGGCGACCGGCCGTTTCGCCGACGGCGACCGGCTGCACGCCCTGCACCACCGCGGGACGCACTACTCCTTCGACGGCCCGCTGAACGCGCTGCCGTTCGGCACCGGGTCTTCGGCGGGGGCCGCCGCCGGCCCGGGCGAGCCGGTCATCGTCTCGCCCGGCGGCTCGCCGCGCGGCATCGACTTCGCCGGCGCGCAGTCCGAGATCCAGCTGGCCCTCGCCTCGCTCGACACCGCGACGGTCCGCGCCTACCGCGAGCGGGCTCGCGCCGCGGCCGCCGCGCACGGCCGGAACCCCGACGACCTCACGATCCTGTTCGTCTTCAAGCCGATCATCGTCTCGAGCCGGGAGGAGGCGCAGCGCCTCGTCGACGCCTCCGCGCACCCCGACGACGCGGCGCTGCTCACCGCGGCGGCCGCCTGGTCGAGCGACCTCGAGACCGACCTGACCGCGCTGGACCTCGACCGCCCGGTCGACCCGTCGGTCTTCGGCGAGCACGTCTCGCGCGGCAGCATCGCCGGCCTCTACGGCGGTGCCGATGCCGACGCCCCGCTGCGCGCCCTGCTCACCGCCAAGGCGCGGCTCGGGCTGATCGCCGATCGCAGCGGCGTGGTGGGCACCGCGGAGGAGGTCGCCGACTTCGTCCAGGAGCTCGGCGACGACGCGGACAACGACGGCTTCGCGTTCTCCGGTGACTTCCACCCGGTGACGCTGCACCGGATGCTCGACGAGCTGGTGCCGATCCTGCGCCGCCGCGGGATCCTGCGGCGGGAGTACCCCGGGGGCGGTCTGCGCGGGAGCCTCGCGGAGTTCTGAGCGGCTCGGCCCGGTCGGTGTCTCGCTAGGAGTCCGCCGCCGGCTCGGCGATCAGGAGCGCACGGGCCGCCTCGAGACCGGACACCTCGAGCTCCCACTCCGGGCGGCGGAAGGTGTCGGGCGTGACGCGGAACCGGATCTCCTCGACCGCCACTCCGTCGGCGCCGACCGTGCGCTGGGTGCCGTTGGGCTCGTAGCCGAGCCCGGTCGACACCCGGATCGACGCCGTGTTCCACGCCAGCGCGCTGCTCTCTGCCACCTCCGCACCGAGGTGGTCGAAGGCGAGCAGGAGGGCCGCCGCCCGCATCTCCCGGCCGAGACCGCGCCCCTGCGCCGCGCGCGTGAGCCACGAGCCGGAGGAGACGGTGCGCCGCGCCGCGAACTCGTCGGCGAGCAGGTCCTGGCAGCCGATCACCGCGCCGTCCTCGACGATCGCGAAGGCCACGCGCCAGGAGTCCGGCCGCGTCGCTGCACGGAGCGACCACTGGTAGCGGGCGAGATCGGCGGGCAGCTGCTCGGCAGGCACTTCGGCCCAGGCCGCGGGGAACGGCGAGCGGCCGGGCTCGTGGATCCCGGCGACGGCGGCCGCGGCGAGGGCCGGCAGATCGGCGTCGCGGACCGGGTGCAGCTCGAGGCGCGGCGTGCGCAGCACGAGGGAGAAGAGCGGCCAGGCCGCCGAGGAATGGTCCATCCGACGACGCTAGCGAAGCGGCGACGCGCGCGGGGCGCCTGCGGTACCGGTGGTGGGACTCGAACCCACAAGCCCTCTCGGACAGAGCATTTTGAGTGCCCCGCGTCTGCCATTCCGCCACACCGGCTCATCACGAGCCTGTCGAGAATACCGTAGGCTCTTCGGCGTGACAGACCAGGAAACTCCGCAGACCGCACCCCGTCGGGTCGTCGTCGCAGAGGACGAATCGCTCATCCGCATGGACATCGTGGAGATCCTCCGCGACAACGGCTTCGAGGTCGTCGGTGAGGCGGGCGACGGCGAGACGGCCGTGGCCCTCGCCACCGAGCTGCGTCCAGATCTGGTGATCATGGACGTGAAGATGCCCCAGCTCGACGGCATCTCCGCCGCCGAGCGCCTCTCGAAGGCGCACATCGCTCCGGTCGTCCTGCTGACCGCGTTCAGCCAGAAGGAGCTGGTCGAGCGCGCGAGCGAGGCCGGCGCGCTGGCCTACGTGGTCAAGCCGTTCACGCCGAACGACCTGCTGCCGGCGATCGAGATCGCCCTCTCCCGCTACGCCCAGATCCTCACCCTCGAGGCCGAGGTCGCCGACATGGTCGAGCGCTTCGAGACCCGCAAGCTCGTCGACCGCGCCAAGGGCCTGCTCAACGAGAAGATGGGCCTCTCCGAGCCCGAGGCGTTCCGCTGGATCCAGAAGGCGTCGATGGACCGCCGCCTCACCATGCACGACGTCGCCCAGGCGATCATCGAGCAGCTCAGCCCCAAGAAGTAGGGCGGCGGCGGTCCGAGGGCCGCGCCGTCACGGCCAGAGGCGGGTGCGCTCCCACGGGGAGCCGCCCGCCTGCGTCGTTCCCGCGTCCGTCGCCCCCGCAGCGCCCGTCGCGCTGTACAGCAGGCGGGTGTGGTCCTGCTCCGCCCTGGTCGAGCCCTGCCAGAACTCGATCCGCTCGGGCACGACGCGATAGACGGCCCAGTCGCGGTCGAGCGTCGCGGGGGAGCAGGCGACGGCGACGCCGGTCTGCAGCGTCACCAGGTCGAAGTCCTCGGCGCGCTTCATCGGCTCGCTCTGCCGGCCGACCAGCAGTGCCGTGCGCGCGGCCTCCGAGCGCCGCTGGAAGTCCTTCTTCGACTCCTCGGCGGACGCGCGCTCGACGCGGCCCTCCACCCGGACCTGCCGGCCCTGCACCGGCCAGAAGAAGGTCAGCGCGGCGTGCGGGTTCGCCGCCATCGCGCGCCCCTTGGGGCTGGAGGCGTGGGTCGAGAACGCCCAGCCGGCGTCGTCGATGTCGCGCAGCACGAGCACCCGCGCCGAGACGGTCCCGTCGGCGTCGGCGGTCGAGAGCGTCGCGCCGTGGGGGAGGAGCTGGCCGGCGTCCTTCGCCGCCTCCAGCCACTGCCCGAACAGCTCGACGGGATCGGCGGGCGCCGCCTCCACCTCGAAGTCGGGCAGCTCGGACGGCATGGACGGCAGGGAGCGCAGCAGATCGCGGAAGGTCACGCCCCGAGCCTAGGTCGCCCGTCCCGCGGCGGCGGGGGCTTGCGGACCCGTCGCGGCCTCCTCGTCCGGAGCAGCCGGAGCAGCGAACTGCTCCGGCTCTGTCGCGTGACGACCGGCACAGGGCGACAGCGGTTGCACCCGGTCGGATCTCATTGCTATCAATGCCATACCCGAATGGTATTCGAGTGTCGCAGAGGTAACCCGCCTTCTCCGACGAAGACGCCGAGGCATCCGGGTGGAGAGATCATCGTTCGAGTTCGACGAGGCCCAGCGACCGCAGGTGCAAGCTTTCTCGTGCGATGTCGACGCAATGGAGCGCACGATGAAAACACTGACAAGGCCTTCCTCCGTTCTTCTCACCGCTCTCGTCTTCGCGGCCGCTGCGCTCGGGAGCGCCCCTGCGGAGGCGAGTCCACGATCGCTGTCGGAGTCGTCGGCGGCGAGTACCGCCGAGAACGGCAGGGACGCGCTGGACGCCCTGGACGAGCGTGACCTCCTGGCTTCCGGAGCGACGGGACCCGAAGCGGACTTCGTCGCGGACGAGTCCGTGCCCTCGCACGAGGGGATCCACTCGGAAGGAGGGCGTGACCTCGCCTCCGAGGAACTCGACGATGTCGATGGTCTGACGGTGTCCACTCCGCAGGGGTCCCTGTCGCTGGCACCGGTGACGGAATCGACCGGAGAGGAGGTGCAGCCCGGTGTCCTCCTCTACGAGGGCGAGCACGCCGACTACGTGCTCACCAGCTCTGAGAGGGCCGCGGCCGCCGCCGGCTACGTGGTCGTCAAGGGAGCGGAGGCGCCGGAGGAGTACCGCTTCGCGGTCACCGCTGCGGGCGCTGATGCGCACCTCGAGCTCACGAGCGGTGGCAGCATCACCGTCTCCGACTCGCTCGGGAACGTCGTCAACACGATCGCGGAACCGTGGGCGGTCGACGCCGACGGTGCTCCTGTCGACACCTGGTACGAGGTCGACGGCGCCGTCGTCGTCCAGCACGTGCAGCACGCGGGAGCCACCTATCCCGTCGTCGCCGATCCGAGTCTGGAATGCGATGCGGCCTTCTGCACCCTTCTGCTGAGCCGTTCCGACACTCACCGTCTGGCTAGCGAGTCCGGTGCCGTGACGGTCGTGTTGGCCCTCATCTGCGGTGGCGCCAGCTGGGCGTGCGAGCTGGGGGCGGCGGTCGCGATCGATGCCGCCAATCGTGCCGAGGACGAGGGCAAGTGCGTCGGCATCCGTCATCTGCACTATGTGGCGGTGGCTTCGTTCCCCGTCAGCGAGCCCTGCAAGGAGTGATTCCATGAGAAAGACGTCGACGACACCCGAGACACGATGGGGTGCACCTCGATCGAGGCTCGGCTTGATCGTCTTCACGGTGTGCCTGGTGTCGTTCTTCATCATCGGGGCGGTATTCCCCGAGGTACGGCACTCCTCTCCCCTGGTGACGCTTCTCGTCATGGTCCCGCTGCTGGCATTCGTTCCCCGAGCGATTCCGCTGGTCGAGAGATCGTGGCTTCTCGAGCGGACGACGCCCCGAGCGACATCTGCTTCGTACTACTCCCAGGGTGCTGTCGGGCTCGTGGGGGCGACGCTGGCACCCCTCGTCGATTCTCAGGCGCCGATCCTGGTCGCGGCGGGGCTGATGCTCGTCATCGGGTCGGTCGTCGTCGTGACCGTTCCCACCGCGCCCTGAACGGAACGGCCAGCGTGTGAGGTCGCCCGCAAGCGCCCGGGTCGCCCGTCGCGCTTGCGCGGCCGGGGTCGGCGGTGCGGGCACGCCCTAGCGGAGCCCGTCGTCCGCCGGCCCGCGGGCGGCCCGCGCCATTCAGCTCACGTCCGACGACAGGGCTGTACGGCCGAGGCGGGCCGCCGCGAGAACGGACGAGGCACGGGTGCAGGACCCGTCCTCAGACGGGGGAGTCTTTCGTTGCGCCCTGCGAACCGATCACGGGAGTCGACCCGGCGCGCGTCCCGGTCCAGGCTCGGACTGCTGCTCGTCACGGCGACCGTCGTGCTCGAGCTCATGCTGGGCGCCTGCCTGCCGGAGCTGGGGCGGACACCGCCGCTGGTGGTCCTCCCGGTCGTCGTCTCCCTCCTCGCGCTCCTGCCCCGAGCCTTCCCGGCCGTCGAGGACTCGTGGCTGCTGGAGCGCACGGCGGCGCGACCGATGGTCGTCGCGTGCTCGGCGGAGGTGACGGTCGCTCTCGCGGGGGCGCTCCTGGCGGTCGCCGTGGACTCGCCGAAGCCCCTCGTCGCGACGGCGGGCACGGTCCTCGTGCTCGGCTCCGTCGTCGTCGCCGTCGTCCCCGGTGCGGACTGAGCGGAGCGGTCAGCGCGCGTCGCGGAGGATGTTCGTGATGCGGACGGTGCTGAGGCGGCGGCCCTGCTCGTCGCGGACGACGATCTCATGGGTGGTGAGGGTGGAGCCGAGGTGGATGGCGTCGCAGGTGGCGATCACGTGGCCGTGGGTGATCGAGCGGCTGTGGCTCGCGTTCAGCTCGATGCCCATCGCGAGGCGTCCCGCGCCGGCGTGCACGTTCGCGGCGATCGAGCCCATCGACTCGGCGAGGACGACGTGCGCGCCGCCGTGCAGGATGCCGACCGGCTGGCGGTTGCCCTCGACGGGCATCGACGCGACCGAGTGCTCGGGGGTGAGCTCGTGCCAGACGATGCCCATCCGCTCGGCGAGCTCGCCCATGCCGCGCCCGATGTGCGCCTCGAGGTCGAGGGCGGGCGGGCGGACCCAGGGGGCGGCGGTCGCGGCGGCGGGGGCGGATTCGGTCACGGTGCTCCTCGTGCTGGGCCTCCCGGAGGCCCTCCGCCGACGGGCGGGACCGGGCCCGAACCGGTGTCGGAGGCGCTGTGTAGTCTTGCCCTGTGTCAGATCCGGAACAGCCTACCCTCCTGCTCATCGACGGTCATTCGCTCGCGTTCCGGGCGTTCTACGCCCTCCCGGTCGACAGCTTCCAGACCCGCGACGGGCAGCACACGAACGCCATCCACGGCTTCCTGTCGATGCTGATCCTGCTGCTGAAGAACGAGAAGCCGACGCATCTCGGCGTCGCCTTCGACATCTCCCGCTACTCGTTCCGCACCCGCGAGTACCCGGAGTACAAGGGCACCCGCGGCGAGACCCCGCCCGAGTTCAAGGGCCAGGTCCCCCTCCTCGAGGAGGCGCTGCACGCGATGAACATCCGCACCGTCTCGAAGGAGGACTTCGAGGCCGACGACATCCTCGCCACGCTCGCCCGCCAGGGCGCCGAGGCGGGCTTCCGCGTGCTGGTGGTCTCGGGAGACCGCGACACCATCCAGCTGGTCACTCCCGACGTCACCCTGCTCTACCCGTCGACCCAGGGCGTCTCGCAGCTCACCCGCTACGACCGCGACAAGGTCTTCGAGAAGTACGGCGTCGAGCCGCACCAGTACCCCGAGATCGCGGCGCTCGTCGGCGAGACGAGCGACAATCTGCCCGGCGTCGACAAGGTCGGCCCGAAGACGGCCGCCAAGTGGGTCAACCAGTACGGCACCGTCGCCGACATCATCGCCCACGCCGACGAGATCAAGGGCGTCGTCGGCGAGAAGCTGCGTGAGCAGAAGGAGAACGCGCTCCGCAACCGCCGGCTCAACCGCCTGATCACCGACGTCGAGCTGCCGCTCGGCCCGAACGACCTCGACCGCCGTCCGATCGACCCGGACGCGGTCCGCGAGATCTTCAGCCGGCTCGAGTTCAGGACGCTGCAGGAGCGCGTGCTCACGATCGCCGCCGACGAGGGCGTCGAGGGCGCGGCGGAGGCGCTCGCCGGCGACACCGTCGTCACCGCGGCTCCGGCCGTGCGGAACCTGGTCGACGAGGAGCTCGCGCACTGGCTCGCCCGCGTCTCTGCGAACGGCACCGTGCCCGTCGCCGTGCAGGTGCAGCTCGGCGAGGGCGGCCTCGAGGGCATCGGCCTGTCGGTCGAGGCGGAGTCGGCCTTCGTGCCCTGGGCGGCCGGCCGGCCCGACTACACCGCGCTCGAGGAGTGGCTCGCGAGCGACGCCCCCAAGTACTTCGCCGACGCCAAGCCGCAGGTCAAGGCGCTGCGCCGGGCCGGGCTCCCGGTGGCCGGACTCGCCTTCGACACCCGTATCGCGGCATGGCTCCTGCAGCCCACCGGTCACGCGGCGACGCTGCCGGCCCAGGTCCAGCAGTACCTCGACGAGGCGATGATCCAGGGCGACCCGAACCAGCTCGTCCCGACCGCCCCGCCGATCGGCCCCGCGACCGAGGCCTGGTACGCGCACCGCCTGGTCGGCGTGCAGACCGAGCTGCTCGGCGAGGGCATGCTCTCGGTGCTCGTCGACATCGAGCTGCCGATCGTGCAGGTCCTCGCGACGATGGAGCTCACCGGCGTCGCGATCGACGCCGAGGTGCTCGCGCGCCTCCGCGGCGAGCTCACCGCCACCTCCGTCGACCTCGCGAACCGCGCCTTCGCCGAGATCGGGCACGAGATGAACCTCGGCTCGCCCAAGCAGCTGCAGCAGGTCCTCTTCGAGGAGCTGGCGATGCCGCGCACCCGCGCGACGAAGACCGGCTACACGACCGACGCGTCCGCCCTGGCGGACCTGCAGGAGTCGCACCCGCACCCGTTCCTCGGTCTCCTGCTCGAGCACCGCGACGCGACCAAGCTCAAGCAGATCATCGAGACGCTGGAGAAGTCGGTCACCGCCGACGGCAGGATCCACACCAGCTACGACCAGACCGGCACCGCGACCGGGCGGATCTCGTCGAACGACCCGAACCTGCAGAACATCCCGGTCCGCAGCGAGGTCGGCCGCCGCATCCGCACCGCGTTCGTGCACGGCGAGCAGGCGAGCACCCTGATCACCGCCGACTACTCGCAGATCGAGATGCGGATCATGGCGCACCTCTCCGGCGACGCCGGCCTGATCGAGGCCTTCCACAGCGGCGAGGACCTGCACCGCTTCGTCGGCGCGCGGATCTTCGGCGTCGAGCCGTCGGACGTCACCTCGGCGATGCGCAACAAGGTCAAGGCGATGTCCTACGGGCTCGCCTACGGACTGAGCGCCTTCGGCCTCTCCAAGCAGCTGCGCATCTCCAGCAACGAGGCGAAGCAGCTGATGACCGACTACTTCGTTCGCTTCGGCGCGGTCCGCGACTACCTCCGCACGGTCGTCGAGCAGGCGCGGGAGACCGGCTACACCGAGACGATCTTCGGTCGCCGCCGTCCCTTCCCCGACCTCCAGAGCGGCAACCGCGTCCTCCGCGACAACGCGGAGCGCGCCGCGCTGAACTCCCCGATCCAGGGCTCGGCCGCCGACATCATGAAGATCGCGATGATCGGGGTCCAGGCCGACATCGGCGAGAAGGGCCTGGAGTCGCGGATGCTGCTGCAGGTGCACGACGAGCTCATCTTCGACGTGGTCCCCGGCGAGGAGGACGTGCTCGAGGAGGTCGTCCGCGCGCGGATGGCCGGCGCGGTCGATCTCTCCGTCCCGCTCGAGGTGCAGGTCGGCCACGGCTCCGACTGGGACGTCGCGGCGCACTGACGTCGCGCGGCGCCCGCCCGATCGGGACGTTCCGGGCCGCTGGCTAGGCTCGAAGGCATGACCTCCGACATCTCCCGCGCGCCCACCGCCGTCGACCTCGTCGCCGAGCGGTGGGTCGACACCCTCGTCGAGCTCGAGCCCACCCTCGGCACCTCGATCGGCCGCGCCGAGGCGAACCGCCGACTCGGCGACCTGTCGCCGGAGGGCGTGGAGCGGGCGCGGACGGCGACGGCCGCCGCGCTGGCCGAGCTCGAGTCCGCCGTGCCGGTCGACGCCGTCGACGCCGTCACGGTCGCCGACCTCGGCGCCGACCTGCGGCTGTCGCTCGAGGCGCACGCGGCGCAGCTGCCGCTGCGCGATCTGAACGTGATCGCCTCGCCCGCGCAGGAGCTGCGCGACGTCTTCGACCTGATGCCGACCGACTCCGTGAGCGACTGGGAGGACGTGGCGGCGCGGCTCCTCGCGGTCCCGGCCGCGCTCGCCGGCTACGCGGAGACCCTCCGCGCGGGCATCGGCGCGGGAGTGACGCCGGCGCGCCGCCAGGTCGGCCTCGTCGCCGAGCAGGCCGAGACGATCGCCGGCCCACGGGGGTTCTTCGCCGCCCTGGCCGCCGACGCGGCTCCGGCCACCGGATCGCTGCCCGCATCCCTCTCGCTGCGGCTCGAGGAGGGCGCCCGTCGCGCCTCCGCGGCCTACGGCGGCCTGGCCCGGTTCCTCCGCACCGAGCTCGCCCCGGCCGCGACGGAGCAGGACGCGGTGGGCCGCGAGCACTACGCGCTGCAGTCGCGCCGCTTCCTCGGCGCGGTGGTCGACCTCGACGAGACCTACGAGTGGGGGATCGAGGAGCTCGCGCGGATGACCGCCGAGCAGGAGGCGATCGCCCGCGAGATCCTGCCCGGCGCGAGTGTCGCCGAGGCGATCGCGCACCTCGACACCGATCCCGCCCGCACCCTGCACGGCGTCGACGCGCTGCAGCGCTGGATGCAGGAGACCAGCGACCGGGCCGTGAGCGAGCTCGCGGGCACCGCCTTCGACATCCCGGACGAGCTCCGCCGCCTCGAGTGCCGCATCGCGCCGACCCAGGAGGGCGGCATCTACTACACCGGCCCGAGCGACGACTTCTCCCGCCCGGGCCGGATGTGGTGGTCCGTCCCGCCGGGCGTCACCGAGTTCGCCACCTGGCGCGAGCTGACGACCGTCTACCACGAGGGCGTCCCCGGTCACCACCTGCAGGTGGGTCAGGCCGTCTACAACCGCGCGAGCCTCAACACCTGGCGCCGCCAGCTCGCCGGCAGCTCCGGGCACGCCGAGGGTTGGGCCCTCTACGCCGAGCGGCTGATGGAGCGCTTCGGCTACCTGGACGACCCGGCCGACCGCCTCGGGATGCTCGACGGGCAGCGGATGCGCGCCGCCCGCGTCGTCATCGACATCGGCGTGCACCTGCAGAAGCGGATGCCCGGCTCGTCCGACGTCTGGACGGCCGAGTCCGCCCTCGCCTTCCTGCGCGCGAACGTCAACATGGACGACGCCTTCGTCCGCTTCGAGGTCAACCGCTACCTCGGCTGGCCCGGCCAGGCGCCCTCCTACAAGATCGGCCAGCGGATCTGGGAGGAGCTGCGGGACGAGGCGAGCGCGCGCGACGGGGCGGACTTCTCGCTCGCGTCGTTCCACCGTCGCGCTCTCGATCTCGGCGGTGTCGGGCTCGACACCCTCCGCGCGAGCCTCAGCGCCGGGGCCTGACCTCCGCGGGGCGGAGGCCGACCGATGGAATCCGCCAGGACACGCGGAACGGGGCCCTTCGAGATTGCTCTCACCCCGGTCGGTTCGATAGTCTGGAACGTCACCTTCGTGGCGCCGCCGTGCCCACGGTGCGCTGGAGATCCGGGACCACGGTCCGGGCTCTCGAGCTCCTCCCGGTCACGGCATCCCCATCACCTCCGCAGTGGTCACCACCGCGTCACGCCCTCGGGCGTGTCGGTGCCCGCCGCCCGATACCCATCCATCCTGGAGCATCCCTTAATGACAACCGCAACGACCGAAAAGGCAACCAAGCAGGTCGCGATCAACGACATCGGGTCTGCTGAAGACTTTCTTGCCGCGGTCGAAAAGACTCTGAAGTTCTTCAACGACGGAGACCTCATCGAAGGCACCGTCGTGAAGATCGACCGCGACGAGGTCCTCCTCGACGTCGGTTACAAGACCGAGGGCGTCATCCCCTCGCGTGAGCTCTCCATCAAGCACGACGTCGACCCCTCCGAGGTCGTCAACGTGGGCGACAGCGTCGAAGCCCTCGTCCTGCAGAAGGAGGACAAGGAGGGTCGCCTGATCCTCTCCAAGAAGCGCGCGCAGTACGAGCGTGCGTGGGGCGACGTCGAGAAGATCAAGGAGTCCGACGGTGTCGTCACCGGTTCGGTGATCGAGGTCGTCAAGGGCGGGCTCATCGTCGACATCGGCCTCCGCGGCTTCCTCCCGGCCTCGCTCATCGAGCTGCGCCGCGTCCGCGACCTCACGCCGTACCTCGGCCAGGAGATCGAGGCGAAGATCCTCGAGCTCGACAAGAACCGCAACAACGTGGTCCTGTCGCGTCGCGCGCTCCTCGAGCAGACGCAGTCCGAGAGCCGCACCACGTTCCTGAACAACCTGCACAAGGGTCAGGTCCGCAAGGGCGTCGTGTCCTCGATCGTCAACTTCGGTGCGTTCGTCGACCTCGGCGGCGTCGACGGTCTCGTCCACGTCTCCGAGCTCTCCTGGAAGCACATCGAGCACGCCTCCGAGGTCGTCGAGGTGGGCCAGGAGGTCACCGTCGAGATCCTCGAGGTCGACCTCGACCGCGAGCGCGTGTCGCTCTCGCTCAAGGCGACGCAGGAGGACCCGTGGCAGGTCTTCGCCCGCACCCACGCGATCGGTCAGGTCGCCCCGGGCAAGGTCACGAAGCTGGTCCCGTTCGGTGCCTTCGTCCGCGTCGCGGACGGCATCGAGGGCCTCGTCCACATCTCCGAGCTCTCGGGCAAGCACGTCGAGCTCGCCGAGCAGGTCGTGTCGGTCGGTGAAGAGGTCTTCGTCAAGGTCATCGACATCGACCTCGACCGCCGTCGCATCTCGCTCTCGCTCAAGCAGGCGAACGAGAACGTCGACCCCGAGGGCACCGAGTTCGACCCGGCGCTCTACGGCATGGCCACCGAGTACGACGACCAGGGGAACTACAAGTACCCCGACGGCTTCGACCCGGAGACCAACGAGTGGCGCGAGGGCTTCGAGTCCCAGCGCGAGGCCTGGGAGCAGGAGTACGCCGCTGCTCAGGCTCGCTGGGAGGCCCACAAGGCCCAGGTCGCCAAGTCGCAGGAGGAGGCCGCCACGGTCTCCGAGGGCGTCTCGGTCGGCGGCGGCTTCACGAACACCGAGTCGGCTGCCGGCGGCGGAACCCTCGCCGACGACGAGTCGCTCGCCGCACTGCGCGAGAAGCTGTCCTCGAACAACTGATCGCATCACCACCACGACGAACGGCCGGTCCCCTCGGGGGCCGGCCGTTCGGCGTTGCAGCCGGAGCGAGGTCTCCCTGCATGCTGATCGAGCAGGCCGCGGAGCGGGCGTATCGAGATCCGCCCCCGCCCGGTGTGCAGCGCCGCTCGTTAGGCTTGACGGGTGCATCTCGCAGCCCTCACCGGAGGCATCGCCTCGGGCAAGTCCACCGTCGCCCGCCGTCTCGCCGAGCTCGGAGCCGTCGTCGTCGACGCCGATAGGCTCGCCCGCGAGGTGGTCGAGCCGGGGGAGCCCGCGCTGGCCGCGATCGTCGAGCGGTTCGGCCCGGAGACCCTGCGCGCCGACGGCTCGCTCGACCGAGCGGCGCTCGGCGCGATCGTCTTCGCCGACTCCGCCGCCCGCCAGGACCTCAACGCGATCACCCACCCGGCGGTGTCGCTCCGCTCGCAGGAGCTGTTCGCCGCGGCGGCCGCCGCCGACCCCGCGGCGATCGTCGTCTACGACGTCCCGCTTCTGGCCGAGTCGCGCGGCGCGGGGGAGTTCGACGAGGTGATCGTCGTCCACGCCCCGCAGGAGACGCGCATCGAGCGCCTCATCGACCTGCGCGGCATGACCGAGGCCGACGCCCGCGCTCGCGTCGGCGCGCAGGCGAGCGACGAGGACCGCCTGGCCCTCGCGGACGCCGTGATCGACGCCTCCGGAACGCTGGAGGAGACCCTGAGCCAGGTCGACGCGCTCTGGGAGCGGCTGCGCCGCCCCTCAGTCTGAGCGCATCCGGCGGCGGGAGACGGTCAGGCCCTGCTCCTACAGTGGGAGGGCCGCAGCACGGGGGACGGCCCCAGCACGATCGCCGAGCGGAGGGGTACGACGCATGAGCGCTTCCGGAGCACGCCCGCCCGCCTCCGACTCCCGGCGCCTCCTGCTCGCCTCCGGGGCGGGCGTCCTGCTCGGTGCGGGCGCGGGAGCGGCCGCGGGGGCGCTCACCGGCCGGACCGGACCGGCTCCGGTCCAAGTGATCAGCCGTCCCGCCGGGACGTCCCGCATCGTCGACGTGCACGACCACCTCGACGAGTCGCTCCCCGCGGGTGCCGCTCGCGACACCGCTGCCTGGCAGGCGGCGCTGGCCGCCGCCGCCGTGCCGGAGGACGGGGTCGACCCGGCCGAGCACCACGCCGTCGTCACCGCACCCGGCGGGAGCTTCGTCGTCGACGAGACGCTCGACTGGGACGCCCGGGTCAGCATCGACGGCCACTGCGAGATCCGCTACACCGGCTCCGGCCCCGCCCTGCAGACCGTCGGACCCGTGCTGCAGTCCTCCGCCGCCGGCTACACCCGCCAGCACCAGACCGTGCTGAGCGATCTGCACCTGATCGGCGACGGCTCGAACACGGGCATCGCCGTGAGCGCACCGTCCCACCTGCGCGAACCCGGGCCGAAGCCCGCCTACCTCTCGTTCGCGAACGTCGTCGCGCGCAGCTTCGACACGGCGGTCGAGCTCGGGTCGCACGCCTATCTGCTCGAGTTCCGCTCGTGCTCGTTCCAGGGGAACCGCGTGGGAGTCGTGGCGGTCGAGGACGCCGTCGATTCGGGCGAGCGCATCGCGTTCCAGGGCTGCGACCTGACCAGCAACACCGAGAGCGCGCTCCAGATCCACGGCGACCAGGAGTTCTTCGTCGACCAGTGCTCGTTCGACACCTTCTCGACGAACCAGGGCCGGGCGGTCACGATCTCGCGTGGACAGGCCCACTTCTCGCACTGCCACTTCGAGATGCAGATCCCCGACAACCACGGCTGGTTCGAGCTGGACGGCTGGGGCGCCCTGCTCTCGCTCACCGACTGCCGCTTCCTCGTCAGGGCTCGGAAGGAGGTCGACGGTGACGCCGAGCGCGGACTGATCCAGTTCTCCGGGGCAGGAGGCCAGCGGGCCGTCGTCCGGGGCGGGCAGTTCCAGGGCGGCAACTCGCGGCTGCCCTTCCTGGCGCGCGGCGACGGCGTCCTGACGATCTCGGACACCTCGGCGCTGCCCTCGACCGCGCTGCGGTTCCACGCGGCCGAGCGGATCCGCGGTGTGCTCGATCCGCACGGCTCGCGCTCGGTGCTCGCCGACGACTGGACGGCCGAGGGCGGGGCGTCCGTCGCGCCGGGGGACTCCCCGGTCGCGGGGCTCCGTGCGCTCGCAGTCGAGGACGGGTCGGGCTCCGGCGCGGTCCACCTCTTCGTGCCGATCGCCGCCGGAGCGCGGGTGCTCGCGTCGCTGGACGCGCTCTACGAGGGCTCCGGATCCGTCGCGATCGATCTGGGCTTCTCGACCGCGCGACGGGCCGACGGCCTGGGTCGGGACTGGTACTCGGCGACCGACGTCTCGGCCCGGGACTCCTTCGCCGGCGTCCGCCTCGACGACGCCTACTCCCTCCCCGCGCCGGAGTGGGCGGTCTGCGCGGTGCTCCGCGTGCGCACCGACGGCATGGCCGCGGGCGACCGCCTCCACCTGCGCGACCTGCGCGTCTCCCGCCTCTGATCGGGCGCCCTCCTGATGGTCTGTCTGCAGACTCGGCTTCCGGCGCCGGTGGATCTCGGTACGCGCGCTGCGCGCGCTACTCGATCAGCATGCAAGTGGCAGGTCCATGCTGGTCGAGCAGCCCCGCAGGGGCGTATCGAGACCCGGCGGCCCCCGCAGGGCAGTCTGCGGCCGGGGTCGGCGCGAGCCCCGTTCGCCGTCGGCGCAGGGCCGCCCCGATGTCGGTGGTCGCGGTTACGCTTCGAGCATGGAGCCAACCCGTGCCGTGCACCCCTTCGAGGTCATCAGCGAATACCAGCCGAGCGGTGACCAGCCCGGAGCCATCGCCGATCTGAGCGCCCGGATCAACGCCGGCGAGACCGACGTCGTCCTGCTCGGCGCCACCGGTACCGGCAAGTCGGCGACCACCGCCTGGCTCGTCGAGGCCGTCCAGCGGCCGACCCTCGTCCTCGCGCACAACAAGACGCTCGCCGCGCAGCTCGCCAACGAGTTCCGCGAGCTCTTCCCCAACAACGCGGTCGAGTACTTCGTCTCCTACTACGACTACTACCAGCCCGAGGCCTACGTCCCGCAGACGGACACCTTCATCGAGAAGGACAGCTCGGTCAACGCCGAGGTCGAGCGCCTGCGGCACTCGACGACCAACTCGCTGCTCAGCCGGCGCGACGTCATCGTCGTCTCGACCGTCTCCTGCATCTACGGCCTCGGCCAGCCGGAGCAGTACCTCGAGGCGATGGTCGCGCTCCAGGTCGGCCAGCGGGTCGACCGCGACCGCCTGATCCGCAAGTTCGTCTCGATGCAGTACGCCCGCAACGACGTGGACTTCGCCCGCGGCACCTTCCGGGTCCGCGGCGACACGATCGAGATCATCCCGATGTACGAGGAGCTCGCGATCCGCATCGAGATGTTCGGCGACGAGATCGAGGCGCTCTACACGCTGCACCCGCTCACCGGGAACGTCGTGAAGAAGCTCGAGTCCGTCTCCGTCTTCCCCGGCTCGCACTACGTCGCCAGCCAGGACGTCATGCACCGCGCCATCGACACGATCCAGCAGGAGCTCGAGGTCCGCCTCGCCGACCTCGAGAAGCAGAACAAGCTCCTCGAGGCGCAGCGCCTCCGGATGCGGACCACCTTCGACCTCGAGATGATGCAGCAGATCGGCTTCTGCTCCGGCATCGAGAACTACTCGCGCCACATCGACGGACGCGAGTCCGGCGAGGCGCCGCATTGCCTGCTCGACTACTTCCCCGACGACTTCCTCGTCGTCATCGACGAGTCGCACGTCACCGTGCCGCAGATCGGCGCGATGTACGAGGGCGACGCCTCGCGCAAGCGCACCCTGGTCGAGCACGGCTTCCGGCTGCCCTCGGCGATGGACAACCGCCCGCTGAAGTGGGAGGAGTTCAAGGGCCGCGTCGGCCAGACCGTCTACCTCTCGGCGACCCCCGGCCGCTACGAGATGGGGATCGCCGACGGCATCGTCGAGCAGATCATCCGCCCGACCGGCCTGATCGACCCCGAGATCGTCGTCAAGCCGACCAAGGGCCAGATCGACGACCTGCTCGAGGAGATCAAGCTCCGCACCGAGCGCGACGAGCGCGTGCTGGTCACCACCCTCACGAAGCGGATGGCGGAGGAGCTCACGGACTTCCTCACCGAGGCCGGAGTCCGGGTGCGCTACCTGCACTCCGACGTCGACACGCTGCGACGGGTCGAGCTGCTCTCCGAGCTGCGCGCGGGCGTCTACGACGTCCTCGTCGGCATCAACCTCCTCCGCGAGGGCCTCGACCTGCCCGAGGTGTCGCTCGTCGCGATCCTCGACGCCGACAAGGAGGGCTTCCTCCGCTCGTCGACCTCGCTCATCCAGACCATCGGCCGCGCCGCGCGCAACGTCTCGGGCGAGGTGCACATGTACGCGGACAAGATGACCGACTCGATGAAGCTCGCGATCGACGAGACCGACCGCCGGCGCGAGAAGCAGGTCGCCTACAACCTCGACCACGGCATCGACCCGACGCCGCTGCGCAAGAAGATCGCCGACATCACCGACGCGCTCGCCCGCGAGGGAGCCGACACCGCGAAGCTCCTGGCCGGCCGCGACGCCAAGAAGAAGAGCCCGACGCCGAACCTGCGCCGCCAGGGTCTCGCCGCGAACGGCGGCAACGACCTCGAGGCGATCATCGCCGACCTCAACGGCCAGATGCTGCAGGCCGCCGGCGAGCTGAAGTTCGAGCTCGCCGCGCGCCTGCGCGACGAGGTCTCCGAGCTCAAGCGCGAGCTGCGGCAGATGGAGAAGGCCGGGCACCTGTCCTGACCGATCCGGGCCGGCCCACGCGGGCCGGCCCACCGGTGCGGGCGGCGTCGACGAGCGCAAGTCGCGGGGTGCGGGATCAGCGGCCAGCGAACGCCCCGGGCGATGTCGGTGGCTCCGCATACACTTTCGAGGTGTCGATCCTGAACGCCGTTACGGACCCTTCCACCACCCCCTCACCCTCCTTCCACCGCTTCGTCTCCTCGCTGGACGAATCGGTGTCGAAGCTGGTGGTGAGCGGGGCCAGAGTGCACAACCTGCGCGATGTCGACCTCGAGATCCCCCGTGACTCGATGGTCGTCTTCACCGGACTGTCCGGGTCGGGCAAGTCGTCGCTCGCCTTCGACACGATCTTCGCCGAGGGCCAGCGCCGCTACGTCGAGTCGCTCTCCGCCTACGCGCGGCAGTTCCTCGGCCAGGTCGACCGGCCGGACGTCGACTTCATCGAGGGCCTCAGCCCGGCGGTGTCGATCGACCAGAAGTCGACCAACCGCAACCCGCGCTCCACCGTCGGCACGATCACCGAGATCTTCGACTACATGCGCCTGCTCTGGGCCCGCATCGGGATCCCGCACTGCCCCGTCTGCAGCGAGCCGATCTCGGCGCAGACAGTGCAGCAGATCGCCGATCAGCTGATGGAGCTGGAGGAGGGCACCCGCTACCAGATCCTCAGCCCGGTCGTCTCGCAGAAGAAGGGCGAGTTCGTCGACCTCTTCAAGGAGCTGACCGCGGGCGGCTACTCCCGCGCCATGGTCGACGGCAAGCTCATCCAGCTGAGCGAGCCGCCGGTGCTGAAGAAGCAGTACAAGCACGACATCTCCGTCGTCGTCGACCGCCTCGTCGCCGGCCCGGACATCCTCGGCCGCCTGACCGACTCGCTCGAGACGGCGCTGCGCCTCACCGACGGCATCGTGCAGATCAACTTCGTCGACGGCGAGGGCGACGGCGCGTGGACGACGTACTCCGAGAAGCTGTCCTGCCCCAACAACCACCCGATCTCGCTCACCGAGATCGAGCCGCGCACCTTCTCCTTCAACGCCCCTTTCGGCGCCTGCCCCGAGTGCTCCGGCCTCGGCACGCGGATGTCGGTCGACGACGAGCTGCTGCTCGGCGACCCCGACCTCAGCATCGCCGAGGGCGTCATCATCCCGTGGACCACCCAGGGCAAGGGCCTCTTCCAGTACTACGAGAAGCTGCTCGACGGCCTCTCCCGCGACCTCGGCTTCAAGCTGACCACCCCCTGGAAGCGCCTCAGCTCGGAGGTGCAGCAGGCCGTGCTGCACGGCGACAACTTCGAGGTCAAGGTCAAGTGGAAGAACCGCTACGGCCGGGAGATGAGCTACACCTCCGGCTTCGAGGGCGTCGTGCCCTACATCGAGCGGCAGTACGTGCAGGCCGAGACCGACGTGCAGCGCTCGCGCTGGGCCGAGTTCCTCCGCGAGGTCGCCTGCCCCGTCTGCAAGGGCTCGCGCCTCAAGCCCGAGGTGCTCGCCGTGCTCGTGCACGGCGCGAGCATCGCCGACGTCGCCGACCTCAGCCTCGGCGACGCCCAGTCGTTCATGAGCGAGCTGCAGCTCACCCCGCGCGAGGCCACCATCGCCGCGCAGGTGCTCCGCGAGATCCGCGCGCGCCTCGACTTCCTGATCGAGGTCGGGCTCAACTACCTCAACCTCTCCCGTGCGGCCGGCTCGCTCTCCGGCGGCGAGGCCCAGCGCATCCGGCTCGCGACCCAGATCGGCTCCGGTCTCACCGGCGTGCTCTACGTCCTCGACGAGCCGAGCATCGGTCTGCACCAGCGCGACAACCGCCGGCTGATCGACACCCTGATCAAGCTGCGCGACCTCGGCAACACCCTGATCGTCGTCGAGCACGACGAGGACACCATCCGCACCGCCGACTGGATCGTCGACATCGGCCCCGGCGCCGGCGTCAACGGCGGCCGGGTCGTGCACTCCGGCTCCTACGAGTCCCTGCTCGAGAACACCCACTCGCTCACCGGCGACTACATCGCCGGCCGCCGCTCGATCGAGCTGCCGAAGAAGCGCCGCAAGATCGACCGCAAGCGTGTGATCAAGGTCGTCGGAGCCAACGCGAACAACCTGCAGAAGGTCGACGTCGAGTTCCCGCTCGGCACCTTCGTCGCGGTCACCGGAGTCTCCGGCTCGGGCAAGTCGACGCTCGTGAACGACATCCTCTACCGGGTGCTCGCCAACCAGCTCAACGGCGCCCGCAAGGTGCCGGGCAAGCACACCCGCGTCACCGGACTCGAGAACCTCGACAAGGTCGTGCACGTCGACCAGAACCCGATCGGGCGCACCCCGCGCTCCAACCCGGCGACCTACACCGGCGTGTTCGACCGCATCCGCAACCTCTTCGCCGAGACCACCGAGGCGAAGGCCCGCGGCTACCTGCCCGGCCGGTTCAGCTTCAACGTCAAGGGCGGGCGCTGCGAGGCCTGCTCGGGCGACGGCACGATCAAGATCGAGATGAACTTCCTGCCCGACGTCTACGTCGCGTGCGAGGTCTGCGGGGGAGCGCGCTACAACCGCGACACCCTGACCGTGCACTACAAGGGCAAGAACATCGCCGAGGTGCTCGACATGCCGATCGCCGAGGCGGCCGAGTTCTTCGAGCCGATCACCTCGATCCACCGGTTCCTCAAGACCCTGGTCGAGGTCGGCCTCGGCTACGTCCGGCTCGGGCAGAGCGCGACCACGCTCTCCGGCGGCGAGGCGCAGCGCGTGAAGCTCGCCACCGAGCTGCAGCGCCGCTCGAACGGGCGCAGCGTCTACGTGCTCGACGAGCCGACCACCGGTCTGCACTTCGAGGACGTCCGCAAGCTCCTGCTGGTGCTCAACGGCCTCGTCGACAAGGGCAACACCGTCATCACGATCGAGCACAACCTCGACGTCATCAAGTCGGCCGACTGGCTGATCGACATGGGTCCCGAGGGCGGCGCGGGCGGCGGCCAGGTCGTCGCCATCGGCACCCCCGAGCACGTCGCGAAGGTCAAGGAGAGCCACACCGGCACCTTCCTCGCCGAGATCCTGCCGTGACGCGGCTCCGCCTCGCCGGTCGTCCCCGGAGGGCCGGGGGAGCGGGGGCGCGGGCATGACGCAGACCGTCGACTTCCGGCCGAAGCCGGGCGAGATCCCGACCCTCCCGGGCGTCTACCGCTTCAAGGACGCTCGGGGCCGGGTCCTCTACGTGGGCAAGGCGAAGAACCTCCGCGCCCGGCTCAGCAACTACTTCGCTCCGCTGCCGAGCCTGCACGAGCGCACCCGGCGGATGGTCACCTCGGCGTCCGGCGTCGAGTGGACCGTGGTCGGCACCGACGTCGAGGCGCTGCAGCTCGAGTTCACCTGGATCAACGAGTTCGATCCCCCCTTCAACGTCAAGTTCCGCGACGACAAGTCGTACCCGTACATGGCGGTGACCCTCGGCGACGAGGCGCCGCGGGTGATGGTGACCCGCAATTCGAAGATCCGCGGGGCGCGGTACTTCGGCCCGTACCCGAAGATCTGGGCGATCCACGAGACGATCGAGCTGATGATCAAGGCGTTCCCGATCAGGACCTGCAACGACTCCAACTACAAGCGGGCGATGCAGAGCGGGAAGCCCTGCTTCGCCTCGCAGATCGGCCGCTGCGGCGGTCCGTGCTCGCACCGGGTCACCTTCGCGGAGCACCGGGCGATCGTCGACCGCTTCGTCGCGTTCATGGGCAGCCACGACCGCAAGATGATCGGCGAGCTCGAGCGCGAGATGCGCGAGGCCGCCGAGGCGATGCAGTACGAGCGCGCCGGCAAGCTGCGCGACCAGGCCGCGGCGCTCGACGCCGTGCTCGCCAAGAGCGCGGTCGTGCTGAAGGACAACGTCGACGTCGACCTGTACGCGATCGTGCACGACGAGCTGGCCGCCTCGGTGCAGCAGTTCCGCGTGCGCGGCGGCCGGATCCGCGGTGAGCGCGGCTGGGTCGTCGACAAGGAGCTCGACATGAGCACCGCCGAGCTCGTCGACACGGCCCTGCAGGCGGCCTACGAGGGCGGCGACATCCCGCCGCGCGAGGTCGTCGTGCCCGAGCTGCCCGACGACTCCGAGGCGCTCGAGGAGTGGCTGGGCTCCCTCCGCGGTGCCAACGTCCGTCTGCGCGCCGCGCAGCGGGGCGACAAGGCGGCCCTCCTCGAGACCGCGACGCAGAACGCCAAGCACTCGCTGATGCTCTACAAGACCCGGCGCTCCGCCGACTTCACCGCGCGCACACAGGCCCTGGAGGACATCCGCGACGCGCTCGGCATGGCCGAGGCCCCGCTGCGGATGGAGTGCTACGACGTCTCGCACCTCAGCGGCACGAACATCGTCGCGTCGATGGTCGTCTTCGAGGACGGCCTGGTGCGCAAGGACCAGTACCGACGCTTCAGCATCGCGGAGTCCACGGACGACACCGAGTCCCTCCACCAGGTGCTCACCCGGCGCCTCGCCTACCTCAAGGAGCCGACCGAGCCCGCCGAGGTCGATCCCGAGACGGGGGAGGCCAAGCGGCGCAAGTTCTCCTACCCGCCGAACCTGCTGATCGTCGACGGCGGGCAGCCGCAGGTCGCCGCGGCCCAGCGCGCGCTGGACGAGTCCGGCGTCACCGGGATCACGCTCTGCGGGATCGCCAAGCGGCTGGAGGAGATCTGGCTGCCCGACTCCGACTTCCCGGTGATCCTGCCGCGCAACAGCGACGCGCTCTTCCTGTTCCAGCGGATCCGTGACGAGGCGCACCGCTTCGCGATCACCCACCAGCGTCAGCGGCGCAAGCGCGACATCTCGTCGCAGCTGGCGGAGATCCCGGGGCTGGGCGGGACGCGGGTGCGCGATCTGCTGAAGCACTTCGGCTCGGTCACCAGGCTGCGCGAGGCGAGCGACGCCGAGATCGCGGAGGTCAAGGGCATCGGGCCGACGCTCGCCGCCGCGATCCACGGGCACCTGCATCCCTGAGGCACCACGGTCCTGCGGTGGGCGGGTCTCGATACGGCCCTGCGGGCCTACTCGACCAGTATGAAGTGCTCGCTCGACCGGCAGGGGTGCTCGCGTGGAGGGCACGCGGCCGCTCCATGCTGATCGAGCAGCCCGCGCAGCGGGCGCATCGAGATCCCCCCTCCGCCGGGTGCTCCGCTCAGGGCCACACCCTAGGCTGGAGGCCCGCCCTCCCCGAAGGAGGGTCCGCGACCACCCCACACGAGCACGGAGACCCCATGAGCACCGAGAGCGAGCAGCAGAACGTGCTGATCGTCACCGGGATGTCCGGAGCCGGACGATCCACCGCTGCCAACGCGCTGGAGGACCTCGGCTGGTACGTGGTCGACAACCTCCCGCCGCAGATGCTGCGCCCGCTGGTGGACCTCGCCCAGCGCGCGGGTGACACCGTGCCCAAGGTCGCGGCCGTCGTCGACGTCCGCGGGCGGGACTTCTTCGCCGACCTCGGCGAGATCGTGCGCGAGCTGCGCGTCGGCGTCGATCTGCGCGTCGTCTTCCTCGAGGCCGCCGACGCCGCTCTCGTCCGCCGCTTCGAGCAGGTCCGCCGCCCGCACCCGCTGCAGGGGCGCGGCACGCTCCTCGACGGCATCTCCGCCGAGCGGACCCGCCTGGCGCAGCTGCGCGAGTCGGCCGACATCGTGATCGACACCTCCGACCTCAATCCGCATCAGCTCGCGACCACGATCACCACGCGGTTCGCCGAAGCCGGCCGCGCGGGGCTGCAGATCACCGTGATGAGCTTCGGCTTCAAGTACGGCCTGCCGACCGACGCCGACATGGTCGCGGATGCGCGCTTCCTGCCCAACCCGTACTGGATCCCGGAGCTCCGCCCGCACACCGGTCTCGACGAAGAGGTGAGAGACTACGTGCTGGCCCAGCAGGGCGCGGAGGAGTTCATCGACTCCTACTCGCGCGCCCTCCGGCCGGTGCTCGACGGCTACCAGCGCGAGAACAAGCGCCACGCGACCATCGCCATCGGCTGCACCGGCGGCAAGCACCGCTCGGTCGCCGTCGCCGGCCGCGTCGCGGCCCGACTGGCCGAGCTGCCGGGTGTCGCCGTCAACGTGGCGCACCGCGACCTCGGCCGAGAATGATCCCCGCGCGCTCCGCCGCGCACCCGACGTAAGGAAAGAAGACTCCGTGGCCCTCACTGCAGATGTCAAGGGCGAACTGGTCGCGATCGTCTCGCGCAAGAACACCGTCCGTGCCGCTGAACTGGCGACCATCCTCCGCTTCTCCGGAGGACTGCACATCATCTCGAACCGCCTCGCGGTCGAGGTCGAGCTCGACTCCGCCCCCCTGGCCACCCGCGTCCGCCGCGACCTCGCCGAGCTCTACGGCGTCCGCAGCGAGGGCAGCATCGTGTCCGCCGGCGGCTCGCGCCGCACCACCAGCTGGCTCGTCCGGGTCGTCGAGGGCGGCGACACCCTCGCCCGCCAGACCGGTCTGCTCGATCAGCGCGGCCGTCCCGTCCGCGGACTGCCGAACCGGCTGACCACCGGCACCCGCGAGGAGCTCGCCGCCGTCTGGCGCGGGGCCTTCCTCGCGCAGGGCTCGCTCACCGATCCCGGCCGCTCGGCCGCCCTCGAGGTGATCTGCCCCGGCAACGAGGCGGCGATGGCGATCGTCGGAGCGGCGGGCCGCCTCGGCGTCCAGGCCAAGTCACGCGAGGTGCGCGGCGTGCACCGCGTGGTCGTCCGCGACGGCGAGAGCATCAGCGCGATGCTCACCCTGATGGGCGCGACCTCCACCGTCGCGAGCTGGGAGGAGCTGCGCCAGCGCCGCGAGGTGCGGGCGACCGCCAACCGCCTGGTCAACTTCGACGACGCGAACCTCCGCCGCTCCGCCCAGGCCGCCGTCGCCGCCTGCTCCCGGGTCGAGCGCGCGATGGAGATCCTCGGCGAGGACATCCCCGAGCACCTCCGCTACGCCGGCCGGCTCCGGCTCGCCCACCGCGACGCCAGCCTCGACGAGCTCGGCCACCACGCCGACCCGCCGATGACGAAGGACGCGGTCGCCGGCCGCATCCGCCGCCTGCTCGCGATGGCCGACAAGCGCGCCACCGACCTCGACATCCCCGGCACCGACGCGAACCTCCCCGCCGAGCTCCAGGACCTCTGAGCCCCGCGCGATCCGAAGGGCCGTCAGACGCGCGAACGCTGAGTGTCTCCTGGTTGAACGGAGGAAACGCTCCGAGTGCGGAGGGCGGCTCTCACTAGACTGGAAAGGTCGCTCAGGACACCCCGGCACACCCTCCCGCACAGCGGTGAGGGGCCGTGAGACCCGGCGGATCACTGAGGTCGACGACCACGAACAGGAGATCGCACATGGCTGACTACACGCTCGCCGAACTGCCCTACGACTACTCGGCTCTCGAGCCGCACATCAGTGGACGGATCATGGAGCTCCACCACGACAAGCACCACGCGACGTACGTGACCGGGGCGAACACCGCCCTCGCCGCGCTGCAGGAGGCTCGCGACAGCGAGAACCTCGCGAACGTCAACAAGCTCCAGAAGGACCTGGCGTTCAACCTCGCCGGTCACGTGAACCACACCGTGTTCTGGAACAACCTCTCGCCCGACGGCGGCGACAAGCCGACCGGCGAGCTCGCCGCGGCGATCGACGAGAACTTCGGCTCCTTCGACAAGTTCAAGGCGCACTTCACCGCCTCGGCCCTCGGCATCCAGGGCTCCGGCTGGTCGATCCTGGCCTGGGACTCCCTCGGCCAGAAGCTGCTCATCGAGCAGCTCTACGACCACCAGAGCAACCACGCCGCCGCGACCGTGCCGGTCCTGCTGCTGGACATGTGGGAGCACGCCTTCTACCTCGACTACGTCAACGTGAAGGCCGACTACGTCAAGGCGTTCTGGAACATCGTGAACTGGGCGGACGTCTCCGCGCGCTTCGAGAAGGCCCGCCAGAACACTTCCGGCCTCCTGCTACTGTCGTAGCGATTCCGGCGTCCCGGGTCCCGATCCGGGACGCCGCTCTCGCAGCGATCCACACCCTCCACTGCACCGTCGAGGTGCCCTTCCTCTCCAGGAGATATCTGTGTCCGTCAAGATCGGCATCAACGGCTTCGGCCGTATCGGCCGTAACTTCCTCCGTGCGGCCCTCGCCAAGGGCAGCGACCTCGAGATCGTCGCGGTCAACGACCTCACCGACAACAAGGCGCTCGCGCACCTCCTGAAGTACGACTCCATCACCGGCCGCCTCGACGCGACCGTGGAGCTGGACGGCGACAAGATCGTCGTCAACGGCAAGCCGATCATCGTGCTCGAGGAGCGCGACCCCGCGAACCTCCCCTGGGGCGAGCTGGGCGTCGACGTCGTCATCGAGTCGACCGGTCGCTTCACCAAGTCGGAGGATGCGCGCAAGCACATCACCGCCGGCGCCAAGAAGGTCATCGTCTCGGCTCCCGCCACCGGCGACGACGTCGCGACCATCGTCCTCGGCGTCAACGAGGGCACCTACGACCCCCAGGTCCACGACATCGTCTCGAACGCGTCGTGCACCACGAACTGCCTCGCGCCGCTCGCCAAGGTCCTGCTCGACAACTTCGGCATCGAGCGCGGTCTGATGACCACGGTCCACGCCTACACCGCCGACCAGAACCTGCAGGACGGCCCGCACAGCGACCTGCGTCGCGCGCGCGCCGCCGCGGTCAACATCATCCCGACGTCGACCGGTGCCGCCAAGGCCCTCGGCCTCGTCATCCCCGAGCTCGTCGGCAAGCTCGACGGCTACGCGCTGCGCGTCCCGGTCCCGACCGGCTCGATCACCGACCTCACGGTCGAGCTGTCGAAGTCGGCCACGGTCGAGGAGATCAACGCGGCCTACAAGGCCGCCGCCGAGGGCGACCTCAAGGGCATCCTCAAGTACACCGAGGACCCGATCGTCTCGAGCGACATCGTCACCGACCCGCACTCCTCGATCTTCGACGCCGGCCTGACCAAGGTCATCGGCAACCAGGTCAAGGTCGCCTCCTGGTACGACAACGAGTGGGGCTACTCCAACCGCCTCGTCGACGTCGCCGAGCTCGTCGCCGGCAAGCTCTGAGTCACGACTCCGTGACGAGTGACACCGTGACGCTCCGCACTCTGGACTCACTGGGCTCCCTCGCCGGCACGCGCGTCGTCGTCCGCTGCGATCTGAACGTCCCCCTGAAGGACGGAACGATCACGGACGACGGCCGCGTGCGCGCGTCGGTGCCCACGCTCCAGCGGCTCGTCGCCGAGGGCGCCCGAGTCGTGGTCGTGAGCCACCTCGGCCGCCCCGACGGCGCCCCCGACTCGAAGTACAGCCTCGCGCCGGTGGCGGAGCGCCTCGGCGAGCTGCTCGACGCCCCCGTCTCGTTCGCCGAGGACACCGTCGGCGAGGCGGCCTCCGCCGCGGTCGACGCCCTCGAGGACGGCCAGGTCGTCGTGCTCGAGAACCTCCGCTTCAACCCGGGGGAGACCAGCAAGGACGCGGACGAGCGCCGCGCCTTCGCCGAGAAGCTCGCCGCCTTCGGCGACGCGTTCGTCTCGGACGGCTTCGGCGTCGTGCACCGCAAGCAGGCGAGCGTCTACGAGCTCGCCCAGCTGCTGCCCAGCGCCGCCGGAACCCTGATCGCGGCCGAGCTCGAGGTCCTGGACCGCCTGACCGAGAAGCCGGAGCGCCCCTACACGGTCGTCCTCGGCGGCTCGAAGGTCTCGGACAAGCTCGGCGTCATCGACCACCTGCTCCCGCGGGTCGACTCGATCCTCATCGGCGGCGGCATGCTCTTCACCTTCCTCAAGGCCCAGGGCCACGAGGTCGGCAAGAGCCTGCTCGAGGCCGACCAGATCGACACCGTCCTCGGCTACCTCGCGAAGGCGAAGGAGCTCGGGGTGGAGATCGTCGTCCCCACGGACGTCGTCGTCGCCTCGAAGTTCGGAGCCGACGCCGAGTACGTGACGGCCCCCGCCGACGCGATCGAGGACACCGCCTTCGGCGCGGACGGCCTCGGTCTCGACATCGGGCCCGACACCGCGAAGCGGTTCGCCGAGGTCGTCGCGGCCTCGAAGACCGTGTTCTGGAACGGCCCGATGGGCGTCTTCGAGCTCGAGCCGTTCGCGGCCGGCACGAAGGCCGTCGCCCAGGCCCTCACCGAGGTCGACGGACTCAGCGTCGTCGGCGGTGGAGACTCGGCCGCCGCGGTGCGCGCCCTCGGCTTCGAGGACGGGCAGTTCGGCCACATCTCGACGGGAGGCGGAGCCAGCCTCGAATTCCTCGAGGGGAAGCGCCTCCCCGGACTGGAGGTCCTCGGATGGCAGTGACATCCCGCATCCCGCTCATCGCCGGCAACTGGAAGATGAACCTGGACCACCTCCAGGCCATCGCCTTCGTGCAGAAGCTCGCGTGGAGCCTCAAGGACGCCGACCACGACTTCGACGGCGTCGAGGTCGCGGTGTTCCCGCCGTTCACCGATCTGCGTCCCGTGCAGATCCTCGTCGACTCCGACAAGCTGCCGCTCAAGTACGGCGCGCAGGATCTGTCGAAGTTCGACAGCGGGGCCTACACCGGTGAGATCTCCGGCCAGTTCCTCAAGCAGCTCGACTGCGACTACGTCATCGTCGGCCACTCGGAGCGTCGCACGCTCCACGGCGAGACCGACGCGGACATCGCTGCGAAGACGGCCGCGGCCGTCAAGCACGGTGTCCCGCCGATCGTCTGCGTCGGCGAGACCGCCGAGGACCTCGAGAAGCACGGCCCGTCCGCGGTGCCGGTCGCGCAGCTGAAGGAGGCCCTCACCGGCCTCCCCGCGGACGCCGACCTCGTCGTCGCGTACGAGCCGGTCTGGGCCATCGGCTCCGGCCAGGCCGCCACGCCCGAGCAGGCCCAGCAGGTCTGCAAGGCCCTCCGCGACGTCGTCGCCGACATCCTCGGCGCCGACACCGCGGCGAAGACGCGCATCCTCTACGGCGGCTCCGTCAAGTCCGGCAACATCGCCGGCTTCATGCGCGAGCCCGACGTCGACGGCGCCCTCGTCGGAGGCGCCAGCCTCCAGGTCGAGGAATTCGCTGCGATCGCGCGCTATCGGAACCACGTAGGCGTCTGACGCTCTGCATCTGAAGGGGTGGGCCCAAGGGCCCACCCCTTCAGTCGTTCCGGCGGCAGACGTCCGGGAGCGGTTCCGACAGCACGTGATCGTCCACGCCGCTCCCTGCGCGGCGTGGCGCAGTCGGCTCTTCGAAGTGGTCGCGTCCCGTAGAGCGTCCTGCGTCCAGCCACGACGATTCGCTGGTACGCGAATCGCCGGTTGCCCTCGTCGCCGCACGGCTGGTCGTCTACTGGACTTCCGACCCGGCGGTACTTCTCACCCAAGGGCTGGTGGGGGGCCTCGCGCTGTCGCGGGCGGAGGGGATGGCCTCGTCGCGGCGACAGGCGCGGGTCTGGCGGGCGCTCCGCAGGAGCGCGGGAAGGCGCCGCGACGAGGCCATCCCCTCCGCCCCTCACCAGAAGCCCTCGCGTATACAGCGGACGGAACACAGGGCGTCGCGATTCCCCGGGGGTTCGCAGGCGCCGTTATACTCGTCGAGGCGTGCAACGCGCCAGAACTTCGAAAGGTACCGCGTGGACATCCTCCAGGTCGTGCTCCAGGTCGTCCTGGGCATCACGAGCCTCCTGCTCACCATGCTGATCCTGCTCCACAAGGGGCGCGGCGGCGGACTGTCCGACATGTTCGGCGGTGGAGTCACCTCGAACCTCGGTGCCTCGGGCGTCGCAGAGCGCAACCTGAACCGCATCACCGTGATCCTCGGCCTCGTCTGGCTGGCCTGCATCGTGGTGCTCGGTCTCATCACCAAGTTCGACACCGGAGCATAGGGGTAAACGGAATGGCATCAGGCGGCAGTGCAATCCGCGGTTCGCGCGTCGGCGCGGGACCCATGGGCGAGCAGGACCGGGGCTACCACGCGGAGCGCGTCGCGGTCTCCTACTGGGACGCCCTCGGCAACGAGACGGTGCGCCACTTCTCGGCGGCCCTCCCCGAGGACGAGATCCCCGAGGTGATCGACTCCCCGCAGTCCGGTCTCCCCGCCGGGCGCGACCGGGCGAACCCGCCCCAGGTCGCGAAGTCGGAGCCCTACAAGACGCACCTCGCGTACGTGAAGGAGCGCCGCACCGAGGCCGAGGCCGCTCAGCTCCTCGAAGAGGCGCTGCAGCAGCTGCGCGCCCGCCGGGGCACCGCGACCCCCTCCTGAGCACCGCCGGCCGCAGGGCCGGTGCAACGACGAAGGGCCCGTCCTCCAGAGGAGGCGGGCCCTTCGTCGTTCCCGGACGAGCCGGGGGAGAGCTCAGTAGCTCGGCGCGATCAGCGACTCGGGCACCTCGGCCGCGGCCTCCTGGTCGACGAAGAACACCGTGCGCTTGCGGCCGAACGCGCCGGCTGCCGGCACCTCGTTCGTGCTCGCGCCCGCGAGGGCCAGCCCGAGGGCGGACGCCTTGTCGGCGCCGGCGAGGACCATCCAGATCCGGTCGGACTGGTTGATCAGCGGCAGGGTGAGCGTGAGGCGCTCGGGCGGCGGCTTGGGGGAGTTGCGGACCGCCAGCACTCCCGGCTGCGGGTGGCGGATGGCCGAGCGCTCCGGGAAGAGCGAGGCGATGTGGCCGTCGGGGCCGACCCCGAGGAAGGTGATGTCGAAGCGCGGATAGTCGCGGCCCTCGGTCGCGTGCGCGCGGAGCTCGGCGTCGTAGGCCGCGGCCGCGCCGTCGAGGTCGAGGCCCTCGTCGGACGCAGGGTAGGAGTGCACGTTCTCGGCCGGCACCTCGAGGCGCTCGAAGAGGTCGCCCGCCTGGACGTCGTTGCGGTCCTCGTGGCCGCGGGGCACCCAGCGCTCGTCGCCCCACCAGAAGTGCACGCGCGTCCAGTCGACGTTGCCCGCGGCGGAGGAGCCGCCGATCTCCTTGAGAGTCGCCGCCCCCATCGTCCCGCCGGTGAGGACCACGTTCGCCGTGCCCAGGTCGTCGAGGATGTCGATCGTCTTCGTCAGGAAGCGCGCGGCGACCGAGCCTGCGAGGGTCTGCTTGTCTCGGTGGACGAGCACACGGCGGTCAGTGGTCATCGGGGTCTCCTTCGGGTCGGTCGCCATCGGCGGATGGCCGTCTCCCCGGCCGCCGCGCCTGACGTGCAGGGTGCGGCGGCCGGGGAGTGCGGCGGTGTCAGGACGCGCTGCGAGCGTCGTTCTTCTCGGTGAGCATGTCCACACCGCGCGAGATGACTTCACCGTACAGGTCATCCGGGTCGAGCCTGCGCAGCTCCTCCGCCAGGCAGTCGCGGAGGCTCCGGCGCGGCAGGGAGATGTCGTGGACGGGCTGGTCCGGCTGCGTCAGCGTCGCGACGTTCGGGATCGAGCGCTCGAGCTCGATCACGCCGGACTCGCGGAAGAGGCGCACCCCGTGGATCCCGCTGGACCCGGTCGCGCTGATGGTGAGCTCGTGGTCGACGGGGATGTCGAGCTCGAGCTGCAGCCAGGCCGCGAGCAGGATCGTCGAGGGGGAGTCCGGCGCGCCGGAGACCTCGACGGCCGTGATCGGCTCGTACGGCGGCTGGTCGAGCACCGCGGCGAGCTGGGCGCGCCAGAGAGTGAGGCGGGTCCAGGCGAAGTCGGTGTCGCCGGGGGCGTAGGTCGAGGCGAGATGGTGCAGAGCCTCGGCCGGGTTGGACTGCGCGGAGGCGTCGGTGATCCGGCGCGTGGCGATGCGGCCGATCGGCGACTTCGAGGCGCTGTCTGGCGCGCTGTTCGGCCACCAGGCGACCACGGGGGCATCCGGGAGCAGGAGCCCGGTGACCAGGCTCTCCTCGTCGGTCGCCGCGTCGCCGAACGGGCGCAGCACGACGACCTCGCTCGCGCCGGCGTCGCCGCCCACGCGGATCTGCGCGTCGACGCGCGGGGTGGCGTCGACGGGGACCGTGGTCAGCCCGTCGTCCTTCGAGACGACGATGACGCGCATCGGGTGCTCGCGGGAGGCGTCGTTGGCAGCGTCGATCGCCTCCTCCTCCTGGCCTCGCGAGGTCGCGATGATGAGGGTGAGCACGCGGCCGAGGGCGACGGCGCCGCCCTCCTCGCGGATCTTGACGAGGGTCTTCGAGACCTCGCTCGTCGTGGTGTCGGGCAGATCGACGATCACGGGCGCCTCCAGGTGCGGCCGTCGCGAGCGAGGAGCTCGTCGGCGGAATCGGGGCCCCAGGTTCCGGGGCGGTACTGCTCGGGCTGGCCCTGCGTGGCCCAGTACTCCTCGATCGGGTCGAGGATCTTCCAGGACAGCTCGACCTCCTCGTGCCGCGGGAAGAGCGGCGGCTCGCCGAGGAGGACGTCGAGGATGAGGCGCTCGTAGGCCTCGGGGCTCGCCTCGGTGAAGGCGTGGCCGTAGCCGAAGTCCATCGTGACGTCGCGGACCTGCATCCCCGCGCCGGGGACCTTCGAGCCGAAGCGCATGGTGACGCCCTCGTCGGGCTGGACGCGGATGACCAGGGCGTTCTGGCCGAGCGAGGTGGTCTGGCTCTCGGCGAAGAGCTGCTGCGGCGCGCGCTTGAAGACCACGGCGATCTCGGTGACGCGGCGGCCCAGGCGCTTGCCCGCGCGCAGGTAGAACGGCACTCCGGCCCAGCGGCGGGTGCCGATGTCCAGGCGCATCGCGGCGAAGGTCTCGGTCGTCGAGGTGGGGCTCATGCCGTCCTCCTCGAGGAAGCCGAGCACCTTCTCGCCGCCCTGCCAGCCGCCGGAGTACTGCCCGCGGGCGGTGACGGTCGACAGGTCCTTCGGCAGGCGGACGGCCGCGAGGACCTTCTCCTTCTCGGCGCGGAGGTCCGCGGCGTCGAACGAGATCGGCTCCTCCATCGCCGTGAGGGCGAGCAGCTGGAGCAGGTGGTTCTGGATGACGTCGCGCGCGGCGCCGATGCCGTCGTAGTAGCCGGCCCGGCCGCCCACTCCGATGTCCTCGGCCATGGTGATCTGCACGTGGTCGACGTAGTTCGAGTTCCAGAGGGGCTCGTACATCATGTTGGCGAAGCGCAGCGCCAGGATGTTCTGGACCGTCTCCTTGCCGAGGTAGTGGTCGATGCGGAAGACGGAGTCCGGCGGGAAGACCGACTCGACGACGGCGTTGAGCTCGCGGGCGGTCTTCAGGTCGCTGCCGAAGGGCTTCTCGATGACGACGCGGCGCCACTGGCCGTCCTTCTGCTCCGCGAGGCCCGAGTTGCGGAGCTGCTCGGTGACCTGGGGGAAGGACTTCGGCGGGATCGAGAGGTAGAAGGCGAAGTTGCCGTTCGTGCCGCGCTCGCGGTCGAGCTCGTCGACGGTCGTCTTCAGGCGGCTGAAGGCCTCGGGGTCGTCGAACTCGCCCTGCACGAAGCGGATGCCCTGCGCGAGCTGCGTCCAGACCTCCTCGTGGAACTCGGTGCGGGCGTGCTTCTTGACCGAGTCGTGCACGACCTTCTCGAAGTCCTGGTCGTCCCAGTCGCGGCGGGCGAAGCCGACGAGCGCGAAGCCGGGAGGAAGCAGGCCGCGGTTGGCGAGGTCGTAGACCGCCGGCATGAGCTTCTTGCGGGAGAGATCGCCGGTGACGCCGAAGATGACGAGGCCGCTCGGCCCCGCGATCCGGTTCAGCCGGCGGTCGAAGCTCAACCGCAGCGGATTGAACTCGGGAGTGATGTCCACAGACATGTGCAGTGTCCTTCTGTGTGCCGCGGGCCGGCGGAGCCGGCGCCTCGGCGCACTGCTATCGGTGACGGAGGGGGAGTGGTGACGCCTGCCCGCTCCGCTGAGGGCTTGCGAGCGCGGCCGGGGCGGACCGCGCGGACGACCGCGGGCGCGGCGCCCCGCCTCCGCGAGGAGGACGGGACGCCGCGCCCGGCGGATCAGGTGTTGAGCGCCTCGAAGAGGGCCTCGAGGTCGGCCTCGGGGTCCGTCAGCGTCAGCGTCAGGACCGGGCGGCCGTGCTCGGCGAGCACGCTCGCGTCGCCCGCGGCCTGGGCCTGGATCAGCTGGCCGAAGGTGAACGGGCTCTCGGGGATCTCGAGATCCGTGCTCGCGCGCTCGGCGATCTGGAGGAAGACGCCGGTCGGCGCTCCGCCCTTGTGGTACTGACCGGTCGAGTGCAGGAAGCGCGGGCCCCAGCCGAAGGTCACCGGACGCTTCGACTGCGCGGCGAGGAGGTCGCGGACGCCCTCCAGCTGCGGCAGCGCGAGGCGGTCGACGTAGGCCTGGATCGACACGTAGCCGCCCTCGCCCAGCTGGGCGAGGAGGCGGTCGACGGCGGCCGCGACGGTCGAGACGCCCTCGGTCACCTCCGACGTGCCGGTGACCTCGATGCCCGCGTCGGTGAACGCCGGTGCGGCGGGCTCGGGACGCTTCTCGAGCAGGGCCCGGGTCGCGACCTTCGCCGACTCGACATCGGGCTGGTCGAACGGGTTGATCCCGAGCAGGCGCCCGGCGACCGCGACCGCGTACTCCCAGGTCAGCATCTGCGCGCCGAGCGAGCCGGACAGGAGGATCTCGCCCTCGTGCCGGTCGCGCGGGAACAGGTGCAGCGCGCTCGCGTCCTCGACCAGGCGGACGACCTGCACGTCGGCGAGGTCCTCCGACAGCTCGGGGGCGAGGGTGCCGAGGACGACGGGGAGGATGCCCGTGCCGTCCTTGCCGGTGGACTCGGCTATGAGCTGCTCGGCCCAGTCGGCGAAGCCCACGATGTGCGTGCCGTCGGCCACGATCGCGAGCTTGTCGCGACGGGGGCTGGTGGCGGCGATCGCGGCGCCGAGGAGCAGACCCGGGTTCTCCGGGGTGTCCACGGCCAGGCCGAGGGAGGCCTCCGCCGCCTCGTCGAGGAGGGCCTCGATGTCGGCGCCGGCGAGTCCGGACGGCACGAGGCCGAACGCGGAGAGCGCCGAGAAGCGGCCGCCGATGTTCGGGTCAGCGTTGAAGACCCGGTAGCCGGCCTCGCGCGAGGACGAGTCGAGCGGCGAGCCGGGGTCGGTCACGATGACGATGCGGTCGAGCGGGTCGATGCCCGCCTCGGTGAACGCCTTCTCGTAGGCCTTCTTCTGGCTGGCGGTCTCGACCGTCGAGCCGGACTTGGACGAGATGACGACCGCGGTCGACGCGAGGCGGTCGTTCAGGGCGGCGAGGACCTGCCCGGGCGCGGTGGAGTCGAGCACGGTGAGCTCGACGCCGGCGGTCCGGGTGATGACCTCGGGCGCGAGCGAGGAGCCGCCCATGCCGCCGAGCACGATGTGATCGATGCCCTTGGCCTGGAACTCCTCGCGGAGCGCCAGGATCTCGGGGATCAGCGGGCGGGAGACCGTGGTCGACTCGGTCCAGCCGAGGCGCTTCGCGGACTCCTCCTCGGCCGCCGCACCCCAGAGGGTGGGGACCTGGGCGGTGATGCCCGAGGCGACCTCGTCGGCGACGAGCTCGGGCACGACGCGGTCGGCGGCCTTCTCGGCGTCACCGCTGAGGTGGATCTGGATCGCCATGATCAGGCCTTCGCCTTCGCGCCCTCGAGCGCGGCGGTGACGGTGTCGAGCAGCTCGTTCCAGGAGACGACGAACTTCTCGACGCCCTCCTTCTCGAGCAGCTCGGTGACCTCGGCGTAGGAGACGCCCTGCGCGGCGACGGCGTCGAGGACGGCGTTGGCGTCGGCGTAGGAGCCGGTCACCGTGTCGCCGGCGATGACGCCGTGGTCGAAGGTCGCCTCGAGGGTCTTCTCGGGCATGGTGTTGACGACGCCCGCGGCGACCAGCTCGGTCACGTAGAGGGTGTCGGGCAGATCGGTCGACTTGACGCCGGTCGAGGCCCACAGCGGCCGCTGGCGGTTGGCGCCGGACTCCTGCAGGAGCAGCGCGCGCTCGGTGGCGAACGCCTCGACGAAGACCTCGTAGGCGAGCTGCGCGTTGGCGACGCCGGCCTTGCTCTTCAGCGCGAGGGCCTCGTCGGTGCCGACGGCCTCGAGGCGCTTGTCGATCTCGGTGTCGACGCGCGACACGAAGAACGAGGCGACGGAGTGGATCGTCGACAGGTCGATGCCGGCGTCCTTGGCCTTCTCGAGGCCGGCGAGGTACGCGTTGATGACGGCGCGGTAGCGGGCGAGCGAGAAGATCAGCGTGACGTTGACCGAGATGCCGGAGCCGATGGCCTCGGTGATGGCCTCGAGGCCCTCGACGGTCGCGGGGATCTTGATCATCGCGTTCGGGCGGTCGACCTTGGCCCAGAGGGCCTTGGCCTGCTCGATGGTGCCCTGCGCGTCGTGCGCGAGGCCCGGCTCGACCTCGATCGAGACGCGGCCGTCGTAGCCGTTGGTCGCGTCGTAGATCGGGCGGAAGACGTCGGAGGCGGCGGCGACGTCGTCGGTGGTGATCGCGAAGACCGCGTCGGTCACCGAGGTGTCGGCGGCGGCGAGCTCCTCGACCTGCTCGTCGTAGGACTCGCCCTTGGCGAGGGCCGCGGCGAAGATCGTGGGGTTGGTCGTGACTCCGACGACGTTCTTCTCGTCGATGAGCTTCTGCAGCCCGCCGCTCGAGATGCGCGAGCGCGACAGGTCGTCGAGCCAGATGCTGACGCCGGCGGCGGAGAGGTCTGCGGTGGGGGTGTTCTCGGTCATGTCTCTTCTTCTCGCTAGATGGTGCGGGTCGGTGGGGAGTCGTGGGGCCGACGGCGAAGGCCGCGCCCGGGTGGACGCGGCCTTCGTGGTCAGGACGCCGCGAGCGACTCCTTGGCGGCGGTGATGGCCGCCTCGGTGGTGATCCCGAACTCGCGGAACAGGGTCTTGTAGTCGGCGGAGGCGCCGAAGTGCTCGATGGAGACCGAGCGGCCGGCGTCGCCGACGTACTTCTGCCAGCCGAGGCTGAGGCCGGCCTCGATCGAGACGCGCGCCTTCACGGCGGAGGGCAGCACCTTCTCGCGGTACTCGGCGTCCTGCTCCTCGAACCACTCGAGCGACGGGGCCGAGACGACGCGGGCGTTGACGCCCTCGCCCTTGAGCAGCTCGCGCGCCTCGACGGCGATCTGCACCTCGGAGCCGGTGGCGATGAGGATCACGTCCGGGGTGCCGTTCGGCGCCTCGGCGAGGATGTACGCGCCGCGGGCGACGTTCGACGCGTGGGCGAAGGTCTCGCCGGTGGCGTCGCCCTCTCCGCGCTCGAAGACGGGGATGTTCTGGCGGGTCAGCGCGAGGCCGGCCGGGCCCTCGCGGCGCTCCAGGATCGTCTTCCAGGCGTAGGCGACCTCGTTGGCGTCGCCGGGGCGGACGATGTCCAGTCCCGGGATCGCGCGGAGGGCCGCCAGCTGCTCGACCGGCTGGTGCGTCGGGCCGTCCTCGCCGAGCGCCACGGAGTCGTGGGTCCAGACATAGATGGCCGGCGCCTTCATGAGCGCGGCGAGACGGACCGCCGGGCGCATGTAGTCGGAGAAGATCAGGAAGGTGCCGCCGAAGGGGCGGGTGTTGCCGTGCAGGACGATGCCGTTGAGGATCGCGCCCATGGCGTGCTCGCGGATGCCGAAGTGCAGCACGCGGCCGCCCTTCTTGCCGGTCCACTCGTGGGTCGAGAACTCGCTCGGCACGAAGGAGCCGGCGCCCTCGATGGTCGTGTTGTTCGACTCGGCGAGGTCGGCGGAGCCGCCCCAGAGCTCGGGCACGACGCCGGCGAGGGCGTTGATGACCTTGCCGGACGCGGCGCGGGTCGACACCTCCTTGCCGGGCTCGAAGACCGGGAGGGCCTCCTGGACGCCCTCGGGGAGGTCGCCGCTCAGGACGCGGTCGAGCAGGACCTTCTTCTCGGGGTTCGCGGTCGCCCACGCCTCGAGCTGCTCGTTCCACTCGGCGTGCTGCGCCTGGCCGCGCTCGACGGCCTTGCGGGTGTGCTCGATGACCTCGTCGGCGACGTCGAAGGTCTTCTCGGGGTCGAAGCCGAGCACCTCCTTGAGGCCGCGGAGCTCGTCGGCGCCGAGGGCGGAGCCGTGGATCTTGCCGGTGTTCTGCTTCTTCGGCGAGGGCCAGCCGATGATCGTGCGCAGGATGATGAGCGACGGCTTGTCGGTCTGGCCCTTGGCGGCCTCGATCGCGGCGTGCAGCTCGGCGACGTCCTCGTGGTACTCGCCGGTCTTCTTCCAGTCGACGACCTGGACCTGCCAGTCGTAGGCCTCGTAGCGCGCCTTGACGTCCTCGGTGAAGGCGATGTTGGTGTCGTCCTCGATCGAGATCTGGTTGGAGTCGTAGATGACGACGAGGTTGCCGAGCTGCTGGTGGCCGGCGAGCGAGGAGGCCTCGCTGGTGATGCCCTCCTGCAGGTCGCCGTCGCCGGCGATGACGTAGACGAAGTGGTCGAACGGCGAGGTGCCCGCGGCGGCCTCGGGGTCGAACAGGTCGCGCTCGAAGCGCGCCGCGTAGGCGAAGCCGACGGCCGAGGCGAGACCCTGGCCGAGCGGGCCGGTGGTGATCTCGACGCCGTCGGTGTGGCCGTACTCGGGGTGGCCCGGGGTCTTCGAGCCCCAGGTGCGCAGCGCCTTGAGGTCGTCGAGCTCGAGGCCGTAGCCGCCCAGGTAGAACTGGACGTACTGCGTCAGCGAGGAGTGGCCGACCGACAGGATGAAGCGGTCGCGGCCGATCCAGGTGGCGTCGGACGGATCGCGGCGCATGACCTTCTGGAACAGGAGGTACGCGGCCGGCGCGAGGCTCATGGCGGTGCCGGGGTGGCCGTTGCCGACCTTCTCGACCGCGTCCGCGGCGAGAACCCTCGCCGTGTCGACTGCCTTCTCGTCAATGGAATCCCATTGCAGTTCTGACACTAGGTACTGACCCTTCTCGAGACGTGGGGCAGACGGGGACCGTCCGCCCTCTCGCATGGTGGAGCGCGCATGACGACTTCGACACGATGCTTCCGACGACGCCCCGTTCGGCCTCGCGCGACTGATCAGTCGGGCGGAACTCGGGTGCGGGCCGGGCGCTCTGGCGAGCAGTTCCGAGTATACGGAGGGGGGTGCGCCGGGGATCGGGGGTTGCGCCTCGCATATGTCGGCGTCCGATTGGACAAGCGTGCACTCCGGGCCCGACCCCGTCCGGCGCGCATTACACTCGTTCGGGATCATCGATCGTTAGAGGAGCAATGGACGTAGTCGCAGAGACCACCGCGATCGAGCGGGGAGGGCCCGTCCGGTCGCCCCTGTCGCGCAAGGTGAGGGCGTACGTCGCGCTGACGAAGCCGCGGGTGATCGAGCTGCTGCTCGTGGTCACCGCGCCCACGATGATCCTGGCGCAGAACGGGATCCCGAACCTGCTGCTGGTCCTCAACGTCCTCATCGGCGGGGCGCTCAGCGCCGGGTCGGCCGGCGCGTTCAACTGCTACATCGACCGCGACATCGACCGCGTGATGAAGCGGACCCGCAACCGCCCGCTCGTCACCGGCGAGGTCTCCGACCGGGAGGCGCTGGTCTTCGCGACCACGATCGGCGTGCTGTCGATCGTCTGGCTCGGCCTGACCGCCAACTGGCTGGCCGCGTCGCTCTCGCTCGCCGCGATCCTCATCTACGTGCTCTTCTACACGCTGTTCCTCAAGCGCCGCACGCCGCAGAACATCGTCTGGGGCGGCATCGCGGGCTGCATGCCCGTGCTGATCGGCTGGGCCGCGGTCACGAACTCGCTCGACTGGGCGCCGATCATCCTGTTCTCGGTCATCTTCCTCTGGACGCCGCCGCACTACTGGCCGCTCTCGATGAAGTACCGCGAGGACTACCGCGCCGCCGGCGTGCCGATGCTCGCCGTCGTCCGCGGGCGCAGCATCGTCGGTCTCCAGGTCATCCTCTACGCGTGGGCCACCGTCGCGTGCTCCCTGCTGCTCATCCCCGTCGCCGGCATGGGCGTCGTCTACACGGTCGTCGCCCTCGCCAGCGGTGTCTGGTTCATCGCCGAGACGCACCGCCTCTACAGCCTCGCGATCCGTCACGAGCACGTCTCGCCGATGCGCGTCTTCCACGGCTCGATCGGATACCTCACGCTGCTGTTCCTCGCCGTCGGCATCGACCCGCTGCTGCCGTTCTGATGGTGACGCCGTTCTCGTTCCTCGCCGAGCGGGTCACCCTGAGTCCCCGCGCCCTGCGCTGGGGGACGACGGCCGCCCTCGTCGCGAGCATCCTGATCATCTTCTTCGGCGGCGTCGTGCGCCTGACCGGCTCGGGCCTCGGCTGCCCGACCTGGCCCGCCTGCGACGCGGGCTCGCTGACCTCGACGCCCGAGCTCGGGATCCACGGCTTCATCGAGTTCACCAACCGCGCCTTCACCGGCGTGCTGATCGTCGCGGTCGGCTGGGCCATCACTGCGGCCCGGCTGCAGAAGCCGCGCGACCGCACGATGACCCGCCTGGCCTGGTCGCAGTTCTGGCTCGTGGTGGCGAACGCGCTCGCGGGCGGAGCGACCGTGCACTCGGGCCTCAACCCCTACATCGTCGCTGGTCACTTCATGCTCGCGATCGCCCTGCTGACGACCACGGCGCTGACCTGGCACCGCGCGCACCGCTCGCAGTCCGTCGCGTTCGAGCCGGACGCGCTGACGCGCGGCGTGAGCATCGCGCTCGTCGCGGTGACGCTGGCCGTGATCGCCGTCGGCACCCTGGTGACCGGCACCGGTCCGCACGCGGGCGACTCGGCCGAGGTTCCGCGGATGCGGTTCCACTGGGAGAGCGTCACCGTCGTGCACGGGGTCCTCGGGACGGGCACGCTCGTGCTCGGCCTCGTGCTGCTGGTGCTGCTGGCGCGCGTGCCGGGCTCCGAGCTGGCACGGCGCCGCGTGATCACCTTCCTCGTCGTGGTGGGGCTGCAGGCGCTGGTGGGCGTCGCCCAGTCGCTCCTCGCCCTGCCGGAGGCGCTCGTCGCCGTCCACCTCCTCGGCTCCGCGTTCGTGTGGGTCGGTGCGCTGCGGGTCCTGCTCGACGTGAATCCGCAGCTCTTCACGGTGCGCGCTCAGCGTCGGCAGGCCGTCGAGGAGCTCGCGCCCGCGCTCTGACTCGGACGGTGGTCGGCTCGGGGGCCCTTCCCGCCCGACCGCAGGTGCCGGCGCAGCCGGACCAGTGCGAGCGCGAGCCGCGGCAGCGGGAGGCACCGCGCGAGCGGCTCGGCCAGCGAGCCGAAGTCGCGGGCGAGCCTCGGCTCCAGGCCGGTGCGCGCGAGCGCGAGGAGGAGGCGGGGGAGGGTCGGGATGCTGTCGTCGTTCGTCATGCGGACACTCCAGCACGGACCACCGACACGGGTGTGGTCATGCGGGTCTGGCGGCGCGGGCTCCGGTGCCCGGGCGACACCCAGGTGCAGAGGTTCCACTGGGAGCACGGCTTCCGTAGGATGAGTAGTTGGTTCAGGTTCGACGCGGGACGCGTCGGTCGCCGTGACGGCGAGACCCGGACCTCGGCCCGATGGAGCGCCACCGCAAGCCTCAGGACTTCCCGGGACGCACCGCTCCGCTCCGCCCATCGACTCGATGGCGTGATCGGCCCGGATGCGCTCCTCGGATCCCCCTCGGGGAATGACTCCGGAACCCGACCGGTTACCAGTGGGTAGGAAACGAGGTACTTATGTCAGACATCCTGATCGACCGCCCCGAGCTCGCGAGCCTGGGCGTCTACGAGTTCGGCTGGTCCGACTCGGACTCCGCCGGCGCCTCAGCGCGCCGCGGCATCTCGCCCGAGGTCGTCTCCGACATCTCCGCGCTCAAGAACGAGCCGGCCTGGATGCGCGAGCGGCGCATGAAGGCGCTCGCCCTCTTCGAGCGCAAGCCGATGCCCACCTGGGGCGCCGACCTGTCGGACATCGACTTCGACAACATCAAGTACTTCGTCCGCTCCACCGAGAAGCAGGCGCAGACCTGGGAGGACCTCCCGGACGACATCAAGAACACGTACGAGAAGCTCGGCATCCCCGAGGCGGAGCGCCAGCGCCTCGTCGGCGGCGTGGCCGCGCAGTACGAGTCCGAGGTCGTCTACCACCAGATCCGCGAGGACCTGGAGGAGCAGGGCGTCATCTTCATGGACACCGACACCGCCCTCCGCGAGCACCCCGAGATCTTCGAGGAGTACTTCGGCACGGTCATCCCGGCCGGCGACAACAAGTTCGCCGCGCTGAACACGGCGGTCTGGTCCGGCGGCTCGTTCGTGTACGTCCCCAAGGGCGTGCGCGTCGACATCCCGCTGCAGGCCTACTTCCGGATCAACACCGAGAACATGGGCCAGTTCGAGCGGACGCTGATCATCGCGGACGAGGGCAGCTACGTCCACTACATCGAGGGCTGCACGGCGCCGATCTACAAGTCGGACTCGCTGCACTCGGCCGTCGTCGAGATCATCGTGAAGAAGAACGCCCGCGTGCGCTACACGACGATCCAGAACTGGTCGAACAACGTCTACAACCTCGTCACCAAGCGCGCGATCGCTCACGAGGGCGCGACGATGGAGTGGATCGACGGCAACATCGGCTCCAAGGTCACCATGAAGTACCCGTCGATCTTCCTGGTCGGCGAGCACGCCAAGGGCGAGACCCTCTCCGTCGCGTTCGCGGGCCCCGGCCAGCACCAGGACGCCGGCGCGAAGATGATCCACATGGCTCCGTACACGCAGTCGTCGATCGTCTCCAAGTCGATCGCCCGCGGCGGTGGCCGAGCCGGCTACCGCGGCGAGGTCCGGGTGGACGCCAACGCGCACCACTCCGCGAACACGGTGCGCTGCGACGCGCTCCTGGTCGACACGATCTCGCGCTCGGACACCTACCCGGCGATCGACATCCGCGTGGACGACGTCCAGCTCGGCCACGAGGCCACGGTCTCGAAGGTCAGCGAGGAGCAGCTCTTCTACCTGATGTCCCGCGGCATGCCGGAGGACGAGGCCATGGCCATGATCGTCCGCGGCTTCATCGAGCCGATCGCGCGCGAGCTGCCGATGGAGTACGCCCTCGAGCTCAACAAGCTCATCGAGATGGGGATGGAGGGCAGCGTCGGCTGACGCTCGCCCCACCGGCCCCGAGGCCGCCCGAGTCGGGCGGCCAGCACCCTTCGAAAGGAACCACCGCCTGATGACGGTCCCCACGAGCGCCCCGACGTCCCCTGCGATCGACGGCGCGGACGCCGCCGCGCGCCTGGGCATCGCCGCGCACTCCGACGGGGCGTTCACGCCCGTGCAGACCCGCTCCGAGCGCTTCGCGTCCACCGACGTCGACGCCTTCGAGACGGTCACCGGTCGCGAGATCGCCTGGAAGCTGACCCCGGTCGCCCGCCTCGGCGACCTGATCGACGGCCCCCTCAACGGCTCGCCGACTCCACTGGAGTCGACGGCGGTCGAGGGCGTCGACGTCTCCTGGGTCGGTCGCGACGACGCGCGGATCGGCACCGCCGGCCTCCCCGAGGACCGCGCCGCCGCGAACGCCTGGTCGCAGTTCGAGCAGGCGCTCTCGATCCGGGTGACCGGCGAGGACGAGAAGGTCGCGACGCTCGTGCGCACCGGTCTCGGCTCCGCTCCCCGTGCCGCGCACACGATCATCGAGGCCGCGCCGTACGCGCGCGGCGTCGTCGTGCTGCAGAACGAGGGCGAGGCGACTCTCGCCGAGAACGTCGAGGTCCTCGTCGGCGAGGGCGCGCAGCTGACCATCGTGACGCTGCAGGAGTGGGCCGACGACGCCCGCCACCTCGCGAACCACTTCCTCCGCGTCGGCCGCGACGCGAAGGTCAAGCACATCGTCGTCACCCTCGGCGGCTCGATCGTCCGGGTGAACCCCTCGGCGCACCTCGTCGAGCGCGGCGCCGACGGCGAGCTCCTCGGCCTGTACTTCGCCGACGGCGGCCAGCACCTCGAGCAGCAGGTCTACGTCGACCACGACGCCCCCGACACCCGCAGCCGCGTCACCTACAAGGGCGCGCTGCAGGGTCAGGGCGCGCGGACGGTCTGGATCGGCGACGTGCTGATCCGCCAGAGCGCGAACGGCACCGACAGCTACGAGCAGAACCGCAACCTGGTCCTCTCGGACGGCACGCGGGCCGACTCGATCCCGAACCTCGAGATCGAGACCGGCGACATCGCCGGAGCGGGCCACGCCTCGGCGACCGGCCGCTTCGACGACGAGCAGCTCTTCTACCTGCAGTCGCGCGGCATCCGCGAGGATGAGGCGCGCCGCCTGGTCGTTCGCGGCTTCCTCAGCGAGATCGTGCAGCAGATCGGCGTGACCGAGCTCGAGGACCGCCTCCAGCTCGCGATCGAGGCCGAGCTGGCCGGCAGCGCCGGGCAGACCGGCGCGTACACGCCGGAGGTGTCCGCATGAGCGACGCCGCGAAGATCTGCGCCGCCTCGGAGCTGATCCCCAATCAGGCCGTCCGCTACGTCGTCGACGGCATCGCCATCGCGATCGTGCAGGACACGGCCGGCGAGATCCACGCCATCGGCGACACCTGCACGCACGGCGAGGTCTCCCTCGCCGAGGGCTTCGTCGAGGACGACACCCTCGAGTGCTGGGCCCACGGCTCGGCGTTCTCGCTGCGCACCGGCGCCCCCCTGAACCTGCCGGCCTTCGAGCCGGTTCCCGTCTTCGTCGTCGAGGTCATCGACGGCGACGTCTACATCGACCCGACCGTCACGAAGGAAGTCTGAATGTCCGTTCTCCAGATCAGCGATCTCCACGTCAGTGTCGAGACCGAGCAGGGGACCAAGCAGATCCTCCGCGGTGTCGACCTCACCATCAACCAGGGTGAGATCCACGCCGTGATGGGCCCGAACGGGTCCGGCAAGTCCACCCTCGCGTACACGATCGCGGGCCACCCGAAGTACCACGTCGACGGCGGCTCGATCACCCTCGACGGCGTCGAGGTCCTCGACATGACCGTCGACGAGCGCGCTCGCGCCGGCCTCTTCCTCGCCATGCAGTACCCGGTCGAGATCCCCGGCGTGACCAACACCAACTTCCTCCGCACGGCCAAGACCGCGATCGCGGGCGAGGCGCCGGCGATCCGCACCTGGACCAAGGACGTCAAGAAGGCCATGGCCGACCTGCGGATGGACCCGTCCTTCGCGGCGCGCAACGTCAACGAGGGCTTCTCCGGCGGCGAGAAGAAGCGCAACGAGATCCTGCAGCTCGAGCTGCTCGCCCCGCAGTTCGCCGTCCTCGACGAGACCGACTCCGGCCTCGACGTCGACGCGCTCAAGATCGTCTCGGAGGGCGTCAACCGCGCCCACGCCTCGACCGGTCTCGGCGTCCTGCTGATCACGCACTACACGCGGATCCTGCGCTACATCCAGCCCGACTTCGTGCACGTCTTCGTCGCCGGCCGGATCGCCGAGCAGGGCGGCAAGGAGCTCGCGACCCGTCTCGAGGACGAGGGCTACGACCGCTTCCTCGCCCCGGCGACGGCCTGATCATGGCGGTCACCACGCTCGACCCGAAGCTCTTCGACCAGGTCGAGGAGGCGCTCAAGGACGTCATGGACCCCGAGCTCGGCGTCAACGTCGTTGACCTCGGTCTCATCTACGACCTGGGCTGGGACGACGAGAACGACGCCCTGGTCATCCACATGACGCTGACGTCGGCGGGCTGCCCGCTGACGGACGTGCTCGAGGAGCAGACCGCGGAGTCGCTCGACGGCGTCGTGGAGGCGTTCCGGATCAACTGGGTCTGGATGCCGCCGTGGGGTCCGGACCGGATCACCGAGGACGGCCGCGACATGATGCGCGCCCTCGGCTTCTCGATCTAGAGCCGCGCCGCTCGATCGGCGTCAGGTACGGGGAAGGGCCCGGAGGATCATCCTCCGGGCCCTTCGTCGTGCGTGCGGGGCGGGTCAGCCCTTGCGGCGGCCGAGCAGCGCCCACGTGGTGGGCAGGAGCGCGGCGGCGAGCAGGATCTTGAGGGTGTCGCCGACGAGGAAGGGCACGAGGCCGGCGGTCAGCACCGAGCCGAGGTCGGCCGGGTAGCCCATCGAGCCGAGCGCGGTGGCGAGCCAGGGGAGTCCGACCAGGTAGATCGTGGCGGTGCCCGCGAGGAAGGTCACGGCGGTGCCGACGACGCGGCGGTCCCACTGGCGCTGCGCGAGCCAGCCGGTGACGATCGAGGCGAGGACGAAGCCGACGATGTAGCCGCCGGTCGGGCCGGCCAGGACGGCCCAGCCGCTCGAGCCCTCGGTGAAGATCGGGGCGCCGAGGGCGCCGACGAGCGCGTAGACGCCCATCGAGAGCGCGCCGCGGAGGGCGCCGAGCGTGGTGCCGACGAGCAGGACGGCGAAGGTCTGGCCCGTGATCGGGACCGGCCACATCGGGATGTACAGCTGCGCCATGCCGGCCGTGAACGCGGCGGCGGCGAGGACGAGCACCAGATCGGTGACCAGCGAGCGGGTGAGCAGCCGGTCCGCCAGGACCGGTCGCGACGGGGCGAGAGAGTAGCTGGACATGTCTGTTCTCCAAAGACCGTGTCGCCCGAGAGCGAGGAGCGAGCGCGTCCGCGGTGAGCGGACGTGGATCCGCCCCGCGGCTCAGGAAATATACTAGGGGGCTGCCGCTCCGCGGCCTCTTGCCCCACACCTCCCGAACCGAACGCCATTTCTTGGCGGGAACGGACAGCACAGTGCTCAGCGTGCACGACCTCGAACTCCGAGTCGGCGCCCGACTCCTGATGGAGAACGTGTCCTTCAGAGTCGGCGACGGCGACAAGGTCGGCCTCGTCGGCCGCAACGGCGCGGGCAAGACGACGCTGACCAAGGTCCTCGCCGGCGACCTCATCGCCGCGAAGGGATCGGTCGACCGCGGCGGCGAGATCGGCTACCTGCCGCAGGACCCGCGCTCCGGCGATCCCGAGGAGCTGGCGCGCACGCGCATCCTCGACGCCCGCGGCCTCGGCCAGCTGGTGCTGGGCATGCAGGAGGCCACCGTCGCGATGTCGAGCAGCGACACGGCCGTCAGCGAGGCCGGGATGAAGAAGTACGGCAACCTGACCGACCGCTTCCTCTCGCTCGGCGGCTACGCGGCGGAGGCCGAGGCGGCGTCGATCGCGAGCAACCTGAACCTGCCGGACCGGATCCTCGACCAGCCGCTGAAGACGCTCTCGGGTGGTCAGCGCCGCCGCATCGAGCTCGCCCGCATCCTCTTCTCCGACGCGCAGACGCTCATCCTCGACGAGCCGACCAACCACCTCGACGCCGACTCCGTGGTCTGGCTCCGCGAGTTCCTGAAGAACTACCGCGGCGGCTTCATCGTGATCAGCCACGACATCGAGCTGGTCGGCGAGACCGTGAACCGCGTCTTCTACCTGGACGCCAACCGCCAGGTCATCGACGTCTACAACATGAACTGGAAGAACTACCTCCGCCAGCGCGCGGCCGACGAGGAGCGCCGCAAGAAGGAGCGCGTCAACGTCGAGAAGAAGGCCGGGGCACTGCAGCTGCAGGCCGCGCGCTTCGGCGCGAAGGCGTCGAAGGCCGCGGCCGCGCACCAGATGGTCGCGCGCGCCGAGCGGATGCTCAGCGGCCTCGAGGAGGTCCGCGCCGTGGACCGGGTCGCGAAGCTCCGCTTCCCGACCCCGTCCGCCTGCGGCCGGACCCCGCTGCAGGCGCAGAACCTCTCGAAGAGCTACGGCTCGCTCGAGATCTTCACCTCCGTCGACCTCGCGATCGACCGCGGCTCGAAGGTGGTCATCCTCGGGCTGAACGGTGCGGGGAAGACGACGCTGCTGCGCATTCTGGGCGGTGTGGACGCGCCGGACACCGGCGTGATCGAGGCCGGCCACGGCCTGCGCATCGGCTACTACGCCCAGGAGCACGAGACGATCGACGTCAAGCGCTCGGTGCTGGAGAACATGGTCTCCTCGAGCCCGAACCTCACCGAGACCGAGGCCCGCCGCGTGCTGGGCTCGTTCCTCTTCACCGGCGACGACTCGCACAAGCAGGCCGGAGTCCTCTCCGGCGGCGAGAAGACCCGCCTCGCCCTGGCGATGATCGTCGTCTCGGGCGCCAACGTGCTGCTGCTCGACGAGCCCACCAACAACCTCGACCCGGCCAGCCGCGAGGAGATCCTCGACGCGCTCGCGCACTACGAGGGCGCGGTCGTCCTGGTCAGCCACGACGAGGGGGCGGTGGAGGCGCTCAACCCCGAGCGCGTGCTGATCATGCCCGAGGGCACCGAGGACCACTGGACCGCGGACTACCTCGACCTGATCATGCTGGCCTGATCCGCGGCCTTCGAGGTCTCGGGACTGCGCTCATGCTGATCGAGTAGCCCGCGAAGCGGGCGTATCGAGATCCACCGTCATCAGAGCTCGAGTCGGCAGACCCGCCCTGCTGGTGACGGCGGGTCTCGATACGCCCCTGCGGGGCTACTCGACCAGCATGTGTGCGGGCGTGTCCTCCCAGTGGATCCCGCTCGGTCAGCGGGCGTCGAGCAGCTCGTCCTCGATCTCGGCGTCGGTGCGGCCGCGGCGGAGGCGGCGCTGCTCGCGGCGCTCCTCGGCGGCGATGACCTCGGGGTCGTCGGCGTTGCGGATCCGGTACTCGTGCCGGATCGCCCAGGCGAGACCGCCGAAGCCCATGATCGCGAAGAGCACCCACTGGATCGCGTAGCTGATGTGCAGGCCCTCGTCGGCGACCGGCTTGATCGCGGCGAGCGGCCGCTCCTCGATCGGAGCCGGGTCCTCCTGGACCAGCAGCCCGTAGCCGGCGGTGCGCAGCGGCTCGTCGAGCTGGGCGGAGAGGTCGTCGAGCTGGATCGTGGCGATCTGGCCGGCGGGGGCGCCGCGGCCCTCGATGCGGCCCTCGCCGGGCTTGAGCCGCACCGTCACCGTGACCTCGCCCTCGGGCGGGGCCGGGACGACGTCGGGGGAGTCCTGGGTGGAGCCGACCGGGACCCAGCCGCGATCGACGACGAAGACGCTGCCGTCCGCGAGGCGCAGCGGGGTGAGGATCTCGAAGCCGGGATTGCCGTTGTACGGCCGGTTGCGGACGAGCGTCTCGCCGTCGGTCTCGTAGACGCCGCTGACCTTGACGGGCCGGTACTCGAGCGCGTCGTCCCAGCTCGCTCCCTCGGGGAGCAGCCCGTCGAGTGCGACGGGGTCCGCGTTCCAGTTGGCGGTGACGAGCCGGTTGGTGCTCGCCGCCTCGTCGAGCCGCGCGACCTGCCAGCGCGAGAGCAGCACGCAGGCGACGGCGAAGACGATCGTGAGGGCCAGGTAGCCGAACCAGCGGCGCGAGAAGGCGAAGCGCCAGGACGGCCGCGTCGCCGTCGCGCTCACAGAGCGGCTCCGCGGTCCACCGTCAGCAGCGGCTTCACCTCGAGCGGGAACTCCCGCGCCGCGAGGAACTCGCGCAGGTAGTCGAGGTGCTCCCCGCAGGCGAGCCAGGTCTTCCGACGGTCCGCCGTGTGGATGCGCGGATTCCGCCATTCGATCGCCCAGGTCGCGGTCAGCGCGCAGCCGGCGCGCGAGCAGGCGTGCTGATCGGGCACGCCGCCGAGCGGGATCACCGTCGTCCCTCGGTCGGGTCGCCGCCCTCGGGCGCGTCGGCGGAGGGCGCCGCGTCGTCCGCCGTGGGCGGCAGGTAGGGCGGCACCGGCCGGGACAGCACGATCGCACCGGGACGCTCGACCGTTCCGCTCTCACCGGCGCTGCCGACGTTGGCGAGCACGACGGCGAAGTAGGGGAGCACGATCGCGCCGAGGGCGAAGAAGAGCAGCCACCAGCCCTGGGCGAAGATCAGGCAGATCACGCAGACCATCCTGATGCCCATGGCGATGGAGTACTTGATCGCGCGGGAGCGACGCGCGGCACTGGGCGACGGCGGGAGGGAGGTGAGCGATTCGCGTGATTTCACAGCCCCATCAGACTACGTCGTGCGCGCTGACCGAAGGCTCGGACTGCCCTATCCGCGGATGTGTTGCGCCGAGCGCCTCTAAGATGTACGGGTCGTCCGGAGCCGCCCGCGCGCCGGCGGAGAGGGACACCATGACCACGCCGCGCACCGTCCTCGTCACGGGGGGCAACCGGGGGATCGGCTTCGCCATCGCCGAGGAGTTCGTGGCGGCCGGTCACCGGGTCGCGGTCACCGCGCGCTCCGGCTCGGGTCCCGAGGGCTCCTTCACCGTCGTCGCCGACGTGACCGACTCCGCCTCGATCGACGCGGCCTTCTCGCAGATCGAGGCCGAGCTCGGGCCGGTCGAGGTCGTCGTCGCGAACGCCGGCATCACCCGCGACATGCTGCTGCTGCGCATGTCGGAGGAGGACTTCACCTCCGTCATCGACACCAACCTCACCGGCGCCTTCCGGGTCGTCAAGCGGGCGTCGAAGGCGATGCTGAAGCAGAGGTTCGGCCGCATCGTCCTGATCTCGAGCGTCGTCGGCCTCTACGGCGGACCGGGCCAGATCAACTACTCCTCGTCCAAGGCCGCGCTGGTCGGCTTCGCCCGGTCGCTGACCCGCGAGCTCGGTGCCCGCAACATCACGGCGAACGTCGTCGCACCCGGGTTCATCGAGACCGACATGACGGCGGAGCTCCCGGCGGAGCAGCAGGCGGAGTACCGCAAGAGCATCCCGCTGGCCCGCTACGGCACGGCCGCCGAGGTCGCGAAGGTCACCCGCTGGCTGGCGAGCGACGAGGCGGACTACATCTCCGGCGCCGTCATCCCCGTCGACGGCGGCCTCGGGATGGGTCACTGACCGTATCAGCTGGGAGCTTATATCCGATGGATATCAGCTGTAGGCTTATGCGATGACCGAACCCCCCGTCGTCGCGGTGCTGCTCGACCTGGTCGACTCCCGGGAGATCACCGCGCGGTCCTCCGTGCAGCGCGAGATCGAGCGCGGCTTCGCGGCGGTCGACGCGGCGGTCCCGGCACTCGAACCGCTGCACCCGACGGTCGGGGACGAGTTCCAGGCGGTCTACGCCTCCGTCTCCGCGGCCCTCGGGGCGACGCTCCAGGCGCGCCTGGCGCTGCCGCCCGGGGTGGACTGCCGGGTCGGTCTCGGACGCGGCGAGGTCCGGGTGGTCGGCTCCGGAGTCGCCGGCGACCTGCAGGACGGGCCCGGCTGGTGGCGCGCGCGAGCGGCCATCGAGCGGGCGCACGCCCTCGAGGACGGAGCCGTGCCGACCGCCCGGGGCTGGTTCATCGCCTCGGACGCCCCGGACGCGCAGGAGGCCGCGGTGAACGCCTACCTCCTCGCCCGCGACGCCCTCGTCGGCGAGATGAGCGACCGCGACCGGCGGCTCGTGCTCGGCACCGCGCGCGGGCTGCCGCAGAAGGTCCTGGCCGAGCAGGAGTCGATCACGCAGTCGGCGGTGTCGCAGGCGCTGAAGCGCGCGGGCGCGGGCGCCCTGCTCACCGGCGCGCGGCTGCTGGCGGACGCGTGCTGACCGCGCTGCTGCTCGCGCTCGTCGGGCTGGCCGACCTCGCTCGGACGCACCTCGGCAGGCCGGTCGCTGCCGGGGCTATCGTCGTGCTCTGGGTGGGAGCGGTGCTCTCCGCAGTGCTGGGCCTCGGGGCTCCGCCGCTCGGGGTCGCGATCGTCGCGGTCCTCTCCGGAGCCTGGCTGCTGCTCACGACGACCGCGGCGGGCACTCGACCGCCCGGTGGGCTCCGACCCGCCGTCGGCCTCGTCGTCGCGGTCCTCCTGCTCTCGGTGCTGGATCGTGCGGCCGGGCCCGCCGCCGGCCTCCTGGTCGACGCCTACGCGGAGCTCGGGCGATCCGGGCCGGTGCCGCCGATCGCCCAGGTGCTGCTCGCCGGGGGCGCCGCGCTCTTCCTCCTCGAGAGCGCCAACGTCGTCGTGCGCGCCGCGCTCTACCGCGAGCTGCCGCAGCCGGTCGCCGCCCGCAGCCGCTTCTCGCTCCGTGCTCGATTCGCCCGGCCGGCACCCCAGGAGGTGCGCGTTCCGGATCTCCGCGGCGGTCGCGCCATCGGGCCGCTCGAGCGCCTGCTCGTGACCGGGCTCACCCTCGCCGGAGCGATCGGGCTGGCCGGCGCCGTCTTCGCGGCGAAGGGCATCGTGCGCTTCCCGGAGATCTCCCGCGACGGCGAGGGCGGCTCGAAGGCCGAGTACTTCCTGGTCGGCTCGCTGGTCAGCTGGGCGCTGGCCCTGAGCGCGGCGGCGCTGATCGCGACGGCGGGCGGCTGAGGCGCCGCCCCACCGGCGTCAGCCGCGCAGGCCGAGGACCGGCAGCAGCTGGCTGAGATCGAGGCCGTCGATGACGAGGTCGGCGCGCTCGCGGACCACGGGCTTCGCGTTGAAGGCGACCGAGAGGCCGGCCACCCGCATCATCTCGAGGTCGTTCGCGCCGTCGCCGACCGCGATCGCGCGCCGGAGCGGGACGCCGGACTCCGCCGCCCACTCGCAGAGGGCCGCGGCCTTCGCAGCGGCGTCGATGACCGGGCCCTCGACCGCGCCGGTCAGGCGGCCGTCGCGGCTGCCGAGCCGGTTGGCGCGGACGAAGTCGAGGCCGAGCGCCCCGGCGACCGGATCGAGCACCTCGTGGAAGCCGCCCGAGACGACGCCGATCCGGCCACCGGCGGCGTGGATGCCGGCGATCAGCTCCTCCACTCCCGGGGTGACCCTGACGCGGCCGCTCACTCCGGCGCAGACGTCGTCGAGCACGCCGGCGAGGGTGGCGACGCGCTCGCGCAGGCTCTCGCCGAAGTCGATCTCGCCGTGCATCGCGCGCTCGGTGATCGCGGCGACGCGCTCCTCGGAGCCCGCGTGCGCGGCGAGCAGCTCGATCACCTCGTCCTGCAGCAGCGTGGAGTCGGCGTCGACGACGACCAGGAAGCGGGCGGGTGTGCGCAGAGGCTCACTCAAGGACGGGCCAATCGGTCGGGTCCGCGCGCCGGCAGGGCCGGCGCGCGGGGGGGCCCGCCCCGCGGAAGCGCAGTGCTCTCGACCCGCGGGGGTGCTACGGGCGGACGACGACGCCCTTGCCGACGACGGTGATGCCCGACTCGGTGACGGTGAACCCGCGCTCGCGGTCGTGGTCGTGGTCCACGCCGACACGGGCGCCGGGCTCGACGACGACGTCCTTGTCGAGGATAGCGCGGGCGACCACGGCGTCCGGGCCGATCCGGACCTTGTCGAAGACGACCGAGTCGGAGACCGTGGCGTTCGACTCGATGATCGCCCAGGGCCCGACGACGCTGCGCTCGATGTGGGCTCCGGAGATGACCGTGCCGAGCGAGACCACCGAGTCGACGGTGGTGCCGAGGTTGCCCTTGCCGTCGCGCACGATCTTCGCGGGCGGCGAGTTGAGCTGCGACGAGAAGATCGGCCACTGCTGGTTGTAGAGGTTGAAGACGGGCAGCGCCGAGATGAGGTCCTGGTGCGCCTCGAAGAACGAGTCGATCGTCCCCACGTCGCGCCAGTAGTAGCGGTCGCGATCGGTGGAGCCGGGGACCTCGTTGAGCTTGAGGTCGTAGACCCCCGCCTCGCCGCGCGCGACGAAGTCGGGGATGATGTCGCCGCCCATGTCGTGGTCGGAGGTGGAGAGCTCGCCGTCGCGGATGACCGCGTCGATCAGCGCGTCGGCGTCGAAGACGTAGTTGCCCATCGAGGCGAGGACCTCGTGCGGGGAGTCGGCGAGGCCGACCGCGTCCTTGGGCTTCTCGAGGAACTCGGCGATCTTGGTCGGGACGACGCCGTCGCCGGCCTCGTCGCCCGCGAGCTGGATGACGCCGAACTGGTCGGCGAGCTCGATCGGCTGGCGGATCGCCGCGACGGTCGCCTTGGCTCCCGACTTGATGTGCGCCTCGATCATCTGCGAGAAGTCCATGCGGTAGACGTGGTCCGCGCCGACCACGACGACGATGTCGGGCTTCTCGTCGCGGATCAGGTTGAGGCTCTGCAGGATCGCGTCGGCCGAGCCGCTGAACCAGCGCTTGCCGAGCCGCTGCTGCGCCGGGACGGACGCGACGTACGAGTTGAGCAGCCCCGAGAGCGTCCAGGTCTGCGAGACGTGGCGGTCGAGCGAGTGCGACTTGTACTGCGTCAGCACCACGATCTGGGTCAGACCCGAGTTGATGAGGTTGGACAGCGCGAAGTCGATCAGACGGTACTGCCCGCCGAACGGCACCGCGGGCTTGGCCCGGTCCGCCGTGAGGGGCATGAGCCGCTTGCCTTCGCCACCCGCGAGGACGATGCCGAAAATCTTCTTTGACTGCATGGCTCCACAGTAGGGGTTGGCGATGGTCCGCGAACCCGCGCGGATGCGTCTGTCGCCGGGGGATCGCGCTGTACTACGGTTCGGGGTGTGCGAGTCGATCTGCTGACCAAGGAATATCCGCCCGAGGTGTACGGGGGAGCCGGCGTGCACGTGGCCGAGCTCACCAAGGCCCTCCGCCACGACATCGAGGTCGTGGTGCGCTGCTTCGGCGCGCCGAGGGACGAGGAGGGGGCGTTCGCGTACCCGGTGCCGGCCGAGCTGGCGCAGGCCAACGGCGCGCTGCAGACCCTGGGCGTCGATCTCCAGATCGCCCAGGACGCGGCCGGAGCCGATCTCGTGCACTCGCACACCTGGTACGCCAACGCGGCCGGGCGCCTCGCGCAGCTGCTGCACGGCATCCCGCACGTCGTCTCGGCGCACAGCCTCGAGCCGCTGCGCCCGTGGAAGGCCGAGCAGCTCGGCGGCGGCTACCGCGTCTCGAGCTGGATCGAGCGCGAGGCGTACGAGAGCGCCGATGCGGTGATCGCGGTCTCCGGCGGGATGCGGAACGACATCCTCCGCTCGTACCCCGCCCTGGACCCGGCGAAGGTGCACGTGGTCTACAACGGCATCGACCTCGACGCGTGGCACCCGGTGGAGGACGAGGCGGTCCTCGCCGAGCTGGGCATCGACCCGTCGCGTCCGTCCGTCGTCTTCGTGGGCCGGATCACCCGGCAGAAGGGGCTGCCCTATCTGCTGCGCGCTGCCGCGATGCTGCCGCCGGAGGTGCAGCTCGTGCTCTGCGCCGGCGCCCCGGACACCCCCGAGATCATGGCCGAGGTCACCGCGCTGGTGCGGGGGCTCCAGCAGGAGCGCACCGGCGTCGTCTGGATCGACCGCCACCTGCCGCGCCACCAGCTCTCCGCGGTGCTGACCGCCGCGACCACGTTCGTCTGCCCGTCGATCTACGAGCCGCTGGGCATCGTGAACCTCGAGGCGATGGCGTGCGGCGCCGCGGTCGTCGGGACCGCGACCGGCGGCATCCCGGAGGTCGTCGTCGACGGCGTCACCGGGCGCCTGGTGCCGATCGAGCAGGTGACGGACGGCACCGGCACGCCGGTGGATCCGGAGCGCTACATCGCGGATCTCGCGGCCGCGATGGCCGAGGTCGTCGCCGATCCGGCCGCCGCGAAGCGGATGGGCGAGGCCGGCCGCCTCCGGGCGCAGAGCGACTTCAGCTGGACGCAGATCGCCCGGGACACCCGTGCGATCTACGACTCGCTCGTCTGAGCCCGCCGCCCGCTCCCTTTAGACTGGTCCGCATGCCCAGCGTTGTCTCGTTCGTCGATGTGTCCTTCGTCCGGAACGGCAAGCGGATCCTCGACCACGTCGACTGGACCGTGTCCGAGGAGGAGCGCTGGGTGATCCTCGGCTCCAACGGAGCCGGGAAGACCTCGATCCTGCAGATCGCCGCGGCGCAGAACTATCCGTCGACCGGCTCGGCGCACCTGCTCGAGGAGACGCTCGGCCGCGTCGACGTCTTCGAGCTGCGCCCCCGGATCGGCTACGCCTCGACCGCGATGGCGCGCCGCCTGCCCGCGGGCGAGACGGTGCTCGACGTCGTGATGACCGCCGCCTACGCGGTGACCGGCCGCTGGAACGAGGGCTACGACGAGATCGACGAGCGCCGCGCGCGCCGCGTCCTGGTGGAGTGGAAGCTCGACCACCTCGCCGACCGCACCTTCGGCACGCTCTCCGACGGTGAGCAGAAGCGCGTCCAGATCGCCCGCGCGATCATGACCGACCCCGAGCTGCTGCTGCTCGACGAGCCGGCCGGCAGCCTCGACCTCGGCGCCCGCGAGGAGCTCGTGCAGCTGCTCGGCGGCTTCGCGCAGGACCCGGCCTCGCCCGCGATCGTGATGGTGACCCACCACGTCGAGGAGATCCCGGCCGGGTTCACGCACGCGCTGCTGCTGCGCGACGGCGCCGTCGTCGCCGCCGGCCCGCTGGCCGAGGCGCTCACCGAGGCGACCCTCGCGGACGCCTTCGGGCTCGACATCGCGCTGACGCACGAGAACGGGCGCTACTCGGCCCGCGCCCGCTGAGCGCGGGCTCGCGCGACCGCGTGCCGCACCTCCCCGTGGCGGCGGCGGTCTGCTATTCTCGGTAGCTGGTTCGGGCCCGTTCGCGGTGCGCCCGCCACTCATCCACCCGCACCCGTCGACGACAGGCGCGGTTCAGGACCACAAGCGACAGGACACGATCATGCAGACCGACATCCACCCCAAGTACGAGGCCATCGTGTTCCGCGACCTCGCCTCCGGTGAGACCTTCCTCACCCGCTCGACGGCGACCAGCAGCAAGACGATCGAGCTCGACGGCGTCACGTACCCCGTCATCGACGTCGAGATCTCGTCCGCCTCGCACCCGTTCTACACGGGCAAGCAGCGCATCATGGACTCGGCCGGCCGCGTCGAGAAGTTCAACTCGCGCTACAAGAACTTCGGCAAGTAGGCTCCGGTCTCCCGCCTCCGAAGGGCCCTCGACCTCGCGGTCGGGGGCCCTTCGTCGTTCCCCCCCTGCTGATCGAGTAGCCCGCGGAACGGGCGTCTCGAGATCCGCTGTCGTCAGAAGTCGAGTCTGCAGTCCCGGCCTGCTGACGACGGCGGGTCTCGATACGCCGCTGCGCGGCTACTCGACCAGCATGTGCAGCGCGCTCGTCTCGCTTGCGCGGCCCGCCTTTCCCTGCTGATCGAGTAGCCCGCGAAGCGGGAGTATCGAGATCGACCGCGCCCGCAGATCGGTCGCCGCGCGGATCAGTAGCGGTAGAAGCCCTCGCCGGTGGCGGTGCCGAGCCTGCCCTGGTCGAGGTACTCGGTCTTGAGGTGGGCGGCGAAGGCCTGCGAGGCCTCGTCGGGGGCGGCGACGGCGACGTGGTAGGCGGTGTTGAGGCCGATGACGTCGAAGATCTGGAAGGGGCCGAGCGGGGCACCGGTGCCGATCCGCCAGGTCTTGTCGATGGTCTCGGGGTCGGCGTAGCCGCCCATCAGGAGGCCGCTCGCGGCGTTCAGGAGCGGCACCAGCAGCGAGTTGAGCAGGTAGCCGGCCTTCTCCTTCTGCAGGCGGATCGGCTCGAGTCCGCTCTCGACGGCGAAGGCGACGACGGCGTCGACGACGGCCGGGGCGGTGTCGGCCGTGCCCATGATCTCGGCGGTGTTCTGCACCCAGACGTGGTTGGCGTAGTGCAGGGCGAGGAAGCGGTCGGGGCGGCCGGTCGACTCCTTCAGATCGCTGGGGAGCAGCGTCGAGGAGTTGGTCGCGAAGATCGTCCGCTCGGGGGCGAGCGCGCCGAGGCGGCCGTAGAGCTCCTGCTTGAGCGCGAGGTCCTCGGGGACGGCCTCGATCACGAGGTCGGCGTCGGCGACGGCCTCGGCGAGGTCGGAGGTGAGGCGCAGCGACTCGAGGGCCGCGGCGGCGCCGCCGGGCATCCCTCCGGAGACCTGCGCCGACTCGTAGACGCCGGCGAGCCCGCGGAAGCGCTCGCGCGCGGCGTCGAGCACCTCGTCGGTGACGTCGTAGCTGGTGACGGCGAAGCCGTGGAAGGCGGCCTGGAACGCGATCTGGGAGCCGAGGACTCCGCTGCCGAGGACGGTGACCGTGCGGATGGTGGGCATGACTGCTCCTCGCCGGGGACCCGGGTGGTCCCGCTGTCCTCCGATCCCAGCGCAGCGCGGGGCAGCGGTCGAGCGGTTGCGCGCGGGGGCCGCCGCATGTCCTCGTGACGGCATCACCGGTTCCGGGCCCGTGACGCGGCGGGCCGAGAGGCGGTAGCGTCCGGGGATGGTGTCCTTCGCCGACAAGCCGATCCTGCCGCTCACGACGCCCGAGGAGTGGGACGCCTACCTCCGCGGTGAGCCGGACCCGGGCGGTGTGCGGTTGAAGCTGCGGAAGAAGGCGGCCGTCGACCCGGGCATCACCTACGCGGAGGCGCTCGACGTCGCGCTCTGCCACGGCTGGATCGACGGGCAGGCGGGCGCGTTCGACGAGCAGTTCAAGCTGCAGGCGTTCACACCGCGGCGCCGGGCGAGCCCCTGGTCGAAGGTGAACCGCGACCACGTGGCGCGGCTGCTCGAGGAGGGCCGGATGCTGCCGGCCGGACTCGCCGAGGTGGAGCGGGCGCGGGCGGACGGGCGCTGGGAGGCCGCCTACCGGCAGCGCGACGCGGTGGTGCCGGACGACTTCACGGCGGCACTGGCCGCGGATCCGGCGGCCGCCGCCTTCTTCGCGACGGTCGGCGGGCAGAAGCGCTTCGCGTTCCTCTTCCGGCTGTCGCAGCTGAAGCGGCCGGAGACGCGGGAGCGGCGGATCGCGCAGTACGTGGCGCTGCTCGCGGAGGGTCGCACGCTCACCTGAGCCGCGACATCAGTGCCGAGAGGTCGCTACCGGACGCTCAGTGCCGGACGGGCCAGGCGCCGTCGGCGACGAAGCTCTCGTCGCGGACGCGGCGCATGTACTCCTGGAACGACTCGGCCTGGGTGCGGCACCAGTCGATCTGCAGGGCGTGCAGCGCGTCGGCACCGCCGCCGAGCTCCTCGGTGAAGGCGCGGCCGAGGGCCTGGGCGACGCGGCCCGCGGCGATCGCGTCGGCGCCGGCGTCGTGCGCCTCGGTCAGCGGGACGCCGTAGTGCAGCGCGGCTTGGACCAGTGTGCGCTTGCCCTTGCGGTAGCGGTCGACCGCCTTGTCGATGACGAGCGGGTCGATGACGGGACTCGGGTCGATCAGCACCGGGACGCCCCAGCGGCGCGCCTCGAAGGCGAGCAGCGAGAGGTCGTAGGGGGCGTTGTAGATGACGACGGGGATGCCGCGGGCCAGGAGCGAGCGGAGCGCTTCCGACACCTCGGCGACGACCTCGCCAGCGGGGCGGCCGTGCTCGCGGGCGTGCTCGGTGCTGATGCCGTGCACGGCGCTGGCGCCGGCCGGGATCTCGACGCCGGGATCGGCGAGCCAGGTCGTGCCCTCGACCGGGGTGCCGTCGGCGTCGATCACGCCGACGTGCGCGGTGACGATGCGGCTGGTGCGGACGTCGATGCCGGTGGTCTCGAGGTCGAAGACGGCGAGACGGTCGTACCAGCGGGCGCCGTCGGAGCCTTCCGACCTCTCCGACGCACCTACGGACCCGCCGGTGGACCCGGCTTCGTCGAGGAGGGTCTCGTCGAAGAGCGTCGGTGCCTGGTTCGTCTCGGTGGTGCTCACGCCGACAGCCTAGGCGGGGCCTCCGACATCGTCGGGAGGCCCCGCGGCGTGCTGCGCGGTCGGGCGGGCGAAGGCCGGATCAGCGGGTGAGACCCTCGCGGGCCTGGCCGGCCTTCGCGACGTGCAGCCAGAAGAAGCCCTGGGTGCCGAGCGTCATCGTCAGCGAGCCGTCCTCGGAGAAGCCGGGGAAGCGGCCGCCGCCGAAGAGATCGGTCAGCGTCGAGCCGGGGTTCTCGGGGTCGGTGATCGTCACCGAGACCGGGTTGTGGTTGAAGCTGAAGACGCAGAGCACCTCCTCCGGCTGGTCGCCCATTGCGGTACCGGAGCCGGCGTAGTCGCGGACGAAGGCGAGCACCGACTCGTGGTCGGTCTCGAGGACGCGCATCGAGCCGAGGCCGAAGGCGGGGTGGCCGCGGCGCACGTGCAGGACGTTCCGCATCCAGTGCAGCAGCGAGCGCGACTGGGCGAGCTGCGCCTCCACGTTGACCTGGTTGTAGTGGTAGACGAGCGACTGCACGATCGGCTGGACGAGCTTGCCCGGGTCGGCGGCCGAGAAGCCGGCGTTGCGGTCCGGGGTCCACTGCATCGGGGTGCGCGAGGCGTCGCGGTCGTTCAGCCAGATGTTGTCGCCCATGCCGATCTCGTCCCCGTAGTAGAGGAACGGGCTGCCGGCGAGCGAGAAGAGCAGGGCGTTGATCAGCTCGAGCTCGGCGCGCGAGTTGTCGAGCAGCGGCGCCAGCCGGCGGCGGATGCCGATGTTGGAGCGCATCCGCGGGTCGTAGGCGTACCAGCCGTACATCGCCTGGCGGTACTCCTCCGAGACCATCTCGAGGGTGAGCTCGTCGTGGTTGCGGAGGAAGACGCCCCAGGCCGCGCCGGAGGGGATGTCGAAGGTCTCGGAGAGCACCTTCTTCAGCTCGTTCGCGGTCTGCGCGCGGAGGGAGTAGAAGATGCGCGGCATGACCGGGAAGTCGAAGGCCATGTGGCACTCCGGCTCCTCCTCGGTGCCGAAGAACGCCGCGACCTCGCGCGGCCACTGGTTCGCCTCGGCGATCAGGATGCGGCCGGGGTAGTCGCGGTCGACCATCGTCCGCAGGTTCTTGATGAAGTCGTGCGTGGGCGGCTCGCCCTCGCCGTTGCCCTCGTCGGACTCGTAGAGGTAGGGGATCGCGTCGAGCCGGATGCCGTCGACACCGAGGTCGAGCCAGAACTTGACGACGTCGTGGATGGCCTCGTGCACGGCCGGGTTCTCGAAGTTGAGGTCGGGCTGGTGCGAGAAGAAGCGGTGGAAGTAGAACTGGCGGCGCTCGGCGTCGAAGGCCCAGTTCGAGTCCTCGGTGTCGACGAAGATGATCCGGATGTCCGGGTACTTGTCGTCGGTGTCGTTCCAGACGTAGAAGTCGCCGTAGGGACCCTCGGGGTCGGAGCGCGACTGCTGGAACCACTCGTGCTGGTCGCTGGTGTGGTTGAGCGGGAAGTCCATCACGATGCGCATGTTGCGCTCGTGGGCCTTGCGGACCAGCTCGCGGAAGTCCTCCATGGTGCCGAACTCGGGGAGGATCGCCTTGAAGTCGGAGACGTCGTAGCCGCCGTCGCGCAGCGGCGACATGTAGAAGGGCGGCAGCCAGAGCGCATCGATGCCGAGCCACTGCAGGTAGTCGAGCTTGGACGCCAGGCCGTTGATGTCGCCGGCGCCGTCTCCGTTCGAGTCGTAGTACGACCGGATCATGACCTCGTAGAACACGGCCCTGCGGTACCACTGCGGATCGAGGGCGAGCCCGGGGAGTTGGATCGGGGACGTGAAGCTCACGGTGCTCCTTCTGCTGCTGCCTGAGCGGATGACCGGCGCCGCACCGGGATCGGAGCGGAGGACGGGGGACGGGCGGTGCGTCGCGTGCGAACGCGCCTTCATGCTTGCGGCTCGGATCGAGGGCCCGCAAGGCGTTGCGGCGGGAAGTTCGACGGGCTTTCCCTACGATGGGGACCGTCATGACCATAGCCTCCCCCTACGCCGCCGACCTCGGGCGACTCGCCATCAGCGAGAGCGCCGTCGACGTCGCCGGGGCCACCACCGCCTACTGGAGCTACGGCGACCCCGACGCCGGGACCGTGCTGGTCCTGGTGCACGGATTCCGCGGCGAGCACCACGGGCTGGAGCCGGTGATCGCGCGGTTGCTCGCGGGCGGCGCGGACGCCCGCGTGATCGCGCCCGACCTGCCCGGCTTCGGCGCGTCGCCGCCGATGACGGCGCACGCGCACGACGTCGAGGGCTATGCGGCCTGGCTCGGCGAGTTCCTGGACGCGCTCGGGCTGCGGGGGAGCGCGGTCGTGCTCGGGCACTCCTTCGGCTCGATCGTCTCCGCGGCGGCCGTCGCGGGCGGGCTGGAGACGCCGCTGCTCGTGCTCGTCAATCCGATCGCCGCGCCGGCCCTGGCCGGCCCGCGCGGGGTGCTGACCCGGCTCGCGGTGCTCTACTACCGCCTCGGGGCGGTGCTGCCGCGCCCGCTCGGGCTGCGCCTGCTCGGCGATCCGCTGATCGTGCGGGTGATGAGCCTCGCGATGGTGAAGACCAAGGACGGGCCGCTGCGCCGCTTCGTGCACGACCAGCACGACCGCTACTTCAGCGCCTTCGCCTCGCGCGACACGGTGCTGGAGGCGTTCCGCGCCTCGGTCTCGCACGACGTCAGCCAGTACGCCGCGCGGATCGCGGTGCCGACGCTGCTGATCGCCGCGGCGCAGGACGACATCACCCCGCTCTCCGCGCAGTACCGACTGCTCGAGGCGCTGCCGCACGCCCGCCTGCACGTGATCGACGGGGTCGGGCACCTCATCCACTACGAGACGCCGGACGAGGCGGCCGCCGTCCTCCGCGCGGCCCTGGACGAGGGGATCGACCGATGAGGATCGTCGTCGACTGCCGGTACACCCGGCTCGAGCGCCACGACGGCATCAGCCGCTACACCGCGGAGATCGTGGCCGAGCTGGCGAAGCTGCACGACGTGACGATGCTGATCAGCGACCGCCGGCAGCGGACGATGCTGCCGGATCTGCCGTGGGAGAAGGTCACCTCGCCGACCGGGCCGTTCGAGCCGTTCGTGGCGCTGCTGGTGAACCGGCTGCGGCCCGACGTGGTGTTCTCGCCGATGCAGACGATGGGCTCGCTCGGCCGGCGCTACAAGCTCGTGCTGACCGTGCACGACCTGATCTACTACCGCCACCGCACACCGCCGCGCGACCTTCCGCTGCCGGTGCGCGGGCTCTGGCGGCTCTACCACCTGGCGTGGTGGCCGCAGCGGCGCCTGCTGCAGCGCGCCGACGCGATCGTGACGGTGTCCGAGACGACCCGCGGGCTGCTCCGCACGCACCGGCTGACGACCCGGCCGGTCGTCGTGGTGCCGAACGCGGCGACGGCGCCGGACGAGGCGAGCGCAGCCCTCGCGGCGGCGCTGCCGGACCGCTCGGACGCGCGCTCGCTCGTCTACATGGGCTCGTTCATGCCCTACAAGAACGTGGAGTCGCTGGCGCGGGCGATGCGGCTGCTGCCCGACTACGAGCTGCACCTGATGAGCCGGGCGAGCGACGAGACGGTGGAGACCCTCCGCTCGCTCGCGCCGACGGCGAAGCTGGTCTTCCACCAGGGGGCGGACGACGCCTCCTACCGCGAGGCGCTCGCGCGCGCGACGGCGCTGGTGACCGCGAGCCGGGACGAGGGCTTCGGCATCCCGCTGGTCGAGGCGATGGCGCTCGGCACCCCGGTCGTCGTCAGCGACATCCCGATCTTCCGCGAGATCGGCGGCGACGCGGCGGTCTACGTGGATCCGTCGAGCGCGAAGGGCATCGCCGAGGGCGTGCGCTCGCTCGAGGACGCGGAGCGCTGGCGGAAGCTGTCGGCGAAGGCGCGGAAGCGGGCGGCGGCGTACTCGTGGCGCGACTCCGCGCGGGTGCTGCTGGAGCTGCTGACGAGCGTCGGGCGCTGAGCGGCGCCCGGGCCGGGCGTCAGGCGGGTGCGCTCGGGCTGAGCACGTCGTCCAGGTCGGACTGCAGGTCGGCGTCGACGACGACCACGTCGCCGGAGTCGTCGACCGCGACGATCTGCAGGGCGCCGTCGACGATCGCGAAGTCGTGCCGCGAGCCGTTGCCGACGGTCGTGCCCTGGGCCGGCAGCTCGTCCTCGCTGAGGGCGCGGAGCAGGCTGCCGATGACGGCGCCGTGCGTCGCGACGATCACGCGCTGCTCCGGGAAGCGCTCGGCGATCTCGAGCAGCGCGGCCGTGGCGCGCTCGACGACCTGGGCGCGGGTCTCGCAGCCGGGGATGCGGGCGCCCTCGATGCCGCCGGGGAAGAGCTCGCGGAGCTCGTCGCCGGTCATGCCCTCCGCCTCGCCGTAGGCGCGCTCGGCGACGCCCTCGACGACCTCGGGCTCGGGCAGGCCGAGACCGCGGGCGATGATCGCCCCGGTCTCGTGCGCGCGCTGGAGCGGGCTGGCGACGACGACGTCCCAGTCGCGCTCGCGCAGCAGCCGGGCGGCGGCCCGGGCCTGCGAGCGGCCGGTGTCGTTGAGCGGGATGTCGCTCGCGCCCTGGATGCGGCGGGCGGCGTTCCAGTCGGTCTGGCCGTGCCGGACGAGGGTGAGCTGGGTCACGAGGGCCTCTCGGGTGGTGGGGGAGCGGTGGGTCAGCGCGACGGGAGGCGCTCGGCGAGGGCGCGGAGGACCTCGCTCGTGCCGCCGTCGATCTTGATGCCGGCCCGCGAGTCGCCCTTGGTGGTGCCGCGGTTGACGATGACGATCGGCATCTTCGCGCGCCGGGCGATCTCGAGGAAGCGGATGCCGGAGTTGACGACGAGCGACGAGCCCGCCACGAGCAGCGCGTCGGCGCCCGCGACGATGGCGCGCGCCTCCTCGAACCGCTCGGTCGGGATGAACTCGCCGAAGAAGACGATGTCGGGCTTGAGGATCCCGCCGCAGACCGTGCACTCGGGGACGGTCATCGCCGAGACGTCGTGCACCTCGGCGTCGCCGTCGGGGTTGAGCGAGGAGATGTCGGGGTCGTCGAGCCAGGGGTTGAGCGCCTCGATGCGCTCCGCGATCGCGTCGCGGGCGAAGTACTGGCCGCAGGTCATGCAGCGGACCCGGTCGGCGGAGCCGTGCAGGTCGACGACGCGCTGCGAGCCGGCGCGCACGTGCAGGCCGTCGACGTTCTGGGTGACGACGCCGGTGAGCAGGCCGCGCTCCTCGAGCCGGGCGAGGGCGCGGTGGCCGTCGTTGGGCAGCGTGGCGGTGAAGCGGCGCCAGCCGAGCTGGCTGCCGGCCCAGTAGCGGCGGCGGTAGTCGGGGTCCGCGACGAACTGGGAGTAGGTCATCGGGCTGCGGACGGGGGCTCCCGCGCCGCGGTAGTCGGGGATGCCGGAGTCGGTGCTCACGCCCGCGCCGGTGACGGCGGCGATGCGGCGGCCGGCCAGGAGCTCGACGGTGCGATCGAGGGCGGCGGAGCGCTGCTCGTCGGCCCGCTGCAGATCGGCCTGCTGCTCGTCGGCCTGATCGGCACTGCTGCCGTCGGCGATCGGTGTCGGACCCGACTCCATCCACGCCTCCCTCGGACACCCGCGCACGCGGGCACTCCATCGGCCAGTTTAGACCGCGCCGTGCCCTAGGGTTCCGGGATGCCGATCGTGCACATCGAGGACCTCGACCACCCGCTCCTGGCCGACTACCACCGCCTGACCGACGTGGCGCTGCGCCGGGTGCTCGAGCCCGAGGGCGGCCTCTACATCGCGGAGTCGTCGAAGGTGATCGTCCGCGCGCTCGACGCCGGGCACGTGCCGAAGTCGGTGCTGGTGCAGGAGAAGCGGCTGCCGGATGCGGCGGAGGTGCTCGAGCGCTTCCCGGACGTGCCGGTGTTCGTCGGGCCGGACGCGATGATCGAGGAGCTGACCGGGTTCCATCTGCACCGCGGGGCGCTCGCGTCGATGCGGCGTCCGGAGCTGCCGTCGATGGCGTCGCTGCTCGAGGACGCGCGGCTCGTCGTCATCCTCGAGGACCTCGTCGACCACACCAACGTCGGCGCCGTCTTCCGCGCGGCTGCCGGGATGGGGGCCGATGCGGTGCTGGTGAGCCCGCGCTGCGCGGACCCGCTCTACCGGCGGAGCGTGCGGGTGAGCATGGGCACGGTGATGCAGGTGCCGTGGACGCGGATCCCGGAGTGGGGGCCGGCGCGGACCGAGCTGCTCGCCGCGGGGTTCTCGGTCGCCGCGCTGGCACTCGCGCCGGACGCGGTGCCGCTGGACGAGTACGCGGCCGACCGGCCCGAGCGCGTGGCGATCGTGCTGGGGGCCGAGGGTGACGGGCTGAGCCGGGCGGCACTGGACGCGGCCGACACCGTGGTGACCATCCCGATGCTGCACGGCGTGGACTCGCTGAACGTGGCCTCGGCGAGCGCCGTCGCACTGTGGGCGCTGACGCGGGGGCGCTGAGTCGACTGGGCGGAGCCGTCTGCTCCGAACAGGCGGTGCGGAACGGCGGGCGGCAGCCCCGCGCCGCCTCCGCGGTGTCCGGCGGGGGTCCGCCTACGATGACCGGGTGACTTCTCCGACGCGCCCCGACCGCTCGCCGATCGACGTCGTGGGCAGCGTCACGGCTGCGCCCGCGCCGGAGGCACCCCGGCGGCGCCGCCCGCGTCCGCTCGCCGTGATCGGCGTCGTCCTCGCGGCGGTGCTCGTCAGCGCGAGCGGCGCGTACGCCGCGAACGCGGCCGGAGCCGAGCTGCCCGTCGCGACGGCGGTCGTGCAGGAGACGCCGCCCACGGTGATCGACGCGCCCGCGGTCGCGTGGCCGTCCTACGGCGCCGGGGCGATCTCGGCGGTGGGCGTGCAGGGGCCGGCGGACGGCGGGATGCTCTCCACCTACGGCTCGACCGGGCAGCTGCCGATCGGCAGCATCGCGAAGGTGGTGACGGCGCTGGTGGTGCTGTCGGCGAAGCCGATCGCGGAGGGGACGGACGGCGAGACGATCGCGTTCACGAGCACGGACGTCGGCTACTACAACGACTCCGTGGCCGAGAACGGCTCGGTCGCGCCGGTCTCGGCCGGGCTGGAGCTCACGGAGCGCGAGGCGCTGACCGTGCTGATGCTGCCCTCGGCCAACAACTACGCGAAGTCGCTCGCCGTCTGGGCCTTCGGCTCGGAGGAGGGCTACCTCGCCGCCGCCCGCACCTGGCTGGACGAGCGCGGGCTCACCGGCACGGTGGTCGCCGACACGAGCGGGCTGTCGCCGGCGACGGTGAGCACCACGCTCGAGATGGTGGTGCTCGGCGAGCTGCTGATCGGGGATCCGGTGCTCGCGCCGATCGTGGCGATGCCCTCCGCGGTGATCCCGGGCGTGGGGACGGTGGAGAACACCAACAAGCTCCTCGGGCAGGCCGGCGTGGACGGGATCAAGACCGGCACGACCGACGAGGCCGGCGCGTGCCTGCTGTTCTCGCTCGACACCACGGTCGAGGGACGGCCGGTGACGCTCGTCGGCGTCGTGGTCGGTGCTCGGACGCATCCGCAGCTCGCGGCGGACGTCCTGACGCTGATCCCGACCGTCGAGGCGGGCTTCCGGACGGTGACGCTGACCGAGGAGGGGCAGGACTTCGGCAGCTACACCAGCGCCTGGGGCGAGTCGGCGGTGGCGGAGAGCAGCGAGGCGCAGTCGCTCCTGGTCTGGGGTGCGACGACCGTCACCACGAGCGTGTCCCTCGATCCGGTGGAGGTCGTCGCGGACGGGCAGGAGGTCGGGACCGTGAACGTGGCCGTCAACGGGCAGGCGTACCCGGTGCCGCTCGTCGCGGACGGGACCATCGAGGACCCGGGGTTCGGCTGGCGCGTGACGAATCCGGGCGAGCTCTTCGGCTAGGCGGGTCGCGCGACGCCGCTTCCTTGCTGATCGAGTAGCCCGCGCAGAGGGCGTATCGAGATCCACGTTGCTCAGCAGGGTGGGTCTCGATACGCCGCTGCGCGGCTACTCGACCAGCATGCAACGGCGCCGCTGCGCGGCTCCGCGACCAGCATGCAACGGCGCCGTTGCGCGGCTCCGCGACCAGCAGGGGCCGCCTACGAGTCGGTGTCGTCGACGACGATGCGGACGCCGGCCGTCGCGATGTCGGCGGCGACCTCCTCGGGGGTCGCGTTGCCGGGGACGGGGGTGCCGGGGATCGACTCGGGCGGGCGCTGCAGGTAGGGGCCGGCGTCCGGCCGCTTGGCGGTGATGAAGTCGCCGGAGGACTGGTGGCGCACCCGGCGCAGCACCCACGGGACGAGGTACTCGCGGGCCCACTTCGCGTCCTCGCGGCGGGCGGCCCGCCAGGTCGGCGTCGGCGCCGGCTCCGGAGCGAACGGGCGGAGGGTGTTCTCGACGTTGAGGGCCTTCAGCACCATCCGCGCCACCTCGTGGTGGCCGTGCGGGTTGAGGTGCAGGCGGTCCGGCGCCCACATCCGCACGTCCTGGATCTCCTGCAGCGACCACTGGTCGGCGACGATGCAGTCGTAGCGCTCGGCGAGCGCGCGGAGGTTCTCGTTGAAGATGGCCACCTTGCCGCGGATCCGCGCGAAGACGGGGGAGAAGCTGACGTCGACGCCGGTGAAGAGCACCACCGTCGCGCCGTCGGAGCGCAGCCGCGCCAGTCCCTCCTCGAAGCGGCGGGCGATGTCGTCCGGGTCGGTGCCGGGACGGATGACGTCGTTGCCGCCCGCGGAGATGGTGATCAGGTCCGGGCGCAGCGCGAGAGCGGGCTCGATCTGCTCGTCGACGATCTGCTGCAGCAGCCGCCCGCGCACGGCCAGGTTCGCGTAGGCGAAGTCGTCGTTCTGACTGCCGAGCACCTCCGCGACGCGGTCGGCCCAGCCGCGGTGACCGCCGGGGCTGGAGGGCTCGGGATCGCCGATCCCCTCGGTGAAGGAGTCGCCCAGGGCGACGTAGCGGGACCACGGATGACGCTGCTCGACCATCCCTCCATTCTGCGCTCCGAGCGGGCGGAGGGGGTCCGTCGCCCGGACGATCCCGACACGCCGGGCCCTGCCCCGCGGGTGCGCGGACCGGCGCCCGGCGTCGGAGGTGTCGGCTAGCCTCGGTCCACGTGAACAGTCCCTCGAACTTCGGTCATCAGGTCGGCACCTCCGCCGCGGAGCACCTGTCCCCGTCGTTCCCCGGCAGGGCGCCGTGGGGCACCGCGAACAAGCTGCGGGCCTGGCAGGCGGAGGCCCTCGAGGCCTACTTCCAGCACGAGCCGCGGGACTTCCTCGCGGCCGCGACGCCCGGCGCCGGCAAGACGACGTTCGCCCTCCGCCTGGCCGCCGAGCTGCTGCACAACCGCACCGTCGACCGCATCACCGTCGTCGCCCCGACAGAGCACCTCAAGCGCCAGTGGGCCGAGGCGGCGCACCGCGTCGGCATCCGGCTCGACCCCACCTTCACCAACCGGATGGGCCGGCACGCCAAGCACTACCACGGCGTCGCCATCACCTATGCGCAGGTCGCCGTGCGGCCCGAGCTGCACCGCGAGCTGACCCTCTCCGGCCGCTCGCTGGTCATCCTCGACGAGGTGCACCACGGCGGCGACGCGCTGAGCTGGGGCGACGCGATCCGCGAGGCCTTCGAGCCGGCCGCCCGCCGGCTCTCGCTCACCGGGACCCCGTTCCGCTCCGACACCGCGCCCATCCCGTTCGTCAGCTACCTGCCCGACCAGGAGGGCATCCGCACCTCGCTGACCGACTACGCCTACGGCTACGGCCGCGCGCTCGCCGACGGCGTCGTCCGGCCGGTGCTCTTCATGGTCTACGCCGGCCAGATGCGCTGGAAGTCGAAGGCCGGCGACGAGATGGAGGCGCGGCTCGGCGAGGGCAACACCAAGGACATCACCTCGCAGGCCTGGCGGACGGCGCTCGACCCCAAGGGGGAGTGGATCCCCTCGGTCCTGCGCGCGGCGAACACCCGGCTGACCGAGGTGCGCCGCGGGATCCCCGACGCCGGCGGCCTCGTCATCGCGACCGACCACTACGCGGCGCGCGCCTACGCGGCGATGCTCCGCGAGATCAGCGGCCAGCCCGTCACCGTCGTCCTCTCCGACGAGAAGGAGGCGAGCGACCGGATCGAGGAGTTCTCCAAGGGCGACAGCCGGTGGATGGTCGCCGTGCGGATGGTGTCGGAGGGCGTGGACGTGCCGCGCCTGGCCGTCGGCGTCTACGCCACCTCCGCCTCGACCCCGCTGTTCTTCGCGCAGGCGATCGGGCGCTTCGTCCGTGCCCGGCGCCGCGGCGAGACCGCCTCGATCTTCCTGCCCAACGTGCCGGGGCTGCTCGCGCTCGCGGGCTCGATGGAGCAGCAGCGCGACCACGCCCTCGACCGCCGCGTCTCGGACGACGAGGAGTACCCCGAGGCCGACCTGATGGCCGACGCGGAGCGCGAGGCCAAGGCCTCCTCCGACCTGCTCGAGGAGGGCCGCTTCGAGTCGCTCGGCTCGGCCGCCACCTTCGACCGCGTGATGTACGAGGGCGCGGAGTTCGGCATGGAGGTGGAGGTCGAGAGCGAGGAGGAGCTCGACTTCATCGGCCTTCCCGGTCTGCTCGAGCCGGAGCAGGTGCGCGAGCTGCTGCAGCACCGCCAGCAGCGGCAGGCGAAGCGCGCGGGCGGGCGCGCCGGCGCTCACGGGGCGCAGGCTCCGGTGGAGGCGAAGGAGAGCGAGATCCCCGCGCCGCTCTACCGCACGCTCAAGGAGCAGCGCAGCCTGCTGAACTCGCTGGTCGGGCTCTGGGCGCGCAACACGGGGGAGACCCACGGCCAGGTGCACACCGAGCTGCGCCGGCTCTGCGGCGGGCCCGCGGTCGCGCAGGCGAGCGTGACCCAGCTGCAGGCGCGGATCGACCTGCTGCGGAAGCGGATCGGCTCGCACTGAGCCCCGAGAACGGCGGATCTCTACTGGATGCGCGGCGACCGGTCCAGCCCTCGCCGCGGATCGGCGGGGTCCGTACTGTCTGAGCGTGGCCTCCCCGGAAGCGCGGGAGGAGCCTCTCGCTAAGCTGGGCAGTCGGTCCGTCGCGAAGGTGACGGACCATCACCCCCGACGTCGGGCATCCGCAGACCGCCCGTCGGCCTCCCCCGGATCGCCCGAGACCAGAACTCAGAGGAGTCTCGTGGAGACCTGGCCCGGAACCGCCTACCCCTTGGGCGCCACCTTCGATGGAAGCGGCACGAACTTCGCTCTCTTCAGCGAGGCCGCCGAGCGCGTCGAGCTGTGCCTCTTCGAGGAGGACGGCACCGAGACGCGCGTCGAGGTGCTCGAGTCGGACGCCTACGTCTGGCACTGCTACCTCCCGCAGGTCCAGCCCGGCCAGCGCTACGGCTACCGCGTCCACGGCGCGTACGACCCGGCCGGCGGACACCGCTGCAACCCGAACAAGCTGCTGCTGGACCCGTACGCGAAGGCCGTCTCGGGCGAGATCGACTGGGACCAGTCGCTCTTCTCGTACACCTTCGGCGACCCGGACTCGACCAACGACGAGGACTCGGCGCCGCACATGATGATGGGCGTCGTCATCAACCCGTTCTTCGACTGGGCCGGCGACCGCCGTCCGCGCACCTCGTACGACAGCACCGTGATCTACGAGGCGCACGTGAAGGGGCTCACCAAGAGCCACCCCGACGTGCCGGAGGAGCTGCGCGGCACCTACGCCGGCGTCGCCCACCCCGCCGTGATCGCGCACCTCAAGCACCTCGGCATCACCGCCCTCGAGCTGATGCCGGTGCACCAGTTCGTCAACGACTCGACGCTGATCGAGAAGGGCCTCTCGAACTACTGGGGCTACAACACGATCGGCTTCTTCGCGCCGCAGAACACCTACACCGCCACCGGCGACCTGGGCCAGCAGGTCCAGGAGTTCAAGAGCATGGTGAAGGCCCTGCACGCGGCCGGCATCGAGGTCATCCTCGACGTGGTCTACAACCACACCGCGGAGGGCAACCACCTCGGCCCGACGCTGTCGTTCCGCGGCATCGACAACGAGGCGTACTACCGCCTGGTCGACGACGACAAGCGCTACTACATGGACTACACCGGCACCGGGAACACCCTCAACGTGCGCCACCCGCACTCGCTGCAGCTGATCATGGACTCGCTGCGCTACTGGGTGACCGAGATGCGCGTCGACGGCTTCCGCTTCGACCTCGCCTCGGCGCTGGCCCGCGAGTTCTACGACGTCGACCGGCTCTCCACCTTCTTCGAGCTCGTCCAGCAGGACCCGGTGGTCTCGCAGGTCAAGCTGATCGCCGAGCCGTGGGACGTCGGCCCCGGCGGCTACCAGGTCGGCAACTTCCCGCCGCAGTGGACGGAGTGGAACGGGAAGTACCGCGACACCGTCCGCGACTTCTGGCGCGGCGAGCCCTCGACCCTGGGCGAGTTCGCCTCGCGGCTCACCGGCTCGGCCGACCTCTACGCGCGCTCCGGCCGCTACCCGGTCGCCTCGATCAACTTCGTCACCGCGCACGACGGCTTCACCCTGCGCGACCTCGTCTCCTACAACGAGAAGCACAACGACGCCAACGGCGAGGACGGCAACGACGGCGAGTCGCACAACCGCTCCTGGAACCACGGCGCCGAGGGCCCCACCGACGACCCGAAGGTCCTCGGCCTGCGCGCCCGCCAGCAGCGCAACTTCCTCGCGACGATGCTGATCTCGCAGGGCGTGCCGATGATCCTGCACGGCGACGAGCTCGGCCGCACCCAGAACGGCAACAACAACACCTACGCCCAGGACAGCGAGCTGACCTGGATCGACTGGGAGAAGGCGGACCGGCCGCTGGTGGAGTTCACCGCGGCGCTGATCCGGCTCCGCGCCGAGCACCCGACGTTCCGCCGCGGCCGCTTCTTCGACGGGCGCCCGGTCCTCCGCGGCACCGGCGAGCCGCTGCCGGACATCGTCTGGTTCAAGGCGGACGGCACCGAGATGACGCCGTCGGACTGGGACTCGGGCCTGGACCGCTCGGTCGGCATCTACCTCAACGGCAACGGCATCCGCGAGCGCGATGAGCGCGGCCAGCCGGTCGTCGACGACAGCTTCCTGCTCTACTTCAACGCCGACGACGTGGACGTGGAGTTCACCATCCCGAGCGACGAGTACGCAGTGGAGTGGGCCGTCCTGGTCGACACCGCCGGTGCCGAGGCCGACTCGGTCCCGCGTCCCGCCGGCGCGCTCCTCACCGTGCAGGCGAAGTCGCTCGTGATCCTCCAGGAGCACAGCGCCCCCGAGCCCGAGGTCGACCACTCGGTCGCGGCCTCGCTGGCCTCGCTCGCCGCCACCTCGGCCATCCCGACCATCACCACCACGGGCCACACCAGCCCTCACGAGGAGTCGACCGACTCCGCGACCGCACCCTCGACAGGAGCCTGACGTTGCGACTGCCCGCCTCCACCTACCGACTCCAGATCCGCTCCGGCTTCGATCTCGACGAGGCCGCGACGGTGGCCGATTACGTGCGCTCCCTCGGCGCCGACTGGCTGTACTTCTCGCCGCTGCTGACCGCCGAGCCCGGCTCGGACCACGGCTACGACGTCGTCGACCACTCGCAGGTCGACCCGGCCCGCGGCGGCGGCGAGGGCCTCGCCCACGCCTCCGCGGCGGCGAGGAAGGAGGGCCTCGGCGTCCTCATCGACATCGTGCCGAACCACATGGGCGTCGCGACGCCGGTGGAGAACGCCTGGTGGTGGGACCTGCTGAAGCACGGCCGCGACTCCCGCTACGCCGAGGCCTTCGACATCGACTGGGCGGCGGGCGCCGGCAAGCTGCGCGTGCCGATCCTCGGCGACGGGGCCTCGGAGGGCGACAGTGACAGCGAGCTCGATGCGCTCGAGGTCGTCGGCGACGAGCTGCACTACTACGAGAACCGTCTGCCGATCGCGCCCGGCACCGCCGAGCCCGGCGACTCCGGCCGCACCGTGCACGCCCGCCAGAGCTACGAGCTGGTCAACTGGCGCCGTGCCGACGCCGAGCTGAACTACCGCCGCTTCTTCGCGGTGAACACCCTCGCCGCGATCACGGTCGAGCGGCCCGAGGTCTTCGAGGCCTCGCACCGCGAGATCGTCCGCTGGTTCACCGAGGGCCTCGCCGACGGCCTGCGCGTGGATCACCCGGACGGCCTGGCCGACCCGGGCGGCTACCTGGACGACCTCGCCCGCGCCATCGACGGCGCGCCCGTCTGGGTCGAGAAGATCCTCGAGGGCGACGAGCAGCTGCCCGCGCACTGGGCGACCGTGGGCACCACCGGCTACGACGCGCTCGCCGACATCGACCGCATCCTCGTCGACCCCGACGCCCGTCCGGTGCTCGAGGGCCTGGACGCGGAGCTGGGCGACGGCGGCGAGCCGGTGGACTGGGCCGACCTGATCCACGACACCAAGCGCGGCATCGCCGACGGCATCCTCCGCTCCGAGGTGCTCCGCCTGGCCCGCCTGATCCCGCAGGTCGACGGCGCGGACGACGCGATCGCCGAGCTGCTCGCGACCTTCCCGGTCTACCGCAGCTACCTGCCCTACGGCGCCGAGCACCTCGAGCACGCGCGGCTCGACGCGCGGCACCGCCGCCCCGAGATCGCCGCGACGATCGACGAGGTCGCCGCGCTGCTCGAGGAGACCGGCACCCCCGTGTCGGTCCGCTTCCAGCAGACCTCCGGCATGGTGATGGCGAAGGGCGTCGAGGACACGGCGTTCTACCGCTACAGCCGCCTCACCTCGCTCAACGAGGTCGGCGCCGACCCGGACGAGTTCGCGATCGACCTGGAGGAGTTCCACCGCCGCCAGGGCGTCCGCCAGGCGTCCTTCCCGGCCTCGCTCACCACGCTGTCGACGCACGACACCAAGCGCGGCGAGGACACCCGCGCCCGCATCACCGCCCTCGCGGAGGACGCCGAGGCCTGGGCCGAGACGCTCCGCTCGCTGCACGAGCACGCCGGCTTCGGCGACGGACCGGTCGAGCACCTTCTCTGGGAGGCGATCGTCGGCACCTGGCCCGCGTCCCGCGAGCGCCTGCACGCCTACGCCGAGAAGGCGTCGCGCGAGGCCGGCAGCTCGACGATGTGGACCGCTCCGGACGAGGCGTTCGAGAAGCGGATGCACGCGGCGGTCGACGCCGCCTTCGACGACGCGGCCGTGCGCCGCCTGATCGAGGACACCGTGGCGCGCGTCTCGGCCGACGGCTGGTCGAACAGCCTCTCGGCCAAGCTCGTCCAGCTGACGGCGCCGGGCATCCCGGATGTCTACCAGGGCAGCGAGCTGTGGGAGACGTCGCTCGTCGACCCCGACAACCGCCGCCCGGTCGACTTCGCCGAGCGCCGGGCGCTGCTCGAGCGGATCGACGGCGGCTGGCTGCCGGAGATCGACGCGGAGGGCGCGGCCAAGCTGCTCGTCACCTCGCGGGCCCTGCGCCTGCGCCGCGACCGGCCGGAGCTGTTCACGCGCTACGCCGCCGTCCCCGCCATCGGGCCGGCCGCCGAGCACGCGATCGCCTTCGACCGCGGCGGTGCGCTGACGGTCGCCACCCGCTTGCCCGCGCGGCTCGCGGCCGAGGGCGGCTGGGGCGAGACCCTGATCGTCCTGCCCGGGCACCCGGTCGTGGACGTCCTCACCGGGCGCACCTTCGCCGGCGGGCCGACCGCCGTGTCGGAGATCCTCGGCGGCGGCTACCCGGTCGCCCTGCTCGCGCCGGTCGCCTGACCCGGCGAGTCCCTTCCTGCCGACCCCGTTCGAACGACCCTGGAGAACCCCGTGATCAGCACGACGCCCTACCGCTACGCCCTGCCCGCCTCCGGACCCGAGCGCTTCGACGTGTGGGCGCCCGACGCGTCCTCCGTCGAGCTCGCCCTGGGTGCGGGCGGGACGGTCGCGATGGCCCGCTTCGGCGACGAGGGCTGGTGGCGGGTCTCCGGGTCGGTCGCTGCGACCGGCGAGATCGACTACGGCTACCTGGTGGACGGCAAGGGGCCGTTCCCGGACCCGCGCTCGCGCCGCCAGCCCGGGGGAGTCCACGAGCTCTCCCGCAGCTACGACCCGAGCGCGTTCGAGTGGGCCGACCAGGCCTGGACGGGCCGCCAGCTGGCGGGGGCCGTGATCTACGAGCTGCACATCGGCACCTTCACCCCCGAGGGCACGCTCGACTCGGCCGCCGGCCGGCTGGAGCACCTGCGCTCGATCGGCGTCGACTTCATCGAGATCCTCCCGGTCAACGCGGTGAACGGCACGCACAACTGGGGCTACGACGGCGTCCTCTGGTACGCCGTCTCGGAGGCGTACGGCGGACCGGAGGCCTACCAGCGCTTCGTCGACGCGGCGCACCGCGCGGGACTGGGCATCGTGCAGGACGTGGTCTACAACCACCTCGGCCCGAGCGGCAACTACCTGCCCGAGTTCGGCCCGTACCTGAAGAACGAGAAGGCCAACACCTGGGGCAGCTCGATCAACCTCGACGGGGAGGGCTCGGACGTCGTCCGCGGCTACATCCTCGACAACGCGCTGATGTGGCTGCGCGACTACCACGTCGACGCCCTGCGCCTCGACGCGGTGCACGCCCTCTCGGACGAGCGCGCCGTGCACGTGCTGGAGGAGATGGCCGCCGAGGTCGCGGTGCTCTCGGCCGACGTCGGGCGCCCGCTGACCCTGATCGCGGAGTCGGACCTCAACGACCCGAAGCTGATCACCCCGCGCGAGGCGGGCGGCTACGGGCTCGACGCGCAGTGGAGCGACGACTTCCACCACGCCGTGCACGTCGCCCTCACCGGCGAGACGACCGGCTACTACGAGGACTTCGCGCCGCTCGGCGCGCTCGGCAAGGTCCTCACCCGCGGCTTCTTCCACGACGGCACCCTCTCCACGTTCCGCGGCCGGCATCACGGCCGCCCGATCGACACCGAGCGGATGCCGACCTGGCGCCTCGTGGTCTGCAGCCAGAACCACGATCAGATCGGCAACCGGGCGATCGGCGACCGGCTGACCGCGACCCTCGACGAGGGCCGGCTGGCGATCGCCGCCGCGCTGACGCTGCTCGGCCCGTTCACCCCGATGCTCTTCATGGGCGAGGAGTGGGCGGCGTCCACCCCGTGGCAGTTCTTCACCTCGCACCCGGAGAAGGATCTGGGCGAGGCGACGGCGAAGGGCCGCATCGAGGAGTTCGCGAAGATGGGCTGGGACCCGGAGGTCGTGCCCGACCCGCAGGACCCCGAGACCTTCGAGCGCTCCAAGCTCGACTGGTCCGAGGCGGAGGAGGGGCGCGGTGCGCGCATCCTCGCCGTCTACCGCGAGCTGGCGGCGCTGCGCCGCCGCTTCCCCGAGCTGACCGACCCGCGCTTCGGCTCGGTGCGCGTCGAGCTCGACGAGGACGAGCGCTGGCTCACCCTCGGCCGCGGCCGGGTGACGATCGCGATCAACGTCGGCGAGTCGTCGGCGCGGGTCCCGCTGCCCGAGGTGGCGGAGTCGCTCCTCGCCGTGGGCGAGTACGCGGTCCAGCCCGGCGACACCGAGGTCGACCTCGCCGCGTCCTCGCTGCTGATCACGCTCAGCGACGCCGAGTAGGGGTCCGCCGCGCCGGTCCGAGCCGACTCGGGCCGGCGCGCGTGTCGTTCCTCTCACCCATCGCGCCCGAGCCCGTGAACGCCTCCGCCCGCCGGAGACCTGTCAGCGGGCCGGCACGGAGTGCTCGGCGTCGGCGATGATCCGCACGCCGTCGTCGTGCACGAGCAGCAGGGCACGCAGCGGCATGGCCCGCCGGTGGCAGGCGGCGCTCAGCTGGCGGGCGAGCACCCGGTCGGTCTCGCCGAGGAACGCCCGGCCCGGGCGCTCGAGCGCGAAGGCGAGCGAGCCCACGTCGTGATGCGCGACCGCTTTCGCGAGGGTCGCGACGATGCGCTCGGTCTTCTCCTCGTCGGGGTGTACGGGGAGTCCGTCCACGGGGTAGAGGATGGGCAGCTGGTAGCCGGCCCGGTCGAGCAGGATCGGCCAGAGTGCACGCCGGTAGGCGGGCCCGATGAGGGACGAGACGCGCTCGCGCAGGTCCCGGTCGTCGCGCAGCGGCACATCGAGCGCCGAGGGGTGGAGGGCGTGGTCCGTGTTCGTCATGGTGTCGCTTTCTCGCGGGTGATGCGGGCGCGGAAGCGCTCGCGGTGCTGGGGCGGTCGTGGTCCGACGGGCGGTCATCGGAAGTTGCGGGCGGTGGTCCGGGCGGTGACCGACAGCGCCTCGAAGCGGTCGGCGAGGAGGTTGGTCACCCCCTCGTCGGAGCGCTCGAGGATCCCGCGGATGAGGAGTGCGGGAGCCTCGCGCGCGGTGCGCCGGTAGCGGTTCCATACTCCGACGGAGCAGATGACGTTGAGGATCCCGTGCTCGTCCTCGAGGTTCATGAAGGTCACTCCGGCGGCTGTGGAGGGACGTTGACGGTGGATCACGACACCGCCGACCTCGATCCGGGTGCCCGAGGGCGTGCCGGGCAGGTCGGCCGTGGACCGCGCTCCCCGGCGGGTGAGGCTCTCCCTCAAATGCCGGAGCGGATGGTCGTCGGGCGAGATGCCGGTGGCCCAGAAGTCGAAGACGACCCGCTCCTGCGCCGAGAGCATCGGCAGCAGCGGCGGCTGGACGGCGACGATCGAGTCGGGCAGGAACTCCTGGCGGTCGGCGGCGGCGGAGCCCGCCTCCCAGAGCGCCTGGCGGCGCTGGAGCCCGAGCGAGTCGAAGGATCCCGCGGCGCCGAGCGCCTCGAGCTGGGTCGCGTTCAGCCCGACCCGGCGCGAGAGGTCGGCCATGCTCGCGTAGGGCCCGCCGCGCTCCCGCTCGGCGACGATGTGCTCGGCCAGCGCGGTGCCGATGCCCTTCACCCCGGCGAGGCCCAGGCGGATGACGAAGCCGGCGTCGCGGCGGTGGTCGTCGGTGTCGAAGTGCTGCGACCGGTCGAAGAGGCCCGTCGGCGCCTGCTCGGCGGAGAGGCAGGAGTCCTGCCCGTGCGGCGCCCCGCCCCGCCGCGGGGCCGGCGGCCCGTCGAGCGCCTCGAGCCCGGGGTGCGACAGGGAGCGGTTGACGTCGGGGGACTCGACGCGGACACCGTGCCGGCGGGCGTCGGCGACCAGGGTGTGCGGGGCGTAGAAGCCCATCGGCTGAGCCCGGAGCAGGGCCGCGGTGAAGGCGGCGGGGTAGTGCAGGCGCAGCCAGGCACTGGCGTAGACCAGCAGCGCGAAGCTGATCGCGTGGCTCTCGGCGAAGCCGAAGTTGGCGAAGGCCTGGATCCGTCGGTAGATGTCGTCGGCGACCTCGTCGGTGATCCCGTTGCGAGCCATGCCCTCGTAGAGCCGCTCCCGGAGCGACTCGATCTTCTCGGTGCCGCGCTTGGAGCCCATCGCGCGGCGCAGCAGATCCGCGTCCTCCGCGTTGCAGTCGCCGACCGCCACCGCGACCTGCATCAGCTGCTCCTGGAACAGCGGAACGCCGAGGGTGCGCTTGAGCGGCGTGACCAGCAGGGGGTGCTGGTAGGTGATCGGCTCCTCGCCGAGCTTCCGCCGGATGTAGGGGTGCACCGCGCCGCCCTGGATCGGACCGGGGCGGATCAGCGCCACCTCGATCACGAGGTCGTAGAAGCGCCGCGGCTGGAGCCGGGGGAGGGTGCCCATCTGCGCGCGGCTCTCGACCTGGAACACCCCGATGGAGTCGGCCCGGCAGAGCTGGTCGTAGACGCCCTTCTCCTCGCGCGGGATCGTCGAGAGGTCCCACTTCTCGCCGACGTGCTCGGCCACGAGGTCGAAGGTGTACTGCAGGGCGGCGAGCATCCCCAGCCCGAGCAGGTCGAACTTGACCAGGCCCATCCAGGCGCAGTCGTCCTTGTCCCACTGCAGGACGGTGCGCTTCTCCATCCGGGCGGGCTCGATCGGGCAGACCTCGCCGACCGGCCGGTCGGTGAGCACCATGCCGCCGGAGTGGATGCCCAGGTGCCGGGGCGTGCCGAGCACCTTCTTTGTCAGCGCGACGACGTCGTCCGGGATGTCGTGCTCGGGGCTCTCGGTGATCGAGCCCCAGTGCTCGATCTGCTTCGACCAGCCGTCCTGCTGCCCGGCGCTGTAGCCCAGCGCCTTCGCCATGTCCCGGACGGCGAACTTGGGGCGGTAGGTGATGACGTTGGCCACCTGCGCCGCGTTCAGCCGCCCGTACTTCTCGTAGACGTGCTGGATGACCTCCTCGCGCCGCTCGGAGTCGAAGTCGACGTCGATGTCGGGCTCCTCGTCGCGGATGCTGGAGAGGAAGCGCTCGAAGGGCAGCCCGTAGAAGATCGAGTCCACCGCGGTGATCCCCAGGACGTAGCAGACCGCCGAGTTGGCGGCCGAGCCGCGGCCCTGGCAGAGGATCCCCCTGCCCTTGGCGAAGTGCACGATGTCGTGGACGATGAGGAAGTAGCCGGGGAAGTCCTTGGCCTCGATCACGGCGAGCTCCTTCTCGAGGCGCTCGTGCACGTCGGAGTCGGCGCCCGGGTACTTCGACGGCACCGCGAGCTGCACCAGGTGGCGCAGCCAGCTCATCGGGGTGTGCCCCTCTGGCACGTCCTGACGGGGCAGCCGGGGGCGGACCCGCCCGAGCTCGAAGGCGATCTCGTCGGCGATCAGCACGGTGTTCTCGACGGAACCGGGGTAGCGGGAGAAGCGCTCGGCCATCTCGGCACCCGAGCGCAGGTGCGCACCGCCGGAGGCGGGCAGCCAGCCGTCCATCTCGTCGAGGCTCCTCCGGGCGCGGACCGCGGCCAGCGCCGTCTGCAGGGGGCGGTCCTCGGGCCGGGCGTAGTGCACGTTGCCGGTGGCGACGAGCCGCAGCTGCAGCCGCTCGGCGATGCCGGCGAGCTGGTCGTTGTGCAGGGAGGCGAGCGGGTCGCCGTGGTCGAAGAGCTCGACGAGGACGTTGCGGGCGCCGAAGAGGGCTACGAGCTCGCGCACCTCCTCCTCGGCCGCCGCCTCGCCGCTCGCGACCAGTGCCTGACGGACGGCGCCCTTCCGGCAGCCGGTCAGCACGATCCAGTGGCCGTCGGCGGCCCGGGCGAGCTCGTCGAGGTCGTAGCTCGGCTTGCCCTTCTCGGCGCCGGCGAGCTGGGCGGTGGTGATCGCGCGGGCGAGCCGGTGGTAGCCCTCCTCGCGGCGGGCGAGGACGAGCAGGTGCGTGCCCTCGGGATCGGCGACGCCGTTCTGCGGGGCGCGGAGCCCCAGCGAGAGCTCGGCGCCGAAGGCGGTGCGGACCCCGTGGTCCTGCGCGGCCTCCGCCATCCGGACGATCCCGTAGAGCCCGTCGTGGTCGGTGAGGGCGAGGGTGTCGATGCCGAGCCGGACGGCCTCCTCGATCAGCTCCTCCGGCTTGCTGGCGCCGTCGAGGAAGCTGAAGTGCGAGTGCGCGTGCAGCTCGGCATAGGGCACCTTCTCGTCCGGCGGCCGGACGTCGGCGCCGGGCGTATAGGCGGGGCGCTTGTGCGACCAGGCGGGGCTGTCGCCGCCGTCGCCGCGGACGGTCGTGCCGTCGCTCCTGGTCGTGCTGGAGAGGCGGCGCTCGAACTCCGACCAGGGGATCGGGGGGTTGTTCCAGCCCATCGGGGGCTCCTTCGGTCGTCGTGCTCGGGAGGATCGGATCGCGGCCGTCAGCAGCCGGGGGAGTCAGTCGTAGCGGGCCTCGGCCGCCCACTCGCCGTCGAGGCAGAGCAGCAGCCAGGCGACGCCGTCGGAGTCGACGACCTGGAAGCGGTCGTAGCGGACTGCTGTTCGCGCGTCCCACCAGCGCTCGTCGATCGGCCAAGGACCGGCCCACCCCGTCACCGGCTGCAGGCGGGCCTGTGAGGAGCCGGGCGCGAAGTAGGCGGGGACGGAGGTGAGGGAGCCGCGGTCGTCGACCGAGACCGTCTCCCCGCGGGGACCGCGCACCAGGACGGCCGTCGGCTCCGCGAAGACCGTGGGCGGCAGGGGCGGCGGCAGCGCCCCCGGCCACGGCAGCCCGCGCGGCCGGGCGTCGCCCGGCTCCCTGTCCCCCCAGGGGATCAGGTGCTGGCGGTCGCCGAGCGACCGGCCCCCGCCCACCGACGCCGTGACGACGGCCTCGTGGCCGAGCATGCTCTGCACGCGGCTGAGACCGTGGTGCACCCGCTCCTCCGGAGCCGTGCCCCAGAGTCCCTGCTCGTGGTTCCCGATCGCGTCGACCGCCTCGGGCTCGACCGACAGCCGGGCGATCGGGGAGCCGAGCCCCGTGTCGATCGCGCCGTTGCCCTGGAGCTGCCAGCGGACGCGGTCGACGACGTCGCCCGGGGTGAACCAGCGCGGGTGCAGCCAGCTGCGGGAGGACACCTCGCCGCGGTCGCTGACGACCTCGATCCTGATCGCGGTCGCCACCAGCTGCGCCCGGGTGAGCCCGGCGACGAACTCCTCCGCCGGGACGCGGAAGGCGAAGGCCGCCTGGTCGATCCGGTCCAGCGGCGGCTCGAACTCGAGCACGCGGTCGAGCCGCTCGGGCGGGAGCCGCGGGACGACCGTCTCGGTCTCGGCGCCCGAGGCCAGCACGTGCGCGCGCGCCCCCTCGGGGCCGAAGCGCGCGGAGACGTCGTCGCGCGGCAGCTGCGCGAAGGCGCCGAGGGTCCGGACACCCAGCCGGCGCAGCAGGGCGATGAGGTCCTCGCCCTTGCCGGTCGTGCGGGTGCGGGCGCCGACGGCCTCGGTCTCGAGGGCGTCGAGCGGCAGTGGCGCGAGGAACGCCGCGCTCTCGCCGGCCGGCACGATCGCCACCGCGGTGCCGGAGTGCTTGGCCGCGAGCTCGGAGGCGAAGAGGCCGTCGGCTATTCCGGCGCGCGCGAGCGGCACGCCCAGCTCGGCGAGCCGCTGGAGCACGGCCTCGGCCGCCGACTGCTCGGTGCCGTAGTAGCGGCGCGGCCCGCGGGCGCGGATCGCGCAGAGCCCGGGCCGGATCAGCTGCACGCCCGGGGTGATCTCCTCCAGCGCCTGGACGAGCGGCTCGAAGGCGCGGTGGTCGAGCACGGGGTCGTAGGGGAGCACGGCCAGCCCGGTGCAGCGCGACTGGGCCTCGCGGATCCGCATGCCGCGGCGCACACCCTCGGCCCGCGCCCCGGGGGAGCAGGCGAAGACGAGGCTCTTCTCGGTGAGCGCGAGCGGGGTCTCCGCATCGAGCCCGGCGTCCGCTGCGGCGGCGAGCAGGGGCCAGTCGGGGCACCAGACCAGGATCGTGCGGCGCAGCTCGAGAGCGCTTGCGGAACGGGTCATCTCACACCGCCCGCTCGTGCAGGGTGCGCTCCTGCAGACGCGAGGGCCCGCCCAGCACGCCGAAGGGGCGCCCGGTGCCGGGCATGCTCATCCGCACGGTGCGCACCCGCGTCCCGGCGCGGCCGACGACGTCGACGAGCGCCTCGCGGGTGCGCAGGTAGCCGTGGCCGGCGCCGAGCCCCTCCCAGCGGCTGCTGCGGATGCTGAGCCGCGCCTCGGCCTGGGGCCACTCGCCGAGGACGACGAGCGCCGCCCCGCGCTGACGCAGCCGTGCGCCCAGCCGGGAGACGTCGGCCGAGGAGACGGAGGCGGGAGGCCGGGTCAGCACGACGGTGAGGACGTCGACCAGGGCCGCGGTGACGGTGAGCCAGTGCTCGGCGGGGGAGGGCACGAGCACGAGCCGCTCGAGGTCGATCCCCAGGCCGGCCGCCGCCTCCGCGCCGAACTCGGGGACGCCGACGACGCCGCACCAGGCGCCCTCGGACGACGGCCCGGCCAGCAGCCCCATGGCCAGGCTCATCGAGCCCTCGACCGAGTAGGCGGCGCCCTGCTTGAGCGAGCCGCCCGGCAGCACCGAGGCGAAGGCCGGCAGAGTCGCGAGGCTCTTCGACTCGAGCGTCGTCGCCTGCATGTCGCGGATCCGCGACTGCAGCTCCTTCACCGACGCGAGCTGCCGCAGCAGCGGTTCCGCGGTGTCGGCGACCCCCGGCGAGGGGTGCTGTGAAGGGGGGCTCATCAACCCATGTTCGAACATGTGTTCGAGTATGTCAATCGCCACCGACATCCGCCGCGCCGGGTGCCGGAGCAGGTGGAGAAGGCCCCGGATCGCCCCCTGTGGAGGAGCCCGGGGCCCGCCGCGCTACCCCTCCGCGGACCCCGTCACGCGCAGTCCGTGACCGAAGCGGAACAGCGGATCCTCGGTGTCGAACGGCACGTCCGGCCTGCGGGCCGCCGCGGCGGCCATCGAGCGCGGAAGGTCCATCGGCAGTGTTCCACGGGCCTCCGACACTCCGAACACCACGTCGAGCACCGCGGCCCCCGACGCGCCGAAGTCACCGAGCAGCGCCGCCGCGGAGTCGACCAGCGGAGTGAGGATCGCCGGCCGGTCCAGGAACACGTCGACGACCGTCGGCACCTGTGCCGCCACGGCCTGGACGTGCTCCACGACCTCGTCCGGGAAGTCGAGCGAGCCGGCGTGGAAGTGGTTCTCGAACGCCGTCGCGCGCTGCTCGAAGGGCGCCTGCAACCGGATCACCGCGAGCTCCGCCTCCTCCGGAGACCCGACGACGGTGCCGTACCCCGCGGCGACCGCCGGATCGATCCCCTCGACGTAGAGCCGCAGCCCCTGCCGCGCCGGCAGGACGCCGTCCTGCGCGAGGACCGTGATCGCCGCGCGCTGGGCGGCCTCGCCCGCCGCGCGGAACTCCGCCGAGCCGACGACCGCCTCGGCGGCGGCCGGATCGACCGCGCGCGAGTCGAACAGCCCGAGCACGAACTTCTCCCGCAGCAGCCGCCGCGCGGACACATCGAGCCGTTCCTCGGCGACCGTCCCGTCCCGGACCAGGGCGACCAGCGCCTCGGGGATCGACTCGCCGCCGAACTGGTCGACACCGGCCTCGAGGGCCTTCGCCATCCGCTCCGGCACCGACAGGTGCTCGACGCCCCAGGCGCGCGCCACGTGGTGGTCGCCCATGATGTCGGAGTCCGAGAGCAGCCCCCAGTCGGTGCAGACGATGCCGTCGAAGCCGAACCGCTCGCGCAGCAGCCCCGTGATCACCGAGCGGTTGAAGCCGAAGCCGACCTCCTCGTGCTCGGTCCCGACCGGCATCCCGTAGTACGGCATGATCTGGCTCGTGCCCGCCTCGAAGGCCTTCACGAAGGGCTGCAGGTGGTACTCGGCGTTGCCGCCCGGGTAGACCTGCTCCCGCCCGTACGGGAAGTGCGGGTCCTCGCCGTCCTTCTGCGGTCCGCCGCCGGGGAAGTGCTTGGTCATCGTCGCGACCGACTGCGCCCCGAGCGCCTCGCCCTGGAAGCCGCGGATGTACGCGGCGCCGAGCCGCCCGGTGAGCTCGGCGTCCTCGCCGAACGTGCCGACCTGCCGCGCCCAGCGCGACTCGGTCGCCAGGTCGATCTGCGGGTGCAGCGCGACCCGCAGGCCCACGGCGAGGTACTCCCGGCGGGCGATGTCGCCGAAGCGCTCGACCAGGTCCTCGTCGCCGATCGCGGCGAGGCCGAGCGGCTCCGGCCACTGCGAGAACGCCTCCGCCTGCGCCCCCGTGCCGGGGTTGTCGGTGAAGGAGTGGCGCGGATCGGTGGAGAGGGTCACGGGGATCCCGAGTCGGCTCGACGACGCCAGCTCCTGGACCCGGTTGTGCCACTCGGCGAGCTCGCGCGCGGTGGCGGTGCCGCCGCCGAGCAGGTTGAAGTGCGACATCCGCTTCTCGAGCACCATCGTCGCGGTCGAGGGCAGGCCGAACGCACCGTCCTCGGCGAGCGCTCCGCCCTCGCCCATCACGACCATGGTCTGGAAGAAGAGCCCGGCCTTCTCCTCGAGGGTCATCTGACCGAGCAGGATCTCGACCCGCTCGGCCAGGGGGCGCAGCGGGTCGAGGTAGCGGCGGTCGACCTGCTCGTCGAGCGGCTCACCGGCGGGGGATGACGTCGATGTCATGGGGGCGTCCTTCCGAAGGGGAGCCCTCGTCGGCCCCGCGAGAAGGATACGCCGAAAACCGACCAGCACTAGGGAAATGCGGCGGGCCCGTCGTGAGTGCGCCCCTACCATGGGAGCCATGTCCGACGCCCTGCCCGAAGCCGCCCCCGAGAACCCCTCCTCCCTCCCGGCACGGCGGCGGACCCTCGTGGTCAAGATGGGCTCGAGCTCGGTGACCAAGCAGTCCGGACCGGACCCCGTGCTCCTCGCCAGCGCCCTCGAGAGCGCGTTCGGCGCGCGCGCGCTCGGCTGGGACGTCGTCCTCGTCTCCTCCGGCGCCGTCTCCTCCGGCCGCGCGCTCTTCGCCCGCTCGCAGGACGCGCCGATCAGCCCGCGCCTCGCCGCCGCCGTCGGCCAGACCGTCCTGATGGGCTTCTACCGCTCGGTGGCCGAGCTCTCCGGCTCGCTCGTCGCGCAGATCCTGATCGGCGAGTCCGACCTCGCATCGCCGCGGCAGATGGCGCACGTCGCGGAGGCGATCCGGCACGCGCTCGACGCGGGCGTCGTGCCGATCGTCAACGGCAACGACACCATCGACTCCGCCGGCTCCGACAACGACGGCGTCGCCGGCGGCCTGGCGATGCTCCTCGGCGCGGATCTGCTGCTGCTGCTCACCGACGTCCCCGGCGTCTTCGCCGGCAGCATCGCCGAGGGCGTGCACCTCGAGGAGCTGGGGATCACCGAGCTGCGCGGCATCGGGGTGCAGAAGGGCGGGACGGGCCGCGGCGGCATCCGCTCGAAGCTCAAGGCGGCCGAGCTCGCCGCGCACAACGGCGTCTCGACGCGCATCGCCGGCGCTCGCACGCCCGAGGTCATCCTCGGCGCCATCGACGGCCCCGGCCCCGGCACCCTCGTCCGCGCCGTCCACGCGCACCCCGCGGTGGAGCAGCGCTGGATCTCCGGCGTCGCGACCTCGCGCGGCCGGGTCGAGATCAACCTCGAGGCCGAGCGCAGCATCGCCTCCGGCTCGAGCCTGTTCGCGTCCGGCATCAAGCGGGTCTCCGGCGACTTCGTCGGCGGCGACGTGATCGAGGTCCGCGCCCTCAGCGGCGAGCTGCTGGCGCGCGGGGTGTCGCGGGTGTCCTCGCGCCTGCTCACGCTGGTCCGGGCTCTGCGGGTGGACGAGATCGCCCGGGTGTTCGTCGCCGTCCTCGCACACGCCGCCGACGCCGATCCCGCCGCGATCACCTCCGAGGGTGACCGCCCGCAGCTGACCCGCGCTCTGGAGTACGCGCGCGCCCTCTCCTTCGAGCACGGCAGGGCGGTCGCGATGGAGATCGTCTCGCTCTTCCCCGCCGAGAGCATCGCCGCGCTGGTCGGCCAGGGTGCCGCGGTCGAGGAGCTCGTCGAACGGTATACCCGCCTCGTCCGGACCCTCGCGATCGTCGGCAACGAGCAGCTGGCCGTCTTCCGCGACTGACGGCGCCCGAGGGGCCGCGGTGGCCCGAATGGACGAATCGCGCCACGGAAAACGAATCGTGCCAGATAGCGGCACGATTCGTGCCAGCACTGTGCGCATCACGTCATCGATCGTGGCGAGCGTCGCCTCCCGTGCTGATCTGTCTCCCACACGAACGGCGCCCACTACGCGCCCCGACGGATCGGATCAGCATGAGTGCAGCAGCAATCGCCACCGCGACCCTCACGACCCCCACCACCCGCCACCCCTTCGACGGCCCCATCTCGCGGGAGCACTACCAGTCGGACCGGCTGGCCCGTCGCCTCGAGCTGATCGAGAAGACGATCGCCGACTGCGAGCGCGCCCTGCGCGGCGGCACCGACCCGCGCACCGGAGCCGTCGTCCCGCCCGCGCGCGGCGCCCACCGCGACCAGCTCCTCAGCAACCTCGCGATCGAGCTCTCGCTCGCCGACCGCCTCCGCGGCGCTCTGGGCATGCACCGCTGACCTCCCGGTCCGCAGCTCCGATCCCCGGGTCCGCACCCCCGCCGCAGCCCGATGGGGCACGATGAGGCCATGGTCACCATCACCGTCGCCGGGATCGCCCAGCACTTCCACCCCGCCGAGCGCGGCACCGTCCGCCTCGAGATCCGCCGCGAGTCGCGCTCGCGCTCTCAGGCGCTGAACGAGGTGACCGCCCTCCACGCTCGCGTGCGCGAGGAGGCCCGCGCCGAGCAGGCCTCCGGCGCGGCGACCTGGTGGTCGGCCGACCAGGTCTCGGTCTCGACCATCCAGCGGTACCTCAAGGACTCCGACGTCACCGAGCCGTTCCACGTCGCCGCCGCGAGCGTCCGGGTGAAGTACCGCGACTTCGACGCCCTCGGGCGCTGGGTCGCCTCCGTCTCGGAGGCCCCCGGCATCACCGTCGCCGGGGTCGACTGGGACGTCACCGCCGCCCGGCGCGCGAGCGCCGAGCGCGAGGTGCGGGTGGCCGCGGTCCGCGACGCCCGCGAGCGCGCCGCCGCCTACGCCTCCGCCCTCGGCCTGGGCGAGCCCCGGGTGCTCACCCTCTTCGAGCCCGGGCTCCGCCCGCACACCCGGATCGAGGGCGGCTCGGCCGTGATGAGCCGCGCGATGGCCTTCAAGGGCCAGGAGGAGCTCGCGCTGAAGCCCGAGGACATCGAGGTCTCGGCCTCGGTCTCCGCCGACTTCGAGGCGAGTTGAGCGGAGCGGTCGGCGCTCGGCGCTCGCCGCCGGGAATAGCCGGGACGCGTCCGACGCTGGAGCAGGCATGGTCTCGCGCATCGGCTTCCTCTCCTTCGGCCACTACCAGTCCGTCGAGGGGTCGCTGACGCACACCGCGCGCGACGTCCTCCTGCAGACCATCGAGCTCGCGGAGGCGGCCGAGGAGATCGGCATCGACGGCGCGTACGTCCGCGTCCACCACTTCGCGCCGCAGCTCGCTTCGCCGTTCCCGCTCCTGGCCGCGATCGCCGCCCGCACCCGCCGGATCGAGATCGGCACCGGCGTCATCGACATGCGCTACGAGAACCCGCTCTACATGGCGGAGGAGGCGGCCGCGACCGACCTCATCTCCGGCGGCAGGCTCGAGCTCGGCGTGAGCCGGGGATCGCCGGAGACGGCGCTCCGCGGCTCCGAGGCGTTCGGCTACGTCCCCTCGGAGGGCACCTCCGACGCGGACCTCGCCCGCCGCAAGGTGCAGCTCTTCCGCGAGGCGCTATCGGGCGCCGCCGTGGCCGAGACCGACCCCGCGCGCACCGGGATGTCGAGCCCGCTCGCGATCGAGCCGCGCTCGCCGGGCCTCGAGGACCGCATCTGGTGGGGTGCGGGCAGCTTCGCGACGGCGCGCTGGGCGGCCGAGCAGGGCATGAACCTGCAGTCCTCCACGCTCCTGCTCGAGGAGGAGGGCATCCCCTTCGACGAGCTGCAGGCGCGGCAGATCCGCGAGTACCGCTCGGCGTGGGCGGAGGCCGGCTGGGAGCGGACCCCGCGCGTCTCCGTGTCGCGCAGCGTCCTCCCGATCACGACCGACCTCGACCGTCTCTATTTCGGTGGCCGCGGCGAGCGCGATCAGGTCGCCTCCCTCGAGGGCGTCCGCGCCCGCTTCGGCCGCAGCTACACCGGCGAGCCCGACCGCCTCGCCGAGGAGCTCGCCGCCGACGTCGCCGTCCAGGAGGCGGACACCCTCCTGCTCACCGTCCCCAACCAGCTCGGCGTCGAGTACAACGCGCGCCTCCTGCAGACCGTCGCCGACTCGATCGCCCCGGCCCTCGGCTGGTCGCCCGCCGGAGTCGTCGCCGCCTGACGCGCCCCTGCTGGTCGAGTGGCCCCGCAGGGGCGCATCGAGACCCACGCTCTGCAGAACGGTGGGTCTGCAGACTCCGCTTCCGGTGAGGGCGGATCTCGATACGCCCGCTGCGCGGGCTACTCGATCAGCATGGGGCGTGTCCCCCTGTGTGCGGAGAGCTGAACGCGCTCCCGGTCTGGCTGCACCCCCATGCTGGTCGAGTAGCCCCGGAGGGGCGTATCGAGACCTACCGCTGTCAGCACGGTGGGTCTGCAGACTCGGCCTCGATCGCAGGTGGATCTCGATACGCCCGCTGCGCGGGCTACTCGATCAGCAAGAGATGCGCCGCCCGCGGAAGGGGAGAGGCTGTGCTGTCGATCGTCAGCTCGCGGAGAGCTCGATGCGGACGTCGTCGAGTCCGTCGGACGAGACGAGCACCGTGATCGCCCCCGGGCCGGTCGGACGGACGACGGCGAGCGCGCGGCCGTCGAACGTCGTCCGCGAGGCGGCGTCGAAGCGCTCGGTGGTCGCCGGCGCCCCGCTCCCGAAGCCCGCGAGCACGCCCGCGCCCTCGACGGCGACGGAGACGAGGCGGTCAGCCCCGGTGACCAGCACTCCCGCCGCGTCGCGCAGCTCGATCGCCACGTATGCGAGGTCGGTGTCGTCAGCGCGCAGCGACGTCCGGTCCGCCGCCGCGGTGAGAACCGCGGGTCCGGACGCCGACACGAGCGAGCTGCGCCCCGTCTCGCTCCCGGACCGGTAGGCCACCGCCGTCAGCGTGCCCGGCCGGTGCACCGTCTCGATCGACGCCAGCATCGGCCGCACCGCCCCGACGGCCGCGCGCCCGACCTCGACCCCGTCGAGCAGCAGCGCCACCTCGTCCGCGTCCGCGGCCACCTCGACGGTGACGGGAGAGCCCTCGAAGCCGGGCCAGGTCCAGGAGTCGACCGAGTCGCTCCACGCCCACGGCGACTGCATCGTCACCGTCTGCCCGTGCCGCTCCGGCCGGACGACCGCGATCGCCGGCTCCGAGCGCAGTCCGAAGACGATCTCGCGGTAGTAGGAGGCGGGCCGCCGCCAGCCGGTGATGTCGAGGTCGCCGCACCACGCCGTCAGGTACGGGTACTCGCGCTCCAGCGCGCCGTTCGCCGCCGGGTCCTCCGCGTAGGAGGTGGCTCCGATGCCGACCTCGCCGAGGTAGTCCCAGCCGGTCCAGGTGAAGTCGCCGATCACGTTCGGGTTCGCCAGCACCTTCGGCCACAGCTCGCCGATCTGCGAGGGGAACGTCTCGGACCCGACGATCACGCGCTGCGGGAACAGCTCCGCATCGCTCGCGTAGCGCCCGTCGGCGTAGTTCAGCCCGAGCACGTCGACCGCCGCGCTCGACTCCGCCGTGCGGCGGGTGACGGCGTCGGAGGAGCCGATCGCCGCCATCATCCCGGCGCCGGCCTCGCCCATCAGCTCGTTCAGCCCCTGCTCCGAGGCGAGGATGCTGTCGAGCTCGTCGAGGACGGCCAGAGTCGGGTTGACGCCGTTGGTCACGGGCCGCGTGGGGTCGAGCGAGCGCACGTGCTCCGCGAGATCGCGGGCCAGCACCGCGCCGTGCGGGGTGCCGACCTCGACGATCTCGTTGCCGATCGAGTAGAGGATCACGCTGGGGTGGTTGTAGTCCTTCGCCACCAGCGACTCCAGGTCGGCTCGCCACCACTGCGCGAAGTCGAGCGAGTAGTCGTGGTGCGTCTTGCCGCGCACCCACATGTCGAAGGCCTCGTCCATCACGAGCATGCCGAGGCGGTCGCAGGCGTCGAGCATCGACGGCGAGGCGGGGTTGTGCGCCATCCGGATCGCGTTGAAGCCGGCCTCCTTGAGCAGCTGGATCCGGCGCTCCTCCGCCCGGGCGATCGAGGCAGCGCCCAGGACGCCGTTGTCGCTGTGGATGCAGGCGCCGCGCAGCAGCACGCTCTCGCCGTTGATCCGCAGCCCCTTGCGCGGGTCGACGGTGACGGTGCGGATGCCGTGCACGGTGACGACGTCGTCGCCGACGCCGATGCTCGTGCGGGCGCTGTGCAGGGCGGGGGAGTCGACGCTCCAGAGGGCGGGCTCCTGCACGTAGAGGCGCTGGCGCACGAGGGCGGTGCGGCCGGGGGCGACGGTGACCGGTGTCGTCGCGCTCTCGACGACGTCGCCGGCCGGCCCGGTGAGCTCGGTCGCCACCGTGAGCGACGACGTCGTGAGCCCGCGGTTGACGATGCTCGTCGCGACCTCGACGACGGCCTGGTCGTCCTCGACGCGCACGGTCGTGATCCGCACGCCGTCCGGCTCGATGTGCACGGGCTCGTCGACGTGCAGCAGCACCGGCCGGTGCAGCCCGGCGCCGGCGTACCAGCGCGAGTCCTGCCCCGCGCGCACCTCGATCCTCAGCGTGTTCGTCTCGCCGAAGCGGAGGAACGGGGTCAGCTCCACGAAGAAGCGCGCGAAGCCGTCGGCGCGGTTCCCCGCGAACTCGTCGTTGAGGAAGACCATCGCGTGCCGGTAGGCACCCTGCACCTCGAGCCGCACCACCTTGCCCGCCCACTCCGCCGGCACCTCGAACGTCGTGACGTAGCTGGAGGCACCGCCCGGGTAGTAGGCCGCGCCGCCCTTCGACACCGCGTCCGGGGAGCGCTCGGCGTCGCGGAGCGCGTCGTGCGGCAGCGTCACCGCGACGGAGTCGTCGACCCCGCCCTGCACGGCGGCGAACGGCCCGCGCGGCGCCCGGACGATCCAGCCGGAGGTGAAGGAGGTGGTCGTCATGTCGCGTCCGTTCGATCGAGGTCGTCCGGCACGTCGCCGGGCGAGGGATGAGACCCGTGCTCCCCATGAGGAAACTGTTTCATTCGGTTTCTCACCCGGCGAGAGCCTAGGAGCGGCGCGGCCGACCGTCAAGGAGGGGGCACCGTCCTCTCGATCGTCGAGCGTCGATGCTGCGCAGGGCACCGACCTACCGAGGTGGACCGCCTTGGGCTGCCGGGATGAACGGCCCTGATGCGCTCTCCCTGGCGAGCTCCCTCTGCGATCCCGCCCGGAGTGCCCCGTGACTCCGGACGTCATCGTCCTGAACGGCGGATCGAGCTCCGGCAAGACGACGATCGCCCGGAGTCTCCAGGCGCTCCTGCCCGATCCGTGGTTGAGCGTCTCGATCGACACCCTGGTGGACGCGCTGCCGCCCGACCTCGACGGAGGTGGAGAGGGCGTCTCCTACGGCGACGACGGCGCGGTGGAGCTCGGCGACGCCTTCCGTCGACTCGAGTCGGCCTGGATGGCCGGCGTCGTCGCGACCGCCAGTGCCGGCGCACGCATCGTCTTCGACGACGTGTTCCTCGATGCGTCGGAGTCGCAGGAGCGCCTGCGCAGCCACCTCCGCGGACTCGACGTCGTCTGGGTGGGCATCCGCTGCGCCCCCGAGGTCGCGACCGCCCGTGAGCGAGCCCGAGGCGACCGCACCACCGGGATGGCGGCACACCAGGCGGAGTCCGTCCATCGCGGCGTCGCCTACGACCTCGAGATCGACTCCGGACGGACTTCAGCAGTGGAGTGCACGCGTCGGATCGTCGAGCACATCACCGCTCTGTCGCTCCGCTGGAAGACCGCGACGCCGGGAGGGCTCGACCACCTCTGAGATCGAACCGCCGCCGCCAACGAGAAGAACCCCCCGATCTCCATGAGATCGAGGGGTTCTGCCGGTGTCCGAGGGGGGACTTGAACCCCCACGCCCTATACGGGCACTAGCACCTCAAGCTAGCGCGTCTGCCATTTCCGCCACCCGGACGAGTGTTGTTTCCGGCCTGCGTTTCCGCGGCCGAAGAAGACATTAGCACGGTTCGAACGCCTCGGATGACACCGGGGGAGAGGGGTGCCGGGAGCCCGCCCGCTAGCGTGGGGGCATGACGTCCTCCGACAGCGCCGCCGCCCCCTCCGAGTCGGATCTCGACGAGACCGCGATCATCGCGCGGGACCTCATCCGCTTCGACACCAGCAACTACGGCGACGGGAAGGCCGAGCCCGAGCGCGAGGCCGCCGAGTACGTGGCCGCCCGTCTGCGCGATCTCGGCCTCGAGCCCGAGCTGATCGACTCCGATCCCGGCCGCACCAGTGTCGTCGCCCGGGTCGCGGGCGAGGACCGCGAGCGCGGCGCCCTCGTCGTGCACGGGCACCTCGACGTCGTCCCGGCCATCGCGGACAACTGGAGCGTCGACCCGTTCGGCGGCGTCATCAAGGACGGCATGCTCTGGGGCCGCGGCGCGGTCGACATGAAGAACATGGATGCGATGATCCTCGCCTCCCTCGGCGACATCCTCGGCAGTGGCCGGAAGCCCTCCCGCGACCTCGTCATCGCCTTCTTCGCCGACGAGGAGGCCGGCGGCGTCCGCGGCTCCGGCCACCTCGTCAAGACCCGCCCCGAGCTGTTCGCCGGCGCGACCGAGGCGATCAGCGAGGTCGGCGGCTACTCGATCGAGCTCGGCGGCAAGCGCGCCTACCTCGTGCAGACCGGCGAGAAGGCGCTGCTCTGGCTCACCCTGCGCGCGCGCGGCACGGCCGGCCACGGCTCGCAGATCAACGGCGAGAACGCGGTCACCCGCCTCGCCCAGGCGATCGCGCGCATCGGCAGCGAGGAGTGGCCCACCCGCCTCACCGACACCACCCGTGAGCTGCTCGGCGAGGTCGCCCGCATCCTCGGCCACGACCCGCAGCGCAGCACCCCGGAGGAGCTCGCGCTCGCCACCGGCACCGCTTCGCGCTTCATCGCGGCGACGCTGCGCACCACGGCGAACCCGTCGATGCTCTCCGCCGGCTACAAGGCCAACGTCATCCCGGACACCGCGGAGGCGACCATCGACGTCCGCGTGCTCCCCGGCGAGGAGGACGCCGTCCTCGAGCGCCTGAAGGTCCTCGCGGGCGAGCACGTCGAGATCCTGGTCCAGCACCGCGACATCGGACTCGAGGTTCCCTTCGCCGGTCCGCTCGTGGAGAGCATGGCGGCCTCCCTCCGCCGCTTCGACCCGGAGGCGGAGGTGCTGCCGTACCTCCTGTCCGGGGGCACCGACAACAAGGCTCTCTCGACGATCGGGATCACCGGCTACGGCTTCGCGCCGCTGCAGCTGCCGGGCTCGCTCGACTTCCCGGCGCTGTTCCACGGGGTCGATGAGCGGGTTCCGCTCGACGCACTAGTGTTTGGCAGGAAGGTCCTGACCGATCTCCTCCTGCGATCCTGATGGTCAGATCGACGACCACCACCGACCGCCTGCTGGCCGACGACGCCCCAGCCCTCCTCGAAAGTGACGCATGGGCCTGCTCGAAGCGCTGATCCTGGGACTCGTCCAGGGTCTGACCGAATTCCTCCCCATCTCCTCCAGCGCCCACCTCCGGATCGTGAGCGAGCTGCTCCCCGGACTGGACGGCAAGGACACCGGAGCGGCGTTCACCGCCATCACGCAGCTGGGCACCGAGACCGCGGTCATCATCTACTTCTGGCGCGACATCGTGAAGATCGTGTCGAGCTGGTGCCGGTCGCTGGTCGGCAAGGTCCCGCGCACCGATGCGAACGCCCGGATGGGCTGGCTGATCATCATCGGCAGCCTCCCGATCATCGTGCTCGGCCTGCTCTTCCAGGACCAGATCGAGACCACGCTCCGCTCGCTCTGGGTCGTCGCCACCACGCTCATCGTCTTCGGCATCCTGCTCGGCGTCGCCGACGCCGTGGGCGCGAAGAAGCGCCGACTGCGCGACCTGAACGGCCGCGACGGCCTGATCTTCGGTGGCGCGCAGGCGCTCGCCCTCGTCCCCGGCGTCTCGCGCTCCGGCGGCACGATCACTGCCGGCCTCTTCATGGGCTACGAGCGCAAGGCCGCCGCGCGCTACTCCTTCCTGCTCGCGATCCCCGCGGTGTTCGGCAGCGGGCTCTACCAGCTGTACAAGAGCATCAGCGACCCCGAGATCCTGCCCAACCAGATCCAGGTCGGCGGGCTCGCGACCCTCGTCGCGACGATCGTGGCCTTCGTCGTCGGCTTCGTCGTGATCGCCTTCTTCATGAGCTACATCTCGCGACGCAGCTTCCTGCCGTTCGTGATCTACCGCATCGTCCTCGGCGTCGTCCTCATGGTCGCGCTGAGCACGGGCCTCCTCGCCGCGTAGATGCGCACCTGGAACGCGCCGGTCGTCCCGGCCCTGCCCGGTCGCGGACCCGTGCCGGCCGTGCACGACACCGCCACGGGTGCGCCCGTCGAGCTCGTCGCCGCGGACGGCACCGCGCGCCTCTACGTCTGCGGCATCACGCCGTACGACGCGACGCACCTCGGCCACGCCTCGACCTACCTCGCCTTCGACACGGTGCAGCGGCTCTGGCGCGACGCGGGGTACTCGGTGCTCTACGCGCAGAACGTGACCGACGTCGACGACCCGCTGCTCGAGCGGGCGACGCGCGACGGTGTGGACTGGCGCGACCTCGCCGAGGAGCAGGTCGAGCTGTTCCGCGGCGACATGACGGCGCTGCGGATCCTGCCGCCGGACCACTACGACGGGGTCACCGAGACCATCGCGCCGATCGCGGAGGCGGTCGCCCGCCTCGAGAGCGCCGGGATCGCCTACCGCGTCGCCACTCCCGAGGCCGCCGTCGACGGTGGCGAGGACCTCTACTACGACATCGCCGCCGGCGAGAGCGACGTCTGGCGCCTGGGCAGCGAGAGCAAACTCGACGCCGCGACGATGGCCGACCTCTTCGCGCAGCGCGGGGGAGACCCCGACCGCGCCGGCAAGCGCGACCCGCTCGACCCGCTGCTCTGGCGCGCCGAGCGCGCGGGCGAGCCCGCCTGGGACGCGGCCGTCGGCCGGGGCCGGCCGGGCTGGCACATCGAGTGCTCGGTGATCGCGCTCGACCGCCTCGGTCCGGAGTTCACCCTGCAGGGCGGCGGGAGCGACCTGGTCTTCCCGCACCACGAGTTCAGCGCCGCGCACGCCGCGTCGCTGTCCGGCCGGCCGCTCGCCCGCGCCTACGCGCACGCCGGCATGGTCGCGTACCAGGGCGAGAAGATGAGCAAGTCGCTCGGCAACCTCGTCCTCGTGTCGCGGCTGCGGGCGCAGGGGACGGATCCGCGCGCGATCCGCCTGGCGCTGCTGGCGCACCACTACCGCTCCGACTGGGAGTGGCTGCCTGAGGACCTGCCCGCCGCCGAGGAGCGTCTCGCGCGGTGGGAGGCGTCGCTCGCCACGAGCGGGCCGGCGTCGGCCGCGGACGTGCTCGAGCGCCTGCGCGCCGTGCTCGCGGTGGACCTCGACACCCCGGGCGGCCTCGCGGTGCTCGACGCGGCGACGGCCGGCGGCGTCGACGACCCCGCGCTCCTGAGCGACGCGATCGACGCGCTGCTCGGCGTCCGCCTGGGCTGAGCCTGCTCCCCGCCCGCGGGTGACGGGGGATCTCGATACGCCCGCTCCGCGGGCTACTCGATCAGCATGAAGTGGATCCGTGCCACCCGTGCTGGTCGAGAAGCCGCCGCAGGCGGCGTATCGAGACCCGCGCCGCGGGCTACGGGCGCCAGGGCTCCTCGCCGGAGCGGCCGTCGCCGCGGCGGCGGAGGTAGCGCTCGAACTCCTGGGCGATGGCCTCGCCGCTGGCCTCGGGGGAGTCGACGGTGTCGCGCGCCTGCTCGAGCTGGGCGATGTAGGCGGCCATCTCCTCGTCGTCGAGGGCGAGGGCGTCGATGCCGCGCTCCCACTCGCCGGCCTCCTCGACCAGGTCGCCGCGGGGGATCGCCAGTCCGACGACCTCCTCGAGCTTCTCGAGGAGCGCGAGCATCGCCTTGGGCGACGGCGCGTTGTGCACGTAGTGCGGCACGGAGGCCCAGAGCGAGACGGCCGGGATGCCGACCTTCTGCGCGGCCTCGCCGATGACGCTGAGGATGCCGACCGGCCCCTCGTAGGTGGAGCGCTCGAGCTCGAACTGGGCGCGCATCTCCGCGTTCTCGCTCGAGGCGAAGAGCGAGATCGGCCGGGTGTGCGGCACGTCGGCGAGCATCGCGCCCAGGAAGACGACGGCCGAGATGTCGATCGCGAGCATGGCGTCGACGACCTCCGACGCGAAGCTCTTCCAGCTGCGCGAGGGCTCGGTGCCGATCATCACGTAGAGGGCGCTCTCCGCGTCCACCGAGGTGTCGGCCGGGCCGAAGATCTGGGTGCCGGGCCAGGAGAGGCTGCGGCGCCCGTCCTCGCCGATCGAGAGCATCGGGCGGGTGTACTGGAAGTCGTAGTACTGCTCGGCGTCGACGGAGAAGAGGGGCACGAACTCGCCCGCGTCCTTCACCAGGCGCACCGCTCCGCTGGCCGCGTCGCCCGCGTCGTTCCAGCCCTCGAAGGCGACGACGAGGACGTTCCCCTTGATCACGTTCATAGGCGAGGTCTCCGTGTTCGGCTCGATGTCCGGGGAGCGCTGCGTGCGCTGAACCCGTTCGTCAAGGATAGGACCCGGCCCCGGACCCCTCCGTCCGGCCCGCGTCTTTCCGCTGTGCGCGTACGGTCGGCCCGATCAGGGCTGCCGGTACGATGGTCGCTCGTGACTTCCGACACCTCCCTCCCCGTGTCCCGGCCGCAGCCCCCGCTTCCGGAGGGCGCCCCCGCCGCGGTCCTCTGGGACATGGACGGCACGCTCGTCGACACGGAGCCCTACTGGATGGCGTCCGAGCACGCGCTGGTCGCCTCCTTCGGCGGCGTCTGGACGCACGAGGACGCGATGAGCCTGGTCGGCTCCGGCCTCCCCGCCTCCGCCCGCATCCTCCAGGGCAAGGGCGTCGACCTCTCCATCGAGGCGATCATCGACCGGATGACCGACGAGGTCGTCGCGCAGCTCGCCGAGAGCATCCCGTGGCGCCCCGGCGCGCTCGAGCTGCTCGCCGCCGTCCGCGCCGCGGGGGTGCCCCAGGCGCTGGTCACGATGTCGATCGGCCGGATGGCGCACGCCGTCGTCGACCGCCTCCCGTTCCCCGCCTTCGCCACCGTCGTCAGCGGCGACATGGTCGAGCGGAGCAAGCCGCACCCCGAGGCCTACCTTCTCGCCGCGCGCACCCTCGGCGTGGAGGTGGACGCCTGCGTCGCCATCGAGGACTCGCACGCGGGCCTCGCCTCCGCGGTCGCCTCGGGCGCCGCCGCGATCGGCGTGCCGCACCAGCTCGAGCTCGACGCCGACGCCCCCTATTCCCTCTGGCCCACCCTCGCGGGCCGAACCGTCGCGGACCTCGCGCTGGTGTCCTCCGAGCACCGCTCCCGCGCGCTCACGACCGAGACGGAGGCCCGCCGATGACCGGTGAGGCACTGCAGCATTCCGGACCCTTCCGCGCGGGCGACCGCGTGCAGCTGACCGGGCCGAAGGGGCGGATGAACACCATCACCCTCGTTCCGGGCAAGGTCTTCCACACCCACCGCGGCGGAATCGAGCACGACACGGTGATCGGGCTGCCCGACGGCTCCGTCGTCGTCAACACCGTCGGCGTCGAGCACCTCGCCCTGCGTCCGCTGCTCGCCGACTTCGTGATGTCGATGCCGCGCGGAGCGGCGATCGTCTACCCGAAGGACGCCGCGCAGATCCTCGCGCTCGCGGACGTCTTCCCCGGCGCCCGCGTCGTCGAGGCGGGCGTCGGCTCCGGAGCGCTCTCGCTCTGGCTGCTGCGCTCGATCGGCCCGGGCGGCCGGCTCTCCTCCTTCGAGCGCCGCGAGGAGTTCGCGGACGTCGCCCGCGCCAACATCGAGACGTTCCTCGGCTACACGCCCGACAACTGGAGCGTCACCGTCGGCGACCTCGTCGAGGAGCTGCCCGGCGCCGTCGCCCCCGGCGAGGCCGACCGCGTCGTCCTCGACATGCTCGCGCCCTGGGAGTGCCTCGACGTCGCCGCCGACGCGCTCACGCCCGGCGGCGTCCTGCTCTGCTACGTCGCGACCGTCACCCAGCTCTCGCGCGTCGCCGAGGCGATCCGGGCCTCGGGCCTGTTCACCAACCCGGCGTCGAACGAGACCATGGTCCGCGGCTGGCACGTCGAGGGTCTCGCCGTCCGCCCCGACCACCGGATGATCGGCCACACCGGCTTCCTCATCACCGCCCGCCGCCTGGCGCCGGGTGCTGTCCTGCCCGAGCTCAAGCGCCGCCCGTCCAAGACGGACTTCAGCGACGAGGACGTCGAGGCCTGGACCCCCGGCGCGCTCGGGGAGCGGGCCGTCAGCCCGAAGAGCCTGCGCAAGCGGGTGCGGGAGTCGGCCACCAGCGCCGAGCTCTCGCGGGCGCGGGGCTTCGGCGAGGCCGACGCGGACGGTGACGGCGGTCCTGCGACCGGCTCCGGTGACGACGAGGGCATCGTCTAAGCTGATCCCGGCTTTCCGGTCCCCGGACCGAGCCGCCGTCCCGATCGTCTCGCACTCGGGCCCCACCACTCCCACTTCGTGAAACGAGGACCCGTGCGCAGGACCACCGCGCTCATTGCCGGCATCGGCATCGTCGCCGCCCTGACCGGATGCTCCGCGTCCTCGTCGAAGGCCGACTGCGACGCCCCCTACTCGTCCGGCGCCTCGTCGTCGGCCGTGAAGGCGACCGGCGACTTCGGCGAGCAGCCCGACGTGACGGTGCCCTCGCCGCTGAAGGCGGACGGCACCCAGGTCAGCACGCTGATCGAGGGCTCCGGCGACCCGCTCGAGAAGGGCCAGCTCGTCACGATCGACTACACGCTGGTCAACGGCGCCGACGGCTCGGTCCTCGAGGCCTCGCCCTACGACGGCGCGAGCACCGCCACCTTCACGGTGGGCGGCGCCGGGCTCGTCGGCCTCAACCAGGGTCTGCTCTGCAGCCAGGTCGGCTCGCGCGTCGCGATCGCGATCGCCCCGGAGGACGGCTTCGGCGACTCCTCCGCCCAGCTCGGCATCTCGGCCGACGACACCCTCGTGCTCGTCGCGGACATCGAGAAGGCGTCGCTGGCCCGCGCGAACGGCGAGGCCCAGCCCGTCCCGAACGGCTTCCCCGCCGTGACGCTGGACCCGGACGGTGTCCCCGGTCTGGCCAAGCCCTCGGGCGACGCGCCCACGAAGCTCGAGATCGCCCAGCTCAAGAAGGGCGACGGCGCGGTCGTCGAGGACGGCGACACCGTCGTCGTGCAGTACACCGGCTGGCTCTGGGCCGACGGCAAGATCTTCGACTCCAGCTGGCAGAAGGGCGCCCCGGCGACCTTCGTCGCGACCGAGGGCCAGGGCGGCGTCATCGCCGGCTTCGCCAAGGCCCTGATCGGCCAGCCGGTCGGCTCCCAGGTCATCGCGATCATCCCGCCCGACGAGGGCTACGGGGACAACCCGCCGAAGGAAGGCCCGATCGCCGCCGACTCCACGCTCGTCTTCGTGGCCGACGTCCTCGCGATCGACTGAGTCCGCTCCCGGAATATCGCGGCCAGGGCAGTTCTGCTGTTCGAAGTGGGTGACACTCGCCTGGCTGCAGAGCGTCCCCAAGACGGCTGACGCCACAGGGCGGTGTGTTCCGCGCCACAGCACAGGACAAGCACTCATGGGACCTACTCTCGACGCGACAACGTTGTCCAGAGAGAGGGTCAGAAAGTGCACGTCATCAAGAAGAAAATCCTCACTACGGTGCTTGCTGCAGCGGCCGCTCTTTCAGGAGCGGTGGTCGTCAGCGGTCCTGCGCATGCCGACGCGACACCACGACCGTCCATCGCCTGCGGGTCACGAAGCTCGTACGATTATGAGACCGGCTTCGGCTTGGGCCAATTCTTCAAAGCGGGATCCTTCTGTCTGACAGAAGGACCATTCAAGGCGGTCTTCCAAGGCGACGGCAACCTTGTGGTCTACAAGAACGATCAAGTGCTGTGGTCGTCTAATACCGCGTCCCCGCGAGAAAGAAGTCTCGCCATGCGGGGCAATGGTGATGTAGTGATCCAAGACGGTTCCCCTTACTGCTGCGGGTTCGCATGGTCGACAGGAACATCTGGCACGGTCGGCTTTTACAGATTGGCCATGCAATCAGATGGCAACTTCGTCCTTTACAACAAGTCGCACGTTTCTCTTCCATTCCGAGCACTGTGGTCCTCCGGCACTGCCGGACGATGACGCGGAGGCACGTCGGGGGCGGCGGGGCCCGGCCCTAGACTGGAGGGCGTGCCCGCCGACGCTTCGACCTCGAGCCGCATCCCGGCCGAGGAGCGTCTGTTCAACCTGGTGCTGGCGCTCGTGGCTGCCGAGAACGGACTGACGAAGGCCGACGTGCTCTCCACGGTGCAGGGCTATCGGCAGCGCTCCGATCCCGGCGACCGCGCCTCGCTCGAGCGGCAGTTCGAGCGCGACAAGGACGATCTGCGCGAGCTCGGCATCCCGATCGAGACGGTCGACGCGCCCGGCGACCCGGGCAACACCCAGACGGTCCGCTACCGGATCGCCAAGCGCAGCTACGACCTCCCCGCCGACCTCTCCTTCGACCAGGAGGAGATGGCGCTGCTGCGCCTCGCCGGCGCGGTCTGGCGCGAGGGCACGCTCTCCGCGGAGTCGCGCCGCGCCCTGATCAAGCTGCGCTCGCTCGGCGTCGACTCGGTCGACCCGGTGATCGGCATCAGCCCCTCGATCCGGGTGCGCGAGGCCTCCTTCGAGCCGCTCAACGCGGCGCTCGACCGCGGCCAGGTCGTCCGCTTCCCTTACCTCAAGCCCGGTGGCGACGAGCCGCGGACGCGCACCGTCCGTCCGCGCGCGCTCGTCAACCACCAGGGCCGCTGGCACCTGCACGGCTGGGACGAGACCGCCGAGGGCACCCGCACCTTCCTCCTCTCCCGCATCGTCGGACCCGTCGCGACCACCGGTCGCACCGCCCCGGCCGAGCCGGGCGACCACGCCGCCACCGCCCTCGCCCAGCTCGACGAGATCCTCGCCCGCAGCACCGCCCTCCTGCAGGTCGCGCCCGACTCCGACGCGGCACTCCGGCTCGGCGTGCGCGCCGAGGCGGCGGGGGAGGGCACAGATCTGCTGCGCCTGCACTTCACCGACGCCGACGTCCTCGCGGACGAGCTCGCCGGCTACGGCCCCGAGGTCGTCGTCCTCGAGCCGGAGGAGCTGCGCCGCAAGGTCGTCGACCGCCTGCGCCGCTCCCTCAGCGACCACTCCTCCGGCGACCACTCCGTCACCGAGCACGGGGGAGCCGCCCGTGGCTAGGCCCCGCTCGCTCCAGGCGCGGGACCGCCTCGCCGTCCTGCTCTCGCTCGTCCCGTACCTCCTCGATCGCGGCCGGGTGAGCGTGGCCGAGGTCGCCGCGCACTTCGAGATCGCCGAGGAGGAGGTCCGCCGCGCCGTCCGGCTGATCGCCGTCTCCGGCATCCCCGGCGAGACCTCGCAGTACCAGTCCAACGACCTCTTCGACATCAGCTGGGACGACTTCGAGGAGAACGACCACATCGTCCTCACCCAGCAGGTCGCCATCGACGACTCGCCGCGCTTCTCGGCGCGCGAGGCCGCGGCGCTCATCGCCGGGATGCAGTACCTGGCCGCCCTGCCCGAGAACCAGGGCAACGATCGCATCGCCTCGCTGATGGGCAAGCTCGCCCGCGGCGCCTCCTCGGCTCCGACCGCCGTCGCGGTCGCCCGGGGCGTCGGCGCGGACGCCTCGCTCGCCATCCTCCGCACCTCGCTCGCGGCCGGGACGCAGCTCGCCTTCGACTACCGCAGCGCCCGCGGCGAGACGGAGTCGCGGCTCGTCGACCCGTTCCTGCTGGAGTCGGTCGACCGCGACTGGTACCTGCGCGGCTGGGACCACCTGCGCGAGGGCGTCCGCACCTTCCGCGTGGACCGGATGCGCGCGCTCACCGACACCGGGACCCCGATCGTCCGCCGCCGCAACGAGGTCACGCTGCCCGACCGGCTGTTCGAGGCGTCCGCCTCCGACCTCCTGATCGACCTCCGGGTCGCCCCGGGCTCGGTCGCGCTGCTGGGCGACTACGCCGCGGACGCCGAGTTCCCGTCGGTTCCCGCCGGAGACGAGGGTGCGGGAGTGCTCGTCCGGATCCGCGTCGCGCACCTCGCCGGTCTCACCCGCCTGGTCGCCTCGCTGCCCGGGCTCGTGACCGTCGTCGCCCCCGAGGCGGCGCGGACCGCCGTCGCCGAGTGGACCCGCGCCGCGCTGACGGCCAACGGAGAGGAGACCCCGTGACCTGGTGGTCCTGGATCCTGATCTGGCTCGCCCTCGCGATCGCCGCTCTGGCGGTGCTCGTGCTGTTCGGGCTGTCCTACTGGCGGAAGGGCCGGCTGCTGCTCGGCCAGCTGGAGGAGATCACCGCGAAGCTCGACGCCCTGCAGGTGCCGGAGCCCGCCGAGGCGTCGACCCGGCCGCCGTCCTCGCTCTTCGCCGATCGCGACGAGGTCCGCCGCGGTCACGAGTCCCGCCGGGACGCCCGCCGGGAGAGGACCGAGGATCGCCGGTCACTCCGGGTCGAACGGGGTAGGCTCCTGGTACACCGCAACCGACAAGTGAAGTGAGACTGCAATGTTCGCTGGCCTCCAGGGGTGGCACCTCCTCATCATCCTCGCCGTCATCCTCCTCCTCTTCGGTGCGCCCAAGCTTCCTCAGCTCGCGCGCAGCGTCGGGCAGTCGATGCGCATCTTCAAGAGCGAGGTCAAGACCATGAAGGACGAGGACGGGACCGAGCGCAAGGACGCGACGGACTCGACCACGGCTTCGGGCTCGACCACCGCCACGGGTACGACCACCGGCACCGGCACGACGCTGCCGCCCGAGTCCCCGCTCAAGTAATGACCTCCGTGGCAGCGAAGAAGCCACGGACGAAGCGAGCGGGGAAGAACCCCGAGGGACGCATGTCCCTCGGGTCCCACCTGATCGAGCTTCGCAACCGGCTCTTCATCGCGGCGATCGCGATCGCGGTCTGCTGCGTCGCCGGCTGGTTCCTCTCGGACTGGGTGCTCGAGGCCCTCAAGGCCCCGATCGCCGAAGTAGCCCGCGATCAGAACAAGACCGCGGTCCTCAACTTCGAGACGATCACCGGCGCGTTCGACCTCAAGCTCCAGATCGCGATGACCATCGGCATCGTGATCGCGAGCCCGGTCTGGCTGTTCCAGATCTGGGCGTTCCTCGTCCCCGGTCTGACCGGCAAGGAGGTCCGCTACGGCCTCGGCTTCATCCTCACCGCGATCCCGCTGTTCTTCGCGGGCTGCGCCTCGGGCTGGTTCGTCTTCCCGCACATCGTCGAGCTGCTGACGAGCTTCACCGGCTCGGACGCGGCGAGCGTGCTCAGCGCGAAGACGTACTACGACTTCGTGCTCAAGCTCGTGCTGGTCGTCGGCATCGCCTTCGTGCTGCCGGTCTTCCTGGTGCTGCTGAACTTCGTCGGCATCCTGCCCGGCTCGCTGATGATCAAGTCGTGGCGCGTCGCCATCATGGTGATCGTGCTCTTCACGGCCATCGCCACCCCGGCGGCGGATCCGATCTCGATGTTCCTGCTGGCGATCCCGATCACGATCCTGTTCTTCGCCGCCTGCGGCATCGCGATCCTGCACGACAGGCGCGTCGCCAAGCGGCAGATCGTCTTCGACGGCAGTCCCTCCGACCTGCCGGCGTGACCGGCGCCACTCCCGCCGAGCGCTTCGCGGCGTTCCGCACACGACAGGGCCACGCGAGGGTCGAGGCGTTCCGCTCGACCCTCGCGTTCGACCTCGACCCCTTCCAGTACGAGGCCTGCAGCGCGCTCGACGACGGGCGGAGCGTCCTCGTCGCCGCACCGACCGGCGCCGGCAAGACGGCGGTCGCCGAGTTCGCCATCCACCTGGCGATGCAGGATCCGAACGCCAAGGTCTTCTACACGACGCCGATGAAGGCGCTCAGCAACCAGAAGTTCCAGGAGTTCGTCGAGGACTACGGAGCGTCCGAGGTCGGCCTGCTCACCGGCGACTCGAACGTCAACGCGCGCGCCCGGATCGTCGTGATGACGACCGAGGTGCTCCGCAACATGCTCTACGCGGACTCCGACCTGCTCCGCGACCTCGCCTACGTCGTGATGGACGAGGTGCACTACCTCGCCGACCGCTTCCGCGGCGCGGTCTGGGAGGAGGTCATCATCCACCTCCCGCAGTCGGTCCGGCTGGTGTCGCTCAGCGCGACCGTGTCGAACGCCGAGGAGTTCGGCGACTGGCTGCAGACCGTCCGCGGCGAGACCGAGGTCATCGTCTCGGAGGAGCGGCCGGTGCCGCTCGACCAGCACGTCCTCGTCGGCGGCAAGCTGCTCGATCTCTTCGACTCGTCCGGGCGCGCGGCGACCAACCGCGTGAATCCCGAGCTGGCGCGCCTCGCGCAGGGCGGCACCCGCGTCGAGCGCGGCGGTCGCGGCTCCGGTCGCGGCCGGGGTGGCGGCGGCGGTCGCTTCCACGAGACCCGCGCCGAGGACCTCGTCCCGCGCTCCGAGGTGGTCGAGATCCTGCGCGGCAAGAACCTGCTGCCGGCCATCTTCTTCGTCTTCAGCCGCAACGGCTGCGACCAGGCCGTCCGCCAGGTGCTGCGCTCGGGCGTCCGGCTCACCGAGCGGCATGAGCGCGACGAGATCCGCGCGATCGTCGAGGAGCGCTGCCGGACGATCCGCGACGAGGACCTCGCGGTCCTCGGCTACTGGGAGTGGCTCGACGGGCTGCAGCGCGGCGTCGCCGCGCACCACGCCGGCATGCTGCCCGCGTTCAAGGAGGTCGTCGAGGAGCTGTTCCTCCGCCGCCTGGTCCGCGTGGTCTTCGCCACCGAGACGCTCGCGCTCGGCATCAACATGCCCGCCCGCACGGTCGTGCTCGAGAAGCTCGAGAAGTTCAACGGCGAGTCCCGGGTGCCGATCACCCCGGGCGAGTACACCCAGCTGACCGGTCGCGCCGGCCGCCGCGGGATCGACGTCGAGGGCCACTCGGTGATCCAGTGGCGCGGCGGGATGAACCCCCAGGCCGTCGCCTCGCTCGCCTCGCGCCGCACCTACCCGCTCAACTCGTCCTTCCGGCCCAGCTACAACATGGCGGCCAACCTGATCGACCAGTTCGGCCGGGCCCGCACGCGCGAGATCCTCGAGTCCTCGTTCGCGCAGTTCCAGGCGGACCGCTCCGTCGTCGACCTGGCGCGCCGGGTCCGGCAGCAGGAGACCTCGCTCGAGGGCTACGTCACCGCGATGCAGTGCCACCTCGGCGACTTCGAGCAGTACGCCGCGATCCGCCGCGAGATCGGCGAGCTGGAGCGCCGCGGCGCCGTGCGCGGCGAGTCCGCATCGCACAGCGAGCGCGAGAAGCGGCAGGGGCAGCTCAGCGATTTGCGCCGCCGGATGAAGGCGCACCCCTGTCACGCCTGCTCGGATCGCGAGCAGCACGCCCGCTGGGCGGAGCGCTGGTGGAAGCTGCGCAAGGAGACCGACGAGATCGAGCGTCAGATCCGCTCGCGCACCGGCGCGGTCGCCCGCATCTTCGACCGGATCACGGACGTGCTGAGGGAGCTCGGCTACTTCCGGCTCGACGAGGCCGGCGAGCTGTCCCTCACCCCGAACGGCCGGACGCTCAAGCGCATCTACGGCGACCGCGACCTGCTCGTGGCGGAGTGCCTGCGCAAGCAGGCCTGGACCGAGCTCGACCCGGCCGGTCTCGCCGCGATGGCGTGCTGCCTGGTCTTCGAGCCCCGCCGCGAGGAGGGCACCCTCGGTGAGAAGCATCTCCCGCGCGGCACCTTCCCCGAGGCGCTCGAGAAGACGCAGCTGCTGTGGGCGAAGCTCGACGACGTCGAGCGCGACCACCGGCTCCCGGGCAGCAACCCGATCTCCACCAGCCTGGCGCTGCCGATGAACATGTGGGCGCGCGGGATGCCGCTCGACGCGGTCCTCCGCGAGTCCGACATGGCCGCCGGCGACTTCGTCCGCTGGGCGAAGCAGACGATCGACCTGCTCGACCAGCTCTCGCTGGTGGCCGAGGGCAAGGTCGGGCGCGCCGCCCGTGCCGCGCTCGAGCTCGTCCGGCACGGCATCGTCGCCTACTCGACGGTCGCATGAGGGCGGTGATCTCGGCGCCCACCGGGCGCACGGCACCGCTGTGGCTGGCGATCCCGCTCGCGGCCCTCGGCGGGGCGACCCTCGACCGCGGCTTCCCCGACTCCGACGTCTGGCCGCTCGCGATCGTCGGCACCGCCGCGATCCTGTTCGCGCTGGCCGGCCGCGGCTTCTGGAGCGGTGCGCTGGTCGGCCTGGTCGGCGGCGCGGTCTTCTGGGGTGTGCACATCCAGTGGCTGACGCTCTACCTCGGCCTCGTGCCGTGGGCGGCGCTGGCCGGGCTGCAGGCGATCTTCTTCGCGCTCTCCTCCGGCCTGACGGCGATGCTGCTGACGCGGGGGCAGCGGGTCTGGACGGGGCCGCTCGGCCGGATGATCGGGCTGCCCGCGCTGGTCGCTGCGCTCTGGGTGGGCCGCGAGACGATCACGATCCAGTGGCCGTACGGCGGGTTCGCCTGGGGGCGGCTCGCGCTCTCGCAGTCGACGGGGCCGCTCGCGGACCTCGCCGCCTGGGTCGGCTTCTCCGGCCTGAGCTTCGTGGTCGCGTTCCTCGCGGCGACGCTGGCGCAGGCGGTTCGGACGACGTCGGTTCCGGCCTCGGGCCGCGCGGCCGTCGTCGCCGGCTTCTCCATCGTGGCGCTCGTCTTCCCGGCCTGGCCCGCGCCGACCGAGGGGACGACGCGGATCGCCGCGGTGCAGGGCGACTCCGACGCGGGTCTGTTCTCGCAGAGCTATCGCGGGCAGATCCTCGAGGACCACACCTCCGCGACGCTGCCGATCATCGACGAGGACGTCGACATGGTGGTCTGGCCGGAGAACGGCGTCGACGTCGATCCGACGCGGAACGCTCAGTCGGCCGCCGTCCTCGACTACCTCAGCAGCCGGATGGACGCGCCCTTCATCGTCGGGACGATCACGAACCCCTCCGACGACGTCTTCTACAACAGCTCGCTGCTCTGGAAGGCGGGGGAGGGCGCGACCCAGATCTACGACAAGGTGCACCCGGTGCCGTTCGCCGAGTACATGCCGGACCGCGCCTTCTGGCGGATGTTCGCACCCGACCTCGTGGACCTGGTCAGCCGCGACTACTCGATCGGCACCCGCTCGAACGTCTTCGACATCAACGGGATCCTGGCGGGCATCGCGATCTGCTTCGACATCTCGGACGACTCGCTGACGAACGCCATGGTCGACGGCGGGGCGCAGCTGGTGCTCGCGCAGACCAACAACGCCGACTTCGGGCGGACGGACGAGAGCGTCCAGCAGCTGGCGATCGGGCGGCTGCGGGCGATCGAGACGGGCCGCAGCGTGGTCAACATCTCGACGGTCGGCACGAGCGCCATCATCGCGCCGGACGGCTCGACGATCGACTCGCTGGAGTGGTTCGAGCCGGGTGCGATGGTGGACGAGGTACCGCTCGCCTCGGTCACGACCCCGGCGCTGGTCTGGGCGCGGAACCTCGGCTGGTACTTCCTCGCCGCGAGTCTCATCGGGCTGGTGTCGTTCGTGCTGCGGACGCGCACGCCGCGGCGTCGGCGCTAGCGCGCGAAGCGCGTCCGGGCACGAAGAAGGGTCCGCCGGCCGGCGAGGACGCCGGCCGAGCAGGACCCTGGGGCGCTATGCGCCGATCTTGTGCTCTCCGCGACGGGCGCGGAGGTAGGCGAGGCGCTCCTCGAGCAGCTCCTCGAGTTCCGCACGGGTGCGGCGCTCCAGCAGCATGTCCCAGTGGGTGCGCGGTGCCTTCTGCTCGCCCCGGTCGACGACGACGGGCTTCGAATCCACCAGCAGCACGGCCTCGTGGCCGCAGTTGCGGCACTCCCAGGTCTCGGGCGCTTCGGCGTCGGCCGAGAACACCATGTCGGTGTCGTGGCCGCAATCCGAGCAGTGGTACGTGAACGTCGATCGCGGTGAGAAGACGACGCCTTCTTCGCTCTGCAGGCTCTGTGAGCCGAGCCTCATCCCGCGCAAGCTTCGATCTGCCATTGTGTGGTCTCCTCTCGCTGTGCTCCGACAAGTGTCGACCGCGGACCTGGGGGTGGTCGGGGGAGGCCTCCGTTTGCCAGAGGATCGTCAGGTGAACCGGCCTTCTCCGGCGTGATCGGAGGGGCCGTCGTCGCGGCCTGAAGCACCGTCCACGGCGGTGCGGGCGAGGTCGGTCCGGTCGGTCACGAGGCCGTCGACGCCGAGGTCGAGGAGGGCGCGCATCCGCCGCGGATCGTTGATCGTCCAGAGGTGGATCTCGGCTCCGGTGATCCGCAGTCGCGCGAGGATCCGGGGTGCGGTGACCCGCAGTCCGGCCGCGCGCTCGGGGACCTGGAGGGCGTCGATGCCGCGGAGCGCCCGCCGGACGAGGGACGGGGACCCGAGGTGCGCGCCGACGAGGGCGGCGACGAAGCGGGGCGCGGAGGCGGAGGTCGCGACCCCCGGGAGCCGTCGCACGGCCGCGCGGCGCCGCGACTCCGAGAAGGAGGTGATCAGCACGCGGTCCCGCGCAGCTGCTGCCCGGACCGCCTCGACCACCGGGACGACGGCCGTCCTCGCCTTGACGTCGATGTTGAAGCGGGCGTGCGGGAGCAGGCGGAGCGCCTCGACGAGGGGGAGCAGCCCCTCCCCGGAGGGCAGGACGAGATCGGCCAGCTCCTCCCAGCGGGTGGTCTCGATCCGATGGCGGACACCGCGCTCGTCCGCGACCTCCTCGTCGTGCATGAGCACCGCGACGCCGTCGAGCGAGGCGCGGACGTCGGTCTCGAGCAGGTCCGCGCCCGCGGCGAGGGCGCGCTCGAAGGACTCCAGCGTGTTCCCCTCACCGCCCGGCGCGAAGCCGCGGTGGGCGATGACGCGCGGCCGCCGTCCCGAGAGGAACGGCGGCCGCGTGGTCGTCATGGCAGAGGAGCCCTAGAAGGACGGGGCCGGGGGAGTCATCGCCGAGCCGTCCTGCTCGCGGTCCGGCCGGGTCGGCGAGTTCTTGCCGAACGCCTGACCCATGCCCTTGAGCGCCTCCGTGAGCTCGCTCGGCACGATCCAGAGCTTGTTGGCGCTTCCCTCGGCGATCTTGGGCAGCATCTGCAGGTACTCGTAGGCGAGCAGCTCGTTGTCCGGGCGGCCCTCGTGGATGGCGGAGAAGACGGTGGTGATCGCCTTCGCCTCACCCTCGGCGCGGAGGACCGCGGCCTTCGCGTCACCCTCGGCCGCGAGGATCGCCGCTTGGCGGTGTCCCTCCGCGTTCAGGATCTGCGACTGCTTCGTGCCCTCGGCGGTGAGGATCACCGCACGGCGGTCGCGCTCGGCGCGCATCTGCTTCTCCATCGAGTCCTGGATGGAGATCGGCGGGTCGATCGCCTTGAGCTCGACGCGTCCGACGCGGATGCCCCACTTGCCGGTGGCCTCGTCGAGGACGATGCGCAGCTGGCCGTTGATGTTGTCGCGGGAGGTCAGCGCCTCCTCCAGGTTCAACCCGCCGACCACATTGCGGAGCGTGGTGGTGGTGAGCTGCTCGACGGCGCCGAGGTAGTTGGCGATCTCGTAGGTCGCGGCCCGGGCGTCGGTCACCTGGAAGTAGACGACCGTGTCGATCGAGACGACCAGGTTGTCCTCGGTGATGACGGGCTGCGGCGGGAAGGAGACGACCTGCTCGCGCAGATCGACGGACGGGCGGACCCGGTCGATGAAGGGGATCACCAGGTTGAGGCCCGGGAGGAGGGTGCGGTGGTACTTGCCCAGGCGCTCGACGACCCCGGCCGTGGCCTGCGGGACGATGCGGATGGCCTTGAACAGCACCACCAGGGCGAAGAGCACGATGACCGCGATGATCACCGTGGTCACGACTGCTGCGGTGTTCACGAGGAGCTCCTTTCGGCGGGGACGACGACCGCGGTCGCGCCCTCGATGGCGGTGACGACGACACGTTCGCCGAGACCGAGCGGACGGGATTCGACGAGCGGGGACAGCTTGAGCGTCCACGTCTCGCCGTTGACGAGCTTCACCTGGCCCGGGCCGGGCCCCGCGATGACGACGCTGCCGGCGAGGCCGAGCAGCGCGTCGGCTCCGGTCGGCGTGGGGTCGCCGCCGCGCTTGAGCAGCCGCAGCAGCGGGGGCCTGACCAGGAAGAGCAGCAGCACGGCGACGACCGCGGCGACCGGGACCTGCACCCAGAACGGGGCGCCGGCGAGGCCGGTCGCGAGGCCGCCGATGCTGCCGACCGCGAGCATCAGGAAGGTGAACTCGAGAGTGATCATCTCGACGATCACGAAGATCAGGATGAGGGCGATCCAGAGGATCCAGGCGTACTGAGTCACTGCGTCCATGCGGTGCTCCTTCCCCTTACGAGCACGGGAGTCAACGGTAGCAAGGGGGGCTGGGAGGGGAGTGGGCGGCGCGGGACCGGCGCCGGCGGCGGCGGCTTGGTAGGCTCCTGCGTCGGGCCGTGGGCCCGTCACCCGTGCCCGATCCGGCTCCTGCGCCGGCGTCCTGGAGGATCTCCTCGTGTCCAACCCCCTCGCTCCCGGCTCGCTCGACGGCAAGCGCGTCCTCGTCACCGGCTCCTCGCGCGGCATCGGCGCCGACACCGTCCGCTACTTCGCCGAGGCCGGCGCGAGCGTCGTCGTCAACTACCGCTCGAAGGCGCCGCGCGCGACGAAGCTCGTCGACCAGATCACCGCCGCGGGCGGCTCGGCCTTCGCCGTGGGCGCCGACCTCACCGACGCGGAGTCGCGGACCGCGCTCTTCGCGGAGATCGAGGAGAGGCTCGGCGGGCTCGACGTGCTCGTGCTGAACGCCTCCGGCGGCATGGAGAGCAACATGGGCGAGGACTACGCGATGGTCCTCAACCGCGACTCCCAGGTCGCCACGCTCGAGGCGGCGCTGCCGCTGCTCGGCGAAGGCTCGCGCATCGTCTTCGTCACCAGCCACCAGGCGCACTTCATCCGGACCACGCCGACCATGCCGGAGTACGAGCCGGTCGCGCTGTCCAAGCGCGCGGGCGAGGACGCCCTCCGCGAGCGGATCCCGGCGCTGACCGAGCGCGGTGTCGAGTTCGTGATCGTCTCCGGCGACATGATCGAGGGCACCATCACTGCGACGCTGCTCGAGCGCTCGAACCCCGGCGCGATCAGCTCGCGTCGCGAATCGGCGGGGAAGCTCTACAACGTCGGCGAGTTCGCGGCCGAGGTCGCCCTCGCGGCGGTCGAGCCGATCCCCGCCGAGAACACCCGCCTCGTCGGCGACACGGCCGACTTCGCCTGACTCCGGCGCCTGAGGGGCGCGTCCGGCGTTGCAGGGCGGAGCCTCATCGGGTTCGGCACCGCCCTGCGGGACCAGGACGTCCTGATGCTGTTCGCAGCGGCGGCCGCGGCGGATTGGTCGGGATCCCCGTGCGGTCAGCGGGTCGCGGCCGTCCTCGGGTCGGTCACGAACCTGATCGCGGGGAGGCCGGCCAGCTCCGGCGACACGCAGGCGATGACCTCGGCGCAGTGGTCGACGGACCGCCGGCGCAGGAACGACCAGCACTTCAGCGAGGCGGGGCGGCGCTCCAGCGGCAGGTGCGCGGCCTCGACGAGGATCGCAGTGGGCGAGCGGTGCAGGATCCGGACCGGGACGTGGATGCTGCGGCCGTCGAGCATCCACTCCGAGACGGCCCGCAGCCGGCCGCGCTGCTGATCGACGCCGATGGTGAGGACGCTCCGGAAGTCCTCTGAGGCGGCTCCCATGCCGATCTGGAAGTCACCGTCGGTGCCGTCGAGGAGGAAGGCGACGTCGAGTCCGCTCCGGTGACGGACGGCGAAGGTCGTGAGCGGGCGCGCGCTCTCGGGGGTCGACGCCGGGGCGCCGGTCTCGCGGGAGCGCTGCTGCGCGACGTCCAGGTCCATGGGGGCACTCGTTCCGTCGGTGCGCGTCATCCTCGACACGCCCTGCTGCGAGTGTAGAGGCGGGCGCTCAGCCGTGTCCTCCTCCGCACACTCCGGCCGAGGGGACCGCCGCTGCAGACCGCCCCGGTCCCCTGCGGACGGCCGGGCTTCCGGCCGTGCCCGCTCCCGCGATCAGGGCGAGGGGCAGGAGGATCGAGACGCCGGGGCCCCAGCCGGTGAGCTCGAGGGTCCAGTCGCCGAGGGCGGTGCCGAGCGCGAAGGTGACGAGGACGGTGAGCCAGTAGAGCGCCTCGCGAAGCTCTCGCCGACGGTGGTGCAGAGGATCTTGATGATCCAGAACCAGATCGTGTCCTCGGGGACCTTGCTGAGCAGCCGGTGCACCGGGAAGCGGGTCGTCGTCGTTGACGTGTCCATGCCCGCGGAGTCCCAGCCGGGACGGGGGCGGCGGCTCGGGATGCGCCCTGCTGCGTTGTGTTCGCTCACAACGACCAGAAGCTCCCGAACGCGATCGGGTCGGCACCGAGCCGAGGAGCCGAGGCTCTGTGGTTTCACAACGGATGCGGGGGAATCCTCCGCCACCACAGGCCGCGCGTTCGTAGCGTGTATTTCCTTCGGCGCGCTCCGCGTCGAGAGACGAGGACGACACTGATGCCGAACCGGGAACCCGCGACAGACGGTGCGATCGCCTATCGGGCGGCGCGGCGCTGGCCGCTGATCTCGGCGGGCCTCGCGGTGCTGCTCACCGGACTCCTGGCCGCGCTGATCTTCTACCGCGAGCACGACAAGCCGTTCGGGTTCGACACCGCGTGGATGAACGAGGTCGTCGAGCACCGGTCCACGTTCTGGCTGGTGCCGTCGCTGGTGATGAACAGCCTCGGCGGCGGGATCGTCGGCACGATCGTGGTCCCGCTCGTCGTGTTCGCGGCGCTGCTGGTCTGGCGGGGTCGGTGGGCGGCGACGTACTTCGCGATCGCCGCGCCGCTGAGTGGGCTGCTGGTGCAGATCCTCAAGAACGCGGTGGGGCGTCCGCGGCCGCTGGAGATCCTCGTGAACGCCGACTTCGGCTCGTTCCCCTCCGGCCACAGCGCGAACGCCGCCACGACCGCGGTGGTCCTCGCGATCGTCTTCCCGCTGTGGTGGGTCCGGATCGCCGGTGCCTTCTACACGGTGGCGATGATGCTCAGCCGCACGTACCTCGGTGCGCACTGGATCTCCGACACCGTCGGCGGGCTGCTCCTGGGCGCCGGCGTAGCGCTGATCGTCTGGGCGCCGCTCGCGGTCCGGCTGCACACCGAGCGCGTGTCGTCACCGCCGCCCCTCTGGCGGCGGGTCGACCAGCGACGCTCACTCGGCTGATGCCCCGTCAGGGCCGAGGCTTCACCAGATCGCCGCGAAGGACTACGAGAAGGACGACGGCTACGACCGACCCGGACGCGACCAGGCCGGCGAGCACGACGATCTGGAAGACGCCCGCCGCCACCGGCGAGAGTCCGCCGAAGACGGCGCCGATGAACGCACCGGGCAGGACGACGAGACCCGTGGTCCTCGTCTGGTCGGTCAGCGGCACGAGCCCGGTCCAGGCCGCCTCCCGCGCCAGGCCGAGCGTGGCCTGCCGCGGCCGCGCGCCGAGAGCCAGCCAGCCCTCGACCTGATCCCAGCGGTCGGCGAGCGTCGCGGCCAGCGCTCGACCGGTGACGGTCGCGACGGTCATCGCGCCGCCGAGGAGGATCCCGCCGACCGCGAGGACGTAGCGGCCGGTGAACGGGACGGCCCCGAGCCCGAAGACGATCCCGGCGCTCACCGCGACCCCGGCCGCCATCGCCGCGGTGACGGCGAGGACCGTGCGCCGGGTGCGGCCGAGGCGACCGGCCGCGGTGAGCACCGCGGCACCGAACATGACGGCCAGGAAGAGCAGGACCCAGTGGAGGTCCGCGATGACTCCCGAGAGGATCACCGCGAGCACCCCGAGCTGAACAGCCCCACGGAGGATCGCCAGCGCCGGCCGCGCGAACGAGACGACTCCGAACGTGCGGAGTGCGGCGATCGAGACCGCCCCGCACACGGCGACGGCGAGGATCACGGCAGCAGCGTCCACGGCGCCGGTCATCCGTCGGCTCCTTCCGGCTCGGCCGATCCGCTGGCAACGGCGCTGACAGCGCGCCGGTCCGGGGGCGGGTGGGCGCTGTACACATCTTCAACGACGACGGCCGAGGGCACAGCGGGCACGCCGCCGCGGTCGTCGAGCATGGCGGGATGACGCACCTCGCCGCCCCGCGCCTCCGGTCCCGTCCCGACCCGCGCCGCCTCCTCGCCGGGCGGTACGGCGCCTCCACGGTGCCCGAGGCGACGGCGCTGTTCTGGATCCTGAAGGTGCTGACCACCGGGATGGGCGAGACGGCGTCGGACTTCCTCGCGACCGCGTTCGACCCCGTGATAGTGGTCGTCGCGACCGGGCTCGCGTTCCTCGCGGCCCTCGGGCTGCAGTTCGCGGTCCGCCGGTACCTCCCCCTGGGTGTACTGGCTGGCCGTGCTGATGGTGAGCGTCTTCGGCACGATGGCCGCCGACGTGCTGCACGTCGTCGCCGGCGTCCCCTACCTCGTCTCCACCCTCGGGTTCGCGGTGGCTCTCGCCGCAGTCTTCGCCGTGTGGTGGCGGATGGAGCGGACGCTGTCGATCCACTCGATCACGACGCCGCGCCGGGCCCTGTTCTACTGGCTCGCCGTCTCCGGGACGTTCGCGCTCGGCACCGCAGCAGGCGACCTGACCGCGTCGACCCTCGGGTTCGGCTACCTGCCCTCCGCGGTCCTGTTCGCGCTGATCATCGCGGTGCCGGCCGTCGCGCACCGGTTCGCGGGGATGACTGCGGTCCTCGCGTTCTGGTCCGCCTACGTCGTCACCCGGCCGCTCGGTGCGTCGGTGTGCGACTGGCTCGCGGACCCGGTGAGCCGCAGCGGGCTCGGCCTGGGGACGGGCCCGGTCACGCTCGCCGCTCTGGCGGTGTTCCTGCTGCTGGTCGCCGTGATCGCGGTCGGCCGTCGGCCACGCGCGGCCGCACCGGCGCCGACCGTCTGACGACCGCGGTCAGGCGGCGTCGCGGCGGGCGCGGTTCTTCTGCCGCCAGTAGGTGAGCGCGATCCCGGCGAGGCTGATCACGACGATGCCGACGAGGACGATGTCGATGTACTTCCCCACGAAGTCCGCGACGCCGGGGATCCGCCCGAGGAAGAAGCCGAGCAGGATGACGCCGGTGGACCAGACGGCCGCGCCGAGGGCGTTGAAGCCGACGAAGTGGGCGTAGTGCATCTTCCCGACTCCGGCGGCGACGGGGGCGAAGGTGCGGACGACCGGGACGAAGCGGGCGATGGTGACCGCCCAGCCGCCGAAGCGGTCGAAGAACTTCTGGGTGCGGGCGACGCTCGAGCGGCTGAACAGGCCGCTGTCCTTGCGCTCGAAGATCCGCGGGCCGGTCTCGCGGCCGATGACGAACCCGAGCTGATCGCCCAGGAACGCGGACGCGGCGACCATCAGGATCACCAGCGGCACCGGGAGGGAGATCACGCCGGTCGCGACGAAGACTCCGGTGAAGAAGAGGAGGGTGTCGCCGGGGAGGAAGAACCCGATCAGCAGGCCCGTCTCGACGAAGGCGATCAGGCAGACCAGGGCGATCGCCCAGGGGCCGGCACCGTCGAGGAGGGATTGGGGGTCGATCATCGGTTCTCCTTGGGAGGGGTGTGGTCGGGATGCGTCGTGGGGAGTCGGATCTCGACACCGAGGCCGTGGGGGGCGAGGTTGCTGATCGTGAACTGTCCGCCGGCGGCCCGGCTGAGCCCGGCGACGATGGCGAGGCCCAGGCCGGCGCCGCCCTCCCGGGAGCGGGCGGCGTCCGGGCGGGTGAAGCGGTCGGTCGCGACGGCGAGGAACGCGTCGGGGACGCCCGGGCCGTCGTCGTCGACGGAGAGGACGATCTCGTCGGCGCGCTCGACGAGGGTCGCGGTGACGCTGCCGCCGTCGGGCGTCGCGGTGACGGCGTTCGCGAGCAGGTTGTCCAGGATGCGGCCGAAGTCGGTCGGGGAGACCGGGTAGCGGGCTGCGGTGATCGAGGCGGGGGCGACGAAGTCGATCGCGAGATCCCGGTCGCGGGCGAGCATCCGGGCGCGGTCGACGCTGTCAGCGACCTCCTCGCGCAGGGCCGCCGAGGAGGCGACGCCGGCGACGGTGCCGGCGTCGATCCTCGAGAGGATCAGCAGCCCGTCGGTCAGGGACTGGAGGCGGTCGATCGAGCGGCGCGCGTCGACGACGTCGGCGTAGAGCGCCGCCGGATCGTCGCGGACGCGCTCGGCGAGCTCGAGGCGGGTGCGCAGGGCAGCGAGGGGGGTCCGCAGTTCGTGGCTCGCGTCGGCGACGAGCCGCCGCTCCCGGTCCGCCGACTCCCGCAGATCCGCGATCAGCGCATTCAGCGTCGCGGCGAGGTCGGAGAGCTCGTCGCGGGCGGGCCCGACAGGGAGGAGCTCGGTGGAGCGGCCGTGGCGCAGCCGGTCGGCGATCGCGCGCATCCGGCCGACGGGGCGCAGCGCGAGGCCGACGAGGAGCCAGGAGGTGGCGGCGAACGCGACGAACAGGATCGCCAGGGCGATCAGCAGGGTGGTGCTGACACCGCCCACCACCGCCTCGGCGGTGTCGCGGCTCTCCTCGATCAGCGCCTGCGACGCTCCCGAGCGGACGAGCTCGATCGTGGAGGCGTCGAGGATGTGATCGAGCTGCTCGCGGACGATGACAGCGACGACGCCGAAGAACAGCATCGCGACCAGCAGGCTCGACACCGTGATCCGCACGCGGATCGACAGCGACCGCCAGCTCACGGCTTCACTTCGAGGCGGTAGCCCGCACCGCGCCGGGTGGTGATCTCGACCGACGCCCCGCCGGCAGCGAGCTTGCGGCGGAGGTAGCTGATGTACTGCTCCGCGATGTTGTGGTCGACGAACTCCGCGGAGCGCCAGACCTCGAGCAGGATCTCCTCCCGCGGCACGAACTCGCCGGCCCGCGCCGCGAGCGCGCGGAGCACCCCGAACTCCTTCGGGCTCAACGGCAGCACGGACCCGTCGACGGAGGCGGTGTGCGTGTAGGGGTCCACCCGGAGATCGCCGAGCACGACCGGGGCGCGGTTCGTCAGGCGCTCGCGGCGGATCATCGCCCGCAGGCGGGCGGAGAGCTCCTCGAAGTGGAACGGCTTCGCGAGGTAGTCGTCGGCGCCGGCATCGAGGCCGAAGACCCGGTCCTGCAGCGCGTCGCGGGCGGTGAGCATGATCACCGGGAGCGTGGCGCCGGTCGCGCGCAGGTGCCGGCAGATCTCGAAGCCGCTCATGCCGGGAAGCATCACGTCCAGGACGGCCGCCGCGTACTCGGTGCCGCGCGCCGCGTTCAGCGCACCGATGCCGTCGGGGAACAGGTCGACGTCGTAGCCGTCGCCGGTGAGACCTCGCACGAGGAGCTCCCCCATCTCGACGTCGTCCTCCACGACCAGCACCGCGTCACGCATCAGGGCCTCCCACGGTCATGGTCGCACCGGCGACGGGTGGGAGTCGGCCGGATCTGCGGAGATATGGACGTTCTCAGCGCCGGACGCAGGATGTGCAGGAAGCCCCGGGCTCGGGTGGGTGAGGCGGGTGTGCTGCGGCCCAGGTCCTTGCCGGGGTGGATCTCGATACGCCCGCTTCGCGGGCTACTCGATCAGCATGGGAATGCGCGCGCCGGCCGGTCCTGGTCCGCACGGGTGGTCAGCAGCAGGTGCAGGAGGCGGTGCTCTCGGCGGTGAGGGGGGCGACCGGCTGCGTGCAGGCGTCGCCTCGCCACGCCTCGAGGCCCTCGCGGACGGCGAAGGCGGCGATGACGAGACCGGCGACCGGGTCGGCCCAGGTCCAGCCGAGGGTGCTGTTCAGCAGCAGGCCGACGAGGACGGCGGCGGAGAGGTAGGAGCAGAGCAGGGTCTGCTTCGAGTCGGCCACGGCGGAGGCGGAGCCGAGCTCCTGGCCGGTGTGGCGCTCGACCAGGGAGAAGGCCGGCATCACGAGCAGGCTGACGGCCGCGAGCACGATGCCGACAGGGGAGTGCTGCGCCTCCGAGAAGCCGAGCAGGGCGCGGACGGAGTCGACCGCGACGAAGGCGGCCAGGCCGAGGAAGGACAGGGCGATCACGCGCAGGGCCGTGCGCTCGCGGGCGTGCGGATCGCGGCCGGAGAACTGCCAGGCCACGGCGGCCGCCGAGAGCACCTCGACGACGGAGTCGAGGCCGAATCCGACGAGCGCGCTGGAGGACGCGACCGTTCCGGCCGCGAGGGCGACGACCGCCTCGACGACGTTGTAGCCGATGGTCGCCGCGACGATCCAGCGGATGCGCCGCTGCAGGACGCGGCGGCGGGCCGGGGCGAGCGGGGCGCGGAGCGGGAGGGCGCTCATGCGCAGTGGCAGTCCGTGCCGGAGCAGCAGTCCGGGTCGACCACGAGGACCAGGCGCAGCAGGTCGTCGAGCGCGCCGGCCAGGCGGGTCTCGGCCAGGCGGTACCAGGTGTAGCGGCCGTCCTTGACGGCCTCGACGAGTCCGCAGCCGCGCAGGCAGGCGAGCTGGTTGGACATCACCTGCCGGGACACGCCGAGCGCGTCCGCCAGATCGGAGGGGACGGCCGGCGCCTCGCGCAGTGCGAGCAGGATCCGCGCCCGGGTCTCGTCCGCGAGAGCGGAGCCCAGGCGCGCGAGGGCGGCGGAGTGGGTCACGGTCACGGTCACGGTCGCGGTGTCGGTCACGCGGCCACAGTACACGGAGTGCTGTATCGATGGCGAGAGCCGAAGTGCGACGGCGCCGCGCGTGCTCAGCCGGAGTCCGGGCCGTCGCCGGGGACGAAGCGGTAGCCCATCCCCGACTCGGTGAGCAGGTAGCGGGGGCGGGCCGGCTCGGGCTCGAGCTTCTTCCTCAGCTGGGCGAGGTAGAGGCGGAGGTAGCCGGTGTCCGTGCTGTGGCTCGGTCCCCAGATCTCGTGCAGCAGGGTCTGCCGGGTGACGAGCCGGCCGGGGTTCCGGACGAGCAGCTCCAGCACGCGCCACTCGGTGGGGGTGAGCCGGACCGCGGTCGGGCCGTCGCCGGTGCGCCGGGTGACGGCCCGCGCGGTGAGGTCGACGACGTGGTCGCCGAGGACGACCAGCGAGCCGGTCTCCTGCGTCCCGAGCCGGCGGGTGAGGGCGCGGAGGCGGGCGAGCAGCTCGTCCATCGCGAAGGGCTTGGTGACGTAGTCGTCGGCGCCGGCGTCGAGGGCGTCGATCGTGTCGGCGGCGCCGGTGCGGCCGGAGACGACGAGGATCGGCGCGGTGCTCCAGCCGCGCAGTCCGCGGATCACGTCGAGGCCGTCGAGCCCGGGCAGGCCGAGGTCGAGCACGACGAGGTCGGGACGCCGCTCGGCGGCGAGCGCGAGGGCGCTGGTGCCGTCCTCGGCCGTGACGACGTGGTAGCCGCGGGCGCCGAGGGTGATCCGGAGGGCGCGCAGCAGCTGCGCGTCGTCGTCGGCGAGGAGGACCCTCATCGGCCTCCCTCCCGGGGCGTCGGTGCGGGCGCGGAAGCGGTCGGCGGCGGCGCGAGCGGGAGGGTGACGACCATGGTCAGCCCGCCGCCGGGGGTGTCTTCGGTGTCGAGCGTGCCGCCCATCCCCTCGGTGAAGCCCTTGGACAGGGCGAGGCCGAGGCCGAGGCCGGTGGTGTTGTCGGTGTCGCCGAGGCGCTGGAACGGGACGAAGACGTCGGCCCGGCGCTCGGGGGCGATGCCCGGTCCGTGGTCGGCGACCCGGATCTGGAGCGTGCCGGCGAAGCCGCTGGTCGAGATCCGCACGCGCCGGTCGGCCGGGGAGTGCCGGACGGCGTTGGCGAGCAGGTTCACCACCACGCGCTGGAGCAACCCCGCGTCAGCGAGCGCCGGCGGCAGGTCGAGGTCGAGGTCGAGGTCGAGCTCCGCCGGTCCGAGGCCGAGCTCGTCGATCGCGGGGAGGACGACGTCCGAGGGGTCGACGGGGGCGAGGGAGACGGCGAGCACCCCGGCCTGCAGCCGGGTGACGTCGAGGAGGTTCGTGACGAGGTCCGCGAGGGTGCCGAGGCTCTCGTCGGCGGTGGCGAGCAGCTCCGCGCGGTCCGCGGCGCTCCAGGCGATGTCGGTGGAGCGCAGTCCGCTGATCGCGGCGGTCGCGGCGGCGAGCGGCCGGCGCAGGTCGTGGCTCACGGCCGAGAGCAGGGCGCTGCGCACCCGGTCGGTCTCGGCGAGAGGAGCGAGGCCGCTCGCCGTCTCGCTGAGGTCCTCGTGCTCGAGGGCGGCGTCGAGCTGGGCGACGACGACGGAGAGCAGGCGCCGCTCGCCCGCGCCGACGGGGCGGCCGTGCAGCTCGAGGACGGCGGTGCGGCCGACCGGGACGGTCTCGTGCTCGCCGCCGGGCTCGCCGTCGGCGCCGACGAGCTCGGAGCCGCGGAGCAGGCGGACACCGGTCAGACCGAAGGCCTCGCGGGCGCGCTCGAGGATCGCCTGCAGGGCGTCCTGGCCGCGGATGACGCCGCCGGCGATGGTGGCGAGCAGCTCGGCCTCGGCGCCGGCCCGGCGGGCGGTGCGGGCGCGGCGGGCGGCGCGGTCCACGACGGCGCTGACCAGGATCGCGTTGGCGATGTAGAGCAGGAGGGCGAGGGCGTGCAGCGGCTCGTCGACCGTGACGGTGTAGAGCGGGTCGACGAAGAAGAAGTCGAGGGTGAGCCCGGACAGCACGGCGGCGAACAGTGCCGGCCCGAGGCCGCCGGCGAGGGCGACCAGGACGACGAGGACCTGGTAGGCGAGGACGTCGCTGGTGATCGACTCGTCGCTCCGGAAGGCGGCGAGCAGCCAGGTGAGCAGCGGCCCGCCGACGAGGGCGAGCAGCAGGCCGAGGACGCGCCGCTTCAGCGTCAGCGCTCCGCCGAGCCGGGGCAGCGCGGGGGAGCGGCCCGCCGAGGCGTGGGTGACGATGTGGACGTCGATCGTCCCGGACTCGCGGATGACCGTCGCGCCGATGCCGGGGCCGGTGAGCGCGGCGGCGAGCCGGCTCCTGCGGCTGACGCCGAGGACGAGCTGGGTGGCGTTGACGGAGCGGGCGAACTCGACGAGGGCGCGGGGCACGTCCTCGCCGACGATCTGGTGGTAGCTGCCGCCGAGGGTGTCGACGAGGGCGCGCTGCTCGGCGAGCACCTCCGGGCGGGCGGCGCGCAGGCCGTCCTGGCTGGTGACGTGCACGGCGAGCAGCTCGCCGCCGGAGGAGCGGGCGGCGATGCGGGCGCCGCGGCGCAGCAGGGTCTCGCCCTCGGGTCCGCCGGTGAGGGTGACGACGACGCGCTCGCGCGCCTCCCAGGTGCTGTCGATGCCGTGCTCGACGCGGTAGCCGTTCAGCGCCGAGTCGACCTCGTCGGCCAGCCAGAGCAGCGCGAGCTCGCGCAGCGCCGTGAGGTTGCCGAGGCGGAAGTAGTTCGACAGGGCGGCGTCGATCCGCTCGGACGGGTAGACGCGGCCGGCCGCGAGCCGGTCGCGGAGGGCCTGCGGGGCGAGGTCGACGACCTCGATCTGGTCGGCGCCGCGCAGGATCGCGTCGGGGATCGTCTCGCGCTGCGGGACTCCGGTGATCTGCTGGACGACGTCGTTGAGCGACTCGATGTGCTGGATGTTGACGGTGGAGACGACGTCGATCCCGGCGTCCAGGAGGGTCCGGACGTCCTGCCAGCGCTTCTCGTGGGCCGAGCCGGGCGCGTTGGTGTGCGCGAGCTCGTCGACGAGGGCGATCCCGGGGCGCCGGGCGAGGACGGCGTCGAGGTCCAGCTCGTCGAGCCGCACGCCGCGGTGCTCGAGGGTGGTCCGCGGGACGACCTCGAGCCCGGTGACCATCGCGGCGGTCGCGGCGCGGCCGTGGGTCTCGACGAAGGCGACGACGACGTCGCGGCCCTCGCTGCGGAGGCGCCGGCCCTCCTCGAGCATCTCGTAGGTCTTGCCGACGCCCGGGGCGGCGCCCAGCAGCACCCGGAGCCGCCCCGTCCTCATCGCCGTCTCAGCTCGCCTGCGCCGCGAGGGCGAGGTTGAGCTCGAGGACGTTCACGGTCTCGTCGCCGAGGAACCCGAGATCGCGTGCCCGGGTGTGCTCGGCGACGAGAGCGCGGACGTCCTCCTCGGTGAGCCCGCGGGCGGCGGCGACGCGGGCCACCTGGATCGCGGCGTAGGCGGGGCTGATCTGCGGGTCCAGACCCGAGGCGGAGGCGGTGAGGGCGTCGGCGGGGACGGCGGCCGGGTCGACGCCGTCGAACGCGGCGATCGCGGCGCGGCGCTCCTGGATCGCGGCGATGAGGTCCTCGTTCTCGGGGCCGAGGTTGGAGCCGCTGGAGGCGCTCGCGTCGTAGCCGTCGCCCGCGGCGGAGGGCCGGGACTGGAACCACTCGGGCAGCGGGTTCCCGTCGGCGTCGGTGAAGGACTGGCCGATGAGGCTCGAGCCGACGGTCTCGCCGTTCTCGGTGAGCAGGGAGCCGTTCGCCTGGCGGGCGAAGGCGACCTGGCCGATTCCGGTGATCGCGAGGGGGTAGAGGACGCCGAGGGCGACGGTGAGCACGAGGAGGGCGCGGAGGGCGACTCCGTACTGCCGGAGCCCGGTGCGGGGGGTGGTCATGGGATGGTCTGCTTCCTGCTGAGGAGTGCTGGGAGTGCTGGGAGTGCTGGGAGTGCTGGGAGTGCGGGGACTGCGGGGTCCGGCTAGAAGCCGGGGAGGAGGGAGACGACGAGGTCGATCAGCTTGATGCCGACGAACGGCGCGATCACTCCGCCGAGCCCGTAGACGAGGAGGTTGCGGCTGAGGACCTTGGAGGCGCTGAGCGCGCGGTAGGCCACGCCGCGGAGGGCGAGCGGGATCAGGGCGATGATGACGAGCGCGTTGAAGACGATCGCCGAGAGGATCGCCGAGGACGGCGAGTGCAGCTGCATCACGTTCAGCACCGCGAGGCCGGGGAAGACCCCGGTGAACATCGCGGGGATGATCGCGAAGTACTTCGCGATGTCGTTGGCGATCGAGAAGGTGGTGAGCGCTCCGCGGGTGATCAGCAGCTGCTTGCCGATCCGGACGATGTCGATCAGCTTGGTCGGGTCGGAGTCGAGGTCGACCATGTTGCCGGCCTCCTTCGCCGCCGACGTGCCGGTGTTCATCGCGACCCCGACGTCGGCCTGCGCGAGCGCCGGGGCGTCGTTGGTGCCGTCGCCGGTCATCGCGACGAGGTTGCCGCCCTCCTGCTCCCGGCGGATGTACTCGAGCTTCTGCTCGGGGGTGGCCTCGGCGAGGTAGTCGTCGACGCCGGCCTCCGCGGCGATCGCCTTCGCGGTGAGCGGGTTGTCGCCGGTGATCATCACGGTGCGGATGCCCATCGCGCGCAGGTCGGCGAAGCGCTCCTTGAGCCCCTCCTTGACGACGTCCTTGAGGTGGACGACGCCGAGGATCCTGCCGGTGCCGCTCGCGTCCTTCACGGCGACGACCAGCGGGGTGCCGCCGCTCTCCGAGATGCGGTGCACCTGCGCCTCGAGCTCGGCGGCGGCGGCGAGCGGGCCGCCGTCTGCGAGCCAGGCGGTGACGGCCGAGCCGGCGCCCTTGCGGATCATCGCGCCGTCGGGGAGGTCGAGGCCGCTCATCCGGGTCTGCGCGGTGAAGGGCACGATCTCGGCGGAGAGGACCTCGCTCGAGAGCGCCTCCTCGCGGATCCCGCGGGCGGCGGCGAGGTCGACGATCGACTTCCCCTCGGGCGTCGGGTCGCTGAGGGAGGAGGACGCGGCGGCGCGGATCAGCTCGTCCTCGCCGGTCGCGCCGACGGGGACGAACTCGGTGGCGCGGCGGTTGCCGTAGGTGATGGTGCCGGTCTTGTCGAGCAGCAGCGTGGTGACGTCGCCGGCGGCCTCGACCGCGCGGCCGGACATCGCGAGCACGTTGCGCTGCACGAGCCGGTCCATGCCGGCGATGCCGATCGCGGAGAGCAGGGCGCCGATGGTGGTCGGGATGAGGCAGACCAGCAGGGCGACCAGCACCGGGACGCTGACGGGCGCGGCGGCGTACGAGGCGATCGGATTCAGGGTGAGGGTGACGACGAGGAAGACGATCGAGAGGCTCGCGAGGAGGATGTTCAGCGCGATCTCGTTCGGCGTCTTCTGGCGCGAGGCGCCCTCGACCAGGCCGATCATCCGGTCGACGAAGGTCTCGCCGGGCTTCGAGGTGATCCTCACCACGATGCGGTCGGAGAGCACCCGGGTGCCGCCGGTGACGGCGCTGCGGTCGCCGCCGGACTCGCGGACCACGGGGGCCGACTCGCCGGTGATCGCGGACTCGTCGACCGAGGCGATGCCCCAGACGATGTCGCCGTCGCCGGGGACCAGGTCGCCCGCCTCGACGACGACGTGGTCGCCCAGCTGCAGGTCCGCCGAGGAGACCTCGCGCACCTGGCCGTGGGCCGCGGCGCCGTCGCCGGCGCGGTACTCCAGCAGGCGGCGGGCCATCGTGCTGGTGCGGGTCTGCCGGAGGCTGTCGGCCTGCGCCTTGCCGCGGCCCTCGGCGACCGACTCGGCGAGGTTCGCGAAGACGACGGTCGCCCAGAGCCAGAGCGCGATGCCCCAGGTGAAGGAGCCGGGGACGGGGGAGCCGCCGGACTCCTGCGCGCCGCCGAGGAACGGCTCGGCGATCGCGAGGACCGTGGTCAGCGCGGCGCCGACCTCGACCAGGAACATCACCGGGTTCCGCACCATCAGGCGCGGGTCGAGCTTGCGGAGCGCGCCGGGCACGGCGGCGAGGATCTGCTCGGGGCTGAACGCGGAGGCGCCGCGCCGCGGGGTCTTCTCTGGGGTGGGGGAGGCGGCGGGTCGGTCGAGAGTGGCGGTCATGACTGCAGTCCTTCTGCGAGGGGTCCGAGTGCGAGGACGGGGAAGTAGGTGAGGGCGGTCACGATGGCGGTGACGCCCACGAGGAGGCCGACGAACTGCGGCCGGTGGGTGGGGAGCGTCCCCGCGGTCGCCGGTGCGGCGCCCTGCCGGGCCAGCGAGCCGGCGAGGGCGAGCACCATCACGATCGGCAGGAACCGGCCGAGCAGCATCGCGACTCCGAGGGCCGCGTTGAACCACGGCGTGTTCGCGGTGAGCCCGGCGAACGCCGAGCCGTTGTTGTTGGCCGCGGAGGTGAAGGCGTAGAGCACCTCGGAGAGGCCGTGCAGGCCGGGGTTCCAGATCGACGTGCTCTCGACGTCGGCCCGCACCGCGGGGATCGCGAAGCTGAGCGCGGTGCCGGCGAGCACGAGGGTCGGCGTGATGAGGATGTAGATGCTGGCGAGCTTGATCTCGAGCGGGCCGAGCTTCTTGCCCAGGTACTCCGGCGTCCGGCCGACGAGCAGCCCGCCGATGAAGACCGCGAGGACCGCGAGCACGAGCATCCCGTAGAGGCCGGAGCCGACGCCGCCGGGGGCGACCTCGCCGAGCATCATGTTCAGCATCGGCAGCATCCCGCCGAGGGCGGTGTAGGAGTCGTGCATCGAGTTGACCGCGCCGGTGGAGGTGAGGGTGCTGGTGGCGCCGAAGAGCGTCGAGCCGGCGATCCCGAACCGGGTCTCCTTGCCCTCCATCGCGCCGCCGGCGGCCTGCGGGGCGCCGCCGCTCCCGCCGAGCTCCAGGAGCGTGAGCGCGGTGAGGGAGACGAGGAAGATCGTCGCCATCGCCGCGAGGATCGCGGAGCCCTGCTTCGCGTCGCCGACCATCCGCCCGAAGGTGCGGGGGAGGGAGAACGGGATCGCCAGCATGAGGACCACCTGCAGCAGGCTGGTCCAGGCGGTGGGGTTCTCGAACGGGTGCGCCGAGTTGGCGTTGAAGAAGCCGCCGCCGTTGGTGCCGAGCATCTTGATCGCCTCCTGCGAGGCGACCGGGCCGCCCGGGATGCTCTGCGTGGCGCCGGTGACCGTGCTGACGTCGGTGAAGCCGGTGACGTTCTGGATCACGCCGCCGGCCAGGAGCAGGACCGCGCTCAGCACGGCCAGGGGCAGGAGCAGCCGGAGGAGGCCGCGGGTGAGGTCGACCCAGAAGTTGCCGATCGTGCCGCTGCCGCGCCGGGCGAAGCCGCGGACGAGCGCGATGGCGACGGCGATGCCGACCGCGGCCGAGACGAAGTTCTGCACGGCGAGGCCGATCAGCTGGACGGAGTAGCCCATCGTCACGTCGGGGGAGTACGACTGCCAGTTCGTGTTGGTCACGAACGAGATCGCCGTGTTGAACGAGAGCCCCTCCGGGATCGCCGGGAAGCCGAGCGAGTACGGCAGCACGGCCTGCGCCCGCTGGATCGCGTAGAGCATCAGCACGCTGACGAGCGAGAACGCGAGGACGCCGCGCAGGTAGGCCTGCCAGCTCTGCTCGGCGCGGGCGTCCACGCCGATGAGGCGGTAGAAGCCGCGCTCGACGGCGAGGTCCTTCGGCGAGGAGTACAGGTGCGCCATGTAGTCGCCCAGCGGGCGGTGCAGCAGCACGAGGATCAGGGCGGCGGAGGCGACCTGCAGGATCGCGAGGAAGGCGTCCATCAGAAGCGCTCCGGCTTCACGAGGGCGACGACGAGGTAGCCGATCGCGGCGATCGCGAGGACCGCGGCGAGGGTGTCGAGGACGATCACGCCCGGTCCCCTCCCTTCCGCGCGTCGCGGGGGTCGGCGACGCCGGCCCGGGGGCTCAGCTTCTCGACCCCCTTGGCGAGGACGCCGAGGAGAGTGAAGACGGCGAGGACGCCGATCACGGAAACGAGGTCGAGCACGGGAGGACTCCATCCGGAGGCGGATCGTGACCGCGGATCCGCGGGCACGTGCCAGAGCTGGCACGAGCACTCACTAGACACCTCCGCGGCCCGCCGTCCGGCGGTGCTCACGGTTCCCATACGGCTTGACGGCGGAACCTCACGGGTTCCCTACGACAGCGGCCGAGCGCCTGCCGTCGGGAGCTCCCGACGCCGCGTCACTCCGGGACGGCGGCGGCCCTCCTCGCCTTCCGCTCGCGGCGGTCGCTGCGAGCGACGCTGACCACGAGCGCGATCGAGAGGCCGATGAGGACGTACTCGACGAGCGCGGCGACGACGTCGCCGCCGAAGCCCGGAGTGGTGGACTGGTCGTCGCCGCCCTGCTGGAGGAAGCGGGCGAAGTCGCCGAGCCCGTGCAGCAGGATCGGCACCCACAGCGTCCCCGTCGCGCGGAGGGCGCCGTAGAAGATCGCGCCGTCCATCGCCAGGAACGCCACGGCGAGCGCCGTCGCGGGCAGCGGGACGCCGTTGATCAGATAGCCGGCGGTGTGCGCGAGGCCGAACGTGATCGAGGTGATCAGCAGCGCGGCCAGCTCGCCGTGGTGCCCGCGGACCGCCACGCGGAAGAGACCGCGGAAGTAGAGCTCCTCGCCGAAGCCGATCAGCAGGCAGCCGACCAGGTAGACGAGGACCATCGGCAGCGCCCGCTCCGCCCAGGGCACGGCGAGCAGCAGCAGCACGGTCTGCACGACGAGGACGACCGGGATCGCCAGCAGCCACCGACGCCGCCGCTCGGTGGACGGCGACGGCGCCGTCCACGCCTCGCGCAGCCAGCCCGCGCGCCGCGCGAACAGCAGGCCGATCACGATCAGGACGCCGACGGGCAGCCAGGTCCCGATCACGAAGTCGAGGGTGTCGTCGCCGCCCGCGAGCGGATCGAGCAGCGTGCCGACGCCGGCCGCGATCAGCACGTAGAGGACGGCGGCCGCGATCCCGACCGGGATCGTGCGGGGGACCGGGCGGTGATCGGTGCTCGCGGTCATGCGAGTGCTCCTTCCGAGACGGCGTTCCGGGTCCGACGGCGCTCGCCGAGGACCAGCACGAGCAGCAGGATCAGCCCCGTCGCGATGACGAGGAGGGTGCTGAGGGCGGGCAGGATCCCGGCGATCGTGCCGGCGGGGTGCGCGCCGTGCAGGAAGAGCGTGGGATCGGTGGACGCGTGCAGCAGGATCGGCCCGAGCAGCGTGCCGGTCACCCGGAGCGCCAGGTACATCACGACGCCGAAGCCGAAGGTGTAGACCACCTGGAGCGCGGTGACGGCGACGCCCTGGTCGCTGGTGAAGACGTTGCCGATGTGCAGGGCGGCGAAGATCCCGGCCGAGACCAGGGCGACCCGGGTCTCGCCGTGGCCGCGCTTGCGCATCAGGTTCACGACGAAGCCGCGGGTGAGCGTCTCCTCGGCGAAGCCGACGAACAGGCCGGTCAGCAGCCAGGAGGCGATGAGCGCGCCGCCCGCGCCGGCGTAGTCGAGATCGAGCAGGGCGGACACGTTGATCGCGAGGACGACGGCGACCCCGATCCACATCCAGCCGCGGCCGCGGATCCGCTGCGGCGCGAACAGCTCGCGCAGCCAGCCGAGCGAGAGTGCGAAGAGCACCAGCAGCACGCTCGCGAGCAGGATCGGCAGCCCGACCGAGAAGAAGACGTCCGTCGCGGATCCCTCCTCGCCGCGGAGGGGACTGCCGGTGTCGCCGACCACGAAGCCGATCAGCTCGTAGAGGCCGTAGTAGACGGCCGCCAGCAGCAGCGCCCGCCGGCCCCCGCCGCGCTCCCAGAACCGCCGCCACGCCGATGCCGTCCGCTGATCGTCCACGAGTACCCCCCTCGTGCCGGCCCGGTGCGGAGCCGACGGCCCCACGCTAGCGGCGGGGGAGGCGCCGGCGTCGGTCGTGCTCCCCCTCGGGGGTCAGGCGGGGGCCGGTCGCCCCGGGAGCGCTCTCAGCCCTTCCGGTCCCGCCGCAGGAGGCGGCTCAGCTCGTCGTCGATCGTGGCCAGCGGGGAGCAGCGGGCGATCGACGCCGCCATCTCGACGGCTCGGGCGCGGTAGGCGGGGTCGCGCAGCACGGCGCGGATCGCCGTGCCGAGCGCCTCGGCGGAGGGACGCCCGGTCCGCAGGTCGAGGCCGACGCCGAAGTGCGCGACGCGGGCGGCGACCTCGGGCTTGTCCTCGGCGGCGCCGGCGACCACGAGTGGGACGCCGTGACGGAGGGCGAGCAGGGTGCCGCCGAAGCCGCCGTTGGTGACCATCACGGAGGTCAGCGGCAGCAGCTGCTCGTAGGGCAGGAACTCCGCGGCGCGGGCGTTCGCCGGCAGCGGGCCGAGGGAGGCGAGCGGTGCGCGGCCGGTGCTGACGACGACGAGCACGTCCTCGTGCGCGAGCGCCTCGAGGGTGGGGCGGACGACCTTCCCGAAGTCGTGGTTGTCGAGCGTGCCCTGGGTGACGTGCACCACCGGGCGGCCGTCGTGCAGGTCGGCCCACCAGTCGGGCAGGGCGGCCGGCGAGGGGGTGCTCGGGATCGGTCCGGCGAACACCACGTTCGGGCTGAGGTCCGAGCGGGGGTACTCGAACTCCGCCGGGCCCAGCTGCACGAAGCGGTCGAACGCCGCGGTGAAGTCCAGGACGAAGGTGCGGAGGGGCACGCCCGCGGTGTCCAGGGTCAGCCGCTCCGCGAGCCGTTGGGTCTTCGCGAAGAGCAGGCGGGCCACGAGGAGGTTCAGCGCGCGGTTCCGCAGCCGCCCGAGCGGCGTCGCGGAGGGCGGCAGTGCCGTGTTGAACGGGGCGACGTCGCGGCTGACCTGCACGAGCGGGCCGATGCCGACGCCGAGGATCGGCGGGCGCGAGGATGGGTCCGCCTCGAGCAGCGGCAGGATCCCGGCGAAGAAGGAGTCGGTCACGACGGCGTCGATCCGCTCCCGGTCGAGGATCGCCCGGACGGCGCGGTGCTGCTCCGGCAGGGTCGCGACGAACGTCTGCTCGACCTGGTACCGCGAGAGCGCGAGGCCGCGGTGCCGGTGCAGGTCGGGCAGGAAGCTCGCCTCGTCGCGCTCGTCGAAGTCGGCTCGACCGGTGAGGGCCTCGTGGTGCAGGCCGGCGTCGTGCACGCGCTCCTCGAAGGCGGAGCCGGTCAGCACGATGACGTGGTGCCCCCACTCGGCCAGATGCCTGCCGATGGCGAGCAGCGGTGCCAGGTGACCGTAGAGGGGAGTGCTGCAGAGCAGGATGGTGGCCACGACGGCTCCTCGATCAGGTCGGTTCGGGGTGGTGCTCGGAGTCTTCGGGGTGGTTCGCGGGGCTCTCGGCGTGCGGCGGGAGGAGCAGGCGGGTGAGCGCGTCCCCGAGGAACCGCTCGAGCTGCTCGGCGCTCCAGCCGCGGTCGAGGGCGAGCAGGTTCCAGAGCTGCGGGCTGGCGAGGGCGTAGAGGATGTCGCCCGCCTGCTCCGGGGTCATGTCGTCGCGCAGCGGACCGCGCACGAGCCGGGCGAACGCCTGCTGGTCGGCGAGGCGGCCGGCGCTCTGCCGGGCGAGGTCCTCGCCGAGGTCGGGGTCGTCCTGCGCGGCGGCGGCCATCACGTTCCAGAGCGGCGCGGCCCGCTGCGCCAGGGCGACGGAGTGGTGGGCGAGCTGCCGCAGCTGCCGCTCGGGATCGGACTCCGCCGCGACCGCCGCGACCCAGTCCTGGTCGGTGACGCCCGCCTCGGAGTCCTCCCCGGTCGTCATCGCCGCCGTGAGCGCGCGGAGCACGTCGGCCTTGCCGCCGATCGCGAGGTAGATGGTCTGCACGGAGGTCCCCGCCGCGCGGGCCAGCTGCGAGATCGTCGTCCCCGCGTAGCCCTGGCTGAGGAACAGTCCCGCGGCGGCGTCGAGGATCCGCGCCCGGGTCTGCGCCCGATCGGTGTCGCCGCGCTCACGCCGCCGCCGGGCGTCGTAGGGGCGGGAGGCCGCCCTCTGCTCGTCGCCGCCGCTCATCCCGACGGGCTCACGGCGGCGGGCGCCGGGGAAGTCGCGGCGCGGATGGGTGCGGCGGTCACGGAGGTGTCTCCAGGAGTCAAGAGGTGGTGGGTGCGGAGGGAGGCGGATCGCTCGTGGCGATATCGTGCGACTTCGCGTTTCTCACTATAACGACACTCCAGCGAGATGTGCGGACCTTGTGGTCAGGGGGAGTCGATCGCGTCCACAGCGTCCTCGGCAGGTGCCGCCCGGTCGTCGATCACCCGCAGCCTTGCGACCGCGCTCGCGAAACCGCGGCGGTCCCGGGTGGCGAGCACCCCGACGAGCGCCGCCAGGACGAGCAGCGTCGCGCCGGTCCCGGAGCCGGGCAGCGGGGAGGCGAGCGCGGCCGCCCATCCGCCGGACCCCAGCGCCCAACGGACCAGCCGCTGCCACAGCACCGGCGTCGTCGAGGGCGTCAGCCGGACGACGGCCTCGCCGATCGTCCGCCCGGTGCGCAGCACCAGCACGAGCTGGAGTGCCGGCGCCACGAAGGCGAGGACGCCCAGCACCAGCGGGCTGAGCCCCGGCGGCACACCCGGCTCGAGGAGCGCGAGGCCGAGCGCGGTCACCGACGCCAGCGCCCCCGACACCAGGGTCAGCACGAGGGCGTCGCAGAGCATCCCGAACAGCCGGCGCCGCAGGGTGACCGGCCGCGGCTGCCCCGCGTCGCGCTCGCTGCGCCGCCCGGTGAGCAGGACGAGCACGGGAGCGAGCACCGTGCCGAGCAGGGCGCCCGCGGTGTTCGCCAGGATGGTGGTGGCGTCCGCGTCGGCGATGTCGTCGACGTAGCTGGCGATCGCGGCGAGGACGAGCGACTTCTGGTCGGCGGAGAGCGAGGAGACCTGGAGGCCTTCCTTGGTCGGGGGGAACGCCCAGTCGTCGCCGGGGCCGGGCACGAGGTCGGAGTTGACGTCGCTGAGCTTCGCGGTCGCCTGCTGCTCGCTCGTGAGGGAGGAGAACGCGGCGGTGAAAGCGGCTTCCTTCTCGGCCATCGGGTGGTTCGTCGCGCCGTCCCATTCGAAGTCGCCGTTGGGCTCGATGCCGCGGAAGGAGGGGGTCGCGCCGGCGAGGGAGCCGTCGATGTAGGTGTTCGCGACAGCGAGGTGGTGGCCGCCGAACTGGAACTCCCAGGTGCCGGTGTCCTGAGGGACTCCGAGGAAGGCGACGAAGAACTGGGAGCGGCCGTAGTCGTCGCCGCCCCCGTTGTCCGCGAGGTAGTCGTCCGCGTTGAGGTGCTGCTGGACCTCGTCATAGCCGAGGCCGGTGGCCGTGCCGATGGTCGCCTTCAACAGCGACTCGAACAGAGCGAACTGCGCGTCGGAGAGGTCTCGGATGCTCAGCCCCAGCCGCGGCGGCTGCGCGACCCGCGGGACCGGGCATGGGAACGCAAGCGTGTCCGACAGCCGATCGGCGACCGGGACACGTCCGAGCCGCACGCAGAGCGCGACTGAGCAGAAGAGCGGTGCGCGTGGGCCGGACGCCCCCGCACCGCTCCTCCGGCTCGGCGGCGTCAGCCTCGGTCCCCGGCCGTGACGTGGCTCCCCGTGCGGGTGGGTAGTCCTACTCATCGACAGGTCGGGGCGGAATGCCTACAGTGAGCGGCACGCGGCCTCGGGCTCCTTCGATGCGGCCGCGGCGTCCGGAACCACTCCTCACTGCCGAGAAAGGCGACCGATGTCGTCCTACGCCGCTCCTCGTCCGCTCGCCCGTCCACTGCTCGCAGTGCTCGTCCTGCTGCTCCTGTTCGCGACGCTGATCGCAGCGCCACCCGCGCGGGCGGCGGAGGCGTTGGAGGTTGAGCCGAACGGGTCGACGGCGACTGCTCAACCGCTGGCGCTCGGAACGGGCGTCGCCGCCGTCTTCGGGCCGTCCGGAGACTGCGACAACAATTTCTACGACTGCGACGTCTACCGGATCGCGGCGCCGAGCGCGGGGCGGCTCGTCCTCGACCTGCGGTTCTCGGACTCCCTGGGCACCGCCTCGTCGTTCGAGCTGGTGGTCCAGGACGCCCGAGGCGACTACATCTACACCGAGACGATCTCTTCAGCCGACTACGACGGAAGCCGACTGCGAGGCCTCGGGATGTACGTGGACTCGGGCACGTCCTATGTCCAGCTGAAGACCCGCGTGGCCGGATTCAGCAGCGGGTACATCTGGTCCGGTCAGGCCTACTCCCTCAGCGCGAGCCTCACTCCGGGCGTCGTCGAGACGGAGAAGAACGGCACGACCGCGACGGCCGACGTCATCACCCTCGGACAGACCATCGAGGGATCCATCTTCGACGGTGGCTGCAACAGCTCCGACTGCGACTACTTCCGCCTCCAGCTCCCCTCTCCCGCACGGTTGAGCATCGACTTCCGGTTCGCGTGCGACCTCGGGACGGGGAAGGTCTACTCGGTCTCTTCCTACGACAACGCCGGGAACCGGCTGACGACAGCCGACCTCCAGGGTTCGGATTGCGAAGGGGAGACGTTGCGGGCCATGACCGTCGCCGCTCCCGCAGGGAACGTGTACTTCCTCGTTTCCGCTCGCACAGGAGGAGTCACGGCAGGCCTGCCGTATCGGCTCACCGTCACCCGCACCGACACTCCCGCACCCGACGTCGATGTGACGCGCCTTGCGGGGAGCGATCGTCAGGGGACCGCCGTCGAGATATCGAAGGCGACCTTCGCGCCGGGAGTGCCCGTCACTTACGTCGCTACGGGCGGCAAGTTCCCCGACGCGCTCGCCGCCGCCCCGGCCGCTGCGACGCAGGGAGGCCCGCTGCTCCTCGTCGACCGCGACACCATGAGCCAGAGCGTCCGAGACGAGCTGAGCCGCCTCCGGCCGGCGAAGATCGTCGTCGTGGGCTCCGCGCTCAGCGTCGGCGACGGACTCCTGAACGAGCTGCGAGGCTACGCGGGCTCGGGCGGGATCCAGCGCATCGGAGGCGTCGACCGCTACGACACGGCCGACAGGATCGTCCGCTACGCGTTCCCCTCCGGCGCGAGCAGGGCCTGGATCGCCACGGGTGAGAAGTTCCCCGACGCCCTCGGCGCCAGCGCCGCGGCGGGATCCGTCGACGCCCCCGTGCTCCTCGTGAACGGCGGACAGGCATCGGCTGCACCCGCGACCCGGCAGCTCCTGACCGACCTGGGCACGAGCTCGCTCACCATCGCCGGCAGCAGCCTCTCGGTGAGCGAGGGCATCCGCAGCTCACTCGGCGTCCCCTCGACGAGAATCGGCGGGACCGACCGCTACGACACCTCCGAGCAGCTCAACCGGGCCGCGTTCACAGCGGCCGAGACCGTCTACTTCGCCACCGGCGAGAACTTCCCCGACGCCCTCGCCGGCGCTACCGCCGCCGGCTACACGAGCAGTCCCCTGTTCGCGGTCCGCCCCGACTGCGTCCCCCGCAAGGTCCTCGACGACATCACCGCCCTCGGCGCCGACAGAGTCATCCTCCTCGGAGGACCCGGCACACTCTCCGACGACGTCGCACGACTGAAGGCCTGCTGACCGGAGGACCGCGTGCAGAAGGGCCTCCCCGCCGATCCGTCCGGCGGGGAGGCCCCGTGCGTCTCTTCAGATGCCGCGTTGAGCCATCCAAGGGGCTCTGACGTCACGGGCGTGCGCGCATTCTCTTAGTCGGCCGCAGCTCGATCGGGGGTGCTGCGCGCTTCCGGTCGGATCCTCTTGTCAAGCACGATCGATGTCCCGTATGGGGATCGTTCAACGGGACACTGAGCGCGCGTCTCGGGCGGGCCTTCCGCCGACCAGGTCGCCGCCCTCGAGCGCATCGCCAGGGGATCACGGAGCCCCGACGGTGTCTCCGCCCGTTCGTCGTCAGTCGCCCTGGAGCGGGAAGACGTCCCCGTTGAACGGGGAGAGGTCGAGCCACAGGTATCGGTAGCTGCGCTCAGCGAAGAGCCAGCGGCCGTCGCGGCGGACGAGGCGGTCGGTCCAGATGCCGTTGGTGCGGTAGTAGCGTTCGGGTGCGGGGTCGGTCATGGGGTGCTCCTCGATCGGTCGTGGCAGCGGCCTCGTCGAGGCGCCCGGGTGCGGGGCCGGTCCGCGGTCCGGCCGGCGGGAGAGCTTCCGGACTCGGAGAACAGCGATCGCGGACGCCCGGCAAGAGCGGATCGGATGCTTGACAGCGAGCGCTCCGACTCGACGGGGTACTCCACGAGGGCGATTCACCACCGTTCCGAGGGCTCTCACGCTAGGAAGGGACCATGCCGTCCACTCCCGATCGTCTCCGTCCCCTCCGCCGCAGCACGCGGGTCCGCTGATGACCTCGGACTCCAGCGGTTTCGACGCGGCGGTCGTCGCGTTCTCGGCTGCCCTCGAAGGGCGGATCGATCCAGAGGTCAGGACCTTCCCCGACCTCTTCTGCGAGGACGGGACGATCGAGGTGCCGTTCGACGGCGACGGCGACAGCGCGCCGATCGTCGGCCGGCCCGCGATCGAGCGCATGGTCGCCGGTCTCGCGGGCTTCCTGCGCTTCGAGCGGGTCGACTTCACCAGCGTCCTGCCGACCGATCGACCCGATGTCCTGGTCTGCGAGTACGTCGGCGTCCTCGTCCGCGCCGACATGCCGGGAGCGCAGCGCCGACGGTACATCTCCGTTCTCACCCTCCGCGACGGGAGGATCGCGCACATCCGCGAGTACGGAGGGCCGTTCCTGCCCGCTGACCGGTGACCGGGTCCGCTGTCCACGGGTGCGGAGCTGCCGGTGAACGCTGCGGCTGGTCGAGCGGGGTGGCGGCCACGTCCTACTCTCGGAGGACTCGTGGTCGCGACAGAAGGGCATCGCCGTGCGGATTCTCATCATCGGAGCGGGCGCGACCGGTGGTGCGTTCGGGAGCCGCCTGCAGGAAGCCGGCCGCGACGTCACCTACCTGGTGCGTGCCGGCAGGGCCGAATCGCTGCGGAGAGACGGACTCCGCTTCGTCTCGCCTTCGGAGGACCGCACCCTCGACGTGACGACACTGGTCGTGGGGGAGGAGGCGCCCGCCTTCGATCTGGTGCTCGTGACGGTCAAGGCGTCGGCGCTGGAGGACGCCGTGGCCGATGTCCGTGCCTGGGTCGACGCGAAGACGCTCGTGCTGCCGATCCTCAACGGCACGGCGCACATCGACCTGCTGCAGACCGAGTTCCCCGGGCGAGTGCTCGGCGGCTCGGCCAAGATCGTCGCGACTCTCGACGGCGGCGCGGTCCGCCAGATGACCGGGCTCTCGGTGCTCACGATCGGCTCGCTGACGGACGCACCGGTGCCGGCCCACGTGGCCGAGGCGCTCGACGTCCCCGGCATCGACCTGCGGGTGTCCGATGACGTGCTCTCCGCGCTGTGGGAGAAGTGGGTCTTCATCGCCGCAGCGGGCGTCGTCACCTGCCTCTTCCGCAGCGCGATCGGCCCGGCCCTCGAGGCGGGGGCCCTCCCGTGGATCCTCGACGCGATCGAGGAGGCGGAGACCGTCGCCGACGCGGCAGGCCTGCCGGTGTCCGCCGCGGCGCACGAGCAGTCCCTCGCGATCCTCACCGAGGAGGGGTCCGCCTTCACGACCTCGCTCTACCGCGACCTCGTCGCCGGCCTGCCCACCGAGGCCGAGCACCTGCTCGGCGACCTCGCTCGTCGAGCGCGGGAGCTGAGCGTCCCGACGCCGCTCCTCGACCTCACCCTCGTGCAGATCCGAGCAGGAGCTCCGGCTCAGGCGCCCGCCATCGCTGGTGAAGCCTCCCGCTAGAGGATGGTCCAGCGGGCGTCCGGCAGGGCGTCTCCATGCCGACGACGAGCGGCCCGCTCGCAGGGGGGCGAGGGTAGCGACGCGCGGATAGTGTGCACTGCGTAGTTGACGTCGCTCGGAAGGGACACCTGAGTTCGGTGATCGCCGCGATCGCCATCCTCGGGATGATCGTCGCACCCGTCGTGCTGACCTACCTCTCCATCAGTGAGAGAGGAATCGGCATGGGATTGATGCCCACCGACGAGGAGGCTGCAGCAGGGAAAGCCTTCCTCCTCGCGGCTGGCATCGTCGCCCTCATCAGCGCTATCAGCGTCTGGGTCCTCACCGTCGTTCGCGCGACAAGCGGGGCCCATGCTCACCACGGGTGGGAAATCGTCTGGTGCATCCTGGCGTTGCCGACCGCACTCGTCGGCTTCGCCCTCGCGGCCATCGCCTCCCACATGCCGTAAGGCCGTCCCTCGACTCCCGAGCGATGATCACGGCGGCGCAATGCCAGGCCGACCGTCGCGCGCGGATGATGATCTGGCGGGCCTCCGGTAGGGGGTGGGGCTACGTACGCGCAGGGCTCGTGCGACCAACCGGCCCACGGCTGATGTTCTCGGCGCCGGCCGCTGGTTCGATGGCTTCGTGATCGAATCCGCGAAGCAGAAGTGGTCCAACCCTGAGCCGAAGATCCACCGAGCGCTGGCACGCTGGGCGGCCGACTGTGCAGAACGAGCGTTGCCCGTATTCGAGGAATGGGACCCGGCCGACACTCGCCCGCGACGGGCGCTCAACGTCCTCCGGGCTTGGGAGCGAGGAGAGGTCCCGATGACGGATTGCCGCTCCGCTGCGTTCGCGGCTCACGCCGCCGCACGCTCCGCCACTCAGGCCGGCGCTGCCGGAGCGACCGCAGCCGCGAGAGCGGCCGGCCAAGCCGCCGCCGTCGCCCATATGTTCGACCACTCTCCCCACGCTGCGACCTACGCAGCGAAAGCGATCGCGCTACACGGGATGGAGGAGGGCGGTGTCGAGGCTGAGCGGCGGCGCCAATGGGAGATGCTCGACCCAGACCTTCGGCCGATCGGCTTCCCAAAGGGGCTCTAGGCGTCCCGTGTCGTGCGGGCGTCCGTTAGGGGATCGCTGAACGGACGCGCATGCCCTGGGAGCTGCTCTCTCAGTGCTCGGCTCTCCGAGAGCGCCCTCGAGGTCTGTGCAGCGCTGGGGGGACCGAATCGGGTCTCCCACTCTCGCCGTGCATCGTCGTTCTATGAACGTGTGGGGTCGCGAGGACGCCCATCGTTCGCAACGGCATCACGGATGCCGAGAGCAAGGAGGAAACCCATGCGTGGAGTGGTCATGCACACCGCCGGCGATGTTCGAGTGGAGGAGCGGGAGGACCCGACGATCGTCCACCCGACCGATGCCATCGTGAAGCTCACCGCCACGTGCATCTGCGGATCGGACCTGTGGCCCTACCGCGGTGTGGAACCGGCGGATCATCAGGCGATGGGTCACGAGTACGTCGGCATCGTCGAGGAGGTCGGCGCGGACGTGAAGACAGTGAAGCCGGGCGACTTCGTCGTCGGCTCGTTCGTCATCTCCGACAACACCTGCGAGATCTGCCAGGCAGGCTTCCAGTCCAAGTGCGTTCACGCCGAGTTCGTGGCGGCGACCATCGGCACGCAGGCCGAGAAAGCTCGGATCCCCTACGCCGACGGGACCCTCGTCGCCACCCCGGGCCAGCCGGACGCGGACCTCATCCCGTCGCTGCTGGCCGCTTCCGACGTCCTCGGAACCGGCTGGTACGCCGCGGTCGCGGCCGAGGCCGGACCCGGTAAGACGGTGGCCGTCGTCGGCGACGGAGCAGTGGGACTGATGGCGATCCTCGCCGCGAAGCAGCTCGGTGCAGAGCGCATCATCGCCATGTCGCGGCACAAGGACCGGCAGGAGCTCGCCCGGTTCTACGGAGCGACCGACATCGTCGAGGAGCGCGGCGACGAGGGAGTGGCACGGATCAAGGAGCTCACCGACGGCCTCGGAGCCCACTCGGTCGTGGAAGCGGTCGGCACGCAGGAGTCCTTCATGCAGGCCGTCGGCGCCACTCGCGGAGGCGGCCACCTCGGCTTCGTCGGCGTGAACTACGGCGTGCAGCTCCCCGGCATCGACCTCTTCATGGCCGGCATCCACACCCAGGGCGGGCCGGCTCCTGTCCGCCGGTTCCTGCCGGACCTGATTCAGCTGATCTGGGATCGCGCGATCGACCCGGGCAAGGTCTTCGACCTCACCCTTCCGCTCGAGCAGGCGTCTGAGGGCTACAAGGCCATGGACGAGCGCCGCGCGACGAAGGTCCTCCTCACCCTCTAGCCGCCACCGTCCCGAGGCGCCGAGGTGCCCCCCTGCAGACCTCGGCGTCCTAGCTTGGAGCGATCATGAATCGGAAGAGCGACATCCGGGAGTTCCTCATCTCCCGCCGCGGCAACCTGACGCCGGCCGACGCCGGGATCCCTGTCCTCGGCGGTGAACGCCGCGTTCCTGGTCTGCGTCGCGAGGAAGTGGCGATGCTCGCGGGAATCAGCGCGGACTACTACACCCGGCTCGAGCGCGGCGGACTGGAAGGCGCCTCGGACAGCATCCTGAACGCGATCGCGCGTGCCTTGCACCTCGATGACGTCGAACGGGAGCACCTGTTCGATCTCGCTCGGACAGCCCCACTCGCCCTCGCGGCTCAGCACGGCGACGCCTCCTCGCCCCCCGCTGTTCGCGAGTCGGTCCAGCGCGTCCTCGACAACATGGCAGTGCCTGCCGTCGTCATCGACGCCGCCCAGTCGCTCATCGCGTCCAACCTCGCCGGCCGCGCCCTCTTCGCCCCGCACTTCGAAGCGGAGCACCCCAACCTGGCGCGCTTCATCTTCCTCGACTCCCGAGCACGAGACTTCTACGAGGACTGGTCCCTCGCCTGCAGCCTCACTGCCGCGATGCTCCGGTTCGAAGCAGGTCGAGATCCCCTGAACGCCGAACTGACAGCACTCATCGGAGAGCTAGCCACGCGAAGCCCGCAGTTCCGGATCGATTGGACCGACCGCGACGTCCACGAGCACCGCACCGGACGGAAGATCTACCGGCATCCCGCTGTCGGCGACCTCGACCTCACCTACGACGTGTTCGAGATGCCTGGCGAGAACGGGCTGTCGATCACCACCTACACCGCCGATGACGGCTCCGACACCGCGGACAGACTCACCCTCCTCAGCAGCTGGGCGGCAACAGGCGCACTCGACTGAAACCCACCTCCGGCGAGAGCAGTCGCACTCCTGCTGAACCCTTCCTCTGCCTCGGCACAGGTGCGGAAGAACCCGAGGCGCTCACGAGCAGGTGAATCCCCAGCCCCACCCCTGCTCGCGAGTTCCCGCGACGAGCAAGCGCCATGGCTGCTTCGTCTCGGCGCACCCCGCCGAGACGAAGCGACCCGCGCCACCCATGGCACGACGTGACGAGACGACACGATGGACGACCTCACCCTTGCGATCGCCGCCGCTCGCCATCTCGCCGACCTCACAGCGCAAATGCACATCGACGCTCTCTGGCGCGCGAAGACGAATCCCGATGAAGCGCGTTGGATGCTCAACCGTCTCGCCGCCGGCCTCCGTCGCACCCGGGCCGCCCTCACTGCCACCCACGATCCCACTTGGTGGGACACGGCCACGCCGGACGACATCGCTCACACCTACCAGCTCGCACATCTCTGGAGTCGGGACCATCCCGACATCGCCGTAATGCAACGGCAGCTGCAGGCCACCATTGAGGCCCGGCACGCTCTCCGGTGACGCTATGCGCGTCCCGTATAGGGATCGTATACTGCATCAGTTCGTCGAGCGGTATGCGCCGCGCTTCGGCGTGGGCGGCAGTGTCTGTGGATCGCGGCGCTCGATGGCGGTCTTCCCGCGGCGTTCGGTGCCGCGTGTGGATGTCTTTAGGGACTAGGGCTTTTGTTCTCGTGGGGTAACGAAAGAGCCGGCCGCAGCGGCGAGGACGAGGACGGCGGCGGCGATCAGCATGCTGGTCCGCATGCCGTCGACGAAGTCGGACCCGGCGAGGAGGGCGCCGAAGACGGCGATGGCGACGGCGCCGCCGATCTGGCGGAAGGTGTTGAAGACGGCGCTGGCCGTGCTCGCCCGGTGCGGCGGGACACTGGCGAGGACCACGGCGGTCGCGGGCGGCATGGCGACGGAGCCGCCGGCGCCGGTGAGCACGAGCAACCCGCTGACGAGGAGCGGCGCGCCGAGCGGTGCGGCGGCGAGGAGTCCGAGGAGCCCCACGGCCATCGTGGCGAGCCCGCCGACGATCGGCAGGCGCGGTCCGAAGCGGTTGGCGAGCCGGCCGCTGACGATGTTGCCGACGACGGCGAAGGCGGCGGAGGGCAGGAAGGCGAGCCCGGCGAGCAGCGGGGTGAGGCCGAGGTGCTGCTGGAGGTAGAGGCTGACGACGAACACGGAGCCGAAGTTGCCGACCATGAACGCGAAGCCGACGAGGAGGGCGAGGCGCATGTTCCGGCTGCGGAAGAGGTCGGGCGGCATCATCGGATGGCGGGCGCGCTGCTGCACGACCAGGAAGCCGGACAGCGCGAGGACGGCGAGGGCGAGGCAGCCGAGGACGAGCGGGTCGTCGAAGCCGATCGCGCCGCCCTCGATCAGCCCGTACATCAGCGCGCCGAGCCCGGCGAGGGAGAGGGCCTGGCCGGCCAAGTCGAACGGCGGCGAGGTGGTGGGCGAGGGGGCGACCCAGCGCAGCAGGACGAGCATGACCGCGCAGACCGGGATGTTGATGAGGAAGACGAGCCGCCAGTCGATCGTGGTCAGCAGGCCGCCGAGGAGCGGGCCGACGGCGCCGGCGACCGCCCCGCCGACGGCCCAGACGCCGAGGGCGCGGGCGCGCTCGCGGGCGTCGGGGAACGCCTCGCGGATCAGCGCCATCGAGGAGGGCAGCATCGCGGCGGCCGCAGCGCCCTGCACGAACCGGGCGGCGATCAGCGCTCCGACGGTGGGGGCGAGGGCGCAGGCGATCGACGACAGCAGGAACAGGGCGATCCCGGTGCCGAGGGCGCGCTTCGCGCCGATCCGGTCGGCGAGGTTCCCGGCGAAGAGCAGCAGCGAGGCGAACAGGAGCGTGTAGCCGTCGATGATCCACTGCTGGCCGGTGGTGCCGCCGCCGAGGTCGTCGCTGATGCGGGTGAGGGCGACGTTGACGATGAGGATGTCGAGGGTGATCAGGAAGAAGCCGAGCGACGCGAGGAACAGGGTCCGTTTCGGGGAGCTGTGGCCGGTGTCGGTGGTGCGTGCGGGTGCGGGCGCTGTCATCGGTGCTGGTCGGTGGCGCTGCGCTCCGCGGGGCGGTCGGCGGTGGGGGCGATCCAGCTGGAGAGGAGGGTCATGGCCTGCGCGGTGGGGGAGTCTGGTTCGACGGTGTAGACGAGGAGGACGAGGCCGGGGTCGGTGGGCACGTCGAAGGTCTGGTAGCCGAATTCGAGTTCGCCGACGGTGGGGTGCTGGAAGTGCTTCGCGCCGCCGCGGTAGCGGACGACGTCGTGTGCTGCCCAGAGGGTGCGGAAGTGCTCGCTCTGGGTGGAGAGGGTTCCAACGAGGGCGATGAGGTCGTCGTCGTAGGGGTTCCGGCCGGCGGCGCCGCGCAGGAGGGCGACGGTGGTGCGGGCGGTGGAGTCCCAGTCGGTGATGAGGTCGCTGGCGCGCGGGTCGAGGAACGTGAATCGTGGGTGGCTGAAGGGTGCGGGTGCGGCTTCCGCGGCGGCCGGGTAGAGGGCCCAGCCGAGAGTGTTCGCGGCGACGAGGTCGATGCGCTCGTTCTGCAGGAACGCCGGTCCCGTGATGGAGTCCAGGACCGCCTGCAGCGCCGAGGTGACGCGGCTGCGCGCCGTGCGCTTCTTCGGCGCGGTGGTGCGGGTGCGGGTGGTGTGGACGAGGTCGAACAGGTGCTGGCGTTCGGTGTCGTCGAGCTGGAGGGCGCGGGCGATCGCGTCGAGGACTTCGCGCGAGGCGCCCTGCGTCTTCCCGCGTTCCAGCCGGTTGTAGTAGTCGACGCTGACGCCCGCGAGGTGGGCGACCTCCTCGCGGCGCAGTCCGGGCACGCGGCGGGTGCCGAGGAACATCGGGACGCCGGCCTGCTCGGGGCTGATCCGGGCGCGCCTGGTCGTCAAGAAGTCCTTGATCTCGTCTTCCAGCTTCACGCTCCGAGGCTATGCCGGACCGTTCCCGCGAAGGGTGTCCTGCCGGTACCTGGGTGCGGCGCACCCAGTGTTCACGGCGGCCTTCCCCGCCTTGCCGGGACAGCGTTCTCTGGAAGAAGCACGACGCGCGATCCCACCGCCCCCGGGCGGAGGGTCGTCGCCGGCCGGTGTCCCCGCCACGACGCGCACCGAGAAGCTCACTACCTCTGAACGGAGCACGACCATGAAGTACGTCCCCCTCGCTCGCACCGGCACCAGCGTCTCGAACCGGGCCCTGGGCACGATGGGCTTCGGCACCGAGACCCCCGAGGACGACGCGTTCGCTGTCCTCGACGCGTTCGTCGAAGCCGGCGGCAACCTCGTCGACACCTCCAACGTCTACGGCGGCGGCGTCTCGGAGGAGACCATCGGCCGCTGGTTCACCAGCCGCCCCGACGACGTCACCGACCGGGTCGTCCTCACCACCAAGGGCCGCTTCGGCACTGGACCCGACGCCAACGACACCGGCCTCTCCCGCCGGCACCTGAACCGCGCGCTCACCGCGTCCCTGCGTCGTCTGGGCCGGGAGAACGTCGACCTGTACCAGCTGCACGGCTGGGATCCGCTCACCCCGATCGAGGAGACGCTGAGCTTCCTCGACGACGCCGTGCACGCCGGGAAGATCACCTACATCGGCCTGTCCAACTTCACCGCCTGGCAGCTGCAGCTCACCCTCGACACCGCGAAGGCGATGGGCGTGCAGATCCCCGTCACCCTCCAGGCGCAGTACAGCCTCGCGTCGCGGGAGATCGAGTACGAGATCATCCCCGCCGCCCTTCACAACCAGGTCGGAATCCTGCCCTGGTCCCCGCTCGCCAGCGGCTTCCTCACCGGCAAGTACGACCGCGACCGGAAAGCCGGCAGCGACACCCGCGGCGGACAGGGGAACCCCCTGTTCGGCCACGTCCTCGGCGACCTCGCCGCGAAGGATCAGAACTGGGCCGTCGTCGACGCCGTCCGCACCGCGGCCACCGAGCTCGACGTCACGCCCAGCCAGGTCGCGCTGAGCTGGATCGCGAACCGCCCCGGCGTCACCGCGCCGATCATCGGAGCGAAGACCGTCCGCCAGCTCGAGCAGAACCTCGTCGCCGCCGACCTCGTCCTCGACGAGGACACCACCCGGCGCCTCGACCAGGTCAGCGCCCCCACCCCGAACGACTACCCCTACGGACCCTTCGGGCAGAAGCAGCGCGACCGCTACCGCGGATCCAGCGACCAGGTCCTTGGCGAACTGTTCAACTGACCTGGACGGCTGAGCATGGTCCTACGACCTCCTTGAAGTCCGCTGGAGCATGCTCAGCCCGTCCCGTAAGGGGATCGTTCACCGGTACGAAGTGGCGAAGCGGTTCTCGGGTCAGCGATCGAGGTCGACCGCCGTGAGCTGGAACACCGCGCAGCGCGGGGCCGCCGCGGCGAAGTCGTCGGGGCCCGCGTTCTCGCCGGCTTCGAAGATGCGGGCGGCGACTTTTCGTCCCTGGCTGTGCTGATGCCAGTAGGCGCGGAGGACGGGGCCGCGCTGCTCCTCGGGGAGCTCGGTGAAAGTGACTCTCTCGCGTCGCCGACCGCGCTGGATCTCGCCCTCGCCCGCCGCGCGGACGTTCTTCACCCACTCCATCCGCCGCCCGGCGACGACGTATCGGGCGCCCTCGAGAGTGACGATCGAGACGGGCGTGGAACGGGGTTGTCCGCTGACGCGTCCGCGGACGGTGAGGATCCTCGGCGGCCCGGCCGGGACGCCGAGTCGGTTCAGGAGCTTCACCGCAGCGTTGCCGTACTTGAGCAGGGGCGGGAGGTCCGGTCGGTCGTTCATTCTGGGTCCTTCGGGCGGGAGTCGGTGTCGTGGGCCTGGACCGCGGTGCCGATCGCGTGGAGCACGCGTCGAGCGGTGTCGACGTCGGCCGGATCGAGTCCCGCGGCGGCGTTCCCCGCCCAGGGCGCGGCGCGGGCGGCGGCGGCGGCGAGCACGGCGTCACCCTCCGGCGTCAGGGTGACGAGCTGCGCGCGCCGGTGGTGCGGGTTGGGCTGGAAGGCGACGAAGCCGTCGCGTTCGAGGTCGTTCACGATCCGCTGGACGTTCTGCCGGGAGAGGTCCAGGTCGCGGGCGAGCCACGCGACCGGCCGCGGCGCACCCGCGGCGAGGGCTCCGAGGATCTGCCAGCGCGCCGAGGTCAACCCGAGATCCGCAACGAGGCGGTCCCCGGACGCGGACAGCACGTTGCTGAGGTGGAAGACGCTGAGCACCAGATCCTGGAAGGGCGGGTCGTGCTCGGCGAGCTGCGGAGGGTGCATGCGACGAATATACGTCACCATACTGTCAAAATGTCACGCTAGTGACGGCAGGGGAGGCGACGCGCCCGTCCCGTAAGGGGGTCGTCGTCCGGCCGCCGAAGATGGCGTCTCGACGTGCCGAGATCTCGCGGCTCTCATTGTCTGTGGATCTCGGCTCTTCGTGGCGGTGTTTTCACGGGGCTTCGTGTCGTGACGCTTCTCCCGTCGGTGGTGATGGTCAGCGGGTGGCGCGGACGCGGTCGAGGTCCGCGCGGACGGGCGCGGGTTCCTGCTCGAGCGGCAGGTTCGCTTGGTCGAGCACTCCATCGACGGATCTGGCGGGGTCCGTGTCGAGGGCGGCGAACAGGGGGCTGAGGTCGTCCTGCTCGGGGCCGCGCTCGTCGAAGAGCTCGAAGGTGCGGCCCTCGGCGGCGGGGTCGGTGAGGGCGGCGACGAGGACGCGGGCGAGCTGGTCGCGGGCGATGGCGCCGTCGGCGGGGGAGCCGCTGCGGCGGGTGTCGCCCTGCAGCATCAGGATCTTCCGCTCGTTCGCGTCGTTGTAGTCGAACCAGCCGGGCCGGACGATCGTGTACCGGTTGCCGCTGGCGCGGACGAGGCGTTCTCCGCGGCGCTTCCACTCGGAGCTGGGGTGGCGGACTGTGACGCCGATGGTCGTCATCAGCGCGATGCGCACCGGGCGGCCGTTCAGGGCGCGGAGGACGTTGCGGACGGCGCCGTAGTTCACGGCCTCGGCGTGAGCGTTGTCGCCGTGGGTGAAGATCACCGCGTCGATCCCCTCGACCGCGTCGGCGAGGGTCGCCGCGTCGGTGAGGTCCCCGACGACGGTCTCCGCGCGGGGATCCACGTCGCTCGCGCGGGACGGGGTGCGCACGAGCGCGCGGGTGCGGTGTCCGGCGGTGAGGGAGGCGGTGACGACGTGGCGGCCGACGCTGCCGGTGGCGCCGACGAGGAGGACGGTGAGGGAGGGGTCGGTCATGAGGGTGCCTTTCAGGCCAGGCCGGAGGCACTGAGCCACTGGTCGACGTCGGTCGCCACGTCGGGGACGCCTTCGGCGACGTCTTCGCCGCGGACGGCGAGTCCGTCGCCGAGCTGCGCGCCGGTGCTGAGGTCTCGGTAGAAGGAGTCGGTGGAGCCCAGGCCGCTGACGGCGTAGGTGACGAAGGGGAGCAGTGTCTTCCCGGTGAGGTCGACTCCTTCGGTGAAGGTCGCGAGGACCATCGGCGGCTGCACGTTCCAGATCGGGCTGCCCAGCAGCACCGTGTCGTAGCCCGTGAGGTCGGGGAGGGGGTTCGCGATCGCGGGGCGTGCGTTGGTGTCCTGCTCCTGCACGTTGCGCGCCACGGTGGGGTCGTAGCGGTCGGAGTAGGGGTCGGCGGCCTCGATGCGGTAGACGTCGCAGTCGATACGGTCGCTGAGCAGGCCGGCGAGGACTTCGGTGTTGCCGACGTCGAGGGTTCGGCGGCCGCCGTTCCAGTAGTTCTCGCCCGGGCGGGAGAAGTAGGCGAGCAGGATCCGGCTGCTGGGGGTGGGAGTCACGAAGGTTCCTGTCGAGCTCGAAGGGGTCGGCGCGGGCGCGGCGGCGTCAGGCGTGGACGGGGAGGGAGGAGGCGCCGGGGTGGTGCAGGCGGCCAGCAGCCCGGCCGCGGCGGCGCTGATCGCGCCGGCCGCGGCGCTCCGCAGGAGCTGCCTGCGGGTGGGCTGGTGGACGGGCATGCTTACGCTTCGGCGCGGCCGGTGAGCCAGCGGACCATGTCGGGGTCGACGTGGGAGAAGAACTGCGATTCGCCCGCCTCGAGCTCGGCGATCTTCGCCATCTGCTCGTCGGTGAGCTCGAAGTCGAGGACGTCGAGGTTCTGCTGCATGCGCTCGGGCTTGACGGACTTGGACACGACCACGACGCCGCGCTGGACGAGCCAGCGGAGCACGACCTGTGCGACGGACTTGCCGTGCGCGTCACCGATCTCGGTCAGGACGGGGTTCGTGAACAGGTCGTTCTTGCCCTCGGCGAACGGCGCCCACGCCTCGAGCTGCACTCCCTCGGCGTGCAGCAGCTCCTGGTAGTCGACCTGCTGGTGGAAGGGGTTCGTCTCCATCTGGTTCACCGCGGGCACGACGTCGGCGAACGCGATGAGGTCCACGAGGCGGTCGGAGGCGAAGTTGGACACGCCGATCGCGCGGAGCCGGCCGTCCTTGTGGGCCTGCTCGAGCGCACGCCACTCGCCGTGGTAGTCACCGAAGGGCTGGTGGATCAGGTACAGGTCGAGGTAGTCCAGGCCGAGCTTCTGCAGGGACGTGGTGATCGCGTCGCGGGCGCCCTCCTCGCCGCGGCGCTGGATCCACAGCTTCGAGGTGATGAACAGCTCCTCGCGGGGCACACCGCTGGCGGCAATGCCGCGGCCGACAGCCTCCTCGTTGGCATAGGAGGCGGCGGTGTCGATGAGGCGGTAGCCGGCCTTGATCGCGTCGATGACGGCCTGCTCGGTGTCCTCGGCGGGGATCTGGAACACGCCGAAGCCGAGCTGCGGCATCTCAGCGCCGGTGTTCAGGGTGACGGTGGGGATGGTGCTCACGAGCATTCCTTCCAAGAAGCGGACCGGCTGCGGTTCCGCCGGTGATCCCATCCAACAGCGGCCCCTCCTTACGGAACAGGCAGCAGCGTTTGGTGTACTGGCAGTGTCTGTTTCACCCGGACGGGTCCGGCCTACGCTGACCCACATGGACACCGGAACCGAAGCGAGCGACTTCCTCCGCACCCGTCGCGACCGCATCACCCCCGAAGCGGCCGGCCTCACCGCCTCCGCGACGGGCCGGCGCGTGAAGGGCCTGCGCCGCGAGGAAGTCGCGACCCTCGCCGGGGTCAGCGCGGAGTACTACAACCGGATGGAGCGCGGGAAGCTCGCCGGCGTCTCCGAGTCCGTCCTCTACGCCGTCGCGAGGGCGTTGCAGCTCGATGACTCCGAGGAGCAGCACCTGTTCGACCTCGCCCGGGCCGCGAACGCCGAGCATGCCCTGACCCGTCCCACGCCCCAGCGCACCCCCGCGAAGTTCCGTGCCAGCAACCGGGTGCAGCGCATCCTCGACGGGATGAGCGGACTGCCCGCGTACGCCCGGAACGGCCGCACCGACATCATCGCGATGAACCAGCTCGGCGCCGCCCTCATGCCGGGCCTGGTTCCGAACGGGAACGAGCCGGCGAACCTCGCCCGGTACCTCTTCCTCGACCCGTCCTCGCAGGAGTTCTACGGCGACTGGGAGCGCGTCGCCCGCGACATGGTCTCCGCGTTCCGCATCGAAGCCGGCCGCACCCCCTTCGACCGGTCCCTGACCGACCTCATCGGTGAACTGAGCACCCGCAGCGACCCGTTCCGCACCTGGTGGGCCTCCCACAACGTGCGCCTGCACACCAGCGCCACGAAGACCCTGCACAACCCCACGGTCGGCGAGGTCGAGGTCACCGGCGAAGCGCTCACCCTCGCCAGCGAACCCGACATCACGATCATCACCTACGTCACCGAACCCGCCTCCGTGTCGGAAGAACGTCTCCGCGTCCTCGCCAGTTGGACCGCCAGCCCCACCCCGACCACGGCACCCACCAGAACCCAGTGACAGCGGCGGGCTCACCCCGCCCGCGTCACTGCACCCGCTCGACACCCCAGCCGCCCCGGCTATCGTCGTCGCGCCCATCGAAAGGATTCACGCCATGAAGTACACCCGCCTCGGCAACTCTGGCCTGAGAATCAGCAGCATCGCGCTCGGCTGCATGAGCTTCGGCGACCCCGCCAGCGGCCACCTCCCGTGGTCACTCCCCAAGGACGACGCCCTGCCGTACTTCCGGCAGGCCCTCGACCTCGGCATCACCTTCTGGGACACCGCGAACGTGTACTCCTACGGCGATTCCGAGCGCATCGTCGGCGAAGCGCTGCGCCAGTTCACCAACCGCGATGAGATCGTCCTCGCGACCAAGGCCCACTTCGGCGACACCGCTGGCAGTGGTCCGGGGCTGCGCGTCGCCGGCCTGTCGCGGAAGGCGATCATGCAGCAGATCGACGCGTCGCTCACCCGCCTCGGCACCGACTACGTCGACCTGTACCAGATCCACCGCTTCGATCCGGAGACCCCGATCGAGGAGACGATGGAAGCCCTCCACGACGTCGTCAAGGCCGGCAAGGCCCGCTACATCGGCGCGTCCGCGATGTGGACGTGGCAGTTCGCCACCATGCAGCACGCCGCGGACCTGCACGGCTGGACCCGGTTCGTCTCGATGCAGGACCAGTACTCGCTCCTCTACCGCGAGGAGGAGCGCGAGATGTTCGGCCTACTCGCCGACCAGGGCGTCGGCAGCATCCCCTACAGCCCCCTCGCGAAGGGCCGCGTCGCCCGCCCCGCCGGCGAGCAGACCCAGCGCTCCTCCGACGACCCGGTGGGCAACAGCTTCTTCGCCGACACCGAACGCGACCGCCCCGTCATCGACGCCGTGCAGCGCATCGCCGAGGCCCGCGGTGTGCCGATGGCGCAGATCGCGATGGCATGGGTGCTCAGCAACCCCGTCGTCGCCGCCCCCATCATCGGCGCGACAAAGCCCCACCACCTGGATGATGCGGCCGCAGCCGTCGACATCGAGCTCACCCCGGACGAGCACACCGCGCTCACCGAGCACTACACCGTGCGCGCCGCCGGCGGCTTCTGACAGCCACGCGACGCCCCTGCTGGCCACTGACGGCACTCAACGGTGGTGCTGCTTGTGGCTCAGTTGAACGCTGATCCGTTCAATGCCGGGTCGACAGGCTGAGCGCTCCAGCTACGAAGGAGGTCGAGGGCGTCGGCGGAGGGCGTTCCCGGTTCGGCGAGGTAGGTCGCGACGACGATCCCCGCGTTGGAGGGGACGACGATCGACTCGTAGGAGAGGGTCATCTCTCCGACGACGGGGTGCTTGATGCGCTTGGTTCCGGAGTTGTGGACGCGGACGGTGTGTCCGCCCCACCAGGTGCGGAAGTCGGAGCTTCGGGTGGCGAGTTCGCCGACGAGCGCCATGAGGGCCTTGTCGCTGGGGTCCTGGCCGGCGAGCAGACGCAGCGCGGAGACGGCTTCGCGGGCGCTGGTCTCCCAGTCGAGGTAGAAGTCCTTCGCACGGTCATCGAGGAAGAGGTACCGGGCGCCGCTCACGGGGGCTCCGTCGGCGGGGAACAGGTCGGGGAACACGGCGCGGCCGAGTGCGTTGGAGCCGGCGATGGTCGTGACGCGGTTCGTCGCGATCGCGGGGACGTCGCGCATGGTGTCCAGGAGCTGGGCGACGAGAGGGGACACGGCCGATTCCGGTTTCGCGCGCGGCTGCCGGCGAGCACCGGTGGCGGCGCGGGCGAGGTCGAACAGGTGCGCGGATTCCGCGTCGCCCAGCTGAAGGGCGCGCACGAGTGCGTAGAGGACGCTCTCGGAGACGCCGGAGAGGTCACCGCGCTCCATCCGCGTGTAGTACGCGGTGCTGACGCCGGTGAGCTGGGCGACTTCCGCACGGCGAAGGCCCGGGACGCGGCGCTCTCCGCCGAAGACGGTCAGTCCTGCCTTCTCCGGGGTGATGCGACCGCGCAGGGCAGTGAGGAACTGCTGCACGTCGTTCGGGGTGTCCATGCCGCTGACGGTAGCTCAGAGCCGTCGGCGGCTGGGAGTCACTGCTGGTCGCCCCCACCAGCGTGCTGGGGGCGAATGCTGGTGACTCTCACCCCGGGAGCATCCGCTCGTAGCGTCGAAGCATGACGAACACGAACATCACCCTGAACAACGGCGTCGAGCTTCCGGCCATCGGCCTCGGCGTCTTCCAGACTCCCCCCGAGGAGACCGTCTCCGCGGTCGCTGAGGCGCTGCGGGTGGGCTACCGCCACATCGACACCGCCGCCGCGTACGGCAACGAGGCGCAGGTCGGCGAGGGCATCCGCACCTCCGGCGTGCCCCGCGAGGAGGTCTTCATCGAGACGAAGATCTGGATCAGCGACTACGGCTACGACGCCACGCTGCACGCGTTCGAGAAGAGCGCCGCGAAGCTCGGCGTCGACACGATCGACCTCGTGATCCTGCACCAGCCGCTCCCGTCCGAGTTCGACCTGACCCTCGACGCCTACCGCGCTCTCGAGGAGCTGCACGCCGACGGCAAGATCCGCGCGATCGGCGTCAGCAACTTCACCACCGACCTGCTCCAGCAGCTCCTGGACGCGACCACGATCGTGCCGGCGGTCAACCAGATCGAGCTGCACCCCTACTTCCAGCAGAAGGACCTCCAGGCGCTCCACGCCCAGCACGGCATCCTCACCCAGGCGTGGTCGCCCATCGGCGGCGTCACGACCTACATCCCGGGACAGAACAGCGCCCTCGACAACCCCACCCTGGGCGAGATCGCGGCCGAGCACGGCAAGTCCCCGGCGCAGGTCATGCTCGCCTGGCACGTCCAGGAGGGCCGCTCCGCCATCCCCAAGTCGACCAAGGCCGCCCGGATCGCGGAGAACTTCGACGTCTTCGACTTCGAGCTCACCGCCGACCAGCTCGCCGCGATCGACGCCCTCGACGCCGGAGTCCGCAGCGGCCCCCCGGTCGAGTCGATCACCCGCGAGGCCTACGCCTTCGAGATCCCCGAGGCGTAACCCCTCCTCCACGGGTGGGCGGCCTCGCGCCGCCCGCCCATGACCTCCCCACCCCACTTCTTCTCCTGACAGGACACTCGCAATGGACTACACCCGCCTCGGCACCTCCGGGCTGAAGATCAGCCGGATCACTCTCGGCTGCATGAGCTTCAGCGACCCCGGCCCGATGGCCGACTGGTCGCTCGGTGAAGAAGGGGCCGCCCCACTGTTCCGCACAGCGGTAGAGCTCGGCATCACCACCTGGGACACCGCCAACGTGTACGGGATGGGGACCTCCGAAGAGATCGTCGGCCGCGCGATCCGGGAGTACTCCAGCCGCGAGGAGATCGTCCTCGCGACGAAGATCTACTGGCCGATGAGCCAGAACGCCGGCGGCGGCGGGCTCAGCCGCAAGGCCATCTTCGAGCAGGTCGACGCGTCCCTCACCCGTCTCGGCACCGACTACGTCGACCTGATGCAGATCCACCGCTTCGACCCCGAGGTCCCCGTCGAGGAGACGATGGAGGCGCTGCACGACGTCGTCAAGGCCGGGAAGGCGCGCTACTTGGGCGCGTCGAGCATGTGGGCGTGGCAGTTCGCCAAGATGCAGACGGCAGCCGAGCTGAACGGGTGGACGACCTTCATCTCCATGCAGGACCAGTACAACCTCGTTCAGCGCGAAGAAGAGCGCGAGATGCAGGGCCTGCTCGCCGACCAGGGCATCGGCAGCCTGACGTGGAGCCCTCTCGGAGGCGGCATCGTCGCGCGCCCGTGGGGCGATAAGAGCACCACTCGCGCGAAGTCCTACCCGAGCGTCGACCAGTTCGGTCGGCCTCTGTTCCTGAACTCCGACAAGGCCATCGTCGACGCCGTCGAGGCCATCGCCGCCGACCGTGGCGTGGCCATGGCGACCGTCGCGCTGGCCTGGGTACTGAAGAACCCCGTGATCAGCTCCCCAATCATCGGCGCCACGAAGGACAAGCACCTCACGGACGCCGTCGCCGCCCTCGCACTCACGCTCACCGACGACGAGATCGCCGCCCTCGAGGGCCCCTACACGCCCCGCGAACCCACGTTCTTCTAGGCCACCAGCGAGGTGGGCTGGCGGCCCTGCCGCCGGCCCACCTCGCAGAACAGGAACACACCATGACCCAGCAGCACCTGACCGTCCTCGTCGTCGGATCGACGGGAAGTATCGGCACCCTCGTCGTCGAGCAGGCCGTCGCCGCGGGTCACACCACCCGCGCCCTCGTGCGGAAGACGCGCCGCGCCAAGAACCTCAACCCGCGCGCCCAGATCATCGTGGGTGACGCCACCAAGATCGACACTCTCCGCTCCGCCCTCGAAGACGTCGACGCGGTGATCTTCACCCACGGCAGCTCCGACGGGGAAGCGCCAACTACGGGGCCGTGAGAAACGTCCTCGAAGCGCTCGACGGCACGCCGATCCGCATCTCGTTGATGACCTCGATCGGCGCCACCGCGAGACACGACATGAGCGACTGGAAGCGTCGAGGCGAACGCCTCGTCCGCGCCAGCGGCAACCAATACACCATCATCCGACCCGGGTGGTTCGACTACAACGGCCCCGGCGAGGACCGCATCCTGATGCGCCAGGGAGACGATCGCTGGACCGGATCCCCCGCGGACGGCGCCATCGCCAGACGCCAGATCGCCCGCGTCCTCGTCGCCGCTCTCACCGACCCGAACGCCGCCCACCGCACCCTCGAACTTGTCTCCGAGCACGGACCCGAGCAGGACGACCTCAGCCCCGCCTTCGCCGCCCTCGACCCCGACGCCGCGGACTCCATCGACGGCATCCGGGACCAAGTGAACATGCCCCTCGCCAACGAGCCCGCCTCCGTGCGCCGGGACCTCGACGCCCTCACGAGCGGCACATGAACGCCGCGGCCCGCGCAGAAGCACGACCGTCCACGGCGATCGTCGTCGGCGGGTCCCTCGCCGGCCTGATGACGGCGCTGACGCTCTCGCGAGTCGGAATCACCGTCACCGTCCTCGAACGCAGCGGCCCCGTCCGCAGCCGCGGCGGCGGCCTCTTCATCCCCGACGGCCTCGTCGAACAGGTCACCGGTTGGGGCAGCCGCACCGACCAGCCCACGGCGCCGACATCACTGATTGCTGGAATGCACTCCTGGCACACCGTCTACACGGCACTCCTGCACGCCGCCGAGCACGACCCCGCAGTCACCCTCGTCCACAACACCCGCGCCGTCACCGTCGGCCAGGACGAGACCACTGCCTGGGTGACCGCCGACTCCGGCACGTTCCACGCCGATCTCGTCGTCGGCGCCGACGGCCACCGGAGCGTCGTTCGACGCGCAGTCGCTCCCGACCACGAAGACGCGACATTCGCTGGCTACCTGGTCTGGCTCGCCAGCATCAACGAGCAAGACCTGCCCGTCAGCGTGCAGGGCGACCGCCGCTTCGATGACGGCGTCTTCCTCGGCTCAGACGCGCTACTCGCCGCCGGATCCTTCCCCGGAGCCGACGGAACGGCGACCCCAGGTCACCGCATCATCGGGTGGGCGATGTACGACAGCACCCACAACGACTTCCTGATCCGGAACGGTCACGTTCGCAACGACACGGTCCACCACTCCGTGAGCCCACAGGACATCACCCCTCCGCTCCGCCGCGAGCTGACAGCCATGGTCGAGTCGCGCTGGCCCTCACCCTGGCGCGAAGCCATGATCACCAGCCTGCGAGAGAACATCGTCCTTGGCACGCCCATCACCGAGTACGTCCCGACCCGTCTCGTGGATGGACGACTTGCGATCATCGGAGACGCCGCGCACGTTGCCACACCCATGACCGGCCGCGGCTTCACGGAGGCTCTCAACGACGCCGAAGCTCTTGCCGACGCCCTCGACCACGCACGCCGCACGCACTCCAATACCGCGAGCACCACGACCGCTCTGCTCCGCTACGAGAAGAAGCGCCTCCGCCGCGCGCGCAGCACGGTCGAATCTGGTCAGCACTTCAGTCGGCGCTTCCGTCCCGCCGCGTGACCGCGAGGCGCTTAAGGGCGTCCCGTATGGGGATTGCTCGGTGCGACACTCTTGGCAGACCGGGCGACTAGGCCCGCCCGCCCCGATCTAGGGTGGGCAGATGAGTCGTCGTTCTGTTGCACTCACTCTTCTTCTGGCTGTCGTGGGCACCATGACCGCCTGCGCGCCGGACCCAGTGGATCGCGCGCAACTCGATCAGTGGCGCTCGGATCGTCAGGCCGACATCGACGCGGACGGTCCTTTTCTCGCGGTGCTGTCGTCCGAATCGACCGCTGGGCAGGAAGGCGATCGGGTGGAGGCCGTCTTCGACCGACCAGAGTTGCCAGGCGCCATCACCTTTGAATGCTTTGGAGACGGCACGGTCGAGTTGCAGCTCGATTCCGCTTCTACAACAGGTGCGGCCAACACGACGACGACGACGACTGTCGAGGCAGTGGACTGCGCAAAGGGTCCGCACGCGATCGACCCGGCCTCTCTCGGCACCGACCCGATCGGCCTGGTCGGCGTGGCCACAACGAACGCCGATCACGACACGTCATGGTTCCTAACAGTGCGCGCGGCGCAGAGCACTCCCTAACGGCTCACCGCTCAAGTCAGCTCCTGCGAAGCCAGCTAGGTCATCCCGTAAGGGGATCGGTGACCGGTACACGTGCTGACAGCTTGATGAGCCGTATGGGTTTTGCCGCTTCGTGGCCGTCTTTTCTACGTGCTTCGTGTCGCTCGCTCGCGCCGGAAGCGGTGATCGTCTGACAGTTCGCGTCGACCATCTCGGTGCTGGCGTGTGGCACTTGCGTTGATAGTGCCGGAAGCCGTCAGTAGCTGGAGGCTGCCGTCGCTGCGTCGAGTGCCGTGGCCGTGCCGAGCGCGATCAGCGACTTGTCGGTCGCGACGGCGACCCGCGGGAAGCCGAGGGCGCGTAGCTGTCGCGCGCGCTCCGGGTCGCCGGCGTACGCGCCGGCGCTCTTCCCGGCGCGTCGGGCGGCGGCGGCGATCCTCGGCAACGGGTCCTCGGGTCCGTCCGCGGCGAGCAGGTCGGGCAGCTCCTGACCGAGTCCGATCGAGAGATCGAACGGACCGACGAAGACGCCGGTGACTCCCGGTAGCGCGAGAATCTCCTCGACGGCGTCGAGGCCGGCCTGCGTCTCGATCATCAGCCACAGGGCCGGCCGCGCCTCGGCGGCCGACGGGGGTACGGTGCCCCAGAGGTCGCTCATCGGGCCCCAGCTGCGCCGGCCGAGCGGCGGGTAGTGCGCGGCGCGGGCCGCCGCGGCCGCGTCCTCGACCGACTCGATCATCGGGACGACGACGATGTCCGCTCCCGCGTCGAGGGCACGGCCGATCAGGGGATCGGAGAGTCCTGCGACCCGGACGGCGACGGGAGGCCGCTTCCTCACTGTTGCCAGCGCGAGCATGGTGGCGATCACGGCGGTGTCGTCGAAGGCTCCGTGCTGAGCATCCAGCGCCAGCCAGGCGGGCCCGCCGCGCGCGATCTGCGCGACGGTCCGCGGCTCGCCGAGCCAGCACCACACTCCGTCGGCTCGACCGTCACCGAGAATCTGTTCCGCGTTCACGGCGTCGATCTTTGCGTGGTCATGAGCTCGAGTCCAGGCCGGTCCGGGTCGCCGTCGATTCACGAGGGACGAGTTGCGCGCGGGGAACGTGCCCGGTCGGAGGGGCCTCTCCGAGCGCGGCGCTGAGCGCCAGTTGTGCCACGTGTCTTCCGAGGCCCTCGTCGTCGATGAAGACGCTCGAGAGCGAAGGGACGAAGAGTCGTGCGAGCGGGGCGTCGTCGTGGCCGACGACGGAGAGCTGCTCCGGTACGGAGATCCCCAGGCGCAGGGCTGCTCCGACGACGATCGCGGCGATCTCATCGTTGTAGGCGACGACGCCGTCCACGCCGTTCGCGCGCCATGCGGACACCACGTCACGCGCGGTCTCCGCATCGATGCGCACGCTGTCGAGAGCGTCCATTCCGAGAGCGTCGCAGGCTGCCGACGCGATGCGGTGTCGGGCTGTGGAGATCTCGGAGAGCCGGACATCCGTCGGGGCGGCGAACGCCAGTCGTTGTCGCCCCTGCTCAACCAGGTGGTTCACCTGGAGGCGCGGGCCGTCTCCCCAGGAGAAGCTTTCGTCGCTCAGCGGCTGATCCGGACCCTGGATCACCGCTGTCACTCCTGCAGCGCGGATCATGTCGGCCTGCTCGCGGGTGAAGGGGACCATGCCCAGGACGACATCAGGTTGCAAGGTCTCCCAGAGGGGCCGTGCTCTGCCACCGGCGTGAGGCGTCATGGTGACGAGGGAGTAGCCGGCTTCGTCCAAAGCTGTCGATGCCTGGTCGATGTGCCGGCTCATGGAGTACTCCATCGGCCAATCGGGCAGCACCAGGAGGACGATCTTGCTTCGTCCGCTGGCGAGGGCTTTGGCTGCCAGGTGGGGCCGGTATCCGAGGCGCTGCGCGGCGGCGATGACCTTGCTCTTCGTCATCTCGGAGATCGTCTGCCCGGGTGTCGAGTTCAGCACGAACCCGACAGTGGCTCGCGAGACACCGACCTCGCGCGCGATGTCGGCAGCGGTGACTCGTCGGTCTGCCGTCGTCTGGGTCATGGGTCCCTCCGATCGGAGCCTATCGCTTGACCGCGCTAGTCGTTCGGCGGGACGGACCGAAAAATCACTTGCACGCGCTAGCCGGGGAGCGCTAACCTCGCGCTACTAGCTCGCTCTAGTTTCCGATCTGCCTCTGACAATGGAGTCCTACATGGCCACGCCCGCACGCGACGTCCCACCCACCGGAGCTCCCGCTCCGTTCCCGATCCCCTCGGCACCTGCCGCCCAGGAGGAGACGACCGCGGCGGAGCAGACTCCGCCTGCCGAGCAAAAGGTCAGCGCTCTCTACATCTGGCTCCAGGTTCTCGGGCAGTTCGGCGTCTTCATCGCCTTCATCACGCCGCTCGCGATCTCGCTCTCCATCCGCCTCGCCGAGCTCGCTCCTGGCCGGGAGGAGTACCTCGGCTACATCACCGGTTCGGGCGCCCTCGTCGTGATGCTGACGGGGCCGCTGCTCGGAACGCTCAGCGACCGGACCCGGACTCGTCTCGGTCGTCGTCGCCCGTTCCTGATCGTGGGCACTCTGCTGGGAGTCGTGTCCCTGATCGTCATGGCGCTCGCGCCGAACCCTCTCGTGCTCGGCGCCGGATGGATCCTCGCTCAGCTGGGCTGGGGTCAGGTCTTGGGAAATCTGCAGATCTCGATGGCCGACAGGCTCCCGGAGAGCCAGCGCGGGAAGGTCGCAGGCCTCACCGGCTTCGCCACCCAGGTCGCGCCGGTGTTCGGTGTCGTCATCGCCGGAGGGTTCGCGAGCAACTCACTGCTGCTCTTCCTGCTTCCCGGTGCGGTCGGAGTGTTCTTCGTCGCGCTGTTCGTCCTGTTCATCAAGGAGCAGGACAGCCGCGGCAACGTCTTCGACGAGCGCCTCTCACCCAAGACGATCTTCAGAAAGTACATCTACAACCCGCGTCAGTACCCGGACTTCTCCTGGGTCTGGCTCGGCCGCTTCCTCTTCTACTTCGGTCTCACCCTCAACACGACCTTCACCGCGTTCTTCTTCGCTTCTCGCCTGGGCGTGGAAGTGGTGGACGTCGCACCGATCATCGCGACCATGGGCCTGTTCGGCATTCTGGCGACGACCGTAGGCGCGCTCGGCGGCGGATTCCTCTCGGACCGCCTGCGTCGCCGCCGCACCTTCGTCCTCCTCGGTTCTGTGCTCTTCGCTGTAGGCGCGGCAGTCGCCGCCTTCGCGACCGACGTTCCCCAGCTGTACATCGGCTCGCTGCTCACCTCGGTCGGCATCGGCGTGTTCGCCGCCGTCGATCAGGCCCTGATGCTCGACGTGCTCCCCGAGAAGGAGACCAGCGCCGGCCGCTACCTGGGCATCATCGGCTTCGCCGTCTCGATCCCGCAGGCCGCGGCACCCTTCATCGCCCCGGTGTTCCTCGCCGTCGGCGCCAGCGCCGCAGGCGACAAGAACTACACCCTGCTCTACCTCATCGCCGGCGCTTTCACGATCATCGGCGGTCTGGTCGTCATGCGGGTCAAGTCTGTCCGCTAGCAACCGACCGCTTCTCGGATCCCTCGTTCCTCTCGACTTCTGGAGCTCTTCGCAATGCCCGCAGCCTGGACCGCCCCGTTCATCACCCCCGTCGCCTCGCGCGGCGCCACCGACGAGCCCGCCTCCTACCTCCGACGCGAGTTCGCGATCGAGCAGGCGCCGGTCCGCGCGACACTGCGGGTCTCGGCGATCGGTCTGATCGAGCCCCACCTCAACGGCGAGGTCATCGGAGACGAGGTGCTCGCGCCGGGGTGGACCTCCTACCGTCATCGGCTCGTCGTGAGCAGCCACGACGTCACCGACCGCGTCACCGTTGGCGCGAACACGATCGGGCTCGTCCTCGGAGAGGGCTGGGCGCTCGGACGCCTGGGCTGGGAGGGCAAGCGCAACCACTACTCGGACCGCCCCGCCGCATGGGTGCAGCTCGAGCTCGAGAACACCGACGGATCCGTCCACGTGATCGATGGCAGCGACGGCTTCCGAGCCGGCCGCGGGGGCGTGCTCGCGAACAGCATCTACGACGGCGAGGTCTTCGACGCTCGACTCGAACCCGCCGGATGGGACCGTCCCGGCTTCGACGCCTCCGGCTGGGGAGAGGTCGAGACGTTCGACTGGCCACTGGATGCACTGGTCGAACCGATCGCTCCGCCCATCCGGCGCACTGAGGAACTCGCCCCGGTCCAGATCCTGACCACCCCCGCCGGCAAGACGGTCGTGGACTTCGGCCAGAACCTCTCAGGCTGGGTCCGACTGACCGTGTCCGGGGAGCCAGGGGCGACCATCACCCTCCGGCACGCAGAGGTGATGACCGGGGGAGAGATCGACCTCGAAACCCTCCGCACCGCAGCGGGAACCGACCGGTACACCCTCCGCGGAGGAGACGTGGAGACGTGGGAGCCGCGCTTCACGTTCCACGGCTTCCGCTACGTCGAGATCGACGGATGGCCTGGACAGCTGACCCCGGGCGCGGTCCGCGCGATCGTCGTCCACTCGGACATGCCGCGCACCGGCTGGCTCGAGACTTCGGAGCCGCTGCTGAACCAGCTGCACTCCAACGCGGTCTGGTCGATGCGCGACAACTTCGTCGGGGTCCCCACCGACTGCCCCCAGCGCGACGAGCGCCTGGGCTGGACCGGCGACATCAACGCCTTCGCTCCCACCGCAGCGTTCCTCTTCGACGTGCGCGGAGTGCTCGGCTCCTGGCTGCGCGACCTCGCCGCCGAGCAGAAGGAGAAGGGCTTCGTGCCGTGGGTCGTGCCGGACGTGCTCTCCACTCCGTCCTCACCGACCGCGCTCTGGAGCGACGTGGCCGTCAGCCTCCCCTGGGCGCTCTACCGCGAATACGGCGACACCGGCATCCTCGCCGACGCCTACGACTCGATGACCGCGTTCATCCGCCAGGTCGCCGAGCTCCTCGACGAGCGCGGGCTCTGGAGCACCGGCTTCCAGTACGGAGACTGGCTCGACCCCGACGCTCCTGACGACAACCCCGCCGGCGGCAAGACCGATCGGCACCTCGTCGCGGCCGCCTACCTCTGCCGCACCACCCGCGAGATGGCCGACACGGCCCGCCTTCTGGGCCGCGGCGACGACAGCGCCGAGTTCGACGCCCTCGCGCGGCGCGTGAGAGCCGCCTTCCTCGACGAGTACGTCACCCCCCGCGGACGAGTGGTCAACGAGACAGCGACCGCCTACGCCCTGGCGATCACCTTCGACATCCTCGATGAGGCTCAGAAGCAGCACGCCGGCGACCGGCTCGCCGCGATCGTCGCGAAGGCCGGCTTCCACATCTCCACCGGATTCGCCGGCACACCGCTCGTGACCGATGCACTCTCCTCCACCGGGCACCTCGACGAGGCGTACCTGCTGCTCCTCGAGACCGGCTGCCCGTCCTTCCTTTATCCCGTCACGATGGGAGCCACGACCATCTGGGAACGGTGGGACTCCGTCCGACCCGATGGGAGCATCAACCCCTCCGGGATGACCTCGCTCAACCACTACGCGCTCGGCGCGGTTGTCGACTGGATGCACCGCACGATCGGCGGACTCACCGCCCTCGACGCCGGCTACCGCTCCATGCGCATCGCCCCCCAGCCCGGGAGGAAGCTCACCAGCGCGTCCCTGCGGCACGCGACCGTCTACGGAGACGTGCACGTGCGCTGGAGCATCACCGGATCGCAGGTCGACGTCTCGGTCAGCATCCCGGAGGGAACGACCGCCGAGGTCGTCCTGCCGAAGCACCCCGACGCGCTGACGATCCCTGTCGACGCAGGCGAGCACGACTGGAGCTACGAGATCGACGTGTCCACGAGCACCGCGGTCTACGATCTTGGCTCCACTCTCGGAACCCTGGCCGCCGATCCGAACGCGTGGCGCCTGTTCACCGACGTGTTCGGCAGCTACTACCCCGGAGTGCCGCTGGACGGCGCCGCCCCCGAGGCCGCCGCGATGTCCGTCGCCACGATGCTCGAGTACATCCCCGGAGTGGCGGACGAGTTCCGCACCGACCTCGTCAACGCCCTCACCGCCGCATCCACCGGAGCCCCCGCATGAACATCGACATCAGCACCCTGACCCTCGATCAGAAGGCTTCGCTCCTCTCCGGCCACGACTTCTGGTCGACGACCGCGATCGAGGACGCCGGCATCCCCTCGCTCGTCCTCACCGACGGCCCGCACGGCATCCGCCGTCAAGCAGGAGATGCCGACCACCTTGGCATCAACGATGCTCTGCCATCGACGTGCTTCCCGCCGGCCGTCGCCGTCGGCTCCAGCTGGGACCCGGAGATCGCGGCGCAGGTGGGTGCCGCCGTCGGCCGCGAGGCGCTCGCTCTGGGTGTCGCCGTCGTGCTCGGTCCCGGGGTGAACATCAAGCGCTCACCGCTGTGCGGGCGCAACTTCGAGTACTACTCCGAGGACCCCCTGCTCTCCGGCGTCCTCGGCGCAGCTCATGTGAAGGCCATGCAGGACGTCGGACCCGGCGCCTCCGTGAAGCACTTCGCCGCGAACAACCAGGAGCACGAGCGGATGCGCATCAGCGCCGACGTCGACGAGCGCACCCTCCGCGAGATCTACCTCCCCGCGTTCGAACGAGTCGTCACCGAAGCCGCGCCCGCCACCGTGATGTGCTCCTACAACAAGATCAACGGGGTCTACGCCTCCCACGACCGGTGGCTCCTCACTGACGTGCTCCGCGACGAATGGGGATACCAGGGCGCCGTCGTCTCCGACTGGGGCGCGGTCAGCGACCGCGTCGCCGGCGTCGAGGCCGGAATGGATCTCGAGATGCCCGGCAGCGGCGGAGGCACCGACCAGCAGATCATCGACGCCGTCCACAGCGGCGAACTCGACGAGAGCCTCGTCGACGCTTCCGTCGCCCGAGTGCTCGCCCTCACCGACCTCCCGCATACCGCCATCGGCGATATCGACGTCGACGCGCACCACGCGCTCGCGCGCACCCTCGCCGCGGACTCGGTCGTCCTCCTCAAGAACGACGGCGACGTGCTCCCGCTGGCAGGCCCGTCCCGGCTCGCGGTCATCGGCTCCTTCGCCACCACGCCGCGCTTCCAGGGCGGCGGCAGCTCCCACATCAACCCCACCCGCACCGACGCGGCGCTCCACAGCATCCGCGACCTCGCCCTCGAGCGCGGTGTCACCGTCGAACACGCTGACGGCTTCCTGCTGACGGAGGACCCCGACGCCGAAGCCCGGCGCTCACTCGCCGTCGACGTCGCCGGTCGCTGCGACACCGCGATCGTCTTCGTCGGGCTCGGCGATCGTGAGGAGTCCGAGGGCTTCGATCGCGACACGCTCTCCCTCCCCGAACCGCAACTCGCGGTGATCAGAGCGGTCGCCGAGGTCGCGCCCCGAACGGTCGTCGTCCTCTCCAACGGCGGAGTCGTCTCGCTCGAGGGCTGGCACGACGACGTCGATGCGATCCTCGAGGGCTGGCTGCTCGGGCAAGCCGGAGGATCTGCTCTGGCGGACATCCTCTTCGGGATCGTCAACCCGTCCGGCCACCTCGCCGAGACCATCCCGCTGCGGCTGCAGGACAACCCGAGCTGGAACAACTTCCCGGGCGAGCAGGGACACGTCCGCTACGGCGAAGGTGTCATGGTCGGCTACCGCCACTACGAGACCGCCGGCACCCCCGTCCGCTATCCCTTCGGCCACGGACTCAGCTACACCAGCTTCGCTGCCTCCGACCTGCAGGTCACAGCGACCGGCACCGACACCGCCTCGGTGCGCCTGACCGTGACGAACACGGGAGGGATCTTCGGGAAGCATGTCGTCCAGCTCTACGTCGCCACCGTCGCCGGCCCCGTCCGCCGACCCTCCCGCGAACTGCGCGCCTTCACGAAGATCGCACTCGAGCCGGGGGAGTCGCAGACCGTCCAGTTCACGCTCGAACGTCGCGCCTTCGCCTACTGGGACATCGAGCTCTCCCAGTGGGTCGTTCCGGCCGGCGACTACACCGTGCAGATCGGCGACTCCGTCGCGAGCATCAGCACCGAAGCGACCATCGCTCTCACCGGCGACGTCCTCCTCCGCCCGCTCACGATGGACTCGACCGTCGGCGACTGGTTCGGCCACCCGATCGTCGGACCGGCACTGATGGAGGGCCTCTCGGCCGGCATGAGCGAGGAGCAGCGTCAGCACGCGCAGGAGAACCCGAACGATCTGAAGATGGTCGAATCGATGCCCATGCAGCAGTTCCTCGCCTTCACCGGCGGCGCGTTCCCCCAGGACGCCCTCGAGCAGCTGATGGCGCTGAGCGCCGTCGAGCCCGCAGCGGCGTAAAAGAGGACGAGTCCTTCTCCTCGCTGACCGGTCCTGCGCCGGACACCGTCCAGCTGCCTCCGTCGTCCGCTTCAGTCGGCGGCCCCTCATCCTCGAGCGAACGGAGCTCCGGCATGTTCACAGGTGACCACTCGCACAACTCGAATCGAATCCGCTCGCCTCTCCTCCCACGGAAAGCAGCCGCACCGCGCACGTGTGACCACACGCGCTCGTCGCGCCTACAGTCCAGGCGCCCGCTCAGAGTACGACGCAGGGCGTCGCGGCAAGCGTCCCGTATGGGGATCGCCTAGCGGTCGCCCTCCGCGCAGACTGAGCCCGTGACGTCGGTAGAACTACTTAATGCGCGCCCCCGAGACGACGCGCAGATGGAGTCACTCTTCAGTTCGGGGTGGCCGGCGTTCATCTCCGCCGACCGCCTCGCGGAGGAGCACCTGCCGCACGTCCGCGAGCGATTCACCCGGTTCGAGCTCGTGGTCCTCGATGAAAACGTGCCGGTCGCCGCGGGCTGGGCGGTGCCGATCCGGTGGGACGGCACCCGCGAGGGTTTGCCCACCGGGTACGGAGACTCCCTCCGCCAGGCGCTCGAGGATGAGGACGAGGCGACGACTCTCGTCGTCTGCGCCGCCCAGGTGCATCCGGATCGCACCGGCGCCGGGCTCGTCGGGACGCTGCTCGGCGCGTTCCGCGACCTCAGCGTCACGAGCGGGTTCGAGCACGTGATCGTGCCGCTGCGCCCGACGATGAAGCCGCGCTACCCGCTGACCCCGATCGACGTCTACGCGGGCTGGACCCGTGAGGACGGGCTGCCGCTGGATCCGTGGCTGCGCACGCACGTGCGGATGGGCGCGAGCGTCCTCGACGTCGCCCCGCGATCGCAGGTGATGACCGGCACCGTCGCCCAGTGGGAGGAGTGGACCGGGATGGTGCTGCCGTCGTCGGGGGAGTACGTGATCCCCGGCGGCCTCTCGACGCTGCGCCTCGACCGCGACGCGGACGAGGGGACCTACGTAGAGCCGAATATCTGGGTGCAGCACCGTTGATCCGGCGCCGTCCCGTTGGGGGATGGATCACCGAGACGGCGTCTGGTCGGTCAGCTCCGTGCGCCACCAAGCCGACAGGTGATCGAGCGCGGCAGTGCTCGCCTTCGTCAAACGCGTGCGGGTTGCTTCCCGATCAGCACCGGTGAGGACCGCGTCGCCGATGGCTTCGGTGGTCTGCTGCACGACCGCGACGAGTGCGGCTGCTTGAGCACGCCGAGTCATCGAGTCCATCCCCGTGCCAGCCAATTCCGCTGCAACCGCGGTCGTGGCGTCGCTGTAGAACTCCAGAGCCCGGCGCCGGAGCACTGTGCTGAGTCTGCACTGAGCGGGGAACTCCCCTCGTGCCAGGGTCGGATCCTCCTCGACGTACCGATCGATGTCCTCGAGGACGACGGCGCGCATCGCGTCGGCCGGGGACTGCTGGGCGCCTCGCTCGGCGACCGCGGCTCGGATCCTCTCGAGCACCTCGTCCGCTCGATCGAAGACGAGATCGGGCTTGGTCGGGAAGTAGTTGTAGACCGTCTGATCCGAGACGGCAGCGGCACGCGCGACGTCCGAGATGGACACCTCGTCGTACCCGCGCTCAGCGAAGAGCCGTGCCGCGACGTCGCCCAGGCGCGCGCGGGTCTCTCGCTTCCTGCGCTCTCGAAGTCCCGACGCGACCACCGTGCCTGCTTCCCCCATCACGCCAGTCTGCCACGAAGAGTTGAGTGACTCAAAGTTTCTGTTACGGTGACGAAGTTCGAGTCACTACACATTCGGCGGGAGCCGGGGAACGAGGATGTCCGATGAACGCGCACAGGCAGAGGCGAGTGCTCATCTCGGGAGCGAGCTTCGCGGGGCTCGCGACGGCGCTCTGGATGCGCCGGCTCGGCTACGAGGTCACGATCGTTGAGATCGGGTCCGGCCTGAAGCGAGGAGGCACCCCGGTCGACATCCGCGATGACACCATCGCGATCATCGAGCGGATGGGCCTGCTCGAGCAGATCTCGGCGAAAGCACTTGCTCCTCGCGTGACGGAGTTCACTACGCCGGCGGGGGACCTCATCGCACGGATCGACCCCGAGCCGCCCACAGCGGACACGGTGGGCGACGGCTACGAGATCCACCGTGATGATCTGCTCGACATCCTCGCCGCGGCAACGGAGGGCGAGGTGGAGATGCTGTGGAGCAACTCCATCGCGTCGCTGCACGAGCTCGACGAGGAGAGCCTCCGCGTCACCTTCCGTGACGGCACCGAGAGGAACTTCTCCCTGGTGTTCGGCTGCGACGGCAATCACTCCACGGTGCGCCGACTGCACTTCGGTCAGGAAGCGCTCTACAGCCACTTCCTCCAGACGTACTTCTCCATCGCGACCCTCGACAGCCTGATCATCGCCCCTCAGACGACTCGGATCACGAGCTCTCCGGGCGTGACGATGCTGGTGAACTCGTACGACTCCACCACCGAACTCGTTCTCGGCTTCCGCTCCGAGAAGGAGATCCCGTACGACCACCACGACGAGGAGGAGCAGAAGAGCATCCTCCGCGAACACCTGCTGCACGCCGGCCCGCCGTTCTCTGATCACCTCGAACAGGCGATCGACGTCGAGACCTTCTATTTCGACAAGCTCAGCCAGATCAAGATGCCGGCGTGGACGTCAGGACGCGTCGCGCTCGTCGGCGACGCCGGCTACTGCGCATCGCCTGCCGCGGGCATGGGAGGGTCGCTCGCCGTCATTGGCGCCACAGCGCTTTTCGACGCCTTCCAGGCGGCGGATGGCGATGTCGAGCAGGCGTTCGCCCACTACGAGCACGCACTCCGCCCGGTCGTCGACGAGATCCAGCACGACGCCGAGCACATCGGCGTCAGCAGCTACTTCCCCGCGACCGAAGAGCAGATCCGGGCCCGCAACAACATGCTGCTCGGGCACTGAGCAACCCGACTCACGAAGGGGAAGCCCCTGCTCGCCATTCCCACCCAGCCCGACGAGCTGTGGGCCTCACTCGAGCGTTACGTCGCTGTGCAGAACGCCGATCCGACCGGCACACCGGTGTCTTGCTCGGTCAGCCTCAGAGGACGATGACGTTGATGAACCAGGCTGCACCGAGGCTGTCGGGGAGCATGCCTTAGGCACCTATCGTCCCGGGCCCTCGACGCCGGACTCGCCCTTGCGCGCCGTGAAGCCGCGATGCAGAGGGGGATCAGTTGGCGAAGCGGGCGTCCGATAGCCGGTCGTTCACCGCGTCAGGTCGACGAGCGGGGTTCACCCCGTAGGGGCGGGGGCGGCAGCGTCCCGTTAGACCCGCCCGATGAGATGCCCGATGACGGGGCGGCTATCGGGACACAAGGATGGTGGATTTCAAGACGAGGCCGCGCACTCGAGCCGTGGTGTTCGGCGACGTCGAGCGGCAGCTGCGTTCCGATCCCCGTTTCACGGAGGAGCGGATCGTGTGGACGGAGAACGCAGACGGCAGCCGACCAGCCGCACCGCCCGCTCGGACGCGCGCTTGAGTTCATCGTGTCGGAGTTTAGGATCGAGCGGTCGCTCCCTCCCGGATGTCGCCGCCGAGCAGCCGGCCTGCACCGGACCGACCGTCGTGCGGCACCGCTGCAGCACCCCGGCGGAAGGGGCACCGCGCACGCTCGACGTCGACGAGTCCCACACCGCCTTCGGAGAGCCGTCGATCGACACGGCCTCCCGCAGGAACGACCGACCATCGCCCGCAGCATCCTCACGGCGGAGTTCCGCAAGCGGGCGGTACGACGATCGCGGGGACCCGGCTGCTGACCTCGGACTCGGTTCAGCGTCCGCTCACACCCGCGCCTCAGTGCCGCACGGCCTGCACGTAGCCGAGCACGTCCCGTCCGAGCGCTGACGTGTGCGGCCAGGAGTCCGAGATGCGGCGGGCGAGAGGGGCGAGCAGCGCGGCCTCGGCCTCGCGGTCGCCCCGGACGTGCGCTTCCAGCGCCGCCGTCAGCGTGCGGCGCGCGTCGGCCAGCACGCCCGGGGAGAGGCCGTCGTCCGCGGCGTCGGCGGTCCGCTGGATTAGCCGCTCGAGAGTCGTCGTCATCGTCGCATTCTTCGGAGGCTCAGTATCCGGAGCCGTCCGCCACCGCGCCGAGCGCCGCCGCCGTGCCGAGCGCGATCAGCGACTGGTCGGTCGCGACGGCGACCCGCGGGAAGCCGAGCGCGCGCAGCTGCCGAGCGCGGTCCGGGTCGCCCGCGTAGGCACCGGCGCCCCTGCCCGCGTTCCTGGCGGCCGCGGCGATCCTCGGCAGCGGGTCCCCGGGTCCGTCCGCGGCGAGCAGGTCGGGCAGCGCCCGGCCGAGTCCGATCGCGAGGTCGAACGGGCCGACGAAGACGCCGGCGACCCCCGGCACCGCGAGGACCTGCTCGACGGCGTCGAGGCCGGCCTGCGTCTCGATCATCAGCCACAGGGCCGGCCGCGCCTCGGCGGCCGACTGGGGCGCGACGTCCCAGAGGTCGGTCATCGGTCCCCAGCTGCGTCGGCCGAGCGGCGGGTAGTGCGCGGCGCGGACCGCCGCGGCCGCGTCCTCGACCGACTCGATCATCGGGACGACGACGATGTCGGCTCCGGCGTCCAGAGCCCGCCCGATCAGCGGGTCCGAGAGCCCGGCGACCCGGACGGCGACCGGCGGCCGCGAGGTCACCGTCGCCAGCGCGCGCATGGTCGCGAGCACCGCGGCGTCGTCGAAGGCGCCGTGCTGCGCGTCCAGGCAGAGCCAGGCGGGTCCGCCGCGCGCGATCTGCGCCACCGTCAGCGGCTCGCCGAGCCGGCACCACACCCCGTCGGCACGACCGTCTCCGAGAACCCGCTCCGCATCCACGGGTCCGATCCTCGCGCATCGGGGGCGGCCACGAGCGAGGTCCCTCCCGTGCCGATGTCGGTGGGGTCGACCTACACTCGGACATGTTCGAACACATGTTCGATCCCGTGAGGAGGGCCGAGAATGAGCGTGACCGTGGTGGACCGCATCGCGACCCCGGCCCGGGACGCCGTGGCCGTCTCCCTCCTCGTCCCCGCCGACGCGGTGGCGGCGGGCTTCCCGTCGCCCGCGCAGGACTACTTCGACGGCTCCCTCGACCTCAACGACCACCTGATCCGGGACAAGACCTCGACGTTCATCGTCCGCGTCTCGGGCGAGAGCATGACCGGCGCCGGCATCAGCGACGGCGACGAGCTGGTGGTCGACCGCTCGCTGACCCCGACGCACGGCAGCGTCGTGATCGCGATCCTCGACGGCGAGCTGACCGTCAAGCGGCTCGAGCTGAGCCCCGGGGGAGTGGTGCTGCGCGCGGAGAACCCGGACTACCCGCCGATCCTCGTCGCCGAGCTGAGCGACCTCCAGATCTGGGGCGTCGTCACCGTCTGCCTGCACCGGCTGCACCGTGCGCTCTGAGCGGCGGATCGGCCTGGTCGACGTGAACAGCTTCTACGTCTCTTGCGAGCGGCTGTTCGACCCGAAGCTGCAGGGGCGGCCGGTGGTCGTCCTCTCGAACAACGACGGCTGCGTGGTCGCCCGCTCGGACGAGGTGAAGAAGCTCGGCATCGAGAACGGGACGCCCTGGTTCAAGGTCCTGCCCCTGATCCGCTCGGGACGCCTCCCGGAGGTGATCGCCCGCTCCAGCAACTACGAGCTGTACGGCGAGCTGTCCGCGCGGGTGATGGAGCTGCTGGGCCGCTACTCGGCCTGGCAGGAGGTGTACTCGATCGACGAGAGCTTCCTCGGCGTCGACGGCGACGTGGCGGAGCGGGCGAGGATCGGCCGGGCGATGCGGGCGGCCGTCGCGAAGAACGTCGGCCTGCCCGTGTGCGTCGGGTTCGGGCCGAGCAAGACGCTCGCGAAGTTCGTCAACAAGGGCGGTGCGAAGAAGCACCCGCGCCTGGGAGGCGTCTGCGACACCGACTGGTACACCCCCGAGCAGCTCGACGCGCTGATGGCGTCGCAGCACGTCACCGAGCTGTGGGGCGTCGCGGGCCGCACCGGGAAGCGCCTCGCGGAGCTGTCCATCCACACGATCCGGGACCTGCGCGATGCCGACCCGGCGCTGATCCGGAAGAAGTTCTCGGTGGTGCTGCAGCGCTCCGTCTACGAGCTGCGCGGGGTCGACTGCATCCCGCTCGAGGCGGCGCGGACCGTCCGGGACCAGCTGATCTTCTCGCGCTCGTTCGCCACTCCGGTGACGACGATCGCGGACATGGAGCAGGTGCTCTCCGTCTACGCGCAGCGCGCGGCCCACCGCCTCCGCGCGCAGGGGTCGGTGACGAAGACGATGAGCGTCTTCGCGTCGACGTCGCCGTTCGCGGACGCGCCGTACGAGTCCGCGGGTGGGCTGGCCGGCTTTCCCGTGCCCACGGACGACCCGGTGGCGATCGTGAAGGCGGCGATCGGGACGCTGCGGCCTCGGCTGCGCGAGGGCGCCCGCTACGTGCGGGCCGGCGTGATCCTGACGAACCTGTCGCCGCGCGACTCGCACGCCCTCCTCGAGGTGTTCGACACCGCGTTCGACAGCAAGGGTCTCGGCGCGACGATCGACGCCGTGACCAAGCGCCACGGCCGCTCCGCCGTCGGCCTCGGGCTCGCCGGGATCCGCAAGGGACCGGTCTGGACGATGAAGCGCGCCGCGCTGTCGCTGCGCGCCACGACGCACTGGGGGGAGCTGGCGACGGCGCACGCGCGCTGATCCGCTTCGTCCCGCTCGACCGGTTGTCCATGAAGGCGCGCGGGCAGGTGAGCGACGGCGGACGACGACCTCCTCCCCGCCCTGGCAGACCGTCGTCGAGGTCGCCGGCAGCGGCATCGCGGAGAGCCTCAGCATCGGAGCGCTGCGGCGCCGGCCCGGGCGCGGGCCGACTCCGATGCAGGCCATGGCGGGTTCATCGGGAGTGCATAGCGTCGTCGCCGATCCTGATCTCCCGGCGGGGACCCCGCAAAGGGTGATGCTCAGGGAAGGTCGATGCGATGAGCACGGTGCTGCGAACAGTTCGACCGGCGCCCGCAGCGGCGGACGGCCCGGGGGTGGACGTCTCTTCGGGTGAGCGCCGCCGCCGGGCCCTCCGGCGGCGGAGACGCTCGGCCGATGCGCTGGTGACCGCGTGCGTCGTGTCGGTCGCTGTCGCGATCGCGCTGTTCCTCGCCTCCGGTGGTCCCGAGGCCGTGACCGACCTGCCGACTGCGCTGTCGGCGGCGGGGATCGTCGCCGGGCTGGTGGGGACCGATCTGCTCCTGCTGATGCTGGTCCTCGCCGCGCGCATCCCGTGGATCGATCGCACCTTCGGTCAGGACGTCGCGACGGCGCTGCACCGGCGGCTCGGCAAGCCCGCCCTCCTGCTGATCCTCGGTCACGGCCTGCTCCTCACGGTCGGCTACGCGATGACGGACGGTCTCGACCTCGTGCAGGAGAGCCTCGCCCTCTACTCCGGCAGCGACCTGCTGCTCGCCCTGCTCGCGACCGCGCTGCTGCTGCTCGTCGTGGTCACCTCGCTGGTCGCGGTGCGCCGCCGGTTCGCCTACGAGGCGTGGCACGCGATCCACCTCCTCAGCTACGCGGCCGTGCTCGTCGCGGTGCCGCATCAGCTCTCCGCCGGTCAGGTCCTCGCCGAGGGGTCCGCGCAGCGCGCCTACTGGATCGCCCTCTACGTCGCGGCGTTCGGCTCCGTCGCGTGGTTCCGGTTCGCCGTGCCCGTCGTGCGCACCCTCCGCCACCGCATCCGGGTCGAGGCGGTCGAGACGATCGCACCCGGGGTGTTCTCGCTGCACTTGACGGGGCGACGGATGCGCTCCCTCGGCGTCGTCGGCGGTCAGTACGCGATCTGGCGGTTCTGGAGCGCCGGCACCTGGTGGCACGCCCACCCCGTCTCCTTCTCCGCGGTCCCCACCGACCGCACCGCCCGGATCACCGTCCGCGTGCTGGGCGCCGGCACCGCACGCCTCGCTCGACTGCGGCCGGGCACGGCCGTGTCGATCGAGGGCCCCTACGGGATCTTCACCGACACGGCGCGCACCGCTCCACTCCTCGCCGTCGTCGCCGCGGGCATCGGCATCACCCCCGCGCGCGCACTCCTCGAGCACAGTGCCCTGCAGTCGGGCGAGGCCACCGTCCTCCTGCGCGGGGCGGACCACGCGCAGGACCGCCTCTGGGACGAGACGGGCGAGCTCGTGCGCCGCGGAGGCGGCACGCTCTACTGGATGCAGGGGCATCGCCCGTCCGGCAGCGACACCTGGCTGTCCGCCGAGGCTCTCTCGCGAGGCGTCACGCTGACCTCGGTGTTCCCGCGGCTGCTCGACTCCGACCTCTACGTCTGCGGACCGGACGCCTGGAGCGAGGTCGTCCTCCGCGACGCCCGCAGCGCGGGCCTCCCCGAGCACCGGATCCACGTCGAGAGGTTCAGCTGGTGAGGACGCGCGCCGCCCTCGTGAGCGTCCTCGCGTCCACGGCCGTCCTCGTCATCGGCTGGGACCTCGGCGCCGCGGGGAGCACTCCCGCCGCACCGGCCCCGGAGGCCGCAGCGCCGGCCGTCTCGACTCCGACTCCGGTTCCGACCTCTTCGAGCGGCTCGAGCGGCTCCGGCACGTTCGAGGTTCCGACGCCGAGCTCCACTCCGTCGACGCCCTCGGCGCCCGCCGGCACCGGCGGAACCGACAGCAGCGGCGACACCGACAGCACCGGCGGAACGGACGGCACCTACACGGGGACCGCCGTCGCGACCCGCTACGGCGACGTGCAGGTCGCGATCACCGTCGCCGGTGGCGCGATCACGGACGTGACCGCGCTGCAGCTGACGGACAAGGAGAACCGGTCGGTCTCGATCTCGAACCGTGCCGCGCCGATCCTGCGCAGCGAAGTCCTCGCCGCGCAGAGCGCCGACGTCGCCTCGGTCAGCGGCGCGACCTACACCAGCGACGCCTACCTCGACTCGCTGCAGTCCGCGATCGACCAGGCCGGCCTGTGATCTCCAGCTTCGCCACGATGGGAACGGTCGCGAGCCTCCGGGCCGAGGCCGACGCGCCGCTGGCGGCGATCCGGGCGGTCTTCCGGTCCGCGGACGAGCGGTTCAGCCTGTACCGGCCGGAGTCGGAGGCGAGCAGGATCGCCGACGGCCGCCTCCGCCTCGCCGACGCGAGCGCGGAGATGCGCGACGCCTACGCCGAGGCCCTCGAGTGGCGGACCGCCACCGACGGCGCCTTCACCCCGCACCGCCCGGACGGCGTGCTCGACCTCGCCGGCACGGTCAAGGCCCGCGCGATCGCGGCGGCGGGGAGGCTGCTGGAGCGCGGCGGCGACGCGCCGTGGCTCCTGACCGTCGGGGGCGACGTCCTCGGATCCCGCGCCGTCGACGCCCACGACGCACCGGTCCGAATCGGGATCGTCGACCCCGACGACCGCCGTTCGCTCCTGTGCGCCGTCCAGCTCACCGGCGACCGGCGCGCCGTCGCGACGTCGGGCACCGCGGAGCGCGGGGAGCACGTCTGGCGGCGCCCGCACGACGCGAACGGGGTGCGCTTCCGCCAGGTCACCGTCCTCGCGGGCGACATCCTCACCGCCGACGTTCTCGCCACCGCGGTCCTCGCCGGCGGCGAGCCGACCCTCGACCGCGTCCTCTCCCGCTGGGACGTGGACGTCCTCGCCTGCGGCACCGGGGGAGACCTGCTGGTCTCCGACCGGCTCCGCGCGGCGATCAGCGCTCGCCCGACAATGCAGGCGAGCGTCATAGACGGGTCATAGGAAGCGCAAAGGACGCGGCGGCTGAATGGGGACACCTCGCTCGCCGACCTCGGGTCGGCCCGTCTTCAGGAGTTCTCGTGCTCGCATTCGCCACCGTCGCCATCGACCTCGTCGCCATCGCTCTGCTGACGTTCGGCATCTACTTCCCCCGCCACCGGCGTCGGGACCTCGTCGCCGCCTTCCTCGGCGTGAACGTCGGCGTCCTCGCCGTCTCGCTGGTCCTGGCCTCCAGCACGGTCGGAGCCGGTCTCGGGCTGGGCCTCTTCGGGGTCCTCTCGATCATCCGTCTGCGCTCGGACGAGATCGAGCAGCACGAGGTCGCCTACTACTTCTCCGCTCTGGCCATCGGCCTCATCAGCGGCCTGGGCACCGCGCCGTCCGCGCTGACGGTCGGTCTGATCGCGCTGATCATCGCGGTCCTGTTCATCGCCGACCACCCGCGGCTGTTCCCGCGCACCCGTCAGCAGACGATCACTCTCGACAGCGCCTTCACCGACGAGGGCGCCCTGACCGCTCACCTGGCCGCGCTGCTCGGCGGCCGCATCCGGTCGGTGCAGGTCCGTCAGCTCGATCTCGTCAACGACACCACGCAGGTCGACGTCCGCTTCGACGTCGCGGAGCGCCGCGCCCGCGGCGGGCAGCACGACGAGCTCGCCCCGGCCACCTCCGCCGTCGGCGTCCCGGTCTCGCGATGACCGCCGTGACGGCGTCGCGCCTGCAGTCGTTCGCCCCGATCAGCCTCCCCGAGCTCGTCGACCAGGCGTCGCTGCAGACCCGCATCGACCGCAAGTACCTGATTCCCGCGGGCAGCCTGGACGCCGTGCTCGCCCGACTCGACGACAGCACGCGCGTGCTCGAGATCGGCGGGCGCCGCGACTGCGACTACGAATCGGTCTACTTCGATACCCCGCAGCTGGACAGCTACCACCTCGCCGTGCGCGGCCGCCGGCGGCGCTTCAAGATCCGCACCCGCACCTATCTGGACTCCGCGACGAGCTACCTCGAGGTGAAGACGCGCGGATCCCGCAGCAGCACCGTCAAGGAGCGGATCGACCACCCGGCCGGACGGCGCGACGAGCTCACCGCGGAGGGTCTCACCTACATCGACGAGACCCTCGCCGCGACCGGCATCGCCCTGGACTCCCGAGAACTCGCCCCGGTGCTGTCCACCGAGTACGCCCGGACGACGCTCTTCCTCCCCGGATCCGCCACCCGCGCCACGATCGACACCCGCCTCGTCTGGCGGCTGCGCAGCGCACCGGCCCGAGTGCTGGATCGACCGGCCGTGGTCGTCGTCGAGACCAAGTCGGCCTCCCGCCCGTCCGAGGTCGACCGGGCGCTCTGGGCCGAAGGCCACCGCCCCGTCTCGCTCTCGAAGTACGGGACCGGGATGGCCGCGTTCCGCTCCGAGCTCCCCGCCAACAAGTGGACCCGCACCCTCGACCGTCATTTCGACCGGGCCCCCGCCCGAGTCGTCTCTCCCCGATAGGACCACCATGCACAACCGCTCCCGCCCGCTGTCCGTCCTCGCCGTCCTGGGTCTCACCGGCGCTCTCCTCACCGGCTGCAGCGCCGCCGCGGTCGCCGGCTCCGCCTTCGGCACCACCACCGACTCGAGCTCCACCGCCCCCACCGGCACGAGCACCGACGACACGGAGGCGGGCACCACCGTCGAGGCCGTCGGCACCTCCCTCGACTCCACCGCCACGCAGATCCTCGCGGCGAACACCGCCGTGCACGCCACCGACCAGGCCGCCGACGCCGCCTCGACGAGCATCACCCTCTCCGGCGACAGCGCCGCGGCAGACGGGGACGCCGTGCGCGTCGACGGCTCGACCGTCACCATCACCGACGCCGGCACCTACGTCCTCAGCGGCACCCTCACCGACGGCCAGGTCGTGGTGGACACCACCGCCGAAGGAACCGTGCGACTCGTGCTCGACGGCGTCGACATCACGAGCTCCACCGGTTCCGCGATCACGGTCACCGCCGCCTCCGACGTCGTCGTCGAACTCGCCACCGGATCGACGAACACCCTCAGCGACACCGCCTCCTACGCCGAGGACGCGGAGTCGAACGCCGCGCTGTACAGCGCCGCCGACCTCACCGTCACGGGCGAGGGCTCGCTCGAGGTGCACGGCAACGGCAACGACGGCATCACCGGCAAGGACGGCCTCGTCATCCTCTCCGGCACCATCACCGTCGATGCGGTCGACGACGGCATCCGCGGCAAGGACTACCTCGTCGTCCGGGGCGGCACCCTCGCCGTCACCGCCGGCGGCGACGGACTCACCTCCGACAACGAGGAGGACGCCACCGCGGGCTTCGTCTCGATCCCCGGAGGCGACATCACCGTCGACGCGCAGGGCGACGCCGTCGTCGCCGTCACGGACATCGTCGTCACCGGAGGAAACCTGGACCTCACCGCGGGAGGAGGCAGCGGCGCGCAGCTCGCGACCGACGCCTCCGCCAAGGGTCTCAAGGCCGGGATCATCGTCGACCTCGAGGGCGGCGACGTGACCATCGACTCCGCTGACGACGCCGTGCACTCCGACACCTGGGTGCACACCACCGCCGGAACCCTGACGCTCGCCACCGGCGACGACGGCGTCCACGCCGATTCGGCCCTGCTCCTCGATGGAGCCGACATCGCCGTGACCGACTCGGTCGAGGGGATCGAGAGCGCCGACATCCGGATCACCGACGGCGACGTCTCCGTGGTCTCCAGCGACGACGGCCTGAACGCCTCCGGCGGAACCGGCACGGACTCCGACGGAGACGCGACCGGCACCACCGGCGGCCCCGGCGGAGGCATGGGCGGCGAGGGCGACGACGGCTCCGTGATCACCCTCAGCGGCGGCACGGTCACCATCGATGCCGAGGGCGACGGCTTCGACTCGAACGGCAGTGCGACGATCAGCGGCGGCAGCCTCGTCGTGAACGGCCCCGAGCAGAGCGGCAACGGCGCACTCGACGTCAACGGCACCCTCGTCGTCACCGGCGGAGAGGTGCTCGCCACCGGAAGCGCCGGGATGATGGTCTCGCCCGACGCGTCCTCGACCCAGGGCTGGATCTCCTCCGCCCTCAGCAGCACCCTCCCCGCGGGCACCGATGTGACGATCACCGACGCGGACGGCACCACCGTCACGACGTTCACGACGTCGAAGACGATCGCGGGCGTCGTCTACGCCGGCCCGGAGATCACCTCCGGCGAGAGCTACACCCTCACCGCCGACGGCACGACCCTCGCCACCGTCACCGCGGGCACGGCTGCCGCCGGAGGTGGCGGCATGCGCGGCGGCCGCTGACCCTCGAGAATCGACACCACTGAAGTGCCGGCCGGACTTTCTTCGGGCCGGGTGTCGATCCGGGATCGCGCCGTTCGACCTCGAGGTGAGAAGGTCGCGAGACGCTCCTTCCATCACCGAGAGCCGGGAATCCCCTGATGCCGAAGTACATGCTGATCTGGCGCGCGACCGACGAGTCGCTGGCCGCGATGATGAACACCGATTTCAGCCAGATGCTGGAGTCGATGGGGCGCTTCAACGACGAGCTGATCCGGGCCGGAGTGCTGCTGGCCGCGGAGGGGCTGGACGACCCGAGCCAGGGGGTCGTCGTCGACTTCAGCGGCGAGACCCCGGTCGTCACGGACGGGCCCTACGGGGAGACGAAGGAGCTGTTCAACGGCTACTACGTCCTCGACGTCGCCTCGATCCAGGAGGCGGTCGAGTGGGCCAAGCGGGCGCCGATGACCGGCGGCGGCAAGGCCGAGATCCGCCGGATCCCCTCGATCGACGAGTTCCCGCAGGACAACGAGTACGTGCAGCGGGAGCGCGCCTGGCGTGAGCAGACCGGCCAGCTCTGACGCGAGGGCCGCCGTCGAGACGGTCTGGCGGATGGAGTCCGCCCGCATCGTCGGCGCCCTCGCCCGCTACACCGGCGACGTCGATCTCGCCGAGGATCTCGCCCAGGAGGCGGTCGCGGAAGCGCTCGTCTCCTGGGCGGTCGGCGGCGTGCCGGCGGAGCCCGTCGGCTGGCTGCTGACCACGGGCCGGCGCCGCGCGATCGACGCGTTCCGCCGGCGCGGGGCGCGCGACGCGCGGTACGCGCTGCTCGCCCGCGATCTCGACGAGGCGGGCCCGGGTCCGGATGCGCTCTTCGATCCCGACGCCATCGAGGACGACGTGCTCGCGCTGATGTTCACGGCCTGCCATCCGCTGCTGGCGAAGGAGGCCCGGATCGCGCTGACGCTGCGGCTGGTCGGCGGGCTCACCACGACCGAGATCGCGCAGGCGTTCCTCGTTCCGGTGGCGACGATCCAGGCCCGGATCACGAGGGCGAAGAAGACCCTCTCCGCCGCCCGGATCCCGTTCGCCGTCCCCGACGCGGAGGAGCGCCCCGCCCGCCTGGGCTCGGTGCTGCAGGTGGTCTACCTGATCTTCACGGAGGGCTCGTCCGCCACCGCCGGGGACGACTGGATGCGCACCGACCTCGCCGACGAGGCCCGGCGCCTCGCGCGGGGACTGGTCGCCCTCGCACCCGAGCCCGAGGTGCTCGGGCTCCTCGCCCTGCTCGAGCTCACCGCCGCCCGGTTCCCCGCCCGGCTCGGAGCGGACGGGCGCGCGATCCTGCTCGAGGACCAGGACCGGCGGCTCTGGGATCGGAGCGCGATCCGGCGCGGGCGCGCCGCTCTCGCGCAGGCCGTCTCGCCGCGCGGTCTCGGCGCCTTCGGTCTCCAGGCGTCGATCGCCGAGTGCCACGCGGTCGCCCCGTCGGTCGCGGAGACCGACTGGCGGCGGATCGTGGTCCTCTACGAGGCGCTCGGTCGGCTGACGCCCTCGCCGATCATCGAGCTCAACCGGGCGGTCGCCGTCGCGATGGCGACCGGACCCCGGGACGCGCTCGCCCTCGTCGACGACCTCGACGCGCGCGGGGTGCTCGCCGGCAGCCACCTCCTCCCCGCGGTCCGCGGAGAGCTGCTCGCCCGGCTCGGCCGCACCGCCGACGCGCGCGCCGAGTGGACGCGGGCGCTCGCGCGGTGCACGAACGCGGCGGAGCGCACCGTCCTCGAGGAGAAGATCGCCTCGCGGTAGAGGATCGCCGACCAGGCGAGGGGCCGGACGGTCGCTGCACGCACGTGCTTAACGGGGGGTACCCCGGTCCGCGGGCGATCGAAGGGGATGCGTCACACTGAGCCCGTCGAGGATCGCGTCCCCATGCCCTTCGACCGGACCGCGGCGACGCTTCGCGGCACCGATGCCGGCCCGGCTCCCTCCCCGGCCGGCACTCCTTCCGATCCCTCGTCGGACCGACCGCTGCGGAGCGCCCCATGACTGAGCACGACCACACCGCCATCGACCCGACCGGCCCTTCGCGGCGCCGCGTCGCGCAGGCCGCCGGCTGGTCCGCGCCCCTCCTGATCGCTGCAGTCGGCGCTCCTGCCGCTCATGCGAGTGCGACTCCGCCTGCGGCGTTCGAAGGTCTCACGGGATTCTGGGGTGCCGTCTCCACGGAGCGCAGGATGTTCGACACCACCTTCACCGTGGTCAACACCGGCACGAGCAATTACGACTTCAACTCGATGACGATGTTCAGCCACAACTCCGCCGAGAGCGGCGACCAGGGGGCTCTCGTCATCATGGGCCTCAGTGGGTACATCCAGACGAACGAAGCCACGTACACCGGTCGATTGAACCGCTCGGCCGGGATCCCCTGCGTGCTCTACAGCCAGGAGGAGTCCGGCGTCATCGTTCCCGGCGGACAGCTCGTGATCGATGTCTCCCTGGGGCAGGCCCCCGGCAGCGTCGTCGAACTCGTCCCTGTCCTCGCCCCGTTCGCCATCTTCAACACCAGACCCGCACCGACCAGTTTCCCGACCAAGGTCTTCCGCTCCTGACCCTCGGATCCTGCCCGACGCCGGACGCCGCACTGCTGATCCGCGGGCTGGGAGTGCGGATCAGCGTCGACACCGGCGCCCTCTCGACGACCGACCGGGGTGCGCTCGAGGCGCTCTGGCGTCGCGCACGTCTCGCAGACCTCGACACGACGGCGGAGAGCTCCTTCTCGATGGCCGGAACAACGGATCCGTTCGAGCACAGTGCCGCCCTGGCGATCGCGGAGGTGACGCTGCGGGCGATCGAGGCCGCGCAGGGCTCGCTCCTGATGCTGCACGCCTGCGCTCTCGCGGACCCGACCGGCGCGGCGATCGTGCTCGTCGGACCCTCCGGCCGCGGGAAGACGACGGCCGCGGCGACCCTGGGCCGCTCCTACGGGTACCTCACCGACGAGACCACCGGCATCACTCCGGACGGGCGGATCCTCCCCTACGAGAAGCCCCTCCTGCTCCGCACCGCGGAGGGCATGCCCAAGCGGCCCTTCTCCCCGGACGAGCTCGGCCTCCTCCCCGCACCCGCCGACCCGCGGCTGGCCGCGCTCGTGATCCTGGACCGCGACCCGTACCTGATCGGGCCGGCCCATCTCGAACGCCTCGACCTGGCCGACGCGATCCCGCTCCTGGTCCCGGAGACGAGTGCCCTGCCGGCGCTCGAGAACGGCGTCCCGATCCTCGCCCGCCTCGCCGCCGGCATCGGCGGCGTGCACCGGGCCCGCTACCGCGATGCCGAGCAGCTCGTCCCGATCACCGCCGGGCTGCTCGCGGCGCCGCCCGCTCCGGACGAGAGCTGGCGGGAGGTCGAGGACCGGAACGCGGTCACGGACGGGCAGCGGGTCGTCGTCCTCGCCGCCGGCACAGTGCACGTGCTCGACGGGATCGCCGCGACCATCTGGCAGCACCCGCACCTGCGCGGCGACGCGCTCACCGCGGCCGTCACCGCACAGCACGGGCACGCCGACGACGCGCCGGATCGTGTTTGTGACGCGGCGGCGTCCCTGGTCGCGATCGGGCTGCGCGACGAGGCGTGAACACCAGCTACTGCTCCGCGGGCCGCGCGAAGAGCCGGGTCACAGTGCCGAGCCGGCGAGCTCCGCGCGGACGATCGCCGCACCGGCGGTCAGCGCGCTCAGCTTCCCGAGCGCGACCCCGCGCGGCAGGGGAGCCAGGCCGCAGTTCGAGCTCGGCAGGAGATCCGCCGGGTCGACGAACTGCAGGGCCTTGCGGAGGGTGTCGGCGACCTCCTCCGGGGTCTCGACGGTCTCGCTCGCCACGTCGATCGCGCCGAGCATGACCTTCTTGCCGCGGAGGAGCTCGATGAGCTCCATCGGGACGCGGGAGTGGTGGCACTCCAGCGACACGATGTCGATCGTGGAGCGCTGCAGCAGCGGGAACGACGTCTCGTACTGGCGCCATTCCGGCCCGAGGGTCTGCTTCCAGTCGGTGTTGGCCTTGATCCCGTAGCCGTAGCAGATGTGCACGGCCGTCTGGGCGCGCAGCCCCTCCGCCGCCCGCTCCAGGACCGCGACCCCCCAGTCCCGCACGTCGTCGTGGAAGACGTTGAAGGCCGGCTCGTCGAACTGGACGATGTCGACGCCGGCGGCCTCGAGCTCCCGCGCCTCCTGGTTGAGGATCGCCGCGAACTCCCAGGCCAGCTCCTCCCGGCTCCCGTAGTAGCGGTCGGCGAGGGTGTCGATCATGGTCATCGGACCGGGGAGGGCCCACTTGATCGGCTGCGACGTGTGCCGGCGGAGGAACGCCGCGTCGTCGACGAACACGGGCCGCTCGCGGCTCACGGCGCCGACGACGGTCGGCACGCTCGCGTCGTACCGGTCCCGGATCCGCACGGTCTCGCGGTTCACGTGGTCCACTCCGGCGAGGTGCTCGATGAAGGTCGTGACGAAGTGCTGCCGGGTCTGCTCGCCGTCGCTGATGATGTCGATGCCGCGCCGGTGCTGCTCGTGGGCGGCGATGCGCAGGGCGTCCTGCTTGCCCTCGACCAGCTCGTCGCCCTCGAGCTTCCAGGGGGACCAGAGGGTCTCCGGCTCGGCGAGCCAGGAGGGCTTGGGCAGGCTGCCGGCGATGGAGGTGGGCAGGAGAGTGTTCACGGGTGGCGATCCTTCTCTGATCAGCGGGCGGGGGTCCGGTGCTTCGACACCCAGGCGTCCAGCAGCTCCCGGTGCGGCTCGATGAAGTGCTCCGCCGTGTACGCGCCCTGCTCGACGGCGAGCCGATCGCGCTCGGCACGGTCGTAGTCGATCTGCGTCCGCGAGTAGTCCTGCTGCTGGAGGCTCGGCCGGAAGACGTCCGCCGCGGCGGAGTTCGTGTTGTAGATCTCCGGGCGGTAGATCTTCTGGAACGTCTCCATCGTGCTGATCGTGCCGGCCAGCTGGAGGTTCGAGTGGTCGTTGAGCAGGTCGCCGCGGAAGTAGTACGCGAGCGGCGCGACGGAGCCGGGCGCCAGGAAGTACCGGACCTGCAGCCCCATCCGGCCGAAGTACTCGTCGGTCAGGGACCGCTCGTCCTGCCGGTACTCGACGCCGAGGATCGGGTGGTGGTTCGAGGTCCGGTGGTAGGTCCTGCTCGTCGACACGCTGATGCAGATGACGGGCGGCGCGGAGAAGCGCTCCCGATAGGCGTCGGAGTCGAGGAAGCTCTGGAACAGGGCGCCGTGCAGGTCGCCGAAGTCGTCGGGAACGGTGAACTCCGTCGCGCCCTTGTTCGCCGCCGGCAGCCGCACGCTGAAGTCGAAGTCGCGGACGTAGGACGAGAAGTTGTTGCCGACGATCCCGTGGTGGCGCACGCCGGTCAGCTTGTCGCAGATCGTGACGTCGAGGACCTCGAGGAGAGGGAAGTCGCGGACCGCCTCCTCGGCGGGGAACCGCACCTCGACCGAGACGATCTCGAGCTCGACGGCGTAGCGGTCCCGGCCGGGGTTGTCCCAGTGGGCGAGGTCGTTGAACCGGCGGTCGATCATCGTCAGGGCGTTGCGGAGGTTCTGCCGGCGGTGCTCGCCCCGGGCGAGGTTGGCGAAGTTCGTGGTGGCCCGGGAGCTCGACGACGGCGAGTAGTGCTCGTCGAAGCAGGTCGTGGTGATCCTGAAGGTGACGTCGTTCGCCATGAGCGCCCAATCCGATGATCAGCAGGCCGCACCGGCCCTGGTGGAAGCGTGCGGGACCAGAGTGCCCGTCACTGGGAGGCATCGAAGAATCCGGCGCGACTATGCCGAGGTATAGTCCCGACCTATGGCACGTCGAACGGGCGGGATCTCGCTCCAGCAGCTCCACTACTTCGTCGAGGTCGCCTCCGAGGGCTCGATCTCCGCCGCCGCCGATCTGCTCTACGTCGCCCAGCCGACCATGTCCGCGGCGATGAAGGACCTCGAGACCCGGGTGGGACGCGCCCTCCTCGTCCGCGTCGCGCGCGGGGTCACCCTCACCACCGAGGGCACCGAGTTCCTCGGCTACGCCCGGCAGGTCATCGAGCAGGTGGCGCTCCTCGAGCAGCGCTACCTGGGGCGGCCGCCGTCGCGTCGCCTGCTCGGGGTGTCCACGCAGCACTACTCGTTCGCCGTCGACGCCTTCGTGCGGATGGTCCGGGGCACGGAGGGGGAGAAGTACGAGTTCTCGCTGCGCGAGACCCGCACCCGCGACATCATCGAGGACGTCCGCACTCTCCGCAGCGAGCTGGGGATCCTGTACCGGAACGACTTCAACCGGGACGTCATCGACAAGATCCTCCGGGACGCGGGGCTCGCCTTCCATCCCCTCTTCCTCGCCCTGCCGCACATCTTCGTCTCGCGGAGGAACCCGCTGGCCTCGCGCGAGCGGGTCACCCTCGCCGATCTCGCCGATCTGCCGCGGCTCACCTTCGACCAGGGGGCGGACAACTCCTTCTACTTCGCCGAGGAGATCCTGTCCACGCTGTCGAGCGACCGGGAGATCCGCGTGTCGGACCGGGCGACGATCTTCAACCTCATGATCGGCCTCGACGGCTACACCATCTCGACCGGGATCATCAGCGACGACCTCGACCCCGCCATCGTCGCCGTCCCGCTCGACGTCGACGAGCGCATCGAGATCGGCTGGATCGGGCACTCCGCCATCCCCCTCACCGAGCAGGCCCGGCGCTACCTGACCGAGGTGCGGGCCGTCGTGACCGAGGGCGGCCTCGACCTGCTCGGCTGAGCGGGGCTCGGCGGCGGCCCCGCCCAGCGGCGGGGACGAGGAACAGGCCTCCGTCCTGCAGGATCGGGTGGACCATCACGCCAGCGACGAGGTCGAGCGTCAGCCGGTCTGGAGCAGCTCTCGGTCCGACGCCGCGTCGATCGCGTCGATGTAGCGCGAGATCGCGTCGCGGTTCTGGATCAGGAAGTCGATCTTCTCGCTCATCCGGTCGCGCTCGGTCGTGAGCAGGTCCCGGAGTCCCGGCTCGGCGTTCTCGACCACGATCGTCTGCGGCTTGTCGAGGCAGGGCAGGATGTCGACGATGATCCGGGTCGGGATCCCGGAGTCGACGAGGCCGCGGATCTTCTTCACGCGGTCGACGAGGTAGTCGTCGTAGTCGCGGTAGCCGTTGTCGAGGCGGGTCGGGCGGATGAGGTCGTGCTCCTCGTAGTAGCGGAGCATCCGCGCCGCGACGCCCGTCTTCTTCGAGAGCTCTCCGATGCGCATGTCCGTCTCCTCCTGATCGCTTGACCTTCACACTAGTGCGAACGTTCAGGATGGAGGGAGGACTCAGCAGAAGGACGGACGGACATGAAGATCGGCATCATCGGCGCGGGAATGATCGGCACCACACTGGCGCAGCGGCTCGGCGAGGCCGGCCATGACGTCGGCATCGCCAACTCGCGCGGCCCCTCGACGATCAGCGCAGCGGCGCTGAGCGGGGGCGCGAAGGCCGTCGAAGCGCGGGACGCTCCTCTCCTGGCCGACGTCCTGATCGTGACGGTCCCGATCAGCCGCATCCCCGATCTCGCGCCGCTCGTGCGCGCCGCGCCCGCCGGCGCGGTGATCATCGACACCGGCAACTACTACCCGCTGCGCGACGGACGCATCGCTGAGCTCGAGAGCGGCCAGGTGGAGAGCCTCTGGGTGCAGGAGCAGCTCGGGCGCCCGGTGCTGAAGGCGTGGAACGCGATCACCTCGCAGTCCTTCAGCGAGCACGCCACGGCCGCGGGCACGCCCGATCGCATCGCGATCCCCGTCGCCGGGGACGACCCCGACGGCAAGCGCCTCGCGATGACCCTCGTCGAGGAGACCGGTTTCGACGCCTTCGACGCGGGTCCCCTCGCCGACTCCTGGCAGCAGCAGCCCGGCACCCCCGCGTACTGCACCGAGCGCACGGCCGCCGAGCTGCCGGGCTCTCTCGCCGCGGCCGATGCCGCTCGCTCCCCCCGCCGGCGGGATCTCGCGATCGCCGTCGTGACCGAGCGCGCCGAGGCGGAGGGCTCGATCAGCGCGGACTACCTCGTGCGGCTCAATCGCGCGATCTACTGAGCACCGATTCCGCGGATATCGCTTGACATTGCCACTGATGTCAAGGTTGAGCATGGAGTCATGACCACCTCCACGCGCCCGCTCGCACAGCCTCCGCACTCCGACCGGCTCAGGAAGGGGGACGGGCTCGTCATCGGTCTGCTGATGGCGTCAACGTTCCTCGTGCTGCTCAACGAGATGCTCCTCGGTGTCGCCCTGCCGACCCTCATCGCCGATCTCGAGATCAGCCCGGCGGCCGGCCAGTGGCTGACGACCGGCTACCTGCTGACCCTGGCGGTCCTCATCCCGGCCACCGGCTTCGTGATGCGGCGCTTCCACCTCCGCACGATCTTCCTGACCGCCCTCTCGGTCTTCATCGTCGGAACGGCTCTCGCCGCCGCCGCTCCGGGCTTCGAGCTCCTGCTCGTCGGGCGGATCGTGCAGGCCGTCGGAACAGCGGTCTTCGTGCCCCTGCTGATGACCACCGCGATCCGGCTCATCCCCGAGTCGCGGCGCGGCCGCATCATGGCGATCGTGACGGCGGTCCCGGCCATCGCTCCGGCCGTCGGCCCCGCCGTCTCGGGCCTCGTGCTGACCTACCTGCCTTGGCGCTGGCTCTTCCTGCTGGTGCTCCCGCTCGCGGTGCTCGCCCTCGTCGCCGGCGCGCTGAAGCTGAGGAACATCACCACGCCCGAGCGCGCCTCTCTGGACCTCCTCTCCCTGGTCCTGTCCGCGCTCGGCTTCGGCGGACTCGTGCTCGGGCTGTCCCTGATCGGCGAATCCGTCTCCGGTCACGCGCCGATGCCTCCGCTCCTGCCCCTCGTGATCGGGGTCGTCGGGGTCGGCGCGTTCGTCCTGCGCCAGGTGGCGCTGCGCCGACGAGGGAACGCGCTCCTGGACCTGCGCATCTTCCGCAGCCGCACGTTCGTGGTCGCGGTGGTGATCATGCTGTTCGTCGCGATGAACGGCTTCGGCGTCGCCCTCGTCCTCCCGTTCGTCCTGACCGGAGCGCTCGGGCTGAGCACCCTGTCGATCGGCCTGTTCCTCCTCCCGGGAGGCGTGATCATCTCGGTCGTGTCCGCGCTCGGCGGCCGTGTCTACGACCGCTTCGGTCCGCTGCCCCTGACGATCCCCGGCGCCGTGATCTGGACGGCGAGCATCTGGTTCCTCAGCACCCTCACCGACGCCGACAGCGTGTGGATGTACCTGACCGGCTACCTCGTGATGACGGCCGGGCAGGCGATGATCTGGGCGCCGGTGACCACCCTCGCCCTCTCCTCCCTCCGCTCGGAGCTCTACCCGCACGGCAGCGCCGCCTTCACCACGGTGCAGCAGCTCGCGGGCGCCGCGGGCGGCGCGGTGCTGATCTCCGCCTACACGATCGGCTCGAACGCCGCGGACGCAGGGCAGCTGAGCGTCGCCGAGACCGTCTCCGCTGGGCAGGCCGCCTTCATGACCGGCGGGATCCTCGCGATCGCAGGGCTCATCGGAACACTGTTCATCGGACGCCGGCGCCGCGCCGACCAGCCCGAGACGGCATGACGCGATGCGGTCGGCAGGGGAGGAGGGCTCCCCGGTCGTCGACGGGGCGTCTCACGCCGGGCAGTACGGTCGGACGATGACGCCCTTCACCGTTCCCCTGGCCGAGCGGTACTTCGACGACTACCGTCCCGGACTCGGAGGCACCTCCGGGCCGATCGAGGTGACCGAAGCCGAGATCATCGCCTTCACCACGGCGTTCGACCCGCACAGCATGCACACCGACCCCGAGGCCGCCCGTGCGGGCGACTTCGGCGGCCTGATCGCCAGCGGCTGGCACACCACGGCGATGACGATGCGGCTCCTGGTCGACACCTTCCTCAACGAGCGCGCCAGCATCGCCTCGCCGGGAGTGGACGACCTGCGCTGGCACCTCCCGGTGCGCCCGGGCGACCGGCTGCGTGGCCGCTTCCTCGTCCTCTCCGCGCGCCCCTCCACCTCACGACCCGACAGGGGCCTCGTCCGCATCGGCATCGAGCTGCTCGACCAGCACGACGAGACGGTCATGTCCCAGACCCTGCTCGTCCTCCTCCGCCGCGGACCCCGCGGCAGCTGATCCCGCGCGATCGCTCAGGAGATCTGCGCGGCCTCGTGCTGCGCCTCGCGGGGGCGGTGGCCGGCTCGGCGCTCGGTGAGGAGGAAGACGACGAGGAGGACGACTCCGACCAGGATCACGACGATGTTGCCGAGCTGGGCGAGGGCGGAGAGGGCGCCGCCGGCCGGGTAGGTGCCCTGCATGAAGATGCTGGGGTCGGTGCTGGCGTGCAGCAGGATCGGCGCGATGATCGTGCGGGTCACGCGCATCGCGAGGTACATGCAGAAGCCGAAGAAGAACGTGTAGAGGATCTGCAGCAGCGTCGGCAGGAGCGGCTGGCCGACGAAGAGGTTGGTGGCGTGCAGCAGGGCGAACAGGGCGGCGGAGACCAGTCCGACGGCGATCTCGGAGCGACCCGACGAGCGCATGATCCGCACGACGTAGCCGCGGGTGAGGAGCTCCTCGGAGAAGCCGATGACGAGTCCGGCGAGCAGCCAGGCGGCCACCCAGTCGAACCCGGCCGCGGAGTAGTCGATGCTCGCGAAGCGCATCACGTTGAAGAGCAGGACGACCGCGATCGCGATCCACATCCAGCCGCCGCCGCGAGGGGACTGCCGCTCGAACGTGCTCCGCAGCCAGCCGAGGCTCGCGCCGAAGCCGACCAGGAGGAGACTGCCGATGAGGACCGGGACGACGATGAGGACGACGACGTAGCTCGCGGAATCCGCGTCACCGATGAAGGGCACAAACGGAGCCATCAGCAGTGAGGCCGGCTCGTAGATCGCGAGGTAGCCGACCGCGAGGATCAGAGCCTTCCACCACCGCCCGTGGTCCCAGAACCGCGCCCACGCCGACCGTTCCACCGTGCTGTTCATCGCTCATCCCCCCGGATCGAGACCAGTAGACCACACACGACGACCGCTCGAGGGCCGCCCGCTCGTGGCGAGGAGCTCGGTCGCTTCCCGGAACTCTGCTCACCGACGCCGCCCGAAGGACCGGGGTCGCCGGCTACCCGGGTGACGGCGAGCAGCGCTGGCCGGCCGTCCACGCCCGGGACGCCGCCTCGCTCTTCCGGATCGCGCTCGAGTCCGTGCCGGGCGGCACCGCCTGGCACGCCGTGGCCGACGAGGGCGACCGCGTGCTCGACATCGCCACCGTGGTCGGGCGCCGCCTGGGGCTGCCCGTCGAGTCCGTGCCGGACGACACCTTCGGCCCCTTCGGGCCGATCCTCGCGATGGACCAGCCGTCCTCCAGCGCACGCACCCGACAAGCGGTCGGATGGGAGCCGACGCACTCGAGCCTCCTCGAGCACCTCGAGGCACTGCAGTCCTAGCCGATCGCTCCGCGCCGATGGAACGTCGGGATCTCGTCTCGGCAGGGAGGGAGCGCCGGCTGCATCCTCAGCCGAAGAGATCGTTCCGCGACCGTCGCGATCCGGTCGTCACACTGGCAGGCTGAGGCCGGACGTGGAGGGAACCGGTGATCACCGACGCTGAGCTTCGTGAGGCGCTGAGCCCGGTCTTCGAGGAGATGCTCAGCGAGCACGAATTCGCCTCGCTGCGCCTCTTCTTCACGCGCCTGTTCATCGACGGCACAGAGCGTCCCCTCAACGGCGGCGAGAGCCTGGACGATGGCGACGTGCGCGTCCACCGGGAGATCCTCGGTGAACCGGGATCGGCCCGCGGGTTGCAGCGCGGCGTCGATCCTGCTGATTTCGCACTCGCGGTCCGGAGCGATCTCCAGGACTTCATCGCGGAGAGCTCGTTCGGGTGGGGTCAGCTCAGAGGCCCCCGATCTCTGCTCTGACCCGTCCTTGTGAGCAGGTGGGGTCCAGCAGGGGGTCGGGGCAGGAACGCGAGTGGAGGAGCGACGGGTGCTCGACGTCGGCGTCGGGTAGCTTCGGGATATGGATGAGGCCACTGAGCCGTCTGCTCGTGGGTGGCGAATCGATCTCAGCGACCCGCCGAGGCTTCTGGCAGGCGAAGAGGAAGCGGCTCTCGTGCACGCCTCGGAGGAGAGTGCACTTCTTCGCAGTCAGCTCTCGGGATCCGGTGAGTGGGAGAAAGTCCTCTCTGCTGCGCGCTCCGCTGCTTTTCTCGGTGCCGACGAGCACGAGCTCGCCGTCGCGACCGGGTTCACGCTCGAGGCCGTTCGGTCGATGCTTCGGGAAGCGTGAACCTCGGTCCGGATCGTCCCGTCGGGGTCGGCCCGCCAGGTCGGCCGGCGGCTCTGGTTCGAGCGTCGGCCTGCGGTGAGTCATGAGCAGTCCGCTGTCGAGTGCGTCAGGGAGGGCGCTAGCTGTCCGTCGCTCGGAGCGTCGCCACGAGCTCCTGCAGTTCGGCTGCGTGGGCCCGCTTCCACTCGCGGATCACAGGGGTCGCGAGCGGATCCGTGTCCTCCGACAGGGAGACGTACTCCAGCACGGCCACCTCGAGAACCGTGGCGAACACGTCGTCGTCCGGCTCCTTGAGAGTGCCGACCAGGGCGACGGTCGCAGTGTGAGCGATACCTGCTCCGGAGAGGGTGACCGTCCACGCCTGGACGGGAGTGTCGGCTGTCCGAGTCGCGTCATCGGTTCTCGCGTGAGTGATCTCGATCACTACTCCGCCTACTGCGCGCTGCACGGCCCGATCGTACTCAGCTGCTCTCTGCGCAGCCGAGTGTCCCGTGAAGGGATCGTCTGAATCGTCTGCGGGCCGAAACCGTCGCCGTCAGCGTATGGATGCAGTTCGCCGCAAAGGCGGGAGGGTCGGCTCACCGGACCGCTTCACCCTCACTCCGGTGCGTACGACGCGATGGTGAACGTCGTGCCTCCCGGCGTGAAGTCGCCCGCGAGACGGATGAGCTTGCGGTGGTCGAGCCAACCGTGGGCTCTCGACTCGGCGCGGTCCGTGGTCTCCACGGAGAGCTCGAACCGGCGCTCCTCCTTCACCTCGTGCACCCACTCGAGCACCTCCGCGACCGAACCCGCACCGGTGATCCGCTGCGGGTCGTGGCGCGCCGATTGCTCGATGTCGTCTCCGGTCCAGAAACAGACCCAGTAGATCGACGGGTCCTCCCGCGGTGCGTCGAAGTACGACTCGTCCCATTCGGCGTGCATTCGCCCTCCTCGCCGGTCCCACGCTAGCCCCGTCCTCGAGTCGGAGGCCGTCCCGTGTGGAGGTCGGTCAGCCAGGTGGCGTTCCGCCGCTCCAGGCGTCCCGAACGGGAACGGTCCACAGCCGGTCCTCACTCCCCGAAACCGGCTCCCGTCGGTTCTTCGGCGTTTCGGATGACAGAGAGCAGGAGCTCGTTCAGCTGTCCGGCGGCCGCCGCGCTGAGGCCGACGTCGCTCAGGTCATTGGTCGCCATCGCGACCGCGCGGGCCGCGGTGACCATTCGCCCCCCTTCTTCAGTGATGCGCACGGGGTTGCGTCGGCCCTTGCCTCGGATCCCGACGCGCTCGATCAGCTCTCGCCGCTCCATGCCGTCGAGGACCTCGGACATCGTCTGCGGGCGGACGAAGACCGCGCGGGCGATCTCGGCGGACGTCAGCTGCACTCCACCGGTGAGGCAGGAGAGGACGCCGAACTGCACCAGGCTCATGTCGTGCTCCGCGAGCCCGGCAGTGATCCGTGCGCCGATGATCCGCGCGACCTTGACCGCGTTCCAGCCGAGGACGGCGTCGAGTCCCTCGTCATCGCCCATCCCGATGTCCTCTCCCATGACGCAGAAGCAGGAACCTGGTTTAGGGTGACCTGCAGGAACCTGCTACCGCAGATCCTTCCTTGGAGTGTGCACCACTCCTCGGGCCACGTCGATTCGACAGGACACCCCATGACCCGCACGCCGATCCCCGACAACCGAGGCCGATGGGGCGCCGACGACGACCTCGGCACTCTCAACCTCATCGACGACGCCGCTCGCCGGCGTGCAGCGGAGGAGGTGCGGACCGGCCGTTGGGCCTCGCTCGCCCTGCCGGTCGCTCCCGCATCCATGCTCGGCGGGCCGTTCGCCCCGCCGTCCCCGCCGTCGCCGCCCGTGCAGCAGGCGCTGCTTCACACCGGTACGCCGCCGATGGGCATGTCCGAGGTGCTCGTCGTGACGCCGCACCACCCGGCGATGACCCACCTGGACGCGTTCGCCCACCTGCCTGTCGAGGACGGAGTCGTGTACCCGGGCCGGCCTGTCGGCGAAGCGGTCACCGCCGGCGGTGTGCAGCACGGATCCACCACGTCCTTCGCCGCGGGCATCGTCACGCGCGGCGTCCTCCTCGACCTCGCGCCGCAGGGACGGCTGCCCGCAGCGCACGCGATCATCGCCGCCGACCTCGACGCGGCCGAGGACCGCGCAGGCGTCGCTCTGCAGCCCGGTGATGCGCTGGTCGTGCGCAGCGGATGGGGCTTCTCCTGGAACTCGGAGGAGCAGGGGCCCGGCATGACCGTCGATGCAGTGACCTGGATGCACGACCGAGGTGTGGCGCTCTACGCCGGAGACGTCGGCGACAGCTTCCCGCCTCTCGACCCGGAGATCCCGATGCCGATGCACATGGTCGCGCTCGCGCGACTGGGCATGCCGCTCATCGACAGCGCGAACGTCGAACAGGTCAGTGCACTCTGCGCGGAGCTGTCACGCTCGTCGTTCCTGCTCAGCGTGGCTCCGCCCCGCCTGCTCGGACTCACCGGTGTTCCGGTGAACCCGATCGCCGTCTTCTGAGGATCCGGTACCCGCTTCCGACGAGGTTCGCGGACGCGACCCTGCGGCGGACGGCGTGCCGCGCTCCTCACCCTCCCTGGGTGAGGCCGGTGATCAGGTTGATGGCGACGGCGACGACGAAGGTGCCGAAGAAGTAGGACAGCAGAGCGTGGGCCAGGGCGATGCGACGTGACGGGGTGGAGGACTGGGTGATGTTGCTCGCGCTGTAGGCCATCCCGATCGAGAAGGCGGTGTAGGCGAAGTCGCTGTAGGACGGGTCCTCGTCCTGGTCGAAGTCGAAGCGGTGGCGGTCGTCGAGGTAGTACATGCGCGCGTATTTGAAGGCGTAGACGGTGTTGAGGAGCGCCCAGGCCGCGACGACCCCGACGACCGCGAGGATCGCGGCCGCGGATCCGACGGGGTCCTTCTGCTGGCTGCGGAGGAGTGCGATGACCACGAGGACGAGGCTGAGGAAGGTGGCGGCGATGATGAGCGAGTCGACCAGCTTCCGGGACCGGTCCTCGTGGCGGGCGAGGTCGCGGGTGCGCTCGGGGCCGGCCGGCCACGCCGTCGACCAGGCCCAGACGAGGAACACCGCCGCGGCGATCGCCCAGCCGAGCAGAGGCGACAGATCGGGGACACCGAGGAGCGCGGCGATCGCCGCGACGACTGCGCCGACGAGTGCGGCGACGCCGGCCTTGACGGACAAGTGGGACATGACGGTTCCTTTCTGATCGATGGTTCGTCGTCCGGTCGCGCAGTGCCGTGATGCCCCGCGCGGAGCTCGTCCGGGCCGGCTCACCCGGCCCGGGCTCGCGAGAGGGGGACGTAGAGGCCGGCGCGCTCGGCGCGGACGGCCGCGAGCGTGCGCGACGTGGCGTCCAGCTTGACCAGGATGTGCTCGAGGTGGGCGGCGACCGTGCGGGGAGCGACTCTCAGCGCCCGGGCGATCTCGAGATTGGAGCACCCCTCGATCACGTGGCCCAGCACCTCGAGCTCCCGCGGTGTCAGGCCCCGCAGGCCCGTCGCGGGGGAGAGCACGACGACTCCGCGGGTCACTGCGGCGAGTTCTCTCTCGCAGGCCAGCACGGTCACCCGCACGTAGCCATCCGGCGACTGCCGGCGTCCGCGGGGCCAGAGGAACGAGGCGTAGTTCCGCCCCTCGGCGAGGGCGTCCCTCGCGGCGTCGATCAGAGCCGAATCGGCGGCGAGCAGCTCGTCCGCGGAGAGGCCCGGAAGGGAGGCGACGCCGTGGTCGGGGAGGAGGACCACGCCTGCTCCGGCTCCGTTGACGACCGAGGCCGACGCGGCGAGCGAGCGGACGGGGTCGATGCCCGAGGTGAGCGTCGGCACGAGTCGAGCGAGGCGTCGGCGGACCGCCTGCGACGGCGGTTCCGCGCTCCGGAACAGCACCGTCATGAAGCCCACGTGCCGGCCCCCGTCCTCGAACAGGGCGACGGACAGGGTCTCGTGGAATCCCGCGGGGAGCAGGCACTCCGCCCAGGTCTGCAGGTCCCTCGGCGAGTAGGGGACGTCCGACAGGCTGAGGGGAGGCCGCTCGCGATCGGCGCCGGTCCTCTCGATGTCGAGCGCCATCTGCGGGCCGCTGAGGTAGCGGACGCAGGACTCGTCGAGGTCGGTGCTCGCGACCGAGCGGTACCCCGTGCCGTTCGGCTCGGCCAGTGCCAGCCACGCGCCGTCGAAGGGGATGTGCTGGTGCAGCTCGTCCAGCATCGCCTGCGCCCGCTCGCGGATCGGGCCGGGGCGCGCGGCCGTCTCGGCGAGCTGGAGCGCAGCAGTGCGTGACACGGGACTCGACCACCTCAGGACCGGGGGCAGGGGAAACGAAGGGATTGTCCGGAGACCGTTGCTACTGGAGTACCACCAGGAGCCCCTTCACGGGGACCCCCTCGAAGGAAGACCGCATCGGCAGGTCTGCCGATGGTGCCTCCCGGTCCGCGGGGCGTGAGATCGGCGTGTCGCCGGGTCGACCGACCCGCGGCGGCGTCGACGGAACGTCGCGCACGGGAGGGAAACGAGCATGAGAGCAGTCGTCTACGAGGGGCCGCGCACGGTCGCGGTGAGAGACGTCCCGGATGCGCGGATCGAGCGCTCCACGGACGTGCTGGTGCGCATCACGACCACGAACATCTGCGGGTCCGACCTGCACATGTACGAGGGGCGCACCAGCTTCGAGACCGGGCGGTGGTTCGGTCACGAGAACATGGGCGAGGTGATCGAGGTCGGCGACGGCGTCGACAAGGTCGCGGTGGGGGATCACGTCGTCCTGCCGTTCAACGTGGCGTGCGGGCACTGCAAGAACTGCGAGCGCGGGCTGACCAACTACTGCCTCACCGCTCAGCCCGTCCCCGAATGGGCCGGCGCGGCCTACGGCTTCGCCGACATGGGACCGTGGGCCGGAGGCCAGGCCGAGCTGCTGCGGGTGCCCTGGGGGGACTTCAACTGCCTCCGCCTGGGAGAGGACGCGGAGGAGAAGGCCGCCGATTACGTGATGCTCGCCGACATCTTCCCGACCGGCTATCACGCGACGGAGATGGCGGGGGTGAAGCCGGGGGACCAGACCGTGATCTACGGTGCCGACCCCGTCGGACTGATGGCCGCGCTGTCCGCCACCATCAAGGGTGCGAGCAAGGTCATGGTCGTGGATCGGCACCCGGACCGTCTTCGACTGGCGGAGTCCCTCGGCGCGATCGCCATCGACGACTCGAAGGTCGATCCTGTGGAGGCCGTCCTGGAGCACACGATGGGGCTCGGCGCCGACAACGGCTGCGAGTGCGTCGGCTACCAGGCGCACGACCCCGGCGGCGACGAGCAGCCGAACCTCACGCTGAACCGCCTGGTCCAGTCGGTGCGCTTCACCGGGCGGATCGGCACCGTCGGCGTCTTCGTCCCGCAGGACCCCGGTGGCCCCGACGAGCTCGCGAAGCAGGGGCGCATCGCGTTCGATGCGGGACTGCACTGGTTCAAGGGCCAGACCATGGGCACCGGGCAGGCGCCCGTCAAGAAGTACAACCGCCGGCTCCGCGATCTGATCGCCGCGGGCAAGGCGACGCCGTCCTTCCTCGTCAGTCACGAGCTGCCGCTCGAGCAGGCACCGGACGCCTACGAGCACTTCGACAACCGCGACGACGGCTGGACCAAGGTCGTCCTCAAGCCGGGAAAGGCGGCGTGATCATGGCCGGAAGAGCGGCTGCGGCAGTCGGAGTCGGCATCGCAGGGGTCGCGGTGGGCCTCGTCGCCCGTTCCCTCGTGAAGAAGGAACGGGAGTCCGACGGGGACGGGGCCCACCCGGAAGGGTGGAAAGCGGTCACCGTCCTGGGCGAGGCCCGGGACTTCGAGAGCGGCGGGTATCCCGAGCCGTTGGCGCGTCTGGCGGAGTCGCTCGAGATCCGGATCGATCCGGCCCCCGGGGACAAGGGCTTCGAGGTGCACGCCCGGGTCCGCGAGGGTGCCGATGCCGGGGTGGGCGACGACCCGGGCAAGGCGCTGCGCGCGGCTCTGCGCGACGCCAAGCAGATCTTCGAGACGGGCGAGGTGCTGCGGGCGACCCCGAGACCGCACGGAGAACGACCGCGCACCCTGCTCGGTGGCGCGGTCGACGAGGCAGAGGACGAGGCGAAGGGCGAGGGTGTGCTGTGAAGGCTCTGTGCTGGACCGGAGTGAACGAGCTCTCGGTCGAGACCGTCGAGGATCCCGGGATCCTCAATGCTCAGGACGCGATCGTCAAGGTGACCCTGAGCACGAGCTGCGGCTCGGATCTCCACCTGCTCGGCGGGTACGTCCCGACCATGCGAGCGGGCGACGTGCTCGGGCACGAGTTCCTCGGCGAGATCGTCGAGGTCGGATCCGCCGTCACGAAGCACCGGGTCGGCGACCGTGTCGTGGTCTGCTCGTTCATCAGCTGCGGGAAGTGCTGGTACTGCCGCAACGAGCTCTACTCCCTGTGCGACAACGGCAACCCGAACGCGGGGATCCCCGAGATGCTCTGGGGGCAGGCGCCCGGCGGCTGCTACGGCTACTCCCACGCGCTGGGCGGGTGGGCCGGCAGCCACGCCGAGTACATCCGCGTGCCGTACGCGGACCAGGGCGCCTTCCCCGTTCCCGACGGGATCAGCGACCAGCGGGCGCTCTTCGCCTCCGACGCCGCTCCGACCGGATGGATGGGAGCGGACCTCGGCGGCGTCCGGCCCGGAGACACCGTCGCGGTCTGGGGCGCCGGCGGTGTCGGGCAGATGGCGGCGCGCGCGTCGCTGCTGCTCGGCGCCGAGCGCGTCATCGTGATCGACCGCTTCCAGGAGCGGCTGACCCAGGTCGAGCAGGTCATCGGCGCGGAGACCATGAACTACGAGACCAGCGAGGTGACGGCCGAGCTCCGCGAGCTGACGGGCGGACGCGGCCCCGACGTGTGCATCGAGGCGGTCGGCATGGAGGCTCACCGCGACGGACCCGACTTCGCCTACGACCAGCTGAAGCAGCAGCTGCGGCTGCAGACGGACAGGCCCACCGCCGTGCGTGAGGCGATCTTCGCCGCGCGCAAGGGCGGCAGCGTCTTCGTGCTGGGCGTCTTCGGCGGCTTCGTCGACAAGTTCCCCCTGGGGGCGGTGATGAACAAGGGCCTCACGCTCCGGTCCGCTCAGCAGCACGGGCACCGGTACATCCCGATGCTCCTCGAGCGGATGGCGCGGGACGAGATCGTCACCGAGCACCTCGCCACGCACGTCCTGCCGCTGGAGGACGGTCCCGCCGGCTACGCCATGTTCAAGGAGAAGACCGACGGGTGCGTGCGGGCGGTCTTCCGCCCCTGAGCATCGAGGTGCTCCGGCGGTTCCGACGGAGGACGGTGAGGGAGGCGGGTGGTCGGCGAGGACCGCCCGCCTCCCTCGTCCGCCGAGGTTCAGCGCACCGTGGTGGCTGCGGTGTCGGCGTTGTTGCGGATCGACGGATCGGGGGTCCTGACCGAGAACGTCGTCGCGAGCGCGGTGCCCTTTCCGGTGGCGGTCGCCGTGACCGTGATCTTCTCGATGACGCTCTGCCCGTTGGTGAGCTTCGAGCGCTGGAAGACGACGAGGTTCCCGACGCGGGTGTACGTGCCGGTGGCGGACACGAACTGCGTGTTCGGCGGGAGGACGACCTTCGAGAAGACGCTGCTCGAGGTGGACGGCCCGGCGTTCGTCGTGGTGAGGGTGTAGACGGCGGTCCTCCCCTTGACCGCGGACGTCGGCCCGGCGAGGTCGACGCGCAGATCGGCGCGCGCGGTCACCTTCTGCGGCGACACGGTCAGCGTGCTGGTCGCCGTCGCGCTCCCGGTGGCGTTGGTCGCCTGGAGGGTGAACACGAAGATGCCCGCCGTGGTGGGCGTGCCGGAGAGGCGGCCGGTCGGCTCGAGGGTGAGACCGGGCGGGAGCGTCCCGGACTTCAGTGACACGGCCGGGGCGGGGAAGCCGGTGACCGTGTAGGTGTAGTCGTACGCCGAGCCGACCATGCCGGCCGCGACCGTCCCCGAGATGCCCGGCGCGACGGCCGCCGGTGTGATCGTGACGGAGTCGGCGAGCTGCGCGGAACCCGCGCTGCTCGAGACCTGGACGGTGAACGAGGACGTCCCCGCCGCTGTCGGGGTGCCGGTGACGCGACCGCTCGGGCTGAGGGACAGGCCGGGCGGAAGGCTGCCGGACAGCAGGGTGGCGGTCGGCGCCGGTGTGCCGGTGATCGTGTAGCCGAAGTCGTAGGCGGTTCCGACCGTGCCGGCGGGGGCGTCTCCCGAGAGCGCGGGAGCCACTGCGGTCGCGGCGACGCGGATCGTGTGCTGGGCGCCGCTGGTGCTGCCGAAGCTCGTCCTCGCCGCCACGGTGAAGGTGGAGTCGCCCGGCTCGGTCACCGCGCCCGACAGCTCGCCCGCCTGATCGAGGGTCAGGCCGGGCGGGAGGCTGCCGGAGGCGAGGGAGAACGTGGCGGAGGCGGAGTCCGCCGCGAACGTGTACGAGTAGGGCGCCCCGACCTCCGTGGTCGCCGGGGGAGCGTCCGCCGTGAGGGCCGGTCGGGCGCCGAGCGCCATGCTGTGGTAGCCGCCGGCGACGAGCGCGGTGGGGCGGGCGCCGACGACGCCGATGGGCTGATCGAGCTGCCCGTCCTCGTTGCTGCCCCAGCCGACGACGCTCCCGTCCTTCCGGAGGGCGAGGCTGTGTCGCGCGCCGCCGGACACCGCGACGACGTCCGTCAGGTTCGCCGGGACATCGGTCTGCCCGTACTCGTCCGACCCCCACGCGACGACGGTCCCGTCGCTCGTCACCGCGAGGCTGTGGTACCAGCCGGCCGAGATGCCGACCACGCCACTGAGGCCGGCCGGCATGCCCGTGACCTGCGCTCCGGTGCCCCAGGCGACCACCGTGCCGTCGTCCTTCAGCGCGAGGCTGTGATCGAAGCCGGTCGCGATGGCCGTGACGCCGGTGAGGCCCGCCGGGACGGCGTTGCTCGTCGTCGCATCCTGCCCCCAGCCCACGACGGTGCCGCTCTTCTGCAGCGCGAGGCTGAACTGCTCGCCGCCGGAGACGGCGACGACGTCGGTCAGGCCCGCGGGAGGGACGATCTCTCCCGATCCCTGGCCGCCCCACGTGATGACGGTCCCGTCGTTCTGCACGGCGAGGCTGTGGATCCATCCCGCGCCGACCGCGACGACCGGCTTCAGGTCGCCGGGGACAGCGGTCTGGCCCGACCGGTCGTTCCCCCAGGAGACGACCGTCCCGTCGTCCCGCAGGCCGACGCTGTGGAAGCCGCCCCCCGAGACGGCGACGAGGCCGCCCACGTCGGCGGGGACGTTCTTCTGGCCGTAGTAGTTCCAGCCCCAGATCGCGATCCCGCCCGCGGGCGCCGTCGGCGGTGTCTCCGCGGCGGCGGCGGGTCCGACGCCGGTGAGGAGCAGCGCGACCGTCGTGGTCACGGTGGTGAGCACGGCTGCCAGTCGCCGGGGAGTGCGGGACGGAGGGATGTCGGCGGTGGTCGGGAGGGAGGCGGAGCGCATGGGCGGCTTTCAGGTCGGGTGGGGCCGACCGTCATCGGTCGCTCTCGAACCGTGACAGCTGCCCGATCCGGGCCGCAACGTCCTCTAGCGGTCATGTCCGGAAGAGGGCGTCGGAGGAGGTCCGGTGCGGGCGGGCCTGCTGAACAGATTGACGACGTTGCCGTCCGGGTCGCGCACGAGGGCGGAGCGGTTGCCCCACGGCATGGTGGTCGGCGCGAGCACCACGTCCTCGCTCCCGGTTCCGAGCTCGGTGAAGGCGCGGTCCACGTCGGCCACCTCGAACTCGAGCAGGACGGAGTGGTTCGACGCAGGGGCGACGGCGCCGTGGAGCATCCCGACCGTCGCGGTGCGAGCGATGGCGAGGGTCGCGCCCGCTCCGGTGAACTGCGCGAAGACCGGCGCCGGGCGCTCGGCCGGCCGGCCGATGACCTTCTCGTAGAAGGCGACGAGGCCTTCGAGGTCGTCGGTGACGATGCGGAGGGAAGTGAACGACATGGAGCTCCTTCAGTGGTGCGGGTGAGGCCGGTGAGGGTGAGGCCGTCGCACCAGGCTCGTCGGTCGTCGCGACACCGTCCTGTCGGTGTTTCCGGCGATCGTCGGCGTCTCCGGGAGATCCGCGCGCCGGATCAGCCGTCGATGACGGACCGCAGCCGTCCGTACTGGAGCGCGAGGTCCTCGGCTCGGAGGGTGCGCTGCGGGGTCCGCTCCTCGGTCACCTCCACCGACAGCATGCGGTCGCCGCGGAACGCGCGGACACCCTCGCGCAGCCGGCACCAGGCGATCAGGTACCAGTGCTCCTCCTTCCCGATCGAGCCCAGCGGTTCGACCTCGCGCACGGACTCCGCACCGCTGCTGTCCCGGTAGCGGAGCCGGACGACCCGATCCGCTCGGAGGGCCGTCGCGAACTCCGCCGGAACGACCGCTTCCTCCTCGCTCTCGAGGAAGTGCACCCGCGAGGCGACCGCGCCGACACGGGCGGCCTCCCCGTCCGGCAGGACCGCGAGCGTCTTCCGGGCGGCGGTCCGGGCTGCGTGCCGGAAGGGACTGCCCTCCAGCGCACTGAGGCCGATCAGCACGGCGAGGGCCTCGTCGAGGGTGAGTCCCGCCGGGCCGAGGGTCGCGGTCGCGTCGATGACGTAGCCGCCCGTCCGGCCCGGCTCCGCCCAGATCGGCAGTCCGGACTGCTGCAGCGCGGACAGGTCCCGCTCGATGGTCCGCACGGACACCTCGAACCGCTCGGCGAGGCGCCGTGCGCTCCGCGGCCGCGGCGAGACCGCTCGCAGCTCCTCGACAAGCCCGTAGAGACGATCGGTGCGGTTCACCCGACCATCATCCGCCCCACCCCGTCGGTCTCGGACAGGGGGGGTCGAGAGGGTCCGGGACGAGGGAGTCGACGCTCTCGACCCCGAGAAGCTCCGCGCGGCGGCGCTCAACTGCTGCGGAAGCCGGCGCTACGCCTCGGGCGGCTGGTCGACGCCGCGGTCGGCGCCGCGCTTCTCGCGGCGCAGCTGCGCGCCGCCGCCCGCGATCAGCACGAGGGCGAGCGCGATGCTGCACAGGCGCAGCGGCCAGGGCAGATCCGGGAACAGGATCATCGGCAGGGCGGCGACGAACGTCGCCCCCACGAAGTACCAGACCGCGACGGGCGCAGCGGGATTCTCGTTCGAAGCCATCCCTCCACGGTAGCCGCGGGGCTCGGCGCGAGCCTCCCCCTCAGGTCGCAGACCTCTCGGAGGACGGGCGCGCCCCGCGGGACGCGGCCCGACCCGGCGAACGGGCGGCGCGCGACCCGCTCAGCGCCTCGCCCGCTCGCCGCTCACGGTCGTCCCTCCAGGAGGCGGGTCGTCCACCGGGCCAGCGCGGTGACGGCGGCGCGGGACAGCTCGGCGCCGGGCAACATGCTGGTGAAGCCGTGGAACGCTCCGGGCCAGACGTGGAGCTCCGCCTGGACTCCGGCTTCCCAGAGGCGGCTCGCGTAGGTGACCGTCTCGTCCCGGAACACCTCGGCGCTGCCGCAGTCGAGGTAGGCCTGGGGGAGTCCGGACAGGTCGCCGGCTCGTGCGGGCGCGGCGTAGACGGAGACGTCCTCGCCGCCGCGCCTGGCGCCGAGGTAGGCGTCCCAGCCGAACCGGGTCATGGCTCGGTCGGCGACGCCGATCCCGTCGATCTGCCTCGTCGAGACGGTCGAATCGCTGTCGTCGAGCATCGGGGAGATCAGGATCTGGGCCAGGATCGACGGTCCCCGGCGGTCGCGCGCGAGCAGGGCGGTGCCCGCGGCGAGTCCGCCACCGGCGCTCTGGCCGACCAGGACGATGCGGTCGGGGTCGACGCCCAGTGCGTCGGCGTGCTCGGCGGTCCAGACGAGACCGGCGTAGCAGTCCTCCACGGGGTAGGGATCGGGGTGCTCGGGGGCGAGGCGGTAGTCGACGGTGACGAGGACGACGTCGTGGGTGAGCAGCCAGTCGTCGTAGGAGTCGAGGTTCCCGAGGTAGTGGCCGAACATCATGCCGCCGCCGTGGATGGTGAAGAAGCAGGGGGCGGTGCCGGTGCGACCGGCGCGCTGGAGGATGCCGAGGTCGATCGGATCACCGTCGTGCCCGGGGACGGTGACGGTGCGCCGTTCGAGGCCGCGGGCGCGCAGTGCGTCGTCGAGCTCCTGCTCCGTCGTCTCCAGCTCGCGCATGCGCGGGAGCATCGCCGTGGTCAGGGTGAAGGGTCCGCGCTCCTGCAGCCGGTCGAGGAAGGTCGCGAGCTCGGGGTCGAAGGGCGGCGGCGTGAGGATGTCGGACATCGGTGGTCTCCTGGGTCGAGGTGGTGCGGGAACGGAGGGCGTCGGCGGCGACGAGCACCGCGGCGGCGAGAGCGAGGGTCAGGGCGGCGACGGTGATCGCGTCCTGGAAGCGGAGGAGGTCGGGCGGTGCGCTGACGGATCACGAAGCCGGTCCCCGCGAGGACCGCGGCCGCCGGACGCGACCGAGGAGGCGCCGGTCACCCGCTGCAGGCCCGTGGTCGACGGGTGCAGGCCGCGGCCGAGGGCGGGCAGGGCGACGGTGAGGATCGAGCTGTCGAGCATCCCGAGCAGGGACGCGGCCGACAGGCCGGTGAGGGCGACCCGCTCCTCGCGCAGGCGGCGTGGGGCCGTGCCTCGCGGGGCGGATCGGGGGCGTCGATCACCATGGGCGCACTCCTTCACGGGGAAGAAGTGGCGGATCACTCGATGCCGCGTGTGCGCACAGACCGCGGACGAGCGCGGACTGCTTTTTACCTCAGATGAGGAGAGAGTACACCCGGGCGGAGGCCCGGCGATCGGAACCCGGCGTCGAGCAGGGCGGCTCCGGCGTCGAGTGAGCGGTTAGGCCCCGGGCTCGGAGGAGCGGTTCAGCTGCGCGGCGATCGGCACGGTGCCGGCGACGACCACGTCGCCGGTGTGAGCGGTGGTGACGGTCTCGATCAGCACGATCTCGACCTCCTCCTCGGCCACGGGATTGTGCCGCACACCGCGGGGGACGACGAAGAACTCACCGGGAGCGAGATGCACGTCGGGCCGGTTCTCGAGCTGGATGCGCAGCCGGCCCGAGACGACGAGGAACATCTCGTCCTCCTCGTCGTGCGAGTGCCAGACGAGCTCGCCGAGGAGCCTGGCCACCTTCACGTACTGATCGTTCACCCGTCCGACGACCCGCGGCGTCCAGTGCGACGACACCTGGGCGAGCTCGGAGGAGATGCTGACGCTGTCCTGATCCATGCCTCCAGTCTTCCGGGCGGACCCGCGGCATGGTCTTCACTCAGGTCACCGACAACCGCCCTCGGTCTTGTCGCTGTCCACGAGCCGATCCTCCGGGCGGTCCTCGAGGCGGTCCTCGAGCGGGTCGCCTCGGCTCAGAGGGCTTCGAGCACGTCCAGCGCCCGCTGGACCCCGTGCTCGCTCCGCAGGAGGCGGCCCACCTCGGCGGCCCGCTCGCGGCGGGACAGGGCGTCGGTCATCGCGGGCACGAGGGTGCCGGCCGAGAGCCGGCGCAGCGGGACCGGGGCGGCGGCGAGGCCCTGCCGGTGCAGCTGCGCGGCCCAGAACGGCTGGTCGGCGGTGACGGGCACGACGACCGCCGGCACGCCGGCCCGCGCGACGGTGTGGGAGGTGCCGGCCCCGCCGTGGTGCACGGCGAGCGCCGCGCCCGGCAGCACCGCGTCGAACGGCGCCGACCGCACGGCCAGCACATCGTGACCGCGGGACTCCGCCGGCAGCGCGAGGCCGCCCCAGCCGGTGACGAGCAGCACCCGCAGGCCGTGCGCTCGCGCGGCGGCGACGATCGCGCCCCCGCGGGCCGCCGCGTCGCCGGCGGCCATCGAGCCGAAGGAGGCGACGAGGTACGGGCCGGCGGCGAGGAATCCGGCGACCCCCGGGTCGACGGCGGCCGCCGGATCCTCCCCGTGCCACGCCCCGGTCTGGTGCACCCGCTCCGGCCAGTCGTCGGGGCGCGGCAGCAGCGCGGAGCTGACGGCCATGAGCGTCGCGCGCGACGGCGAGCGCTGCTCCGGACGGCGACCGCCCGGCAGCTCGGCGGCGGCACGGGCGACGTCGGCCTCGAAGAGCCGCGCGGCACTGCGCGGCACGGCGTAGGTGTGCCGGTTGTAGGCGCCGAGGTCGCGGGTGGCCGTGGGGCCGCCGGCGGCGGGGAAGCGCTCGCTCGGGGTGGCCACCGGAGCGAACTCCACCAGCACCCGGGGCACGCCGAGCGCGTCCGCCGCCATCGGCGCGCTGAGGATCAGCGGGTGGTGGACCACCACGTCGGGCTCGAAGGCGATCGTCTCCCGCACCGCGGTGGCCAGCATCCGCCGCATTGCGGGCCGCACCTCCCGGCGCAGATGGTTCGCGAGCGCCCACGGGGTGCGGCCGGCGGGGGAGAGCATCCGCCGCGCGTCCAGGCCGAGCGCCACGGTGTCGACGCCCTCGGGGGCGTCCGCGTCGTCGGGCAGGGCCAGCAGGACCTCGTGACCGCGGGCGACGGCGTGCCGGGCGAGGGCCGCGAAGGGCTCCACATCGCCGCGGGTGCCGGCGGTGGCGAGCATCATACGCATCCCCCCAGTGTGGCCCGCAAGTCATCACCCCGCGTCGAGGGGCCGGGTAGCCTCGGGCGAGTGACTGATGGCAGTGAGCGGACGGCGAGCACCGCACCGCTCGCGATCGGCGCGGTCGTGCGCCGCCTCGTGCACATCTCGCGCCCGGTGCTCTGGATCAACACCATCGGCTCCGGACTCGTCGCCGTGTGGCTCACCGGCGCGCTGTTCGACCTGCGGGCGCTGCCGATCATCCTGTGGCTCACGCTGCCGTTCAACGTGCTGATCTACGGCGTCAACGACATCTACGACCAGGACACGGACGCGGCCAATCCCCGCAAGGGCTCGATCGAGGGCGCGAGGATCCGGCAGTCCGAGGTGCGGCTGATCGCCTGGGCCGTCGCGGCGACCAACGTCCCGTTCCTGGTCTACTTCCTCCTCGCGCTGCCGCCGCTCGCGAACGCCGCGATCCTGCTCTACGCCGGCGTCTTCGTCTTCTACTCCGCGCCGCCGCTGCGCTTCAAGGCGCGGCCCTTCCTCGACTCGCTGAGCAACGCGGCCTACGCGCTGCCGCTGGTCATCGTGCCCGCCGCCTTCGAAGTGTCGCCGGTCTGGCCGGCCGCCCTCGGGCTGATGGCCTGGAGTGTGGCCAAGCACGCCTTCGACGCGGTGCAGGACATCGTGGAGGACCGCGACGCGGGCATCACCACCACCGCGGTGCGGCTCGGGGCGCGCGGGACGGCCCTGTGGAGCGGGGCCTGGTGGCTCGTCTCCACAGTGCTGTTCGCCCTGGTGAGCGTGCCGGTCGCCGCGGTCAACCTCCTGATCGCCGGTGTCCTCGTCGTGCGCCTGCTGCGCGACCCGACGCCGGAGACCGGTCACCGGCTCTACCGCCTGTCGGTCGCCTTCCCGTACATCGCGGGCTCCTTCACCGGGGTCCTGCTGCTGGTCTCGATCGTGCTGGGAGGCTCCGCATGAGCCGCGTCGTCGTCGTCGGCGGCGGGATCGGCGGGCTCACCGCGGCCGCGCTGCTCGCGCGCGCCGGCCACCGGGTCACCCTCCTGGAGGCCTCCGCCGAGCTCGGCGGCAAGAGCCGCCGCCTCCAGCTGGGCGAGGACCGCATCGACACCGGGCCGTCCCTGGTGACGTTCCCGGCGGTGTGGGACGAGCTGCTGCGGCGCCTCGGCGACGGCGACCGCGCCCCCGAGCGCGTCCGGGACGCCGGCCGGCTCGACCTGGTGCGGATGCCCGAGGTGGGCCGCTACTACTACGACGGGGAGGAGACCTCGCTGCCGGTCGCGCCGGAACACCCCTGGTACCCGGCCTGGCGGCGCTTCTCCGAGCTGCACGCGCCCCTCGCCGACGACGTGACCGAGCTGCTGCTCGCCGACCCGCTCGACCGGGCCGCGCTCCCGGCGCTGCGCCGGCTGCTGGCCGTCTACGGCTCGCGGCTCACCACGCGCGCCTACCTCGACGGCCTGCCCTGGCTGCCGGAGGGGCTGCGCGAGATCATCGCGATCCACACTCTCAACGCGGGCGTCTCGCCCGCGCGCACCCCCGCCCTCTACGCGAGCATGCCGGCGATCATGGCCGAGACCGGGGCCTGGGTGCCCCGCGGCGGCGTGTACGAGATCGTGCTGGCGCTGAGCCGGCTGGCCGAGGCGGCCGGCGTCGAGGTGCGCACCGGCGAGGCGGTCATCCGCATCGAGCGCGGGTCGGTCACCACGGACACCGGGCACTATCCGGCCGACCTCGTCGTCAGCGCTCTGGACGCCGACCGGCTGGAGGTGCTGACGGGTCCGTCGCGGCTGCCGGCGCTGCCCCGCCTGCGCCCCCGCACCCTCTCCTGCTCGGCGATCGCGCTCTACGGCGTGCTGCGGGAGGAGCTGCCGGCGAGCATCGCGACGCACAGCGTGGTGCTGCCGACCCGGCCCGCCGCGCTGCACCGCAGCCTCGAGGCGGGCGACGAGCCGGCGGACACCATGGTGTTCGTCAACCAGTACCGCGCGGGCGAGGTGTACCCGAATCCGCACAGCACCCTCGGCGTCCTGCTCACCGCGCCCGCCGACGGCGGCCGGTACACCGCCGAGCACCCCTTCGTGCGGCGCGAGGTCGAGCGCGTCTCGCGGGCGATGAGGCTCGACGGGCTCCTCACCGACCTCCTCGACGAGCAGACGGTGCTCGATCCGCAGTACTACGGCGAGGGCGGCGAACCGCACGGCGCGCTCTACGGCGCGGCGCGGCCCTCCTGGCAGAGCGGGCCCTTCCACCGGCCCGCGTACCACGACCGCCTGCGGCCGTGGCTGTGGCGGGTCGGAGCGTCGGTGCACCCCGGCGGCGGGATCCCCGCGGTGGTGGGCGGCGCGATGATCGCGGTGACCCGGCTGCTGAAGTCGAACCCGGCCTAGCCGGCGGAGGGGTGCGCCGCAGCAGGCGGAGGCGGAGCCCTCTGCATGCTGGTCGAGTAGCGCCGCAGGCTCGTATCGAGACCCGCTGTCGCCTGACGTGTCGGTGATGGTGGATCTCGATACGCCCGCTGCGCGGGCTACTCGATCAGCATGGGTGCGCTGCCTGCTGCGTGCGGCTCCGCGCCCTGCATGCTGGTCGAGTAGCGCCGCAGGCGCGTATCGAGACCCAGCGGCAGCCGTGCGCCGGCGGCGCCGCGTCAGGCGGGCGTGAGCCGGAGGGGCGGGCGGGGCTGGATCGGCGTCGTCCCCGGTGCCGTCGGGGAGATCCACTGCACGACCGGGCTGGTCGTGGTCGAGCCCGGGCCGAAGGTGAAGGCGAAGTCGGCCGCACCGGCGACGGTCGGACCGGTGAGGTACGCGAACGCGGCGCTGTCCTCGTCGACGACGCTCCAGCCCGCGGGCAGGGCGATCGTCGACGCGTCGAAGAGCTCGGCGGGGATCAGCAGGAGTCCGGGGTAGCCGATCGCGTAGCAGTCGGCGGGCACCAGCAGCCGGAGCGTCGACGTCCCGCCGAAGACGGCGGGGTTCGTCAGCCACTCGAGCACGGGGAAGCCCCGCGGCCCGACCTCGATGGTCGACGAGACGGAGCCGGTGACCTCGCTCTCGGTCCAGGTGGCCGTAGTCGTCCAGTTGCCGGACAGCTCACCCCACTCGACGTTGAAGCCCTTGGTCCCCGCGCTCACGCCGTCGGGGGCGAGGATCGTGATCGTCCGGCCGTTGTCGTTGATCACCGTCCACCCCGCCGGCGCGACGACCGACTTCGCGGGGGAGAAGGCGTACTCCTCGAGGACGGTCAGGGTGAGACTGCCGGTCCCGCGGACGACCGGAGTGCCGCGTGAGGGCGACTCCAGGGTGAGGAACAGGAGGGACGACTCCGTCTGGACGCCCCTCGGGCCGTCCCAGGACAGGCGGGCCGTGAGCCCGGCGGTGCTCGCCGCGGCCATCGGCGCGGCCGTCGCGACCGCGACGACCGGGGTCGACCAGGCCGCCCCGAGCACGGTGCGCCTCGCGACGTCGGAGGGGCGGGGGTCGCGGACGCCGTGTGTGCTCATCGGGGCGAGTGTCGCAGTGGGGGAGTGTCCGCGGCAAGATCCTCTAGCGGACATGTCCGCTAGAGGACAGGGATGCGGGGCAACAGACCCGTGCCGCGGACCCGGCCGCTCGTCGATCCGACCGGTGTGCCCCGCCGTCCGCCCGCCGGCCCCTCATTCGGGTGCGGGGATGGTCCGGCGGAAGGTGATCACCTCGGAAGCGACCTCCCGCAGGTCGAGGGTCAGCGCTCGGGCCTCGTCGCGCAGAGCGGCGAACGCCGCGTCCGCGCTCAGGCGCAGGCTCACGCTGAGGAAGCCGACCGCCTGCAGGACCGGCACGTCGTCGTCGCCCACCTCCTCGAGCGCGCCGACCCAGGACAGGAAGGGGCCCGGCTCCTCGCCCGGCTCAGTCACGGCGGTCTCCGCCGCCGGCCGGGAAGGAGCTCCGGAGGGCGTTGCTCAGCTGCTGCACCGTTCCATGGTCGGCGATGCGTCGCCCGGGCGGGGACGGGGTTGCCGGGACCGGCGAGCAGGAGGTAGCCGACCGCCGCTCGTCCTGCGGAGCGAGGCGCTCCGCGCGGCCGCGCAGGTCGGGCCGGCTCCGCACTGCGGCGCCTGTCGGTCACGCCGGAGTGCGCGCAGCCGACGGGAACCCGCGCAGAGGCGGCGCCGCCAGGACAGTGAGCCCCCTCCTCACGGCCTCCGATCCGGATCCGGAACCCCGTGTGTCTGCAACCCAGACCTCCCGAGTCGCTCTGGGAAGCGCTCGGGGGGGCCAGGAGCGGGATGTCGCACCGATATCGACGAAGCGTGAGGATTCCGGCCCGTTCGGGCGTAGCCTCCGTTCCGACCCCATCAGGACCCCTTTCGCGTGGCCACGGCATCCATTCCGGATGCACCCGACGTCAGGATCCCCATGGGACGACTCGTCTACGACTCGCGGCTCGACGTGGACTTCGAGGACCGCCTCCTCGGTCACCTCCAGGTCGTCATCGGCACCAAGCTCGGCCGAGGCGAGAGCTTCTACCTCTCCTGGAAGGACCTGCCTGCCGTGGGCAGCGGTCGCACCTCGATCTGGCTGCATCCCGCCAGCGCGCTCCGTTTCCGGTACGCCAGTGTCGATCGCGTCGTCCTCAACCAGGCCTGGGTGCGGCGCTGGATCGCGGACTCCTACGCCCCGGGCGGGCTGCGCCTCACCGACGAGCCGGAACCCGAGGGGGACCGTCCGACGAGGACCGTGACTCCGGCATCGTCCCCGCGGGCGCCGCGGCTCTGACATCGTCCCGGGGACCGTCAGTCGCGCGCCCCGAGGGCGGACTCGGGTGTGCTGCCGTCCCAGGCCGCGAGCAGGCGGAGGCGGTCGGCGCTGTCGCCGTGCTCGTCGGGGTAGTAGATCACCAGGACGAGCCCGTCGACCGGCAGCTTCTCGCGGTGCAGGTCGAGGGGGCCGACCCGGGGGTGGTCGATCGTCGCGGTGCCGCCGCGGAGCGGGCGGACGTCGTGCCGGGCCCAGAGGGTGCGGAAGCGGGCGCTGGCGAGGGACAGCTCGCCGACGAGCTCGACCGCGCGGGGGTCGCTCGCGTCCTGGCCGAGGGTCTGCCGGGCGACGCCGACGAACGACTCGACCGCTGTCTCCCAGTCGCGGTGGAACAGGCGCTCCTCCGGATCGAGCAGCAGCGACCGCAGGCGGTTGTGGCCGGGAGCGAGCCGCGGCGAGAGCGACACGGCCGCCCGGTTCGAGGCGAGGACGTCGAAGTAGCGGCCCTCGACGAACGCGGGGACCTCGAGTGCGGCGAGGAGGTGGTGCAGCCGCGCGGGGACCTGCTCCGCCGACCGCGCGCGCCGCCGCACGCGGGGCTTCGGCGCGGCGAGGTCGTGCAGCCAGGCCGTCTCGACGTCGTCCAGCTGCAGGACCCGGGCGATGGCCTCGAGCACCTGCGCGGAGGGGTTGTCGTCGCGGCCGCGCTCGAGGCGGACGTAGTAGTCGGCGCTGATGCCGGCGAGGAGGGCGACCTCCTCCCGGCGGAGGCCCGGCACCCGCCGCCGCGTCCCCGGCGGCAGGCCCACCCGCTCGGGAGCGACGAGCGCGCGCCGGGCCTGCAGGTACTCGCCGAGCGCGTTCGCCGGTGCGTCGACATCCATGGGGCCGACGATACCCACCCCGTCGCCCGCGGAGAGAGGCCCTGCCACTCCCCGGATCCGCCGGGACCTGGCTGCCCCCGGCGGCGGCGACGACCATCGAGCCGAGCCGCTCACCGCGGACCCGTTCCCCCAGGAGGAGACACCATGGACATCACCGACCGCACCGTCCTCGTCATCGGCGGCACCTCGGGCATCGGCCTCGGCCTCGCCCGCCGCTTCGCCGCCGCCGGCAGCACCGTCGTCGTCGGCGGACGCGACACCGCCCGGGTCGAGGACCTCGAGACCGTCCGGATCGACGTCACCGACGCCGACTCCGTGACCCGGGCCAGGGACGAGGTGCTGGCGGCGCATCCCGGCCTCGACACGGTCGTCACCATGTCCGGGGTCCTGCTCCAGGAGGATCTCCGCGACCCCGCCCACTTCGCCACCGCGGAGCGGACCGTCGCCGTCAACCTGCTCGGCACGATCCGCGCCGTCGACGCCTTCACCCCGCACCTCCTCGGCCGGGGCGGCGGCGACATCGTCACCGTGTCCTCGGGGATCGCCTTCCTGCCGTTCCCGCTGATGCCCAGCTACGGCGCGTCCAAGGCGGGCGTCCACGCGTACACCGAGTCGCTGCGGGCGCAGCTGGCCGGCACGGGCGTCCGGGTGACCGAGCTCGTCCCGCCGGCCGTCGCGACCGCGGGCCAGGAGGCCGTCAACCCGGCGGCCCTGCCCCTCGACGCCTACCTCGACGAGGTCCTCGAGCTCCTGACGCAGGAGCCGACCCCGGACGAGATCGTCGTCCGGGCCGCGCAGCGACTGCGCTGGGCCGAGCGGGACGGCACCTACGCCGAGCTCCTCGCCGCCCGGTCCCGGGCGCTCGACACCCTGCCGGGGCGCTGAGCCGGCGCCGGGAGACCGGAAGACGGCGATCACGGGGAGGCGCGAGCGGCCCGGCAGTCCTATCGTGATGGAGGAGGTCGTCATGGTTCGATCGGCAAGCAGGAAGACCCGTCCGTTCACGCCCCGTCTGCTCGTGCTCTCCGTCGCGGTGATCGGCGGACTCGCCGGCGTGACGGGCTGCTCGACGGGGGCGGCTCAGGAGACGCAGGCGTCGACGGCGCCCTCGGCGTCCACGTCGACGGCCGCGTCCAGCGCGACGGCCGCACCGGCGAGCCCTTCCGCGTCCGCACCGTCGTCCGCACCGCCCGCGTCCTCGGCCGGCTGCACCCCGAACGACACCCCCGTCCCGGCCGGCGTCGCGACGGCGGAGATAGGCGACATCGACGGCGACGGCCGGGCGGACCAGGCGTTCTACGACGAGGACGGCGGCTTCGACTACGGCATCCGCACCGCCTCGGGCGCGACCTTCCTGCAGCAGGACACGCTGGCGGGCCCGGCGACCCACCGCGGCTGGACGGTCGCGGTGAGCCCGACCCTCGCGGCGACCGTCCTCAGCGACGGCAGGACCGCCGCGCTCTTCGCGTTCACCGACTGCGCGTTCGTGACGCCGGTCGGCGTCGACGGGGAGCCCTACCGATTCGTGCTCGCCGGGTTCGGCGACGCCGGAACGGGCGTCACCTGCGGTACGGCCGACGCCGACGGCCACCATTCGATCTCCGGCGTCCTCGCCGCGCGGGACGCCGATGGGCGCTACAGCATCACCTCGACGCAGGTGGAGCTCTCGGCCGACGGGCGCACCGCGACCAACGGCGCCGTCACGAGCGGCGGCGACGACCTCGCGCAGGACGACCCCGCGGTCGTCGCCGCGATGACGGCGACCTGCGACGGCGTGGCGAGCGTTCAGACCAGCGGGGAGTGACCGCCCGGAGTTCCGCTCGGTCCGAGCGGGGCGCCCGGACCGCGGAGAGCGACAGCACTCGACCACCTCGCCTCCGGCGGTGGTGTCGAGGCGTCACCGACGCGGCGCTCGAGGACGGCGCGCCTCGGTGGCATCGGGGGTCAGGCGGGGTCGTACCCGCCCTCCTCGTCCCACTGGTCGAGACCCTCGCGGGCGGGCGACCGGGGGGCCGGGGCGGGGCGCCGCCACGTCGACAGAGCGGCGTCGGCCCAGGCGGTGACCGACCCGGGTGCGGCGTCGTACGAGGCCCAGAACCGCGTGTGGCGAGCCGCCTCCTCCCGCAGATCGTCCGCGGGGAGGACCGGCACGGCGGTGCGCGGTCGAGGTGCCACCGGGAGGCGTGTCATCGGGGATCCGGTCGTCGGCGCCGTGCTGATGAGTGCGGTCATGGCCGGACCATACGCCCTTCTCGAGGCCTCGAACGGAGGAGCCGGGAACCGGTCGGCGCGGGTGACTCGAAGTCGGTCCGCCGCACTCCTCCGCGGCGGCTCCGGTCCTGGCTCCGGGTGCTCCGGTCCGCCTGGTGCTCACCGGTCGCGCTGCCGTCGGCAGCCCGCCGCCTCTGCGACGCGGGTCGGCCTCCGCCGCCTGCTGGGCGACACGTCAGGACGAGGTCTGAGCGCACCGCGGGAGCGGAGCACGGTCGGCGAGGGGCCGCGAGGACCCGCCCGTCGCGGGGCTCCGTCGTCGGGGCGTCAGTGGGCGTCGTCGTTGCCCATCTCGTGCACGATCCGGCCCTGGCAGCCGGCCTGCGTCCAGTCGTAGGGGCCGGTCGAGGTGAGGTTCGTGCCGTAGAGGGCGGCCATGGCCTCGCTGTCCTCCGCGAGGGGCTCGGAGCCCCGGTCCTCGGGCGAGCGCTCCCACCACAGCTTGAAGGTGTAGTCGAAGCCCTCCTCGCGCATGCAGCCGGCGATGCGCAGCTGCATGTCGACCCAGCTGACCGCGTTGCCGAGCTCGTCGCCGACGAGGCTCGCCGGGTAGGTGATGTCGTCCGGTGCGTCGGAGACGTCGTAGAGGCGGACGCCCCACTGGTCGTAGCGGTGCCCGTCGGGGGCGGCGGTCGGCGTCGCCTCCTCGAACGGCGTGCCCGGCTCGTGGGCGGCGGGGGTGATCGAGGGGAGCGGCGACGAGGCGACGTCGTCCTCGACGACGGGCGGGTCGGCCGCCCGCGCGGCGGCGAAGCGGTCGTCGTAGTCCTGGACGGCCGACGCCGTGGTGGCGGCGAGGACGGCGCCGAGGCCTGCCGTGAGGAGCAGTCCTCCCGCGGCGAGGGCGATCGTGGCGCGCAGCCGGGTGGTGCCTCGAGGGCGGGGATCCGTCATGTCGTGACCTGGCTTCCGGTGGGGCGTCGGGCGATGGACCAGCAGAGGGCGGCGGCGAGCAGGACGAGTCCTTGCGCGTTTCCCAGCAGCAGGAGAAGGAGGTCGAGGGAGGGCACCGAGGACACGAGCACGGGGACCGTGGCGCTGATGTACCAGAGCGCGTCTACCGCGACCGTCGGGAGGACCGAGACGGCGACCGCTCCCAGCACGGCGCCGGCACGGCGGGTCCGGTGGTGCAGGAGCAGCAGCAGAGCCAGCGCGGCGACGGCGGTCGCCGCGAACACCGGTGCCGTCGTCGCGAACGGCACCGGACTCTCCGTGACCAGGCGGGTGCTCGCCCACCCGCCGACGACGACGGAGGCCAGGACGAGCACGAACACGACAGCCCAGAGGGCGGTGGAGAGCGACCCCACTCGCGCGTCGAAGAGCATCTCCGCGCTTCCCTCGTGGAGTCGGGCGCGGCGCCACAGCAGATCCGCCCCGGCGCCCCGGACCGTGCGCGAGGCGATCTGCCGAGCCGTGCGGCGGGGAGCCTGCTCACTCTCCTCGGCCCACCGGGTGTGCTCGAAGAGGTCGGACGCGATCTCCTCCGCCCGCTCGGTCGCGAAGTGCGGATCCAGTCCGCGGGTGTAGAAGCGGCACCAGCGCAGCGCGGCGACCGTGGAGCGGCGCACCGCCGCCGACGATCGGGCGCTCACGCCGTTCCACCGAGGACGAACGGGGCGCGACCGGCAGCGCTCGAGCGGGCAGCGGCGGCCGCGTGGGCGACGGCGCGTCCCTCGCCGGTCACCTCGTAGCGGCGGCGCGGAGGGCGGCCCTGCGCGTTCGCCTCCGCCTTGTCCTCCCAGGACGACGAGACGAGACCGCGCTCCTGCATCCTCCCCAGCGCCTTGTAGAGCGTGCCGTGCGCGGTGAGCGGCCGGCCGTCTCCACTGGCGAGCGATGCGGCGAGAGCGAAGCCGTGCGTCGGCTCGCCCGCATCGATGAGCGCGTCCAGGAGGTCGAGCTCGAGGGGGAGGACCGCTCCCTGCTTCCGTCTGGGCATGACCGAAGAATAGGAAGATAGGGGAGGGAGGTCAAGGGCGGCGCGGGATCGCGGTCGCCCGACCGGCGCGCTCCTGCTGAGGTGACTCCGTGCGGAGCGTCCGTCAGCGCCTGCGTTCCGGCCAGGCCTGCCACGCCCGGCTCCAGGGCGCGGACAGCTGCTGCCCGTCGTGACTGGTCACCTCATGCACGCCCTCCTCGTTGGTGTAGCCGCTCGACATGCCCAGCTCACCACCGCCTCCGATGCGGTAGGCGACGGTGATGCCGCCGTCGTGAGCGGTGATGCTCTCCTCGTAGCGTCCCGCGACGACGTCGAGGACGGTTCGCTCGAGGTCGTCCGCGAGGGCGGTCCAGTCGTCGTCGCAGGCGTCGCAGCCGCAGACGGGGTAGTTGAACCGCTGCAGTGCTCCGGCGTGGAGGAGGACGCCGGGGAAGACGGTCCAGACGATCGTCAGCGGGGCGGCGTCGACCGATCGCGGGGTGACGCGGACGGCGCGGGCGGCCCAGGAGATCTCGGCTTCGTCCCGGGCCGCGAGGGCCGGGTCGTCCTCGATCGTGACGTCGTAGCTGCGAGCGAGGTACTCGAGCAGGGCGTCCGCGATCGTGTGGACGGGTCGGAACCGCTCGGTGTCGCGGGTGACGGAGTAGCTCTCGTCCGGAGGTGGTCCTCCTCGCCAGCGGTTCCCGTAGGGGATCGGCCGGCCGTCCTCGTCGGTGAAGACGCGGTCCTCGACAGCGGGTCGGGCGTAGTCCGTCATGGGGGAGAGAGTACGGCGGAGCGCCGACCGGATCTCTCGTGTTCTTCCGCAGTGGCTCCCGGCCCGGACCTGCGCTCCGATGGCGTGCTGAGCCGCGCTGCGCGGCCTGCGGCGAGCCCGATCGTCCGAGCTCAGCGTCACCTGCGATCGACGCGGGCCTCTCCCCGCATCGTGAGCCGGAGGATCAAGGTGAGGACGAGGCCGAGGATGCCGCTGACGAGCAGCGCTGAGACGGCGACAGCGGAAGCGCCGAACGACCCCTGAGCATCGTTGCTCGTGTCCACCGGCACGAACCAGAGGACGACGGCTCCGACGACGAACAGCATGCTGACGACAAGGGCGCCGATGCAGGTGTCTCGCCGCACCTTCTCCTGGGACCCGTCTCCTGACAGGTTGACGAGCCAGAGGACCCCGATCACGGCGGGAGCGCCGGCGAGGAGCGCAAGGAACACGGGTTCTCCTGGTCGGTCTAGTGGGCGTCGTCATTGCTTTCGGTGAGTTCCAGTGTCGAGGGGCCCCTCTTGAAGGTGCGGGCCGACTACTGGTCCCAGGAGTACGTCCCCTAGGGACGCGTGCAGCGTTCTCGAGTTGACGGTGCCGGCGCCCCGACCGTCCCGCCCCGCCTGTCCCGCTCGAGGTGAGTCGATCGTCGTCGTTGCGCCGTCGACGTTCATCGCGCTGATGCGATCGACACGATGGAACGCTGAGAGGTCCACCAGCTCCATCCCTTCAGCACGAAGTCGTAGCCGGCAGAGGGGGTCAACGACTGCGCCTGCTCCGTCACCCATTGATCGGACGCACCGTTCCCGCCCGAGAGGAAGAGGGTCCCGCATTCAGTCGTCTCGACCTCGAACTTCGGGGTGTAGCGGGCGTGGATGTCGACGACCTCCGTCACTGTGCACCGAGCCGACGAGATCGTGTTCTCCCAGAGGACGCTCCAGGCGGTGATCGGCGCTGCTACCGCCAGGACCACGAGCGCTGTGACCGCCACAGCCTTTCGTCGCATCGAATGGACCAACCTCTCGAGCCCTCGAGGGCTCGGTCGTTTCCCGATCGTAGGACAGACGGTGTTCTTCGTAGCGCTCGACCTAGGCATGTGGGTGCGAGCGGCGGTCCAGGTGGTGGGATTGTCCGCAGCCAGGATCGCGCTATGACTTCACTCTCCGAGGTTGGAAGCTGCTTCTCTACCATCGCCAGATCGTAGGCGCCGACAGAGCGGAAGAGCTTCCGCTGCCGTGACCGCGCTGCCACCGTTGTCGCCCCACGGACCGAGCTGGAATGAGCGCATCGACCGTCTCGCCGGCGAGCTGATCGGCGCCGAGTGCACTGATCACCGCCGACCAGGCCCGCAGGCGACCGCCTCGGAAAAGGGGGATCACGCGGGCGGATCGTGGGAGAAGTCGAGCGATCCGGCGAGGACGAGTGCGGCCACGTCGCGCACTCCGATGCCTTCCGCGAAGGCGTAGGCGCGGATGATCGCGAGGGCGTCCGCCGGTGTCGACCGGGTCTGGCCGATCACCATCCCGGTCGCCTGGTGCACTTCCCGGCGCGAGAGCGCGGGATCACGAGCGAGCCTCCCGTTCTCCGGCAGGGTGATCGCCTGATCGACCACGGCCCTGGCGAGCGCTCCCGAGAGTCGGCCCGCGAGCTGCAGCTGTTCGGCGTCGAGCCGCATCGAGGCGCTGCTGTACAGGGTGACCGCGCCGATGCTCGAGGTGCCGATGACCAGAGGGACGGCGAGGACCGTCCTCGTTCCTGCCGCCTCTGCGGAGAGCGCGAAGACGGGCCATGCGGCGAAGTGCCGCTCGTCGTCGACCTGCATCTCGACAGGGCGGTAGGCGCGGTACGCGCTCCAGGCGGGCCCTTCGCCGAGGTCGATCTGCGTCTCGTCGAGAGTCGCCGCTCGACGGCTGGTCGCCGCGAGAGTCTGCATGTCGAAGGGAGCGCCGAGCACGGAGGTGGCCGCGTCCTCGCCGGGCAGCATAGTGGTGATGGAGGCGAGGAGCCGGTCGATCTCCTCGCCGAAGGCGCCGCCCGGCCGACTGGTGCTCACAAGAAGAAGCCGGGTACGCGCGTGCACTCGCTCGTGCCGAGCTCCGTCCCGATCACGAGCTGCAGGGGAGCGAGGAGCCGGTCGTCGACGTCGGTCCCGCGGCCGGAGTCGTCCTGCAGCCTGCCCATGGGGGTCCCGCCGTCGTGTGCGCCCGGGAAGGGTGCGGTTCGCCACGCGAGGTCTCGGATGGGCTCTGAGACTAGCCCCGTTCCGCACTGCTCGCACCGATCCGGGACGATCGGTCGCGCAATCGCCCGGACGGAGACGCGCAGGGCTGTTTCTGCGGTGTCACCGGGATATTCGTGAAACACCTCTTCGGGGTCGTCCGAGGCGTACTGTGACGGATGCCGGCCGCGTCGCGGAGGTGCACGACCTCTCTCCCGCCGATGGGTGACATCGCTCGGCCGAGCGGGCTTCTCCTAGCGATCCGAGCCGCCATGACCCCGCGGGACGAGAATCAGCACGACTCCGTCCGTGCCCTCCAGGACCTGATCTCCGCCTTCTCCGGACCGCACTGGGTGCACCCCGCCTACGTCGAGCACGTCCTCGCGCACGCCGCGGACCTGCTCGACACAGCGCTGGCCATCGGCGGGCCCGAGCAGATGCGCATGCCGACGCTGATGTGGCCGCGCTCGGCCGTCTTCGAGATCCCGAACCCGCCACCGGTGCCACCCGCGGCCCTCTGAACGGCAGGCTCTCCCGCCCTCGCTCGTGACGTCCCGGTTGAGCCGGTGCGCAGGGCAGCGCGACCGACGTCCGAGCAGGGGAGGGTCACCAGCGCCGCCGGTCGCGAGTGTGGTGGAGTGGAGCGCACCGCCCGTCACATCCCCGAGGAGCCACCATGCACGTCGTCGTCATCGGCGGGAGCGGCCACATCGGCTCCTTCCTCGTCCCCCGGCTCGTCCGCGCCGGGCACGAGGTCACGACCATCACCCGCGGCACCAGCACCCCCTACACCGCCGGCCCGGAGTGGGAGCAGGTGCGGAACGTCGTCGCCGATCGGCAGCAGGAGGACGAGGACGGCGTCTTCGCCGCCCGGGTCCGCGATCTGGCTCCGGACGTGGTGATCGATCTGGTCTGCTTCACCGTCGACTCGGCGCGGGCCCTCGTCGAGGCGCTCCGCGGGCACGTCGGCCATCTGATCAGCTGCGGATCGGTCTGGCGCTACGGGCCCACCCTGAAGCTCCCGATCCGGGAGGGCGAGGGCACGCCCGCGATCGACGAGTACGGCCGCCAGAAGGAGGCGATCGCCCTCCTCCTGAAGGCCGAGACCGCCGCGGGCGGCCTGCGCACCACCACGCTGCACCCGGGCCACATCAGCGGACCCGGCTGGGCGCCGATCGGCCCGCTGGGCAACCTCGACCCCGCCGTCTGGGAGACCCTGGCCACCGGCGGAACGCTGCGCATGCCGGGCTCGGGCGCGGAGTCCCTGCACCACGTGCACGCCGACGACGTCGCCCAGGCGTTCGAGCTCGCGGTGGCTCGGCCCGAGGAAGCCGCGGGGGAGGACTTCCACATCGTGGCTCCCTCGGCGCTCACGGTCCGCGGGTTCGCGCAGATCGCCGCGGGCTGGTTCGGGCAGGAGGCCGTGCTGGAGAGCGTCGGCTGGGAGGAGTTCCGCCGCAGCGCGGGCGACGACCTCGCCGACGCGAGCTGGGGCCACCTGCACCGCAGCCAGTACTTCTCCATCGACAAGGCGACGACGCTCCTCGGCTACGCGCCGCGGTACGAACCGGAGGCCGCCGTCCTCGAGGCCCTCCAGAGCCTGGTCGAGCGCGGCGAGCTGACCCTCCCGGTCGCGCTCCGGCCGCGAGCGCACTAGGCCGCAGCATCCGGCGCGGCCGGGCTTCGCGCGGGTCTCGATACGCGCCCGCGGCGCTACTCGAACAGCGTGGGTCGGTCTCGGTCGAGCGTCTGCAGGGCATGAGCGATTCATGCTGATCGAGCAGCCCGCGCAGCGGGCGTATCGAGATCCACATGTGCACGGAGGCGCTGGTCTGGATACGCCCCTACGGCGCTACTCGACCAGCATGTGTCGACCAGTCTGCGTGTGCCCTCCCATGCTGATCGAGTAGCCCGCGGAGCGGGCGTATCGAGCAGAGGGGGCGCCTTCGGCGCCAGCGCAGGGCGGGGAAGAGACTGACGTTCATGCGGTGGTGGGTCTCGATACGCCCCTTCGGGGCTACTCGACCAGCATGTCTGCGGGCGTCTCTTCCAAGTAGATCCACCGCGTATTCGAGAGCCCTTGCTGCAGTCCGGCGGGCGCCCGCATCACTCGGTGGCGCGGCGGTCCTCGGCGAGGAGGAGCGCCAGCTCGTCGCGGCTCAACGACTCGACGGGTGCGTGCGCGGCCATGGCGAGGTAGCCGCCGTCCGCCGCTTCGTAGCTGCCGGCGCCCCCGCCGAGGAGGGCGGGACGCTCGCCCTCGTGCAGGAAGAGCAGGTAGGAGCTCCCGGGTACGAGCAGGGGCTCCTGCACGGTCGTGTAGCGGACCCCGTCCAGGACGCCGCCGGTCTGCGTGATGGTGAGGCGGTCTCCCGCCTCGCCCTTGTGGACGGCGGTCACCTCGAGCTCGACCTCCGTGACGGCGATGGCGCCCTCGAGACTGGCGGCGCGCTGCTCCTCCTCCGACGCCTCGCTCAGCGGGTTCAAGAGCGGATCGGTGCCCTCGTAGGTCGGATACAGGACGGCGTCGCGGGTCGAGACGGCGGTGCCCTCGATGATGCGATCGGCCTGCCCGACGAGCTGCGGCAGGTCGTAGGAGGGGTAGTCGACGGCCATCTGCGACGTCCGCTCGACGGTCGGCTCCGCGGGAGTGCCTGCACAGCCGGAGAGCAGAGCGGACGAGAGAACGGCCGCCGCGACCACCAAGATCCGGACCGCTGTCGTGGGCTGCATGCGGATCACCCTCTCACGGGAGATCCCTCGGGCTGCGGACGGGGCCGCCCGCGCTCTCCGACCCACTGGAGGTTGCCGAACGTGACGATCGAGACCAGGGCGACCATGAGGAGGTACGGAAGGACGCCCAGAACCAGCGACGGGAGGAAGCCGTCTGAACCCTCGAACTCGTCCACGCGCCGGTCCTCTGTTCTGCTCGTGGCCTCGGTCGTCCGAAGGGAAGCGGAACGCATTGAGGTGGAACAAGTCCTCGGCCCACATCCCGAAAGGGGAGGAGTCTGTCGCGGGTCAGCATCGAGCGCGACGGCTCCTAGGCTGAGCCGGTGGCTACCCCGGCATCGATCCGCCCTCTCGTGGGCGCTGCGCGCATCGCCGTCGGTGCAGCCGCGGTCGCGGTGATCCTCCACACCTACGCCTTGAGCATCGCGGCCGGCGAGCCGAATCCGTTCGACTACTTCGGCTACTTCACGAACCAGACCAGCCTCCTCGCCAGCGCGGTGCTGATCGTCGCCGGTTCGATCGCGCTCGCCCGCCGTCCGACCCCGGTGTGGCTGAGCCACGTCCGCGGCGCGGCGACGGCCTACCTGATCGTCGTCGCCGTGATCTACAACACTCTCGTTCCCGGTACCGGGACGGCCCCGCCCTGGGTCAGTGCCGTCCTGCACGTGGTGCTCCCCGCGCTCGTCCTCCTCGACTGGATCGTCGTCGCCGACCGCGGACAGCTCTCCTGGCGCCGGCTGTGGGTGGTCCTGCCCTACCCGATCGTCTGGGTCGTCGTCGTGCTCGTCCGCGGGGCGACCGACGGGTGGGTGCCGTACGGCTTCCTGCTCCCCGAGAACGGCGTGCCGTCGCTCGTCCTGCACGTCGCCGGGCTGACCTGCGCGGTGCTCCTCGCGGGCGCGCTCGTCTGGGCACTGAGCCGGCGGCGCGGAGCGGCCTCCCACCTGCCCGCGCGCTCGGTCGAGCGGTGAGCCCTCAGGATCGGCACGCGGGTCGACCCGGAATTGGCCTGCGCGTGCCTTCTTCCTCCGGTCCGGCCTCGGCCGCGACGTTCTCGCCTGGAGGACCATGAGCCGGCGGACCACCAGGACGGCCGCCTCCGACGCCGTCGCGTCGATCCTCGCGCTCATCGGAGTCGTCGGCGCCGTCTCCAGCGTCGTCCTCGCAGGGCTCGGCGCCGTGACGAACTGGCTCATCCTCCTCGGCTGCGCGGGCGACTACCGCAGCACGTTCCTCGAGGTGAACGACCCGCCCGTCGACTGCCTCGCCGGGCCGGCCTGGCCGCTCGTCCAATGGTTCGCGCTCGTCGGAGTCGGCGCGCTCCTGACCTTCTCCACCCTCGTCATCGGCGCCTACCGTCCCCGTGTCGCTGTCCCGGTCGGCGTCCTGCTCGCGGCGGTCACTGCGGTGGGTGCCGTGCTGACCCTGCCGGCCGTCGGCCCGTGGAGCGACCCTGTGCGGGCAGGTGAGCGACCCTTCGGCTACCGGTCACCCGCCCCGCGCGGTGCAGTGTCCAGCGGGGGAGTGCTGAGCGGTACGACTCCGCCGAGGAGGGATTCGTAGGCTGTTCTCATGATTCCTCGTCGACGACTCCGCCCACTGACGGTGCTGCTGTGCGCCGCCTCGGCCATGACGCTCACGGCGTGCTCCGGCTCCGACGCCGCGGTGCAGCGGAGCGAGGGCGTCACCGCGATGGTCGCCTCCGAGGCCCCCGACCTGGTGATGCAGGCGTCGATCGCCGGAACTCTCACGACGACCGACGAGGGCTGCCTGGCCGTGCAGAACGACGGGACGGCCCTCCCGCTGGTGTTCCCGGTCGGCTCGCGCCTCAGTGGCGACGGCCGGACGATCGACGTCCCTGGTCGAGGAGCGCTGACGACGGGCGACGTCGTGGAGGGCGGCGGCGGCTACCTCACGCTCGAGGACACTCCGGACGAGTGCACGTCGGACGGCGACCCCGTCGAGTCGGTGATCTGGCAGAGCCTGCCCGACTGAGAACCGGCAGAGGGCTCCGCCTGCAGCAGTCCCACCCGCGGACCGCGGCGGGGTGTGCCCCCTGTGGCTCATCGGTCGCCCGGCCGGTAGTGTCGTGCCGCCGTCGGACGGATGGCATGACGAAGGGGTGTCGTTGTGGTGGATCCGCGCAAAGCAGCGAGGGAAGCGCGTACCACTCGGCGGCGCGCGGAGCGGGACGAGAGGAACGCCCAGGCCCGGGCTGAGCGGGATGGGGTCGCCGCGTACGAGCAGATGTTTCGGGAGCAGGCCGAGTGGGAGGCAGAGGACGAACGGCGTGCCGAGGCGAATCGGGCGAGGCTGGATGTCATCCGGGACGAGTTCAAGGGCGAGAGCTTTATGCGCCTCTACGAGCGGGCGCGGCGGGACTTCGCTGAGCTCGGCGACATCGTCGTCTCTTGGAACGAACGGGCTAGCAGTATGCGCTTCGAGCGCGGAGACGAGATGACCCAGGTCATAGTCGAGGTGGCCGAGGACCTCCCAGACCGAGCCGGCGAGCTGGTGCAGAACATCCTCATCAATCTCCAGTTCTCTCTCGAACATCTCGCGATGGCCCTCGCTGTCCACGAGCAGGGCAGGCTCACCGCCGCGCAGAAGACGGGAGTTGGTTTTCCGGCCGCATTGAAGGAAGAAGTCTGGGTCCGGCGCCGGGTACACCTGCTCAGCGAGAGCGCCCGCGCCGACGTCCTTTCCCTTCAGCCCTACGCCGGAACACCGGAGGCTCCCGAGACTCACGTACTGGCTCTTCTATCGGAGCTCGCAAAGACCCAGCGCCATCACTCAGAGCTGCTCACGACATCCACGACGGGCACGCAGGGCTTCTCGCCTGCAGACGGCGTAATGCTGCATGTTTCTGAAGCTCACGTCACCGGCCAGACGGTAGCCGGCATCGGATCTGCCGTAGTTCTCGAATTCGCCAATGACGTAGATCTCGATAACGTCGCCGTACTCCGGCATGCGACAATTCGCCTCGACGTCCCCGGTTTGACGTCCGACGGGGAGAACGCGATGTTGCTGCTCGATCACCTCGTCGGCTGGGTCCTCGACCGGGTCTTCGTCTTGCTCACACCTCACCTCCGCTGAGGGGACCAACGGGCCTTCTAAGATTCGAACTCCGGGTTGTCGCCCCCCGGACTTCTGCCGCCGTTGCTCGGATTTTGCTGCGACCCGCTCGGCTGTAGGGATGTAATTCAGGGCAGACGACTGAGCCGCACGCCCCGCGCGCTCGGCTGGTGGCGGGCGGCCCGGGCCGGCGGACGGAGGCGTACCTCTTCACTGCGCAGCCGGGGCAGTCCGACGACGTCGACTTCGTGCATCAGGGCGAGGAGTTCGTCTTCGTCACCGAGGGCACCGCGATGCTGACCTACGCCGACGGAGCGTCTCACACGGTGTCTGCCGGCGAGTCGATCACGATCGAGACGTCACGCCCGCACCGCTGGTCGGTGCCGGCGGACGCTGGAGGCGCGGCACGGTACCTGCTCGTGACCACTCCTCCAGGTGCCCCTGCGGGCTGAGGACGAGCGCCGGCGCCGGGAGGCGATCATCGCTCGTCCCCTGTGAGGACAAGCCGAGGCGCCGCCGCATCGCAGGGCGCGCTCGTCGGCGCTATTCGACGTACTCTCCCTCGATCCCGAGCGCTTCGATGTCCGTCCCCGTGCCGGAGGCGATCGTGTCCCCCGTGGGTCCATCGCAGACGAGTGTGTAGACGTCCCAGGTCTTGGCCACCGTGCCCGAGAGCGCGCCCCAGTTCTGGATCGTGTGGTGCACCGTCAGTACGTAGACCGGACGGTCGGCAGAGATCTGCACGTCCGAGGCCAGACTCGGCAGGGCGACCCGCAGATCTCCGTAGGACAGGAGGGCTGCGTAGACAGGGCTCTTCTCGGCGCCGACGTCGACGACCGCTCGTGCGGAGCCGACCAGCTCGGCGACGGGCACCAGAGGCTGAGAGCCGTCGTACGGTTGAAGTGCAGGGAAGTTCTCCACGCGTTCTGCGGATGCTTCTTCCCGTGAGACGGCGGGCTCAGCAGTGGCGGGTTCAGTGCGAGCGGTCTGCTCGGGAGTGCTCGGACCGTCTCCGCCGTCCTGCGCAGCCGAGACGCCCATCGTCGTCGCCACTGCCGCCGCCGCAAGCACGGCGCCGGCGATGCCGAGCGTGATCCTCGTGACTCTCATCAGTACCCCGTCTCCCAGAGCGACGCCGCACGCTGGCTCGCCGTCCGTCCGACAGATACGTCCCGGCTCAACCACACGGCCTTCGTGGTGGCGACGGGCCGGTCGACGTCTCTCCTGCCTGGACCGTACTGCCGAACCGGTCCCTCCTGCGACCTTTCTCCACGATCGGACCGGCCTGCGCGAAGCGACCTGACGGGGGAGCGGCGTCCCGCCGAAGGAGCGGACATCAGCAGGGTCCTCCTCAGGGGTGGAGCCGGTCGCCGTCACCGGTTCTCGGACCGGGCGCTCGTGCGAGCGCTCCTTCCAGTGGAGTGGTGATCACCCCGCGAAGGGAGTGAATCTGTGAGGAGCAATATCTGTCGGTGGTCGACTCGCGGCGAGGTCGAGCGATCTCGGCCATTCGCTGGCGAACGAGCTCGGTTCTCTCGACGAATCGGACGGTCGGGATCACGTCGGGAAGACTGCTTCTCCGCTAGGTTTCCCGAGTGACGACCGAAAGCTCTCCTCCCGCTCAGAGCGCTTCTCCCAGCGGCCGAAGGACGATGACCGAGAGCCAGCAGCGCTCGAATCGAGTGGTGACGATCGTCGGATTCGTCCTCGCGTTCATCGGCTTCCTCAATGTGGCGGGACTGATCCTCAGTCTTATCGCGCTGATCCGATCCCGGCGAGCGGGTCAGAGGAACGGCCTGGCCCTCGCTGGTGTGATCATCGCGGCAGTGGGAGTGGCCTTCATCGCGGTGCTTCTCGCCGTCCTGGTCCCGATCCTCGTGGATGCGGCACAGACGTGTTCGCGCTTGGGCGAGGGGGTCCACGTCGTGGGCGGCTCCACCTACACCTGCACGGGGACGTCGTTCTCCGTCTCCTCGCGGCCGTGAGAGGGCGCGCCCCGCACCCGTGGAAGAACCGTCAACCGGTCGATTCCGCTGCGTGCCTCCTGCGTCTCCACTCGTCCGCGAGGATCGCGTAGACCGCTGAGTCGATCCAGGTCTCGCCGCGTCTCTCGCTCTGCAGGAAGAGGGCCTCGCGCCGCAGTCCCAGCCGCTCCATCGCGTGCACGGAGCCGCGGTTGTCGGCTGCGGCGCGTCCGATGATGCGGTGCAGGCCGAGCGACCCGAACCCGACGTCGAGGAGAGCGCCGCCCGCTTCGAGCGAGTAGCCCAGGCCGGCCGTGTCCGGGTGGAGGAACATGCCGATCTCACCCTGCTGCCCGTCCGCCGATCGGACGAGGACGGCGTCACCGACGAGCTCCGCCGTCGCCCGGACCTCGATGCCGTAGAAGCGGCGGTGACCCGGCTCGCGCAGCTCCCACTCGGCGTCCCGCTCCTCGAACCAGGAGGCGTACTGCCCCTCCGCGAGCGGACCGTGACCGAGGAACCGGGAGGCGCGGGCGTCACCCCGGTACGCCGTCACCGCCGCCTCGTCCTCCCGGGTGAGTCGCCGGAGCCGGAGTCGTCGTGTGAGCAGATCGACCGTGCCGTCCATCCGCCCAGGGTAGGTGACGGTGAGGTCGGGCCCGCGGGACAGCGATCCGCCGGGACCAGCGTCGGCGCTCGGACTCACCGGTGACCGTTCCCCGCTACCCGATCGCGATGACCCGCTCGGCTTCTCGCTGCCTGTCGTCCACGACGAAGCGGCCGCCCGCGAGGTGTCGGCGGCCGCTTCTCGGGCGGGTCGTGCTCAGGCGCAGCGGGCGAGGTACTGCTTCACATCGGCGCGCGTGAGGGTCTTCAGGGCGTCCAGATCGTGGGTGCGCAGGTACGCGCGGGCGGCCGAGGTGGCCTTCGCGACGGTCAGCGTCGAGCGGTCGAGGCAGGGGGCGGGGTCGAGCGGGTTCGCGCGCGCCGTGCGGAGGTCCGCGTCGATGCCGGTGACGGCCTGGTCGAGGCTGGTGATGACGATGCGCGCGGCGCCGTCCTGGGTCGGGCTGTTGGGCCACCACTCCTTCGGGTCGCCGGTGCGGTCGTCGAAGGAGACGTTGTAGAAGTCGAGGTCGAGGCCACGGATCGTGTAGTCGCCGTTCGCGTCCGTGCGGGTCTCGACGTAGCTGCCGTACGGCGGCCGGTTGAAGGCGGTGACGGGGACGGAGACCCCGTCATCGGTGTCGACGTGGCCGCTGATCGTGGCTCCCAGCGGGAGCACGTACTCGGGCAGGGCGAGGGTCTTGCCGGCGCTCACGGAGAAGACGGTGCCCGCGGCGTTCGGTCGGTCCGAGCCGAGGTTGCGCTGGACGTGGAGGCCGTCCTCGACGAGCGCGCTGACCGTGTAGGTCTCGTCGGGCACGACGGCGGCCTCGAAGGCCCCGGCCGCGTCCGTCGTCGCGACGACGAGCGGCTTCACCTCGCTGGTGCTGGTCGGGCGCAGAAGCACCTCCGTGCCGACGGCCGCAGGCGTGTCGGGCGTCCCCTCGAGCAGGAGCCGCCCGGTGATCGTGCCCGCGGGCCCCTGATCGGCGGCGGACGCGGGAGTGGCGAGTGCGGAGGCGGCGACCAGGACGGCGGCGGCGAGAGCGAGCGTGCGCCGGACGGCGGCGCGCGGGAGCGAAGACATGTGATCCCCTCAGCGGGGGCGGCGTGCCCCCATCGCTGCCGACACTAGAGGGCGGGTGAGACGGACCGCGAGCACGCCCTGAGCCGGACTCGGTCGTCGGGGACCCCGCCTCGGTCCGTAGGCTCTGCTCGTGAGTACACGCGGTCCGCTGCTTCGTGACGCGTTCGCGTGGGAGCTGTTCCCCTGGTTCTCCCTCGTGCTGCTGCTCGCTGTCGTCGCGTTCCCGCTGATCCGACTCCGCGATCCCGACCGCCGCCGCGACGCGCAGCTCGTCCTCGCTGCCCGCCGGGGCGCGCGAACCGTCTCCGTGATCCTGGGCGTGATCGGAGCCTGCGCACTGACCGCCGTCGGCGCGCTGGTCGTGGCGGCGGGGATCCCCGAGGGGTGGGGATTCCTCCTCCTCGCGATCGGCACTCTCGTTGCGCCCGCCGTCAGGGTCCACCTCGTCGGCAGACGTCGTCCGTAGGCCGGTGGGCCGTCGCCCGCTCCGGTCCCGTCTAGGCTCGCCCGTACCGCTCGCCACCGGGGAGGATCGATCGTGACGCGCAGCTCTCGCGCCGTGCCGCTTCTGGCGGGCCTCGCGGCCGCTGCACTGCTCACCGGCTGCGCCCCGACCCTCTACGGCCCCGGTGACGCGACCACGGAGGTCGCCGAGACGACCGCGCGCGAGACTGCCGCCGCGCTGGCGGATCGGATCGGCACCGACCGGCCCGACGATATCGACGAGGTCGCGAGGGAGGCCGCTGCCGAGGGCGCCGACCTGGTCGGGATCGAGTCCTTCGACGCGCCCGAGCTCGACGATGCGTTCGGTGCCCTCACCACGCGCACGGTCGGCGTGGACGGACAGCCCTACTGCTTCCGGATCGAGTTCGACTTCTACGGCCGGCACAGCGTCGACGGCGTCACCGTCTTCGGCACCACGACCGGGGTGCAGGACGTCGAGTGCGATGCGTCGACGCCGAGCGTCACTGCGCCGCCCGATACGCGCGAGGTCGTCGTGCCGGCCTCGAACGCGGAGGAGGCCGCGGTCGAGGTGCTGACCGCGCTGCCCGAGGACCCGGGCACGATCGAGGACATCGCCGCCGCGATCAGCGAGCGTCTGGCGACTCCGACGGGACCTCGGGAGGTGGCCGCGCAGCCGACGGTCGTGCTGCGGGGCACGGACGTCGGAGTGGCGATGGGGCACGCCGAGGACTGCGTCCTCGTCAAGCGCGAGGCGGGCGCCGTCACCCGCGTCGTGGTGGCGCCGGTGCTGCTCCAGCCGGGCGAGCTCGGCTGCACCGCCGACACGGCTCTCAGCCCGGCCGAGTCGCTGCGCCCCCCGCACTGACCCGGCGTCGAGACGTCGAGCGCGACGCGACAGGAGGCGGCGTCAGCGCGACACGCGTCGACCGGCCCGCCGGTTCTCGATCGCGAGGATCACGGCGGCGAGGAGCGCGCCGAGGACGGCGCCGATGGTGTTCATGAACCAGTCGTTCGTGTCGCAGGAGCGGCCGATCGCCGGGACGCTCGCCTGGACCAGCTCGATCAGGGCGGACAGGCCGGAGACGGCGGCGGCGACGAGCACGGGGCGGCCGACCGCCACCGCTAGCAGCAGGGCCCCGGGGAGCAGGAGGGCGATGTTCGCGAGGGTGTCGATGCCGTCGAACGGCACCGAGAACTGCACGGTGCAGAAGACCAGCGGCGTGCCGTCCGGCGGGTACATCGTCAGCGCGATGCCCGCGAGGAAGGCCACCGCGGCGAGGACGAGGAGGGTCCTCCTCGCGCCGCGCCGGTGCAGCAGCCAGGCGAGCGCCGTGACCAGCGCGACCGCGATCCAGAAGCCGATCGGCACGAGCGCGGCGTGCTCGACGAGGAAGGTGCTGATCATGGCGCTCTGCTCTCGGGTGGCGGGGTGGCGGGATCGGAATCAGCGGGCGGAGGGACGGAGGCGCGATCACCGACGGCGTCGACGTCCGGGGGAGACGTCCGCGCAGCCCGCATCGAGCCCTCGGCGGAGGCCGGCCCCGGAGGTCGGCTGTGGAGGCCGGTCCCGGAGGTCAGCTCCGGGGCCGGCGCCGGAGGTCAGCTGCGGAGCGGAGAGCCCACGACGTCGAAGCGGTGGCCGCCGAAGGCGCCGCTGAGCAGCGGGCGCGCCCGCTCGATCGCGGCCTGGACCTGGGGGAGGGCCAGGGAGGCCCGGTGCGCCTCGGCGCTCTCCCACAGCTCGACGACGAAGACGGTGTCGGGCTGCTCGTCGTCGACGCCGACCTCGTAGGCCAGGCAGCCGGCGCCGACGAGGGCGGCGTTGTGCTCGGTGAGGAGGGCGACGAGCTCGTCGCGTCTGCCGGGTGCGGCCCCCAGGGTGCCGACGTTCGCGAAGGTCATGCCGCGAGGCTACCGGTATCGGCGCCTCCGCTCCCCGCCTCGATCCTCCGCGCCGGTGCTGGGCGGCCGACTCCGGCGGCGGCCGTCGCGACCGCTGCGACGGCGAAGGCGACCGTGGCGCCCGGCCCGTCGAGGAGCGCTCCCAGGCCCACGGCGCCCACGGCCTGACCCGCGATCAGCACCACGAAGAGCAGTGCCGTGCCGGTCGCCGCGCGGTCCGGGTCCAGGGCGGTGGTCCAGGCGATGAGCGCTCCGGTGCCGGCGGTGTAGCCCCAGCCGAAGAGGAGGCACGCCAGGAGGGCGAGCGGCGAGGAGGCCGTGAGCGCCAGGCCGAGGGTCCCAGCGGCGGCCGTCGCCGTGGTGATCGTCCAGGCCGTGCGCGGCGGCAGGGCGCTGGTCCATCGGGCGGTGGCGATCGCGACGGTGCCGCCGATCCCGAGGACGATCCACGCGACGACCGACTCCGCGGTGCTGCTCCCGCGCTCGACCAGCAGGGTCCTGCCGAAGTTCCAGCCTCCGGCGGATCCGGCGCCCAGCAGCGCCGCCGCCAGGATCGCCCCGCGATGCGCGCCCAGCCAGGCCGTGGAGAGCGCGGTCGGGGTCTCGCGGCGCGGGGTGGCGCCGTCGAGCACGGCGACCGCGAGGGCGGCCGCGACCACGACGACCGCCGCGACCACCCACACCGTGCGCCAGCCCGGGAGCAGCGTCAGGGCGAGGGCACCCGCTCCGACCAGTCCGGGGCCCGTCCCGGAGTTCACGATCGTCTGCGCCCGCGCCTGCAGTCCCGGGCGGACGCCCCGTCGGAGCACGTCGACCAGTGCGGGGGAGGCGAGTCCTGCGCCGACGGAGCTCACGACGGCGGCGATCGCGAAGGGGACGAACTCGTGGCTGAGCGCCATCCCGAGCGCGCCGGCGCCCGCCGTCGCACCGGCGGCCAGCACGAGGACGCGGGCCGCGCGGGAGGCGAGCAGGAAGCCCGCGACCGCGCCGAGGCAGTAGGCGAGGGAGGCGCCGGCCGAGACACCGCCCGCCGTGGCCGCGTCGAAGCCCAGCTCGGAGCGCATCTCCGGCAGCAGGAGACCGTAGGCGAAGCGCACGAGACCGTAGGTCGCCGCGATGAGCCCGGTGGCGGCGAGGACGAGGGGGGCCGGAGACGAGAACGAAAACGTGCGTTTCATATTGAGAGTCTAGGCTGGAGGTATGTCCATTCCACTCCGAGCCGCTTCGATCAGGCCCCGCACCGAGGCGAAGCTGCTCGACGCGGCCGAGGAGCTCTTCTTCAGCCGCGGGATCGCCGCGACGCCGATCGACGCGGTGCTGGCACTGGCCGGCGTCTCGGCCGCCACTCTCTACCGCGGCTACTCCAGCAAGGAGGCGCTGGTCGCCGCCGCCCTCGCCCGTCGGCAGGCGGCCTGGCTCGAGACCTGGGAGGCCGAGATCGAGCGGGCGGACTCGGACCGGGAGCGACTGCTGGCCGTGCTCCCCGCACTCGAGCGCTTCCGGGAGCGGCCGCACGGCGCCCGCTGGTGCGCGTTCCTCGCGTCGTCCGCGGAGTACCTCGACCCGCCGGCCGAGCTCGCCGACGCTGTCCGCGCCGACACGGAGTCCCTGCGCGGACGGCTGACCGAGCTCGCCGAGCCGCTGGTGGGGGAGGAGGCGCCGCGGCTCGCGGAGGAGCTCCTGCTCGTCGTGACCGGTGAGCTCGCCATGCGGCTGCGCGGCGGCCCGCTCGGTGGGACGAGCGCGGCCGGGCGCGTGGCGGACGCGGTGGTGAGTGCGCACCTGCAGGATCAGGGCCTGCGGGCGGGGCGGTAGCCGCACGGAGGGCGTCGCCGCCGTCGGGGTCGACGCAGCTGCCGAGGACGCCGGCACTGGCGACCGCGACTGCCGAGCAGCGAGGCGTCGACGACAATCACACGCTTCCGGAACAAGATCAAACTGACATGATCTCGATCATCGCCCAAAAATGGCAGTCGGCCCTCCTCAGCGCCAGCCTGCAGCCCCTCATCCGCATGCCGCCCGATCACCGACGTCTACGAGTGGACGACGAAACCCGGCGACGAGACGGCCGGAGACATCCTGGCCTCGCGCGATTTCCCGCTGATGGCCAAGAGCTTGCAGGGCGCGACGCGGTTGGAGCACCGGGAGCGCGGATCGGTGTACTCCACTGCCCGGTGCATGGCGTCCTGCTTGAAGGACTCCGGCACCCGCCAGTGGGTGAACCGCACCGGCGAGAACGACACCCGGCCGGAGTTCGATCCGGGCGCCTTCGTCCGCTCCACCGGGACGCGCTACAGCCTGTCCAAGGAGGGCGCCGGCAGCGCCGGCCCCCTCGTCCTCGCCCTCACCGCCGCGACCGTCGAGGCAGCGGAGGAACTCGCGGCCGTGTCGCCCGGCGGCCGGATGCAGACGCCGATGCTCGGCGTCCTCGATGAGGCGGCGAACGTCTGCCGCTGGCGCCACCTCCCCGACCTCTACAGCCACTACGGCTCCCGAGGCATCCCGATCATGTCGGTGTTCCAGTCCTGGTCGCAGGGCGTCAGCGTCTTCGGGCGGGAGGGCATGGACAAGCTGTGGTCGGCCGCGAACGCGAAGATCTACGCGGGCGGAATCTCCGAGACGGGGTTCCTGCGGATGGTGTCGGAGCTGATCGGCACCTACGACCGGGAGACGACCTCCGCGAGCATGAACAAGGGCGTGCGCTCGACCACCAGCGCCTTGAAGCGCGAACTGATCCTCGACGTCGCCGAACTCGCGAACCTCCCCACGCCGAAGAAGGGACGCAAGATCGGGCGGGCGATCCTGATGTCCTCCGGCTCCCGCGCCGCCATCCTGCGCACCCTGCCGTGGTTCGACGGCCCCAAGCCGCTCGTCGCCGCGATCAACGCTTCCCTCGCGAACCACCGACCTGGCGCAGCGCCGGCGCCGACACCCACGCCGGCCTCTGAGCAGGGACACGACCTCACGCCGGTGACTCCCGCATGAGCGGCTACGACGACGACCCGTTCGGCGCCGACGAGCCCGCCACCGCGGCCAGGAGCGTCGACCTCGAGGCGGGGGAGGAGCCGACGACGCACTTCGGATCCGCGGACGAGTTCGTGCGCAAGCAGCTCATCGGCACCTACCGGCGCCGAGTCATGGCACAGGGCTCCGGCGGCAGTTCGCGGTGGAAAGCGGCCTGGTGGGAATCGAAGGAAGCGCAGCAGCGCATCGAAGCGCTGTGGCGGGCGTGGGAGGCCGCACGCGCCGACCCGAAAGCAGGGATGAGCGCGTGGTGGATCAACCACTGCGACCCGCACATGAGCGTCCTGCTCTCCCCGGACGGGCCGTTCGCAGACTCCACCGACGAGAACCGAATCGGGGAGGCACTGCCCTACGAGGCACCGATCGAGGGCGCGTTCCCGCCCGACCTGCAACCGCCGCTGTACACGCAGCGACTGGGCAAGGAAGGCGTCTGACGCGGCGAGTTGGGGGCGGGAGAACCGAATACGACGGCCTAGGCCGTGGCGAATGACTCCAAGGAGGGCGCCGGCACCGCCGGCCCCCTCGTCACCGCACTCACCGCGGCCACTCTCGGGGCGGCGACCGACCTCGCAGACACCTCGCCCGGCGGACGGCTGCGCACTCCCCTCGTCGGGATCCTCGATGAGGCCGCGAACGTGTGCCGGTGGCGGGACCTCCCCGACCTCTACTCGCACTTCGGCTCCCGCGGCATCCCGATCATGTCGGTGTTCCAGTCCTGGTCGCAGGGCGTCGCCGTGTTCGGAAAGGAGGGCATGTTGAAGCTGTGGAGCGCATCGAACGCGTTCCTCTACCTCGGCAGCGTGAAGGAGAACGACTTCCTCCAGAACGTCTCCGAGCTCGTCGGGGACTACGACCGCGAAACGACCTCCGCCAGCTACAACAAGGGCGTCCGCTCGACCTCGACCGCGTTGAAGCGCGAACGGATCCTGACCGTGGACGAGCTCGGAGCGATGCCCCGCGGCCGCGCCGTGATGCTCTCCACCGGATCCCGAGCCGCGCTGCTGCGCACCGTGCCCTGGTACGAGGGCACGAAGGAGAAGGTCGCAGCGATCAAGGCCTCCATCGCCGCCCACGACCCCGCGACCGCGCCGGCACGCGGCGACGAGCCGACTCCTCTCGTAGCGACGGCCGCGCAGCCGGTCGCGACCGGCGCCGAGCCGGTCGTGGCGAGCGTCGAACCGGCTCCGACGATCGACCTCGCCGCCTCGATGCGGACCCTGATGGAGAACGAGGACGCCAAGCGGACGCAGGCGCAGCGTGACTGACGACGATCCGCTCGCGGGCGAAGACGTGCAAGAGGCTGCGGGCCTCCCGGCCGCCGTCGACGGGGACCGAGACACCGCGGCTGCGTCGCTGCTCGGCGCATTCGACGTCGACGCGATCGCCGCGAGAGAAGTCGCGGACGTCATCACCGGGATCATCGCCGGGATGACGAAAGAGGCCCTGGAACGAGCGCTCACTCCCGAGCGGGTCGAGTTGATGCAGGCCCGCGCCGAAGCGGCCGTGCAGCGCTCGTTCGAAGAGGACTCCTCCCCGACCCTCGTTTACGGATCCGCGGACGAGTGGCTGAGGAAGTACTGGCGGTACACGTACCGCCGCCGCGTCTCCACCAAGGGTCAGGGCACCGGACGCTGGCGCGCCGACTGGTGGACCATCGATGAGGCCGTGCAGCGCATCGAAGCGCTCTGGCGCAGCTGGGAAGCGTCCCGCCTCGACGCAGGGCTCGGGATCAGCGCCTGGTGGATCAACCACGCCGAGCCACACATGGCGGCCCTCCTGTCCACCGACGGGCCGTTCACGGGTGCGACGGACGAGAATCTCCCGGGTGACCCGCTGCCCTACTTGGAGCCACCCGCCGGCATGTTCGATACCGACAAGCAGCCTTAGCTCCGATCCGCGCGGCGTGAACCACTATTTGATTAATCGGGGCGGACATCGCCGTCCGTTGTCCGTCCAGTCCCCGTTATCAACGCCCGAGGTTGCCCACAACTACCGATCGGCTCGGGTGCTCGGCATGATTCGAAACCGATCGGGGCGAGGCCACCTGATGGCGGACTTCGGTAGGTGAGACACCTAGACCTACTGCTAGTCGAAGTCGGTCGTGGTGCTGAGAGGGGCCCATCGAGCGATCTCGGCGAGGCGGTCGCGCAGCGCGTCTTGGACGCCATCGACCGCGTCCGAGCCCAGCAGCAGCCGGAACGGTGCGGAGTCGGCGCGGACGACCTGCACGATCGCGCGCGCGGCGCGGTCGGGGTCACCGGGCTGGGTGCCGTGAGTGGTGTCGTTCTCTTTGCGACGCCTACCCGCCGTCTCGGCGTAGTCGTCGATGATCGTCCTCGACTGGGTGAGCGAGCGGCCGGCGAAGTCGGTCCGGAACCCTCCGGGTTCGATGACGACGACGCGGACGCCCAACGGTCCCACTTCCCGGTAGAGGGCGTCCGAAACCCCCTCGAGGGCGGCTTTCGTCGCGGAGTAGTACCCGGAGGCAGGACCTGAGCGCGGAGCTGCGATGGAGGACACGTTGACGATGGTGCCCGCGCGACGCGCGCGCATCTGCGGGAGGACCTGCATGATCAGGTCGACCGAAGAAGTTCGTCGCGAACAGCGCGTCGACCTCGTCGGCACCGGCTTCCTCGACCGCGGCCCGGAAACCGCGGCCCGCGTTGTTGACCAGTACATCGATGCCGCCGAACCGCGCCGACGCCGCCTCGACGGCGGCGGTGACCTCATCGTGGTCAGTGATGTCGAGGCGGACGGCGAGCGCTGTGTCCGGATGCGCGGTGACGAGGTCGCGCAGGCGGTCAGGATCGCGGGCCGTGACGACAGCATTGTCGCCACTTCTCAGGACCTCTCGAGCGAGGGAGGCGCCGAGGCCGGAGGAGGCGCCGGTGATGAGCCACGTGGTCATGGTGTCGTCCTGTCTGATTCACAGAGCGCCTTGCTGATGGCGTGCGCGGGGACCACTCAGTATCGTTCGTGCGGCTGTGTCAGGCCGACGGGCGAACAAAGTCATGGCCCTCGTCTGGCGACGGGAACGGTGCGTTCAGTCCGTCTCCGGGCCACGGCAGTAGACGCAGTCAGGCGAGCACGGTGCTTCCACCGGCGGTCGATCAGCAGCACGTCCGACCAGGGCCGGTCGGACCGGTGATGCCGGTGCGAGCCGCGCCAGTACCGCTGGAGCACTCGGGCTCATCTGCGTGCCCGCGCCCGCGCGAGGATCGCGTACAGGGAGATGGCGATGACCAGGATGCCTCCGTTCACCATCTGGGAGACCGCGGGCGGCACGTTCAAGAAGGGCATCGCGTTGTTGAGGAGCGAGATGAAGATCGAGCCGAGTAGTGCTCCGATGAAGGAGCCGCGCCCGCCGGTCATCACAGCGCCGCCGAGGAACACCGCGGTGAAGCAGGCGAGCGAGTAGCTGCTGCCGACCGCGTTCGATCCGACTCCTGTCTGCGAGGCGAGGAAGACGCCGGCGACGACGGCACCGAGGGCGCAGAGGATGAGGGCGCGCGAGCGGATCGCGTTGACGTTCCAGCCGATGCGGCTGCTCGCCTCCTCGTTGAAGCCGGCGGCGCGCAGCGCGAGGCCCGAGGTGCTCCGGGTGAGCCAGATCTCGAGGCCGATGGCCACGGCGACGAGTACCGCGAACGGGGCTGGGATGAAGGCGACGCCCAGGCTCGCGAGTGATCCGAGGTCGGGAGCGATGATCCCGCCTGATTGGGGGCGGAGCACGATGGCGGTGCCGGCGACGATGCCCAGGGTTCCGATCGTCGCGACGACCGAGTTGACCTTCAAGCCGATCACCATGAGGGCGTTGAGTCCGCCGATGGCCAGCGCGATAGCGAGGAGGACGAGCACCGTGACGAGGATCGGACCGCCCTCGAGGCTCGGCAGCGTGAAGGACATGGCCACGACCGTGAGACTCATCGTCGAGCCTATGGAGATGTCGAATCCTCCGGAGAGCAGGGCGAGCTGCTGGCCCAGGGCGACGATCGCGAGGGGGAGGGTCGCGAGGAGGAGGTTCGCAAGATTGCGCGAGCTCCAGAAGACGTCGGAGTTGATGCCGGTGTAGATCGCGACGACGGCGATCAGGGCGACCAGGATCAGAACGGGTACGTTGATCGGGAGTCGGGCCTTCCACTTCTCGAAGAAGGTGGGCTTGCGGATCGTGCGGGTGGCGGCGGTGTCGGTGGTGTTGACGAAGCTGCGCACGATGGCGGCCTCGGAGGGCGGATCGATGATCTCCTCGACGATCTGTCCGCGCGACATCACGTAGACGCGGTCGCAGAGTCCGGCGAGCTCGCCGGCGTCCGAGGAGTTGACGACGACGGCGACGCCCTCCTCGGCGGCGCTGACGAGCATGCGGTAGATGTCCATGCGCGCTAAGGCGTCGACGCCCTGAGTGGGCTCGTCGACGATGAGGACTTTCGGCTTCTTGAGCGCGGGCCGGGCGAGGACCGCCTTCTGCTGGTTGCCGCCGGAGAGGGCGCCGATCGGCTGGTAGGGCGAGGCGGCGACGATGTTCAGTTGCTTCGAGGCGGCCGCGAACGCCGTTCGGAGGCGTCCTCCCGGCGCGGTACCGACCGGTCCGGCATCGGAGCCGAGCTGGGTGGTGACGTTGTCCATGACTGAGAGGGGGGCGAAGACGGATTCGATCGCGCGATCACCGCTCTGGAAGCTGATGCCGGCCTTCAGGGCCGAGGAGGGGCTGGGCGAGGACAGTGCGGCGTCGTCGATGAGAATCGTCCCGCTGTCGTATTCGAGGCCGATGACGCCGCGGAGGAGGGCGCGCTGCCCGTTGCCCTCGGCGCCGGCGAAGCCGACGATCTCGCCGCCGCGCACGGAGAAGGACACGGGGCCGTAGCTCGGTCCGGTGAGATCGACCGCCTCGAGGCGGTTCTTGTCACTGGGAGCTGCGAGCCGGTCGGGGAACTTGAGGTCGGCGGGAACGCCGACCATCAGCTCGACGATCGTGTCGACGTCCCAGTCGTCGGCGTCATAGGTCCCCTGGATGACTCCGGAGCGGATGACGGTCAGGCGGTCCGCGAGACGCCGGACTTCGGCCAGGCGGTGGCTGACGTAGATGATCGCCATGCCGTCCTTTCGGCACAGCTGGATGAGGTGCTCGAGGTGCGCGGCGAGGTTCATGTCGAGGGCGGCGGTCGGCTCGTCGAGGATGAGCACGTGCGGCTTCTGGATCATGGCGCGGACGACCTCGAGGAGCTGCCGGGAACCGGGGCCGAGGTCGTCGACGATGTCGGTCGGCGCGAAGGGTGCCGTGTACGTCCCGAGGATCGACACGAGATCGTCGGGGCAGGGCTTCCCTATCGCGTTGTAGGAGAGGGCGATGTTGTCGGCGACCGAGAGCTCGTGGACGAGCGAGGTGTCCTGGTAGGCGGTGCCGAGGCCGAGGATCCGGGCGCGCTTCACGCCGCTCCCGGTCGAGAGCTCGCCGCCGATGCGGACCTCACCCGAGTCGGGGGTGAGCACGCCGGAAGCGACCTTGATCAGAGTCGACTTGCCGGAGCCGTTCTCGCCGACCAGAGCGTGGACCTCGCCGGGACGGCATTCGAAGTCGACCTGGTCGAGGGCCTTCACGCCCGGGTAGGTCTTCGTGACTCCGCGGAGGGAGAGCGCGGGGACCGTCAGGTTCGGCGCTTCCTGCAGCGGTGTCGACAGGGTGTCGGCCATGGGCGGGACCTTTCAGGACGTGGTGGTCGAGGACCGGAGTGGGGTGGTGCGGGGTCCGATGATTCAGAACCCCGCACCAGATGGGGTGCAGGCGACGCCTGGTCAGTTGGCGGCGAGCGCCTGCGAGATCTGCTCGTTGGTGAGGAGGCTCGAGATGATGGCGTCGGCGGGGATGTCCTGCCAGTCGGTGTCGAGGACGTCGCTGGTGGGCGCCATCGGCAGGTCGATGGTCACCTCTGAGGAGACGTCCTCGCCGTGGGCGAGCTGCATCGCGGCGGTCACGGCGAGGCGGCCGAACCAGACGTGTCCGTTCGAGACCCAGGAGTCGAGCTGCACGCCGGCGTCCTGGGCGTTCTGCACTGTGGTGAGCCAGGCGTAGGTCGAGACGCCCGAGATGACGGCCGGCGGGGTCTCGCCGGCGTCGATGAACGGCTGGACGAGACGGTCGGCGGAGAAGTCGTACACGATTGCGCCGGGGACCTGGCCGGAGGCCCGGAGGGCGTTGGCGGCCTGAGCCTCGCCCTGCGAGTTCCAGTTGGTGAATCCGCCGGGGAGCTCGGTCCAGCCCGCCGCGTTGAAGGCTTCCCGCGCGCACGGCTGCCAGGCGCCGGCGTTGTCGTTGCCGGCGATGCCGGTGAAGAGCATGTACGTCGACGGCTCGGTGATCGAGCTCGTCAGCGCCTCGACGCCGTTGGTGTAGGTCTGGCAGAGGCCGGTGGGGAAGTCCGTCGTCAGCAGTGTCGAGGTGTCGTCGGACACCGGCGTGTTGACGTTGATGATGGTGATGCCGGCGTCGGCGGCCTCCTGCAGCGCCGAGTTCATGGCCCCGCCGAGGGCGAGGTCGACGATGATCACGTCGACGCCCTGGGTGATCAGGCTCTGCACGTTCGAGATCGACGCGGCGATGTCTCCGTTGGAGATGCTGTAGTGGATCTCGCTGACCTCGGGGTAGGCGAGCAGCTGCGCGGTCGTCTCGGCGCGGTTGACGTTGGTGTAGGCGTTCGCGGTCACGAAGATGGGGATGCCGACCTTCAGCGATCCGTGTCCGGTCTCGCAGACGGGCTGACGCAGGCACTCCTCGAAGAGGGCCTGGTTCTCGTCGCTCAGCGGTTCGGAGGCGACGGCGAGGGCATCGGCCACGATCGGGTCGAGATCGGAGACGGGGACGTCGGTGAGGAACGCCTTGCGGATGGTGGCCGCGAACTGCTCCTGGTCGACGTTCTCGGGGGTGATCGTCGTGGTCTCGTCGGACACCTGGGCCGCTTCGCCACCCCCGCCGCTGCTCGTGGTGGTCGAGCAGCCGGTGAGGATCAGGGTGAGCGCTCCTCCGAGAGCGAGGGCGCTCAGGGCGAGGCGACGGCTGCGTCGTGCCTGCCCGAGAGAGGTGAACTTCATTGTCGGGTCTCTTCTCTAAGGGGGGTGGGGATGTCGTGGTGGGGAAGGAGGATCCTGCGATCCCGAGGTGATGTGGACCGCGGACTTCAGGACGTCGTACGGCGGAGGCTGCCGAGTCGGCGCGCTCCGGTGTGGAGCGCCCGCCAGATGGCGATCGCGGCGACGGCCACGACCAGGGACACGCCCTGGAAGATCGTTCCGACTCCCGTCGGGAGTCCCGCGATCGCGATGACCTGGTCGAGGAGCTGGAGGAAGACGCTGGCGGCGATGACGGGTGCGACGCTGCCCGGCCCGCCGTTCATCGCGACGCCGGCGATGGCCGCCACGGTGACTGTCGCCAGCTGGTAGGGGGTGCCGATCGAGGTGTCAGGAGTGCCGATGAACGAGGCGACGAGGACGCCGGCGAGGCCGTAGAGCAGCCCCGCCAGAGCGAACACGCCGAGCTCGATCGCGAGCACGTGCGCGCCGAGGGTGCGTGCGGCTCGCCGATTGGCGCCCACCGCTCCCACCATGCGTCCTGCCCGGGTGCGGGAGAGGCTCAGCCCGAGCAGAACCGCGACGACGATCGCGAGGAGGAAGCAGACGTTGACGTTGAGGAAGGAGGTCCGGGCGAAATCGGTCAGCGCGGCGGGAGCGGCTCCGGTGAGCGAGAAGGACACGCCGGTCCAGAGCCCGATCGCACCGGACGCGATGCCCAGGGTGCCGAGCGTCACGATCAGCGAGTTCAGCCGGAGGACGGAGATCAGCACGCCGTTGACCAGGCTGAACGCCACAGCGACGGCGAGTGCCAGAGCGATCACGAGCGGGAGGTTCGCGCCGGGAACTCCGTAGCGGACGACGATCCCGGCCGAGATCGCGATCATGGCGGGGACCGAGAGGTCGAGCCCGCCGATCATCAGGATCAGCATCTGCCCGAGCGCCGCCAAGGTCAGGATGCCCGCGAGCGCGGTGACCACCGAGATGGACGGCCCGCGCATGCTCGACGGCGCGAAGGCGGCTGCGACGAGGATCAGCAGGGCCAGGGCGGCCCAAGCGGCGAGGTAGCGCGTCGGCAGTCGGTATTTCAGGTCAGTCAGCCAGCGCTTGTTCGTCCGGGGGACGGTCGGGACGGCAGCGAGTTCGATGTCGAAGCTGCGATCGTGCTCGGCGAGTGGCACCGGTGCCTCCATCGGTATGAGGGGAGTCGACTCCCCACGGCTGGGGGAGCGGAGTAGGTCTCTGCACAGCGCTGAAGCCGTGCCGGGTTCTCCCGTTCATCACGAAGCTTCGCTGCCTGACGTTGAAGTTATCCCGCACTGTGGGACTTGTCAACGAGTTTCGACATCATTCTTCACCGATGTGCCGAGCGTGGTGCCCGCCGTGGATTGCGGTCAACGCTGTCGCGCTGCGCAGTGATGCGGGCAGCGCTGACACCTACCCGTCAGAGAGCGACGGTCATCTCGTCTCGGATGGCCGGGCCAGGGTGGCGACTACTGCGGCGAGGGACTGGTCGTCGCCGACGTTGCCTGCGAACACGATGTAAGGGATGTTCGCGGCCGGTCCGTCAGCCGGCGCCCAGAGGGAGACCAGACCGGGCAGCATCGGGCCGCGCACGATCGCATGTCGGATGGCGAGACCGAAGGCGGCCACGTCACTCGAGGTGATCCCGCCTTTGGCGATGACATAGCGAGGTGCCCGTGCTGCCAGGATGCGCTGCACGATCAGGACCACTGCAGCAGACACTCGGCGCGAGATCTCCAGACTCTCCTCCCGATCGCTCGTCCGCACGAGGGTGCGACTGGTGTGCACGACGACATCTCCACGCCCGAGTGCGTCGATCGCTTGGCTCACGATCGAGTCGATCTGATCACCGGCTCGGTCGCCGTCGAGCACTGCGGCGATATCCACCTCGAGAGTCGCCTCGACCTGGCCGCCGTTCTCGAGGACGAGGAGTTGCCGCGAGGTGAGACCGACGTGAGAGCCGACCACGATCAGCCCGCCGATAGAGTCGCTCCCGGCCAACCCATAGACCTCGTCAGCCGTCAAAGGGGGATGAATCTCCTGCCCGACCCGAGCGCGAACGAATGGGGGGCCGACTCTGTACAGCAGAGTGGCGCCTCGTTGCTCCGCGCGGTCGAGCCCGAGTGCGAGCAGACGCAAGTCGTCCTCGGTCACGGCGTCGACGACGACATAGGTTCCGCCTGTCAGGCCGGCAAGAGCCTGAGCGACCGCCTCGGGCCCTGACCGCACGATCGAGAGATCGAGCAGAACGACGTCCTCGGCGGCTACGCGGCCTTGGGTCTTCTCGGTCACGTAATCCCGGAGATCGGAGCTCTGGTACCCGAATGTGGCGTCACGAGCGAACTCCGTCTCGGAGACCGGGATGAGGTTATCGGCGTCGCGCATGTAGTGCACTCCGCCGACGGTGATTCTCCCCGCGTCCGGGAAGGCGGGGACCAGCACGATCGCATCGATCTCCGCGCCCGTGAGTTCTCGTAGGGCATCTGCGATGACGTCCGTCTCGAGCGGGAAGTGGCCTCGGAGGGTGGAGTCCCCGCGGCTGACGAAGGCGAGACGGAGTCCGAGGTCCGAGGCGACGAGGCTTGCATTGCGCACGATCTCACGGTTGCGGCGAGCAGTGGTGACGGCGTCCAGACTCCGTGTGTTCGTGAGCACGTAGACGGCCGGACGTCCGAGACTCAGAGCCCAGTGGAAGTCGCTCGGATCCCACTGCGTGAGCACTGGCAGGTCGGCGACCGACTGGGTGCCGGTGGGGTCGTCATCGAGGACGATGAGCACACGAGCCGATGTTTCTATCGCGCTGCGCACGTCGCCGGCGCTCACAGGCACATCCACGGGGTAGTTGGCCAACGCGGCTGACTCTTTGATCATGGTCGATCCTTCCCGCTGAGAGGCTGCGCTGCTCGGTCAGCGGACTGCGCTGACATGAACGGCCGAGATGACGCAGGGGCGGTCACTCCGATTGCTCCATGCGTGCTTCACGCCGCGGATGACCGTCGTGTCGCCGGCCTGCAGGAGCTTCTCGCCCGCGTCGACGAGGAGATGGACCTCGCCGTACATCACCGAGACGATGTCGATCGTGTCCGTGATGTGCATGCCTGGTGCGTCACCCGGTTCAGGAACTACTCCGGACTGGGCGAGGAGCCGGGCGTAGCCGGCCTGGTAGTCCCACTCGCTGTCGGGGGCGAACGCCGTGATGTCGTAGCCGTATCCGTTCGGGGGAGGCGGGATGACCGAGGCGTCTCCGGGCCCGTTGGGTGCGGTGACCGGCGTGGGGACGCTGAGGCCCTGCCAGAGCTGGTTGCGGGTGTAGCCGTCGCCGACCAAGCGGTCGGTCGTCGGCTCGTCGCTGAGGAACACCGATCTTCCGTCGCCGTCCACGCCGGTGACGATGAGGCGCGAGCGCAGCGAGCGGTGCTCGCCGGGCTCGGGAGCCGCGGAGGCGCGGATCTCGTGTGCGAGCGCTGCCTCGACCTCGGCGTTGTCGACGAAGATCCGCTGATCGGTGAAGTGCCCGTCGACGATGGTGATCCGCGAGGCGGCCTTCACCTCGAGGACGACGCCACTGTGCAGTGTCCACCGGCCGATCGATTCGAAGAAGACGGTTCCGCCGTCCTCCTCCCAGGCGTTCACGAGTTCGTGACCCAGCGAGACGACCCGGTCGAGCATGGCGCTGAAGGCGGAGACGACCTGCTCTCGGCCGCGGATCTCGGACCCGCTGTTGAACGTCAGCGTCATGTCCTCTGCGTAGTAGGAGCCGAACAGGTCGGGATCGTTCGCCTCCATCGCTGCGTAGTACTCGGTCAGCAACTTCGTCGTTTCCGGACGCGCGCGCACGGCGACCCTGCCTTTCAGGAGTGGAGGGGAGAGCTGTCAGCGCTCGAGGGGGAACGACGTGTACACGAAGGTCGCGGGTGCGCCGGAGGTGTTGCGCAGGTCGTGCATGCTCGCCGGCAGCACGATGCTGTCGCCGGGCGCCAGCGAGACCTCGCCCTCCTCCAGCACGATGTCGAGCAGACCCGTCGTCATCGTGATGATGTGGAGGGAGTCGTCGAAGTGCAGGTCGGCGGCCCACTCCGTCGAGACACCGCTGAAGGGCGCGATCGTGAGGATCCGCACCACTGCCCCGTTCGGCGGCGCCGGGAGGGAGCCCTCGCGCCGCGGGTCGGTCGCGTCGTCCAGACGGGCCGGGATGCTGTCCTGGCGCCAGATCTCCTGCAGGGTCACGTGCGCCGAGGGGCGGACGATCGGCAGATCGAAGGCGTCGCCGACAACGGTCGATCGGCCGTCGTCGTCGAGCCCGACGAGCACGCGGCGGTGGGTCGAGTCGCTCATCACAGACCCACCGTCTGGCCGCCGTCGACGACGAGCGCATGGCCGAGTGTGAATCCGCCCAGGTCGGAGCAGAGCCAGAGGATCGCGGAGGCGATCTCCTCCGGGCGACCCATCCGGCCGATCGGCTCCTGCGCGATTACTCGCGCGCGGCCCTCCGGGGTGCCGCCGGAGAAGCGGTCCATCATCGGGGTCTCGATGATTCCCGGGCAGATCGCGTTGATCCGGATGCCGCGGGCTGCGTAGTCGAGTGAGGCGGCCTTGGTCAGCCCGATCAGGCCCCACTTGGTGGCGCAGTAGGCCGCCTGACCGCTGATCCCCACGACACCGGCTCCGGAGGAGATGTTCACGATCGCGCCGCCGGTCTCGCCCATCGCGATCACTTCGTGCTTCATCGAGACGAAGACGCCCCGGAGGTTGATGCTCATGAGGCGATCCCACTCCTCGTCGCTCGTCTCGGCGAGCTCCTTCGGCGGCTGCTCGACTCCTGCGTTGTTGACGCCGAAATCGAGCCGACCCAGGACAGCCGTGGTCGAGGCGACGGCCGCCTCGACGGACGCGCTGTCGGACACGTCGCACACCGCGGTGTGAGCGCGGCGACCGGCGGCCTCGATCAGTGCGGCGGTTGCTCTCAGTGACTCCTCGTTCAGGTCGGCGACGGCGACGTCGGCACCGGCCTCGGCGAAGGCGACCGCGGTGGCGCGACCGATCCCCGATCCGCCGCCCGTGACGAAGGCGACCTTTCCTGCGAACTGCTCTGTGGTCATGGCGGGGTCCTTCTCGGATCGGAGGCGGCGCGCGTCAGTGCGCGCCGCCGGAGCACAGGGGGAGTGTCAGACGGCGAGTTCGGCGACGCGCTGAGCGAGCAGGTCGACACCGATGCGCGGGCTTGCGAGGACGGTAAGTCCGGTCTTCTCCTGGAGCGCGGGCGCCAGTCGCGACATCGAGGCCTGGGCCAGCACGATCAGGTCGACCGTCCGCGCGAGGTCGAGCGCCTGCTCGAGGATCATCGCGTCGTGCTCCTCTCGGTCGCCCGCCATCAGCGTGTCGAACGCGCCGGCGCAGAGACGCTGCTCGAGGGCGACCTCGCGGCCGATCCCGTCGGCCGCTGCCTGGATGAGGTCCGACGTCGGCCCCAGCGTCGTGGGCACGGTGGCCAGGACGCCGATGCGGGTGCCCTGCTGGGCGGCCAGCAGGGCCATCGCCTCGTCGATCTTCAGGACGGGCGTGTGCACGTTCTGCGCGGCGACGTCGAGCGCTGGGCCGAGGGAGGAGCACGCCGAGAAGATGATGTCGGCGCCCGCGTCCTCGGCTGCCTTGGCGAGGTGCACCATGCGGGCTTCGCTCTTGGGGGAGATGCCCTGCTCGCGGACGACAGTGGCGAGGACGTCCGAGTCGACGAAGTGCAGGACTTCGGCATCGGGGATGAGCTCGGCGATGAGATCGTTGATCACCGGCTCCACTGAGACGAACACGAAGCTCGTGTGCAGGATCGCGATCTTCTTCGACATGGTGATCTCCTTCGATTCACAACGGGATGACAATATCCCGCAGTATTGGATTCTGCAACTCGCCGACGGCAGGGCGACCGCTTACTAGGACCGGGTAGGACTGCCCCGGACGCCCGCGATCAGAGCTGGATGTAGACGCTCTTGGTGTAGAGGTAGGTGTCGAGGTGCGCGGCGGTGCCCTTGGCTCCGTATCCGCTCGTCTTCGTGCCGCTGAACCCGACCATCGGGTCGACGAGTCCGTAGCAGTTCACCCACATCGTTCCGGTGTGCACTCCGCGGACGACGCGCAGCGCGGTCGAGATGCTCTGCGACCAGACCGCTCCGCCGAGGCCGTACTCGCTGTCATTGGCGATGGCGATGGCCTCATCGACGTCGTCGAAGGGCAGGATCGACAGCACCGGGCCGAAGATCTCCTCCTGCGCGATGCGCATGCTGTTGGACACTCCGCCGAAGACGGTCGGCTCCATGAAGTAGCCGTTCCCCATTCCTTCGGTCAGCCGGTTGCCGCCGGAGAGGAGCTCGGCTCCCTCTGCGACGCCGATCTCGACGTAGGACAGCACGGTGTCCAGCTGGGACTCCGAGATGACCGGCCCGAGGGCGGCGGAGTCGTCGAGGCTGTGCCCGACGCGGAGCCCCTCGACGTAAGCCAGTAGGCGCTTCGTGAACTCGTCGACGATCGAGCGCTGCACGAGCACGCGGGTGCCGGCGTAGCAGATCTGCCCGGAGTTCGCGAAGACGCCCATGGCGACAGCCGGCACCGCGGTGTCGAGGTCGGCGTCCACGCAGACTATGTCGGCCGACTTGCCGCCGAGCTCGAGCTGGAGCTTCTTGATGTTCGAGGTGGACGCCTCGATGATCCGGCGACCAGTCTCGGTCGAGCCCGTGAAGGCCACCCGGTCGACGTCGGTGTGCGCCGCGAGCGCGGTTCCCGCCTCGCTGCCCCTGCCGGTGACGACGTTCACGACGCCGGCGGGGACGCCGGCCTCGAGGAGGATCTCTGCGACACGCAGCACCGACAGCGACGCGTACTGCGCGGGCTTCAGCACGGCCGTGCAGCCGCTGGCGAGGACCGCGCCGATGATCCAGAGCTGGCTGTTCAGCGGGCCGTTCCACGGAATGATCCCGCCGATCACGCCGACCGGTGCCTTGAAGGTCATCGTGGCGACGTCGCCGGGCAGGCCGTTCATCAGCGTCTCGCCCGAGATGGTCAGCGCCTGGGCGGCGAAGAACGCGAGCATCTTCTTCATGGTCGCCTTCGAGGCGCGCACTCGGGCGATTGGCGTGCCCATGTCGAGCGACTCGATCTGCGCCAGCTCCTCGAACCGCTCCTCCAGAACGGCAGCGACGCGGTGGAGCAGCGCCTGGCGCTGATAGGGGGTCCAGGCGCTCCACTCGCCCTCGAACGCGGCGCGGGCGGCGGCGACTGCGCGGTCGATGTCGGAGGCGTCGCCCGACGAGAAGCGCGCGAGCACCTCTCCGCTGGAGGGGGAGACGGTGGACAGGGTCTGCCCCGAGGCGGCGGGGACCAGCTCGCCGTCGATGACGAGGAAGTGCTCGGGACGCTCGAGGAAGCGGCGCGCCTCGTCGCCGAGGGGGAAGTCGCCGTGGGTGGTGGTCATGACAGTCCTTTCACAGTGGTCCGGAGCATCCAGTGATCTGGAGCGTCCTGTGGTCTGGAGCGTCGCTCAGTCGAAGAGGAAGACGCCTTTGCCGATCTGGCGGCGGTCGAAGAGGTCGTAGGCGCGCTCGGCGTCCTCCAGCCGGAAGTCGTCGGTGAACAGGGACTCGACGTCCAGGCCGCGCTCGGCGACGAAGAGGGCGCACTCCTCCTGCTGGTTCTTGCTGAAGGTGAGGGAGCCGAGGATCGTCTTGTGCCGGTGGATGAGCTCGTCGCTGTCGAGGTCGAACGAGCCGAAGACGCCGACCATGCAGGCCGTGCCCCACGGACGGACGGACTGGATCGCCTGACGGCGCACGGCCGAGACGGCGCTGCACTCGATCGCCTTGTCCGCCCCCGCGCCGTCGCGGGTGAGGGCGCGGATCGCGGTCACGGCGTCGGTCGCACTCGAGTCGACCAGGTGGTCGGCGCCGAACGACGCGGCCATGGCGAGCCGGGAGGCGTCGACGTCCACCGCGATCACGCGAGCGCCGAGCGCCTTGGCGAGCATCGTGCAGCTGAGCCCGACGGGACCCTGCCCGAAGACCACCACGGTGTCGACGGCTGTCAGCTCGACGCGCTGCAGGGCGCCCCACGCGGTCCCCGTGCCGCACGAGATCGCCGCTCCGGTGGTGAAGGAGAGCGAGTCGGGCAACCGGATGAGCGTGTGCGCGGGGACCTTCATGAAGTCCGCGTGCGCGCCGTCGCCGTCGAGCCCGCCGAACACCGTGCGTCCGTTCGGGCAGTACTGGGTCCAGCCGGAGCGGCAGAACCGACAGGTGCGGCAGCCGTCGTAGTGGTGCACCATGACGCGGTCGCCGACGCGGGCCTCGCTCGGGCGCACCGCGTCGCCGACGAGCTCGACCACTCCGCACGGCTCGTGGCCTTCGATGACCTGCTCGGACGCGGAGCGGCGCGGCCCGCGGAGGTGGTGCAGGTCGCTTCCGCACATCCCCGACGCCTTGACACGGAGGACCACCTCGTCCGGTCCGGGAACCGGATCGGGGTAGTCGCGCAGCTCGAGCTCGCCTTCGCCGAGGAACACCACGGCCTTCATGCGCGGGTCTTCTCAGTCATGTCGGGATCTCCTTCGATCGTGCGGGAACGGTGGCGAGTCACGCCGGGACGGCGTCGCGGTAGAGGCCCGCGGCACGGGCCCGCTGGACGGCGAGCTCGATGACGAGCGAGAGGGCGGGAGTGTCGACCCCCGCGAGGTCAGCGAGTTCGAGAGGGACGCGGAAGAGCGCGTCCACCTCCATCGCGCGACCGGACAGCAGATCCTGCACGACGCTCTGCACGTGGTGCGACGTCTTCAGGTGTGCGACGCCCGCGCCGGTGTCGCCCGGGTCACAGCCGAGAGCCCGTGCAACGGCACCGGCCTCAGCGGCCATCGACTCGGCGAGAGCGGCGACGGTGGGGGCGGCGAGAGCGTCCTGCATGGCCGAAGCGGTGAGCACGCCCAGCGAGCCTCCGATCATGTTCATCGCGAGCTTCTTCCAGACGGCGTCCCGGATCGACGCAGTGGCCGACACCTCGAGACCGCTGCCGTCGAACGCCGAGGCGAACGCAGCGAGACGAGGGTCGTCCCGCCCGTCGGGCCGGCCGATCACCAGCCGGTTGCGCGGGTTCTCGGCTTGGATGACGCCGGGTGCGACGGCCGTGCAGGCGGTGTAGGCGACGGCTCCGACGATCTGCTCGGCTGCGAGCTGCGTGCCGAGAACGCCGCCCGGATCGAGGCGGGGGAGGGGCGTCCCCTCGAGGGGACCGCCGTGTGAGCGGAAGTACCACCACGGCACCCCGTTGGTCACGAACAGCACGACGCCGTCGGCCGCGAGCAGGGGGGCCAGGTTCTCGGCGATGCTCGGCAGGGCCGGGGCCTTGACCGCGACGACGACGACGTCCTGCGGTTCCAGATCCTGCGGTCGGTCGGTGGCGAGCGGATGCGAGAGCAGCGTCCCCTCGCGGGTCTCGACCCGCAGCCCGTTCTCGCGGACCGCGGCGAGGCTCTCTCCACGGGCGATCAGCGACACCTCGACCGCGCTGGACGCGAGACGCCCGGCGAGGTGGCCGCCGACGGCGCCCGCGCCGTACACGCAGACCTTCATGCGCGTGCTCCTCCGGTCATGCCTGATCCTCGAACTGCCGGCGCTTCGCGGTCGCCGCGCTCAGAAGGAACGAGATGTCGTTCCCGGTCGAGACGTAGCTCGCCCCGAGGTCGAGGTACTTCTCGATGAGCTCCGGCCATCCGCCGAGCCCGCCGATGCCGATCGCGGTGCCGGAGGCCTTGCAGGCGGCGATCACCCGCAGGTAGGCCTCGTGCACGGACGGATGGTCCATCTGCCCGGCGACGCCGAGCTCGACGCTGAGATCGTTCGCGCCGACCAGCAGCATGTCGACGCCGTCGACGGCCGCGATCTCCTCCACGGCCTCCAGGCCCACACGCGACTCGATCATCGCGACGACGAGGGAGGCGCCGTCGATCTCGCGGATGACCTGCTCGGGCGGGTAGGTCCGGTAGTTCAGCTGGGGCGCCGCACCCGCGAGCGAGCGCTCGCCGACCGGCACGTGCTTGACGGCGCGCACCAGCGCACGCGCCTCCTCGGCCGACTGCACGCCGGGCAGGATGATGCCCATCGCCCCCGAGTCCATGACTCGGGCGATGAGGGGAGCGTCGAGTCCGGGGACCCGGACCAGGGGAGTGACTCCGAGGGCGTTGCAGGCCATGCAGATCTGGCCGGCGTCCTCGAGGGAGACGCTGCTGTGCTCCAGGTCGATGTAGACGGAGTCGAACCCCGCCGTCGCGGCGATGGAGGCGATGTCGACGGTCCGGACGAGCCGGACGGTCATCGAGTACACCGTCTCGCCCTTGCTCAGCTTGTCTTTCGCGCGGTTGACGAGGATGCGGGGGACGTCGTCGTTCATGGTGGGGTGATCTCCTGATCGGGGTTCTCAGCCGAAGGGCGTCGGCAGAGTCTGCGCTTCGTCGTCGAAGCCGTACTCGGATTTGACCTCGAGGTACTCCTCGAACCCGAACCGGCCCATCGAGCGGCCGGTCCCGGACTGCTTGTAGCCGCCCATGGGGGCGTAGGAGTCGGTCGCCGCGCCGTTCCAGCTGATGCGGCCGGCACGGAGGCTGTTCGCGATGCGCCGGGCGTCCTCCGCCTCCCCGGCGAAGACGAAGCCGGCGAGGCCGTAGGGGGAGTCGTTGGCGATGCGCACGGCCTCCTCCTCGTCGCGGTAGGGCAGAACGGCCAGCACGGGTCCGAAGATCTCTTCGCGGGCGATCGTCATGTCGGGGGTGACTCCGACGAACACGGTGGGCTGCACGAAGTATCCGCGCTCCAGGCCCTCGGGGTGATCGAGGCCGCCGGTGACGAGCTGCGCGCCCTCGTCGAGGCCGCTCCGGATGTGCGCGCGGACGGAGTCGCGCTGGGCGGCGCTGACCATCGGACCCATGGTGGTCGACTCGTCGAGCGGGTCACCGAGGACGAAGCGCCGGGCCTCGTCGACGAGGAACGGCACGACCTCGTCGATCCGGCTCTCGTGCACGAGCATCCGCGTCGGGGCGTGGCAGGACTGGCCGGCGTTGAAGAAGCCGCGCTGGATGTTCCAGCGGGCGGCCTGCTCGAGGTCGGCGTCGGGGAGCACGATGTTCGCCGATTTCCCGCCGAGCTCGAGGCACACGCGCTTCACCGTGGCGGAGGCGGCGGCGCCGACCTGGGCGCCGGCGGCCGTGGAGCCGGTGAACGAGATCATGTCGACGTCGGGGTGGCGCGAGAGGGTGTCGCCGACCTCGCGGCCCGGGCCGTTGACGAGGTTGAACACGCCCGCGGGCACTCCGGCCTCGTGCATCACCCGGGCGAGGAGTGCCCCGCTCGCGGCTGAGACGACGCTGGGCTTGGCGACGATGGTGCAACCGGCGGCGAGGCCGTAGATCGCCTTGATCACGCCGGTCTGCACCGGCCAGTTCCACGGCGAGATCAGAGCGCAGACGCCGATGGGCTCACGGCGCACGATGGCACGGCCGACGCGCGACTCGAAGGGGTAGTCGCGGAGGATGTCGCGCGCCACCCGCATGTGCTCCGCGGGGCCGGCGACCTGGGCGCGATTGCCGACCGGGATCCCGACTTCGCGAGCGATGAGCTGCGAGAACTCCTCCTCGTACGACTCGTACACCTCGATCACTCGGTCGATGAGGGCGATGCGCTCCTCGACCGAGGTGACCGAGAAGGTATCGAAGGCGCGGCGCGCGGCGGCGACCGCGAGATCGGCATCGGCTGAGCCGCCGAGCGCGACGCGTGCGAACGGCTCCTCACGCGTCGGGTCGATGAGGTCGGTGGTGCGCGGGGTGATCGGCTCGACCCAGCGGCCGTCGATGTAGAGATGCGGGTACTGCTTCATGAGCGTGGTCCTCCTCGGGACGGGCGGGACGTGGCGGGGGCGGCTGCAGCGGGCGTCAGCTGCTGTGGGTGTAGCCGCCGTCGCAGGCGATGGTCTGGCCCGTGATGAACGCCGATGCCGCGGCGGAGAGGAAGATCATGATCCCGACCAGGTCGGTGGGGACCATTCCGCGGGGGATGCACTGCCGCGAGGCGGCGCGCTCGCGCACGGCGACGGTCGGGTTGACGGTGCGCTCGACCTCGGTCGCGACGCTTCCCGGGCGGATGCAGTTGACCGTGATGCCGAAGGGGCCGAGCTCGCGCGCCAGCGAGTTGGTCATGCCGATGACCGCCGACTTCGAGGTGACGTAGTGCAGGTAGTCGACGGTGCCGTTGGTCACGGCGTCGGAGGAGACGTTGATGATGCGGCCGAATCCGGCGTCGCGCATCGGGGCGGCCACGGCGCGGGCGCAGAGGTAGCTCCCGGTGATGTTGACGTCGAGCACCTGCTCCCACTTCGCCAGGGGGATCTGATCGAACGGGGCCTTCTCGATCGTCGCGAAGATTGAGGCGTTGTTGATCAGCACGTCGACCCGGCCCCACCTCTCGAGGACGGACGCGACCATCGCGGTCACCGACGGCTCGTCCGAGACGTCCACCCGGACCGCGAGAGCACTGCCCCCGACGCTCTCGATCTCGCCGACCACCGACTGCGCCTTCGCGAGGTCCAGGTCGGCCACCACACTGAGCGCGCCTGCCGCCGCGAACTGGCGGGCGAGCTCGCGGCCGATGCCCTGAGCGGCGCCGGTGATGATCACCACTCGTCCCTCCACGCTGAAGTCGCGAGCGGAGGCGGGGACTCCCGAGTCCTGAGGGGTGTGAGTGAGCGGAATCGTCGTCATCGTCAATCCTCGGAGGGCTGGTGTGCGAATGGAAGAGGTCTCTAGCGCCGTTCCCTTCCGCGCACCGCCTCCGAGTCGGAGACGGTTCGGAAGCGACCTCGCTTCTGCCATTGAACATATCCCGTCATCTGGGATACTGTCAATCAGCGGCACCTCGGCTCCCGGAGCAGGAGGGGGCCGGACATCGCAGACCATCGGCTCTCGCCGGGGGGTGCATCGATTCGTGAAGGAGCAGACATGCGCGTGAGCAAAGCAGCGGACACCGACGTCGAGAAGGTCGGCACCATGCGCGAAGGAGTACTGGAGCAGAAGCACCTGCTGTTCGGCGAGGACGGCTCGCCGAACAACTACGACCTCAACATGGGTCAGACCGGTGGCGGCGGATGGCGCACCCCGCGTCACCGCCACACCTTCGATCAGATCCGCTACGTGATCAAGGGGAAGCTCCCCTACACCGAGACCGAGGTCCTCGAGGAGGGCTGGGTCGGCTACTTCCCCGAGAGCGTCCACTACGGACCCCAGGAACGCGCCGAGGGCCTGCGCACGATGGTGCTGCAGAGCGGCGGCGCCAGCGGCGGCGGCTACCTCAGCGTCGCTCAGCGCGAGGCCACCAATGCCGAGCTCAATGAGAAAGGCGAGTTCAAGAAGGGCCTCTACTACTTCACCGACGAGAACGGCGTGGAGCAGAGCGTCGACGGATCTCAGGCGATCTTCGAGCACGCGATGGGCCACCCTCTCGAGTTCGCGCCCCCGCGCTACACCGACGTGATCGCGATGGACCCGGAGGCCTACGCCTGGACACCCCAGGGTGCCGAAGGGGTCGAGGAGAAATGGCTCGGCCGCTTCACCGAGCGCGACCTCCGCATCGGCTTCCTCCGCCTGGAGGCAGGAGCCGTCTACGAGGCCGGCCAGTTCGACTCGATCGAGATCCTCTTCCAGATCGACGGGAAGGTGACGGCCAAGGGCGACACCTACGGACCCGAAACCGGGTACGAGTTCCTCGCCAATGAGGGCCCCGTCGCGCTCGAGGCCGTCGAGCCGACGACCTTCCTGCGGACGGTCTTGCACCGCTTCTGAGGGGAAGTCGCACGATGACGGTGCCGCGGGGTCTCACGACTCCGCGGCATCGTCATGTCGACCGAGCCGCGATCCGCCTCGACCTCAGAGCAGGACGTCCGCGTCGCCGAGTCGCTCTGAGATGGTCTCGGCAGCTTCCCTGACGGCGAGGATCGCCTGCCCCATTTCGACGTCGCGGCGCTCGTTCTCGTCCCACGCCACTCCGACGCTCCCGAGGACGGTCTTCCGCTCGGTCAGGATCGGCGCAGCGCAGCCCCAGACTCCCGGGTTGAACTCTCCGCGGGTGACGAGATAGCCGTCCTTCTTGATCTGGCCCAGCGCGGCTCGGAACTCGCCCCAGTCGCTGCCGAGGCCCGCGGCCTCGATCTGCGCGCTCTGGCGCGGGTAGATCGCCTTGAGGCGATGGTGCGGGAAGTGGGCCATGATCACCTTCGACACCGCGCCCTGGAAGAGCGGACGCCGCTGCCCCCGACTGAAGCGGTTCGCCGGGCTCAGGGGGGCGCGGTACTCCGCGACGCACAGGACCGAGTCGCGGAAGGCGGTGCACAGCAGCGCCGAGTGGCCGATCTTCTCGACCAGATCTTCGAGCACTCCGTGACTGGCGAGCAGCAGGGGGTCGGTCTGGCGGATCTGCAGATCCATCTCGATGATGCGAGGGCCGAGCCGGTAGTAGCCGTTCTTCACGGCGGTGAGGAGGCCCGCGTCGTGCAGTGTCTTGATGTACCGGTAGCCGGTCGAGCGTGAGGCGTCGAGCGCCGTGATCAGGTCGGCGGTCGACCACACCGGCTGCTCCTCGGTGTAGAGCTCCAGGATCGCCAGCATCCGAGCCAGGCTGCCGGCGCCGTCGGAGGAATCAGAGAGGGCGTTGAACGACGGAGCCACCTGTGTCATGCCGGTCTCCCTACTTTCCTGCTGGAAGTCTCACAGTATCGGATGCACTCACGAGCGATTCTGGCCGTGCTGCGGGGCGATCCTCCCTCGCGCGAGCGGCACGTCGACCGTCGATTCCGCCACTGGCAGCCTTGAGGCACCAAGGCAATCGCAGATATCCTGAACTGCGGGATCTATTTAGCAATATCTAGCTGAGCTCGCTCCCCGACCGAGAGGCAGCGCATGTCGTTGCAACGATATTCCGACCGGATGTTCATCGGAGGAGAGTGGTGGGCGCCCTCGTCGCCCGACCGTATCTCCGTCGTCTCTCCCGTGAGCGAGCAGGAGTTCGCCTCTGTGCCCGCCGCCGATGTCGAGGCGGTCGACCGAGCCGTCGGCGCCGCCCGCGAGGCCTTCGACTCCGGGCCGTGGCCTCGACTCCCGCTCGCGGATCGCGTCGCGGTCCTCCGCCGCCTGGAGGAGGGGCTGCTCCGGCACGGCGACGAGCTCGCCCGGTTGATCACCGATGAGATGGGCTCGCCCATCACCCAGTCGCGAGCGATCCAGGTCGGCAACGCGAGCGCCGTGATCGCGGCGTTCCTCGACCTGGCCGACAGCTACCCGTTCGAGACTGAGCGGACGACCGATCGAACGCGAGCGCTGGTGACCCGAGAGCCGGTCGGCGTCGTCGCGGCCGTCGTCCCGTGGAACATGCCGCTCGTCGCCGCGGTCCAGAAGATGGTGCCCGCGCTGCTGGCCGGCTGCACCGTGATCCTCAAGCCCTCGCCCGAAACTCCGCTCGACGCGTACTTCCTCGCGCAGCTGCTGAGCGACGCCGGGCTGCCGGCCGGGGCGTTCAACGTCTGCGTGGCCGAGCGGGAGGTCAGCGAGCACCTCGTCACACACCCCGGAGTCGACAAGGTCGCCTTCACCGGATCCACCGCCGCCGGCAGGCGCATCGCGTCGCTCTGCGGCCAGGCCCTTCGCCGGGTGACGCTCGAGCTCGGCGGCAAGTCGGCGGGGATCGTGCTCGACGACGCCGATCTCGAGCGCACCGTCGAGAAGCTCCGGCTCGGGTCGTTCCGCAACAGCGGCCAGGTCTGCAGCCTCAAGACGCGCCTCCTGGTGTCGGAGCGGCGCCTTCCGGAGTTCACCGAGCGTCTGGTCGCGATGATCGCGTCGATGCCCGTCGGCGATCCGCTCGACGCGGCCACTCAGATCGGGCCGATGGTGAGCCGCCGGCAGCGGGACATCGTGGAGTCGTACATCGCGAGCGGACGCGAGCAGGGCGCGAAGCTCGCTGTGGGCGGCGGCCGGCCAGCCGGCTTCGACCGAGGCTGGTACGTCGAGCCGACGGTCTTCACCGGAGTCGACCCCGGCATGCGGATCGCGCAGGAGGAGATCTTCGGCCCGGTCCTGTCAGTGATCGCCTACTCCGATGAGGATCAGGCGATCGCCATCGCCAACGACTCCACGTACGGGCTGAGCGGCGCCGTGTACACGGCGGACATCGAGCGCGGAGTCGCTTTGGCGCGACGGCTGCGCACCGGCACCGTCGAGGTCGACGGCAACCCCGCGGGAGTGGTGGCACCCAATGGCGGATTCAAGGCGAGCGGGATCGGGCGCGAGAACGGTCGTGAGGGCCTGGACGCCTACACCGAGATCAGGTCCATCGGCCTTCCCCTCCGAAGCAGCGGCGAGTGACTCCCGCCCTCTCGGACGATCTCGCTCGTCACTTCGCCCACCTCGCTGCCGGGATCGACCCGGCGGCCCTGCCTGCGGAGGCGGCGGAGGCCGCGAAGAAGAGCATCCTCGACACGATCGGAGTGAGCCTGGCCGCCTCCGGTCTCGAACCCGCAGCTCGCAGCGTCCTCGCGCTCGTCCGCGAGGGGTCCGGCTCCGAAGCGACAGTGCTCGGCTACGGGGGTCGAGCGGCCTCGGCGGACGCGGCGTTCGTCAACGGAGCGCTCGCGCACGCGCTCGACTTCGACGACCAGACCCCGTGGGGCCAGCATGCCGCGAGCTCGATCGTGCCCGCGACGCTCGCGCTGGCAGAGCGCGTCGGCGGCGTGTCCGGCGCGACACTTATGACTGCCGTCGCTGTGGGTCAGGACTTCTTCGCTCGGCTGCGCCGACACGTCGGCTGGCGGAAGGACTGGAATCTGTCGTCGGTGCTCGGCGTCTATGCGGCGACGGCGGCCTCGGGCCGGGTGCTGGGGCTCTCGGCTGAGCGCATCGAGCACGCACTGGGCATCGCCAGCATGCATTCGAGCGGGGTCATGAACATGATCGCCGGCAGCGGGAGCGACCTGCGCGGGATGTACGCCGCGTTCTCGGCGCGGGGTGCGGTCACCTCGGTGCTCCTGGCGCAGCGAGGACTCTCCGGCGTCCCGGAGCTGTTCGAGGGGGAGTCCGGGGTGCTCGCGACGTACTTCCGCGGCGAGTACGACCGAGAGGCGATCCTCCGCGACCTCGGCACGGATCTCCGCGGCTGCGGCACGCTCTACAAGCTCTGGCCGTCCGTCGGGACGTCGCACAGCCACATCCACGCGACGCTGCAGCTGATTGACGAACTGGGCATCGCGGCCGACGGTATCGAGTCCTTGCGCGTGCACGTGGGGGACTACCACGCCGTGATGTGCAGGCCGCTCGCCAGCAGGAGGAATCCGTCGTCGGTCGCCGATGCGAAGTTCAGCCTGCCGTTCCTGGTCGCACTGGCGGCCGTCAGGGGTGGGGTGGGCCTGCGCGACTTCACGCAGGAGAGTCTGCGCGACCCGGCCGTCCTGGCGATGGCGCAGCGGGTGACGCCGGTTCCGGATCCCGCTCTCGACTGGAAGGACGTGCTTCCGGCGGGGCGGGTCGAGATCGTCACGCGCGATGGGCGCACGGCGAGACGGGTCGGCGCGAGCGTCCCTGGGAGCAGTCGGAACCCACTGACCTGGGAGCAGCTCTCGGTGAAGTTCGCCGAGTGCGCTGCCGCCTCTGCGTCGCCGCTCAAGGCGTCTCGGGTCGACCGCGCGGCCGAGCTCCTCCGCACCCTCGAGTCGGTGACTGACGTCCGCGACATCCTGAGGCTGTTGGCCACCTGACGCCGAGGAGGCAGCGATGGGCGCAGCCGAGGCCGAGGGCGTTCCGCGCAGCGACCCGAGGGTGACCTCGCGACGCAGGGGGGCTCTGTCAGACCCCTGCCTAGCCGCTCCGATCCGACCTTGACTTCGAGAGTGAAAGGGCCGTGAACCGGCACGACCAGACGGTCGCGCGGGTCCGGCCGGCCTGAGAAGAGAAGGACGAACGAGTATGAGCACAGCACAGCGATTCACGGGGAAGGTCGCCTTCGTGACCGGAGCTGCTAGCGGCATCGGACGGGCGACCGCGCTCGCCTACGCCCGGGAAGGCGCGAAGGTCGCCGTCGTCGACCTGGCGGGTGACGGCCTGCAGGGCGTCCGCGAGGAGATCGCGGCCGCAGGCGGAACGGCGATCGCGCTCGAGTGCGACGTCGCGGACGCCGAGCAGGTCGCGGCGGCCGTCGCGCGCACGGTCTCCGAGCTGGGAGGCCTGCACGTCGCCTTCAACAACGCCGGGATCGAGCAGCCGAACACCGCTTTGGCCGAGACCGAGGTCGATGACTGGGACCGCCTGTTCGCGGTCGACGTGCGAGGGGTGTTCCTCTGCATGAAGCACGAGATCCAGCACATGGAGGCGCACGGCGGTGGTGCGATCGTCAACACGACCTCCGGGGCCGGCGTCGTCGGCATCCCCGAGCAGGCGGGCTACTCCGCCGCGAAGCACGCGGTCATCGGGCTGTCCAAGTCAGCTGCTCTCGAGTACGTGGGCGCGGGCATCAGGGTCAACGCGGTCGCGCCCGGCGTGATCGACACGGCGATGATCGAACGCGTCACCGACGGCGACTCGGAGTCGATGGTCGAGCAGGAGCCGATCGGGCGTCTCGGCCGCGCGGACGAGATCGCCGCCGCCGTGCTCTGGCTGAGCAGCGACGAGGCGTCCTTCACCGTCGGGCACACGCTCGTGGTCGACGGCGGGCAGACCGCCGGCTGAGAGGACGATCCGCGGGAGAGGACGGAGAGGTCGCACTCGATCACGAGCAGCGGCCACTCCGTCCCGGACCGGTGCGAGGGAGGCATCGGGTTCGGCGGGGATCCGACTGTCAGAGCCCTGTCTGCGCCTCGAGGTCGGCCGGGTAGCGACCGCCGACGATCCCGGACGACAGCGCGGACAGGGTCGCGAGGTCCTCAGGAGCCAGCACGATCGAGGCCGCGCCGAGGTTCTCGACGAGCCGGTGCTTCTTCGTCGTGCCGGGGATCGGCACGATCGACTCGCTGCGGGAGAGCAGCCAGGCGAGCGCGACCTGCGCCGGTGTCGATCCGTGACGAGACGCGATCCGGGTGACCGCGGTGAGGAGCCTGAGGTTCTGCGCGCGGACCTCCTCGGCGAACCGCGGGATCCGGGCGCGGAGGTCGTCGTCGTCGAAGGTCGTGGCAGTGTCGATGGTCCCGGTGAGGAACCCCTTCCCGAGCGGGCTGTAGGGGACGAAGCCGATGCCGAGCTCGGCACAGGCAGCGAGCACCCCCTCCTCGGGCCGGCGCCACCACAGCGAGTACTCGCTCTGCACGGCGGTCACCGGCTGCACGGCGTGGGCACGGCGGATCGTCGCCTCGGCCGCCTCGGACATGCCGTATCGCGCGACCTTGCCGGCGTCGATCAGATCGCGCACGGCGCCCGCGTAGTCCTCGACCGGGTGGTCCGGATTGATCCGGTGCTGATAGTAGAGGTCGAGGCGCTCGACACCCAGACGGCGCAGCGACCCTTCGACAGCCGTGACGATCTCCTCCGGGCGGAGCATCCGCCCGGAGGGCCGTCGCGTCTCGGGATCCACGTGCATCGCGAACTTCGTCCCGATCGCGACCCGTCCGCGGAAGGGGGCGAGCGCCTCACCGAGGAGCTCCTCGTTCCGGTGCGGTCCGTAGATCTCGGCCGTGTCGAAGAAGGTGACGCCGAGCTCGACGGCGGTTCGCAGCACGTCGATCACGGCTTCTCGATCCGGGCGGCCGCTGTAGCCGCCGGTCATGGTCATGCAGCCGAGGCCGATGCTCGACACCGCGAGGTCACGACCGAGGGTGCGTGTGTTCGCGGACGGGGGAGACGTGGCGGGATTCGTCATCGTGGAGGTACCTCGCGGGGTGTGGAGAGAGTGGCGGTGGATGTCGAGGCTATGGGGACTGGCGCCCGCGAGGGAGGCTCTGTCACTGCACGCCTCATCGAGGCGACCAGTGGTATCGGCGCCGCTTGTCTGTGCGCCGGCTGAGAACTTTCGAACGGTCCTCGCGGACGGGGGTGACCTCCGCGACATCAGGAATCCCCGCCGATGCGCCGAAGTGGTGGTGTCGCGGCGCTCGAGAAGAGGGGGGTTCTGCGGGAACCCGTCTTGCTGGACCCCTCCCGGGCCGCTCCGCGACCGCACTTCACTGAGAGCTCAGCCCACCTGAGCTAGACCCCGATCCCCCGACCGAGGAGACGTCATGAGCGATCAGAACACGACCACACCGGAGACCGAGGACCGCGGACCGCGCGGACTACGCCGTCGCCACCTGCTCGCGTTGGCCGGCGCGGGCGGAGCGGCCGCACTGGGCGCGGCCGCCCTCGGCGGACTGGTGCCCGATGGCGTCGGCGAGGCCCAGGAGGGGCGCACTGCCACGGAGGACTGGGACAAGACCTTCCCGCGCGACCCCGACGTCGACCACGAGAAGGTGACCTTCACGAATCGTCTCGGTCTCACGCTCGTCGGCGACCTCTACTCACCCCGAGGCGTCAGCGCCTCGACGCCGTCCCGGGCGCTGATCGTCGGCCACCCGTTCGGCGGCGTGAAGGAGCAGACCTCCGGGCTCTATGCGCAGACCCTGGCGGCACGCGGCTTCGTCACCCTCGCTTTCGACGCGTCCTACAACGGCGAGAGCGGCGGGACGCCCCACTTCATCGCCTCGCCCGAAGCCTTCGTGGAGGACTTCAGCGCGGCCGCCGACTACCTCGGACTGCACCGCCTCGTCGACGCTGACCGTCTCGGCGTCCTCGGAGTCTGCGGCAGTGGTGGATTCTCGCTCGCCGCGGCACAGACCGACACCCGGATGAAGGCCGTCGCGACCGTGAGCATGTACGACATGGGTAGAGACCGTCGGCAGGCGCTCGGCGACACGATGACGGAGGAGCAGCGCCGCGAGCAGGTCGACGTCATGAGCCGCCAGCGCTGGGCGGAGGCCCGCGGCGAGGAGACCGAGTACGTGCTCGGCACTCCCGAGACGATCACCGCCGACTCGCCCGCCGTCGCGCGAGAGTTCTACGACTACTACCGCACCCCGCGCGGGCAGCACCCCCGCTCCACGACCGAGATGTCGCTGACGAGCAACGGCGCGCTGATGCGGTTCCATCCGTTCGAGAGCATCGAGTGGATCTCGCCCCGCCCGATTCTCCTCGTCCATGGAGAGGTCGCGAACTCGCGCTACTTCAGTGAGGACGCCTACCAGCGGGCGGCGGAGCCGAAGGAGCTGTACATCGTGCCGGGAGCGGGCCACGTCGACCTTTACGACCGCGTGGACCTGATCCCGTGGGACCGGCTCGCCGACTTCTTCACGCAGAACCTCTGACCGGCGTCGCCCTCGTCGCGGAGAGATCGAGGGTCGCAGCTCAGCGGGACGTCGTCTCGTACCGCGCCGTCGGAGTCGGTCACCCGCACCGGCGCCACCCCTCCGAGGGGTTGGGACAGACCCTCTCAGCGGGCCCGGACGCGGTTTAGCGTGGTGCAGTGGGCCGACGCCGATCAGCCCGGAACGACTCGATCAGTCCGACCGGACACGGCGGTACCGATCCACCGGCGGGAGAACGCGGTATGGACCCGTCCGCGGCCGTCCGTGCGGCAATCGGTGCCCTGCCCCCTCGCCGCACTCGTTGCACGGAGAACTCACCGCGCCGGGCTCGCGCCCAACGACATCCCACCACTCTCTACACGAAGGACACCATGCGCACTGTCAACGCCTACGCAGCACCGTCGGCCACCGAGCCGCTGATCAAGACCACCATCGAACGGCGAGACGTCGGCCCGACGGACGTCATGATCGACATCAGCTATGCCGGCGTCTGCCACTCCGACATCCACACTGTTCGCGGCGAATGGGGCCCGATCCAGTATCCGCAGGTCGTCGGCCATGAGATCGTGGGGCGCGTCTCCCAGGTCGGCTCCACGGTGACGAAGCACGCCGTCGGCGACCTCGTCGGGGTGGGCTGCATGGTGAACTCGTGCGGCAAGTGCGTCTACTGCCTTCGCGGGGACGAGCAGTACTGCGCCGAGGGCAACATCCAGACCTACGCGGGCGTCGACCCCGCCGACGGCACGATCACCCAGGGCGGGTACTCCCAGGCGATCGTCGTCGACGAGGACTTCGTCCTCCGCGTCCCCGAGAGCCTCGACGAGCAGAAGGTCGCCCCGCTGCTCTGCGCCGGCATCACCACCTACTCGCCGCTGCGGCACTGGAACGCTGGCCCCGGTACCCGTGTCGCCGTCGTCGGTATGGGCGGTCTTGGCCACATGGCCGTCAAGATCGCCCACGCCCTCGGCGCCGAGGTGACCGTGCTCTCGCAGACCCTCTCGAAGAAGGAGGACGGGCTGCGTTTGGGCGCCGACCACTACTACGCGACGAGTGACGACGCGACGTTCACCGACCTCGCCGGAACCTTCGACCTGATCATCAACACGGTCTCGGCGAAGCTCGACATCGGCGCCTATCTCGGCCTGCTCGACATCGACGGCACCATGGTCAACGTCGGCGCCCCCTCCGAGCCCCTCTCCGTCCCCGCCTTCGCCCTCATCCCCGCCCGCCGCAGCTGGGCGGGGTCGGCGATCGGAGGCATCCGCGAGACCCAGGAGATGCTCGACTTCTGCGCCGAGCACGGCATCGTCCCTGAGACCGAGCTCATCCGCGCCGACGAGATCAACGACGCGTACGAGCGCGTCCTGCGCTCCGACGTCCGCTACCGCTTCGTGATCGACGCGGCCACGCTCGCGTGACCCGGACGTCGAGGAGGGGCGAGCGAGCGAGCTCCTCCTCGACGGCAGCCTCCGGCATCAGGATCCGGGAGAGGTCGTCCGGGAGGGTGTCCTGCCCAGGCAGGTACCAGCAGAACCCTTCACGCGCTGCCCTGGTGCTCGTACCGTGACAGCCATGGATCACCGAGTCGAGGTACGCGAATTCCTGGCCACGCGCCGTGGACGGATCACACCGGAGCAGGCCGGAGTCGAGCCCACCGGCGGACGGCGCAGGGTCGCCGGTCTGCGCCGAGACGAGGTCGCGCGACTCGCGGGGATGAGCGTGGACTACTACACGCGTCTCGAGCGGGGGAATCTCTCGGGTGTGTCCGACTCCGTCCTCGACGCGATCTCGCGGGCTCTGCAGCTGGACCAGGCCGAGCACGACCACCTCCACGATCTCGCCCGGACCGCGAACGAGGCCGGCCTGCGTTCGCGCAGACGACCCGCCGCGGCAGTGAAGGTCCGACCCGAGGTGCAGTATCTGCTCGACGCGATCACCGGTGCTCCGGCGTTCGTCTCGAACACCCGAATGGACATCGTCGCGGCGAACGCGCTCGGCTTCGCCCTCTACTCGGAGATGTACAAGAGCAGCGCCCGGCCCGCGAACCACTCCCGATTCATCTTCTTCGACCCGCGCGCGCACGTCTTCTATCCCGATTGGGAGCGGGCCGCAGACGTGAACGTCGCGATCCTCCGCCGTGACGCCGGACGCAACCCGCACGATGAGCGACTCGCCGCCCTGATCGGCGAGCTCTCGATGCGCAGCGATGATTTCCGTGCGCGGTGGGCCGAGCACAACGTTCGCAGGCACTACACGGGCCTGAAGCAGTTCAACCACCCCGTCGTCGGCCTGCTGGAGCTGACGTTCCAGGCGACCGAGCTGCAGGACGACCCGGGTCACTCGATCACCGTCTACCCGGCAGTGCCGGGCAGCCCGACCGACGACAAGCTGCGGCTGCTCGCCACCTGGGCTGCGACCGAGGACATCGCGCGCCTCGCCCCCAGCTCTGCGAGCTGAACGCGCTCCCGCCGGCGAGCGGACAGCTCCCGTCTTCCGCGGCGCCGCCCGCCCCGACCCCGATCTCGAAGGATGCAATGACCTCCACCATGCCGGTGTTCCTCCCCGATGCGAGCGATCGCGCCGAGCCGCGGAAGATGCCGTGGCTCGCCCTCGCTCTTCTGGCCACGATGGGGTTCGTCCTCGTCGCGGCCGAGACGATGCCCGCAGGCCTCCTGCCTGTGATCGCCGACGGAATGGGCACCAGCGAGGGCACTGTCGGTCAGTTCATCAGCGTCTGGGCACTCGGCACGGTGATCGTCACGATCCCCGCGATCAGCCTCACCCGCGGACTCCGCCGCAAGCCGCTGATCCTCGTGACCATCGCCTGCCTCATCGCCGCCAACACCGTCACAGCCCTCTCGAGCGACGTCGTGCTGTCGCTGGTGTCCCGCTTCTTCGCGGGCGCGTTCACCGGGATCATCTGGGGCATGCTCGCCGCCTACGGCCGCCGGATCAGCCCCCGGAACCGCTCGGGGCTGGCGCTGTCGGTCGTCTCGGTCGGCGCTCCCGTCGGCTTCGCCCTCGGCACACCCCTCGGTGCGTGGCTGGGGACGACGTTCGACTGGCGCTGTTCCTTCGGCGGGCTGAGCCTGATCGCGCTGATCACCTTCGTGCTGATCGCCCTCTTCGTGCCGGACGCGCCCGGCCAGCCGAAGACCGCGGCGGGGAGCCTGCCGCTCGCCCGCGTCTTCGCGATGCCCGGCGTCGCGATCGTCTGCCTGACGATCTTCGTCTGGATGCTCGCGCACAACACGATCTACACCTACATCGCGCCGTTCCTGCGCGAGGGCGGCTCGGGCCTCGCCCCGGACCTCGTGCTGCTGGTCTACGGCGTCTCCTCGATCGTCGGAGTCGCGATCACGGCGGCGGCCATCGACCGCTATCCTCGCGGCCTGCTGCACGGCAGCCTCGCGCTGTTCATCGTCGCGGCGCTCGTCCTGCTCCTGGGCCGCGGCGCCCCGCCGGCCGTCCTCGCAGCGAGCGTGCTGTGGGGCGTCACCTTCGGCGGCGCTTCCGCGCAGCTCCAGTCGGCCCTCAGCCGCTCCGGTCGCGAGAACTCCGACGTCGCGAACTCGTTCCTCCCCGTCGCGTTCAACCTCGCGATCTTCGCCGCGGGGGTGCTCGGCGCGGTGCTGCTCGAGAGCGTCGACGCCCTGGCCCTCGCCGTGCTGATGGCGGGGCTCGGAGTGGTCGCTCTGCTGATCACCCTCTACGGCCGCCGGTCCGCGTTCACGGTCGACCACCTCGACGCGCGCTGACACTCCTGGACAGGAGTCTGCCGATGACAACCGCCCCAGGCGCCCCGACGCCGATCGTCCTCGAGATCGACGGGGTCGAGGTCTCCGGGCGACTCGATGCCAGCGCGACGAGTGAGTCCCTCCTCGCCCTGCTCCCGCTGACACTGTCCTTCCGCGACATGGGTGGGCAGGAGAAGCTCGCCGACCTCGGAGTGGCTCTCAGCCTCGACGGCGCACCGCCGCGCAGCGATGCTCAGCCGCTCACGATCGGCTACTACAGCCCCACTCGGAACCTCGTGCTCTATTACGAGCACGTCGGCACGTTCTCCGGGATCGTGCCGCTCGGAGAGTTCGACGACCTCGGCCCCGTCGAAGACCTCGCCGACGGAACCCGCGTCACCCTCCGACACGCCCGCTGACAACCGTCAGCGCGCCGCCCGAAAGACAGGAGTCACCCATGAAGGCCGCCTATATGTTCGGCGCCGGCGATGTCCGCATCATCGACGCACCCGACCCGGTCCTGCAGGAGGCGACGGACGTCGTCGTGCGCATCGTCCGCGCCTGTGTCTGCGGATCCGATCTGCACCCGTACCACGGGATGGAGAAGAGCTCCGAAGGAGTCTCGATGGGTCACGAGTTCATCGGCGTCGTCGAGCAGATCGGTGCGGAGGTCCGCACGCTGGCGGTCGGCGACCTCGTCATCTCTCCGTTCTCCTTCTCGGACGGCACCTGCGAGTTCTGCCGGGAGGGGCTCTTCACCTCCTGCGTGCACGGCGGCTTCTGGGACATGCCCGGCATGGGCGGCGGGCAGGCGGAGGCCATCCGGGTGCCTCTCGCGGACGGCACTCTGGTGAAGGTTCCCGGCGTCGACGAGTCGTCGCCGTTGCTGACCTCGCTCCTGACCCTGTCGGACGTGTACGGCACCGGTTGGCACGCCGCCACCAGCGCCCAGGTCTCGCCCGGCGACACCGTCGCGGTGATCGGCGACGGAGCGGTGGGGCTCATGGCCGTGCTGTCGGCGAAGCAGAAGGGCGCGGAGCGCATCATCCTGATGGGCCGTCACACGGCTCGCACCGATCTCGGCATCGAGTTCGGAGCCACCGATGTCGTCGCCGAGCGCGGCGAGGAGGGCATCGCGAGGGTCAAGGACCTCACCGGCGGTGTCGGAGTGCGGAAGGTCCTCGAGGCCGTCGGTCACATGCCCGCCTACGAGCAGGCGTACAAGATCGTCCGGCCCGGCGGTGTCATCAGCCGCGTCGGTGTTCCGCAGTACGAGGACGCTCCCGTGGGCTTCGGGAGCCTCTTCGGCGGCAACATCACCCTGACCGGTGGGCCCGCCCCGGTCCGTGGCTACATCGAGCAGCTCATGCCCGCGATCCTCGACGGGAGCATCGACCCGGGCAGGGTGTTCGACCGCACCGTGGCACTCGACGAGGTCCCCGACGCCTACCGCGCCATGGACGACCGCCAGGTGCTCAAGGCGATGATCACCTTCTGATCACGCTGCGACCCCGCACCGAGTGGGACCGCCTGCTCCCCTCACCTCCGGAACGATGAAGGAGAACATTGTGAACATCGAACCCTCCCTCCCGACGACCAAGAATCCTCCCGAGCAGTTCGCCGGCGACGTCTGGCTCGACATGATCGCCGTCCCGCATGAGGACGGCCAGCACATGACCGTCGCCACCGTCCGCTTCGCCCCGGGCGCTCGGACCGCATGGCACTCGCACGCCCGCGGGCAGTACCTCCGAGTGACCGAGGGCGTGGGCCGGTTCGGGACCCGCGACGGGGTCGTCATCGAGGCCCGCCCCGGAGAGACCGTCTACACCCCGCCCGGCCAGGAGCACTGGCACTCGGCGCCCCGCGACCGCTTCATGGAGCACATCGCCATGACCGAGAACGGAGACGATCCCGCCACGACCACGACCTGGCTGGAGCACGTCACCGACGCCGAGTGCTTCGGCGCCGATGCGTGAACGCCGCAGACCCGCTCACCGGAAGGACGTCGTCATGACCGCCCACGAGGACGCTCTCGCGGAATTCGCGATCCTGTTCCCTGCACGACCCGACCCGGACGGCACCTCGCTCGGTGCGACCGACCCGGAGTTCTTCGCCTTCTACCGGGACTTCGCGTTCGGCGAGACGCTCGGGCATGTCGACCTCGATCGGCGAGAGCGGCTTCTCTACCAGCTCGCGGCCTGCATCGCGGTCGGGGCGGCGGGTGAGTTCCGGGTGCTTCTCGGCGTCGCGCTCGAGGTCGGAGTCCCTCCCGTCCAGGTGAAGGAGGTGACCTATCAGGCCGTCGCCTACGTCGGCAGCGCGCGGGGGATCGAGTTCATCGCTCTGAGCAACGAGATCCTCACCGCGCACGGGATCGCCCTGCCCCTCGAGGGACAGTCGACCACCACTCCCGAGACCCGGCGCGAGGCAGGGCTCGACGTGCAGACACGCATCTTCGGACCGGAAGTCGTCGACGGCCTCTTCGCCGGGCCGGCCGACACCCGGCGCTTCTCCGAGTTCCTCGCCGGCCACTGCTTCGGCGACCACTACACCCGCACCGGTCTCGATGTGAAGCAGCGCGAGCTCGTCACCTTCGCGCTGCTCGCGGCACTCGGCGGTGCCGACAGTCAGGTCAAGAGCCACGTCACCGCGAACCTGAAGGTCGGGAGCACCCGGGGCGACCTCCTCGAGGTTCTGACCGTGCTGGTCGCGTACATCGGCTACCCGCGCACCCTCAACGCGCTCGCGCAGGTGAACGCGGCCGCACCCGCCGAGACCTGACGCGACGAGTCGGCGACAGCGACGCGATCGTCCAGCGGGGCGCTGCCGTGACCCGTCACGGCAGCACCTCGCTGGATTGCTGGGTGAGGACTTCGATGGGGGAGTGACACGAACGGCCGTTCGATCGTCACGATCCTGAGGAGGAGCCATGAGAAACGACCGCCGTTGCCAGAGAACCGTTGCCGGACCCGGATCCCGCCGCAGGACTCCTGTCCTCCTCGCGTCACTGGTCGGTCTCGTCCTGTCCGTCTCCGGGTGCAGTGCTTCGGACGGCAGTGCCGAACCCGCGATGAACGGCTCCTCGGTCCCCGCGGGCCCGTCGTCCGGCGCGCCGACCGGTCCGACGTCGGCCCCGCCCACGGAGTCCGCCCCGGCCACCGCTGCAGCTCCCACGACGACCGCGCCGTCCGACACCCGGACCTCTCTCACGCTCCGGTTCGGCGACCGCGAGATCCGGGCCACCCTGGAGGACTCCGCCGCCTCCCGCTCTCTCCTCGCTCAGTTGCCGGCGACCCTCGACTTCAGCGATTACGGCGGGCAGGAGAAGATCGCGACGCTCTCCGCGCCGCTCGATCTCACCGGTGCCACGGATCGGGCGGCAGCGCCCGCCGGAACCCTCGGCTACTACGCGCCCGACCAGGGCCTCGTCCTCTACTACGAGAGCGTCGGGGCGTACTCCGGCATCGTGCCGCTCGGCGTCTTCGACGACGTCGACGCGCTCCGAGACGCGAGCGACGGCTCTGTGGAGGTCCGGGTTCAGTGAAGTGAGGGGTTCTGAGAGAACCTCTCAGAAACCCTTGGAGGCCCTTTAGCGTCGGCCTTGTCCACAACCGACTTGGAAGGTTCACTGACGATGGCCACGACGACGCCCACCCGCTTTCCCCCGAACAGGCTCTCGGGCGCCGCCCTCGCTGGCGCCGCCGCCGCAGCGCTGGTCCTGGTACCGGCAGCACCTGCCGCCGCCCATCACGGCTGGGACGGCTTCGACACCGACCACCTGGTGTACATCGCGGGCACGGTCTCCTCCGAGGGCAGCTGGGGCGAACCGCACTCGTACTTCGACACGACCCTCGACGGCGAGCTCCCCGCCGACACCCCGGAGCTGACGATCCCCGAGGAGCTGCAGGGCCCCGAGGACAGCGTCCGCGTCGAGGCTGCGCTCGCGTACTCCGGCTCGCAGGACGAGCTCGAAGTGACCATCGCTCCGCCCGCCTACACCGGCAGATGGGGACTCGATCGGCCGCTCGAGATCGGAGAGCGATTCCAGGGAGTCGGCTACATCGACCGGACGGACGACGCCCTGTTCCGCCCCGTCGCCTTCTGGTACGGAGACGACGACGTGCCGGTGAACCAGGTGCTCGGCGACATGCTCCCGGTCCGCGCACCGCTGCCCGAGTCGTCTGGCGCGGAGTCGACGCCTGCGCCCGCCTCGACATCGACCGCGGCCGATCCGATGGAGGACGCGGAGGAGTCCCCAGGGTCCGACGCCGAAGCGGCGTCCGGACAGAACGGTGTCGCGACGACAGGCGTCTGGGTGGCGTTCGGCGCCGTGGTCCTCGGCGCGGCCGTGGGCGGGCTGCTCTACCTGCGACGCCGCGCCGGGCAGAGCTGAGCGGCTCGCAGATGCCGCAGTGGCTCGAGACGGCGTTCGCATGGCTCCAGAGCACGGCGGTCGGAGAGGCCGTGCGGGGCACTCCGTTCCTGTACCCCACGCTCGAGAGCATCCACATCGTCGGGATCGCCCTGCTGATCGGCCCGGCCTTCGCCTTCGATCTCCGCCTGCTCGGAGTAGGGCGCCGTCTCGTCTCCGTCACCACGGCCGCCCGCTCGCTCCTGCCGGTCTCCCACGTCGGCCTGGCGGTCGCCCTCCTCACAGGAGTCGCGCTGTTCAGCGCACAGACGACCGTGGTCGCCGGCTCCGCCGCCGCGCCCTGGAAGCTGGGACTCCTGCTCGTAGCGGGGCTGAACGTCCTGGTGTTCCACCGGGGCGCCTACCGCCGGGTCGAGGACTGGGCGGAGGCCTCTCCTCCGCCCGCCGCTCTGGTCGCCGCCGGCTTGTCGCTGATCGCCTGGACCGGGGTGGTCTTCGCCGGACGATTCCTGGCATACACCTGAGTGCACGGCCCGGGAGGGAGGCTCTGTCAGCCCCTCGCTCACTGAGAGAGGCCCCGGATACCGTCGCTGATGAGCGGCACCGGAGCCATCGACCGTCACACCCCCACTCGGCCTCACAGGACGGCGTTCGCGTTTCCCATGGCGCGGACGTCGCGTGAAGGCCCCGGTGACGAGAGCATCGTGTCCCAGTCCGCGGGAGAGACCCCTATCCCTCTCGCGGCGGCTCGGACAGGGGCTCCGGTGCCGCCGCTCGCGTTCCTCCGTCCCTAAGGAGACTCATGACGACGTCCCGGCAGCCCCGCCCGTCCATAGCCGCTCTGTGGGTGCTCGTCGCAATTGCGGCAGCAGTCTTCGGAGTACTGGCGATGGGGTCGATCGGCCAGAGCGTGGCCTCTGCGTCCTCAAGTGAATCCACCACTGGTGAGATGATCTGGCGCATCACCGACGAGCGATGCTGACCGTGACCGACCTCCGAGAGACCTCCTCCCTGTCGCGCCGGAGAGCACGCGAGGTGGTCGTCGACGCATGCTGCCTCGGCGACGCAGAGCTCGATGCGCACATCGACGACCTCTGGGCGGCGAAGTGCGACCCGGACTCGATGCGTCGCCTTCTCGCCCGCTTCCGACTCGAGGTCGATGCCGCACGACTCCTCCTCGCTGCCGCTGCTGAGCCCGCCTGGTGGTCCACGGTGACTGCAGAACGACTCGAGGACGCCTGCAGGGCAGCACGGATCTGGGCGGAGGGCGACCCGATCTGCTCCGAGCTCGAACGACGCTTCGCCTCGCTTCTCAGAAGCGTCTTCGGGATCGAGATCGCGGCGATCCCGCGCGGCCATCGAGTCCCCTAGGGCACGCCGTTCCCTTCCCCTCCATCGTTCCTTCATCAGAATCGAGACGCTCATGACCAGAACGCCCGTCCGCGTCGTGCTTACCGCCGCCGCTCTCGCACTGGGCACCGTTCTCGCTTCGTGCACCGCGCCGTCGACCACTCCGGACGCTCCGACCAGCGCCACGGCCGAGCCGACGGTCGCGCCGCTCTCGCTGGGCGAGCCCGAGGTCGTCACCAACGGACTCGAAGCACCCTGGTCCATCGTGTCCCTCCGCGGTGTTCCGCTCGTGAGCGAGCGGGACACCGCGCAAGTCCTCGAGCTGGGTGCCGACGGCTCGAGTCGAGTGGTCGGTGGCATCGACGGCGTGCTCGCGCGGGGCGAGAGCGGCCTCCTGGGCCTCGCCGTCTACCAGGACCGCCTCTACGCCTACTCGACAGGCCGCGACGGCAACCGCATCCAGCGCTTCGAGGTGACGGGAGAGGCCGGTGCTCTGCAGCTCGGCCCCGCAGAAACGCTGCTGGACGGACTGCCGTCAGCGAGCTACCACGACGGCGGGCGGATCGCCTTCGGCCCCGACGGCATGCTCTACGCCACCGTCGGCGACGCGGGCCGCTCGGAGCGAGCGCAGGACCTCGACTCGCTCGGCGGGAAGATCCTCCGGATGACGCCGGACGGCACGGTCCCGGACGACAACCCGTACCCCGGCTCGCTCGTCTACAGCTCCGGCCACCGCAACCCTCAGGGCATCGCCTGGGCCGAGGACGGCACGTTCTTCGCGACGGAGTTCGGCCAGGACACCTGGGACGAGCTCAACATCATCACGCCCGGCGCGAACTACGGCTGGCCGACGGTGGAGGGGATCGCGGAGGACGACCGCTTCGTCGACCCGGTGCAGCAGTGGGGGCCCGACGAGGCGAGCCCGAGCGGGATGGCCGAGATCGGCGGCACGCTCTTCCTCGCCAATCTGCGCGGCCAGGTGCTGCGTGCCGTGCCGGTCGACGCGCCCAGCACCTCGACCGACCACGCGGTGGGGGAGTTCGGCCGGCTGCGCGACGTCACCGTCGCCGAGGACGGGCGGCTGTGGGTCGCGACGAGCAACACCGACGGTCGCGGCGACCCGGAGACCGACGACGATCGGATCCTCTCGTTCTCTCTCGAGAACGACTGACCTCCGAATCGCTCGTCCGAGGGCGACGAGGGGGGCTCTGCCTGAACCTGTCTCCCGGTGGGTGCGGCTGCTTCACTCGAGGAGACGACGTGAGTGAGGACTCCTATGACGCACACGACCCCGACCACGCCCGACGGCTCCATGCAGGCCTGGACCAGCGCAGAGGGCGTGCCGCTGCAGCGCGCGACCCTGCCGATTCCCGTCCCGCAAGCCGAGCAGCTGCTGATCCGGGTGCGTGCCGCGGCCCTGAACAACGGCGACCTCACCGCAGCGGGGGAGGAGCACGTCGCCGGCTTCGAATTCGCCGGCGAGGTCGTCGCCGTCGGAGCCACCGCTCCGGCCGATCTCCTCCGCCGCCGGGTCTTCGGAATCGCGGAGGGGACGCTCGCGGAGTACGTCGTCGCCCACCACCGCCACGTGCTCGTGACTCCCGACGCGCTGAGCGACGTCGACGCCGCCGCGACGCCCACGGCCTTCACGACCGAGTTCGGCGCCGCTGAGACGGCGGCGATCGGGGAGGGATCCACCGTGCTCGTCACCGGCGGAAGCTCGGCACTCGGACTCGTCGCCGTGCAGGTCGCGAAGGAGCGCGGGGCGCGGCGCGTCCTGGCGACCACCAGATCGGAGGACAAGATCCGCGCACTCGCCGACGCCGGTGCCGACGCGGTGCTCCTCACCGCCAACGACGGCATCGCCGCGGCGGCCCTCGAGGCGACCGACGGAGTCGGTACCGACGTGGTCCTCGACCACCTCGGCGGCGATGCGCTGGATTCCGCCGTCGCAGCCGCCCGCGACGGCGGCACCGTCGTCAGTGTGGGACGGCTGGCTGGTGGGACCGGCGCTCTGGACCTGTTCGCTCTCGCCCGCCGCCACGTCCTTCTCCGGTCGGTGTCGTACGGGCTGACCCCGCCCGAGGTGCTGGGCGATCTCCTCGACGGCCTCGCCCGGACGCTGCTGCCCGCGATCGTCGCGGGTCGGCTCCGGCCCGTGGTCGCGGCGACGTACGACTTCGAGCGCGCGCCCGACGCGCTCGGGCACCTGCGCACCGGCAGGTCCGCCGGGAAGGTCGTCGTCACCCTCGGCTGACCGGCCGTCGGTCAGTCGACCCGGTAGCGACGGACCTTCTCCTCGTCGAGGAGGACGCCGATGCCGGGACGGTCGGAGGGATGGAGGACGCCGTTCGAGACCACGAGGCGCTCCGAGGTGAGGGTGTCGGTGAGCGTGGTGTAGTAGTCGAGCTCCGCGGGCTCTCGGACGACGGCGGGATGCGCCGAGCCGAAGCAGAGGGACGCGGCCGCTCCGATCATGCTGTCGGCCTGGCTGCCGAGGAGGGTTCGGGCTCCGAGAGCTCGGGCGAGGGCGACGATCTGGGCCGATTCCGTGAATCCCGTCCGCGTGGTCTTGATGCTGATCGCCCGGGCGCCGCCCTCGAGGATTTCCGCGGCGGTGGCGGCGAGGGTCGGTGCGCTCTCGTCCGCCATGATGGCGGCCGTCGTGTGAGTGCCGAATCGGCGCCGACCGAGGCGGTCCTCCGCGGGCGTCGGCTCCTCGATCAGCGTCACGCCGAACTCGGCCGCCGCGTTCATCATCTCCACGGCCTGCTCCGCCGTGTAGCCGTGATTCGCATCGACGTAGACCGTCGCCTGCGGGCCGACGGCCTCTCGGACGGCCGTCACGCGGCTCAGGTCGTCGGCGACGTCGTCTCCGACCTTGACCTTGAAGCTGCTGATGCCGTGGGTCTCGGCCGCCGCTCGGGCCTCGCGAGCGCTGTCGGCGGGCGAGCCCATCGACAGGATGCGGGTGACTCGCATCGGCCGCTTCTCGCCACCGAGGAGCTTCCACGCGGGAAGCCCGCTGAGCGTGCCGCGGAGGTCGTGGAGAGCGATGTCGACGGCCCCCAGCGCGGTGTTGTTGCCGGCGATCCAGGCCAGCGCTTCGTGGTGCGCGTTGACGGCGAAGGGGTCCTCGCCGACGAGGATCGGTGCGATCCATTTCTGCACTGCCGCGACGATGGACTCCTGCGACTCTCCGTAGACGAACGACCTCGATACGGCCTCGCCGATGCCCGTGGCGCCGACGTCGGTGCGCACGAGGATCAGCACGTGCTCCGCCCGGTCGAGGACGCCCGAGGACGCCTCGATCGCGTGGTGGTAGGGGATGGTCGTCGGGATCGTCTCGACGGCGGTGATCGTCGGCATCTCTCCTCCTTCAGAAGGTCGGCTCGGGGGCGCGGAAGTCCCGCTGGTTCACGGAGCGTCGGACGGCGAGAGGTCGGTGACCAACGGCTTGCCGGCGGTTTCGCGCAGGAAGAGGGAACCGATGAGTGAGGGCACGGCGCATCCGATGATCAACCACATCGGCGCCATGGTGCTGCCGGTCGTGTCCACCAGCCATGTCGCGACGTACGGCGTCGGGCCCGCGATGAGTGCGGTGGAGAGTCCCAGCGCCAGTGCGTATCCGCTGTAGCGGATCGAGGTCGGGAAGGTCTCGAGCAGCGGTGCGGACTGCGCTCCGATCGCCGTCCCGTTCATCGTCCCGAGCAGCACGAGACCGAGCACCGCCAGCGCCGCGTTGCCGGACGTCAGCATCGCGAAGGTCGGCCACGCGAGCACGAGTTGCAGGAGGCAGAGGGCGAACAGGATCCGGCGTCGACCGATGCGGTCCGAGAGAGTGCCGGAAAGGGGCACGAAGAGGAAGGTGAAGAGCACCCCGGCGAGCACCGCCATCAGGGCCTGCCAGCTCCCGAAGCCGAGACTGTTCTGGAGGAAGGCGGGCATGAACGTCATCAGCATGTACGCCGGGACGCTGGCCGGAAGGTTGATGAAGGCCGTTCGGCCCAGCATCCTCCATCCGCGCGCTGTGGTGAGCAGAGTGCGCAGCGGGTTCTCGCGGGCAGTGCTCAGAGCAGCGAGCCGCTCGAAGACCGGAGACTCGTCGACCCGGGACCGGATGACGAGAGCGACCGCGCCGAGTGGGATGGCGAGAAGGAACGGTAGCCGCCAACCCCAGGCCTGCATCTGCTCGGCGGGGATGCCGATGGCGAGTGCTGCACCGACGAGAAGAGCCAGGATCTGTCCGCTGACGACTCCCCAGTGGAGGAAGCTCGTCTGCAGTCCGCGACGATCGTTCGGCGCGTACTCCCCGACGAGTGTCGCTGCTCCCGGCATCTCCCCTCCGGCCGAGATCCCCTGAAGGAGCCGCATGAGCACGAGGAGGACCGGCGCCAGCGGCCCGATGGCGTCGAAGCCGGGAAGGATGCCGATCACTGCCGTCGAGAGGCTCATCAGGATGATGATCGCGACCAGCGCCTTCTTCCGTCCGACACGATCGCCGATCGGACCCCAGATCAGGCCCCCGAGCGGTCGTGCGAAGAAGGCGATGGCGAAGACGACGAAGGTACTGAGAAGGGCGGCAGTGCGATCGTCGGACGGGAAGAAGACCTCCGCCAGGTACGGAGCCATCGCCCCGTAGATCACGAGCTCGAAGTACTCGATCGCGGACCCCACCGAAGCGGCGAGCGTCACTTTTCTGAGGGTCTGCGGCTTCGTTCTGATCGTCCCCGTAGGAGAAACCCTCGCCGGTTCCGTCGCGGTCGTCAGCATGTTCTTGGTCATCCGTTGCCTCTCCATCGAGTGCGTCCGAGCCTCCACTGCAGCCGCGGCTCTCCCGCGGTTGGTGGGCTTGCACGGGAACGTTATCCCACAATGCTGGATTAGTTAAGCCCCCCCCTCCGCAGCTCCAGCGCCAGAAGTAGACGAGCAATACGGTGCCTCCAGCGCGGACGGGCCGGGTGACTGCGGAGGGACTGTAAGTGCTCCGACGCCGGAGCACGCCACGGAGTGGCTTAAGGTCGCTGCGTCCCCGGCCTTCACCATCGCGATGACCGAGCTCGCCCCGACTGCGACGTCCGGCTCGCAGGCCGGCGCCTAGGAGCACAGGTGAGGCGTCGCGGGTAGCGACGTACCGATGACAGCACCGACAGGGTCGTGCTCGTCATGGTCGCACCGTGGCACTGGTCAAGGGCGAGTCAGGGGTCACGGGCGACTTCAGGTCGCCTCCGGCGATTGCAAGTCTCGGACACCCAGGCCGTGCCCGCATTCCTGGCAGCGTACGTCGGCGACGAACGGATGACCGCACTGCACGTGCAGGATCGTCCGACGGGTCAGGTCTGGAGCGCCGTAGCGGTCACCCCAGCGCTTGAGCACCAGGATCACCTGACCGAGATCGTTCCCCTTCTCGGTCAACTCGTAACCGCGAGGACGACCGCCTGCGCCGCCCGGAACCGGTCGCACGATGCCCTCCTCGGTGAGACGTCGCAATCGGCCGGCGAGGACGTCTCGAGGAATCCCGAGCGCTCGGATCATCTCCGTGTACCGGTGCGCCCCAAGCGCGAGCACTCGGACGATGTGCAGCGACCAGCGATCGCTGACCGCGTCGAGAGCAACACTCAGCGCATCCGCGTTCGGTTTGATCTCCAAACCGCTTTCGGTACTATCAGAATGGTTTGCCATTCAAACCACGATAGCTGGAGGATGCCATGAGCGGATACCGCTCGAAGGACGGTTCGACTCGGACACTGCACCGGGCGTGGATCGCGCCGACCGTCACGGCGCTCGTCGTCGGCATGGCTTTCGTGGCCGTCTACGTCGGCCTGCAACGAGCTCCGGAACCCTTTCGAATCCCCGTTGCTGTAGTGGGGGCGAGCCTGCAGGACCAGGTTGCGACAGGGCTCGGCGAGAGAGTCGACATCTCGAACGTGGATTCACTCTCGGCCGGCCACAGCCTCGTCGAACGCGGCTCTGCCGTGGGTGTCATAGCGGGCGACGGGGCGGGGAGCATGCAACTCGACTACGCGAGTGCAGCGGGTCTGAGCGAGTCCGGCGCCGTCCGCTCGATGGTGCAGGGGATCGCGGCGGCAGCTCACCTCACGTTGGCTGAGCGGGATATCGTGCCACTCGTTCAGTTCGACAGCCGTGGTCTCGTCAGCTTCTACGTCGTCTTCGGTGTCACGCTCTCCTCATTCATCCTCGCCCAGTCGCTGAGCGCCAATGCTGCACGCGTGCGTCTCCGACACCGACTCGTGATCCTGAGTGCGTTCGCGGCACTGATCGGGATCGCGGCCGCCACGCTCGCCGGCCCCGTCTACGGCGCGGTGACGACTCCCTTGCCCGAGCTCGCGGGTGTCCTCGTGCTGCTCTCGGCAGCGAGCGCGTTCGGCACGAAGGCTCTTGTCACCTGGCTCGGTCCACCCGGCATCGGCATCGCCGTCCTGCTGCTGACGGTCGCCGGGAACGCGACCAGTGGTGCCTCGATCGGCTTCGATCTGCTGCCGGGATGGGCGCAGTTCCTGTCCGATGTCCTACCGCAGGGTGCGGCGGTCCGCGCCCTCCAGTCTGCAGGGTACTTCGACGGCAGCGCGGTCTCGCAGTCCGTTCTCGTCCTCGCCTGCTGGGCGATCATCGGCTCCGGGCTCATAATCGTCCATGGCGCGAGAACCGCCGCCGTCGCACGGAGAGGTGATGATTCTGGAAAGCCCGCTCATCTCGCCACGGCGAACTGAGACGCCCCTTCGCCGTTCGGACCGCTCCGGTAGCGCGGTGCCGCTCCGAGGTCGTAAGGGAGCGTTGCTCCGTCGTGCTCATCGGAGGACGGTCGAAGTTTCCTCGGGGACCGGGGTGCCAGGTCCAGGGTGGTAAGTAAGCAGAGTTGGTCGGGGCCGTACGGAGGTCGCCACGGCGCGGAATGACGCGAGGCCGGAAGCGGACCATTCGCAAGGGCTCGCCCCGTCACCGATTCGCCTTGCCCCCGCCTCGGTCGGCCGGCGGAAAGGTCGACTCTCGGACCACGAGTCGCGGAACCGCGAGCGGACGGGGCTCAAGGCTGCGCCCAGCCGACATCGCAAGCAGATCGCGCACGCTCCGTTCTCCGAGGGAGGCGTAGTCGACATGGAGGGTTGTGAGCGGAGGATCCATGTAAGCCGCTTCTGGAATGTCATCCATCCCGACCACGCTGATGTCCTCGGGCACACGAAGGCCCCTGCGCTTCAAGGCGAGGATGCTTCCGAGAGCCATCTGGTCGTTCGCCGCGAAGAGGGCGGTCGCTCCTCCGAGGTCGCCTGATTCGGCGACGGCGCGGTGTCCGGACTCAGCGGACCAGTCCCCGTAGGCCCGAGCGACCAGCTGTCCTGCGGAACCCACGACGGCGTCCTCGAAGATGCGATCGCGGAGGCGGGCGGCAGGCCAGTTCTGAGGTCCACCGACATGAGCGAACCGCGTGTGTCCGAGGCGGCGCAGATGATCGACCACCGCTGGGATGCCGGATGACCGCGCCTCGAGATCCGATGCGGTCGCCTCGCTGTCAGAGGCGAAGAACACCGGTGCGCGGAACTCGGCAGCATGAAGGACAGCATTCATCTCGTCCGTGGAGACGAGCACCAGGACACCCGCGAGTGAATGCTGCACGAGCGCGTCGACCCCCGCCTGGATCGCCGAAGGATCGCGGGTGTCCACCGAGACGAGGTCGAGCACCATTCCTTCTCGCCGCGCGGCATCACTGGCGGCTTGAGCGATCCTGCTCGGTCCGACCTGCGTCAGGTCGTGCGAGATCGCCCCGATCCGCATCGACCGCCCCGACTTGAGGCTCCGGGCAGTCAGGTTCGGCCGGTAATGCAGCTCCTCGAGTGCGCCCACTACCCGATCTCGCGTCGCGGGGCGGATCCCCTCGAAGCCGGCGAGGAACCGGGTGACGGTCTGGTGAGAGACCCCTGCCTTCCGCGCCACGTCATAGATCGTCGCAGGCCGCGAGGAGTTCCGGTCGGCCTCTCCTCGTGCACTCATGATGCCGACACGATACCGGGGGAGAACGTCGGAGGTGGCCGCTCCGATCCTGTGAGGGTTGACACGATCTCCAGACGCACCGATGATGATGAACCAGTGAATGTTGTCGACAACATTCCGGAAGGATCTTCGATGGTGATCAACCTGCCCGGTGTGCTGTACGGCGCAGCCTTTTACCCCGAGTACCTGCCTGAGGGCCGGCTCGACACTGACCTCGACCTGATGGTGGAGGCCGGCCTGACGGTCATCCGAGTGGGCGAGTCCGTGTGGTCGACGTGGGAGCCTCGCTCGGGAGAGTTCGAGCTGGAATGGCTGCAGCCTGTGCTGGATGGAGCGCACGCGAGGGGAATCCATGTCGTTCTCGGCACGCCCACCTACGCCGTGCCGCCGTGGTTGCAGGTCGCGCATCCTGAGATCGCCCTCGTCACCGCCTCAGGTGAATCGTTCCCCTGGGGATCGCGTCAGGAGATCGACTACTCGAGCCCCACGTTCCGCATCTACGCGGAGCGCGTCATCCGAGCGATCATCGGGCGCTACGCCGGTCACCCGGCCGTCATCGGCTATCAGGTCGACAACGAACCGGGCCTTCACCTCTTTCACGGTCAGGCCGTGTTCGAGGGCTTCCTCGCGTGGCTCGAGAAGACGTACGGAACCGTCGACACGCTCAATCGCGAGTGGGGCCTCACCTACTGGTCCCACAGGCTGGACGAGTGGTCGGAGCTCTGGCGGCCGGCAGGGAACTCGTCCCCGCAGTACGACCTGGCTTGGAGGAGGTACCAGGCGGAACTGACCACCGAGTTCATCGCCTGGCAGGCCGGCATCGTCCGCGAGTACTCCTCCCCGGAGCAGTTCGTCACGACGTGCATCGCCTACGCGCGTCCAGGAGTCGACGACCGCGAGGTCGTGCGCGCACTCGACGTCACCGCCGGGAATCCCTACTACTCGATGCAGGATCACCTCGATGCGGGGCAGGTTCTCGAGCCTGACGTCCCTTGGTTCACGACGGGTGTTCCGGGACTCCTCGGTCAAGCCGACAGGTTCTACTCCTCGCGACAGGAACGATTCCTCGTCACGGAGACGAACGCACAGGCGATCGGCGGCTCGCACTTCAACCAGCCGCCTTACCCCGGCCAGCTCAAGCAGGCCGCCCTCGCCCTCGTCTCCCGCGGCGCATCGATGGTCGAGTACTGGCACTGGCACACTCTGCACTTCGGCTTCGAGACCCACTGGGGCGGAGTCCTCCCGCACAGCCTCGAGCCCGGCCGCGTGTTCAGAGAGGTCTCCGAGATCGGTGCCGAACTGCGCGCGATCGGAACCTCTCTCACCGGGTACTCGCCTGATGCGGACGTCGCTCTCCTGTGGTCGAACGACAGCGGCTACGCGTTGGACTTCATGCCCACGTTCCCGGATGCGCAGGGAGCTCCGGGCCGTGATTCGTACGAGCACATCTTCCATGCTCACTACCGCGGCGTCATCGACGGTGGCGCCCAGGCCCGGATCCTTCATTCGGAGCAGGCTCTCGAGTCCGGCGCCGGCGTCCTCGCCGCCACGCACCCGGTGCTCGTCGCGGCCGGCCTCTACGTCGCGAGCGATGAACTGCTTGATCTGCTGCGCGACTACGCGCACGCAGGAGGACATCTGATCGTCGGTGTGCGCACCGGCTTCGGCGATGGAGAGGCTCGAGCGCGGACAGAGCAGATGCCCGCACGTCTCGCCGCCGCGTCGGGAACCCACTACGACGAGGTGTCGAACCTGCGGGCGCCGATCTCGCTCGTGCCGACCTCTGAACTTCCTCTCTCGGACGGTGCCCGAGCCGAGCGCTGGGTGGACGGGCTCCTCGCCGATTCCGCGGAGACCCTTCTCGGCTACGACCACCCGCGCTTCGGCGACTTCGCCGCTGCCACGAGCCGAGTGCACGGCGCAGGACGGATCACCGTTCTCGGGACGTCACCGTCGCCCGCCCTGGCCGCTGACCTCATCCGATGGGCCGTCCCGGAGCCGATTGCGGACCGGCTGACCACCTCCCACGAACTGCCCCTCACCGTCTCGTCCGGCGTCAACGGCGCCGGGGACCGCGTCTGGTTCGTCTTCAACTGGGGGTGGCGCGAGATCGAGTTCCCTCTGACCTCGTCGCTCCGCGACGCGGTGACCGGAACCGGACTTCCCGCGGGCACGACGATTCGCCTGGGCCCCTGGTCCACCCGCACGTTCGTGGACGCGGCGGATTCCTCATCCACATCCCACCACTAAGGAGAAACACATGCAGCGCAGATCAGCAATGACGCTGGCGATCATGGGAATCACGGTTCTCACCCTCGCCGGCTGCGTCGGATCAGACGACACGGGACCGACCGCAGCCGTCACCGAGGAAGACATTGCACAGGCCATGGAGACCCCCACAGAATTGACCTTCTGGACGTGGGTTCCGGGCATCGAAGACGAGGTCGCTCTCTTCGAGGAGAGGTATCCGGCGATCGACGTCACCGTCGAGAACCTCGGGCAGGGGACGACTCAGCATCAGATCCTCCGCACTGCCCTGGAAGCGGGTGAAGGCGCACCGGATCTCGCTCAGATCGAGTACCAACTGCTCCCGTCGTTCGTCTTGACCGACTCGCTCCTCGATCTGGCACCCTACGGCGCAGACGAACTCGCAGGCGATTACGTCGACTGGGTATGGAATCAGGTCTCACCGGGCGAGGAGGTCTGGGCCATCCCGCAGGACATCGGGCCGATGGGGAATCTCTACCGCGAGGACATCCTGACTACCGCAGGAATCACCGAGCCGCCGGCCACCTGGGACGAGTACGCCGATGCTGCAGAAGCCGTCAAGTCCGAGACCGGCTCGTACATCTCCAACATGGGCGCCGCCCAGGCAAATCAGTTCATCGCGTTCTTCTGGCAGCGCGGAGTGCAGCCCTTCTCCTACGACGGGGCCGAGACCGTGTCGATCGACGTCAACGGTCCAGAGGCGAAGGAGATCGCGGACTACTGGACCGACCTCATCCAGCGCGATCTCGTCTCGACGGACGCGGATTTCAATGACCAGTGGTACCAGGGACTAGCGAACGGCACGTACGCGGGCTGGCTGACGGCCGCTTGGGGCCCTCTGTTCCTCGAGGGAACCGCGGGCGCCACGTCTGGGCTGTGGCGCGCAGCTCCGCTGCCGCAGTGGTCCGCTTCCGAAGACGTCTCCGGCAGTTGGGGCGGCTCCTCGAACGTCGTGCTCGCCACGACTGAGAACCCGATCGCGGCCGCCGAACTCGCGAAGTTCATCAATCACGATCCGGAGTCGACTGCGCTGCTCGCCTCGCAGCAGTTCCTGTTCCCTTCGACCACCGACATGCTCGAGAATCCTGACTTCACGGGAGCCGAGCCGGAGTTCTACGGCGGGCAGAGGGTGAACGAACTGTTCGCCGACATCGCCGGAACGGTGGACACCGACTTCCAGTGGCTGCCGTTCATGGAATACGTCCAGGCCAGCTTCGAGGAGAACGTCACTCCTGTGCTTTCGGCCAAGGGGGACCTCGCTGATGCTCTCGACGCGTGGCAGGACGACCTCGTCACCTACGCGGAAGCACAGGGATTCACCGTCGATTAGAACGTCGGGCGGGCACCTGACGGCCAGGTGCCCGCCCTCCACCACTTCTTGTGCTCCAAGGAAGGTCCGCACATGACCACAGCAATCCGCCCGTCGGTCACCGGTGACCCACAACGCACTCGGAAACGAGCAGGCAGTGCCCGAAGACGTCAGAGCGCAGTCGCCTGGCTCTTCGTCTCGCCTTTCCTGCTCGTGTTCACCGGGATGCTCATCGCGCCGCTCGTCTATGCGGGCTACCTCAGCCTCTTCGAGACCACGCTCGTCGGCGGTCAGACTTTCGCCGGGCTGAACAACTATCTTCGTGCACTTCAGGATCCCGAACTCATCGGCAGCGTGGGCCGCGTCATCCTCTTCTTCGTCGTCCAAGTGCCCGTCATGCTCGGTCTTGCGATCATCCTCGCTCTCGTGCTCGATAGCAGGCTCGCCCGCGGGTCGAGCGTCGCTCGGCTGCTCATCTTTCTGCCCTACGCCGTGCCTGCTGTCGTCGCCACCCTCATGTGGGGCTATCTGTACGGACCCAACTTCGGACCCATCACCCAGGTGACCCGCTTCATGGGCCTCGGATCCCCGGATCTGCTCAGCCCTGAGAACATTCTCGGATCGATGATGAACGTCGTCACATGGGGGTTCGTCGGATACAACATGATCATCCTCTACGCTGCCCTCCGCGCGATTCCCGTCGAGCTCTACGAGGCGGCTGAGATCGATGGTGCCGGGCAGTTCCGCATCGCCTTGAGCATCAAACTGCCAGCGCTTCGCCCTGCACTCGTTCTGACGCTCATCTTCTCGGTGATCGGTACCTTCCAACTCTTCACGGAGCCCAGCCTCCTCAACACGATTGCGATCGACGCCATCTCGAATTCGTTCACGCCGAACTACTACGCCTACAACCTGGCTTTCATCAACCGTGAGCCCAACTACGCGGCCGCTATCGCGTTTCTCCTGGGTCTCCTCATCGCTGTCATCTCGTTCATCATCCAATCCTCGTCTCAGCGCGCAGAGCGTCGTGAGGGGATGGCGCGATGACGGCTGTACGCGCTCTCGGAAGCGCTGGATCGCCGACGATAATTCGTCGAACGGGCAGGCGTCGCAGCACACTCATGACGATCCTTCTTTGGCTGTGCGTTCTCTACTTCATCCTTCCGCTCTGGTGGCTGGTGATCTCGTCGACGAAGGACAATGCCGGCCTCTTCTCGACTTTCGGACTCTGGTTCGGAGGTGACTTCGCGCTTTTCGACAACCTGCAGCAGCTCTTCGCCGCCCGCGACGGGATCTTCGGCCGCTGGCTGGTCAATACCATTCTCTATGCAGTGATCTCCGCCACGGGGGCCACATTCCTAGCAGCGATGGCCGGTTATGCGTTCGCCAAGTTCCGGTTCCGAGGTGGCGACGCCGTCTTCAGTACGATCTTGGGTTCGATCATGATTCCCCTCACCGCCTTAGCTCTTCCCACCTACTTGGTGTTCTCGCGCATCGGAGTGGTGAACACGCCCTGGGCGGTGATAATACCCTCGCTCGTGAGCCCGTTCGGTGTGTACCTCCTCAGGGTGTACGCGGCCGACGCGATTCCGGACGAGCTGCTCGAAGCGGCGCGAGTCGACGGAGCGAGTGAGGCACGAATATTCTTTCGGATCGCACTTCCTCTCCTCTCCTCCGGAGTCGTGACGGTCTTCCTCTTCTCACTGGTGGCGACATGGAACAATTATCTCCTTCCGCTGATCATGCTGCAGTCGTCCGACCTTTATCCCTTGACTGTCGGACTCGCTCAACTCCAGTCATCAGCGACTGCGGGTGGCGGCTCTCAAGCGCTCTTCTCGACGGTCATCGCGGGGTCGCTGGTCTCAGTCGTGCCGTTGATCGCCTCCTTCGTCTTCCTACAGCGGTACTGGCAGAGTGGGTTGACCGCCGGTGGCGTCAAGGCGTGATGCGACACGACGGATCACGCGATCTCGGGTCGGCTTCTCCGGCCCTCGCACTCGGGGCGATCGCCGATGAGTCGGCCAGGGCCGGGCCGAGGCCTGCTCCGGACGGTCGGCGCAGTGACATCCGTCGCCACCCGCGAATTCGGGTCACGGGCCGGTCATGCATTCGACCTTCGGCGGGGAGGGGGCCGAAGAGGCCTAGCGTCGGCCGCCAGCCCCGGAACCGGTTCGCTGACAGCCCGATCGACCGTTCTGCCAGTCCTGATCGGCGAATGGATGGCGAACCGGACACGTTCGCCAGCCGAGAGTCGTCCTCTGTCGTGACCGGTACCGGCGCACCTTCTCCGTCGTCTCGGCGGCGATGCACTGGGTCGAGTGAAAGACCGGCGGTGCGGGGCTAGACCCCGCCCGCTGGGGACGTTGGAATGGTCGTTGTGCCGCCCTTACTTGCGAGGGCGCCTGCTCCGTTCCGGGCACTGGGAGAGTGACCTGCGTCGGAGCGTCGGGCTCTCTTCGTTCTCCCTCCAGTTCAGGTGAGGGCCGGAGGACTTGGACCCCGGCGCTTGTCGACACCGCAAGGACCGCCCCTTCGGCGAGACCAGGAACGGATGCTCTCGGTGGCCTGCAAGGTCTCGTCGGAGGGTGTGGCGACCGCGGTCCGTTCGACATCGGGATAAATAGGATCTTATTCATCAGATATGGGAGTGCACCGACCTCGTTCAATGACAAGGAGCGCCTGATTCTCGAGCGGATCTCCGGAACATGGAGCCTTCGAAGCGCATGCATGCACCTGCTGACTCAGCGATGCCCGACAATCGTCGGCAGATTTGTACCAGAACCGCTGCAGGTGGCGTCTAGATCGCCTCCCCGGGTAGGTCGACGATGAACACCAGCCAGGTCTCGTGCCGACAGTCCCGTCGAAGTCGACGGAACGGCTGCGGGCTTCACCGACCTGAATCCGGGCCCACGCCTCCGCACTCGCTTCGAAGGAACTCGACGATGACCACTCCTCCCACAGCTTCAACGACGATGCACCGCGCTGTCGCCGAGCCGCTCTCAGGCGTCCGCCTCGAGACCGCCGATGTGCCGACGCCCGCGGCGGGCCAGGTTCTCGTGCAGAGCGTCCTGGTCGGCATTTGCGGCTCCGACATCCACGCGATCGCCGGGCACCACCCGTTCCTCGCCTCGACCTACCTCCCCGGCCATGAGGCGACCGGTGTCGTCGCTGCGCTGGGCGAGGGGGTCGAGGGCGTCGAAGTCGGTCAGCGTGTGCTCCTCAAGCCCAACGTCGCCTGCGGCACCTGCCTGAACTGCCGCGCCGGGCGCTCGAACGCGTGTGAGCGGCTCTCCTGGATCGGCTGCGACCCGTCCGGGCACTGGGCCGGCGCGATGGCCGAGTACTTCGTCGCCCCCGCCGGCAACCTCTATGCCGTCCCCGACTCCGTCGACGACGAGACCGCCGCGCTCGTCGAGTGCCTCGCGACGCCCGTCCACGCCGCCCGTATCGCGGGTGATCTCGCCGGAGCGCGCGTCGTCGTCCTCGGCGCCGGCACCATCGGTGTCCTCTGCGTCGTCGCCGCGTTGAACGCGGGTGCCGGCACCGTCGTCGCCACCGATCTCGACGAGGGCAAGCTCGCTCGCGCGACGCGCATCGGAGCGCACGGCGCGGTGAAGGCATCGGACGCTGACGCGAACGAGCAGGTCGCCGCGGCCCTCGGTGGGCCTGCCGACGTCGTCCTGGACTGCGTCGCGAACGAGCGCTCCTACGCGCAGGCGGTGTCTCTGCTGCGCCGCGCCGGCACTCTCGTCGTCGTGGGCGTTCCCGCGCGCGACGCCGTGCTGCCGATGCCGATCATCCAGGACTTCGAGATCCGGGTGCAGGGCTGCGCGGCCTACACCGAGGCCGATGTCGAGACCGCGATCTCCATCGCCGTCGACGGCGGTCTGCCGACCGCCGAGGTCGTCTCGGGCCGGTACTCGCTCGAGGACATCTCCGACGCGTTCACCGCGGCCAACGCGGACAGCACCGGCAAGCTCCTCGTCTCGCCCCGTTCGTGACGGGAGGCGACGTCCTCGTCATCGGCGAGGCCCTCATCGATGTCGTCCTGGACCGGGACGGGACCGTCTCCGAACGGGTGGGCGGTTCGCCCTTGAACGTCGCCGTGGGCCTGGGCCGGCTCGGGCATCGGGTGCGGCTGCTCACCTCGATCGGGGACGACCCCCGGGGAGTGGCGATCCGCTCCCATCTCCTGCAGTCCCATGTCGAGGTCGACCCTGCGGGTCGTCGCGACGGCGCGACGTCGACGGCGACCGCGACCATCACCGCTGACGGTTCGGCCGAGTACGACTTCGACCTGCGCTGGGACCTCCCCGAAGCGCCATCGACCGCGCAGAGGCTCCCTGCTGTCGTGCACACCGGCTCCCTCGGTGCGGTGCTCGCGCCGGGTGACGAGGTCGCGCTGCGCCTCGTCCTCGACGCGCGCGACGAGTCGCTGGTGTCGTTCGACCCCAACGTCCGCGCTGCTCTGATGCGCCCGCACGCGCAGCAGCTCGTCCGGACGGAGCGCTTCATCGCCGCGTCCGACGTCATCAAGCTCAGCGATGAGGACGCGGAGTGGCTGTACCCGGGGTCGTCCCTCGACGAGGTCGCCGATCGTCTGCTCGCGTCCGGGCCCGAGCTCGTCGCGATCACGCGGGGAGGTGCCGGCGCGGTCCTGCCCACGCGCCGCGAGCGAGTGGAGCAGACGGCGGATTCGACGGGCGTCGTCGACACGATCGGAGCGGGCGACTCCTTCATGGCCGGTCTTCTGCACGGACTCACCGCACATCTGGACGCAGCCGGTCTGCAGCGGTTCCGGGCGGGTGAGGTGCTGACCGGTGCCGCTCTCACGGCGCTCGGCAAGACCGCGCAGTCCTGCGCCGCCATCACGGTGCGCCGGCGGGGTGCCGACCTGCCGTGGACACGGGACCTCGTCGGGACCTGATCCCCGGAGAAGCCCCGGCTCGGTCTGCCCGCGGGCCGGGTCCTGCGCAGACGAAGAAGAGGGAGGAGCTGACGCTCCTCCCTCTTCTTCGTGTCGGGTGTCGGAGAGTCACCCTTCGTCGGCGGCCCTCAGGAAGCCGGCGACGGTTTCAGCGGCTCCCTGCAGGAGCAGCGAGTCGAGCGCGTCGACGTAGGCGTCGACGAACCGCGGCTGGTCGATCAGATCGCCGAACACGTCGCGATCGCGCAGGAACGACAGCCGGTCCTCGTGCTGCTCGCGTGCCGCCCGGGTGAGCTGCTCGGCCAGCCGGTCGACGACGACGATCGGCTCGCCGTCCTCGTCGATGCCCTCCGCGTAGCGCGCCCAGCTCGCGACGATCCCTGCGGAGAGAACGATGCTGCCGCCGGTCTCGAGGTTCGCGAGGACGACGGGGAGCAGCCACTTCGGGATGCGGTCGCTCGACTCGGCGCACAGGCGTGCGAGGGTGTCGCGCACCTCCGGGTTCTGGAACCGCTCGATGAGCGTCGACTTGTAGTCCTCAAGGTCGATGCCGGGGACCGGCGGGAGGGTCGGCGTGGCTTCGTCGTCCATGTAGGCGCGGAGGAACCGGGCGATGCGCGGGTCGGCGGTGGCCTCGTGCGCGAAGCGGTAGCCCATCAGGTAGCCGAAGTAGCACAGTCCCTGGTGGCTGGCGTTGAGCAGCCGCAGCTTCATCAGCTCGTACGGTTCGACGTCCTCGACGAGCTGCACTCCGGCGTCCTCGAACGGGGGCCGGCCGAGCGGGAAGTCGTCCTCGAGCACCCACTGGAAGAACGGCTCGGCGACGACCGGCCAGGCGTCGTCGATCCGGTGCACGTCCCGGACCTCGGCCCGGTCCTCGTCGCCGGTGACCGGGGTGATGCGGTCGACCATGCTGTTGGGGAAGTGCACGGCCTCGGTCATCCAGTCGGCGAGGTCGGGGTCGATGAGGCGGGCGTAGGCGGTGAACATCTTCTTGGCGACGTGGCCGTTGCCGGCGATGTTGTCGCAGGACATCACGGTGACGGGCTCGATGCCTCGTTCTCGTCGGCGCTGCAGCGCGGCGCTCACGAGGCCGAAGACCGTCTGCGGCGCCCGCCCTTCGCCGGCCGCCTCGACGTCAGCCCGCACTGCGGGGGTCGTCTCGTCGAACTCGCCGGTGATGCGGTGGAAGTTGTAGCCGCCCTCCGTGACGGTGAGCGAGACGATCCGGGTGGAGGGGGCGGCCATCTTCTCGATGACCGCCTCCGGATCGTCGACCGCGAGGAGGTACTCGATGATGCTGCCGATCACGCGCGCTTCGCGAGTGCCGTCGGGGTGCTTGAGCACCAGGGTGTAGAGACCGTCCTGCGCGTCCATGACCTGCTTCATCCGGCGGTCCTGCTCGAGGACGCCGACGCCGCAGATCGCGAAGTCGCGGGCCTCGCCCTGCGCGAGGAGCCGGTCGATGACCATCGCCTGGTGGGCACGGTGGAAGCCGCCCACCCCGAAGTGGACGATGCCGGCGGTCAGGCCGTGCCGGTCGTAGGTGGGGACGGGGACCTTCGGGTGCGCCCACTCGTCGGCGAGGGAGCGCAGCTCCTCGGCGCTCACTTGACCGCTCCCAGCGAGAGGCCCTGGACGAGCTTGTCCTGAGCGGCGAAGCCGGCGATGAGCACAGGCAGCGACACGGCGACGGCTGCGGCGCACACCTGGGCGAGGAACAGGCCCTGGCTGGTGACGAAGCTGGTCAGGAACACCGGGGCGGTGAAGGCCTTCGTGCTGGTCAGGACGCTCGCGAAGAGCAGCTCGTTCCAGCTGAAGATGAAGCAGATCAGCGCGGTCGAGGCGAGGCCCGGGCCGGAGATCGGGACGATGATCCGGCGGAAGATCGAGATCAGGCTGGCGCCGTCGATCGCGGCGGCCTCGAGGATCTCGACGGGGATCTCGGAGAGGAACGAGCGCATCATCCACACGGCGATCGGGAGGTTCATCGAGGTGTAGAGCACGATGAGCAGCCCGATGCTGTCCAGCGCTCCGATCTGCTTGGCGATCAGGTAGATCGGCAGCAGGCCGGCGACCATCGGCAGCATCTTGGTGGAGAGGAAGAAGAACATGACGTCCGACCACTTCTTCACCGGCTTGATGCTGAGGGCGTAGGCGGCGGGCAGGGCGAGCAGGAGCACGAGGGCGGTGGAGACGACGCTGGCGGTGGCGCTGTTGATCAGCGGGGGCCAGGGGCTGGCGCCCGAGTTCGCGCCGAAGAAGTTCGCGTAGCCGTCGAGGGTGAGCGGGGCGAACAGCGACGGCGGGTTGGTCGCGGCGTCGGTCTCGCTGTGCAGGCTGGTGAGGATCATCCAGAGCACCGGGGTGACGAAGAGGAGCCCGATGACCCAGGCGAGCAGGCCCAGGAGGGAGTTCCCGACGCGGGTGCGGGTGCCGGACCCGGCGATGGTGAGCTCGGGGCGAGGCGCTTTGCGGCGCGTGATGAGGGCGGTCATCGGTTCTCTTCTTTCAGGAGTGTGGAGATGCTGCGCAGCGCGAAGGTGGCGATCGCCATCGTTCCGATGAGGACGACGACGCCGGCGGCCGACGCCGCTCCGTAGTTCTGTGCCTGGAAGAACTGCTGGTAGATCGTGTACGGCAGGTTGGCGGTGCCGAGGCCCCCGGAGGTGATGGTGAAGACGGCGTCGAAGTTCTGCACGATGTAGATCGAGCCCAGCAGTGCTGCGAGCTCGAGGTAGCGACGCATGTGGGGGAGCGTCATGTGGATGAAGATCTGCCAGGTCGTCGCGCCGTCGACGCGGGCGGCCTCGAGGACGTCCAGGGGGCGGCTCTGCAGGCCGGCGAGCAGGATCAGCATCATGAACGGCGTCCACTGCCAGATGAGGGAGGCCTCGACGGCGACGAGGGCGTTGCTGCCGATCCAGTCGGGCTGCGGGGCGGTCGCGCCGAACAGGCCGAAGAACCAGTTCAGGGCGCCGTTGAGCAGGCCGTACTCGGGGTTGTAGAGCGCGTGCTTCCAGACGAGGGCGGCAGCGACGGGGACGACGAGGAACGGCGCGATCATGATCGTGCGCACGATGCCGCGTCCGAAGAAGGTGCGGTCGAGCAGCAGCGCGATGCCGAGGCCGAAGAGGAGGCTGACGAGCACGACGGTCACGGTCAGCAGGATCGTGGTGACCACCGCTCCGCGAAGGGCCTCGTCGGAGAAGACGGTGATGTAGTTCGAAAGCCAGGCGAACCCGATGTCGTTCGGGTAAAGCGCCTCCCAGTTGAACAGGGACACGATGATCGTGATGAGGAACGGCACCTGGGTCACCGCGATCACGAAGATCAGAGCGGGGAGCAGGGGAGCGCGGCGGGCCCAGTCGCCGGCTCGCGCGAGCGTCGTCGCGCGGTCCTTCTGAGGCCTGCGGCGGAACGGATGAGCGGATCCGGTCACAGTCGGCGCGTCGGAGCGCGGTTCGGTCATGGTCATCGTGACGTCCTTGTCTCGCTGGAGGAAGCGTGCGGGGAGGGGCGGCGGCCGCCGCGCGCCGTCCCGCGACGCCGGCGGC